>CAVYSW010000005.1:0-186459 GCA_963771275.1 uncultured Gemmatimonadales bacterium
GTCTATCACGGACGCGGTTGGGCTGTGGGTCGAGCGGCTGCTCGACATCGTGTAGCGTTCCCAGCCTCGCTCCGGTCGCGGGTCGTGGAGGTGGGAGCGGCGCGGGGGCACGTTCGGGTGACGGGTAGCGCCCCTGAGGTCTTGCGTTTTGCAATACCTGCTACTGGTAGCAGGTTGCGGATGAAAACTGAGACCAGCACTTTGGATCCGTGCAGCGTCGTCGCGAAAGAGCTTAGGCAGATGGCGTGTTAGGTGGCAGGCCCGCTTGACGCGCTGCACCTGTGGAGTTGCTGCTGGCCGAGGGCCGGCAGCGTAAGCGCACAGTCGTTAGGCCGCTCAGGTCGGCGGCGTTTGGAGGGACTACGCTGCGCCTGCTAGCTCTAACTGCTGCCACTTCGCTGCTCGCGCCAGCCGAGACCGCGCTGGCACAACGACCCCCCGTTATCGACGTGCACGTTCACTCGGGGCAGGAACCGCGCAGCGTGGTCGCCACGCACGACTCGTTGCACGTCCGGTTCGCCGTCGTTTCCGTACTCCAATCCGATCTGCGGACGTGGGCCAACGCCGACACGGGCCGCTTCTACCTCGGCTTGCTCTTTCCCTGCGAACGAGGTCGAATGCCCAACACCGGGCTTGCCTGTTTCGACAACGGCGCGGACTTTCCCGACACGACCTGGCTGCGCGCCGAGTTGCGAGCTGGGCGCCTTCGCGTTCTGGGCGAGCTCGTGCCCGAGTACGTAGGTATGACTCCGAACGACCCTCGCCTGGAACCGTACTGGCGTCTCGCAGAGGAGTTTGACGTGCCGGTCGCCATCCACATGGGACCAGGACCGCCAGCAGCTGCATATGACGTGAGCCCGGTTCCCCACAAGTCGCCCAACTTTCGTATGGCCGCGGGCGACCCGCTGCTCCTGGAGGAGGTTCTGCTCCGGCACAAGCGCCTCCGGATGTACGTTATGCACGCGGGGTGGCCGCGATTAGAGTCGATGCTGGCGCTCCTCTACGCGCATCCGAACGTGTATGTCGATGTCGGCGTTCTCCAGTTCGAAGTGGTCATGCCGAAGCCCGCGTACCTCCGTTATTTGCGCGGCTTGGTGGAGTCCGGCTTCGGCAAGCGCGTCATGTTCGGCTCGGACTTCGCGGATCAGCAGGGTCTGGGCATCGACATCATTCTCGAGGCGGAGTTCCTCACCGCCGAGCAGAAGTCGGACATCTTATGCAACAACGCCGCCCGCTTCTTTCGCCTCCGGTCTGGCATCTGCAACCCCTGAGCGGCCTAACCGGCGCTTGAAGCTCGCCGGCCCGTACGTTCAGCAGGAACAGGAGTTCGCTGCGTGGCAGATTCGCAGGTACGTTCACTTTGCGTTGCTGCTGGCGAGTTAGAGCTCACGATCGAGGTGTTGGGGCTCCGGCGCTGGACAATCCAGATGATCGCCGATTCGGCCGCGAAGTACGCCCCTGGCCAAGATCTCGCATCTACTGGGCGCTGGGCACCCCCGGCCAGGGCAGCTTCGACTTCCTTCCCGCCCCCCGGCGGGACTCCACCGCGCTCGAGATCGCCGCGGAGGGCGCGTGGCGCGGGGTGCGCTACCGCGTGCTGGATGCCCTGCACGTCGGAAACCCGCGCCGCGCCACGCAGGTGGACGAGGTGCACTACACCCCTCTTGACGAGAACGGGAACCCGGCGTCCCCGAACCCGCAGTACAAGCAGCCCGTGGCGTACCAGGCCCCGATGGCCGCGCGGCTCGGCCTCGAGATCAGCTTCTGATGCGTCAGCCAAGCGCGGCGGCGGGCGACCGGAGCTCGGGTCTGTGACCGGCGGACAGATGGTGGAGCGCCCGTGACGGACGATGTCGCTCGTCTCACAGCGGCCCTCGCGGACCGCTACACGCTCCAGCGCGAGCTGGGGCAGGGCGGGATGGCGACGGTCTACCTCGCCGAAGACCTCAAGCACCACCGCCCCGTCGCCCTCAAGGTCTTGAAGCCCGAGCTGGCGGCCGTCCTCGGCCCCGAGCGGTTCCTGCGCGAGATCGAGGTCGCATCGAAGCTCACGCATCCGCACATCCTGCCCGTATATGACAGCGGGCATACCGCCGGGCGGGCCGATGAGCCTGCGCAATCATCGGCCATCGGCCATCGGCTATCGGCCGAGTTCCTGTACTACGTGATGCCGTATGTGGAGGGGGAAACCCTGAGGGGGAGGCTCACCCGCGAAAAGCAGCTCCCGGTAGACGACGCGCTCCAGATTGCCCGCGAGGTAGCGGACGCGCTGTCCTACGCGCACAGCCGTGGAGTGATCCACCGCGACATCAAGCCGGAGAACATCCTGCTGGAGAGCGGGCACGCGGTCGTGGCCGATTTCGGGATTGCGCGGGCGCTGACGGTGGCGGGTGGGGAAAAGCTCACCGAGACGGGGCTCGCGATCGGGACGCCGGCGTACATGAGTCCCGAGCAGGCAGCCGGGAGCCGGGACCTCGACGGCCGGTCTGACCTCTACTCGCTGGGCTGCGTGCTCTATGAGATGCTCGCCGGGCAGCCGCCGTTCACGGGGCCGACGATCGAGAGCCTCGTCCATCAGCATCTCGCGGCCGAGCCGCCGAGCATCACCAACATCCGGCCGTCGGTGCCGAGCGGGGTGGCGGCGGCGCTGACGCGGAGCCTCGCGAAGACACCCGCGGACAGATTCGCGACAACCGCCGACTTCGCGGTGGCGCTGGCGGCCGCAACGCACCTCCCTCCAGTCCTCACCGTGCCCCGCGCGCCGGATCGGCGTCCCTCCATCGCGGTGCTGCCGTTCACGAACATGAGCGGCGCCCGTGAGGACGACTACCTCTGCGAGGGCCTGGCCGAAGAGATCATCAACGCACTCGTGCAGATCCCGGAGCTGCGCGTGATTGCCCGGACTTCCTCATTCGCGGTCGGGCGCCTGGGCCTCGACGTGCGTGAGGCTGGAGCGCGGCTTGGCGTCGAGAGTATGCTCGAGGGCAGCGTGCGTCGGGCCAGTTCCCGGGTGCGCGTGACGACGCAGCTCGTCTCCGCCCAGGACGGGTCTCATCTGTGGAGCGAGCGCTACGATCGCGAGCTAGCCGACCTGCTGGTCCTCGAGGACGACGTCGCCGCGGCGGTCGCCGAGCGGCTGCGGGGCGAGTTGGGCCGAGGGGGTGGCGAGTCAAGGCGTCCGGCCGTCGATCGCGAGGCGCACGCTGCATTCCTCGAAGGCCGGTACCACTTCGCGAAGGGGACACCGGACGGCCTCGCGCAGGCGCAGGCGTGCTACGCGCGCGCGCTCGAGCGGGATCCAGCCTTCGCGGTCGCGTACGACTCGATGGCGGAGTTGCACTGGTTCCTCGGGTTCTTCGGCAACGCCCCTCCGCGCGAAGCGTTTTCGGCGAGCACCTGGTACGCGCTGCGCGCGCTGGAGCTGGATGACACGTCGGCCGAGACCCACGCGCTCCTCGGCATGCTGCGCAAGGAGCTCGACTACGATTGGCCCGAGGTGGACCGTGAGCTCCGCCGCGCCCTGGAGCTGAACCACGAGTCGCCGCTCGTGAAGCTGCGCTACGCCATCAGCGGCCTCCTCCCTCACGGCCGCGTCGCGGAAGCGATGGCGGAGATCGAGGACATCGTGCGGAGCGATCCGCTGTCGGTCCACGCCCGCTGGTGGCTCTCCGTGATGAGCCTCCTGGCCGGCCGCCCGGATCGCATGGACGACGAGGCGCAGCACATGATCGCGCTGGATCCCCACCACTTCCTGGGCTACTGGGCGCTCGGCATGCATCGGGATATGGTCGGTGCGGAAACGGAGGCCGTTGCCGCGCTGGAAAAGGCGCATGACCTGTCGAGGGGCTCACCGTTCACGCTCGGATTCCTGGCCTTTGTCAACGGGCGGGCGGGCCGCGCCGACGACGCACGCGCGCTGTTGGAGCGCGCGGCCGAGGCCGCCAAGTCCGCTTACGTTCCCCCCTCGACGTTCGCATTCGGCCATATTGGCCTGGGCGAGTGGAATGCCGCGTTCGAGCGGCTCGAGCAAGCCATCGAGGTCCGCGACCCCCTCGTCATGCCGATCAAGACCTATCCCTTCCTGGAACCGGTGCGGGGCGACGCACGCTATCACGCCCTGCTGCGCAAGATGAACCTCTGAGGTGAAACGCGCGCTGCGGCTGGACTGCGGCGTGAGTCAGGGTTGCTTCCGATTCCCAACCAACTGGGCGCTTAGGTAGGGTTATGCGGTATCCCTAACCAGGCTACGCCCTTGGTTCGGGATACCGGATTGCCCCGGGGGCTGGCCGGGCGGCTCCACTGGCGCCGCTAGGGCGGGCTCGACGTTGGTCTCGTGGAGAAAAGGCGCAAGTCCGTCCCGCCAGCTAGTTTCCACCCGCCTAGCCGCCTGACCGCCTATCAGCCTGACCGCTAGCCGCCCAACCCTTCCGAGGAACCGCCATGATCCCTCCGCGCCATGCCCGCCCGTCACAGTGGCTCGTCACCGCGAGCCTGCTCCTGATGGTGATCGCCGCCCAACCGTCCTCGGCTCGTGCGCAAACCCCGGATCACCACACACCGGCGTTTGTCGGGACCGCCGGCCCCGCCGCCCCCGCCGGCTCGGGCGATACCGTCCGCATCGCCAACTGGCTGCTCGGCGCCCGGTTTGCGCCCTACAAGTTCAGCAAGCTGATCTACTCGACCACCGTGAGCCCGCGCTGGATCGAGGGGACCGAGAAGTTCTGGTATTCGTGGGAGTCCGCGGCCGGCACGTCCTACTATCTCGTGGACCCCGCGGCCGCCTCCAAGCGCCCGATCTTCGACAACGCGCGGATCGCGGCCGAGCTGACGCGCATCACCAAGGACCCGTGGGACGCGCAGCACCTGCCGATCCGCCGGATCCGGTTCGTGGACGCCAACACGCTCCAGTTCGACGTGCAATCCTCGCAGGACGACACCACGCAGGACGTGGAGGCCGAGCGGGGGGAGCAGCAGCGGCAAGTGCAGGGGCAGCGGGCGCGGCGGCCGCGGCCGAAGAAGCAGATGTTCCACTTCACCTACGACGTGCGCACGCAGACCCTGAGCCAGATCCCTGATTGGAAGGCGCCCGACGACCACCCGGACTGGGCGTCGATCTCGCCCGATGGGAAGACCATCGTGTACGCGCGCCACGACAACCTGTACCTGATGACGCGCGACGACTACCAGAAGATCCTCGACGCGCGGCGCGGCAAGGACAGCACGCAGGCCGACAGCGCGGAGTGGAAGGTCGAGGTGCCGGAGACCCAGCTCACCACGGACGGCGAGAAGGATTACAGCTACGCCGACGCCGACCGCGGGATGACCGACGACGAGGTCGAAAAGAACAAGGACCACAGGAAGCACGCGCCCGTCAGCTGGTCCAGGGACTCCAAGCGGATCGCGCTGGTGCGCGAGGACGAGCGCAAGTCGGGCGACCTCTGGGTGATCCACTCGACCGGCAACAAGCGCCCGCAGCTCGAGACCTACAAGTACGACATGCCGGGCGAGAAGCACGTCGCCCAGTCCGAGCTCGAGGTGATCGATCTCGCGGCCAAGACGACGGTCAAGGTCAAGGCGGACCGGTTCACGGACCAGCGGCTGGGCCTGTTCGACGCCCGGCAGCTCCGCTATCCCGATCGGGAGGCCCCGCAGCCCACGCTGTGGCTCGCCGACAACGCCAATCAGGTCTACTTCTGGCGGCGCAGCCGGGATCAGCACAGCGTGGACGTGGGTGTGGCCGACGCCGCGACCGGCGACGTCAAGACCCTCATCGAGGAACGGCTCAACACGTACGTCGAGCACGAGCCGCTCGAGCTGCTCAAGTCGGGCGACATGCTCTGGTGGTCCGAGCGCGACGGCTGGGGGCACGTCTACCGGTTCGCGCCGGACGGCACCCTCAAGAACGCGGTCACGTCGGGCCCGTGGCGCACCGAGGGCATCATCGGCGTGGATGAGACGCGCGGCGTGGTCTACCTCTCGGGCAACGCGCGCGAGCCGGGCGAGGATCCGTACTACCTGCATCAGTACCGGGTGGGGCTCGACGGCGGCGGCCTCACGCTGCTGGACCCGGGCGATTTCGACCATCAGGCGGGCAACCTCAGGCGGCAGGCGTACAGCGGCTTCGGCGGCCAGGAGGGCCTGAGCCCCGGCACGCGCTACCTGGTGGACAACTACTCGCGGGTGAACGCCGTGCCGGCCTCGGCGCTGTACGACGGCGCCACGGGACGCAAGGTGATGGACCTCGAGACGGCGGACTTCTCGAAGCTGCTCGCGGCGGGCTACCGGTTCCCGGAGCCGTACACCGTGAAGTCCGCCGACGGCGTCACCGACCTCTCGGGCGTGCTGTACAAGCCGTTCGACTTCGATTCGACCAGGGTGTATCCGGTCATCGCGTACGTCTATCCGGGGCCGCAGACGGAGGCCGTGAACCAGTCGTGGGTCACCCGCGTGGCGGAGACCACGTCGTTCGCGCAGCTCGGGTTCATCATCGTCACGGTGGGGAACCGGGGCGGGCATCCGTCGCGGTCGAAGTGGTACCACAACTACGGCTACGGCAACCTGCGGGACTACGGCCTGGCGGACAAGAAAGCCGCCATCGAGCAGCTGCACGACCTCCATCCGTACTTGGACCTCGATCGGGTGGGGATCACCGGCCACTCGGGCGGCGGCTTCATGTCCACCGCGGCCATGCTGGTCTATCCCGACTTCTACAAGGTGGCGGTCTCGGAGTCGGGCAACCACGACAACGACGTCTACAACTGGAACTGGTCGGAGAAGCACCACGGCATCAAGGAGCTGCACGACGCGGACAGCACGTGGTTCGAGTACAACATCGAGCGGAACTCGGCCCTGGCCAAGAACCTGAAGGGCCACCTGATGCTCTCGACGGGCGACATCGACAACAACGTGCATCCGGCCAACACGTATCGCATGGCCGAGGCGCTGATCAAGGCGAACAAGCGGTTCGACTTCTTCATCCTCCCCGGCCAGCGCCATGCCTACGGCAATATGAGCGACTACTGGTACTGGGTCCGCTCCGAGTACTTCATCCGGTGGCTCATGGGCGATCCGCGGTATCCGGGGGTGGATATTGAGCAGTTGAACGTGGAGAAGGAGCAGGCGAGGTAGACGGCGGAGCCGGCGGACCCGAGGCGACGAAGGCCGCCGATGAGGGTTGGCTCAGGGTGCGTCGACGGACCGCCTCAGCGGCCTTCCGGAAAAGCCAACCCTGAGGCGGGCCGTCGCGAGGGCTGCGCGGGAATCGGGACCACCGACTCCTGCCGCTTCCTGCCGACCCCCGCACGTTACCGGATCGCGCCCTGTTCGAGGTCGCCTGCCAGGCCGGTCTGAAACCGTCGCCAGGCCCAATCGTAGGGGAGTCCCACAGGAACCAGTGCGTGTGACGACGCGGGTTGATCTCAGCAGCGGGCCGCACGCCGTGCTCATGGAGGGCCACAGCCGTGACGCTCAAGCGAATCCTGAAATGGAGTGCGGCCGCCGTCTCCCTGACCCTGGTGGTGGGGGCGCTCGTCGCCTACTGGACCTCGAGCAACATCTGCGGCGATCCCCATACGTTTGCGCCGAGGAACCCGATGAACGCGATTGTCTACTGCGAGTATGGATCCCCCGATGTGCTCAGGCTGGCCACCGTCGAAAAGCCCTCTCCCGGTGACGATCTCGTGTTGGTCAGGGTGCGCGCGGCTGCCATCAATCCGCTCGACTGGCACCTCATGAGGGGCACGCCGTACATCGCTCGCGTCATGATGGGCCTGCGCAAACCCAAGGACATCCAGCTGGGGGTCGACTTCGCGGGGGTGGTCGAATCGGTCGGCAAGAACGTGACCCGGTTCAAGCCGGGCGACGAGGTCTTGGGGGGCGGCTCCGGGGCCCTCGCCGAGTACGTGTCGATGCGCGAGGATGGCACCCTCGTGCTGAAGCCGGCCAACCTGACGTTTGAGCAGGCGGCCGCGGTTCCCGTAGCGGCTCTCACCGCAGTGGAGGGGCTGCGCGACGGGGGAAAGATCCAGCCCGGGCAGAAGGTCTTGATCAACGGGGCGTCGGGAGGCGTGGGCACGTTCGCGGTGCAAATCGCGAAGGCATTCGGCGCCAATGTGACGGGCGTGTGCAGCACGCGGAACGTGGACCTGGTCCGGTCGCTCGGCGCGGATCAGGTCATCGACTACACCAAGGAGGACTTCACCACGCGTGGGGAACGGTACGATCTGATCCTCGACAACGTCGGGAACCACTCGTTGTCAGCACTCAGGCGCGTCCTGGAGCCCACGGGGAAATACGTGATGATCGGGGGTCCGCCCGGGCGATGGGCTTCCCCTCTGGCTCGGGCGCTCAAGGTGGCTCTGTTGTCACGGTTCGTGAGTCAGGACATGCGTTTCTTCATGGCGAACCTCAACCCGAAGGATCTGACCGTCCTGGCTGATCTCATGCAGGCCGGCAAGATGACACCGGTCATCGACCGCCGTTACCCTCTGAGCGAGGCGCAAGAGGCGATGCGCTATCTGGAAGCGGGGCACGCCCGAGGGAAGGTCGTGGTCACGGTGGACTGACGACGAGCGCCGGTCACGCGATCTCTCGTGCCTTCCTCCACTCGGCGGTGAGGCCCAGGCGCGCGATCCACTCGTCCAGCGCCGGCCCATCGATGAGCTCCCCGCTGATCCGCCGCATGGCAGCGATGTCCCGCAAGTGGCGCTCGGAGCCTCCCTCGCGGTAGTAGCGCAGCTTGAGCAGGATCACGTACTCCAGCGGTGCCAGCCACACGGTGCCGTCCGCGATCGGCAGCGCGCGGCGACGCGCCATGGCCCACGTGCCCAGGGGATCCTCGCCCAGACAGTACACGTCGGCCCGGAGGGACGTCTCCAGGTCGAGGATGTTGAAGTGGCCATGCGCCCGACGCCCCGCCTCTTCGCGGATCGTCTCGAGCGGAGGGACGTAGTAGCGCTCGGTGGGAAACGCGGCCGCGAGCCGCTCGGCGTCGGCTGGCGCGAGTTGGAGCACCAGATCCACGTCGTTCGTGAGCCGAGGCTCGCCATAGATGATGGCGGCGAGCCCACCGGTCACCATGTATGGAACACCGCTCTCGTGGAGGGGACGAAGGAGTCGTGCGAACAGGTCAGGCGGCGGCGTCACGAAACCACCGCCGGACGGCGTCCTGCACGTCCCCCTCCGGCAGATCCGGGTGTTGGCTCCGGATCCATGCCGCCTTGAGGTCCCAGGCGGCCCGCCGCAGCGCCTCGCTCGCCCGGATCTTCTCCTCCGGGCTCATCGCGCGGACCAGGCGCTGCTGCAACTCGAGGGCGGGCGACGACATGCCTCAAAGGTGCGTGCGGCGCATCCCCGCGGCAACTCACTCCCGAGCCCGCTTTGGTGGCTAGCGCGTGCTCCCCGTGCCCCCCTTGAGCCCCCGGTTCTCCAGCAGCGGCCCGATCTCCGGGTCCCGCCCCCGGAAGGCGCGGTACATCACGGCCACGTCGCCGCTCCCCCCGCGCGACAGGATCATGTCGCGGAAGCGCTGGCCGTTCTCCCGCGTCAGCCCGCCGTGCTCGAGGAACCAGGCGTAGGCGTCGGCGTCGATCACCTCGCTCCAGATGTACGCGTAGTAGCCCGCGGCGTAGCCGCCGCTCCAGATGTGCGAGAAGTAGCTGGTCCGGTAGCGCGGCGGCACCAGCGGCAGGTCCACCCCGTAGCGCCCGAGCGCCTGCGTCTCGAACGCGTCCACGTCCGCCGGACGCTCGCCGACCGTCAACGTGTGCCACGCCAGGTCGAGCAGCGCCGCCGCCAGATACTCCGTCGTGGCGAAGCCCTGGTCGAACGTCGTCGTGCGCCGGATCTTGGCCTCGAGGTCGGCCGGCATGGGGGCGCCCGTCTGGTAGTGCCGCGCGTAGTGCGCGAACACCTCGGGGTGCAGGGCCCAGTGCTCGTTGAACTGCGAGGGCACCTCGGTGAAGTCCCGCGGCATGTTGCCCGCGAGCCGCGGGTAGGGCGCCGCGTTGAACAGGCCGCTCAACGCATGGCCGAACTCGTGGAACATCGTGGTCACGTTGTCCCACGTGAGCAGCGCCGGCTGCCCCGCGGCGGGCTTGGTGAAGTTGCACGTGTTGGTGAGGACCGGCCGCGTGCCCATGAGCGTCGAGCGGCTCACGAAGCCGCCGGACCAGGCGCCGCCGTTCTTGTTGTCGCGCTTGAAGTAGTCGGCGTAGAACAGGCCGAGCGACGTGTCCGCGTCGAACACCTCGAACACCCGCACGTCAGGCTGGTAGACCGGCAGGTCGTGCCGCTCGCGGAAGGTCAGGCCGTAGAGCTGCTGGGCGGCGTAGAAGATGCCGTCCTCGAGTACGCGGTCGAGCTCGAAGTACGGCTTGATCTGCTCCTCGTCGAGCGCGTACTGCGCCGCCCGCACCTGCTCGGCGTAGTACTGCCAGTCCCACGGCTGGAGCTGGACGCCGCCGCCCTGCTGGTCGATGAGCTGCTGCATCGCCGCGGCCTCGGCACGGGCCTTCGCCGTCGCGGGCGCCGCGAGCTGGGTCAGCAGGCCGAGCGCGTTCTCCGGCGTCTTCGCCATCCGCTCCTCGAGGCTGTAGGCGGCGTACGTCGGGTACCCGAGCAGCTGGGAGCGCTCCGGACGGACCTGGGCGAGCCGCAGGATGATCTGGCGGGTGTCGTTGCTGTCGCCGTGCTCGGCGCGCGTGGTGGACGCCTCGAAGAGCCGCTGCCGCACCGCGCGATCCCGCAGCGCGCCCTGCGCCGGCTGCTGCGTGGTGTTCTGCAGCGGCAGCAGCCACCGGCCCGTCAGGCCGCGGCGCGTGGCGGCCCCCGCCGCGGCGGCCAGCTCGCCCGCACTCAGGCCGGCGAGCTCGGTGGAGTCGTCCACGACGAGGCCGCCCGCCCGCGTGGCCGCGAGCAGCCGCCGCCCGAACTCGTTGGTGAGCGACGCCTGCTCCTGGTTCAGCGCGCGCAGCCGCGCCTTGTCGGCGTCGGACAGGAGGGCGCCGGCGCGCACGAAGTCGCGGTAGTAGATCTCCACGACGAGGCGCTGCAGCGAGTCGAGGCCGAGGCTGTCGCGCCGGTCGTAGAGCCGCTTGATCCGCTGGAACAGGGTGTCGTTCAAGGAGATGGCGTCGCGGTGCGCGGCCAGCCGCGGCGCCAGGGCCCGCTGGATGGCCTGGAGCGTGTCGTTGGTGTTGGCCGAGGTGAGGGCGCCGAACGCCCGCTGCACGCGCGCGAGCAGCTCCCCCGAGCGCTCGAGCGGGAGGATCGTGTTCTCGAACGTCGGCGCGGCCGGGTCGTGGATGATGGCCGCCACCTCGGCGAGCTGCTGGCGCATCCCTTCTTCGATGGCCGGCTGGAAGTCGGTGTTGCGGATCCGGTCGAAGGCCGGCGCCTGATAGAGCAGGGGACTCGGTGCCGCGAAGGGGTTGGTGCTGGGGAGCTGCGCCGACCCGACGCGGCTGCCGGCGAGGAGGGCGAGACCGAGGGGAATCGCGAGACGACGGATGCTGGACATTGGAGCGTCCCGGTGAGCAGGTGAGGACCCAAGACCACCGCGGAAAGATTTCCATCCCGGAGGCGCGGGGCAAGCGGGACAATCAGTCTCCCCTTTGTCCCGATTCCAGCCTTTGCAGTCAGACCTCCCAATCTGGCCATCCGTCGGGCTGCACCCTAAGCACGAGCTGAAGCGCCTTGGGTCTCAACCCGCTCTGCCCTAGGGTGCTACCTCCATCCCGAGTGCCCGGGCGTTGTCCCGGATCCGGTCATCGAGCGAGATCATCGTGACGCCGCCGAGCGCCTCGTGGAACAGGGCCGCGGTGCCGAGATGGAACGCGTCCAGCGTGCGGACCGGCTCGGACGGGAATCGGGCGGCGGCGCGCTCGAGCACCGGGCCCGTCAGTTCACGCGTCACCCACGATTGCCGGGCTACGTCGAGCAGCCGTAGGGCGACCAACTCGTCGGCGGGCGCCAGCCGGCGGGTTGCGACGCCGCGCGCCACCGCCCGCGCACACTCCACGGCCGTGAGCGTCGAGGCGACGACGCGCTCCGCGCTCCGGAGCGCGTCCCGTACCGCGCGGCCATCCGGCTCGCCCAGGAGCCACGCCAGCACGGCGCTGCTCTCGGCGTAGGCGATCAACGCTCGGCCCGCTCCTCGGCGAGGAGCGTCCGGGCGGTTCCCTTGCGCGCCCGGACGGGCGAGACGCCGTAGGCGTCCCGATCGTGCGGCTCGCCGACCTTCAGACCGCCCCCTTCAGCCAGGCGTCGCAGGCCCCGGTCGATCCCGGTTTCCGTCGGCGGGGGGCCGCCCGGCGCGCGCAGCTCCGCCACGACCTCGTGGCGGTCGGTCACGAGGATCACCTCCCCGGCGCGCACCTCGCGCAGGTAGGCGCTCAGCCGCGCCTTGAGCTCCCGGACGCCAACGGCCTTCATGGGCTGAAATGTAGTTACCTGTGACTACATTGCCAAGCACGCTGTCGAGGCTCGGCCTGACGGGCGCCCGCGCCGTGCGGATGCCGAAGCCTCCCTCCGCGCGTCTTCGTCGTGGACGGTCGCGTCTTCCTGCTCGGCCTCGACGACCTCTCCCCGACCGATCTCCTCTACGGGACGCGCGCGCCCCGCTGGTCGCGGCCGTTCTGGTGCAGGATCAGTCCGTTCACCGTGCCATCGGCGCCGCGCGTGAAGCTGAGCTGTGCGTCCACCACCCGGAGAAAGAACTCGTCGGGCGCGCTCGCCCAGATCCGGAACGCGGGCTGTCCGGTGGCCTGGAGCGTCAGGTGATCGCCCTCCCGCGTTACGGCGAGCACGAATGCCGGGGTGAGCGGGTACCGTCCCACGTACTCATCGAGGACAGCCGCCGGGAGGGCGACGGGGGTGCGCACGGCGTCGAGTGGGCGCGTCGGGTCGAGCAGGTGCAGGCCAATGTCATCGATGTTCTCGGTCGCGTTCGTGAGCACCACGACCCCCACGCGCCGCGCCGGGTCGTACCCCGCCCAGCTGTGGTAGCCACCCGTGCCGCCGTTATGCCACACGATCCGCGTGCCCGCGGCCCCCTGCCGCACGTGCCAGCCCAGGCCGATGCGCATCGCGCCGCCCGGGCCGGCGTCGAACTGCGGCTCGGCCGCCAGCCGGAACGCGGAGTCGAGCGGCGTGCGTCGGAGCCCCATCGCGGCGGCGAGAAATGCCGTCATGTCCGCGGCGGTGGAGCGAAGCGCGCCGGCCCCGGCCAGGGCATCCAGGTCCCAGTTGGCCGCCGGCCGGCCGTCGGCGGACCCCTGGGCGAGGCGCGCGCGCGCCAGGTCGGTGAGCGTGATCATCGTGCTCGTCATGCCCAGCGGGGCCAGGATGCGGCGGCGGACCAGCTCCTCGTAGCCCATGCCCGCGCGCCGCGCGAGCGCCAGGCCGAGCAGCCCGACGCCGACGTTCGAGTACTCGTAGGCCGCGCCGGGCGCGCGGGTCAACGTGTAGCCGTTCAGGAACGCGTACAGGCGGGCGGCGTCGTAGTCGGCGTAGGGATTGCTCGCATCGCGCGGCGCGAAGTTGGCCGGCATGCGCGGCAACCCCGAGCGCTGGACCGAGAGGAGGCGGAGCGTGATGGGTTGCGAGTCCGAGCCCGGCACGCGCACCGAGTCCGGGAGGTAGCGCTGCACCGGGTCGTCGAGGGCGACCTCGCCCTTCACCGCCATGTCGGCCAGGACCACGGCGGTGAAGACCTTGGTGATCGAGCCGATCTCGTAGATGGTGCGCTGGTCGACGGGGGCGCCGCCCTCCACCGCCGCCCTGCCGTACGCGAAGTAGCGGGCGCCGGCCGAGTCCACCACGCCGATCACGATGCTGGGCGCCCAGCGGGCGTCGACCCGCGCGCGGACATTGGCCAGGACGTCGTCCGGGATCGCGGCCCGCTGCTGCGCGCCAAGGGTCGCGGTGCCCAGCGCGGTCGCGACCGCGATGGCCGCGGCCAGCCGAGACGGAAACCAGCGATCAGCCACGTGCATGCCCCAATCTGGCACCCTCGATCGAGACCGGCGCGGCGATCACGCCCGACTCCCCGGGCAGACCGCGCCGGGTTGCCGCCTTGGCGGCATCCCCATCTTGGCGCCTACCGCCCGCCCCCGCCCCCGTCAGCAGATACACCGCGAACGACGCCAGCCAGTGCTCTCCCAGGTAGTCGCCGCTCTCGACGTAGGGAAGGCTCGCCTCGGCGTGGCGGGCGGCCGAGGCGAGCAGCACCGGCCGGGCCGGATCACCCTCCGGCAGCGCCTCAGCGACGGCCCGCATGCACCACGCCCGGCTCAGAGTTGAGCCCGTCCAGATGCACCAGGCCGGGATCCCCGCGATCCGTCACGATCGCGGGCTCGAGGAGGTTGGCGGGGCGCCCCCGCCCGATGTCCGGCAGGAACGCGTGGAGCCAGCGCGCGAACGCGGGCGCCGGCAGCACCCGCCGCATCAGATCGGCCTCGACCAGCGAGCGCGAGAGGAAGTCGTCCCCATCCGGCTCCCACGCGGCGGGCACGTCGACGTCGCTCTCGAAATAGGTCCGGCTCCGCTCCACCAGCAGCGAATCCAGGTCGGCACGACCCACCGCGCGCGCGTAGTCGAGCGCCAGCGCCATGCCGAACGCCGTGTTGGGATGCACGCCCCGCCGGATCGGGTACACCTGCTTGGGCAGGAACGCGAGATAGCGCGCGACGATCGCGTCGGCCAGCGGCTGAAGGTTGGCCGCCCACCGGCGCCCGTCGGGGTCGTCCCAGGCGTGCAGCTCCTCCGCCAGCTTGAGCAGCCAGGCCCAGCCGTACATCCGCTCGAACGACGCGCTGCCCGGCCGCCCGAGATACGCCGCCTCGGCCGCCAGATGGGCCGCGGACAGGTCGGCGTCCAGCGTGCGGCGGATCTCGGCCGCTTCCGGCAGGTCGGGAAACACCTCGAGCAGGCGCACCAGCATCCAGTGGCCGTGCACCGCCGAGTGCCAGTCGTAGCTCCCGTAGAAGCTGGGGTGGAGCGCCCGCGGCGCTTGCACGTCGGCGGGGCCGTTCATCACGTGCTCCAGCTTGTTGGGGTACTCGCGCGTGATGCCTTTGAGGCCGAGTTGGGCGAACCGCGACGCGGCAGCGCGGTCCAATGCCGGAAGGGCCGGCGCCGCGGGCGGCCCGGCCCGGTCACAGCCGGCCAGCAGCAGCGCCAGGGCCAGGGCCCGAATGGGAATGGTCATGAGGAGCCAAGCTACGCGGCGGACACCGCGCGTCCAGCGCGAGCGCCGTCGCGGCCGGGTGACGAAACGAACGAGCCGAACGGCTTTCGCCATCCGGCTCGTCAGGCGCAGCGAAGACTGGCTGCGGACTCGCACTCGACACTGACACGATGGAGGGAACGGTGTGCCGAGTCAAGAACGCGGCGCCGCGTCTCGGGCGGCCTTTGTGATGAGGATAGGCGCCGGCTGCAGCGCGGCGGCGCGCGACGCGAGCGGCGGGAGCCCGGACCGCGCCTCCCACATCTGGTAGCGCGGATCCCGCCGGAGAAAGTCGAACGCCGGGTCCACCCGAATCTGGTGCAGGTAGCTGTCGCGACGCACCAGCATGGAGTCGAGCCAGCGCAGCGTCGCGAGCGTGTCGCCGAGCGTGGCGAATGCGGACGCGTAGTGCGAGGGCGGCACGCGCTCGCCGGCACGGCTGGCGCGGTCGAGCCGCGCGATCGTCCGCCGCGCGTCGGCGGCGAGCAGGCGGACGGCCGCGGCGTCCGTCGCGACGGTCGGCAGGGCGGCCACCCCTCCGGAGTCTCCCTCGGCCGCCCTCGCGCGACGCAGCCACTCCACGGCGTCGCGCGGACGGCCCAAGGCGCGGTAGAGCTCGGCGAAGTCCGCGTATCCCCGCCGCCATCCGGGATCGTCCTGCAGCATCTGCGCGAACACCTGCCGGGATTCCTCGTAGCGCCGCGCGAAGTAGAGCTGCTTGGCCACCAGCCGGGCGAACAACAGACTCAGCGGATCGCGCCGATGCGCGCGCCGCGCCGCCGCGACCGCGCTGTCCATCTCGCCGTGGAAGCGGAACCACACCGACTGCATCCCCGCGACGTCCGGCTCCAGGGAATCGAGCATGCGGGCGCGATCGATCCGCTCGCGTGCGCGCGACAGGTCGAGATGCACGAACATGTCCTCGGACGCCAGCGCGAGCCATGCACTGGCTGCCGTGCTGTCGAGCGCGAGCGCCCGTCGGGCCAGCGCGTCGATCTTCGGCCACGCCTCGTCCGGGTCGGTGAGATCATTGAGGGCCGTGAAGATGTAGGCCTGCGCCAGACCGTAGAGGCCGGGGACGTACAACGGCTCCCGGTCCACCAGCGAGGCGAACGTGTCGCGCGACGCCGGGAAGGCGAACTGGAACCGGAGCGTGAGGCCGCGGAGATACGAGCTGTACGCCCCCGTATCCGCCCGATACCACGCCGGCAGGCGCAGCACCGCGCGCTCGGCCTCGGCGGCCGGATCGTGCTCCGCTCCGGTCCGCGGGGGTGACGCCGCGGCGGGACGGCGGGCGAGCAACGATCCGGCCCCGAGCGTCGCCACGGTCAGCAGTCCGGCGGCGATCACGCCGCGCAGGCGCCACCACGCCCCTCCCGTCGCCGCCATCGGCACGGGCGGCGTCAGCGGCGGCGGGAGCGTCGCCGGCGCCGCAGCCGGCGCCCAGGTCACCGCGGTCTGTCGGCCGGTCGCGGCGGCCGCCCGCAGCCCGTCCGCGAGCGCCCTGGTCTCGGCCGAGGGCTCCGCCTCGAGCTCGCGGGCGAACCAGTCGGCGAGGTCCTGATAGGCTTGGAGGGCGCCGCCCCGGTCGCCAGCGGCGGCCAGCACGCGCATGAGCCACCGGGCTCCCGCCTCGTTGCCGGGGTCGAGCCGAGCCGCCCGGCGGACCGCATCCACCTCGGCCTGGCCGGTCCCCTCGAGCTCGCGTGCCCGCTTCCACGCCGCCGCCCGTACCGCCCGCAGCAGCTCCACACGCTGGTCCTCCAGCCAGCGCTCGAAGTCCGGGGCGCCCGAGACATGGAAGCCGGGCGCCAGATCTCCGGTCCACAGCGCCACGGCCTCGTCCAGCCGACCGGCCGCGAGGTGCGCGCGCAACGCGAGCGCATCGCAGCGGACCGCGCCGACGTCGAGACCGACGTAGGCCTCGCCCCGCGTCACGATCGCCTCGCCGCCCAGGGCCTGACGGAGCGCATGGAGTGCGTTCCTCAGCGAATGCCGGGATGAGCCGTCGGCCGCTTCGGGCCACAGCAGCGCCAGGAGGCGGTCCCGGGCGTGGAGGCCGGCCGGCTCGGCCAGGGCCAGATAGAGCAGCAGGGCGAGCCGTTTGGGCTGGGTGAGCACGGCTTGCGTGCCGTCCAGATGGCTCGCGCGGACGTCGATGGCGCCGAGCAACTGCAGATCGATCATGGGCCCACGCTGGGGGACGCCTGGGTGACGGCTCGGGGACACCTAAAACCTAGCATTCCCATCCCGATTCCACACTCCCCACTTTCAGGAGGCATGCACACATGTCCACCACCTTCGCGCGTCCCTCGGCCCTGGCGGTCTGCCTCGGGGGCGCGCTCCTGGCTTCCTGCACGTCCGACGGGCCGACCGCCATGGGCGACGGAAGCCCCGGGCTGTCGCGCACGCGGGGCGCTGGCACGGTCGCGGTCTGCCACCTCCCGGCGGGCGGTCGAATCCTGGAGGTCGCGACACCCGCCCTCGCCGGTCACCTGTCGCATGGCGACTACATCGCCAGGCTGTTCGTGAGCCACGCGGCCGGTCAGCCGTCCGACGGCGCGCACTTCGGAAGCATCGGGGATGCGCTCGCCGCGGCCCGCACCGGCCGGCTGGCCCGGGGCGAGCTGCTCTCCGCCGCCTGCCGCATCACCATCATCGTCTCGGCCGATGTGTATCAAGGGACCGCCGGCCCGCCATCCGACGGTCTCGAGCGGTTCCCCCTGATCGTGGACGTGCCGGACATCACCCTACGCGGCGCGCTGGAGATGGGGCTCGACGGCGCCGGACGCGCGACCGGTGCCGGGACGGGGGAGGGTGAAACAACGCTGACCCCGGCCGAGCCGCTTCCCGTCATTGCCGGCGCTTCGACGCCCATCATCGTCGCGAATGCACACCCCGGCGGCTCCGCTGGGAACGGTCTCACGGTGGAAGGCTTCGTCTTTCAGTCGGGGCACGACCCGGCCGTTGACGCCGGGGGCCAGGGGGTCTTAAGCGTGCGGGCCGCGGGGCTCACCATCCGGGGGAACCGGTTCGAAGGTGGGTTCACGGAATCGGTGGACCTTCGCGCGAGCAGCGGTGGCGTCGTGCGGAACCACCTCGCGGGCACCGCCGGGACGTGTGACATCTGTCTGGCAGGGCCGGGGCGCTACCGGGCCACCGGCAACCGGCTGCTCGCCGGCGGGATCCCGGGGATCGTGGTCTCATCGCCGGTGGGCCTCGCGGTCCCCAGCGGCGTCGAGCCGCTCGAGCTCCCCGCCACGGCCGAAACGTGGGGGTATATCCGGAACAATGAGGTACGCGATCACCAGCGCACGCCGGTGGGCACCGGCATCCGGTTGGACGCGGTCGGCGTCGGCGCACCCAACGTGCATGGCACGATCCACGCCGTCGTCCGCGACAACGCGTTGGTGAACAACCGATTCGGGATGATCGTGCACGCGGCCTTTCCGGTGGCCAACAGCGATCGCAAGGGCGACGTGGACCTGAGGCTCGGTGGGAACGTGTTCCACCAGAGCTGCCAGACGGACCTCCTGGTGTCGCTGTCCAGGCACACGACCGCCCTCGGACTGAGCAACAGCCCCTACTTGCTCAACTCGACGTTCACGCTGGCGCTCGGTGGGGACGTGAGCTGGGACCAGGTGTGGTTCAGCCATCCGGCCGGGTTCGGGAACACGCTCGTGGTGGACGGGCAGACGATCGCGAACGGGAGCCGGCAGTTCTACGATGCGGCGGGGTGCCCGGGGCTCTGACCCGAGGGCTGAGTTGCTGTGCCACGCGGCCGGTCGAGTGCGGACTCCTCGACCGGCGGCGCTTCCGCTCCATGCTTGGCTTGGCCTCGCAGGCCATTCACGGCGAGAGGACGAGCCCGCCGCGACCCTGATAGCGCGCTTCACATCCCGGGATTGGCGTACTTGACCAGCAGCGCCTGGAATCGCGCATCGCTCCGGATCGGGTCCCACAGCGGGTCGAGGCGGAGGGTGTGAGCGCTGACGCGTGACTGCCCGGCCAGAAGCCGCTCGATCGCCGCCAGCGCGGAATCGGTCTCGCCCAGGTGCACCAGGATCAGTGCTCGCGCCTCCGGCTCGGACGGGCAGCTGTGGTTGTTGCGGTACCCGTCCGACTGCTCCAGCCAGCGCGCCTCGCGCATCGCCGCCGCCCGGCGCCCGAGCGTCGCCATGATCATGCCACGCGTCATGTGCAGGCGCGCATCGCCGGGGCGTACCCGCAGCGCCGAGTCCAGCTGGGTAGCGGCCGAATCGAAGGCGGCGCGACCCGCCGCGGTGTCGCCCGTCAGGTGGTAGGCCGACCCGGCGAGGACCAGACGCGAGGTGAAGCTCTCCCCGCTGGTCCACACATCACCGTGGAGCGTACGGAGCAGCGCGAGCGCCGAGTCCGGGTGTCGGTCCCGCATCAGCATGTCCACCTGCTCCAGCCCGACCCGCGGGGCCCCACCGCCCGGCTCGACGTCCGGCAGCCCGCCGAGGGCGGCCCGGAGCGTGTCGACCTGGCCCTGCCACAGGACGTAGCTCCAGGCCAGGGCGATGTGCGGCTGGATGTAGTCCGGCGCGAGCACCAACGCGCGGCGGTATGTCTCGATGGCCTCCGCATAGCGCCGGCGGCAATGGAGCCGGTTGCCTTGGGCCTGGAACAGATCCACGTTGCGGGGGTCGAGCTGCCTGGCGCGCTCGAACGCCAGGTCCGCGCCGTCCCAGTTCCCGCGCCGAGCCTCAACCACCGCGATGGCCGCCCACAGGGAGGCGTCGTTCGGCGCGTGGCGCGACGCCGCGGTGAGCTCCTTCAGCTCCCGCTGGTCGCCGTAGCGGCCGCAACAATACGCCAAGGCCATGGCGACATGCGCCTCGGGCAGGTTCGGCGCGAATCGCAGCGCGGCGTGGGCCTCTCGCAGCTGCAGGTCCGCCCGCGCCGGGGACGCGTCGTACCGGCGCGAGAACAGCCGGGCGTGCACAATCGAGAGCGCCGCGTGGGCAAGGGCAAAGGTCGAGTCGCGCTCGAGCGCGCGCTCGTACAGGCGCTGCGCGACCGCAAGGTCCTGGGGCAGGTCGCCTGCCCGCCGGGCGTACTCGCGCCCCTGGAGGTACAGGAGATACGCCTCGGCGTCGGCGGTGGGCGCCGCCGTGATGCCGCCCGCCTCCGCGCGCGAGAGCGTCACTCCGACCGCGCTCACGATCTGCCGCGCGATGTCGCTCTGCACCGCGAACGCGTCGTCCAGGGGCCGGTCGTAGGTCTCCGCCCAGAGACCCGCCTCGGTGACGGGGTCGATGAGCTGCACGATCACCCGCAGCCGGTTCCCGACCACCTGAACACTGCCCTGGACGATGCTGCCGACCGCCAGCTCCTCGGCGATCTGGGCCGCTGGCGTTGACGTCCGCTGGTAACCGCTGACCGACGCGGGGCCGATGACCCGGAGCGCAGCCACCTGCGCGAGCTGCGCGAGCAGCTCGTCGTGGAGGCCGACGGCAAAGTAGGCATGCGACGTGTCGGTGGTGAGGTTGTGGAACGGCAGCACGGCGATGGCGGTGCGGGGAGGGCGGACCTCGGCTCCGCGGGTCCTCGGCCACAGCGCCGTCTGGATCGCCGCCACGACCACCACCACCGCCGCGATCCCCGCCACGCGCTTGAGCCAGCGCGGGACGCGCGCGGGCACCCGCAGCGCCGCGGCGGGCATCCGACCGGCGGCGGGCGGAGCGAGCGGGTGGCGATCAGGGCGGGCCGGCTCCACGGGCTTGGACCCGGCGGCCACCTCCCCAGCGGCGAGGCGGGACGCGGGTAGCTCTCCCCTGCGAATCCGCCCGATCGTGGCGGGCACCGAGGGGTCAGGCTCGAGGCCGGACTCCTCGCGGAGACGGTGGACGTGAAGCTCCCCAACTTGAATGGCGTTGGCGCGATCGCCGATTGCCGACATCGCCTCCATCTGGCGGAGCACGAAATGCGAGTTCAGCGGATCGTGCTCCACGGCGCGTCCCCACCAGCGCGCCGCCTCAACCCAGGCCCCCGTGCCTTCCGCGGACGCGGCGAGCGCTTGGAGCGCATCGACGCATTCGCGTTCCAGTCGGGCGCGCTCGCCGGCCAGCCAATGCTCGAACTCCGGCGCGCCGTCCAGGTGGAACCCCTCGAGCAGCGGACCGCCATACGCCCGCACGGCGTCCGCGAGTCTGCCGGAAGCCACCGCCTGGGCGAATTCCAACACGTCCGACCCGACCACGGAGGCGTCGAGACGGAGCAAACTGGTGACGGATTGCAGCGATGCCGGCGTGAGCGCCTGGCGGATGGCGTGGAGGGCATCCCGGAGGCCCTGCCGGGCGTGGGCCTCGTCGCTCTCCGGCCAGAGCAGGGCCAGAAGGCGCTCGCGGGTGCAGCCGAGGTCGCCGCATACGGCGAGCACGGCGAGGACCGCCCTGGCCCGGCGGTGGGGCGGGGGCGGTAGCGGAGCCCCACCGGACCCCTCCAGCGCGAAGCCTCCGAGCACACGGAGGTGGAACATCGTGGCTGCAGCCGTGATTCCCCACCGCCTTTGTCGCAATTCTGCGATGCTGCGTTATCCTGGCCCCCCGCCGCTCGGAAGGCAAGAGGCGCGCCACGCCCCCCGTAGCCGTCTTGCAGGCCGCGGCCACAGCCAGGCAACGGCGTCACGACGCCCGCCCAACGCCTCGTTCCTATCGTTCCGCGCTCGGAGACCAGCCAAGCACCGGGGTCCCCGGCATCCGGCCGGACCCCGGGCGGGTTATCTCGACTCACGGAGGCGGCAATGAGAAGGTGCATAGGTGCGATGCGAGTCGTGGGTGGGGTCATGCTGACCGCCATGCTCGCCTGTGAGCAGCCACCGACAGCCACGGACGACGCCGCTGCGGGCGCGGTCATGCTCGGCCGGTACAATGACAACGGTGCCAGTCTCTGGCTGCCCGATGGCTCCCTGCCTTGCGCCGTGGTCGATGGCACCGGCGCCTTCGTGCCTGTGCCGTGCACGATGCAGGTCGCGACACCCGCGTCGCACTCGAACGCGATGGTGGTGGTCCGGGCATCGGGCGTCCCCAACCCGACCGGCAAGACCGTTCACTGGGGCCCGGAGAATCCAGGGTACATGTGGGCCGGGCTCTTCGCTGCGACGTTCGGGCTCACCGCGCCCCCATACCCCTGCGGGGTCAAGGTGGGGCCTGGCTCCACGTACTTCGTGGATATCCTCTTCACCCTGGATTGGCACGCGACCGTGACACCGAGTGGAGAGGCCACCGTGACGTGTCATTACAGCACCAAGTCGGCGTGGCTCCCGTCGTAGGGTAGCCGGCCGGCGACGTCGTGCGGGCGCAGCGGCCTCCGGCAGAGGCCGCTGCGCCCGCCGCGCCACTGGCTGGACCGCTCCCCGCGGACGACGACCCGATGCTCGTGTCGCGAGGATAGCCGGAGCACGCAACCGTCGCTACCCTGAAATCTGAGCGTGTATCGCTCATTTTTCATCCACGCCGACGCTGCTCGACCGCCCCGCCTGCTTGGCGATCTCCCCCAGGGCCCTGATACCCGAGCGGCTCCCTCCCATTGTCATGCTCTCCGCTTCTTACCCAAGAGCGCGCTGCGCTGCATGTTGGGGTCACGGAACGGGGGTGCTGCTCGGGGCCGTCCGCGCGACGGACGCCGCGCGTGGCCTCTGTCGCGTCTCGAACTCATCGACTTGAGGAGGTCGTATGAAACAGCCTCGCGTCGTGATCCTGTGCGCCGTCTTGGTGGTCGGGGCCGTTGCCTGGAGTGCGTGCGGCGAGAACGAGCCGGTACCGGTGGCGTCGGTGGAAGTCACGCCGCTGGCGGACACGGTGCGGGCTGGCGCGACGATTCAGCTCACGGCGACGCTGAAGGACATGGACGACAACCCGCTGACCGGACGCACGATCACCTGGGCGAGCGACGACGAGGCGGTTGCGACGGTGGGCAGCGGCACGGGTCTCGTGACGGGCGAGGGCAGCGGGGCCGCGACGATTACCGCGACGAGCGAGGGTCAGACCGGCACGGCGGACGTCACCGTCTGGGTGGGCGTCACCGGGAGCTGGTCGGGTACCCTGGACGTCCCCGGCGGCCCGTGTCAGCTGGACCTGGCAATCACCGAAGCTGGGACCGGTACCATCACCGGGACCAGCCAACTGTTCGCACCCTGTCTTGCCTCAGCCTTCACTGTCACGGGAACGAACCACACCGGCGGAGTGACGGACAGTGTCGTCATGGCGTTCGCCGCAGGTGGTCCGGCGTTCGAGTTTAGAGGGATGTTCGACGGCGACGCCACATTGACTGGTGTGGTGGACGCCGGGACCCCCTACCCCGCGACCATCACGCGCCAGAGCTTCTCGCCGGCTCCCCCAGCCCAGGCTGCGGCACGGGCCGATATCCGCTCGCGGACGGTGACACATCCGTGGCCGCCGCGCACGCCGAGCAGGCGGTAGGTCGGCAGAACCGCTGACGACCGTTGCGGAGAAGGTAGCTGCGGCTGCCCTCGGCGCATCTCCCGCCCGGCCGCACGCCGGGCGGTGCTGTACAGACCCGCCCCGACCTTCGTCCTTGCGTCCACCGGCCCCGGCGCCGACTCTTGCTCAAGCGAAGAAGGGAGGCCCGCTGCCGTACCAACCATCGCCGCGCCGTTACGACGTGATGCCCTACAACCGCTGCGGGAAGAGCGGGCTCAAGCTGCCGGCCATCTCGCTCGGGCTGTGGCACAACTTCGGTGGGGTGGATGACTACGCGACCGCACGCGCCATGGCCCACCGCGCGTTCGATCTGGGCATCACCCACTTCGATCTGGCGAACAACTACGGCCCCCCCTACGGATCCGCCGAGCAGACGTTCGGCCGCATCCTCAAGGAGGGCCTGAGGATCTATCGCGACGAGCTGATCATCTCGTCCAAGGCGGGATGGGACATGTGGCCGGGGCCGTACGGCGACTGGGGCTCGCGCAAGTATCTGCTTGCCTCGCTCGACCAGAGCCTCAGCCGCTTGGGGCTCGAGTACGTGGACATCTTCTATCACCACCGCCCCGATCCCGACACCCCGCTCGAGGAGACGATGGGGGCGCTCGCCGCCGCCGTGCGCCAGGGCAAGGCGCTCTACGTGGGGATCTCGGCCTACTCGCCTGAGCTAACGCGCCGGGCGGCCGCGGTGCTGCGGGACCTTGGGACGCCGTGCCTGATCCACCAGCCGCGCTACAGCATGTTCGACCGGTCCGTGGAGCGCGGCTTGCTCGACGTCCTCGACGAGGAAGGCATCGGCTGCGTCGTGTTCTCACCGCTCGCGCAAGGGCTGCTCACCGGCCGGTATCTCGACGGCGTCCCGGACGATTCGCGCGCGGCCAAGCCGCATGGCTACCTCAAGCGCGGCGCCGTGACGGACGGCGTGGTCGCGCGCGCGCGGGCGCTCGACGCAATCGCGCGGGCGCGCGGCCAGTCGCTGGCGCAGATGGCGCTGGCGTGGGTGCTGCGCCACAAGACGGTCACGTCGGCCCTGGTGGGCGCGAGCCGAGTGTCGCAGCTCGAGGACTGTGTCGCGGCGCTCGCCAATCTGCGGTTTGCCGACGGCGAGCTCGCCGCGATCGACGCGATCCTGAGCGGGTGACGGCACCCGGGTTCCGATCCTCTTCCGCTGCGGACGGTTTTCCGAGAAGCATGTCGCTCGCACCAGTCCCCAATGCCGACGGCCGTGCTCGGCATCGCGCAGTTGCGCATCGTGGGCCCGTTCGCAGATTACCCCCGTCGTCAGGTCGTGTTGGTCGCGCGCTGGTCCGCGGCCGGCTGCCGTGACGGATCGCTTCGACCCGCCCTCCGACAACCTCCCCGGGCTCGGCGTGCACACGCTGTACCTGCGCGAGGAGGAATCATGCGGCTCATCCGACCGAGCGCGGCGGTCTGCGCGCTCGCGGCGTTCGGGCTGGGGAGTTGCGGGGACGGCGGCACCGCGCCGGAGGACTGCACCGGCACCTGCATCGAGGTATCCAACATCTCCACCCTCACCGTGGACGAGGTCAAGTTCAGCGCTTGCGGCAACTCCGACTGGGGCAGCGATCGGCTCGGGTCCGGCGCGATTGCCCCGGGTGAGCAGCGGGCGTGGGCGGTGACGGCGGGGTGCTGGGACATCTCGGCGGTGGCGCCGTTCAACGGTCAGTTCTGCGGGAACACGGAGTACGGCGTGGACGTCGCGGCGGGCTCGACGTACGTGATGGAGTATCACGGCTGCCCATAGGGAGGAGAGCCTGCCGTATCTGAAGACTGCGCATGGCGGCCAGGTCGCCCCGGTCGCCCGCGCCACCCACCCTGCGGTGCCTGCTACTCGATCTTGACCGTGATCTGCCGCGGCTTCGCTGCCTCGACCTTCGGCAGCAGCACCGTCAACAGACCCGACTCGAACTTCGCGACGATCTTGTTCGCGTCAATCGTCGCCGGCAAGGTGAAGGAGCGTTCGAACATGCCATACGTGCGCTCGAACCGGTACACCTTGTCGTCCTGCCGCTCCTCTGCCTTCTTCTCGCCCTGGAGCGTGAGCACGTTGTTCTCGAGCGAGATCCGCACGTCCTCCGACTTCACGCCCGGCAGCTCGGCCACGAGGCGGATCGTATCCCGCTCTTCGATGACGTCCACCAGCGGCATCCAGTGCCCGAACAGCGAGCTGTTTTCGTCCTGCTGGAGCCGGGACTCGAGCATGTGCTCGAGCAGCCGGCTGAGTCGGTTCGGATACTGCGTATCCAGAACCGGCCACATGGGGTTGAGCTTCGCGACTTGCATGGTGCGACCCTCCCTGGGGGGGACGCGCTAGTTGCGCGCGGCCGAGATGTTGTGGAAGGTCGAGTTGGCCACTTCGTAGCCATCGAGCTCGGGCGTTCCCTCAACGACCTTCGCCATGCTCTTCAGCACCTGGGGATACGTGTCGCGGTTATACGCATCCGCGCTCTCCTTCTTGTCCCACATGCTGATGGCCACCGCTTCGTTGCGGCTGCCGGCGACGAACGTGATCTCGTCCTTGAAGCCGTTCTGCCTGCGCAGCACCGGCAGGACGTCCTGTTCCACCGTGCGGGTGAACTCGGCAGCCGTGTTGGCCTTGAGGTGCAACGTGAGGTTCCGTGCGTACATGTGCGACTCCTTCATGAAGCGACCGACATGAACCTGCGACAACTGCTGGGAATAGGTACTGGCGAACGGTAGCGGACTTTACTATCTTTGTCAAGTGATGCTCTCTCGTGCTCGCGCAGCTTGACCATTATGTGTTAAGCGCGTTGGCCCCCGCGAGGAGGAGCCCGATGGACGTGTCGTTCGTGATCCGGCAGCGGCTCGAGCAGCTGGGACTGGAGCAAAAGGACCTCGCCCGAGCCGCCCGCGTGACCGAGTCGTACATCTCCCAGCTGCTGGCGCGGAAGAAGGCACCGCCCGCGCCGAACCGGACGGACATCTATAACCGGATGGACCGGGTGCTGAAGCTGCCCATCGGGGGGCTGGCGAAGCTCGCCGCCGCGCAGCGGAAGGACGAGTTGAAGCGGGAGCTGGGGGACGAGCCCGCCCCGCTGTTCCTGGAAGTGCGCGCCTTGATCCTGCGGAAATGCCGTCGCGCCAAGGAACGGGAGGTCCGCGCGGTGTTCGAGCAGCAGCCCTTCGGCGAGCTCGAGCGCCTGGTCACCCAGAAGCTGCTCGACGTCGTGAAGCGGGTGGCCCGCGCGGAGCTGCAGCATGACTACTGGCTCCGCATGGTGGCGCGACTCGGCGGCCGCAGCTTCGAAGAGATGCGGGTGATCGTGCTGGAGTTCCTCGATACCGACATCTTCCACCTGTCGGCCGAGCACTGCGTGGCGTTCCTGGATCCGCTGATCGCCTCCTGGGACATCGACCTCGCGACGTTCGGACTCGAAATCGTCCTGAACCATCAGGTCGCCGCCGAGCACGTGCGACGATTCGAGTTCGTCGAGCGGGGGCCCGAGGGGCCGGCCGAAGAGCCGGGGCTTCAGGCATTCCTGCAAGACCCGTCCCTCAGCGGCACCGCGACGGCGGAGGAAGTGGAGTTTCTCAGGCAGCTGAGCTTCCGGAAGGAGCGGCCCACGGCGCTCTATTACTACCGCGAGCTGCAGAGTCTGAGGGATCCGCTGCACTTCCGCACGGCGTAGAGGGGTCGCCGCGGAGAGGCTTCAGCCAGGGGCGGGTCTGGAAGGCCGGAGGCTATTCTGCAAAGTACTGTCGGACCTTTGCCGCAATCTGGCGATCCGTCATCTTGTCGACTGCTTCAACAGCGGCGATGCGTTCGCCCAGCTTGTCTTTTTCAAGACGCTTCTTCAGCTCGCCCTTCGCCTCACCGGGGCCGAATATCAGAATGAATTCCGCATCACGAAGGCACGCGACTACCGCCTCGTAGTAGATGTTGAGATGTCCGGTCAACGTCCTCTGGCGGCTATCATCCGCCGGCACTTTCTGCGCTTCATAGCGCCCCTTGAGGGGCGAATCCCCAGCACGTTGGGGGTGCTTCTCGACCTTCGATACTACCAGGGCCGTCTCTTCCCCTGTGTCCGTAACAGCCACGATAATGGCCTTCCTATGGTCAATCCACAGGCCCACTCTGGTTCGCATTCGCGTGCTCCTTCGGTCGACATTGTTGACGTTGAGGAAGTCGGCCGCGCGCTGGTACGGCGCGGCCTCGTTTTCGGCGATCTCGAAGCGGGACTCGGAGCGCGTACCACATTCGTCGCCTGCGGAGCCCGCGAAGCACGCGATCGCCGGGGCCCCGCGAGGGGACGACAAAGTAGGTGGCAACCCACTACTGCACCAACATACACGTACAATATACCCGCGAGCGATCCCCTCCCGGGGGTTCGCGCTCAGCGACAGCGCCCCCGTCAGGCCGAAGCTGCCCGCTCCAGCGCGCCGAATCGCTTGAAGGCGAGCAGCGCCCGGTAGGTGATCCAGGGACTGGGCCGCCCGGCGCGGTCCAGCGTCCCATGCATCTTGCCGTTCAAGCCCCCGCTCATCGTCCACATCCCATCCGCCCCGCACGCCGCGCGCAGGAGCGCGAGTCCGCCCTCGATCGTTTGGTCGCGCCGCGCGCCCGCCTCGCCAAGCAGGAGCAGCACCTCGAGCAGGTCGGAGTTGTAGCTCCCCGGAAAGCTGAAATTCAGCCAGCCCTGCTTCGGGCGCCGGGGCTCGGCGCGGCCGGCGGCGATCCAGCGCGGCTTGGCCGCGCGGCGCTCGGCGGGGGTCGCCGTGCGTGCCCAGACGCGCCACGCCGGGGCGTCCCGCGGCACGTACTCGTACAGCCGGAACTGCTTCAGCACCTGGACCATGCCTTCGATCGTGGCGCGGTCGTCCGCCGTGCGGTGCTCGGGCGGCAGCGCCAGGAGCGCCTTCAGCACCTTGGGCACGGTCATGACGCACGCGGGCAGCAGCGAGTCGTCCACCACGTAACAGCCGAAGCCGAGGCCCGGCTGGAAGCGGTGCCGGCAGACGTCGAGCGCGCCACGCGTGACCGGGTGGCCCGCCAGCCCCGCGCGCGTCAGCACCAGCGCCATGTGCGCGGTGAGGCAGGCGATCGGGTGCTCCCAGTACACGCCGTCACGCAGCTCGCGAAACGGCAGCGCGCGCTCGCCGGTCATCCGCTCGACCGGACGCGCGGTGTCGATCAGCCGCCGGACGCCGGCCTGGATCGGCGCCAGATCCATCGGGGCGCCGACCTCGCTCAAGTGGAGCAGCACCCAACACGTACCGTCGTACTTGTGGTAGAAGCCCCGGCCCCAGGTGCCGTCGCCGTGGTGCGCGGCGAGGGTGGCCTTCACCCAGGGCTGCTCGGGGATGCGTGCGCGCGCCGCCACGACCGCGTGATCGTCCGCCGGCCGATCCAGCAGGTCCGTCAGCACGCGCGCCCGCAATGCCGGGTCCGCGGGGCGCAGCAGCCGCTCCAGCAGGTCGCTCTCCAGCACGACGGGGCCCACGCGCGCCTCCATTGCGAACGACCGGCTCTCAGGGCGAATAGACCACGTGCGCCCGATACGCGTTGTGATGCTGCGCGTCCGTCTGGAGCGGGAAGATCGGCCGCGGGTCCGTGTTGACCAGGATGTCGGGATCGTTGAGGTTCAAGTCCGGGAACTGCCACAGGCCGTGGATCGGGAGCCGCGCGGCCGTGCCCCGCGTGGCCTTGGAGTCGAAGTTGGCCTGAATCCACGCGTCCATCGTGGCGTCGTCGTCCGCCACAACGTGGCCGTTCTGTGGCTTCCGCTCGTCGTTGACGCCGATGCAGCAATGACACGTCTTCCCGGCAAACGTCTGGCTGTACGTGTAGGTCGTTCCCTGGTGCGAGCTGGCATGCGAGCCCATGATGCTCGCCCCGGTGCCCACGGGATTCCGCCCGAAGAAGCTGTGCAGGTTGGGCGCCCCGAAGCTCGCCGCGCCGAAGAACGACCGGAACCGGGCGACGGAGTTGGCGTTCTTCCCCAGGTTGCAGCCGCGGAACTCGATCGCCTGGATGTGCTTTCCCCGCACGTCCCCCATCAGGCCGATCAGGCGGTCGATCTCGGCGTCCCGCAGGTCCAGGTCGGTCCGCTCGGTGGCCGTGGCCTGGGGCGGGGTGCGCCCGGCGATCGTCATCAGCAGCTGGAGCTTGTCGTGCTTGGTGCGCGCGCCGTGGGGTGACTGGCCCCGGTTGGCGAGCGGGAGATAGAGGCCGCTCCCGTCCTCGTAGCCGTGCACCACGATCACGAAGCTCGTGGTCGTGGCCGCCTTGATCGCGTTGAGCAGCGTCTCGAAGCTCGCCGGGCCGCGCGGCGTCACCGTGCTGTTCACCACCAGCGAGCGCGGCGGCAGCACCCGGAACTTGGTGAAGTAGCTGGCGACCGCGCCCGCGAGGTCGACGTTCAGGCCGATGGTGAAGGCGGTGGCGCTCATGCGAGCCACATCGGCCCGGGCGGCAGCTGCTCCGCCACGAGCGGCGGCTCGTCGAACTCGTTGAGCTTGGCGAGCGTCTTGCCACCGGGGTCGACGCGGCCGTCCGGCCACTTGTGCCCCAGCGCCACCTTCTGGAAGTGCTGGATCGCGGCGATCGTCTTCTGCCAGGGAAGACCGTCCACCTTGAGGGGCGGCGCGGGACCGCCCTGCTCCGGCGGCACGCCGTTCAACAGCTCCTGCACCGTGACGGAATCGTCCTTGCGGTTGACCGCGCCCTTGCCGACGGACGCCGAGATCGTCCGAGCCATGGGATCACTCCTGCGCGTGCTGGGGAGCTAACGCTGCGTCCCGACCCGAGGGCTTGTCAAGCGCGCTGGCGGCGGCCGCGACCGGGCGGTAACTCTCCGCTCGATGGGCCTGAAGTGAGAGCGGCGCCCAGGGGCAGCGAGGAGGCGGTATGAGACTCGGGGCGGGTCACCTGGTGCCCGCGTTGACGGCCGTCTTGGCCGCCGGCTGTGGCGGAGCCCCACGCGCGGGCGGCGGCCCGGATTGGCAAGCCCAGGTCGATACCATCGGCGACACGATCGTGGTGCGCACCGTGGCCGGCAGCGCCTGGGGCACGGCGGAGCTCGTGCCGGACGTCCGGATCGGCGCCGTCGAGGGCGCCGACTACGAGATCTTCGGCCAGATCGGGGCCCTCGCGGTCGATACCGCCGGTGACATCTACGTGTACGATCAGCAGGTCCCCGCGCTCCGCAAGTACGCGCCTGACGGCCGCTATCTGGCGACCCTCGGCCGCAAGGGGCGTGGCCCGGGCGAGTACGCCAACAGCGACGGGGGGCTCGCCGTGCTGCGCGACGGCCGGGTCGTGCTGCGGGATCCCGGCAACGCCCGCTTCACGGTGTACGCGCCGGACGACACGTACCTCACGAGCTGGCCGATGCGCGGCGGGACGTTCACGTCCGTGCCGATCATTCCGGTCGCGGATGGCGGCTTCTACAGCCCCGTGTTCTGGCGCGGCGAGCCGATGCGGCTCGTCCACTACGGGCCCAACGGCACGCCTGGCGACTCCTTGCTGCCGCCCAACCGGCCGGTGGAGTCAGCGACCGTGACCGCACGAGTGAAGGGCGCGAGCCAGACCTGGACGGTGCCCTTCACGGCGGGCGCGCCATGGGTCCTCCACCCGGATGGGTACTTCGTGTCGGCCGTTACCGACGTCTACGCCATCGACCTGCTACGCCCCAACGATCGTGTCCTCAGGGTGGCGAAGCAGGCGGAGCCCGTGCCCGCGACGGCGGACGAGCGCGCCACGGAGGAGCGGCGCGTCACGGACGCGATGCGCCAGCTCGATCCCTCGTGGCGCTGGAACGGGCCGTCGATCCCGAAGACCAAGCCCCTCATCAGCGCGCTCTATGCCGCCGATGACGGGCGGCTCTGGGTGAAGCTGCACCAGCTCGCCGCGCGCGTGCCGGACGAGGAGCGGGAGCCGGGGACGGCGGGTGCCCGGCCCGCGCCGCGGTTCCGGGAGCCCGTGGCCTTCGACGTGTTCGAGCAGGACGGGCGCTACCTCGGCCGCGTCACGGCACCCGAGCGCTTCGCGACCCGGCCCCGCCCGGTCTTCCGCGGCGATTACGTGTGGAGCACGGAGCGCGACGCGCTCGGCGTGCAGTACGTGGTCCGCTACCGCATCGTCCGGGCAGGCGGGTCGCCGCGGTAGGGAGTCGTGGCGGGGCATCGCGGCGGCGGTGGAAGAGCGGCGCAGCATCCGTTACCCTGAGCCTGCGCGGCGGCGGCGCGGCAACGGCGACATGTCCTCGAGGAAATCGCCATGGTGAGCACCACCACGCTCAAACCCGGCAAGCGCCCGCTGGTCAGCTTCGAGACCGGCGACCAGTACCTGATCGACGGCTTGATCGGGAAAGGCGGGTTCGGCGGCGTCTACCGGGCGCGATTCGTCCACGAGGGCGGGGTCGCCCCGCAACCGGTCTGCGTCAAGACGACCGTGGACGTCGGGAGCTGGCACCGCGAGGCCTACTTCGGCGAGATCCTGCGCGGCCACGCGGGCGCCGTGCAGATGCTCGGCAGCTTCGTGGGGCACCAGGGCGCCCGGCGCCCGCTCTACTGCTCGGTGTTCGAGCTGTGCGAGCGGAGCGTGGGCGGCGCCCTCCGGGCGGGCGCGCTCCGCTGGTCCGAGGCGAAGATCCTGCGGGAGTTCCGCGCCGTCGTGCGCGCGGTGAGCGACCTGCACGCGAGCGGGGCGGTGCACCGCGACATCACCCCGCTCAACGTCCTGCTCACGTTCGACGGCCACCTCAAGCTCGCCGACTTCGGGATCGCGACCCACGGCATCGCCCGCCACGTCCGCGCCGATGCGTTCAACCCGTGGCATGCGCCCGTGACCGTCCTGGTCGGCGGAAAACGGAGCTGGACCCCGCGGGAGGACGTGTGGCAGCTCGGCCAGCTCCTGGCGCGTCTGCTGGGCGCCGACGTCCCGCAGCGCCTGCACAGCGCCCACGTGCGGAAGCTCAAGTGCTCGGATCGCAGCAAGGCCCTGATCTATCGCTCGATCGCCAGCCGCGAGCACCGCTTTCCGGACGCGGGTCACCTGCTGGAGGCGATGGCGCGCGATGCGGATCTCGCGTTCTCGCGGATCGGCAGCGTCGCGAACCGCACGATCGTGTTCACCGGCCGCGGCACGATGGCGCGCGCGGCGCTGTGGCAGATTGCCCGCCGGGCCGGCGCCCACCCGTCGGCGCGGGTGTCCCGGGACGTTGATGTGGTCGTGGTGAGTGGCCGGTCGCCGGTCTGGGCGGCGGGCGCGACCGGCCGGAAGATCATGGCCGCGCTCCGGCTCCGGGACGAGGGCCACGCCATCCGCTTCGTCACCGAGTCGCGGTTCGTCGCCGTGGCGCGCGGCCGACCCGGCCCGCGCCGCCGCTGACCGGCGGCGCCATCACCAGCGCGAGCGCCTGGGTGCCGGACCTCAGCAAGACTGCCTTCGTCGAGGGGTGGCGGTGTCCCAACCGTCTCTGGTGGTACGTCCACGAACCCGACGCACCGGAGCGGGTACCCACCGCGAGCGACCTGCTCCGCATGGAGCAGGGTCAGCAGGTCCATGCGCTCGCGCGGTCCTACGTGCCGGGAGCCATCTACAACGCGGCCTTCCGCGCCGACGACGTGTTCGTCGAGGTGGACATCCTGGAGAGGGCAGGGAGAGGCTTCAGCCTGGTCGAGGTGAAGTCCGCCACCGCCGTGAAGCCGGAGTACGTCCCGGACGTCGCCATTCAGGTGTACGTCGCGCGGGGCGCGGGGGTCCCGGTCACCCGCGCCGAGCTGATGCACCTGAACAAGCACTGCCGGTATCCCGACCTGTCGGATCTCTTCACTCGCGAAGACGTCACGGCGCAAGTCGAGGCCATCCTGCCAGACATCCCGAGGCAGCTCGCCGAGCAACGACGCGTGATCGGGGGCCCCAACCCCGGGCTCGCGTTCGGGCCGCAGTGTTTCGACGCGCGCGACTGTCCCTTCACGGATCGCTGCTGGCCCACGATCACGCGGGACCATGTGCTGAGCCTGGCGCGCGTGAAGCTGAGCAGGGCGTACGAGTGGATGCAGCAGGGCATCCACGCGATCCGGGATCTGCCGCTCGATGCCGGGCTGCCGCTCGTTGCCCAACGCCAGGTGCGGGCCGTCAAGCAAGGCGCGATGATCATCGGCCCTGGACTCGCAGACGCGCTTGCCGCCTTCGAGGCTCCGATGGCGTTCCTGGACTTCGAGACCGTGCAGCCGGCCATCCCCGTGTGGGACGGGTGCTGGCCCTGGCAGCAGGTCCCCGTCCAGTTCAGCTGCCACGTACTCAGTGCCGATGGAGCCCTGCGGCACCATGCCTGGCTGGCCGAGGGCCCCGGCGATCCCCGGGAGCCTCTCGCGCGTGCGATGATCGCCGCGTGCGCCGGTGCCCGCACGGTCGTCAGCTACTGGGCGACCTTCGAGCGCAGTCGTATCGCGGAGCTCGCCGACGCGCTGCCGGAGCTGGCGACGGACCTCCTGGACATCAACCGCCGGATGCTGGACCTCCATCCGGTCGTCCGGGACCACCTGTACCACCCCGACTTCCTCGGCAGCTTCAGCCTCAAGGCGATCGTCCCGGCCCTGATCCCCGAGCTGGCTTACGATGACCTGGAGGTGAAGGAAGGCGGTGAAGCGAGCGCGCTGCTCACGCGGTACCTGTTTGCGCCCGGAGCGCTGGCGCCGGCAGCGACGGTGAACCTGCGAAGGGACCTCTTGGCGTATTGTGAGCGGGACACGTTCGTCATGGTGGCGCTGCTGGGCCGGTTGCATCAGCTTGCTGTGCGGGCGGGTGGGTGACCGACCCCTGGGTCGGGCGCCGGTTGGGGTGCGCCACAACGGGAGGGACCGTGACCGAGAAGCCCAAGCCGAAGCGCACGCGCGCGGCCCCCAAGGGCGATGCAGCCGCCTCCCAGGCCGGAGCCGCCCCTGAGGTGGGCGCGGAACCCCGCCCCGTCCACGCCGAGCCCATCACCGCAGACGACCTGCACCTCTTCAACGAGGGCAGCCACTACCACCTCTACCGCAAGCTCGGCTGCCACCTTACCACCTTGGGCGGAACCACCGGCGCGACGTTCGCCGTGTGGGCCCCCAACGCGCGCGCCGTCTCGGTGATCGGGGACTTCAACGGCTGGGACGCGCGCACGCACCGGCTCGCCACCCGCGGTGCCTCCGGCATCTGGGAAGGCTTCATCGGCGGCGTCCGGAAGGGCGACGGGTACAAGTTCCACATCACCTCACGCAACGGCCGTCACCGGGTGGACAAGGCCGACCCGTTCGGCATCCATCAGGAGACGCCCCCCAAGACCGGCTCGAAGGTGTGGGACCTCGAGTACGAGTGGTCCGACGCGGAGTGGATGGCGGGCCGCGGCGCGCGGATCGCCCTCGCGAGCCCCGTGTCCATCTACGAGGTGCACCTCGGCTCGTGGATGCGCGTGCCGGAGGACGGCAACCGCTCGCTCTCCTACCGCGAGCTGGCCGACCGTCTGGTGCCCTACGTGACGGAGATGGGGTTCACGCACGTCGAGTTCCTGCCCGTAACGGAGCACCCCTTCTTCGGCTCGTGGGGCTACCAGACCACCGGCTACTTCGCCCCGACCAGCCGCTACGGCACCCCGCAGGACCTGATGTTCCTCATCGACCGGCTCCACCAGGCGGGGGTCGGCGTCATCCTGGACTGGGTGCCGTCACACTTCCCCACCGACGAGCATGGCCTCGCGTACTTCGACGGGACGCACCTCTTCGAGCACGCCGACCCTCGCCAGGGGCTCCACCCCGACTGGAGCAGCTCGATCTTCAACTACGACCGCCACGAGGTGCGCTCGTTCCTGCTCTCGTCGGCCTTCCTGTGGCTCGACGTCTACCACGCCGACGGCCTGCGCGTGGACGCCGTGGCCTCGATGCTCTACCTCGACTACTCCCGCAAGCCCGGGGAGTGGGTCCCCAACCGCTTCGGGGGCCGTGAGAACCTCGCCGCCGTCGAGTTCCTCCGGCGCTTCAACACGGCCGTCTACGAGCGCCATCCGGACGTGCAGACGATCGCGGAGGAGTCCACCTCGTGGCCCGGGGTCTCACGCCCCGTCCACCTCGGCGGGCTGGGCTTCGGCCTCAAGTGGGACATGGGCTGGATGCACGACACCCTGAGGTACCTGGCGCGGGACCCGGTCCACCGCCGCTTCCACCACCACGACCTGACGTTCCGCTCGCTCTACGGCTTCACCGAGAACTTCTGCCTGCCGCTCTCCCACGACGAGGTCGTGCACGGCAAGGGGTCGCTGCTCGGCCGGATGCCCGGGGACGAGTGGCAGCGGTTCGCCAACCTCCGCTTGCTGCTCGCCTGCCAGTACACCCAGCCGGGGAAGAAACTTCTCTTCATGGGCTGCGAGATCGCCCAGCGCGCGGAATGGGACCACGAGTCCAGCCTGGACTGGCACCTGCTCGAGTGCGCGCCCCACCGCGGCGTGCAAGCGCTCACCCGCGACTTGAACCGCCTGCTCCGGAGCGAGCCGGCCCTCTACCAGCTCGACACGGTTCCCGCCGGCTTCGAGTGGGTGGACGCCAACGACACCGACCACTCGGTGCTGACCTGGCTGCGCAAGGGCGTGGATGCGCGGGACGAGGTGCTCGTGGCGTGCAACTTCACGCCCGTCCCGCGCTACGATTACCTGGTGGGGGTGCCGCGCGCCGGCGTCTGGCGCGAGCTGCTCAACACCGACGCGTCGGCGTACGGCGGCAGCGGGCTCGGCAACCTCGGCGGCGCCGCAACGACCGCCATCCCGTGGCACGGCCGAGCGCAGGCCCTCAACCTCGTCCTGCCGCCCCTGGCGGTGGTGGTCCTGCGGCATCAGGCGGCGGGAGAGTTGCCGTAGCGGTTGCCATTGCTCCCGGCAGACCCCGGCAACGGCGACGCTGAAGTCCGGCATCCGACGCTCGGAAGGTCCCTGAGAGAGCGGCACCATGTCGGTCGATCGATGTCCCCTGAGTCGAAAGGGGCTGAGTTCGACCGCCGATGCGTTGCCAAGCCTCCGACCTCGACCGCGACGATGCCCTTTTCGGGCCGATCCTCGCCGAGGACCGAGCGCGAATCCTCGCGGGGATCGGGGATGCGGATGCGGCACTCGATGGGATCGAGCGGCTGCTGGCCGGACCGTCCTACGTCAGCGTCCACCCGCTGCGCCTCGACCCGCGTTGGGACCTGATCCGCAACGACCCGCGGTTCCAGGCGCTGCTGGTGAAGTACGCGGAGCCGCAACCGGTGCGCTGACGGAGCGGCGCATCCCTCCGACTTGCCTGACCCTGCTCGCCGTTCAGGGTCGCCCACGCCGATCCGACGCCATATCTTCACCGGTTGATGGCCGACGAAATCACCCGACTGAGACACGCGCTCGGCGACCGCTACGAGATCGAGCGGCAGGTGGGCGCCGGCGGCATGGCGACCGTGTACCTGGCCCGGGATCTCAAGCACGACCGCCGGGTCGCCCTCAAGGTGCTCAAGCCGGAGCTGACGGCCGCCCTCGGCCCCGACCGGTTCCCGCGCGAGATCAGGATCGTCGCGCAGCTCCAGCACCCCAACATCCTCCCGTTGCACGATTCGGGCGAGGCGGAGGGGTTCCTCTACTACGTGATGCCGTTCGTGGACGGGGAATCGCTGCGGGCCAAGCTCGACCGGGAGGGCCAGCTCCCGATCGGTGACGCGGTGCGCATTCTGCGCGAGGTGGCGGACGCGCTCGCCGCGGCACACGCGCACGGCGTCGTCCACCGCGACATCAAGCCCGACAACGTGATGCTCTCGGGACGGCACGCCGTCGTGACGGATTTCGGCGTCGCCAAGGCGGTGAGCGACTCGGCCGGCCAGCAGCTCACCACCGTCGGGGTGGCAGTGGGCACGCCGCACTACATGGCGCCCGAGCAGGCGATGGGAGAGACGCAGGTCGATCACCGCGCCGACATCTACGCCATGGGGGTGCTGGCGTACGAGATGCTGACCGGCAAGCCCCCGTTCGCCGGCAAGACCTCCCAGGGCGTCCTCTCGGCCCAGGTGATCGAGCGGCCGGCCGACGTGCGCGAGCACCGCCCGGGCGTCTCGGCGGCGCTGGCCGAGGCCGTTATGCGCTGCCTCGAGAAGAACCCCGCGGACCGCTGGCAGAGCGCGGAAGAGCTGCTGCGGCACCTGGAGTCGGTCGTGGTGACGCCGAGCGGTGGCGTGACCCCGACCGACACGCGGCCGGTGCGGGCGGTGCCGGGCCGCCGGTCCGCCAGACGGCGGTGGTGGATCTCCTCGATCGCCGCGGCGGCCATCGTGCTCGGCGGCGTCGGGGGGTGGCTCGCGCTGGGCCACCGCGGCGGGCAGCGGATCGAGCGCATCGGAGTGCTCCCGATCGACGACATCTCGGGCCAGGATGAGGTGTTCGTGAACGCAATGCACGACGCCCTGACGAATGCGCTGAGCCGGATCGGCACGGTCCGGGTCGCGTCCCGCGGAACGATGATGTCGTACCAGGGCTCCTCCAAGCCCACGCGGGAGATCGCGCAGGAGCAGAACCTCGACGCGGTGGTGGAAGCGACGGTGTTCCGCGCCGGCACCGTCATGCGCATCAACGTGCAGTTCGAGGATCCGGCCACCACACAGACGCTGTGGTCGGACACCTACGAGCGCGACGTGCGGGACGTGCTCGCGGCCCAGAACGACCTGGTCCAACGGATCGCCGCGGCCGTGGCCCGCGTGCTCGGCGGCGCGGATTCGACGACTACTGTGGAAGACGGTGGATGATGCCCAACATGACTCTCCGGGAACTTGCTCGTGGCGGTACCGTCTGCGCGCTGGCCGCGCTGGCCGGCTGCGGCGGCGAGCGCCCCGGTACCGCGCGCGTCACGCTGCTCTCGCCTGAAGGCGCGAACCACCAGTACGCCCGCTACTCGCCCGACGGGAGGCGCATCGCGTACTGGGCGGCCGCGCCGACCGGCTGGAACCTCACGGTCGCCGCGGCCAACCTGTCCGGCGCGCGCACGCTGGACTCGGCACCGTTCCTCGCAACTCCGCCACTGTGGTCGCCGGAGGGGACGGCGGTCGCGTACGACGCGGGGGCGGACGCCGACATCTGGGTCACCCCGGTCGACGGGGGGGCGCCTCGGCGACTCACCGCGAGCAAGGGCCTCGAGATACCGCTGCAGTGGCGTCCGGACGGCCGCGCGCTGGCGTACCTCGCCTCGGTCCAAGGCGGGGTGCGGGTGGGGGTGGTCGGGCTCACGACCGGGGCGACGACTCCGCTGCTCGCCGAAACGCGACCCGCGGTGGGGTTCTGGTCCCCCGACGGCTCGGAGATCGCCTACATGGTGATCGACGCCGGGAGGTACACGATCTGGCTCGCGGACAGCGCCGGCCGCAACGGCCGGCAGCTCACGACCGAGGGGTTCGAGAACCTGCCGAGAGCCGGCCCATGGTCGCCCGACGGGTCCGAGCTGCTGTACGAGTCCCGGCGTACCGGCACCGCCGACCTGTGGGTGCTCTCCGTCGCCAGCGACTCGGCGCGCCAGCTCACCCGCGACGTGCGCAACGACTACGCCCCCGAGTGGTCGCCGGATGGCAGATGGGTGGGGTTCCTGTCCGAGCGCGGCCGGCAGACCGACATCTGGATCGTCCGGGCCGCCGGGGGCAGGCCGGAGCGCGTCACCGACGACGAGGCGGCGGAAGACGACCTGCAGTGGGTGCCGGGCACGAGCGAGATCGGGTTCACCACCGGGGTGGTGCAGAGCGGCCTGTGGACGCGCTCGCTCGCGGGCGGCCCCGAACGGCGACTCACACCCGACTCGATTCGCGTGGGCGGCTACGATCTCTCACCCGACGGCAGCGCGGTGGTCTATCAGGTCATCCGGGGCGGCGGGGTGAGCGACCTCCAGGTCATCCCCATCGCCGGTGGAGCGCCGCGCACCCTGGTCGCGGGCACCACCCAGAACCGGGAGCCCAAGTGGTCGCCCGACGGCCGCATGGTGATGTTCGTCTCCGACCGCAGCGGCAGCCACGACGTCTGGGTCGTGGACGCGGCGGGTGGTGTGCCGCGCGATCTCACCGGTTGGCCCACCAATGAGCTCCTCGCCGAGTGGTCCGCGGACGGGGCGTCGGTCTACTTCGTCTCGGCGCGCGACGCCACGCCGCTGTTCGACCTCTGGCAGGTTCCCGCGAGCGGCGGCGAGCCGCGGCGCCTGACGCGCGTGGGAACGCTGCAGGGAGCAGTCACCAGCCGGTCCTCCGGGGAAGTGTTCCTGATGATGATCGGCGGCAGCGAGGGCCAGATCGTCCTGAGCCGCCTCCTGCCGGGCGGCAGACTGCAGACGTTGTGGGATCGATCGAGCGTGCTGGATGTGGCGGCGACGGACATCACGCCATCGGGCGACTCGATCGCCGTCCTGGTGCAGCACCCGGGTGGGGGCGTGGGCACGATGCTGCTTCCCACCCACGGCGGTGAGGGGCGCGCGATGCTCGGCGACAACGAGGGCGTCCTGGATTGGTCGGCGGACGGCGCCCGGGTCCTCTACTGGTCGGGGGTGCCCAACGCCGACCTGTACGTGATGACCCTGCGTGACGGCACCACGCAACGCGTGACCGACACGCCGGACGACGAAAGCAGCGCGCGATGGCTGCCCGACGGGCGGAGCGTCCTGTTCCTCCGCTCGACGGTGCAGCGGCGGATCGCGACGGTGGATGTCGGGAAGCTGATGGCGGGTGATCACGCGCGCCGCGAGCGGCGCCGCCCGCCTCGGACCGCGCCATGATGCGGATCGCGGAGCCGGGCGCGGGTGCCTGCGACCGTGCCGGCCACGGGCATGTCTAGCGAGAACTCGAGCGTGCGAGGACCTATGCCTACGCGTGCGATTGCGCGCGCGATCGTCGTCGCCCTGGTGACCTCTGCCCGCGCGGACCGCGGCTAGTCCCTCTCGTAACGAGGATGTGGTGTGCTGTCGTCAGCGAGACGGAGCACGTCGACGTGGCCGCTTCGCGTGACCTCGAACGGGCGGCACGTCAAGTCGGGCGTGCGCTGCTGGAACAGGCCTTCCGCCCAACCGGAGCCCATCATACAGAGGGTATCACCGCGAAGCGACCACCTGGGGCGTTCAGCGAGCGTCGTCATCGCGAGCTGGAGCAAGCTATCCGCTTCCGTGGCGCGAGCCGCGTACGCCGAGTCCGACCCGCGGTAGTACGCGTGAAACCGCAGCACGCCCGAATCCGCAATCACCATGGTGTACGTGACGGAGTCCACGCTGCGCATCACCCATTCCCCCTTGGAGGATGGTGCGGGTGATGAACATGCGACCGCGACGCCCGCCAAGCCCAGGACGCTGGCCCACCGTTTCATGTGCCAACCTCGCAAAGACCGGTCTTCGACCTGCAGTGCCCAGTCCCGAGAAGCTACGATTGAGCCGGGGTGTGAGTCCAGTACTGTGCCGCCACAGCCAAACTCGCACAACGCAGCCAAACGGGGCGGCCTTGGCAGCCGGGATACCCGTGGAGGCGGTGCGCCGGGGGGCCTCGCGGTTCACGCCGGGCCGGATCGCCTGGAACATCGTGATCGACGCATTCCTGGGTGCGAGACCGCTGGTCGGCGACGCCTGCGACGCCGTGTGGAAGGCGAATCTCCGGAACGTTGCCCTGCCGGAACGGCACGCGGCCGTCCCGTTGGAAGCACGCCAGGCAGATCGCCTCTTCGTAGCCTGTTGAGCGGCTCGGTCTTCCTCCTCTGCGGGTCCCTGAACCACCGGTTCGGTCACGTCCGCACTCCCTGTAAGTCCTGATTCGACAACGATCTTCTCGATCGGAGCCATGCCCGCCAACGGGCGGGGCCGAGGTCCCCAGCCATGGCCGGCAGGCGGGTGGGGACCGGGGGGCCGAGTGCCCCAGCGTTCCGGGTGTGGCGTGCGTAATCTCATAGATGTTCCCGTGCCGGCGCGGCCATGTGCTCCGGCCGGGCGAGTTGAGCGAGACCGACCATCCCTTGACCAGGATCGCGTGGCTCCCTCCGGGCGCGCCGTGCGACGACGACTGATCGATGAGCAGAGTGGCGACGCGGTGCCGTAGCGTTCGGCCGACGATGCCGGTGCGAGCGGTGTATCTGATCGGGGGTGCCGTGTCGGCGCTCAGCGCCTGCGCCGACCCGCGCGAGGCGCGCGTGGCGACGGTGCCCGTGACGGTGGCCCAGGCCGAGCAGCGGTCGGTACCGTTCGAGATCACGGCGCCGGGGACCGTCGAGCCGATGCGGGCCGCCGCGGTCACCGCGCAGGTGTCGGGCATGGTGATCAGCGTGAGGTTCCGTGAGGGTGAAGAGGTGCGCGAGGGCGCCGTGCTGGTGGAGATCGATCCGCGCCCGTACCGCAACGCGCTTGCCCAGGCGCAGGCGACGCTGGCGCGCGACGCGATCCAGCTGGAAACCGCGCGGCGGCAGGTCGAGCGCTACCAGGGGCTGGCCAAGAACGAGGGCATCGCGGCCGAGCAGTTCGAGTCGCTCCAGGCGACGGCCCAGGGGCTCGAAGCCACCCTCAAGTCCGACTCGGCGAATCTGGACAACGCGCGGCTCAACCTCGAGTACACCTCCATTCGGGCGCCGATCTCCGGGCGGACCGGCAGCCTGCTGATCAAAGAGGGCAACGTGGTGCGCGCCGCGGGCTCCCAGGTCCTGGTCACGGTCAACCAGACGCGGCCGATCCTGGTGCGGTTCGCGGTGCCGGCGCCGAATCTCCCGGTGATCCGGCGCTTCCTGGACGGGAACCTCGCGGTGCGGGTCCAGACGACCGAGGACACGACGTCGCTGGCGGGCACGCTGGTGTTCGTCGACAACGCGGTGGACACGACCACCGGCACGATCATGCTCAAGGCCCGGTTCGACAACGCGGACGGCGCGCTGTGGCCGGGTCAGTTCGTGACCGCGACGCTGGTGCTGTACGAGCAGCGCGACGCCGTGGTGATCCCCATCGCGGCCGTCGTCGAGGCGGAAGGCGGCAGCTACGTGTACGTGGTGGGTACGGACGAGAAGGCGGTCACGCGACCGGTCGTGGTGGGGCGGTCGCTCGGCGACGACGTGATCGTGACCGACGGACTCGCGGTCGGCGAGACCGTCGTGACCGACGGGCAGCTCCGGCTGACGCCGGGCGCCCGCGTCCAGATCCGCAACGTCCAGAGCCAGCAGCGCGGTGCCCCATGAACATCGCGGCCCTGTTCATCCGGCGGCCGATCGCCACGACGCTGGTGATGGTCGGGATCGTCATCTTCGGGTTCGTCGGCTACCGGCAGCTCCCGGTGAGCGACCTGCCGCCGATCGACTACCCGACGATCAACGTCAATGCCAGCTTCTCGGGGGCAAGCCCCGAGACCATGGCGTCCTCCGTAGCGACGCCGCTGGAGCGGGCCTTCTCCACCATTCCCGGCGTGGAGCAGATCACGTCCAGCAGCAACCAGGGCTCGACCAACATCACGCTGCAGTTCGCGCTGTCGCGCGACATCGACGCCGCGGCGCAGGACGTGCAGACCGCGCTGTCGCGGGCGCAGCGCGGGCTGCCGGACGACATGCGGGACCCGCCCTCGTACTTCAAGTCCAATCCGTCCGACTTCCCGATCATCCTCTACTCGGTGGCGTCGCGCACGCTGCCGATCTCCACGGTGAACGAGTACGCCGAGACCGTGCTGGCGCCCCGGATCTCCACCATCGAGGGCGTGGCCCAGGTCGACATCATGGGCACCCAGCGCTTCGCCGTCCGCGTGCAGGTGGACCCGCGGGCCCTGGCGTACCGGCGCATCGGGATCGACGAGGTCGTGACCGCGGTCAACGCCAACAACATCGCCACGCCAGCCGGCGCGCTGTGGGGCCGCCACCGGGTGCTCGCCCTCCAGTCCAACGGGCAGCTGCAGGACGCCGACGCGTTCCGCGACATCGTCATCGCCTACCGCAACGGCTCGCCGGTGCGGCTCGGCGACGTGGGCAACGTGCTGAACGCGGTGTCGAACCCGCGCTCCGGCAACTGGTACAACGGCGCCCGCACGATCGTGCTGGCGGTACGCCGGCAGCCCGGCTCCAACACGGTGCAGGTGGCCGATGCGGTGAGCGCGCGCATCGAGAGCATGCGGGGGCAGCTCCCGCCGGCGGTCGAGGTCAACCTGCTGTACGACCGGTCACAGACCATCCGGGAGTCTGTCGCGGACGTGCGGTTCACCCTGCTGCTCACGCTCTGCCTCGTGGTGCTGGTCATCTTCCTGTTCCTGCGCAACGTGCCGGCGACGGCGATCCCGAGTATGGCGCTGCCGATGTCGGTCGTCGGAACGTTCGCCGTCATGGCCCTGTTCGGGTTGAGCGTGGACAACCTCTCGATGATGGCGCTCACGCTGGCCGTGGGCTTCGTGGTGGACGACGCCATCGTGATGCTGGAGAACATCCACCGGCACGTCGAAATGGGAAAGCCGGGGCTGCAGGCGGCGCTGGAGGGCTCGAAGGAGGTCGGCTTCACGATCCTGTCGATGACGCTGTCCCTGGTCGCCGTGTTCATCCCGCTGCTGTTCATGCCGGGGCTGCTGGGACGGCTGTTCCACGAGTTCGCGGTCGTGATCGCCGCGGCGATCCTGATCTCGGGCTTCGTGTCCCTGACGCTCACGCCGATGATGTGCAGCCTGTTCCTCAAGGGCGAGCACCAGGTGCGGCACGGCTGGTTCTACGACACGGCCGAGACCACGTGGAACCGCACGGTCGAGCTGTATCGCCGGTCGCTGCACTGGGTGCTTGGCCACCGGCGCACGGCGATGGCCGGGTCGTTCGCCATTCTCGTGGCTACCCTCCTGCTGTTCCTCATCGTGCCCAGGGGGTTCATCCCCAATCAGGACGTGGGCTCGGTCAGCGGCTCGATCGAGGCGGCCGAGGGGACGTCGTGGGAGCAGATGGTGGAGCACATGACCCGTGTGAGCGACGTGGTGCGGGAGAACCCCAACGTCCAGGGCGTCCAGGTCTCCGGCGGGGGTGGGTTCAGCGGCGGGCTCACGCGCGCACGGCTCAGCGTCTACCTGAAGCCGCGCAACGAGCGGTCCCTGAGCGCGGACGAGGTGATCCGGAGCCTCCAGCCCGCGCTGGCGCGGCTGCCCGGCGTGCGGGTGTTTCTCACCAACCCGCCGGCGATTCGCATCGGCGGCCGCGGCAGCCAGAGCCAGTACCAGTTCACGCTGCAGGGCGCGGATCTCCAGGAGCTGTACCAGCAGGCTCACGTCATGGAGACCCGGATGCGCGATCTCCCCGTGATCCGCGACGTCTCGAGCGACCTCCAGATGCGCAACCCGCAGCTCCGGATCGACGTGGACCGCGATCGGGCGGCGGCGCTCGGGCTCAACATCAGCCAGGTGCAGAGCGCGCTGTACAACGCGTTCGGGTCGCGCCAGATCTCGACCATCCTGGGCACCAGCAACGACTACCCGGTGATCCTCGAGCTGCTGCCCGAGTTCCAGCGCGATCCCTCCGCCATCAACCTGCTGCACGTCCGGTCGCGGACGGGCGCGCTGGTGCCGCTCGGCGCCGTGGCGAAGGTCACGCCGATCCTGGGGCCCCAGTCGATCAATCACTCGGGCCAGCTCCCGTCGGTCACGCTGTCGTTCAACCTGGAGGAGGGGGTGTCGCTGGGGGATGGCGTCGGCGCGGTGCAGCGCCTGGCGAACGAGGTGCTGCCCGCCACCGTGACGGGGGGCTTCTCGGGCACCGCGCAGGCATTCCAGCAGTCCCAGACCGGCCTGCTGTTCCTGCTGATCGTGGCGATCCTGGTGATCTACCTCGTGCTCGGAGTGCTGTACGAGAGCTTCATCCACCCGCTGACGATCCTCTCGGCCCTCCCGTTCGCGGTGTTCGGCGCGCTGGTGACGCTGCTGATCTTCCGCACGGACCTGAACCTCTACTCGTACGTCGGGCTGATCCTGCTCGTGGGCCTGGTGAAGAAGAACGGCATCATGATGATCGACTTCGCGCTCGACGCCCAGCGCAACGAGGGGCTGGCGCCGGCCGACGCGATCGCCAGCGCCTGCCTGATCCGGTTCCGGCCGATCATGATGACCACGATGTGCGCGCTGATGGCGACCCTGCCGATCGCGATCGGCTGGGGCGCGGGCGCCGAGGCGCGCCGCCCGCTGGGCATCGCGGTGGTGGGCGGGCTGTTCGTCTCGCAGCTGGTCACGCTGTACGTGACCCCCGTGATCTACACGTACTTGGATTCGTTCCAGGCGTGGCTCGGGAGCCGGGTCTCCCGGCGCGCGCGCGTGCCGGTCGGCGCGGAGCCGGCGCTGGGCCTCCAGGGCGCGGAGTAGGCGCCGGAAGCAGTCCTGGGCCAGCGCCCAGGCACGGGGTCTGCGTCCGCTTGGCCGAGCCCGCCCCGCAGTGCGGGCCTGCCCGGGCCTCCTCCCGCTTTTCCCCCGGCGGTAGTATCCTTTCTGGGGGACGGTCCCAGCCGCCCACCCAGACGATGAATCCAACGGCATCACCACAACTGCGGGCGCAAGCCGTAGCGGTCCTGGCCATGCTGGCCGCCGTGACGGGGGCGAGCCGCGCCCAGGTGCAAGGCGCTGCCCCCGGTCACGCCTGGACCGCGGCCGACGTCCACTTCCTCACCGGGATGATCCCGCATCACGCCCAGGCGATCGAGATGTCCCGCTGGGCGCCCACCCACGGCGCGAGCCCCGCGCTCCGCACCCTGGCGGCGCGGATCATCAACGCCCAGCAGGACGAGATCGCCCTGATGCAGCAATGGCTGCGCGAGCACGGCCTGCCGGTGCCCGACGCGCGCTCCACCGCCATGCCGATGATGATGCACGGCGGCGCGCACGAGATGCTGATGCCCGGGATGCTCACCGCGGAGCAGATGGGGCAGCTGGACCAGGCCCGGGGGGCCGAGTTCGACCGGTTGTTCCTCATGTTCATGATCCAGCACCACCGCGGCGCCCTCACGATGGTGCAGGAGCTGTTCGCCACCGACGGCGCCGGTCAGGACAACATGGTGTTCAAGCTCGCGTCCGACATCAACGTCGATCAGACGACCGAGGTGACGCGGATGCAGCAGATGCTTGCGGCGCTGGTGTTCGACGCGCCGTCGCCGTAATCAGCCGCCGACACTCGTTCCCCGACCCTCCGCCCAGCACGAGGATCCACTATGGTCACCGCTTCGCATGTCTCGCTGCCGCTCGCTCTCGGTCTCGTGGCGGCGGTCGCGTGCGCCCACTCGGGCGCCGCCCCGGCCACCGCGCCGTCACCCATGACGCGATCGGCGGCGGCACCCAGCCCCGATCCGCGGATCGGGCTCAGGCCCGGACTGATGGACGCCGATGAGGCGGCCTGGAACCTCCGGCTCCTGTCCGCAACGCCGCCGTCGGAGCGGTTCAAGGACGGCGTCAACTCCGACCTGGCGTTTACCGGCCACTACGCCATCCAGGGCAACTTCAACGGCTTCCAGGTGTGGGACATCACCGATCCCGCCCGGCCCGCGTTGAAGGCGGCGTACTACTGTCCGGCGTCACAGAGCGACGTGTCGGTCTACCGGAACCTGCTGTTCGTCTCCGGCGAGGGCATGGGCGGCCGGCTCGACTGCGGTGGCGAGGGCGTGCAGGAGGCCGTGAGCCACGACCGGCTGCGCGGCATCCGCATCTTCGACATCAGCGACATCGCAGCCCCACGCTACCTCGCCAACGTGCAGACGTGCCGCGGGTCGCACACGCATTCGCTGCTGGTCGACCCGAGGGACCCCGAGAACGTCTACGTTTACGTCTCCGGATCCGCCCCGGTGCGGCCCGACGAGGAGCTGCCGGGCTGCGTCACGGCGCCACCGGAGCAGGACCCGAGCTCGGCGCTGTTCCGGATCGAGGTCATCAAGGTCCCGCTTGCCCACCCCGAGCAGGCCGCGATCGTGAGCTCGCCGCGGATCTTCCAGAACCTCACGGCACCGGCGCGGCACGGCGAGGCCCCGGAGGACGTCGCGGCGGCGGCCAAGGCGGCGGCGGCGGCCCGGGAGCGCGGCGCCTTCACCGCGCCCATCATGGGCCTGGAGCGGGTGATCCCGTCACGGATGGTCGACCCGATGCTCGACAGCCTGGTCCACGCCCGGAACGGGAGCGGGGCGCCGACCGCCGCCGACAGCGCGGCGCTGCGGGAGGCCCTCCCCGGCATTCTGGCGCGGATGTTCGGCGAGGAGCCGGGAGCCGGCCCGCGGCCCGGGCCCACCCAGTGCCACGACATCACGCTCTATCCGGCGATCGGGCTGGCCGGCGGCGCGTGCGAGGGCTATGGATTGCTGCTCGACATCGCGAATCCGGTGAACCCGGTCCGCCTCGCCGAGGTGGCCGACTCCAACTTCTCGTACTGGCATTCGGCGACGTTCAACAACGACGGCACCAAGGTCCTGTTCAGCGACGAATGGGGTGGCGGCGGGGCGCCCAAGTGCCGCGTCACCGACAAGCACGAGTGGGGAGCGGACGCGATCTTCACCGTGGCGGATCGCAAGATGGCGTTCCGCAGCTACTACAAGCTGCCCGCGCCGCAGACGCCACTCGAGAACTGCGTCGCCCACAACGGCTCGCTCATCCCGATCCCGGGGCGCGACGTCATGGCGCAGGCGTGGTATCAGGGCGGGATCTCGGTGTTCGACTGGACCGACGCCGCCCATCCGAAGGAGATCGCGTTCTTCGATCGCGGTCCGGTGGACTCCAGCCGGATGGCCATGGGCGGGTCGTGGTCGGTGTACTGGTACGACGGCGTGCTGGTGAGCTCCGAGATCGCGCGCGGCCTCGACATCTTCGCGCTCGCGCCCAGCGCGCTGCTGTCGCAGAACGAGATCGACGCCGCCAGGACCGTGCGGCTGGACTACTTCAATACGCAGGGACAGCCCAGGTTCGTCTGGCCGCCGAGCTTCGCCCTGGCGCGCGCCTACGTCGATCAGCTCGAGCGCTCGCGCGGGCTCGAGACCGGCCGCCTTGCCGCCATCCGGCAGGCGCTGGCCGCCGCCGAGGGCCGCGCCGGCGCCGCACGACGCGACGCGCTCGGCCGGCTCGCCACCCAGGTGGACGGTGACGCCCGCGGAGCGACCGACGCGGGCAAGGTGCATCGGCTCGCGGGAGCCGTGCGGGAGCTGGCGACCGCGACCTGGTGAGGCCGCACCGCGCGCTCGGTCGCTAGCGCCCCGGCCGCTCGAGCGCGGCGATGCGGCCGTCTGCCTGCGCCACGAGCAGCTGCACGCCACGCAGCGCGACGCCGACCGGATGCTCGATCCCCGGTACGGCGTACGCGCCGCGCACGGTCTTCTCCCGGAGATCGATCATCAGCAAGGTGGAGTACGCCGCGCTGATCGCGTAGAGCACGCCGTCGGCCACCACGGCGCCGGTCACCACGTACTCCGCCGGCGACCGATCCGCGCCGCTCGGCGCGAGGCCGGCCCCGAGACGCGGCACGAACTCGGACGCCAGCAGGAGATCCGCGCGGGCAAACCGCGACACCACCAGCCGCCGCTGCCGTGGGGACGGCACGGTCACCGTGACCAGCTCGTCAGCCGCCGGGTCGTACGCCAGCGACAGGACGTACATCTGGCGCGCGCGCACCGTCGCGAAGCGCGACCGGGCGAGCTCGGTCACGGCGCCGTCGGTCGCCAGGAAGTGGCGCCACTCGCGACCGGCATCGGCCCGGGGGTCGGGCCGCAGCAGCACGTAGCTCTTGTTCGTCGCCACCACGGCCAGCGTGTCGCCGCCGAGAAACGCGGCGCCGGCGAGCGGCGTGAGATCGATGCTGAACCCGGCGTCGAGCGTCACGTGGTGCTCGACGCGCGCCAGCGCGCTGTCCAGCAGGTACACGCCGAACCGGTCGGTGATGGCGAGATACCGGCCGGTCGCCGGGTCGCGCGCGAGGTCGCTCACCGTGCCGTCGAGCGCCGCGCCAATCCGCTCCCAGCCCAGCACGGGAAGCGACGGCAGGTCCTTGAGCGGCCCGTGCGCGGGATCGGGATCCGCAGCATCCGGGTCCGGCGACGGGATGGTCCACGAGCCGCGCAGCGAGACGCGCCCGCGCAGCTCTTCCAGCGACCACACCCAGTGCCGTGGGTCGAGCGACAGCCGGACGGGATCCCCCTGGCCGATGAACGGCGGCGGCCCCGTCGTGACGAACGCCTGCAGCGCGTTCACGGCCGCCAGCACCACGAAGCACCCCATGGCGAAGCGGCCGATACGGCCGGGCTCGCGGACACCCGGCTCGGCGAACCCCTCGCGCAGGAGCAGCAGCAGCACCCCGATCACGGCGAGCACCGTCCAGTGGATGAACCACGACCACGCGTAGGTGTGGACGCCGAAAATCGGGGCGCTGAAACCCTGGCCGACGTCGCGCGCGAGGTGGAGGGCCGAATGCCGCAGCGCCATGAAGACGCCCCACGCGCCAAGCAGCACCGCCATGCCGAGGTAGCGGGGGCGCGGCCCGTAGCGCAGCACGAACAGCCCGACCAAGGCGATCAGCAGCATCGACGTGCGCTGCGCCCAGCAGAGAATGCAGGGCGAGTCGCCGTGCGCCAGGCCAAGCCAGAGCGCCCCGCCGACCGGGACCACGAGCAGCACGATGACGGCCCACGCGAGCACGACGCGCAGGCGGTCTTGGGAGAGCGTCGTCACAGGTTCACGCCCGGCACGAGGGACGTGTGCGTGCCGATGAGGAACAGCAGCAGCATCAGGACGCAGCTCGCGATCAGCAGCCGGAAGGCGAGCCGCTCGCGCTCGGGGCGCCGCCAGACGAGCCAGGCGGCGCAGAGGATGATGAGGAAATCGAGGAATTCCATCGGGCCAACGATGGTGTGCCGCTCAGGGTGCTCGCAAGTGGGCGGCGGCCGGGCGACGCGGTCGGAGCTCGAGGCGCTGGAGCGCGCCCCGAGCCCCGCACGCGACCGCCGCTACTTGCCGCTGGGCTTCTTCGGCGTCCAGAACGCGGGATCCTGATCCCGCGTCGCCTTGTCCACGTAGCTCATGGCGGGATCGACGCGGAAATGCTCGGTCTCGATGTTCGCGATCCCGGTCACGGCCTTCTCCATCACCGCCAGCTCGTCGGGCGTCATCCCCGCCCAGATCTTGTCCCCGTCCGCCGCCAGCCGATCGAGCTCCGCATAGGACTCGAGCGACGTGAAGGTCAGGTACGTGGCGGTCGGCCCCCCCGCCACCGTCGAGTAGGTCCGATAACTCGTGTTCGGGGCGTTCCGCGTGGCGGACGCCATCCACGTCTTGGACGCCGCCTCGAACGCCTGCTGCTGGCCGAGCCGCACGCGGAACGTGGTCACCTCGTAGTAGCGCACCTTCGCCAGATTGGGGAACGCCCCCATGCTCAGATCCGGCCGGGCGCGCAGCAGCAGCGTCCGGACCTCGTCGACCGCCTCGGCGTCCGCCCGCGACAGCCGCTCCAGCTCCGCCGTCAGGGCCGGGTCGGCGTCATTGCGCTTCATGTCCGCTTCCATCGCGGCGTACGACGCGCTCGGGATGAGGAACCAGGCCTCGTTGCCCCCGGTCATCGCGGTGAGAGCGAGGTAGTTCGTGGGGCTGCCGGCCTTCGCGAACGCCGCCGGCCAGCCGGCCTCGATCTTGGCATGCTCCGCCCCGCGTCCGGCCTTCACGTACTCGCGGTAGATCGTGAGGTAACCGGGTTGACTGGTCGGCATGCCCTGCGCGAACGCCGTACCGGCAGTGCCCAGCATGAGCGCCGCCTGGGTGAGACGGGGAACGATGGACCGCATGTCTGCTCCTGTCCGAAGCGCCGGTGAGGCGCTGGGTGAGGCCGCACCGCGTGGTGACACGGAGCGGGATGACCGTCCCGGTATGGGACGGGCTGGGACTCGCCAATCAACAGGCGTAACCGGGCATGTCAAGCGCCTGCGCGGTATTCGATGGGCTTCGGACCCGGGTCACGGCGTGGTGGCGCGCGCCGCCGAGGCGCGTTACCGTGGAGGCGGCCGCTCGGCGGCCGACTCGTGTTCCTTCGATTCCCGCGGGATGGTGAACCATGAAGCAGCTCTTCCACGACATCTTCTCGCGGGTCGAGGGCATGCCGTTCAGCATCACCTATCCGGACCGGAGCGCCGCCCGCTACGGGGGCGCGGGACAGCCGCGGTTCAACCTGATCTTCCGGACCGAAAAGGCGATGCGCGCCATCCTGGTGAACGTCGACCTCGGCTTCGGCGAGGCCTACATGGTCGGGGACATCGACCTCGACGGGTCGATGATCGACCTGATGGTGATGGTCATGACGACCGACCTGCTCGGCGCCTTCCGCAAGGTCATCTACCATCCGCGCAACATGCTGCGCCATCTGCCGAGCCAGGCCCGCGTCTTCTGGCAGTACCTGTACCAGCGGCACAGCTACGCGAACGACAAGCGGTTCATCGCGGAGCCCTACGATCTGGGCAACGATTTCTACGCCCTGTGGCTCGACAAGGACCTGCAGTACACCTGTGGCTACTTCAAGACGCCGGAGGATACCATCGACCTGGCGCAGGAGCAGAAGCGCGAGCACGTGTGCCGCAAGCTGCGGCTCCTGCCGGGCCAGAGCCTGCTCGACATCGGCTGCGGCTGGGGCGGCCTGCTGATCTACGCGGCGCAGCACCACGGCATCAGCGGTGTGGGCGTGACGCTGTCCAAGGAGCAGGCGGAGGAGGCGAACCGGCGGATCGCGCGGGCCGGCCTCCAGGACCGGATCCACGTGGAGCACGCCGACTACCGGGACCTCCCCGCCCAGGGCCGCGTGTTCGACAAGGTGGTCTCGGTCGGCTGCCTGGAGCACGTGGGCAAGGAGAACCACGAGCAGTTCTTCCGGATCGCGCGCCAGTCGCTGAAGCCCGACGGCACCTTCGTGCTCCACACCATCGGCCGGATCAAGCCGGGCATTCCGCTCGCGTTCGGCAACAAGCACGTGTTCCCGGGCGTCTACACCGCGACGCTGGTGGAAATCAGCCAGTGCCTCGCCGACCTCGGCATGCGGATCCACGACGTGGAGAACCTGCGCCTGCACTACTCCTACACGACGCAGCGGTGGCTGGACGCCTTCGAGGCGCACGCGGACCGGATTCGCGCGATGTACGATGAGTCCCTCGTGCGGCTGTTCCGCCTCTACCTGTCCCACGGCGTCGCCCTGATGCGCTACGGCAAGAACGAGCTGTATCAGCTCATCATCACGCCCGGCATCGACAACGAGCGGCCGCTGACACGGGACTGGCTCTACGCGGCGGTGGCGGAGCAGCGGGGGCTTGCGAGATCGGCCGTGATTTCCTAGCATGACACGCTGAGGAAGCCTCAAGTGTGGATCACTTGTCGCTGGATTGCCGGAAGCGGCTCGCCAGCATGCTACCCATTTCGCCCAGGAGGCCGCTCATGCGCTCACCATTTCTTCCCTTAGTCGGTGTCCTCCTCACGGCCGTGTCGCTGGGCTGTGGCGAGGGTGTCGCGTCCGTCCAGGTGACACCGAGCCAAGTGCGAATCGTTCCGGAGGATACCGTCCGGCTCACCGCCAGCGTGCTTGGCGAGGATGGCCACGTCCTGACCGACAAGACCATCAGCTGGACGAGTGCCAACGAGGCCGTGGCGACTGTGAGCACCACGGGCCTCGTGACTGCCGTGGCGAACGGTGTCGCGGACATCAGCGCGACGGCCGACGGCATCCCCGGTACCGCCGCGGTCACCGTCCTGACCCCCGCGGTGCTCGTGCTCTCCAATGAGGCTTCGGGGAACGCGGTGATCGCGGACTCGTTCCCCGTACACGAAGCGCACCTGACGTTCGACACGCTCGACGTGAGCTCTCAGACCCCCACCGTCGCGTTCCTGAGCCAGTATGACGTGGTCCTGCTCTACGAGGACGGTGTCTTCGCCAACAGTCTGAACGTGGGCGACTCGGTTGGCGCCTACGTGTCGGGTGGCGGCAATGTGGTGCTGGGCACGTTCTACTGGCAGGACCGGAGCGACAACACCCAGTACTCTGCTCACGGTTGGGGCCTGCTCGAGACGCTCGACCCGTTCACGGCCCCCTACGGGTCGGAGTACCGGCCAGACAGCCTCGATGTCGCCTCGATCGTCCCGCATCCGATCACGGCGGGGGTGGGCCACCTCTGGGTGGACGAGTTCCATGGCGGGGTGGCGGCCAAGACCGGGACGACGGTGCTGGCGCGGTGGTCAGACGAGTGCCAGACCTGCACGGCGGGTGTGAACGACCCCGCCGTCGGGTACCGCATCGGTTCCAGCGGCCAGCGGATCGTCGGCATCTCGGTGGCGCCGCACTATCCGGGCACCGGCGGGAGCTACACGGGGGACTTCTATCGTTTGTGGGGCAACGCCCTGCGGTGGGCCGCCCTCGGCGGATCCGGGGCCGCGCTGGCGCGGTCGGCGGTGCCGCTGGTGTCGCGTGCTTCCCCGGCGAGCACCCCCGCGGCGCGCGGGGTTGTTGGTGGAAGTCGGGGGCGGCGCGGCGCGCGCTGAGCCGATCCGGGAAAGCGCCGAGGTCTCGAGCGGCCGCGACGGCCGTGGGGCCTCGGCGCTCCGCCCAGTGTGGTCTTCGCCGGATGAACTCCCCGCTCCGGCCTGCTCGCGCTCTTCCGCCGAGTCGCGGTCGAGCGCATCCCTCCCGCAATGCCCATGGATGAGCTGAGGGCGCTCCGCTCGCTCGCCAAGGCCATGGGTGTCCACACCCGCTACACCGACGGCCTCGGCAAGCGCGTCACGGTGGCTCCTGAGACGCTGGTGCGCGTCTGCGCCGCGCTCGGTGCCCCGATCGGCCGTCCCGCCGATGCCCCGCAGGCGCTGCGCGCCCAGCGCGCGGCCGGGCGCACCGGCGCCGTGCCGCCCGTCCTCGTCGCCTGGGACGGCGCCCTGCCTCCCCTCACGGTTCCGGACGGTGGCCCCGTGCGGGCGGAGCTGCTGCTGGAAGGCGGCGACATCGCGCCGCTCGAGATCGCCGACGGCACGCTGCGGGCAACTCACCCCCTTCCCTTCGGCTACCATCGCCTCTCGGTCGAGGTCCGGGGGCAGAGCGCGACGTGCACGGTCATCGCCGCCCCCGTCCACGCGTGGCGCCGGCCCGGAGCGCACCGGAGCTGGGGTGTCGGGACGCAGCTCGCTGCCCTCCGCTCGGCGCGCAGCCGCTCCGTGGGCGACCTCAGGGATCTCGAGGCGCTGTGCCGCTGGGTGCGCGACCGGGGCGGCGACCTCGTCACGGTCCTCCCGCTCAGTCCCACGTTCAACTCGGAGTGGCCGGAGCCCAGCCCGTACTCGCCCGTGAGCCGCCTGTTCTGGTCGGAGCTGATGCTCGATCTTGGAGAAGCGCATCATTCGGTTCCGGCGCCCGCGACCCTCGATGTGACCCGGGCCGACGCCGAGGTCCGGGCGGCGCTGCTCGGCCGACCGGTGCCGGAGCCGTCGCTCCTGGACGAGGAGCTGATCCGCTACGCGCGGTTCCGCGGCGCGCAGGCGCGGCTCGGCAGGAACTGGCGGGACTGGCCGGCGCGGGCCCGCGCCGGGACGCTCGAGCCCGGCCACGTGGACGCCGCGGAGGAGCGCTTCCACCTCGTGGCCCAGACGCTGGTGCGCCGGCAGCTCCACGACCTCCGCGAGCGGCTGGACCGGGACGGCTTCCGCCTGGGCCTGGACCTGGCGGTGGGGGTCCATCCCGACGGGTACGATCCCTGGTCGCGACAGACCTTGTTCGGCGACGGCATGTCGGTGGGGGCACCGCCCGATCGCGGCTTCCCGAGCGGGCAGGACTGGGGCTTCTCGCCCGTGCTGCCCGACGCGTCGCGCCGCGAGGGTCACCGGTACGTGGCGGCGTCGATCGCCCAGCAGGCGGGGCTCGCCGGCGTGCTCCGGGTGGACCACATGATGGCGTGGACCCGGCTCTACTGGATTCCCCACGGGTTCGGGCTGCACGAAGGGACCTACGTCTCGTATCCCGCCGAGGAGCTGTTCGCCGTGCTCACGCTCGAGTCGCACCGCAACCGCTGCGAGGTGGTGGGCGAGAACCTGGGGACCGTGCCGCCCGAGATCGACGAGGCGCTGCCGCGCCACCGGATCTGGGGGATGTACGTGGCGCAGTTCGCGGCCGCGGACGACCCGCACGTCGCGCCGCCGAAAGCCACGGACATGGCGCTGCTGAACACGCATGACACCCCCACGTTCGCGGGGTGGCTCGGCGCCACGGACGTCGCCGAGCGGGTGCGCTACGGCCTCCTGGCGGAGGCGGCGGTCCCGCGCGTCCGGCAGGACCGGTCGCGCGCCGCCCGCCGGCTGGCCAAGCTGCTGGGTCGCGGCGTGAACGAGCCCGCTGCGCTCCTGGGCGAGTTGCTGGAATGGCTGGGCCGGTCGGACAGCCCGCTGGTGGTCCCGTGGCTCGAGGACCTCTGGCTCGAGGATATCGGGGTGAACCTCCCCGGGACGCGCTCGTCGGAGCGTGCCAACTGGCAGCGCCCCATGCGGCGGCTGCTCGACGAGATCTTCGGCGACCCCGGGATCGACGGCCTGGTCCGCGGCCTCGACCGCGCGCGGCGGGGCGGATGAGGCGAGATGGCGGGTTGCCGATCGAAGATGGAAGATTGAAGATTGAAGACTGAAAGTCGGAGAAGGTAGATCCGAGGCGTAGACGGATCGCAGCGACTCCACCCCTGGAAGGCACAGATCCGCCATGGGTACACCCGCCAATCCCGCGCACGCCGTCCGGCCCAAGCCGCGGCTCTCGTTCTGGGACATCTGGAACATGAGCTTCGGCTTCCTCGGCATTCAGTTCGGCTTCGCGCTGCAGAATGCGAACGTGAGCCGGATCTTCGAGACGCTGGGCGCCGGCGTGGAGAACATCCCGATCCTGTGGATCGCGGCGCCGGTGACCGGGCTCGTGGTCCAGCCCATCGTCGGCTACTTCAGCGACCGGACCTGGAACCGGCTGGGCCGCCGCCGTCCGTACTTCCTCGGCGGGGCCATTCTCGCGTCGCTGGCTCTGGTTGCCATGCCGAACTCCCCGGTCCTGTGGGTCGCGGCCGGCATGCTCTGGATCATGGACGCCTCGATCAACATCTCGATGGAGCCGTTCCGCGCCTTCGTGGGCGACAACCTGCCCTCGACGCAGCGCACCACCGGGTTCGCGATGCAGAGCTTCTTCATCGGGACCGGCGCGGTCGTGGCGTCCGTGCTGCCCTGGCTGCTCACCAAGCAGTTCGGCGTTCGCAACACGGCACCCGAGGGGATGATCCCCGAGTCCGTGCGGCTCTCGTTCTACCTCGGCGCCGCGGTCTTCTTCGTCGCGGTGCTGTGGACGGTCATCCGGTCGAAGGAGTACTCGCCCGAGGAGATGGCCTCGTTCGCGGAGAACCGTGAGCGGGAAACCACGGTCAGGGAGCGGCGGACGGCGGCGCAGTACGCCGTGAATGGCAGGCGCCAGATCCTCGTGGGCCTGTTCCTGATCGTGGCGGGGGTGCTGCTCAGCCTGTGGCTCGCCTCCGAGCAGGCCGATCAGGTGATCATCTTGTCGGCCGGGATCGGCGTCGTCGGCGTGCTGCTGATCGTCGGAGGGCTGCTGCAGCGGGGCGGCTGGTACGACAACGGGTTCATCACCATCCTCAACGACTTCCAGGACATGCCCCGGACCATGAAGCAGCTGGCCGTGGTGCAGTTCTTCTCCTGGTTCGCGCTGTTCGCGATGTGGATCTACACGACGCCGGGGGTGACCGCCCACATCTATCACACCACCGACACGAAATCGGCGCTGTTCAACGAGGGAGCCAACTGGGTGGGGGTCGCCTTCGCCGTCTACAACGGCGTCGCCGCGCTCGTGGCGTTCGCCCTTCCGGTGCTGGCGAGGTGGACGAGCCGGAAGATCACCCACGTGATCTGCCTGGTGCTCGGCGCGCTGGGGTTCCTCTCCATCTTCGTCATTACCGACCCGCGCTACCTGCTGGGCTCGATGGTAGGGGTGGGGATCGCGTGGGCCAGCATCCTCGCCATGCCCTATGCGATCCTGACCGGGTCGCTGCCGCCCTCGAAGATGGGCTACTACATGGGGGTCTTCAATTACTTCATCGTGATCCCCCAGATCGTCGCCGCCGCCGTGCTCGGCTTCATCGTGGGGCGCTTCTTCGGCGGCGAGGCGATCTACGCCCTGCTGATCGGCGGCGCGTCGCTCGTGGTCGCCGCGGCGCTCACGCTGCGCGTGGAGGACAGGGACGAGGTGGCGGGCTAACCGCAGAGAGCGCAGCGCTCGCAGAGGGGGTGCACGGTCTGACGGCTCTGCGGTCTCCGCGATCTCCGCGGTTTCTTGCTGATGGGCACCGCAGAGAGCGCAGAGCTCGCAGAGGGGGTGCACGGTCTTACGGCTCTGCGGTCTCCGCGATCTCCGCGGTGCATACCTGACGAAAGGGAACCTCAACATGAAGCTGATCCGCGCCGCGGCGCTCATCGCCCTGGCCCTCGCCCTCTCGGCGTGCCGCGACAAGGCGCCCGGCTCCAACGCTCAGGCCGGGGCGGTCGCGGCGGCCGAGGCGACGGCTCCGGCGACATTCTGGAACGGTGCCACCGTCTACTTCCTCCTCACCGATCGGTTCGAGAACGGCGATTCCACCAACGACCGCGCGCTGGGCCGGGCACACGACGGTGCCGTGCTGCGGAGCTTCGAGGGTGGGGACCTCGCGGGCGTGCTCCGCAAGATCGAGGAGGGCTACTTCGACAGTCTCGGCGTGGACGCCATCTGGATGACCCCGTTCGAGGAGCAGATCCGCGGGAGCGTGGACGAGGGCACGGGGAAGACCTACGGCTACCACGGCTACTGGACGCGGGACTGGACCGCCGTCGACCCCGCGCTGGGCACCACGGACGATCTGCGCGCGGTGGTCGACGCGGCCCACCGGCACGGCATCCGCGTGCTGATGGACGCCGTGATCAACCACACGGGACCGGTGACGCCGCTCGATCCCGGGTGGCCCGCCGACTGGGTGCGCGCGGGCCCCAACTGCACCTATCGGGACTACGCCACCACCGTGGACTGCAATCTGGTGGCCACCCTGCCGGACATCCGCACCGACAGCGACCAGCCCGTGGCCCTGCCCCAGTGGCTCACGGAGAAGTGGCGGCATGAAGGCCGCCTCGACGGCGAGATGGCGGGTCTCGACGCCTTCTTCCAGCGCACCGGCTACCCGCGCGCGCCGCGCTACTACCTCATCAAGTGGCTCACCAACTGGGTGCGCGATTTCGGATTCGACGGCTACCGCATGGACACCGCCAAGCACTTCGAGGAGGCGGTGAGCGCCGAGCTCAAGCGCGAGGCCGACCGGGCGTTCGCGGACTGGAAGGCGGCACATCCGGACCAGGTGCTGGACAGCCTGCCGTTCTACATGATGGGCGAGGTCTACGGCTGGGACCCGGGCCAGGGGCGGGCCTTCAACTATGGGGACAGCACCGTTGACTTCTTCGCCTACGGGTACGACGGGCTGATCAACTTCGGCTTCAAGAGCGAGCGGGGGCCGCTGGACGATCTGTTCACGCGCTACGCCGCGGCGCTCCACGGTCCGCTCGCGGGGGTCGCGTTCCTCAACTACCTCGACTCCCACGACGACGGGTCGCCGTACGACCCGGACCGGAAAGATCCGCTCGGCGCGGGCACTCGGCTGCTGTTGGCGCCGGGTGGCGCGGAGATCTACTACGGTGACGAGCTGGCGCGGCCGCTCCGGGTTGCGGGTGCGCAGGGCGACGCCAACCTGCGCTCGTTCATGAACTGGTCGGATCTGGCGCGCGGCGGCTCCACCGCCCAAATCCTGGAGCACTGGCGGAAGCTGGGCCGGTTCCGGCACGACCACCCGGCGGTGGGAGCCGGCGAGCACCAGATGCTCCAGGAAAAGCCCTACATCTTCAGCCGCACGCTCGAGCGGGATGGGCGCGTCGATCGCGTGATCGTGGCGCTGGACCAGGGGGAAGGCGCCAAGACGATTCCCGTGTCTGGCGTATTCCCCGACGGGACCGAGCTGCTGGACGCCTACTCGGGCACCGTGGGCACGGTGACGAACGGCGCAATCGCGCTTACGACGCCATTCGGCCTGGTGCTGCTGAGCGAGCGTTAGAGGCTACGGTTCCCGCCGTCCGAACAGGAACGTCAGCGGGTCGTCGAGCCGGGCCCGCCACGAGGTTTCGTTGTGCGTGGCGCCCTCGTAGCGCCGGACGACAAAGTCCTTGCCCTCGATCAGCCCCTGCCTCAGCAACCAGGCGCGCACGGTGTCATGGGTGGGTCCGTACGTGGAGTCGAGCCCCTGACCACCGTAGTCGAACCAGTAGCGCGCCCCCTTGGGAACGGTGAGGCCCGCCCGAATGTCGCGGATCACATAGGGCGTCGTGTCCGGGTGGGTCGCGGTCACCGACCCGGGGAAGTACTGAGCGACCATGGCCTCCGACAGCGGGAAGTGGGTGGACAGGCAGCCGCAGGCGCCGAACACGTCCGGGTGGCGGGTCACGAGGTAGAACGACAGCAGGCCGCCCATGGATGAGCCCATGACGGCGGTGTGCTCCGGTCCGGTCAGCGTACGGAAGGCACGGTTCACCCGCGGTATCAGCTCCTCGATCAGGAAGCGCGCGTAGTCGGGCGCCCCCTGCCAGGGCGAGTACTCGCGCCCGCGCTGGGCCGAATTCCACACGCCCACCACGATCACAGGCGGGATCACCCCCCGTTGGACCAGCCGCACGACCGCCTCGTCCACCCCCCAATCCACGCCCGTGTTGGCGATGCGCGGATCGAACAGGTTCTGCCCGTCGGACATGTAGAGCACGGGATAGGGCGTGGACGGAGCGTCGTCGTAGCCCGGAGGCAGCCAGATCTCCACGTGCCGCGTGGGGCCGAGGTGCGCCGACGTGACGTCCGTCCAGTAGACCAGCCGGCCCAGGACGCCCGAGCCCTTCCAGTCGGTGATGTAGTCGCGCGGGTCCTTCTTGAAGCCGGTGATGTCGTGCGTGGCCCGCGCGTCCCGCTCGATCACCAGCCGGTAGTTGGGCGGGACCTGCCCCACGCCATTCAGGGCTTCACGGTCCCACGAGCCGAGCGTGAACTTGTACTCGATCGTGGTGCCGGCGGCCGCGGTGATCCGCACGCTGCGCTCGCGGCCGGTGCCCGCCATGGCGCGTCCGTCGGGTCGCCAGGGCCCGAGCTCGGGGAGGCTGCCGGCGAGATAGACCGTGCCTGTGCCATCGGGCACGTGCACGCGGATCGTCACCGTGCAGCATTGGGCGGCGGTCTGGGAGAGTGCGGTGGCGCCGGGGGAGCACGTGGCGGCGAGCAGGGCGCCGAGCGCGAGACGCAAGCGCATGGGGAATGCTCCGGGAAAGGTGTGGCGTTGCGCGACGCCGGAACCTACGCGACGGCGCCCGGGTTGGCCACGCGGCCGCTGTGGCGCCCGCCCTAGATCCGGTACAGGTAGCTGAGCTTGAGGAAGAACCCGTCGCCCGTGCGCGCGAGACTGCGGAATTGGAACGGGTCCGGCTCGCTGAGGCTGCTGCCGTAGCCCGCGAAGAAGACGGTGCCGGGTGTGGGGCGGTAGGAGAACAGCCAGTCGATCCGCAGGTCGTTGCGCGCGGTCCGCACGGCCCGCACGTAGCCGCCCGACGCCGCGTCGAACAGCAGGATCGGCTGGTCGGTACGCGAGTTGTCGCGCAGCGCGTCCCGCAGCTCGGCATCGTACTGGCCCACGAACCGCAGGACGATCGCGCGCGCGAGCTGGTACTCCAGCTTGAGCCGTGGCACGCGGCGGATGCCCACCGTGCTCCAGTCGTCCGGCCGGATGTACTGCTGGTGATTGTAGAGCACGTTGACGCGGAGCTGCTCCGACGGCCGCCACGTGAGATCCACGCTCCCGATCACGATGTTGGCGGGCGCCCACTCGTAGAAGTTCTCGTCCCGTCCCACGATCAGGTAGGCGTCCGCCGAGAACGTCTGGAACCGCGGTGTCGCCACGTTGAGCGCCAGATCGAGATTGTACAGCCGGTGGGTGCCCGTGAACGGGACGGTGTCGGTCGCGCCGCCGACGGTGCGCTCGACGGCGTACGTCGTGTACAGCTCCGCCGGATACATGAACGACTCCAGCAGCAGCGACGCGCCGAGCTCCCAGCCGCCACGCAGCGTGACGCCCGTGTTGAAGTGGAGCCGGGGGTCGTTGGGGATCGTGCCGTCGAAGAACCGCGCGTAGTCCCAGTGGCCGTCGAGCAGGAGATTGCCGGTCCAGCGCTCCACGCCCGCGCCCGGCCGGCCGTACGTCGTGTAGCTCGGCGAGATGCCGAAGTAGACGATGTCGCCGCGCGACAAGAACCCGCTCCCGGCCTGGAAGTCGTCCGCGAACCCCCGGAACGAGACGTTGAGGCCGAACGCGCGTCCCGCGCGGTTCAGTGCGAGGTACCAGAACGGTCCCCAAACGGTCTCCCCCGCCGCGCGGGTGGCGCTTCCCCCGCCCTGGAAGGTCAGGGCGGTGGTCCGTCCCAGCAGCAGCCGCCCGTCCACGGCGCCGACCCGGTTGAACGCGCCGCCCTCGATGCGATCGGTGTAGGCGAGCCCTACCATGCTCTGGGCGCCGAGGTCGTGCCGCACGCGCACCAGGCTGTAGACTGGATTGGTTTCGCCGGAGCTGGAGCCGCCGCGGCCGTCCACGCCCGACAGCAGCGCGACCGAGGTGCCCGCGATCTTGCCGCCGAGCTCGACGGCCGCGACGGGGTCCGCGAGCCGCCGCGTGTAGATCAGCTGGGTGGGCGTGCGGAACAGCTCGAGGCCGTCCAGGAAGAACGGCCGCTTCTCGGGGAAGTAGAGCGCCTCGCGTGGATCGAACTGCAGCTGGGCCACGTCCGCCTCGACCTGCGAGTAGTCCGGGTTCGCCGTGCCGTTCAGCGTGAGGTTGTTGGTGATCCCCCAGCGCGCGGTCATCCCGGCGGCCGGCGCGCCCCCGCCGTAGTCCCAGCCATCGGGCGAGGGGGTGCCGGCGATCGTGGAGGTCGCCTCCGGGGTCACGTCGAGCACGAGCCCGCGGCGCAGCCCGGTGAGCCCCGTGAGGGTGCCGCCCTGGGCGAGGAACGACGCCTCGGCCTGCAGCACGCGCGTCCACGTCTGCTCGTGGCCGGACGCGTGCACCCGGCGCAGGATGTTGAGCCCCCAGTCCTGCGGGTCGGCCGACTGGTAGCGCAGCGTCTTGAAGGGAATCCGGATTTCCACGTCGTAGCCGGTCGCGGTCACGCGGCCGCGCGACTCGAACACGAAGTCCTGGCTCAGGTCGATCGCGTAGGCGCCCGTCGCGGCGGCCGACAGCATGGTCGCCCCCTGCCGCGCGGCGTCCTGCAGCGTGCCGTCCGCCTGCACGCCGAACGGATTCACGGCGAACAGCAGCGCCTGGCGCCGGTCGTTGAACGTGTCGAGCAGGATCTGCACGTGATCGTCGCCCGCGATCCGGTCGCGGTCGGCGACCGTCGCGCGCACGCTCGCCGAGTCCTGCCACGCGCGGATCCCGAAGTAGATCGCGGTGGGGGAGTACCACACGAGCGCGGTGGTGGAGTCGCCGGCGGGCCGGTCGTCCACGGGGAGATACTGCCAGAATCCGCGGAGCCGGGCCGCCCGCTGCCACACCGGCTCGTCCAGCACGCCGTCGATCACGGCGCGGGCATCGGGGATGCGCGGAATCGGGATGGCCGCGGTGGAATCGGACGGTGTTGCGGGGGAGAGGAGTGCCGCGATGCCCACGAGCTCGACAAGCGTCAGCACGCGCCGTCCTCCTGGCAGAGCCGTAAGCTTACCTACGGGGCGCGCGGAGCGGCGGATCCAGCTGCCGGCTGGCGGACGGGCGGTGGCGGCGGCAAGATTGTCCGTATTCCATCATGGGCAAACGCGCGCGCTCCGAATACCGACCCAGCCTGCTGGCGCGGCTGCTGTGGCCGGTCACGGCCTACCTCGTGACCAACCTCAGCGTCGCCCTGCTCTGGCTGCTGTTCTTCGTGCTCAACCGGACCACCGTCCACGGCCGGCACAACGTCGGCGACCGGCGCAACACGCTGCTGATCGCCAACCACCAGTCCATGATCGACAGCTTCCTGATCGGCATGGGCGTCTACTTCCCGAAGTCCCTGATCCGGCCCCACCTGCTGCCGTGGAACCCGGCCGCCACGGAGAACTTCTTCCGCGGGTGGCTGCGCGCGTGGCTCGCCTACAACTGGCGCTGCATTCCGGTGCGGGAGGGCCGCCGCGACCCGCGGGCGCTGCGGCGCCTGACGGAGGTGTTGCCGAACGGCGTGATGATCCTGTTCCCGGAGGGCACCCGGACGCGCGACGGGTCCGTGGGGCCGGGCCGGCCGGGCGCCGGCATGGTCGCGCTCGCGACCGGAGCCCAGGTGATCCCCGTCGCGCTGGACGGCATGCGGGACGTGCTGCCGATCGGCTCTCACCTCCCCCGGATCGGCAAGCGCATCCACGTCTGGTACGGCCCGCCGCTGCCGGGTTCTGCAGACCCCGTCCCGGTCCCCCGCCGCGAGGAGGCACAGCAGCTCGTGGACCGCGCGATGGCCGCGATCCGTGACCAGCTCGCCGCGATCCGGCGGGGGGAGATTCGGCGGGGGGCGGTGCGGCTCGAGCAGTAGCGCCGTCGCAGCGTCCCGCCTCAGACACCATGCTTGAGCCGTTTCTCCATCGCCGCGACCGCATGCTCGATGTCCTCCCACTCGGCCATGAGGTCGGCGAGGGCACGCTGCAGATCCGCGCGCTCCGCCTGGCGAGCGCGCACCTCGTCGGCGGGCGTCCGCGCGAAGTAGTCCGGTTCGCAGCACAGCCCGTCGATCTCCCGCACCCGGACCTCCGCGGCGTGGATCCGCGCGGTGGTCGTGTCGAGCCGGCGCCGGAGCGTCGCGAGGGCCCGCGTCGGGCTCGCGCCGTCCGGCGAGCGCCGCACCGGCTTCGACGGCGCAGGCTTCCCCGTACGCTGCGTTCCGCGGTGCGCCCTGAGCACGACGCGGTCGATGTCGAGATGGTCGTCGCCACACGCGTGGACGTACTCGTCGTACGTGCCGGGGTAGTCGGTGATGCCGTCACGCCTGATCTCGAGCACCCGCGTGGCCAGCTGGCTCACGAACCAGCGGTCGTGTGAGACGAGAATCAGGGTGCCCGTGTAGGACCGGAGTCCGTCGACCAGCGCCGCAATGGACTCGAGATCGAGGTGATTGGTCGGCTCGTCGAGCACGAGCACGTTGGGGCGCTCGATGGCGAGGCGGGTGAAGATGAGGCGCGTGGTCTCCCCGCCGGACAGCGCACGCAGGGGCTTCTTGCCGTCGTCGCCGGAGAAGAGCATCAGGCCCATGGCGCCGCGCACGTAGCCGAAGTCGCGCGCGGGACAGCAGCTCCAGACCCACTGCTCGGCGGTGCCGCTCCGCGACGCGAATTCCTCCTGGTGGTCCTGCGCGAAGTAGCCGGGGTGGGTCTCGTAGCCCCACGCCACCTCACCGGCGTCGGCCTCGAGCTGGCCCATCAGGATCTTCAGGAGGGTCGACTTGCCGACGCCGTTCGGTCCCATGATGGCGAGGCGATCCCCCCGGACAACCGTGAGATCGACGCCGTGCAGCACCGCGTTGCCGGCGAACGCCTTCTTCACGCCCTTCACGGCGAGGACCTCACGGCCACTGTCGCGCCGCGGCTCGAAGCGGAACGTCGGGGAGCGCCGCGAGCTCGGCGGCAGCTCCTGCAGCGCGTCCGCCTTCTTCTCGATCATCCGCAGCTTGCTCTGTGCCTGGCGCGCCTTGCTGGCCTTGGCGCGAAACCGCTCGACGAACTTCTGGTGATGCGCGATCTCGCGCTCACGCGCCGCGATGTCGTTCCCGCGGCGCTCCCGTTCGGCCCGCTTGGCCGCGAGAAAATCCGTGTAGGTGCCGGCGTACGCCAGGACGGTCTCGTAGTCGATGTCCAGGATGGTGGTGACCACGTTGTCGAGAAAGCGATGGTCGTGAGAGATGACGAGGACCGTCCCCGGGAAATCGCGCAGGAACTTCTCGAGCCAGCGGATCGACAGGATGTCGAGATGATTGCTCGGCTCGTCCAGGAGCAGCACGTCGGGATCGCTCGCGAGCACCTGCGCCAGCAGCACCCGCAGGCGGAACCCCCCCGAGAGCGACGCGAGCGGATCGCGATGCGCGGCCGCAGGAATGCCGAGGCCCTCGAGAATCGTGGCCGCCCGCGCCTCGGCGGCGTACCCATCGTGCCGGTGCACCGTCTCCTCGAGCGCCGCGAACCGGTGGGCATCGAAGGCCTGCTCGGCGTTGGTGAGCAGGGCCTCACGCTCGGCCATCGCGTTCCAGAGCTCCGGGTTGCCTCGCAGGGCGACGCCGAGGATGTCCTGCTCGCCAAACGCGAATTGATCCTGGCGCAACACGCCCAGCCGCAGGCGCTTCGCGACCGACACCGTGCCGGCGTCGGGGGCGAGGTCGCCGCTCAGCATCCGCAGCAGCGTGGTCTTGCCCGAACCGTTCGCGCCGACGAGGCCGTACCGCTCGCTCGGGTTGAGCTGGAACGACGCGTCGGCGAACAGGGTCCGGTCGCCGAACGACTTGGCGAGGTTGGTAACGGAGATCACGGCCGCGCAATCTAACCTGACTGCGCGAACGCCTCCACCTCGGACGGCGGCCCCGTGCGTGCCATCCGTGCGAGCGAAGTCCCGGCGTCCATGCTCAAATCCTCCGCCCCTCCGCCTCCGCCAGGCGCGCGGGCGTGCCGACGTCGATCCACTCGTGGCCCGACATGTCCACCGGCAGAATGGCGTAGCCGCGCCGCGCCAGGTCGAGGTACCAGCTGACGATCGAGAACCGGCCGGTCCGCTCGGCGAGATCGAGTACGACGGGCTCGAGCGCGTGGATCCCGGTGAACGACCAGTGGTCGAGCCGCCCGATGGGCTCGCGTACGCGGTGCGCGGCGACCACGGTCCCGTCGCTCTCGCGGTTCTCCCACCCCATCAGGCCGTCGGCGTCGAACAGCAGCTGGCGGTTGCTGTCCCGAGACTGCACCGCCACGGAGGCCACGAGCCGTCCCGCCGAGCCGCCGCGTGCCGCCCGATGCGCCGCCAGCACGCCGTCGAGCGGGATCCGCGACAGCACGTCCACGTTGTGCAGCAGGAACGGCCCGTCGCGGTGGAACAGCGGCGCCGCCGCCAGCAGCCCCCCGCCGGTGTCGTACGGCCCGCCCGGCTCCGGCGAGAGCGCGATCTCGACGCCGGGCGGCGCGTGGCGCTCGAGGAACGCGCCGATCTGCTCCGCGTGGTGGTGGGTGTTGATGACGACGCGGGTGGCGCCCGCGGCCACCAGCCGGTCCAGCACGTGGGCCAGCAGCGGGCGGCCGCGCACGACGATCAGCGCCTTCGGCATCCGGTCGGTGAGCGGGCGGAGCCGGGTGCCGGCCCCGGCCGCGAGGATCATCGCCTCCATCACAGCTTCCCGTGCCGCACGCGCACGCCGACGTGCGGGTAGCGCCGCGCCAGGTGCCGGGCAAGCTTGGCCGCCAGGAACACGGACCGGTGCCGCCCGCCGGTGCAGCCGAACGACACGGTGAGGCTCGCGAACCCCCGCTCCACGTAGCGCTCCACGTGCGCGTCCACGATCCCGCTCACGTTCTCCCAGAACTCCTGCACCCCCGCCGAGCGCTCGAGGAACTCCACCACCGCGTCCGCCTCGCCGGTCAGCTCCTGGAGCTCGGGCTCCCGGTGCGGGTTCGGGAGCGCCCGGCAGTCGAACACGAAGCCTCCCCCATGCCCCTCCATGTCGGGTGGATAGCCGTCCCGGAACGAGAAGCTCTGAATCAGCACGACCAGCCCGCTGCGCGGCGCGGCCTCCGGCGTCGGGCCGGCCCAGCGATCGGCGATCCGGCGGAATACCTGCTCCAGCTCGGGCAGGGCCACCGGGAGGCCCGCGCGCCAGCAGCTGCTCCAGGTTGCGCGCCGCGTTGGGCACGCTCTCGAGGAACCGGCGCTTGCGCTCGAAGAAGCCACGGTAGCCGTAGGCGCCCATCGCCTGCATCAGCCGCACCAGCACGAAGCTCTTGAACCGCGACCGGAACTCGGCGCGATCCACCGTCACGTGCTCGCTCAGCGCGTCGAGGTAGTGCTCCAGCAGCGCGGCCCGCACCGCCGGCGGGAGGTTCGCCTTCGCGTCGTACAGCAGCGACGCGACGTCATAGTGCGGCGCGCCCTGCCGCCCACCCTGGAAGTCCAGGAACCACGGCTCCCCCGCGCGGATCATGATGTTGCGCGACTGGAAGTCGCGGTACAGGAAGTAGTCCGCGTCGGCCTCGAGCAGGTGCTCGGTGAGACGTGAGAAGTCGTCCTCGAGCCGCTGCTCGTTGAACGGCACGTGCGCCAGCTTGAGGAAATGGTACTTGAAGTAGTTCAGGTCCCAGCGGATCGACTGCCGGTCGAATGCCTGGCGGGGATAGGCGAGCCGGTAGTCGATCACCCGGTGGCCCAGCACCTGGAAGCGCGGCAGGATCGCGAGCGCCCGGCGGTACAGCTGCTCGATGTCGGCCGGGAACTCGTCCTCGCCGCACTCGACCCGGGCGGCGCTCAGCGCCGTGAACAGCGTGGTGTCACCGAGGTCCTCCTCCAGCCACACCCCGGCCTCGCGGTCCGCGGCGTAGATCTCGGGTACGGGGAGGCCGGCATCCCGGAACGCCTTCGCGAAGGCCAGGAAGGCGCGGTTCTCGTCGCGGTCCGGCCCGATGGCGCCGACGACCGTCAGCTCGGTGCCCCACACCAGGCGGAAGTACTGCCGCGTCGAGCCGTCCGCCGCCAGGTCGAGAATCACGTCCGGCCGGTGGCCGTAGCGCTCCTCGAACAACCCGATGAGTCGTTCTTTCATGCCGGTTGCTCCGCCGTGGGCTGGCCCCAGCACCCGTTGGGTCGCGATTCGCTAGACGGCCACCGCGCCGCGCAGCGCGTCGAGAATCACGTCCCGCGCCCGTGACGGGGCGCCGCCCTGGGCCTGATCGGCCGTGCCGCCGCCGCGGCCGCCCAGCGCGCCCGCCGCGTGCTGCAGGATCGCCGCCGCACTGAGATCGGGCAGATCCGCGCCGCGCGCGCACACCAGGCGCACGCCCTTGACGTCGCTCACCGCCAGCAGCGCGAGCGTGCGCGGCCGGGTGATGGCGTGCGACGCGATGGCGCGGGCCTGCTCGAACGAATGGCCCTCGAGGTGCGCCACGAGGCGTCGCGCGCCGCCCTGCTCGGGCGTCTCCTGCCAGAGCCGCTGCGCCACCGCCGCCATCAGCGCATCGTCCGCGGCGTGCAACGCCCGCCGCGTCTCCTTGAGCTCGCCGTGGAGCCGGGCGACCGCGTCACCGACCTCGTTCGGGTGCACCGAGAGGTCGGCGCTCACCGCCTGTACGGCGCGCAGCACGCGCTGGTAGTCCGCGAGCGCCCGCGCGCCGCACAGGAAGGCGACGCGCATCCCGCCCTTGTAGCGCTCCAGGCGCACGATCTTCAGGATGCCGACGGCACCGGTGCGGGGCACGTGGGTGCCGCCGCAGGCCACGGCGTCGTAGTCGCGGATCCAGATCACCCGGATCGCGCCGCTCACCTTGGGCGGGCGCCGCAACGGCACCGTGTGGATGGTCCGCTCGTCCACGACATGGACCTCGACCGGCCGGTCCTCGCAGATCACCCGGTTGACGTCCGCCTCGACCCGGAACGCGTCGTCCCAGCTCAACGCCGGCGTCGCGAGATCGATGTGGCTCGTCTCCGTCCCCAGGTGGAAGCTGATCGTTGGCGCGTCGAGCAGGCGCACGCAGGCCGCGGACAACAGGTGCTGCCCGGAGTGCTGCTGCATATGATCGAAGCGGCGCTCCCAGTCGATCGCGCCGCGCACGGCATCACCCGCCGCCGGCCGCTCGAGCAGGTGCCACACCGCGCCGGCCTCGTCGTCCCACACGTCGAGCACGCGCACACCGTCGAGCGAGCCGGTGTCGTGCGGCTGGCCGCCGGAGGTGGGGTAGAACGCCGTGCGGTCCAGCCGGACGGCGGGGCCGCGGTCCGTCGCCCGGTGGGCGACGACCCGTGCCGTGAACTCGCGCAGCATCGCGTCGGAGTAGTAGAGGCGCTCCGTCATCCCATCGGCGGCGCCCTCACGCCGGCGCCTTGACGGCGACCTGCTCGGCGAGCGCCAGCCCCTGGCGCAGGATCTCCGCCGCGGCCGCGGGCTTGGTGTGGTAGCCGGACTTCTTGGTCGTGCGCTGGCGGATCACCAGCACGTCGACTTCCTGCTCGGTGTTGAATTCCTTGACGATGTTCTTGGGCGGATCGTACTCGCGGTACACCGCTCCCAGCCCGAACCCCTGCTGCGTCACCAGCACGACGTAGAAGTAGGGATACGACGTGCCCTGGACCTCGTTGATCACGACCTGGCCGTACAGGCCGAGGAAGCCCTCGTCCCGGTCCGTGAGGTCGACCCGGAACTTCACGTCCTCGGGGATCCGGCCCTCCCCGCCCGGCAGGAGCATCAGCAGCCGCACCGTGTGCCGTCGGAGCGCCTCGCTCGCGGACGCGAGCACCAGGCGGGTGGCCTCGATCTGCACCTCCAGCTTGGGGCGCACGAGGATCGAGCGCGTGCCGGTGACCCAGTGCGGCCCCAGCAGCGCCGCCGCGTCGATCGCGAGGAGCCGCGGGACGCCCGGCGTCATCCCGATCGCCGCGACGATCGGCACCGCCACGAGCAGCAGCACGATCAGGCCGAGCGGGTTGGTCACGTCGAGCGCGCTGCGATCCCAGCGGCGCATCCGGCGGTGCAGCGCCTCGAGCTCGTCCAGCTTCTCCATGCCCACCGGCTGCCACGCGCGGTGCGGATCGAACTTGCTGAGCGCCACGCGGTTGTCGTAGCCCCTGACCAGGAGCAGGAGGTTGCCGGCCACCAGCGGCACCAGCCCCGGCATCAGGGTGCCGGTGACGCCCTGGATCAGGCAGCCCGCCGCGATCAGCGCGAAGCTCGCGCCCAGCCGCACGCCGTAGGCGAGTCCCGGCAGGACCCAGAACACCACGATGCCGCGATCTGTGGGGCGGGGGAGGATCATTGCGCGAAATGCTCCGCCGGCACCGGCGCGAAGCCGTTCCGGCCGTTCAGCTCGTCGAAGCCCATCTGCCGCCAGTACAGCGGGCAAGCGCCGTTGCAGATCGCGAAGTCGGCGCAGCCGCGGCAGGCGGGGTGCGCCAGGAACTTGGCGCGGAACTGCACGGCGCGGCGCGACATCCAGACGTCCCGGACGTTCTGCGCCAGCACGTTCCCGACCGGCTCGTCGTACGACGCGCAGGGCAGCACGTCGCCGTTCGCCCCGACCGACAGCAGGCCGTCGCACGCGCTGCAGCCCTTGTTGCCCAGGCCGTGCGCCACCGGATTGAACAGACACATCGGCGTGGGGGAGTACCACAGGAACTCGACGCCGTGGCGCCGGCTCTCCGCCGCGATCGCGAGCAGGTGCGGGCCGATCTCGCTGTAGCGCACCGCGAGCCGCAGGTGCAGCGCGCCGCTCCCGGCGGGCACCATCAGGTTCATGCTGAACTTGGTGGTACCGAGCTCGGTCTTCACGAACCCCGGCATCAGCGCGCACTCGGCGAGATTGTCGCGGTTGATGGTGGTGTTGGTGTGGACGTGCACGCCGGCCGCCTTGAGGTGGTGGACGGCGGCCACGGTGCGGCCGAACGAGCGCGGGATCGTGGTCACCCGCTCGTGCACCGATGCGGTGACGCCCTCGAGGCTCACCTGCGCGGAATCGAGCCCCGCCGCCGCGAGCGTGCCGGCCAACGCCGCGGACATCCGGGTGCCGTTGGTGATCAGGTTCACCCGCATGCCGAGTGCCTTGGCGTGGGCCACCAGCGCGGGCAGGTCCCGCCGCAGCGTCGGCTCGCCCCCGGTGAAGCTCACCGACGGGACCTCGACGTCCTGGTACAGCGCGCGCAGCACCTCCTTCACCTCGGCGGTGGTCATCTCGCGGTCGTCACCCACGGGGTTCGTGGTGCAGTTGCAGCCCGCGTAGCAGAACGTGCAGCGCAGGTTGCACCGGTAGGTGATGGCCACCTCCGAGAGAATCGGCAGCGTGGCGAACGGCAGCGCGAACGGCTGGACCTCGACGGCGCGCGTGCGCGTCGTCTCGTCCAGCGTGCCTTCGAGGAATCGCTTCACCGCGAGCAGGAAGCGCTCGATGTCGCCCGCCTTCTCCGGGTCCCGGCCGATCGCGTCGAGCACGTCGTCGATGCGCTTGCCGTCCAGCAGGTCCTTGAGCAGGGCCACCCCCTGCGGGTTCAGCTTCTGCGCCAGGTTGGGCCGCTTGATGATCAGGTTGTCGGCCGCGCGCACGAACACGTAGGGCCGGATCCGTGCCACGAACTCGTCGATCCAGGAGAGGTCGGGCGGGGCGGCGGGCATCAGTGGGAGCCCCCGCTGACGCACGCGGAGTGGCAGGCCGAATGGCACGCCGAGTGACAGGCGGAGTGGCACGCGGAATGGCACGCCGAGTGGCAGGCGTCGTGGCACGCGTTGATGTCGGTCACGAGGTCGGTGTCGATTGGGCCCGAGACCAGGTGATCCGCGGCGACGGGCATGGCGGTCTCGTAGCGGAACGGATTGCGGTCGTCGCGAAGGGCGGGCGTGTAGTACGGATGGCTGCGGTAGTACCACCAGTACCATCCGTCGTCCGTCTGCCGCCGGTCGGGCTCCGTGTTCCGCGCCGCCAGGTCCTGATAGTAGGCCTTGGTGGCCTCCACGTCGCAGTCCCACGCCTTGGCGCGGATCGTCTCGACGGCCCGGTGCATCAGGGTCTCGAGCTCCTCCTGCGAGAACTGGCCGTCGTCCGCCAGCGCCTCGAAGAACAGCCGCTCGTGCTCGCTCAGCTGCGCCGTGTCGGGCCGCTGCACCACCCGGATGCGCAGCGGGTCCGGGGACGTGACCGCGAGGTAACCCTGTGCCACCATCGCGTCGAGCAGCGCGCTGAGGATGCGCTTGAACGGAATGCCGAGATAGAACGCGGCCTCGAGCGGCGTGAGGTCCTTGCAGATCTTGCCGGGCTTCCGGAACGTCGAGAGCACCAGCTTGGGCGGCGTCCAGTCGAGCGCGTCCCAGCGGATCGCGTCGAGCCCTGCGTGCGCCGCGACCATCGAGCGCTGCTTGCCGGCGATCACGAGGAAGAACACCGCGAGCAGCGCCACGATCCCGCCGCCCAGGAGCAGCTCGGCCTCGACCTGGTGGCTCAGCCCCGTGATGGTCTTGCCGGCCGTTCCGGCCACCCCTGCCGCTCCTGCCGCTCCTGCCGCTCCCGTCGTCGTCGCTCCCGTGAACCACTCGGCGGGCAGATAGAACTGGGTCCGCATGTCGAACCGGTTCCCCGGGCGCTCGCGGTGGAACACCAGCCGCAGGCGGTCGGCTTCGCCGCGCTGGTAGTCGATGCGGAACTTGTCGTTTACCCACGGCTCGGTCAGCACCAGGCGGCCGGCCTCGACGTACTGCCGTGGATCGACGCCAGGCGGGAGCACGTGCGGCGTCAGGACGTTGAGCGTGTAGTGATCCTGGTTCGCCGCCTCGTCCCATGCCACGGGCGACCAGTTGAAGAACGTGAGCGCGCGCCCGTCGGGCGCGGTGGTGGGCCCCACGTACCCCGCCGCGGCGAAATCGGTGCGGAAGGCGAAGAAGAACGTCACCGTCCCCGAGCGGACACCTTGCCCGCCCGCCAGCACGACGTCCCACCGCCCGCGCGACACGGGGGTGATGGAGAGCCCGTAGCGCCGGCCGGCGCCGTCGAGCGCGTACGCCGCGTCGACCGCCATCCCCACGCGCAGCCGGTCGTTGCCCTCGAAGTAGAACCCGTGCAGCTCGCCGCGCAGCACCCGCCACTGGACCACGTACTGCACGACGGCGGCGCCGTCCTGCCGCAGGTCCACGCTGGTCTCGACGAAGCCGATCTCGCCCGGACCGCCCTGCGCGGGCGGGAGGAGCAGCGCCGCGGCGCAGAGCGCCGCGCGCGTCGGTCGCATGGCGCTACCCCGCGACCTTCCCGAACGGCATCCGGCGCAGGCGCTTGCCCGTGGCGGCGAACACCGCGTTGGACAGGGCCGGCGCGAGCGGCGGAATCGGCGGCTCGCCCACGCCCCCGATCGGATCGCCGCCGTTGATGATGTGCACGTTCACCAGCGGTGCCTCGTCGATCGTGGCCAGCGGATAGCTCGTGAACGTGTGCTGCTCGACCTGTCCGTTCGCCACCGTGATCTGGCTGTAGACCGCGCCGGTGAGCGCCAGCACGACGCCGCCCTCGATCTGCTGCCGCACCCCGTCCGGGTACACCGCGAGCCCGGAGTCGATGGCGCTCTCGACACGATGGACCCGGATCTTGCCGGAGGCATCCACCGACGCTTCGACCGCGTGCGCCAGTCGCCCGCCGAAGCAGTACGTGACCGCCAGACCGAGCCCGTGACCGGCAGGGAGCGTTCGCCCCCAGCCGATCGCCTCGGCGACCGTCTCGAGCAGGGCCCGCTGCCGGAGGTCGCTGCCGTCGAGCAGCTCGAGCCGCAATGCCAGCGGATCCCGCTTCAGCTCGTGCGCGATCTCGTCGAGAAACGCTTCGGTGGCGAAGCAGTTCTGCTGCGCGTACACCGAGCGGAACGCGGCGCAGCTGAGCGGTGTGTTCGACATCTTCCACTCGATCAGGGCGGCGGGCCACTTGTAGGCCAGGCCCATTGCCCCGGACAGTGCGCTGCGGTCCACCTGGGTCCGCCCGCGCTCGGGGTTGGCGGCGAACCCGTTCGAATGGGCGATCACGCGGTGGCGCCAGCCGATCCACGTTCCTGCCGCGTCGAACGCCGCCTCCATCTGATGGCGGCTGATCGGCCGGTAGCGGCCGTGCGTGGTGTCTTCGTCCCGGGTCCACATGATCTGGACCGGGCCGCCGATCGCCCGGGAGACCTCGGCCGCATCGGCCGCCCAGTCGTTGTCCAGCCGCCGGCCGAATCCGCCGCCGCTGTAGAGTGTGTGCAGCCGGACGTTCGCCACCGGAACCCCGAGCGCCTGGGCCGCCATGGCCTGGGCACCCTGCGGCGCCTGCGTCGGCACCCAGACATCCGCCATGTCGCCCTTCACATCGGCGGTGGCGTTGATCGGCTCCAGCGGCGAGTGGGACAGGAAGGGGCACTCGTAGACCGCGGTGATCGTCTTCGCGGCGGTCGCGAACACCTGCCGCGCGTTGTTGGTCTCCTCGGCCACGATCGGCTCGGCCTGACCGTCCCGCTCGAGCTGGGCCGCGATCCCGGCGCTCGAGAGATCGGCGTGCGGGCCCGGGTCCCAGTCGATCTTCAGCCGGCTCATGCCCTTCAGCGCGGCCCACGTGTGGTCGGCAACTACGGCTACGCCCGCCGTGATCTTCACGACCTGCCGCACGCCGCGCACCTGCGTGGTTGCCGTGTCGTCCCACCCTCGCAGGCTTCCGCCGATCGTCGGTGGGCGCCTGACGACCGCGAACTTCATCCCCGGTAGACGGAAGTCGAGGCCGTAGACCGCGCTCCCGTCCGTCTTCTCGGGAATGTCCACCCGGGACTGCTCCGTGCCGATGTACCGGAACTGGCTCGGCTCCTTGCGGTTCGGCCGGGCGGGAACCGGCTGGCGTGCGGCGTCGTCGGTGAGCTCGCCGTAGCCAAACGATCGGCCCGTCGGCTGGTGGAGCACCCTGCCGAGTTGCGCCGTGCAGGCGGCGGCGGGAACGCCCCACCGTTCGGCGGCGGCGGCGACCAGCATCTCGCGCGCGGCGGCGGCGGCATCACCGAGCGGCCCGAAGAACAGCCGGATGCTGGTGGACCCGCCCGCCGTCATGCTGCCCCAGACCTCCCGCGGGCCGGCGAGCGCCATCCGGATTTCGATGGCATCCCACGGCACCTCGAGCTCGTCGGCCACGATCATCTTGAGACCGGTGCGGGAGCCCTGTCCCATCTCGGGACGAGGCGTATACCATACGACGCGGCCCTCGGGCGTGACCGTGATGAAGACGTTCGGCTTGAACTCGCCGGATCCTCCGGCCGACGCGGTGGGGAAGGGCACGTGGACGCCCAGGATCAGCGCGCCCGTGGCGCCGGCTGCGACCTCGAGGAAGTCGCGGCGGTCGATCTTGAAGACCTCAGTCATGGTGCACCTCCGCCGCCGCGCGGTGGATCGCCTTGCGGATCCGCTGGTACGTCCCACACCGGCAGAGCAGGGTGGACATCGCTGCGTCGATGTCGGCGTCGGTCGGCTGCGGGGTCCTGTGCAGCAGGTCCACGGCCGCGAGTATCTGGCCGGAGTGGCACCAGCCGCACTGCGGCACCTGCTCCGCGATCCAGGCGCGCTGCACCGGATGGCTGCGGTCGTTCGACAGCCCTTCGATCGTCTGAATCACCGCGCCGTTCGCGGCGCTGATCTGCAGCAGGCAGGAGCGCACCAGGGAACCGTTGACGAACACCGAACACGCGCCGCACTCGCCGACTCCGCAGCCGTATTTCGTGCCGGTGAGGCCGACCGTGTCCCGGAGCACCCAGAGCAAGGGGGTGTCCGCGTCCACGTCGACGGCATGCTTCCGCTCATTGACCGTGATCGTGTAGGAAGCCATGGGCGACTCTCCCTGGGATCGAGGTGTGGACATGGGAGGTGCCGCGGTGCCGCAGCGCAGGCTCCTCCGACGCGCCGATCTGACCCTAAGGTATGCTCGGCCGCACAGGCCAGGCAATCGACGGCAAGTCGGCCGGGGCCTTCGTGGGGGGACTCGTGTTGTGGTGGGGGCCGGGAAAACGGCGGGGTGCGCGGCGACCTACGCTGAGGGCGGCTCCTCCACCGCTTCCACCTTTGCCTGGCGGGCCTCGGCCCGCTCCTCTGCGCGCCTCGCGCGACGCTCGCGCTTGGCCTCCTGCTTCTCCCGCTTGTCCATCTCCCGCTTGCGCTTCGCCGCCGATAATGGGCCGCGTCTCGCCATGGTTACGCTCCTCCCGTTCGCGGTGCGCCGAACACGTTCGCGTCGAGCCATTCCGTGAACCGGCGGTCGAGCTCCTGCTGCGCCTGGCCGGGATGGAACGGCATCACCTCCCACCGCGTCCCGGTGCTCATCAGCCACCAGGCCGGGTCCGTGGCCAGCTGCGCCCGCTTGACGTTGGCGGGCAGCCCGTCATAGGACACGAAGTGGAACTCGCGCCCGCGATACACGAGCCGCCGCTGCTCGACCGCATGCCGCGTCACCCGGGCGGGAAGCGCCTCGCTGACCGGGCGCGTCACCACAGGTCGTCCACCGACAGGTTCGGCACCCGCCCCTCGATGATGCGCCGCCCGAACGCGTGGCACCCGCGGATGGCCGCCTGCTCGGTCGCGAACGTCGCCGGACCGCTGAAGGCGCGCACCTTGTCGCGATGCGCGATCAGCAGGTCCAGGGTCCACTGGCCGCTGCCGCGAATCTGGAATGTGCGCGGCGTGATGGTAAACCCCTCGTAGGCGAGCGACCTCACCAGCCGGCCCGGATTCGAGCGGCGGTGAAGGGGCGGGGCGGCGACTCGTGCGAGCCGCGTGCCGCGCACCATCCGCTGAGCGCGGCACCCGACTCTGCCGTCCGTGTCGAATTGCCCATGCTGAAGTATACCCTCGGCGTCAATCACGTGGTGCCGCCACGTCTCTGGAGACGCGGGTAGTCGACGTACGCGCCCGTCACGCGGCCCGCCGGCACGGGCAGGAGATCGAGGGTGACGAGCGTGGAATCGTAGCGCGCGGCAGCCCGCCGCAGTCCCATGAACAGATGCTCGAGGCACGACAGCGAGCGGACGGTGGGGCGGGTCGTCCCCACGATGTGCCACGCGCCGCGGGCTCGGACACTGCCGCCGTCGCTGGCGTCGACGAATCCGGCGAACGGTGTGTAGCGGAGGAATTCCACCAACCCGAGCGCCATGAGGCGCGACGGCGCGTCGAACGCGAAGAAGAAGCGCTGCGGCTGGCGCAGCGCGCGCGTCGCTTGCAGGTCGAGCCAGCACTGGCGCGCGCTGACCAGCGAGCCCTTGGACGCACCATCCTGGTATTCGTCGTTCAGCGAGGAGCGCATGCGGACGTCCGATCGGGGGGGTGACGACGCCGTTCCTGGAGCGGCCGGTTCCGCGACGCGACAAAAAAAGGCGGGAGCAGCGCCGCGGCGCCTTCCCGCACTCGAATCGCTTCCAGTGGGCGCGACCTGCCTGGCGCCCGTGGAAGGAGGCTAGCGGGGCCAGGGCACGCTGTCAACGAGCGAGTGGGAGGGGAGGGCACGCCCGCCGGGCCGCCCCGCCCCGCCGGGAGGGTGGGGCATTCCGTTTTGGCCGCCCCTCGGTTACCTTACTGGCAATCGCGAGGCGCTCTCTGAAGCGTCACAGACAACGCAACGGACTTGCATGGGGAACCCGGCAACTGACGTGGTTCCTCTTCCGTTTGTAAAAACGCCGCGCAGTGCGGCACCCCGCCGCGGGGGCACGTCCGCGGGATCACGCGATGGACGATCGGTCAGTGCGGACATTCCGGACTCCGACGCGCATCGAGCCAAGAGGAGAAGGTATGTCACGCATCAAGGGCAAGGTGAAGTGGTTCAATGACCAGAAGGGCTTTGGCTTCATCACGCCCGACAACGGAGAGAAGGACTGCTTCGTCCACCACTCGGCCATTCAGGGCTCCGGTTTCAAGAGCCTGAGTGAGGGTGAGGCCGTGGAGTTCGACATGGTCCAGGGCCAGAAGGGTCCCGCGGCGGAGAACGTCACCAAGGTCGGCTAACCCCGCCCGGCGGTAACCAGTCGCGACGATCGGGGTCGCATCGACACTGTCGGTGCGGCCCCGATCTGCGTCGCGGGGCCCGGCCCCCCCTGCCGTAGCACCGGCCGACCACGGGCACCGGCGCGCGTGTCGCCGGTGCCGCGGTCTCAATCGTAGCTTCGCCGAACCTCCGGCGTGGCCATGAGGTCCGTCTCCCGCGCGACGATCGGCCAGGACGCGAGGCCGCGGTGCACCCGGTAGTACTTCTCCGGGACCGGATGCGTGCCAACGACCACCGGCACACCGTACCGCTGCGTGATGAACGCGCGGAAGTCCTCCACGTACGGGCAGGGCGGGTACCCCACGACCAGTCCCGTTGCCAGGTGAATGGCCTCGGCGCCGTTCCTGATCATCTCCTCCGGTACGTACTCGACGTTGCCCCCGGGGCAGCCCGCACAGGTCGAGAACCCGACGAGCTCGAGCGGCTCGTCGGCCGGATACCGGCTGAATGCGCCCGCACGCTCGCGCAGGGCGCGCAGGCACTTGCCCGCGCCGCAGGTGCGGTAGCGGTCGCAGATGATGATGCCGATCTTCATCGGTCCTCCCTCCCGGGGGCCTAGGCCGCGCCGTGCCCGTGGACGTGCGCGTGGCCGCCCGCGCACAGCTGCCCCGGATCGACCAGTCGCAGCCGGTTGGCGCGGGCCTCCGCCACGACGTCCCGCACCGCGCATCCCGTGGACACGTACACGTCGATCCCCGCAGCGGCGAGCCGGTGGAACGCGCTGCGACCGATTCCCCGGCACACGACCGCCGTGATGTCGTGACCGGCCAGACCGTCGAGCGGCCGGCAGGCGCCGTGCTCGTGCTGGCGGGACGGGTTCGCGACCACCGTGGTGGCGCCGGTCTCGACGTTTACCACATGGAACCACGGGGCCGAGCCAAAATGGCCGCACACGGGGGCGTCGAGGCCCTCATCCGTGTCGGCGGGTATGCAGATCCGCATCTTCGGTTCCCTTTCGAATGACGAGTGCCTTGTTGGCGAGCAGCGCGTCGAGCACCTTGACCCGCCCCTGCGTGAGCAGCCGCTGCACCGTGCCGCGGGAGACCCCCATACGCCGGCCGGCGGCCTCCTGACCGAGGCCGTCGAAGTCGCACAGCCGCATGGCCTCCAGCTCGCTCAGCCTGAGGTCGACGTGCTCGAGCTCGGTCATGGGGATGCTGCGCGGCTTGAACACCGGATCGCCGGCAAAGGCCCGGCAGCGGCGCTGCTTGCGGGGACGGGGCACGGACTCACCTCATATTGTGCATATGCACAATACCGTCCGCCCGCCCTCCGGGCAAGGGAGCCCGGCGAACCCGCTCGGCGTCGCTCGCCGGTTGCCGCGGACCGGGCAGCCGGGATAGACTGCCCCTGTGGAGGTACCACCATGAGACTGCCAGCCCGTGTCCGCTGCGCCACGCTGATCGTCCTCCTGTCCGCCGGTGCCACCGTCGCCTCGGCCCAGCAGCCTCCGGCCTCGAGCCTGTTCGCCGAGCTGCACTGGCGGTCGGTCGGGCCGTTCCGCGGCGGCCGCACCAAGGCCATCACCGGTGTCCCGGGCCAGCCGCACGTGTTCTACGTGGGCGTGGTGAACGGCGGCGTCTGGAAGACCACCGACGCGGGCCGCACCTGGCAGCCGATCTTCGACGATCAACCCAGCGGCTCGATCGGCGACATCGCGGTAGCGCCCTCGGATCCGAACGTCGTCTACGTGACGAGCGGCGAGGGGCTGCACCGGCCCGATCTTTCCACCGGCGACGGCGTCTACAAGTCCACCGATGCCGGTCGGACGTGGACCCACCTCGGCCTGCGCGACGGGCAGCAGATCCCGCGCGTGGCGGTGGATCCGCGCGACCCCGGCCGGCTGTTCGTCGCCGTGCTCGGGCACCCGTACGGGCCCAACGCCGAGCGCGGGCTGTATCGCTCGACCGACGGCGGGCGCTCGTTCGAGCGGGTGCTCTACCGCGATGAGAACACCGGCGCCTCGGACGTCGAGATCGATCCCCAGAACCCGGACGTCGTGTACGCCTGTCTGTGGGAAGCGCGCGAGGGCCCCTGGGAGAATGCGGCCTGGGCGGGAACGGGCGGGGGGATCTTCAAGTCGACCGACGGCGGCACCACCTGGCGCCAGCTGACCGGCGGCCTGCCGGCGGGCGAGAACGGCGTGGTGCAGGCGGACGTCGCGATCGCGCCCAGCAACCCCGCGCGGCTGTACGCCTCGGTCGCGATGGGGCGCGCCGTCGGCATCTTCCGCTCGGACGACGCCGGGGCACAGTGGACGAGGATCACCGAGGACGCCCGGCCCGCCACGCGGATCGGCGGAGGCGACCTCCCGGTGCCGATCGTGGACCCCAAGAACGCGGACGTGGTCTACAGCGCGAGTATCGTGACCTGGAAATCCACCGACGGCGGCCGGACCTGGACCGGCATCCGCGGCGCGCCGGGCGGTGACGACTACCAGCGCCTGTGGATCAACCCCGACGACCCGGCGATCATCGCCGCCGCGGCCGACCAGGGGGTGATCGTCACGCTGAATGGCGGCGCAACCTGGAGCTCGTGGTACAACCAGCCCACCGCCCAGCTGTATCACGTGGCGGCCGACAACGCGTTCCCGTATCGGCTGTACAGCGGTCAGCAGGAGAGCGGCTCCGTGGGCATCGCGAGCCGCGGCAACGACGGCCAGATCACGTTCCGCGAGTGGCATCCCGTGGGGGTCGACGAGTACGGCTACGCGGCGCCCGACCCGCTCGATCCCGCCGTCGTCTACGGCGGCCGCGGCGTGTCGCGCTACGACCGGCGCACCGGCCAGGTGGCGCTGGTGGGGCCCGCGTCCGCGGGCGGCGTCGCGGTGCGTACGCTGCGCACGGCCCCGGTGCTGTTTTCGCCCGTCGATCCGCGCGTGCTGTACTTCGCCGGCAACATGTTGTGGAAGACGACCGACGGCGGCGCGCACTGGGAGCAGATCAGCCCCGACCTGAGCCGCGAGACGTGGGACGTGCCCGCGAGCGTGGGGAAGTACCGCGACGAGCAGTCCGCGCAGCCGACGCGGCGCGGCGTGATCTACACCGTGGCCCCGTCGTACGTGGACGCGGGCACGATCTGGGCCGGCACCGACGACGGGTTGATTCACGTGACGCATGACGGCGGGGCCACGTGGCAGAACGTGACGCCGGCCGCGCTCCAGCCGTGGGCCAAGGTGTCGCTGATGGACGCCGGTCACGGCGACGTCATGACGGCCTATGCGGCGGTCAACACGCTCCGGCTGGACGATCTCACGCCCTATATCTACCGGACGCACGACGGCGGCAGGACGTGGCAGCGGATCACCACCGGCATCCCCGACGGCGAGACGATCAACGCGGTGCGGGAGGATCCCGCGCGCCACGGCCTGCTGTTCGCCGGCAGCGAGCGCGCGACCTACGTGTCGTTTGACGACGGCGATCACTGGCAGTCGCTGCGGCGCAACATGCCGGCCACCTCCGTGCGCGATCTGATCGTCAAGGACAACGATCTCGTGGTGGCGACGCATGGCCGGGGGTTCTGGATCCTCGACGACATCACGCCGCTGCGCCAGCTGAGCGCCGCGGTCACGGCGGCCGACGCCCACCTGTTCGCCCCGGCCGCGGCGACGCGCGTGCGGTGGAACATGAACACCGACACGCCGCTCCCGCCCGACGAGCCGGCGGGCGAGAACCCGCCCGACGGGGCGGTGCTCGACTACTGGCTCAAGGGCGACCAGGCCGGGCCCGTGACCCTCGAGATCCTCGATGGCGCCGGGGCGCTCGTCCGCCGCTACGCCAGCACCGACCCGGTGGAGCCGATCGACCCGAACCTCGCCGTGCCGACGTACTGGGTGCGGCCGCCCCAGCGTCTCTCGGCGCGCGCCGGCCTGCACCGGTTCGTGTGGGATCTGCACTACACGCCGCTCGCGGGCGGCCGTGGCCTGCCGATCGCCGCGATCGCGCACAACACGGTCCCCACGCCCAACGCGCCGTGGGTCGTGCCCGGCGGCTACACCGTGAAGCTCACGGTGGGCGGCAGGAGCTACACGCAACCGCTCCGGGTACGGATCGACCCGCGTGTCACGACCCCGGAGGCGGGCATCGCGCAGCAGTTCGCGCTCTCGAAGGAGATGTACGATGGCATAGTCGCGGTGAACGACGCGCTCGCCCGGCTCCGCGAGGTCCGCGCGCAGGTCAAGGACCGGCTGGGGCGCGCGCCGCAGGGAGCGCTCACGGACTCGCTGCAGGCGTTCGACGCGCGGGCGCAGGCGCTCGAGGGCGCCAGTGGCGGGTTCGGGCGGGGTGGGGGACCGGGCGGCGGGGGCGACGGTGAGACGCTGGGAGGCGCGAGTCGGGGGATGAGCCAGCTCATGGGGCGGCTCCAGGCGGCGGACGTCACACCGATGGCGCGGCTGGTAGACGCGGTGACCGCGCAGCGACCGGTGACGGCGAAGGTGGTGGCGCGCTGGACGGCACTCCAGAGCCAAGACCTCGCGGCGCTCAACCGGCAGCTGCAGGCAGCGGGCGTGCCGGTGATCGTGGTGACGTCCCGGTGAAGGCGGGGGACGAACGACCGCCCGCGCCGCGGTCGCGCATCCCGAACGCGATCCTCACCGGGCAGACCGACGGGCATCTCTGCGCACCCGGGAACGCCGAGGCGCTCGGCGTGCGCGTGCACCGCGAGGCGCTCGAGCCGTTCCGCCGGCTGCAGCGGGAAGCGCGGACGGCGGGGTTCGACCTCCGGATTCTCAGCGGGTTCCGGAGCTTCGAGGAACAGCTCGCGATCTGGAATGGTAAGGCCACGGGCAAGCGCGCCGTGCTGGACAGCGCCGCGGTGCCCCTGGACATCACGCGGTTGAGCGAGCGGGAGCTCGTGTTCGCGATGCTCCGCTGGTCCGCTCTGCCGGGGGCCTCGCGGCATCATTGGGGCACGGACCTGGACGTGTACGATTAGGCCGCCCGGCCGGACGGATACGAGATCGAGCTGATTCCCGAGGAGGTGAACGCGGGCGGCATGTTCGGTCCCCTGCACGAATGGCTGGATGCGCGGATCGCCGCCGGCACGTCCTGTGGGTTCGCTCGGCCGTATGACGTGGATCGGGGCGGGGTGGCGCCGGAGCGGTGGCATGTGAGCTATGGGCCCGTTGCCAGCACCTATCAGCGGCAGCTCACGATCGAGGTGCTCCGCGCCACCGTCGAACGGGCGGCCATCGCGCTCCAGGACGGCGTGCTCCGGAACCTGGATGAGATCTACGAACGCTTCGTCGTCAACACGAACAGGACGTTTGCATGACCCTGCGTCCGCGCCAGCAACAGGGGACCATCCTCTGGGATCCCGATACGTATGGCCGTTCCCACCTGGGGCTCCCGCTCGAAGTCTGGCGCCCCACCGGTCCCTGCACGCTGCTGATGTTCGCGGCCATCCACGGCGAGGAGGCGGAGACCACCGGCGTGCTGTCGCGGGCGTTGCGCCATCTGTCGACGCCCTCCCCGCACTGCGCGGTGGTCCTCGCCGCCAATCCGGACGGTCTGATCCGCGGAACGCGGGGCAACGCGCGCGGCGTCGAGCTCAACCGCAACTTCCCGACCACGGACTGGCAGCCGGACCCCGTGGCGCACCGCGCCACGCTGGATCAGCCGCGCGACGTGCTGCTGAGCCCGGGAGCGCGGCCGGCCTCCGAGCCGGAGACGCGGGCCCTCATCGCGCTCATCAGCGCCCTCGCGCCCAGGATCGTGATTGCCCTCCACGCCCCATTGGCGTGCATCGATGACCGGAACGAGAGTCCCCTGGGCCGGTGGCTGGCCGGGCAGACCGGCATGCCGCTGGTGACGGACGTGGGCTATCCCACGCCCGGCTCGTTCGGTACGTGGGGCGCCGAGCACGGCGTCCCGGTGATCACGTACGAGCTCCCGCTGGCGTCTCCGGATGCGCTGGCCCATGAGCACGTCCCCGCGCTGGTGGACCTGCTCACCAGGGCCGATCTCGTGAGCGCGCCCCCCCTCGCGCGCCCGTCGTAACCCCGGCCGCCCGCCACGGGCTGAGTGCTCATGGTCCTCAACATCATCTGGGTCGCGTTCTTTCTGATCGCCCTGATCGTGGGACTGGTGCGGCTGATCTTCCTCCACGACACCGAGATCTTCACGACCATGGTCAACAGCACGTTCGACATGGCCAAGACCGCGTTCGAGATCTCGCTCGGGCTGACGGGCGTGCTCACGCTGTGGCTGGGACTGATGCGGGTCGGCGAGCAGGGCGGGGCGGTGGATGTGCTGGCGAAGCTGGTGCGGCCGTTCTTCCGCCGGCTGTTCCCGGAGGTCCCCCCGGATCACCCCGCGCACGGGTCCATCATCATGAACTTCGCCGCCAACATGCTCGGCCTCGACAACGCGGCGACCCCGCTCGGTCTCAAGGCCATGCAGGAGCTGCAGGAGCTGAATCCCGACAAGGACACCGCTTCGAACGCTCAGATCATGTTTCTCGTCCTCAATACGTCGGGCCTCACGCTCATTCCCATCAGTATCATGGTCTACCGCGCCCAACTCGGCGCCGCCAATCCGTCCGACGTCTTTCTCCCCATTCTGTTGGCCACGTTCTTCTCGACGATGGCCGGGCTGATCGCGGTCGCCGTGGTCCAGCGCATCAACCTGTTCGACCGGGTGCTGCTGGCCTATCTCCTCGGCGTGACGGGCCTTGTCGCCGCGATCATCCTCTTCTTCTCCCGGCTTCCCGAGGAGCGCATTCAGACGATCTCGAATGTCGTCGCCAACGTGGTGCTGTTCGGCGTCATCGCCGCCTTCATCACGATGGCCATGCTGCGCCGGGTGAACGTCTACGAGGCGTTCATCGAAGGCGCCAAGGAGGGGTTCAGCGTCGTCATCAAGATCATCCCCTATCTCGTGGCCATCCTCGTGGCCATCGGCGTGTTCCGCGCCTCGGGGGCGATGGACTACCTGGTCGCGGGGATCGGCAGGGCGGTTGCCGCGCTCGGCATCAACGCGGACTTCGTCGCGGCGCTCCCCACGGCCCTGATGAAGCCGCTGAGCGGGAGCGGGGCGCGGGGCATGATGGTCGACACGATGAAGACGTACGGGGCGGATTCGTTCGCCGGCCGGCTGGCGTCGACGTTCCAGGGGGCCAGCGACACGACGTTCTACATCATCGCGCTGTATTTCGGGTCGGTCTCGGTACGCAAGACCCGGCATGCCGTGACCTGCGGCTTGATCGCGGACCTCGCCGGCGTCGTCGCCGCCATTTTCATCGCGTACCTGTTCTTCCACTGAGCGCACGCACGCCGAACGCGAGCGACGGGACAAGGGCTCTGCCGCCCGGCTGCCCGTCTTCGCGTCCTGAGCAGGCGCGGCGCCGGTCTTGACGAACCGTGTACTAAGTAGTACATACTACACACATGCCGAAAGGGTTCGGAGACTTCGTCCGGAAGCGCCGCGAGGCGCTACGCCAGCGGGATGAGCGCTTCTCGGTCCGCCAGGTCGCGCAGCGGATCGGGGTCGAGCCCTCGTTCCTCAGCAAGGTCGAGCGGGGCGACGTCCCGCCGCCCTCGGAGGCCAAGGTGGTCGCCCTGGCGCGGGAGCTGGGAGAGGATCCGGACGTGCTGCTGGCCCTGGCCGGTAAGGTGTCGTCCGACCTCCAGGCGGCGATTCGCAAGCGCCCCGAGCTGTTCGGCTCGCTGCTCAGAGAGTTGCAGGACATGCCGGATCACGCCGTGCTGCGGCTCGTGCGCGAGGTGCGGGACGGGAAGTGGTAGCCCGAGGAGGCACACCATGATCGAGCTCAAGAACGACCAGCTGGTCTTCCGCTTCGCGGACGTGCACCCGGACGCACGCCTCACAATCGAGTTCCAGCGCACCCTCCGCATTCCGGACGACGACCGCACGTACCCGCTGCCCCCCGGACTCGGCCGGTTCCCGATCCGGCACGTGGACGACTGCGCCGCGAACGTGCCCGAGCCCTGGATCGAGCACGGCGGCGTGATGCTGCCGATGTATCAGTCGGAAGCCCTCTGGGTGAACTTCCGCAGCCGCTATCCGTTCGCGGTGCGGGTCGCGACCGGGAAGATCGACGCCGTAACCGGCAAGTCGCTCCGTCCGGGACTCGGCCGCGACCCGCAGAACTACCTCGCGATCCCCGAGCAGCCATGGCTCGACGGCTACTGCGTCAAGCGGGGCGAGATCCGCCAGTTCGTCGCCATGCCGCTCGGCGCGGGCTACAGCGCTGAGGAGCAGATCACCGGCGCGGCCGAATACGGCGGGCTCCAGCTCGTCGCGTTCCCGATGAAGGCGAAGATGTATGAGCGGCTGCGACGGGACACAGCGGGGGTGGTGCTCGGCCGCGGCGAGTTCACCAAGGTGTTCGCGATGGCCGCGCCGGGGATGGGGCTCGCTCCCGGCGGCCGCATGCGCCAGGAGATCTTCGACGACCCGCACCACCTCGAGGACTGGGATCAGGACCACTCGAGCCGCTGCTTCGTGCACCTGGCGAACTCCTTCCTGTGGCGGCAGATCACCGGCGAGGTCCCGCCAACCGTTCCACCGACGTCCAGGGAGTATGCCAAGGCGGGGCTGCCGTGGTTCGAGTACTACGACGACCAGCTGGAAGCCGTGGGCGGGTCGGGCATCCTCGAGAAGCTCAAGAGCGTGATGGCGATGGGACTGGAGAAGGGGGGCATGCCGCTCCCCGAGAACGCGCCGGTGGACGCGACGCCGATCGTGGTGCTTCGCAAAGGGCTGGCGCAGGGGCAGGTGCGCGAGGGGACGTTCTAGCCGCGCCCATCCTCTGGCGGCGACACACGGGACGAGTATATCCATGACCGTCCCGCGTTCCGTCGAGCCCGGCACGTGCCGCGGCGCCGGTGCGCACTTGCCGTCGGAATCTCGCCGGAGGGGTTCCCCATGACGCAGCGCCACCTCACGCGGATCCCGGTCGTGCTTGTCGGGATGCTCGTTGTTGCTCCACCACTCATGGGGCAGGCTCCCACCAAGCTCGAGCAGATCCCGATCTTCGCGGGGGCCAGCCGCCAGGCCGGCCGCGAGGCCGAGGAAACGTCGCCCACGGAGGCGCCGGGCATGTACGGCGATCGAGCCTTGACGTCGAGCACGGTGCGCGTGTACCGCGTGGCGGCGGCGCTGGAAGAGGTCGCGCGGTTCTACCAGCAGCGCCTCGCCGCGCGCGAGATCCCGCCCGACGCCGATTGGGACCAGGTCGACCCGGAGAACGTCGCCGCCGGTCGGGTGTCCCCGGTGTTGTGCGCGTTCGAGCCGGTCGACATGAGTGGCGCGGATGACCCGGCGGCGCTCCGTGCCGCGTACGCCAAGGCGCGCCAGCCGTTCCGCGCCGGCCGGTGGCTTGCCGGCGCGGATTGCCGGTGGACGAGCCGCGAGTCGGCGAGCGACCACACCGAGCTCAGCGTCGAGCTCCAGGACACTGAGGCGTTCGAGATCACCACGCCCGAGTACCACCACGAGACCGAGATCATCATCCGAGTGCGGATGTGGGGCGCCCCCGGCGCGGTGGCGGAGGAAGAGGAGCCGCAGGCCGTCCCGCCGATGGCGGCCCCCACCGAGGCACAGCTCGGCGTGCCACTCTACCCGGGCGCGCGGTTCGACGGCACGATCTCGGCAGGCATGTCGGCTGCTGACGAAGAGGGTGTCTACTACGTGTTTGCCTCGGCGGATCCGGTGGCGAAGGTGGCGGCGTTCTACGAGCAGCGCACCGGCAGGAAGGGCACGGCGACCGAGGCGGGTGTGCTGATCGTGGTCCAGGGCGAGGGGCTGTTCCCCGACCTCGGCGTTACGATCCAGCCCAACGTGGGGACGTTCCCGGCCCCGGCGCAGAGCATGATCACGGTGCGCCGGCGGCGGTAGACGCTGCCATCCGGCATGACCACACCGATTCCACCCACCGCCGAGGCGGGGCTGGTGCGCGCCCTGGGCGTGCGCCAGATGGCCGCCGCCATCTTCAACTACACCGTGGCGAGCGGCATCTTCGCGCTCCCGGCGCTGGCCTACGGGCGGCTCGGCGCCGCCGCGCCGCTCGGGTACCTGGCCACCGTGGTGGTGATGGCGCTGGTCGTCCTGTGCATCGCCGCGGCGGGAAGCCGCGTCGCGATCACCGGCGGGCCGTACGCCTACGTCGAGGTGGCGCTCGGGTCGTTCGTCGGGCTGCTGGCCGGCGCGCTGCTCTGGGCCACGGACATCGCCGCCACCGCCGCGGTCGCCAACCTGTTCGCGGGTTCGGTGGTCGCGCTGTCCGGCGGCACGGGCTCGGCCGTCGCGGTGTCGACTCTGATCGTGGCGATCTTCCTGGCACTGGCCTGGCTCAACGTGCGCGGTGTGCGCACCGGTGCGCGCGTGATCGAGCTTGCGACGGTGGCGAAGCTCGTCCCGCTGCTGCTGTTCGTTGCGGTGGGCGCGTTCTTCGTGCACCCCGCGCACTTCCGGCTCGACCGCGCCGTGAGCGTGGGGGACGTGTCGCGCACGGTGGGCGTCCTGGTGTTCGCCTTCGCCGGCATCGAGGCGGCGCTCACGCCGAGCGGTGAGATCCGCAATCCGGCGCGCACCGTGCCGCGCGCCGCGCTGCTCGCGCTGGGCGGGGCGGCGCTGCTCTACCTGCTGGTGCAGGGGGTGGCGCAGGGCGTGCTCGGGCCGCAGCTCGCCGCGGATCGCGTCACCCCGCTCGCGACGGCGGCGGGTGCGTTCGCGGGCACCACCGGCCGCACGGTGATCCTGGTGGGCGCCGCCATCTCGATGTTCGGCTATCTCACCGGCGCGATCCTGGCCGCCCCCCGCACGATGTTCGCCTTCGGGCGGGACGGGTTCCTGCCGCGCGCCCTCGCGGCCGTCCATCCGCGGTTCCACACGCCGCACGTCGCGATCATCGCCTACACCGTGCTGGCCACCGCGCTGGCGCTGAGCGGCACGTTCGAGCAGCTCGCGATTCTCGCCAACTCCACGGTCCTGCTCCTCTACTTCCTGTGCGCCATCGCGGCGGCGGTGCTGCAGCGCCGCGACCTGCGCGCGGGCGGCGAGCCGTTTCGGCTCCCGGCGGGCGTGCTGCTCCCCGTGCTCGCCTGCCTGGCGGTCGCGTGGATCTTCGCGCGCACGGTCTCGGCGCGCGAGCTGCTGGCGGTCGCGATCGTGATCGCCGTGGTCGCGATCGCGTGGGGGATCCGCGCGCGGCGCGGCGCGCCGCGCTAACGACTTGCCTTGGCCGCGTCCACGATCGCCTTGACCTCGCGCAGCAGCTGCGGCCCGCTGTACGGGATCCCGTCCTTGATCACCCACTCCACGCCGTTGGTCCGCGTCTCCTTGCCGTCCTTGAGGGCAGAGGTCCCGCCGGCGTAGAGGACCTTGAGGTCCTCGAGCGGGTTGCCGTCCACCACGATGACGTCGGCGAGCCAGCCTGCCCGCACCCGACCCAAGTGGTCCTCCTGGCCGAGGATCCTGGCGCCGTTCCCGGTGCAGTGCTCGATGACCTTGAGCGGGTTGAACCCTGCCTCGGCGTGCAGCTCCATCTCACGGATCAGCCCGTAGCCGTACATCTGGTAGATGAACCCGGCGTCATCGCCGCAGCCGATCGTGCCGCCTTTCCGCTCGAACTCGCGCAGCGCCGCTTCCCAGAGGCGGTAGTTCTCCTGCCAGTACACTTCGTCGGTCGTGCTCCAGCCGATGAAGTACGACCCGTGGTTCGCCGGGTCGGGCCGGAAATACCATTCGAGCGACGGGTGCAGGTAGTCCTTGAACCAGGGCTGGTTCTGCGCCCGCTGGAGATCGCGGCTCGCTTCGTAGATGTCCAGCGTCGGCACCCACGCGACGTTGGCACGCACCATCGCCGTGAGCACGGAGTCGAGCAGCGTGGGATCGGCTTCGCGCCACAGCCGGCCCGCCCAGCGGAACCGGTCGGTCTCGTTCAGGTAGTTGTAGCCGCTCGGGAAGTGCTGCCGGCCGTCGGGGATTGCCGCGTCGGGAATGCCGTACCAGTGCTCGATGCTCGTGGTCCCGAAGGTGATGTCGTCCCAGGCGTTGGTCTCCTCGACGCCCACGTGGTGCGCCACGCGCAGCCCGAGCTTGTGCGCCTCGTCCTCGGCGGCGGCCATCACGTCGCGCTCCACGCCGAGCAGCTTCACCCCGTCGGCGCCGATCTCCTTGAAGTGCCGCACCCGCGCCCGCGCCTCGGCCGCATTGCGCGGTGCCGGGCTCTGGGTCAGCATCGGGTAGGCGAACAATCGCGGCGCCACGATCTTCCCGGCGGCGCTCTCGTCCCGCAGGCGCACGATCCCGGTGTCGGACTCGGGGCCCACCTCGCGCACCGTCGTGATGCCGTTGGCGAGCCACAGCTTGAGCACGTACTCGTAGCCGCCGAGCGGGTGGCCCGAGCGCTGGCTCTGCAGGTGGGCGTGCGCGTTGATCAGGCCCGGGAGGACGTACTTCCCGGTCGCGTCGATTGCGACGTCACCCGCCGGCCGCCTGGCGCCGCCGCGCTGCAGGGCCACGGCGTCGAGCGGCACCACGGCGGTGATCGTGTTGCCCTCGATCACGATGTCGAGCGGGCCGCGTGCCGGCGTGCCGTTGCCGTCCACGACCGTGGCATTGCGGATCACGAGGCGCTGCGGCCGGACGCCGTGCTGCACACCGCGCGTCTGGGCGGCGAGGGGGGTGGCGACGAGCGTGGCGAGGAACGCGAGCGTGTGCGGACGCATTGGGGAATCCCGGAGAAAGGCGCCGTATGGTATCGCCCGCAGGCTGGCCGCGCCAGCGTGGGGCGGTCGCCCCCGTGCCGGATCTAGGGTGTGCGGGAACCGGTGGGTCGGCCGCCTTCGCACGACGCGGTGATCGCCTGCTCCAGGGGAGCGCCGGCCGCGAGCCGCGCGGGTGGCAGAGCCGCGAGCAGGGTCTCGCGCGTCGCGCGGCAGCGGGCCGGTTCGCCGCCCTCGAACTCGGCCTGCGTCAGCGCGAGGAACGCAGGTCCGTACATCAGCCCCATCTGGCGTGAGACATCGTCGAGCCGCACCGCTGTGTCGGCGTAGCCGCGGTAGACGTAGGTCTCCATCACATTGGTGCGCAGCGTCGCGGCGTCCACCGGCGGGTCGGCGATCGGCACGACGCGCCAGAACAGGCCGTCCAGCCGGCGATACGGCGCCAGCCACGTGAGACTCTGCGGCGCAACGCTCACGGCGAAGCAGAGTGGCCGTCGCCAGGCGTTGTCCTCGAGCATCCGCAGCACCACTAGATCCTGCCGTAGCACATACTGCCCTGCGACCGTGGGCGTGGCGTGGACCACGATCGCATCGGGGATCGGGACGTCGCGGGGGAGCCCAAGCTCGTCGGGCGTGCCGCGCACGGGCAGGGTGAGGGTCGTGTCGGTCCAGGCGCGCGTTGCCAGGTCGCGGCGCTCCGCGGGGGTGAGGGACAGCGGGAACGACGCATCGCGGCCGACGATCTGGTCGACGTACCAGCCGGTGTTGGTCAAGGGCAGGTTCACGACCTGCACGTCAGGACGTACGCCCTCCACGGCCTGCACGTACCACAGCGGAAACGTGTCGTTGTCCCCATTGGTGAAGAGGATGGCGTGCGGCGGCAGTCCGCGCAGCGCGTTGGTGGCGTAGTCCTCGGTGAACCAGCGGTCGGACGCGTCGATCGCTCTCCAGTTGTGCACCAGCTGCGCCGCGGGCACCAGCGCCAGCAGCGCCCCCGCCGGCGCGGCGACCAGCCACCCCCGGCCCCGCGACCGCCCCCAGACCCACAGGGCGCGCAGCACCTCGCCCAGCCCGTATGCGATGAAGACGGCGAACGTCACGAAGATCGGCAGGTAGTGGCGGGTGAACGGGCGGAAGAAGTTCGCCGGAATGTTGAAGTACAGGACGGTCAGGGTTGCCTGGATGCACAGCAGCAGCACGAACGCAAGCGCCAGGCGCCGGTTGCGCAGCCAGAGCAGGACGATCCCCACCAGGCCGAGCAGTGCGGGCAGCATGCCCAGTGCGCCCCCGCTTCCCTTCAGCCAGAGGAAGTTCCCCCCGAAGGCGCGGAGGAGATCCATCACCTGCACCGACCACAGCGGCGCGTTGCGCGGGAAGAAGTGGACCAGCCAGCCGCCACCTAACTGCGCGAGCGAGACGTAGTCGTAGAACCGCGACCAGTTGCTGGGGTCGCCCATGTTCAGCAGCGGGCCCGAGGCGGACAGCGGGATGATCAGCAACGCGAGCGCGAGGCCGACGACCATTCCGGTCATGCCTCCGATCCACGCTCGCGCCGACCGGAGGGTACGCGGGTGGCGCAGCACGATCCAGACGCACAGGCCCGGCAGCAGCAGCAGGTTGGTGCGGTGCACGCTGAAATCCAGCCCGAACAGCAGTCCCAGGACCGCGAGCCGCTGCCACGCGTCGCCCCGCTCCGCGTCCTCCCACCAGCGCAGCATTGTCCAGAGGATCATGCCGGTGAAGACCGGCGTCAGCACGTACGGCGTGAACTGCACGGCGTACTGCCAGAGGGTCTCCGCGCCGGCGAAGGTCAGGCCGCCGAGTACGGCCCCCACGATGGCCGTACCCACCGCGCTGTCGGGAAGGCCGCCGCGCTCCCGGCCGAACCGCAGCAGACGGAGCGCGATCAGGTAGACGAGTCCGGCGCAGAGCGCCGCCAGCGCGCCGGCGAGCAGATTCAGCACGTGGGCCGGTGACGGGCCCAGCGGAAGCCGGGTGATTGCCCAGCCCAGGGATGTGAGGACGAGGGAGCCCGGAGGCCCGGTGATCCCCCGCGAGACGGCGGCCAGCGAGTACTGGCTGGAGTCCCACCAGGTGATCGTGGGATACGCTGTGAGCCAGTAGATGATTCCGGCGATCACGGCGACCACGGTAAAGCCGGTGGCCCGGCCGCGGACCTGGTCGGACGGTGTGGCTGGAAGCGTCGGCGGCATCGGCCCTCCGTGCGCTCGCGGTCGCTGGAGGATCACCCGCCAGGATAGTGGGGCACGGAACCGCCGTCAACCGCCTGCCGGCGGCTGCACTTCCTTGTCGAGCGGCGCACCGGCGGGTAGGATCGTGTGGGTGTCCCGCCTGTCGCGGGCACGCTCGATCGCTGTTCGCTCACGGCCCGTCCATCCCCTCGTGCCGAGGCAATCATGTTCCACGGTCTCCCGATCTTCCTGCGCCCGGCGTGCCGTCGCGGCATCGCGCTGCTGGCACTGCTGGTCCCTCCGTCCGCGCTTGCCGCCCAGCAGCCGCCGGCGCGGCGCGTCCCACCCGACACGGCCGCCGTGCAGCGCCGTCAGGTCGTGATGGACACCGCGCGCGCCCGGCAGCTGTACGTGAGCAACCGGCCGGAGGACCACCCGGGCGCCAACTTCGCCCGCCAGATCGAGCAGAAGCAGCGGACGGACAGCATCTACGCCGCGCGCAGCGCCGGCGTCATGGACTTCGCGAAGATCACCTACAAGAGCAACGTGGACGGCATGGAGATCCCGGCGTACCTGTTCCAGCCGCTCGCGAAGCGCGGGCCGCGCGGCCACGCCGCCATGGTCTGGGTGCACGGCGGCGTGCACGGGAACTGGGGCGAGACGATGCTGCCGTTCGTAAAGGAAGCGGTCGCGCGCGGCTACGTCATCATCTGCCCCGAGTACCGCGGCAGCACGGGCTTCGGCGCCGACTTCTACAACGCGATCGACTACGGCGGGAAGGAGCTGGACGACGTCGTCTCGGCGGTCGACTACCTCAAGACCCTGCCGCCCGTCGACCCCGACCGGGTGGGGATCATGGGCTGGAGTCACGGCGGGTTCATCACGGCCCACCTGCTGTTCCGCGAGCAGCATCCGTTCAAGGGCGGGGCGGCGATCGTGCCGGTGACGAACCTCGTGTTCCGGCTGTCGTACAAGGGACCGGGGTACCAGCGGAGCTACGCCACGCAGCGCGACATCGGCGGGCTGCCGTTCGAGGAGCGCGACGAGTACATCAAGCGCTCGCCCGTCTTCCACGTCCAGAACCTCAAGGTCCCGATCCTGGTGCACGTCGCGACCAACGACGAGGACGTGAACTTCGTCGAGGACCAGCAGATGGTCTACACGCTCCGCGCGCTCAAGCCCGATCTCGCCGAGACGAAGATCTACGTCGATCCGGCGCCGTGGGGGCCCTCCGTGGGACACGCGTTCAGCCGCCGCGTGGATCCCGTCACGCTGGAGCGCGTGGATTCGCCGGAGCAGATCGACTCGTGGAATCGGACGTGGGTGTTCTTCGAGTGGATCCTCCGTCCGTACGAGGACCGGTCCAAGCCGGCGACGCCGGCGCGCTAGGGTGCGCCACCGGGCGGCGGGCCGCTGAGCGCCCCGGGCGCGAACGGGAAACCGGGCCGGAGCCCACGCATGACACGGAGGCGGGAGCGCGAGTGAGGGTCGTCGCAGGACGCGATCGCGGCGCCGGCGTGCCGCGCGCCTGGTCACGGCGGGAGTTCGTGCAGGTCGCCGCGGGCTCCCTTGCCGCGTCGGTGCTGACGGGCTGCGTGCGCGGCGCCACCACGCCCGATCCGGGAGACCCGCGGCTCTCGGCGCGGCCGGCGGCACCGACGGTCACCCCCACGATCGGCGTCGCCACGCCGCTCGGGCTCGGCGGCACCCGGGACGGCATCCTCTACGTGCCGACCGGCTACGTCGGCGACACGCCCGTCCCGCTTCTCGTGGCGCTCCACGGGGCCGGAGGCTCGGGTGCCATGTGGGAGAGCTACCACGCGCGCGCCGAGCAGCGGGGCCTGGCGCTGCTGGCTCCGGACTCCCGCGGATCGACGTGGGACTTCGTCGCCACCGGCACGTTCGGCGCCGACGTGGCGTTTCTCGACCAGGCCCTGCGGTACACGTTCGAGCGCTGCCGCGTCGATCCCGAGCGGATCGCGCTGGCCGGCTTCTCGGACGGCGCGTCCTACACGCTGTGCCTCGGACCCTCCAACGGCGACCTGTTCAGCCACCTCGTCGCCTACTCGCCCGGCTTCGCGGTGGCCGTCGATCCGATTGTCGGGAAGCCGCGGATCTACGTCTCCCACGGCACCGCCGATCCGGTGCTTCCCGTGGCGACGACCCGCGACCACATCGTCCCGACGCTGCGGAACGCCGGCTACGACGTCACCTTCGACGAGTTCGCCGGGGGCCACCAGGTGCCGGCGGCCGTCTCCGAGGCCGCGTTGGACTGGTTTCTCGCGACGGGCTGACGCGCCGCTCCGGCCCCCACGGTCGGCCGCCGGGCCCGACCCCAGCGCGCGGAACTCCAGGCCGCTCGAACGGTAGGCTTGTGCAGGACCGTACCGCCTGCCGTCATTTGATCACTGTCCGGCCATGCCGACCTAACCTCCCAGAGGAAGCTCCAATGCGACGCGCGCTCTTTCTGACAGTCCTGCTCGCTCTTGGCGCGGTGACGCCGGCGGCGCGGGGCCAGCAGGCCCCGCTGATCGACCGCGAGCTGTTCTTCGGCGACCCGCAGATCTCGGGCGCCCAGATCTCGCCCGACGGCCAGCTCATCTCGTTCCGCCGTCCGTACAAGAGCGTCCTGAACATCTGGGTCAAGCGGATCTCCGAGCCGTTCGACGCCGCCAAGCCGGTCACGGCCGACACGACGCGGCCGGTGTCCGGGTACTTCTGGTCGCAGGACAGTCGCTCTCTGCTCTACGTGCAGGACAAGGGCGGCAACGAGAACTTCCACATCTACGCCGTGGACCCGTCGGCCACGCCGGACGCGGCCACCGGGGTCCCGCCGGCGCGCGACCTCACGCCCTACGGCGCCATCCAGGCGCGCATCACGGCGGTCCCCCGCCGGACGCCGAACACGATCATCGTGAGCCTCAACGATCGCGACCCGCAATATCACGACGTCTACCGGCTCGACATCACGACCGGGCAGCGCACGCTCGTGTTCGAGAACAAGGAAACCGTCGCGGGGTTCTTCACCGACGAGGACGGCAACCTCAAGCTCGGCGTGCGGGTGCAGCCCGACGGCAGCACCCAGATTCTGCGGGTGGACGGCACGGCGCTCACGCCCGTGTACGAGTGCAGCAACGAGGAGACGTGCGGCCCGGTGCGGATGCACCAGGACGGGCGGCGGGTGTACATGATCACCAACAACGGCGCCGGCATCGATCTCTCCCGGCTCGTCCTGTTCGACCCGCAGACGCAGCGGCTGGAGGTCGTCGAGTCGGATCCGGAGCAACAGGCGGACTTCGGCGGCGCGGTCTTCTCGGACGTGACGGGAGACCTGCTCGCCACTGTGTACGTGGGAGACCGCGTCCGCATCTACCCCAAGACGAGGGATTTCGCGCGGGATCTCGAGAACATCCGGCAGCAGCTGCCCGACGGCGAGTTGGGCATCGGGGCGCAGACCGCCGACGAGCAGCTGTGGATCGTCTCGGTGTCACGGGACGTCGATCCGGGGTCCGTCTACCTGTACAGCCGGGTCACCGGGAAGGCGACGCTGCTGTACCGTTCGCGGCCCGACTTGCCCAGCGACCAGCTCGCGTTCGAGAAGCCCGTGCGCTACGCGGCCCGGGACGGCCGCTCGATCCCGGCGTACCTCACGCTGCCGCGCGGAGTGCCGGCGAAGAACCTGCCGACGGTGATCCTGCCGCACGGTGGCCCGTGGGCCCGCGACGTGTGGGGCTACGACCCGTACGCGCAGTTCCTGGCGAACCGCGGCTACGCCGTGCTCCAGCCCAACTTCCGCGGCTCTACTGGGTATGGGAAGAAGTTCCTCAACGCCGGGAACAAGCAGTGGGGCACCGGCGCCATGCAGCACGACATCACCGACGGCGTGCGGTACCTGATTCAGGAGGGGATCGCGGACCGCGGACGCGTCGGCATCTTCGGGGGCTCGTACGGGGGGTACGCCACGCTGGCCGGGCTGGCGTTCACGCCGGACCTGTATGCCGCGGGCGTCTCGTACGTGGGACCGTCCAACCTGATCACGCTGCTCAAGTCGATTCCGCCGTACTGGGCGCCGGTCCGGAAGATCTTCAACGTGCGGCTCGGGAACCCCGACGATTCGGTCGACGTCAAGCACCTCGAGGAGATGTCGCCGCTCAACTCGGCCGACAAGATCCGCGCGCCGCTGCTCGTGATCCAGGGCGCCAACGACCCGCGCGTCAACAAATCCGAGTCGGAGCAGATCGTCGTCTCGCTGCGCGATCGCGGCCGGCCGGTCGAGTACCTGCTGGCCCCGGACGAGGGCCACGGATTCGCGGGGCGCGAGAACCGGCTGGCGGTGGCGGCGGCGATGGAGCAGTTCTTCGCCGTGCACCTGCGGGGGCGCTATCAGGAGAGCATGCCGCCCGACGTCGCGGCGAAGCTCGCCGCGATCACGGTGGACCCGAAGACGGTGACGGTGAGCAAGGCGCCGCCGGGAGGAGCCGCGATGGCGGGCGCCATCCTCACCGCGTCGCAGGGCGCGACGCTGGTGCCGGTGACGCTGAGCTACAGCAGCACGATCAAGACGATGGGGCAGGAACGCCAGATGAGCGCGACCCGCACGGTCGCGACGGCCGCGTTCGCGGGCCGGCCGGTGTGGCGCATCATCGATGCCGCGCAGGTCCAGGGCATGACGGTGGCCGATACGCTGGATCTCGATCGCGTGACGCTGCGGCCGGTGCGCCGCGATGCGTCGGCCGGGGCGACCGTCACGCTGCGGTTCGCCGCCGACAGTGTGAACGGCGCGATCCAGGTGAGCGGTCAGAAGCTCCCGATCGGCGCCGCGCTCGCCGGCCCGGTCTTCGCCGAGGGCGCGGGCACCGAGCTGGCCCTGGCGGGCCTCCCGCTCGCGCCCGGCTACCAGGCCACGATGCGGGTGTTCGCCCTGCTGTCGCAGCAGGTCCGGCCGATGAAGATCGAGGTCACCGGAGCCGACACCGTGACCTGCGCGGCGGGCACGTTCGCGACCTTCGTGGTGCAGGTCACGCCGCAGGACGGGGACCAGGGCGGCACCGCGACGTATCACGTCACCCGGGACGCGCCGCATTTCGTCGTGCAGAGCTCGACCCAGCTCCCCGCCATGACCGGCGGAGGCACGAGCGAGGCCGTGCTGACCGCGGTGAAGCGGTAGCGCATGCCCGCGTCGTCGCTCGGGGAGATCGTCGAAGAACGCGTTAGCCCGGGAGGCAAGGAGCGATGAAGGACACCATTCGGTTCAGGGTGAACGGCCGTCCGGTGACGCTGGAGACCGACGCTACCCGCATGCTGCTCTGGGTGCTGCGCACGGATCTCGAGCTGACCGGGACCAAGTACGGCTGTGGGGTGGGCCTGTGCGGGTCCTGCACCGTGATCGTGGACGGACACGTGGCGCGAGCCTGTCAGACGAGCCTCGGGTCCGTCCAGGGGAAGGCCGTCACCACGATCGAGGGGCTCGCCCAGAACGGGAAGCTCGACCCGCTGCAGCAGGCGTTTCTCGAGCACGGGGGCTACCAGTGCGGGTACTGCACGCCCGGCATGATCATGAACGCGTACGGGCTGCTGCTGCGAAACCCGAAACCCACGCGCGACGAGATCCTGCAAGGCATGGAGAGCAACCTGTGTCGCTGTGGCGCGCACACGCGGATTCTCGCGGCGATCGCCGCGGTCGCGGGCCGGGGGGAGGCCAGCCATGACTGACGCGACGCGGCTGGACCGGCGCGACTTCGTCAAGCTGCTGGGCGGCGGCATCCTGGTCGTGGTGCATTGGCCGCGCTCGGCGATCCCCGGGCTGGACGAGCTGCAGCAGCGCCGCGGCTACCCCGAGGACATCAACGCCTACCTGCACATCGCCGCCGACGGGAAGGTGACCCTGTTCTCGGGCAAGATCGAGATGGGGCAGGGCGTGATGACGTCGCTCACGCAGATGGCCGCGGAGGACCTCGGCGTGGCACTCGACGCCATCCACATCGTGATGGGCGACACCGCCCTGTGCCCGTGGGACATGGGCACGTTCGGCTCGATGACCACGCGGATGTTCGGGCCGGCCGTGCGCGCCGCCGCAGCGCAGGCGCGGCTGGTCCTCACCGATCTCGCCGCCCAGCGCCTCGGCGTGCCGCGGACGGCGCTGACCGTCGAGCACGGCGTGGTCTACGTGGCGGCCGACCGCGGCCGCCGGCTGTCGTACGGGGAGCTGGCCAAGGGCCAGCAGATCACCCATACCGTGGACGAAAAGGCGGTGCTCCGCGCGGTCAAGGACTTCAGCGTGATGGGCCGGTCGCCGCAGCGGCTTGACGGGAAGGAGAAGGTCACCGGGACGGCCAAGTACGCGGGCGACATCCGGCTGCCGGGAATGCTCTATGCCCGGATCGTCCGCCCGCCCGCGCACGGCGCCACGCTGACGCGCGTCGACACCGCGGCGGCGGCGGCGATGCCCGGCGTCATGGTGGTGCAGCAGGACGACATGGTGGCGGTGCTCGCGGCCGATCCGGAGGCGGCCGGCAGGGCGCTCGCGGCCGTGCGGGCCGACTTCGATGTTCCCGCGGCGGCGGTGGACACCGAGAGCATCTTCGCGCACCTGGTGGAGGCGGCACCGGCTCCCAACACCCGCGAGTCGGCGGGCGATCTGTCCGCAGGCCGGGCGCGGGCGGCGAAGACGTTCAGCGCCACGTACTACAACAGTTACGTGGCCCACGCGCCGATGGAGCCGCACACGGCGGTGGCGGAGGTCAAGGACGGCAAGGCGACCGTGTGGTCGTCGGCGCAGACCCCGTTCCCGCAGCAGGCGACGATCGCACGCGCACTCGGGCTCGCCGAGGGGGACGTCCGCGTGCTGACGCCGTACGTGGGCGGCGGGTTCGGCGGGAAGTCGGAGGGGCGGCAGGCGGTCGAGGCCGCGCAGCTCGCCAAGATCACCGGCAAGCCGGTGCAGGTCGCCTGGACCCGGGCGGAGGAGTTCTTCTACGACACCTTCCGGCCCGCGGCGGTGGTCCGGGTGGACTCCGCGGTCGACGCGGCCGGGAAGCTCACCCTGTGGGACTACCAGGTGTACGGAGCGGGCTCGCGCGGCTCCGACGTGTTCTACGACGTGCCGAACCGGAGCGTCAAGGTGTACGGCGAGTGGGGCCGCGCGCCCGAGGGCTTCCACCCGTTCGCGATCGGTCCGTGGCGGGCCCCTGCGGCGAACACCAACCGGTTCGCGGCCGAGCAGCAGATCGACCTCATGGCGGCGGCCGCGGGGATCGATCCGCTGGCGTTCCGACTGCGGAATACCAGCGATAAGCGGATGGTCACCGTCCTGAAGGCGGTGGCCGAAGCGGCCCGGTGGACCGCCGCCGTCGCGCCCCGGAAGGGCGGCCGGGGTCGGGGCCTGGCTTGCGGCATCGACGCGGGGGCCTACGTGGCTCTGGTCGCCGACGTCACCGTCGACGCCACGACCGGCGCGGTCAAGGTGGACCGGGTGGTGGGCGCCCAGGAGATGGGCGTCGTGGTGAACCCCGACGGCGCGCGGATGCAGGTCGAGGGATGCATCACGATGGGGCTGGGCTACGCGCTCAGCGAGGAGGTCCGGTTCGAGGGCGGCAAGATCCTCGACGCCAACTTCGGCACCTACGGGCTGCCGCGGTTCTCCTGGGTGCCGACGATCGAGACGGTCCTGGTCGCCAACGACGACCTCCCGCCGCAGGGCGGGGGCGAGCCCGCGATCATCAACATGGGCGCCGTCGTTGCCAACGCGATCTTCGATGCGACGGGCGCCAGGCTGTACCGCCTGCCGATGACGCCGGAGCGGGTGCTGGCCGAGATCAGGAAGGGATGACAGACCGCCGCCGCCCGCGGGGAGTGCACGCAGAGACGCCTCAAGGAGGCTGCACGTGCCGACTGCCTGGACCATGACCCGTCTGCTGGCTCCCGCCACCCTGGGAGTGGCGCTGCTCGCGGCCGCGGCGCCGCGTTCCGGCCCGGCCGTCGCGCGCGTCGCGCCCGACTCGCTCGACGACGGGCCGCACGTCTACTGGGTCGATTCCTCCCGTGCCGTCGTGCTCTACGTGTGCCACGGCGCCGTGAAGCTCGAGCGCGTTCAGGTGGCGGACACGCTGCGGTTCCACGGGCTGTGCGCGGACTCGCTGGAAGAGTATCGCCTCGCGGCCCGACCGCCCCGGATCGAGCCCGACGCGTTTGGCGGCGTTCCGCGGATCCTCGCGGTCAGCGACGTCCACGGGGACTACGACCGGCTCGTGACGTTCCTCCAGCGGGCGGGCGTCGTCGATCGGCGACTCCGCTGGGCGTGGGGCGACGGCCACCTGGTCGTGGATGGCGACGTGTTCGATCGGGGTGCCGGCGTCACCCAGGCCCTCTGGCTGATCCGTCGGCTCGAGGACGAGGCCCGGGCCTCCGGCGGCCGGGTACACTACCTGCTCGGCAACCATGAGCTCATGGCCCTGCGCGGTGACACCCGCTACGTGAACCCGAAGTACCTCGGCGGCATCGTCCGTCTGAGCCGCGTCAGCTACGAGGATCTGGTGGGCCCGGACATGGAGCTGGGGCGCTGGCTGCGGACCAAGCACGTCGCGATCCGGCTGAACGACATCCTGTTCGTGCACGGCGGGCTGAGCCCGGCGATGGCGGCCCGCGGCCTCGCGCTCGCGGACCTCAACGCGGCGGTCCGCGGCATGATCGACCTCAAGTCCTACGAGCTGGCGCTGGGGGACCATCCGGCGTTCCTGCTGGGGACCGGTGGGCCGCTGTGGTACCGCGGATACCACTACGCCATGGACGGCGCCTACCCGCAGATCTCCGCGCCGCAGCTCGACAGCGTGCTGGCGTTCTACGGCGCGCGGGCCGTGGTCGTCGGTCACACGGAGCTGCCGGGGGTGCGGCGCCTCTACGACGGCCGGGCGTGGGGGGTCGACGTGCCGGTCGACTCGCTGGGTGGATTCCAGGGACTCCTGTGGGAGGGCGGCACGTTCACTCAAGTCCCCAAGGAGTGAGCGCGAGAGCGAGCGGATCAGCTCAGCAGGGCGAAGCCCGCCGCGCGGAAGTGCTCGTCGTACGCGAACGCCACCGAGAACCGCCGCACCCGCATCAGTTCGAAGCTCACCGCGTCCGTGAGGGAGAAGCGCTGGTCGCCGAATCGCTCGAGCCACCGGCTCACTGCCGAGCCGATCAAGTCCGTGGTCACACCTTCCCACGCGTAGGCCGGATCCTCCAGCAAGGCCGCGTCGTGGTACTGGTCTCTCGGGCTGGCGACCGCGAGCAGCGCGCTGGTGTCGACCAGGACGGATGCGCTCACTTGGCGCGCTTCTTAAGAAGGGGCGCCGCTCCGTACAAGTAGTCGTCGTGCCGGGCCGCGAGGTCCGCGGGGAGATCGGGGTCGTCACCGAGCGCCCCGCTCAGCGCGGCGAGCGACCATCCGGGCGCCCGGTCCCCGAGCAGGCGGTCGGCAAGCTGCCGCAATCCCCGGCGCAGCAGCTCCGCCCGGGCGAGGCCGGTGCGCCGCGCATGTACCCCGATCTGGCGGGCGGGCCCGGGGCGGCGCACCTTAGCTGCTTCCACACTTCGGGAGCGACTCCCATGGCAGCCATCAACACCGGTCGTGTGATCGTCGGCGGTCTCGTCGCCGGACTCATCATCAACGTCGTCGAGTTCGTGATGAACATGTTCGTGCTCGCCGGCGACATGAAGGCGGTGTACGAGAAGATGGGAGTCGCCGAGCCGGGCGGCGCGGCGATCGGCGGGTACGTGGCGCTCGCGTTCGTGCTCGGCCTGCTGCTCGCGTGGCTCTACGCGGCCATCCGGCCGCGCTTTGGCGCGGGCCCGAAGACGGCGGCCATCGCGGCGCTGGTTCTGTGGATCGGTGCGGCGCTGGTCCCCATGGTCGCCTGGGTGATGATGGGGACGTATCCGATGCGGCTCGTGATCATCGGGCTGGTTTACGGCTTCGTCGAGTACCTGATCGGCGCGCTGGCCGCCGGCGCGATCTATCGGGAGGGTGGGGCGACGGCCGTGTAGGCGGCAGCCGCACTCAGGGGTGCGGTGGCGTCGGAGGGACTGGCGAGTGGCCCGGAGGCGGACCACTCGCTTTTTTTCGTGGTGCGCGGCCCCCTGGATCCGGCGGCGATGAACCGGATGAGCGGGCACTTTCCGTGGGAGGAAGTCGATGATCCGTATTGGCACCGGCAAACCGCTGGCCATCGAGGACGTGGTCCGCGTGGCGCGGGACGGCGAGCAGATCGAGCTTGCCCCCGCGGCGATCGCGCGGATCGGGCGCTGCCGCACCGTGCTCGAGCGCAAGCTCGCCGCCCACGAGGTGATGTACGGCGTCAATACCGGGATCGGCGAGCTCGCGGAGGTGGCGCTCGATGACGAGCAGGTCAGGCAGTTCCAGCGCTATCTGATCTACAACCATGCCGCGGGCATCGGGCGGCCCGCCGCCGTCGAGCACGTCCGGGCCGCCATGCTGTCGCGCGTCGCCGTCCACGCCAATGGCTTCTCGGGCTGCCGCCCCGAGATTCCGCTCACCTACGTGGCCTTGCTCAACCACGGCGTGACCCCGATCGCCTGCGAGAAGGGCAGCGTCGGCGCCTGCGGCGACCTCGCGCCCATGAGCCAGATCGCGCTCTCCCTGATGGGAGAGGGTGAGTGCTTCCATCAGGGAGAGCGCATCGCCACGAAGACCGCCATGGAGCGGGCGGGCATCCCGATCCCCGGTCTGCGGGCGCGCGACGGCCTGGCGGCGATCAACGGGTCGAACCTGATCACCGGGATGGCGTGCCTCATGCTCCACGACGTCGAGCGCTGGATCAAGCAGGCGGAGATCGCCGCCGCGATGAGCTTGGAGGCGCTGCTCGCCAACCCGCGACCCTATCAGCCCCGGCTCCACGAGCTCCGCGGGTTCCGCGGTGCCATGACGAGCGCGGCCAACCTGCGGAAGGCGATGGAGGGATCCGACCTGGTGAGCGGCACGCTCAAGGTCAAGGTGCAGGACGCCTACTCGATGCGCTCCACGCCGCAGGTGATCGGCGCGCTGCGCGACGCCATGGCCTATGCCCGCCGCCAGATCGAGACGGAGCTCAACGGCGTGGCCGACAACCCGATCTTCCTCGCGGACGAAGACCTGGTCCTGACGGGCGCCAACTTCCAGGGAACGCCGGTGTCGCTGCCGCTCGATCTCATCGGGGCCGGCGTCACGATGGTGAGCGTGCTGTCCGAGCGCCGGCTCAACCGGCTGCTGAATCCGGCCCTGTCGGTCGGCCTCCCCGCGTTCCTCACGAAGGGTGCCGGCATGTTCTCGGGCCACATGCTCTCCCAGTACACCGCCGATGCGCTGATCGCGGAGCAGCGCATCCTCTCGGCCCCGGCCTGCGTGCAGTCCATTCCCGCGGCGGCCGACCAGGAGGACTTCGTGAGCATGGGGATGAACACGGCGCTCAAGACGAAGCAGATCCTGGAGAACGCCCGTGGCGTGCTGGGCATCGAGCTGATCGCGGCGGCCCAGGCACTCGACTTCCGGGACTTCACGCCTGGCCGGGGCGTGGACGCCGGCCACCGCGCCGTCCGACGGGTCGTGGCGCACCTCGAGGAGGACCGTCCCCTGTTCACCGACCACAACGCCATGGCCGCCGCCGTGGAACGGGGTGACGTGCTCGACGCGGTGGAGCGGGAAGTGGGCGCGCTCGGCAGCTCCTGGTGAGGGGAACGGGCTGTGAAGTCCCCGTGAAGGCCGCCCGGGAGGTGTGAAGGGGGAGGCCGCCGGCTCGCGCCGGAACCTGCAGCCCTGGCGGACGTAGTATGCGGCGTCCACCGGGACGACCGAACGGCTGAGCGGCGTGCGTGCGGCGCGACCGGGTGGCCCCGACCACGCGGGCCGATCGCGTCGGCGGTGGGAGCGTCCCATCGGCGTGAGGTTGGTCCCGGTGCGCATCGCGCTCGTCACGGAGTTCTTCTATCCGCACCTCGGCGGGGTGACGGAGCACGTCGCCAATCTGCAGCGCCAGTTCCGGCAGGCCGGGCACATCGCCCTCATCGTCACCGCGACCATGATCGGGCAGCCCGCCGCCGAGCAGGACGTCGTGCGGGTGGGGCGGAGCCAGGTCGTGTACAGCAACGGCTCGTTCGCGCGCGTCACGCTGGGGATGCGGCTGGAGGCGCGCCTGCGCGACGTGTGGCGCCGCGAGCGCATCGACCTGGTGCACCTGCACGGACCGCTGGTCCCGACCCTGGGGCTCGTTGCGGCCGAGGCCGCGACCGCGCTCGGCATTCCGATCGTCGGCACCTTCCACAGCTGGTTCCCCCGGTCCTTCGGGAATCGGCTGTTCCGGGCACCGCTGCAGCGGCGGCTCGACCGGATGGCCGCGACGATCGCCGTGAGCCAGCCGGTCGTGGACGCGAACTCCCGCTACTTCGCGGCCGACTGGGAGATCATCCCGAACGGCGTGAACGTCGAGTACTTCCATCCCAACGGCCGGAGCCCGTTCTCCGCCCTTGCCGAAGAGCCGCGGGTGCTGTTCCTCGGGAGGCTCGACCCCCGGAACGGCCTCGACACGATGCTGGCCGCGATGCCGGCGATCCTGGCCCGGTTCCCGCGCACCCAGCTCACGGTCGTCGGTGACGGCCCGCTGCGCGCCCGCTACGAAGGGCGGGCGCGGCCGCTCGGTCCCCACGTGCGGTTCGTGGGCTCGGTGTACGAGGAACGCAACGAGTTCTACGGGGCGACCGACGTCTACGTCTGCCCCACGACGCGGGCCTCGTTCGGGATCACGCTGCTCGAAGCGATGGCCGCCGGCCGGCCGATGGTCGTGTCGGATATCACGGGATTCCGCGAGCTGGTCGACGGCACCGACGCCGCCGTGCGGGTGCCGGCGGGCGAGCCGGCGGCTTGGGCGGATGCGGTCACGGCCATGCTGGGAGACCCCGCGCGGCGGGTCGCCATGGGGGACGCGGGCCGCCGGGCGGCGTTGACGTACGCGTGGCCCGCGGTCGCGCGCCGGGTGCTCGACGTCTACGAGCGGGTGGCCCGGTGATGCCGGCGCTGGTCGCGACGGCCGCCGGGCTCGGCGCCGGCACCCTGGCATGGGGTGTGTACCATCCCAACAGCCCACTGTTCGGCCGCGTGGTGGCGCGCGGACCGCGCACGGGGCGATCGCTCTACCTCACGTTCGACGACGGCCCGAACCCGACCGCCACCGCGCGGATCCTGGACGTGCTTGCCGCGGAAGGTGTGCCGGCCACGTTCTTCCTGGTCGGCGAGCATGTGCGCCGGTTCCCCGGGCTGGCCCGCGCCGTGACGGACGCCGGTCATGCGGTGGGCAATCACACCAGTACTCATGTGAAGCTGCATCGCTGCGGACCGCGCCGGGTGCGGCGCGAGCTGGAAGCGGCCCACGCCGCGATCGTGGAGGCGACCGGCACCGCGCCGCGCCTGTTCCGCGCACCGCATGGCTATCGCAATCCGTTCGTGGCGCGCACCGTCCGGCGGCTGGGCTACACGGTCGTGGGCTGGTCCTACGGGGTGTGGGACTCGGCACGCCCGGGTGCCGCGGCGATTCGCGCACGCGTGTGCCGCCGCCTGAGTCCCGGCGCGATCGTCCTGCTGCACGACGGCGACGGGTACGATCCGCAGGGCGACCGCCGCCAGACCGCCGACGCGCTGCCCGGCATCGTGCACGATGCCCGGGCGGCGGGCTTTCAGTTCCGCCCCCTGTCCGACTTGCTCCCGGCGTGACGCGCGCGACGCGGCAGCTCGTCTGGTGGGGTGCGGCCATCGCGCTGGCGCTGGTGGCGCTCCACATGCTGCGCGGGTTCGCCTGGGCGGAGACCCACCGTGCGCTGCTGAGCACCGACCTCGGCCTGCTCGCCGTGGCCCTTGCCGTCAACCTCGTCTCGCTGGTCAGCAAGGGCTGGGGCTGGTATCTCGTGCTGGCGCCCACGACGCCGGTCCGATGGTGGACGGCGCAGGAGGCGACGATCACCGGCGCGGCGCTCACGAGCCTGTCGGGCTCGGTGGTGGGCGAAGCAGCCCGGGCCCGGTTCCTGACCCGCCGGAACGGCGTCCCGTGGGGGCCCGCCATCGCGTCGATCCTCTACCTGCGGGTGGTGGAGGGCCTGGGGCTCGCCCTGTTCCTGGTGGCCGCGCCGCTGCTGTTCCCGGTGCCCGGGCCCGTGCGCGTCGCCCAGACCGTTGCCGGCGCCGCCCTGGTGGCCGTGCTGGTGCTGAGCCGGGTGCGGTGGTGGCGCTTCGTCGAAGCGCGACTCCCGGAGCGGCTCCGCGCCGCGGCCCGCGTGGTCGGCGCGATCGGCTCACTCCGCCGGCTCCCCGGCCCGCTGCTCACGGCGGTGGTGAACTGGGGCACCCAGTGGGCCACCTACTACCTCACCTTCCGGGCGACGCATCTTGCTATCGGGTCCGACGCCGCGTTCGTGGCGCTCTTCGCCGTGAACCTCGTGGGGCTGATGCAGCTCCCGGCGGGAAACCTCGGCGTGTTCCAGGCGTCGATCGTCGTCGGCCTGCTGCCGTTCGGCGTTCCGGCCGAGAGCGCGGTCGCCGCCGGCATCGTGCTGCAGGCGCTGCAGGTCCTGCCGGTGCTCGCGCTGGCGGTGGCGCTGCTGGGCTGGCGCGGCTTCCTCCAGCTGCGGCGCGGGGCGCGGCCGGCGACCGAGCCGGTCGCGGAGCGTCCCGGCTAGCCGGCGACGGACGGCTGACGCGCCGCGTCTTGCGGGCCCGGGTCCCGGTCGTCACTGTTGCAACGGAAACCGGCTCAGGAGGCCGCTTGGCGCGACTCGGTCTGCTCACGCTTCTGCTCGGCCTGGTCGCCGCACCACCGCCCGCCCTGGCGCAGAGTCCCCGGCCGTCCGGCCAGGATCGGTCGCGCGGGCACCGCATGCTCCGCCACGTCCGCGAGCAGCTCGAGAAGCACTACTACGACACCACGTATCACGGTGTCGATCTCGCGAAGACGTACGCGCAAGCCGACAGCGCGATCGATGTGGCCGGGTCCCTGCCGGAGATGGTGGTCACCATCGCCCAGTTCCTCGCCAACCTCAAGGACTCTCACACCTCGTTCTACCCACCCGGCTACACGACGAGAGTCGTGTACGGCTGGACTCTGCAAGCGATCGGCGATGCCTGTTACCTCGTCTCGGTGAAGGCGGGCAGCGATGCGGAGCGCAAAGGCCTACGGCCCGGCGATCGGGTCCTCGAGCTGGACGGCCTTCGCCCCGCGCGCGCGAACCTCCCCATGATCACCTACGTCTACTACCGCCTCAGCCCGCGGCCGGGCGCGCGGTTGGTCGTGGAGCACCCGAATGGGCAGCAGGAGGAGGTCACGGCGCAGGCCGAGGTGCAGCGGGGTCCGGCGGTGGTGGACATCTGGGACGTGGAGCAGCGCCGGTTCCTGGAGGAACAGTGGCGGCGCGAGGGGAGTCATCCGAATCACCATCGGAAGAGCTTCGGGGACTCTGTGATGGTGTGGCGGATGCACGAATTCGCGCCCGGGAACGGGGTCGATTACTACGACGAGACGATCGACCGGTACATGGCCGAGGCGCGGAAGAACCGCCATCTGATTCTCGATCTGCGCGGAAATTCCGGGGGTGTCCTGGTGACCCTCGTGCGTCTCCTGGGACACTTCTTCGGCGACAGCATCCCGCTGGGTACCGATGTGCGGCGCGATACCGTGGTCGGGCTCGCGGTGCAGCCGGTTGGAGGCGCGCCGTATCAGGGTGACGTCATGATCCTGATCGACAGCTGGTCGGCGTCCGCGGCGGAGATCACCGCGCGGACCCTGCAGCTCAACGGGCGCGCGACGGTCATCGGCGACCGCTCGGCGGGGGCGGTCATGACCAGCATCTTCCTCCCGCTCGAGGTCGGGGGCGCCACACGAGTGGTGCCGTTCGGCATGTCTGTCACGGTGTCGGACTTGATCATGCCCGACGGCAAGAGCCTGGAGGGCACCGGAGTGATCCCCAACATCGCCGTGCTGCCGACGGCGGCGGACCTCGCGGCGGAGCGGGATCCGGCGCTCGCCTTCGCGCTGGAGCTGGCGGGGGTGAAGATCGATCCGCGCGACGCGGCGAAGATCTTCAGCGAGAGGCGGCCGGGAGGCTGAGCCTCGCGGGACGGGGAGGGAGCGACCGGCCCGCCGCCGTGCCGCCGGCGGCCCCGCTCCCCAAAGCGGCCGGACCCGGGTATGTTGCTACCTCCCCCAGCATCGAAGGTGACCCATGAAGCGCACCGTGACCCTCGCGGTGGCTGCCCTGCTTGCCGGCCCGACCGTCGGGTGGGCGCAGATGCAGCCGAACACCCCACCTCCCGCCGGGCCGATTGCCGCGGCCCTGCAGGTCGCGTTCCGCCGGGCGAGCCAGAACATGGTGGCGGCGGCCGATGACATGCCCGTGGCGAAGCTCGGCTTCAAGCCCACACCCGAGCAGATGACGTTTGGCGAGATCCTGGCCCACGAGGCCGAGTCGAATGAGACGCTGTGCGCCGCGCTCGCAGGCGGGGCGCAGACGCCCACCGAGTCGGCGGGCGGTGCCGACGCGTCGAAGGACGCGCTGATCGCGCGACTCCGCACCTCGTTCGAGACCTGCGGCGGCATCGTGGCGAAGCTCAGCGAGAGCGCGCTCGGCGACTCGGTGCCGTTCTTCGGCGGGCGGAAGGTGACCAAGGCCCGCGCGGCGATCGCGCTGGCGCAGGACTGGGCCGATCACTACGCCCAGGCGGCGATGTATCTGCGGCTCAACGGTATCCTGCCCCCCTCCGCGCGACGGCGGATGTAGGCCGCTCCGCCGCATCGCAGGAAACAGCCGAAGCCCGACGGACCATGGTGCCGTCGGGCTTCGTGTCGTTTTGTCCACCAGGGGCGTCACGGCAGCGGCGGCTCGCCGCGCCGGGCGACGGTGACGCCGCTCGCCCGCCAGCCCTCCACCCAGCCCGCGAATTCCTGCGCGATCTGGGCGAGATCCACCGAGGCCGCCAGGGGATCGTCCGCCAGCCCATCAACCCGGGCGAGATTCGCGCTGGCCTTCACGTACGTGCTATCCACGCCCACCGCGCGCCGGTACGTCTCCGCGGCGAGGGTGAAGTGGCCCGTGCGCTCGAGCACCATCCCCAGGTTGTTGAGGAAGGTGACGACCGTGCTGTCGAGCGCCACGGCCCGCGCCAGCGGGTACAGCGCCTCCTCCGGCCAGCCCTCCTGGAGATAGAGCAGGCCCAGGTTGTTCATCGACCAGGCGTCACGCTCGTCCAGCGTAATGGCGTGGCGGTAGGCCTCGACGGCCTCGTCGAACCGGCCGAGCGCGCCGAGCGCCCGCCCCCGCAGCCGGAAGGCCACGTTGGACAGGGAGTCGAGCGTCAGCGCGGTATCGACGCGCGCGAGCGCATCGGCGGGTCGCGCCGTCTCGAGCAGCACGCGCGCCAGGTTGAGATAGCTCTTCACGTGCGTGGGATCGAGCGCCAGCGCCCGGTCGAACGCCTGCTCGGCCCGCTGGTGATCGCCGCTCTTCCAGGCCGAGAGGCCGAGCATGTAGTGACCCCAGGGATTCTCGGGCCTGATCTCCACGTACGAGCCGAACAGCCCGGTGGCCTCGGCGTAGCGTCCCGAGCGGAACGCCGCCTCGGCCTCGTCGTACGTCACGATCCGGGGTGTGACCCGTGCCGTGGAAGCCGGAACGATCGCGGGTGTGCCGGGGTCCACGCTGGCCGCCGCGACGGCGGCCGCGTCGCCGTCGGACGCCCGGGCGTTCTTGCGCCACGACTGCGGGACGTCGCAGCCGGCGAGCGCCATCGCGCCGAGGAGAATGGTGCCGACCACGACGTTCGCCGTCAGCTGCTTGACGTGTTCCGTGTGCCTGTGTGTCCACCGCATAGCCCCCTCCTTGTTGTGGCGCATCGAGCGCCGGTGACGGTGCGTGTCCGTCCGCGGAGAAGGCAGCGTGCGTACCACGGGGAGGCGCGCCGGCGTGTGACGGCGTAGCTCACGTGATGACAACGCGTTGGTGGGTCGAGCGGCGTGGCGGGGCGCGCTGGCGCGTTGCGCTTCGTGTTCGGGTGGACACGGGCCCGCGGGGGGCGCCGTGTCCGCTGGGACACGTCAGTCGCGCGAGAGGCTGAGGCGTCGCATGATCTTGAGCAGGCTCGCGTGGTCGGCGAGCCCGAGGTCCGCGGCGGTGCGCGTGATGTGCCAGTCGTTCCGCTCGAGCGCCTCGACCACGATCTGCCGCTCCGCCTCGACCTTGCGCTCGTGGTACGTGCGGGGTGCGGCCGCCGGCGTGGCGTCGAGTGGCCCGCCGATCTCGGGCGGGATGTCGCCGGGAGCGATGACCGCGTCGTCGGCGGCGAGCACGAGCCGCTCCACGATGTTCCGCAGCTCGCGCACGTTGTTGCGGCGCCAGTCGTGGGCCATCAACGCGCGCAGCGCGCCGTCGCTCAGCCGCTTGGGCTTGAGGCCGAACCGCTCGCTCGTCGTCGCCAGCAGGTGTGCCACGAGCTCGGGAATGTCCGACTGCCGGTCCCGGAGCGGCGGCACCGCGAGCACGTGCACGTTGAGGCGATACAGCAGGTCCTGGCGGAAGCGCCCCGCCGCGCTCTCGGTGTCGAGGTCCCGGTTCGTCGCGGCCACGACCCGCACGTCCACCGCGATGGTCCGCGTGCCACCGACGCGGGTCACCTCGCGCTGCTCCAGCACGCGGAGCAGCTTGGCCTGGGCCGCGAGCGGCAGCTCGCCCACCTCGTCGAGGAACAGCGTCCCGCCCGACGCCGCCTCGAACGCCCCGCGCCGCAGCGTGGCGGCGCCGGTGAACGCGCCGCGCTCGTGGCCGAACAGCTCCGATTCGACCAGGTGCTCGGGCAGGGCGGCGCTGTTGATCGCCACGAACGGCCCCTTCGGCCGGCGGCCCAGCCGGTGGAGCTCGGCGGCCACCAGCTCCTTGCCCGTTCCGCTTTCCCCGACCACCAGAACGGGGCTCGGGATCGGCGCCAGCTTCGCGATCGTGGCCCGCAGCCGCTCCATCACGGGGCTCGCGCCGATCAGCGGCGAGTCCGTGCCGAGACGGCGGCGCAGCGCCGCCACGTCGCCGGTCAGCCGCTGGCGCTCGAGCGCGCGCGCCACCTCCTGGACCACCCGCTCCATCGGCTCCTGCTTGTCGATGAAGCCGTACGCTCCCAGCCGCACGGCCTGCACACAGCGGTCGAAGTTGCCGGTCCCGGTATACACGATCACCGGCACGCGCAGGCGACTCTCGTCCATCGCGCGCAGCACGTCGAACCCGTCGAGGCCGGGCATCTCGAGATCGAGGATCATGCAGTCGACGGGCTCACCCGCGAGCAGGTCGAGCGCGGCGCGGCCGCCGCCCGCCACGAGCGTGTCATATCCGCCGAGGCGCTTGAGATCGTAGGCATACTGTTCCGCCAGCGCCAGGACGTCGTCGACGACAAGGACCAGGGTCATGGACTGCCGCCCTCCGCCGGAGCGTCCGGCAGCTCGATCACGAACGTGGTCCCGCGGCCGGGCGCCGTCTCGACCTTGAGCGCCCCGCCGAGGTCGGCGACGAGCCGCCGCACGATGGCGAGCCCGAGTCCGGTGCCGACGGGCTTGGTGGTGTAGAACGCCTCGAACGCGCGGTCCAGCTGCTCGCGGGTCATCCCGGGACCGGTGTCGGTGACGCGCAGCCGCACCCCGCCGGCCGCGGCCTCGACGCCGAGGGTGACCTGGCCGCCCGCGGGCCCGAGGCTCTCCACCGCGTTCCGCGCGAGGTTCTCCAGGATGCGGCGCACCACCAGCGGATCGGCGCGCAGCGCCAGCGGCTCGGCGGGCGCGGCGAGGGTCATGGCGGCGGCCCCGGCGGGAACGCTCGCCGCGACCTCGCGCACGATGGCGGCGACGTCGCAGCGCCGGATGTCGAGCTTGGGGTGGAGCCGCGCGTAGTTGCCCGCGAGGTCTTCGAGGTATGCGATCCCCGACTCCACCGTTGCCCGCCGCTCGGCGAAGACGGTGGGGAGCGCCCCGGGTTCCTGCTCCGCCACCTGCGTCAGATGGCGGAACACGTTGCGGATCGGCGCGAGGCCGTTCCGGATGTCGTGATTCACCTGCCGGGCCAGCTCGCCCAGGGTCGCCCGCCGCTCCACGTCCCGCAGCCGCGCGGCATCGCTCCGGAGCCGGCCGACCATCCGATCGAGCAGCCGGGCGAGCGTGCCGATCTCGTCGCGCCGCTCGCTCGCGAACGCCGTGTCGCCCCGCTCGAGATCCATCGCCTCGGCGGCGCCGGCCAGATCCTTGATCGGGCGGCTGATCCGGGCCGCGAGCCAGGCGGCAAGCGCCAGGACCGCGACGGCGGTGACGCCGAGCGCCGTGAGGAACCAGCGGTCCACGCTCGCCCGCAGCGCCGCGAGCGGCGCCAGCGGGTAGGCGACGAGCAGGCGCGCGGCCAGGACGCCGTCTGCGGCGTCGACGAACGGCACGAGCAGGGTGTCCAGCAGCGCGGGGCCCGCGGCCGCGGTGCTCCCGGTGAGTGCCGTGTCGGGCAGCTCGAGCATCACCCCGACCGCCGGATCGCGCGCGAGACCGGCGAGGAACACCGAATCCACGCGCACGCCGCCCACGAGCACGAAGCGCCGCGCCCCGACCGCGACGGAGTCCTCGCGCGCGAGGGCGAGGAACGTCCCTTCGGGCGCCCGGCCGCGCACCAGCGCGACACGGGCGCCCGTGGTCGCGAGGCCCTGGGCAATCGCCGGGTCGAGCCGGTCGAACTCATTGCGGAAGTGTCCGGAGCTGACGATACGGCCCGCGCTGTCCTGAATCTGCAGCAGGGCGAGGCCGGCGAGCCGCATGGCGCTTCCCGCGTAGTCCAGCACGTAGGCTCGCTCGGCCGCGATGCCTTGCACGGCGCCAAGGCGAAAGCGGTTGTCGTCGGGAATCGTCATCCGAAGCGCGGCGAGCCGCGCGGCCACGGCGTCGCTCTGGCGCTGGAGATCCCCCGCGATGATCTCCGCCAGCGAGGTCACGCGCCGCTGATACTGCGCGGTGAGCCGGGCCCCCACCTCCCGGCGGATCCCCACCGCGAGAATCACCAGGGGAATGGCCGCCGTCGCTGCGAACGCGAGCAGCAGGCGCGTGCGGAACGTCATCGGCCGCCGCCGTCGAGCTGGGGCACGAGCCGGATGCCGCCGTCGCGGTCGGCCTGGGCGGATACCGTCCCGCGCAGCAGCAAGGAGCCGCGGGTCTCGACCAGCGGCACCGGGGCACCGGGCGGCAGCGCCCCCTCCGGCGCGGCGAGCCACGGGGCGCGCAGCAGCAGCGCCGCCACGGCGCGACACGGGTCCGGCGGCGCGCTCGGCAGCGACACGATGAACGCGAGGTCGCGGCCCGCCACGAGCGCGGCGGCAAACGCCGCGGGATCGAGACCGGCCGTGCGCGGCGCGAGGGGCGGGCTCGCGCCGACCAATGCCGCGAGCTCGACGTCGGCCCGCGCCACCAGCCGGTCGGCGAGATCGCGGGCCACGGCGTCGTCGCGCGAGAACACCACGCGCGGGACGAGCGGCCCCGATCGCGGCGCGGCGGGGGGCGCAGCGCATCCCGGGACCGCCCACCAGGCCGGCTCCTCCGGCGCGCGCGCGTCCACCCGGACGGCGTCCCGCGCCAGCGCGAGGCGGTCCTGGCGCTCGAGCTGGGCCGTGACGCCCAGCGCCAGGCGGGCCGGGGAGAGGAGCACCGCGACGCGGTCCCAGGGCAGGGGCACGGCGCGCCAGTCCCCCCGGCCTGCCGCGTAGCGCTGCACGGCGGGATCCCGCGCGACGAGCACGTCCGCGTCGCCGTCCAGCAGATCCCGCGGATCGGCGCCGAGGGCGGCCCGGAACTCGAGCACCGGCGTGCCCGCGGGCGCCGCGGGAACGGGCTGGGCGCGCAGCACCGAGTCCGATCCGCTCCGGGTCCACTCGCGGAGCCAGACGGCGCCGGTGCCGATTGGCCACGCGGACTCGGGGATCCGCTTGACGACGCTCCAGGCGGCGTCGGCGAAGCTCTCGATGGTGCGCGGCGCGACGAGCGAGACGACGACGGTGCCGGCGTCGGTTGCGCGCACGTCGCGCAGCGGGAGCGTGGTGTCGTTGCGCCAGCTCGCGAGCAGCGCGGCGGCCTCCACGGGCGTGCCGTCCCAGAACTTCGCGCCGGGTCGCAGCGCGAATGTCCAACGCGTGCCCCCGTCGTCCGACTGCCATCGTGCGGCGAGTCCGGGCCGAGGAACCCCCGCGCAGTCCACGCGCACGGGCGTCTCGTACAGCTGGCGGAACACGAGGCGCTCGGCGTCGTTGGTCGGGACGGGCGCATGATCGGGCGCGACCGGATCGCGCAAGGCCACCCGGACCGTATCGTGGTCGCTGTGGGGACCGCCCAGCGTGCACGGGTCTGCCGGCGCGGGCGTGACAGGGGAGGGTGCCGTCCGCGCACAGCTCGCCAGCACGAGGGCGTAGAGCGCGCCGCGGCTCCATGACATTCGCGTTCGCACGCCATCAATCTACCCGCGGGCGGCGCCGGTGGGCGGCACGCCGCGATTGCGACCGCGTGGCCGCGACGCTACCGTTTGGGACTTCGCACCCCACCATTCCGGAGGAGATCCATGCGGACCGGACGAATTGTCACGACGCTGACGGCCATTGGAGCCCTGATGTTGCACGTGCCTCCCGTGGCGGCGCAGGGAGCCCGCGGCGCCCCTCCAGGTGCCGCCGCTGCCGCCCCGGCCGCCCCCGCCCTCAGCAAGGCGGGCAAGGAAGCGGACCTGCTGCCGAACGACCCCGTCGTGACCCAGCACAGCGCGCGGATCAACGGGCAGGCGGTGAGCTACACGGCCGAGGCCGGCTGGCTCCCGATCCGGGAGGACGGGAAGGTCACCGCGAAGATGTTCTATGTGGCCTACACCAAGAACGGGGTCCAGGACCCGAGCACGCGGCCGCTGCTCTTCTCGTTCAACGGCGGGCCCGGCACGGCCTCGGTCTGGATGCACATGGGGTACACGGGCCCAAGGCGCGTGGTGTACGACGACGACGGCTTCGCGCTGCGGCCGCCGGGCGGGCTGGAGGACAACCCGCACTCGGTGCTCGACGCGGCGGACATCGTGTACATCGATCCCGTCGCCACGGGATTCAGCCGGATGGTGGAGGGCGAGGATCTCCACAAGTATCACGGCACGCTCAGCGACATTCAGTCGGTGGCCGAGTTCATCCGGCTGTATCTCCTGAAGAAGGACCGGTGGGCGTCGCCCAAGTTCGTGATCGGCGAGAGCTATGGAACGACTCGGGCATCGGGGCTCGCCGGCTATCTGCTCAGTCGGCACCAGATCTACCTGAACGGCGTCATTCTGGTCTCGATGACCGACTTGAACGTGGAGCGCGGTCCCGACGTCGCCTTCGCCATGGCATTGCCGCAGCGCACCGCGACGGCGTGGTACCATCACCAGCTCCCCGCCGACCTCCAGGCGCGTCCGCTGCGGGAGGTGCTGAATGACGTCGAGCCGTTCGCGATGGGCGACTACCTCGAGGCGCTCGTCAAGGGCGACCGGCTGACCGATGCCGAGCGTGCCACCATGGCGCAGCGGGTCGCGCGGTACACGGGACTCACCGCGGAGTACGTGCTCTCCGCCAACCTGCGGATCGACGCGCGGCGCTTCTGGAAAGAGCTGCTGCGGGATCAGCGGCTCACCGTCGGGCGGCTCGACAGCCGCTACCTCGGCGTGGACCAGGACGCCGCCGGCGAGAACCCCGAGTACGATCCCGCGATGGCGGACTGGAACGGCCCGTTCTCCAACGCGGTGAACCGCTATTTCCGGGAAGAGCTGCGCTACAATCCCGACCTCGAGTACAACGTGTGGGGCCCGGTCCGGCCGTGGAACCGCGACGCCACGACCAACGTCGGCGACATGTTGCGGCAGGCGATGCAGGGGAACCCGTATCTCAAGGTCATGGTCCAGGGCGGCTACTTCGACGCCGCTACGGACTACTTCAGCGCGATGTACACCATCTCGCACCTCCAGCCCGGCGGCGAGTTCCGGGACCGCTTCCGATTCCGGTTCTACGAGAGCGGGCACATGATGTATCTCCGCAGGCCCGATCTCGGCGCCGCGAACGGCGACCTGCGCGACTTCATCCGCTGGTGTCTGGAGGATCTGCCCGTCCATCCGCTGCACGCGAAGTAGACGGCACGGCGTGGCGAGTGGGGGGCGGGTCGTGCCGCCGCCCCCCCCGTCATTGCGCGGCTGGCACCACCCCGTTCACGATCACGTCGAGCACGGCGGTTTCAAGCGCGTCGACCGCCGCCGGATCGCCGATCCCCGGCCAATCGGTGGTGGCCACCACGACGAGGTCCAGCGCCGGGGCCACGTAGATGAACTGGCCGCCGTAGCCCCACGCGAAGTAGGCGCCGTCACCCGGCGTGTCCAACACCCACCAGAGGTATCCGTAGGTCAGCTCGCTCACGGGGCCGAAGCTCCGGCGCCAGGCGTAGTACGGCTCCGTGGCGCGCGTCACCCAAGCGGTCGGCACGATCTGGCGGTCGCCGCTCCGGCCCCGCTGCAGGAACAGTTGTCCCAACCGCAGCAGGTCCTGCGCGGGCAGATCGATCCCCGCACCCCCGTTCACCGTCCCGGGATCGAGTGGCTCCCACTGGACCGCGTGAATGCCGAGCGGCGTGAACAGGTAACGGTCCGCGAACACCGGCAGGCTCAAACCGGTGGCGTGCTCCAGGAGCACGCCGAGCATGTGCACGGCGCCTGAATTGTAGGCGAAGGTGGTCCCTGGGGGAGCGGCGTTGGGCAGATCCAGCACGAACTGCACGTGGTCGCCGGTCGTCGAGAGCCAGCGATTGTACTCCGTACTGGTCTCGTTCCATTGGTACCCGGACGACATGGTCAGCAGGTCTCGGACGGTGACCGCGCTGTCGGACGCGTCGAGCCGGTAGTCGGCACCGAGGTAGGCGGCGATCGTGGTGTCGAGATTCGGCAGGGAGCCGCGCAGCTGGGCGATGCCCGCGAGCGTCGACACGATGCTCTTGGTCACCGAGCGCACGTCGTTCAGCGTCCCCCGATCGACACCCGAGAAGTACCGCTCCAGCACCAGGCCTCCCCGGCGCGCGACGAGCAACGCATGGAACCTGGGAAGCGCCGCCGCCTGGGCCGCGGCCTGGTCGAGCTGGGCACTGTCCATGGCGACGTCGGCGGGGCTGACGTCCGTCCATGGGTCCGAGATGTCGATCGTGCCCCCGGGCGCAGACGCATCGGAGCACGCTGCGAGCGCGACGAGAAGCAGCGCCTCAGCCGCGGCGCAGGCGGCGCGATTCAGTTGGTGCGAGCGCATGGTCGGAGCTACCCCCCCCAGCCACCCGGCCGTCCGGAAATGTGATCTATCTCACACGCGACCGGCATGGTTCGTGCGTTTTGTGCGGTCGGACACAACACCACATCCTAACGGGACAAGGACACGTGCATAACATACTTCGGGCGGTGCCGAATCACCGTATGCCGTTGCGAGTGCTGCTCTTGGGTGGCGCTCTGGTGGCACTCGGCTGCGCGGACGCCAACGTGGCGGCGCCGCCGGACCTGCCGCAGGCAGGCCGCATCCGCGTACAGAACGACGAGTCGGTGTTGCGCGGGCGGGTGCGCGTGGTGGCGGAGCCGCTGACCATCAGCCCGGTGGGCCCGGCGGCGAGTGTGATGGCGGGAGGCCCGGCAGGTGGCTCCGACGATAGCTTCTCGCTCGCGCTCATCGCCGAGGTCGCGCCGCCGGAGCTGGACGGCATCCGGCTGCAGGCGTCCCACAGCCTGATTCAGGGCTCGCGGGCGTACGTCACTTACAATGTGCAGGGGCCGGTGCGCAAGGGCGGCGTGGACGTGTTCGACGTCAGCCATCCCGAGTCGGTGGAGCTGGTCTCGTCGGCGCTGTTCACCGATACGGACGTGAGCGCCGCCGACCTGCACGGCGCGTCGGACCTGTACCTCGCGACCGCGACCGACGACCCTGCGTTCGCGGAGCCCGCGGTGCTGGAGGTCGTGGAGCTGCACGGCGGGCAGCTCACCACCTCGTCACGCCGCGTGGGTCTTCCGTCGTACGCCGGGACCGGGGTGCGGGTGCAGGGTGGTACCGTGTACGTCACGTCCGGGACCGGGGGCGATCCGGTGGGCGGGCTGTCGGTGTTCGACCGCACGACCCTGGAACTCGCGGCGTTCGATCCGTTCGAGGACGCGCGCGCGGTCGACGTGCAGGGCGGGCTCGTGGTGGCGTTGCGCGGGACACCGGGCGAGCTGCGGGTGTACGATGGGCCGGGCACGACCTTCGTGCGGAGCTTCGCGTCCGGCGGCGCAAACGTCCCCGAATCGAAGGGCACGGTATCGATCGCCAAGCCGTGTGTGTTCTACGCGGCCGGCGACGCGGGGCTGCGGGTGGTGGATCTCGAGACCGGGAGCACGGTGGTGACGCTGCCGGTGCCGGACGTCGAGGGCGTCGCGCTGGAAGACGAGGTCACTAATGGCGCGTCGATCAGCGGCGACCTCGTGTTCATCGCCAACGGCGGGGCAGGCCTGTTCGTCGCTCGGGCGTCCCGCAGCTTCGACGACGGCTCCGGTGACGCCAGCGGCGGTGCCCAGTGCAACTCGTGTGACGTCACGCTCGAGCTGCTGGGGCAGGTCCGGTTCCCCGGAGACGAGTCCGCCAACTACGTCGCGAGCCGTGGCAATCTGCTCTTCGTGGCCCACGGGCTGGGTGGGCTGAGCATCCTCAAGATTCAGCGGTAGACCGGGAGCGGAGTCGCGTCGACGTAGGGCACCGCAGAGACCGCAGCGTTTGCGGGTAGTACCTCTGCGAGCTCCGCGTGCTCTGCGGTCCGCGTTGGCCGACGCAGTCACCGACCACCGCGGTGCGCGTCCGCCGTGCGTCCGCTCCTTTCGCGCGGCATATTCGTTCGCATGTCCTCCCATGACCAGACCGCGCCCCGGACCGATGCGGAGCTCGACGAGCTCCTGTCGCGGCCGACGCCGGCGGACGTCGCGGCCCTCGCCGGGCTCGACGGTGACCTCCTCATTCTCGGTGCCGGTGGGAAGATGGGGCCGAGCCTCGCGCGGCTCGCGCGGCGCGCGAGCGACGAGGCGGGTGTGCGTCGCCGAGTCGTCGCCGTCTCGCGGTTCCAGACACCCGGGCTCGCCGAGGCGCTGATCGCACACGGGGTCGAGACGATCGCCTGCGATCTCCTCGATGCCCACGCGTTGGCGGGCCTGCCGGACACGCCGAACGTCGTGTTGCTGGCCGGCCAGAAGTTCGGCACCGCCGGCGACCCCGGCTCGACCTGGGCCCTGAACGCGTTCCTGCCCGCGGCGGTGATCCGACGCTTTCCGGCCGCGCGAATCGCGGTCTTCTCGACCGGGAACGTCTACCCGCTCGTTCCCGTCACGGGAGCCGGCGCGACCGAGGATGATCCCGTGGGCCCGATCGGCGAGTACGCGCAATCGGCGCTCGCGCGGGAGCGGCTGGTGACGTTCTTCGGCACGCGACAGCGGACGCGGGTCGCGCTGCTCCGGCTCAACTACGCGGTGGAGCTGCGCTACGGTGTGCTGCGGGACCTGGCGGACCGGGTCGCGGGCCGGCAGCCGATCGATCTCACCATGGGCTGGGTGAACGTGATCTGGCAGCGTGACGCCAACGCGGTGGCGCTCCGCGTCCTCGCGCGCGCTGCCGTCCCGCCGCTCGTGCTCAACGTCACGGGTCCGGAGAAGCTCGGCGTGCGGGATCTGGCCACGCGGCTCGGCGAGCGGCTCGGCGTGTCGCCGGTGTTCGCGGGGCGTGAAGCCGAGACGGCGCTGCTGAGTGACGTGTCGCGCTGCCGCGCGATGTTCGGGCCGTCTGTTGTGGATGCTGCGACGGCCCTCGAGTGGGTTGCCGAGTGGGTGGGCCGCGGCGGTGGCTCGTTCGGCAGGCCCACCCATTTCGACGAGCGCGGGGGACGCTTCTGAACGCGGCAGAGGTCCGCGCCCGGCTGCTCGAGGGGGTGGTGATCCCGGCTCATCCCCTGGCGCTCACCGCGCGGCGGAGGCTCGACGAGCGGCGCCAGCGCGCGCTCACGCGGTACTACGTGGACGCCGGGGCGGGGGGCCTCGCCGTCGGCGTCCACACGACGCAGTTCGCGATCCGGGATCCGGCCGTCGGGCTGCTCGAGCCGGTGCTGGCGCTGGCCCGTGAGACGGGTGACGCCTGGCAGCCGCCGGGCGCAACGCCGCTCGTGTACATCGCGGGGGTCGTAGGCGACACGGGGCAGGCGACCGCGGAGGCGGCGCTCGCCGCGCGGCTCGGCTATCACGTGGCGCTCGTCTCGCTCGGCGGGCTCGACGACTGGCCGGTGGCCCGCCTGGTCGGTCACATGCGCGCGGTCGGCGAGGTCCTGCCGGTCATGGGCTTCTACCTCCAGCCTGCAGTGGGCGGCCGCGACCTGCCGTACCGCTTCTGGCGTGCGCTGGCGGAGGTGGAGAGCCTGGTCGGCATCAAGATCGCGCCGTTCGATCGCGAGCGGACGGCCGAGGTCGTGCGGGCGGTGTGGGACGCGGGTCGCGCGGGCGAGGTGGCGCTCTACACGGGGAACGACGACCACCTCGTGCTCGATCTCCTGACGCCGTTCCGGTTCGGGGAGGGCCCCCCCGTGTATCTGGTGGGCGGGTTGCTTGGCCAGTGGGCCGTGTGGACGCGCCGCGCGGTGGCGCTGCACGCCCAGTGCCGACGTGCCGTGCGGAGCGGCAAGTCACTGCCGGCGGCGCTGCTGGCGCTGGCGGCGCACCTCACGGATGCCAACGCCGCGATCTTCGACGCGGCGCACCGGTACGCCGGGTGCCTGCCCGGCATTCACGAGGTGCTGCGGCGACAGGGATTGCTGGTCGGAACGTGGTGTCTGCGAGAGGCCGAGTCGCTCTCACCCGGCCAGCTGGCCGAGATCGATCGGGTGCGGGCGGCGTACCCGCATCTCGCGGACGATGCGTTCGTGGCGGAGCACCGGGACCGCTGGCTGGGGTGAGGATGAGATCAATGCCCGGCCTTGGCGACGAGGGTGTGCCTAGGGGGCACCTCGGTTGTTCTGGTTGGGGAGGGGGATTGGTCCCAGGCTAAAGCCCACGCTCGACAGCGGAAGCGCGTCTTGCCGGACGCCGCCCGGCGCGCGTCTGGCGAATGGGACCTTCGGGGTGCAGGTTACCGGTGAGTGAATCCCTGAGGATCTCATGATGCTGTGCAAGGCCGCGTTCGTGGGGTTGGGCGCCATCGCGTGCGGCCTCGCCTGCGGAGCCGCGCACGCGCAGGACCCACTCTGCTGGCGCGCGCGGCCCATGCCGGCGTGCACATCCTACCTCGTCACGGATCTCACCGTCGCGGCCCGTCTCGATCCGGCCCCGGGGGACGAGCGTCGCTACCTCATCACGGCCGAGCTCGGTTGGATGCGAAACGTCGGGTCCCGCAACGGCGTGGGGGCGACACTCAGCATCGTCGCCCACGGCGCGCGCGATCAGTATGCCTCGATCGAGAACCTGTACCCCTACCTTGGCACCGCCGTCATGGTTCGCTACCGGCGCTGGCTGTCGCCGCGCGCCGGGATCGAGCTGGGTCTCGGCACGCCGTTCTCGGCCGAGCGCGCGCTGGGCACGGTGCAGCTCCCGTCGCTGCTCGGGGAGGTGAGCTTCACCTACGCCGGGCTGGTTGCGCTCACGGCGCGCGTCGAGCGCACCAGCTACGAGCAGCGCCACGTTGGGCCCACCGGGACGCCCGGCGTGGGGTTCACCTACCCGCTGGGGAGCCTGCCGGCCTCCTTCCAGGTGAGCAGCCCTGACGTCGACACGGCGTGGTACTTCGGCGCGAAGGTGAGTGCGCTCCCGGGCGCCCTGGGCATCGTGGCGGCGGGCCTGCTCGTCGCCGTGAGTCGGATCGCCTACTCGAGCTGACAGCGAATGCCGCGCCGACCCTCCCACGTCCCCGCCGTGTCGCGCAGCCTCGCGCCGCATGCGCTGCTCGTCGCGCTGCTCGCGCTCTCCTGCCTGGACGTTGGCTCTCCCGTGCCGCCCGGGTACGAAGCGGTTGACGTGGGCCGGCTGCTGGGCTGCGGCGACAAGCGCACTTGCTGGAGTCGGGCGACTGACGTCAACGAGCGCGGTGTGGTGGTGGGCGACGGACTCCAGGCATCGGGGGAGCTGGCGGTGTATGCCGTCGAAGGCGAGCAGCGCACGGTGCTCTGGACCCGCCGGTACGGAGGTACCGACTACCCGCTCGCCCTGAACGACGCGGGAACGGTCGTGGGCATGGCGCTGCGCGACGAGCCGCCGGTCGTGCCGTACGACATCGGGGTGCGCTGGGAGAACGGCGTCGTCACCCCGCTCGGGGTCTGGCCGTCGGACGTGAACGGCGCGGGCGCCGTCGCCGGAACCGAGGGCTACCGGGGGGCGGCCTTATGGCAGGGGGACACGCTTGTCCGACTCGGCACGCTGGCCGATCCGGACTCCGAGCCGCGGCAGCGCGTGAGCGGCGCGCTGGGGATCAATGACGGGGGCGTGGTGGTGGGGTGGAGCGAGACCGCGGACTTCACTACCCGGGCGTTCGTCTGGCAAAGCGGCGTGATGACTGAGCTTCCCACCCTGGGCGGCAGCGCGTTCGCGGCCGACGTCAACGCCGCCGGACAGATCGTGGGATGGAGCGTCGCGCCCGACGGGAGGTCCCACGCCGTCCTCTGGGAGGGCGGCGCGATCACGGATCTCGGCACACTTGGCGGCGACGAGAGCTACGCGAACGGCATCAACGACCGTGGCGACGTCGTGGGTGGGGCGCAGACCGCGGCGGGTGACTTCCACGCCGCGCTCTGGCGCGGTGGCGAGGTGATCGATCTCGGCACGCTGCCCGGGTACGCCGCGAGCCACGCCTACCGGATCAACGAGTCGGGTGTCATTGTGGGCTACAGCGCGTTCCCCACGGCGCTGCGGGCGACGGTGTGGGTGCCGCGATGAGCTCCGGAGCGACCCCGCCCGGAGCCGTTCGTCCCTCCGAGCCGTTCCAGCAGAAGGTGCAGAGCTTCTCGCGCGGGAGCCCGATGGCCGCGACGAGGTCGTCCAGCCGCTGGTAGCGCAGCGACGTGAGGCCCAGTCGCTGGCGGATGCGCTCGACCATCGCGCCGTGGCGGGTGGAATCCGGATCCGCAAACTCGGCGAGGTGGGTGGTCTCGTCACCCTCCAGCTCGTGCACGGCCCTCCGGCCGGCGAGATCCAGCTCCGAGCTGGACCGCGAGAAGTTGAGGAACTTGCAGCCGAACACCAGCGGCGGGCACGCCGGGCGCATGTGCACTTCGCGCGCTCCGTAGTCGAAGACGCGCGTGATGATATCCTTGAGCTGGGTCCCCCGCACGATCGAGTCCTCGCAGAACAGCAGGCGCTTTCCCTCGATGATCTCGCGGATCGGGATCAGCTTCATGCGTGCCACGAGGTCCCTGACCCGCTGGTCCTGCGGCATGAAGCTCCGGGGCCACGTGGGCGTGTACTTGACGAACGGGCGGCCGTACGGAATGCCGGCGGCGTTGGAATAGCCGATGGCGTGGCCGGTGCCCGAGTCGGGGATGCCGGCCACCATGTCCACCGTGACGTCGTCGCGTCGCGCCAGGCACTCGCCGCAACGGTACCGCGCGGCCTCCACGTTGATTCCCTCGTAACTCGACGCGGGGTAGCCGTAATAGACCCAGAGAAAGGCGCAGATCTGCGTGCGGTCGCCCGGTGCCGCGACCGCCTCGATGCCGTCGTGCCTGATCCGGACCACCTCGCCGGGACCGAGATCCCGCACGGTCTGATACCCGAGGTTGGGCAGGGCGCAGGACTCCAGCGCCACCGCCCGCGCCCCGTCCTTCTCCCCGATCACCACCGGCGTGCGGCCCAGACGATCGCGCGCCGCGTAGATCCCTCCCTCGCTGAGCAGCAGCAGCGAGCACGACCCCTCGATCCGCTCCTGGGCGTAGCGGATGCCCTCCTCGAACGTCCGTCCCTGATCGATCAAGTGGGCGACGAGCTGGGTGGGATTCACCTGACTCCCGGTCATCTCGGAGAAGTGCATCCCCCGCTCGTGGAGGGCCGCGGCGGCGAGGGCCTCGAGGTTGTGCACCCTGCCCACCGTGACGATTGCGTAGGTGCCGTGGTGCGAGCTGATGATGAGCGGCTGGTCGTCGTAATCGCTGATGACGCCGATCCCCATGCCGCCCTGCAGCTTCGGCAGGTCGTCCTCGAACTTGCTGCGGAACTGGGCGTTGGTGATGTCGTGAATGACGCGGCGGAATCCCGCCCCGTTCCGCACCGCCATGCCGCCCCGCATGGTGCCGAGATGCGAGTGATAGTCCGTGCCGTAGAACAGGTCCGCGACGCAGTCGTCGTGCGCCACGACGCCGAACAGTCCGCCCACGAGCGCCCCCGAGATTGCCGCCGAGTGTGAGAGGAGAGCGATGACGATGCGCCCGGAAGCTACCCGGGCGGCACCACGGCGTCCACGAGTCCCCGTCTCTGGCGTAACGCCGTGCCGCGCTCTAGTTTCGCCCGGCCGGTCGCAGTCGGCGATCGGCTGACCACTTGGAGCTGCAGGTCGGCAAGGATCGCACGCCCGGAGGCGTCACCCATGACACGCGTCGTCGTCCGCCGAGCCGTATGGCTCATGCTCGCAGTCGTCCTCGTAGCCGGAAGCGCGCCGGTCCGCGCGCAGGTTCAGGCTCCGGTTGGGATCAGCGCGGTCACGCAGGCGAACTACCGGCTCGCCGGCCGGTGGGCCCCGTACAAGAGCCGCCGGCTGGTCTACAGCTTGTCGGTTGCCCCACGCTGGATCGCGGGGAGCGAGAAATTCTGGTACCAGTGGGAGACTGCGGCGGGGACGTCCTACTACGTCGTCGATCCGGCGGCGGGCACCAAGCGGCCGATCTTCGATAACGACCGCATCGCGGCGGAGTTGACGCGCATCACGAAGGACCCCTGGGACGGCCAGCATCTCCCCATCCGGTCCATCAAGTTCATCGACGCCAACACGCTGCAGTTCGAGGTGCAGTCGTCGCAGGATGAGGAGGTCAAGGACGCGGAGGCGGAGCGCGGCCAGCAGCAGGACCAGCAGCGCGGCCAGCGCCCGGCGCGCCCGCGCCCCAAGAAGAAGGTCTTCCATTTCCAGTACGACGTCCGCACGCAGACGCTGCGCGAGCTGCCCGACTGGCAGGCGCCCGACAACCACCCGTCCTGGGCGAGCGTCTCACCCGACGGCAAGACGGTGGTGTTCGCCCGGCGGAACAATCTCTACCTGATGACCGGTGACGCCTACACGAAGGTCCTCGACGCGCGGCGCGGCAAGGACAGCACGCAGGCCGACAGTGCGGAGAAGAAGGTCGAGGTGGAGGAGGTCCAGCTCACCACCGACGGCGAGGAGAACTACGGCTACGGCGGTCGCGACTTCGGCGAGACGGACGTCCAGAAGGAGAAGACCAAGGACGACCGCAAGGGAGCGCAGATCAGCTGGTCCAAGGACTCGAAGCGCTTCGCGCTGATCCGGAGCGACCAGCGCAAGGTCGGCGACCTGTGGGTGATCCACTCGACCGGCAACAAGCGCCCCGAGCTCGAGACCTACAAGTACGACATGCCGGGCGAGACGGACGTCGCGCAGCAGGACCTGCTGGTGTTCGACGTCCCGAGCAAGACCATGGTGAAGGTCAAGGCCGACCGATTCAAGGACCAGCGCCTCGGGGGCTTCACGGCGCGCCAGTTCATCTACCCCGACAGCGACGCGCCGCGGCGCGCACTCTGGCTCGCGGACAACTCGGACCAGGTGCATTTCTGGCGGCGCAGCCGCGACCAGCACGCGGTGGACGTCTGTGTGGCGGACGCCGGGACGGGCGAGGTGAAGGTGCTGATCGAGGAGCGGCTCAACACCTACGTCGAGCACCAGAACCTCGAGCTGCTCAAGTCCGGCGACATGCTGTGGTGGTCGGAGCGGGACGGCTGGGCGCACCTCTACCGGTTCGGGCCCGACGGGGCCCTCAAGAACCGCCTCACCGAGGGCCCGTTCTCGGTGCGCGAGATCGAAGGGATCGACGAAGCCCGCGGGGTGGTGTACTTCAGCGCCAACGCGCGCGAGGCGGGCGAGGATCCGTACTATCAACACCTGTACCGGGTGGGCCTCGACGGCCGCGGGCTGCAGCTGCTCGACCCCGGCAACTTCGACCACCAGGTCGGGGGCGGGTTCGGCGGGTTCGGCTTCGGCGGGCTGTCCGGGATGAGCGAGTCCAACCGCTTCTTCGTGGACAACTATTCCCGCGTGAACACCGTCCCGGCCTCGGCCCTGTTCGACGCCACGACGGGCCGGAAGATCATGGACCTCGCCGAGGCCGACTTCTCCAAGCTGCTCGCGGCCGGCTGGCGGTTTCCCGAGCCGTACACGGTGAAGGCGGCCGACGGCGTCACAGACCTCTTCGGGGTGATGTACAAGCCGTTCGACTTCGACTCGACGAAGCGCTATCCGATCATCGCGTACGTCTACCCCGGTCCCCAGACGGAATCGGTCGCCAAGGCGTTCAACATGGCCCCCAACGAGGTGGGCCTGGCGCAGTTCGGCTTCCTCGTGATCACCGTGGGAAACCGCGGCGGCAATCCGGCGCGCTCCAAGTGGTACCACAACTACGGCTACGGCAACCTGCGGGACTACGGCCTGGCCGACAAGAAGACGGCGATCGAGCAGCTGGCCGACCGGTACCGCTGGGTGGACATCGACCGGGTGGGGATCTACGGCCACTCGGGCGGGGGGTTCATGTCCACCGCCGCGATGCTCGTGTACCCGGACTTCTTCAAGGTGGCGGTGTCGTCCTCGGGCAACCACGAGAACGACATCTACAACCTGAACTGGTCGGAGAAGCACCACGGCATCAAGGAAGTGACGAAGGGGGACAGCACCACCTTCGAGTACAGCATCGAGAAGAACTCCCAGCTGGCGCGGAACCTGAAAGGGCACCTGCTGCTCACGACCGGTGACGAGGACAACAACGTCCACCCGGCCAACACGCTCCGCATGGCCGACGCGCTGATCAAGGCGAACAAGCGGTTCGACTTCTTCGTGTTCCCGGGTCAGCGGCACGGCTACGGCACCATGAGCGACTACTGGTTCTGGCTGCGCTCGGAGTATTTCGTGCGGCACTTGCTGGGCGACGATCGCTGGAACGCCAACATCACCGAGCTGGACTTGGAGCGGGAGCAGACGGGAAGTCGTTAGCCGATAGCCGATAGCCGATGGCCGATGGCCGACGCCGTTCCGCTGCACGCTGCACGAGGGGGGCGGGGGCGGGGTTAACGCCACCGGCCCCTCTTGCGTAGAACTGGCATGCGGACGCGTCCTTCCGGGCCCCGGTGGTACCGGCTGTCGCTGGCGCTGGGCGCCTGCCTGACCCTGCGGCTCGCGGCGCCGGCCCCGGCCCACGCCCAAGCCAACGAAACCACCGATATCCTCACCGGCATCGTCGTGGGGTCGAACGGCCTGCCGCTCGCCGGCGTGATCATCGAAGCGCTGTCGCTCGAGACCCAGGTAACCCGGACCACGGTCACGGACGCCCGGGGCCGGTACGTGATCCTGTTCCCCAGCGGCGGCGGCCAGTTCCGCATGGCGGCGCGCAGGGTGGGGTACGCCCCGCAGGCGACCGTGCTGCAACGCCACGCCGACGAAGACCGGCTGGTCTGGGACCTGCAGATGCAGGAAGCGGCGTTCATGCTGGACCCGATCACGGTGACCGGCGAGGTCATGCGGGCGGTGCGGGCGCCGGATCAGCCGACTCCCGGGTCCGTCCAGCGCGTGTTCACGCCCGAGATGCTCGCCAACCTGCCGCTCGACGCGTCCGACATCGCCCTGCTGGCCGCGCTGGTTCCAGGCGCGCTGGTCATCGATGCCACCGACAGCACCTCGGCCGCGTACTCGGTGGCGGGCCAGCGCCCGGACGCCAATCAGCTCACGGTCGACGGACTGAGCTTCGGCTCGGGGCAGATGCCGCAGGAGGGCCTGCGGAACACCCGGGTCGTCACCAACACCTATGACGTCTCTCGCGGCCGGTTCAGCGGCGGCGTGATGGCGTCGACCACCCGCGGCGGGGCGAATGCCCTCCAGGGCTCGCTCAACTACTCGCTGCGCGATCACAATCTGGCGGTCGAAGGCGACTCGGCCACAGCGTTCACTTCCGGATTCACCCAGCACGCGGTCGGGGGCGGTGTCGGCGGCCCGCTCGTGCGGAACCGGCTGTTCGCCTACTTCTCGGGACAGGTGCGGCTGCGCGCCGATCCCCAACCGTCGCTGACGTCGGCGACGCCCTCGGATCTCGAACGCCTCGGCGTCGCCCCCGATTCGGTGAGCCGGTTCGTGGCGATCGTCGACAGCCTCGGCGCCGCGCCCGCCAGCCGGTTCGAAGGGCGGCGGTCGAACAACAGCCTCTCCGGCATGCTGCGGGTCGACTACCTGCTGACCCCCAACCACACGCTGATGCTGCGCGGCGACCTGCAGGACCAGGGGCAGGACCCGGTGCGCCTCGGCGCGTCCGCGCTGCCGGAAACGGGCGGCGAGAGCCGGGGGAGCGGCGGCGGGCTGATGGCCGGTCTCTCGTCCCGGATCGGCGGGCGGATCATCAACGAGGGCCGGGCGTACGCGTCGACCACCACCCGGGGGAGCGATCCGTTCTGGAACATGCCGCAGGGGCGGGTCCAGGTGGCCTCGGAGCTGGCGGACGGGTCCGTCGGGATCACGACCCTGCTCATGGGAGGGAGCGCGGGGATGCCGTCGCGATCGCTGACCAGGTCGCTCGAGGTGAGTGACGAGCTGTCCTGGCTGCCGGGGGCGGCTCGGCACCGCCTGAAGCTGGGGGCCCTGTTCCACGCCGACCGGACCGAGGATCTGTCGGCCTCCAATCAGCTCGGCACGTTCGTCTACAACTCGCTCGCCAGCTTCGCGGCTGGCCAGCCGGCGCAGTTCCGGCGCGTGCTCGACCCGAGCGAGCGGGCCAGCACGGCGCTCGAGTTCGCCGTGTACGGCGGTGACGTATGGCTGCCAAGTCGCGCGCTGCAGCTCAACTACGGGCTACGGCTCGAGCGGGGGCTCGTCAGCAATCCTCCGGCGTACAATCCCGGCCTCGACTCGAGCCTCGGGCTCCGCACCGATCGGCTGCCCGCGGAGCTCGATCTCAGCCCGCGGGCCGGCTTCACCTGGATGATCGGCGGGACGCCCGGCGCTCCACCCCGCTTCGTGGTGCGCGGCGGCGTTGGCCGGTTCCGCAGCCCTATCCCGCTCGGGCTCGTGGCGCAGGCCCAGTCCTCCACCGGACTGAACGACACGGAATCGCTGCTCGACTGCATCGGCCCCGCGGTGCCGAGTCCCGACTGGGCGGACTACCGGACCAATCCCGCGATGATCCCCACGGCCTGCGCCGGTCCCTCCCCCGGCATCGCGCAGCGGGCACCCGCGGCCGCCGTGTTCGCGCCCGACTACGGGGCGCCCAAGGCCTGGCGGACATCGCTCGGCGTGCAGCGCAACCTCACCACGCTGCTGCGCCTGTCCGTGGACCTGGGCTACGCCCGCGGGATCAGCCAGTACGGCTTCCGTGATCTCAACCTCGACACGGCCGGCGGATTCCGGCTGGGCGCCGAGGCCGGCCGGCCGGTGTTCGTCGACCCCGGCCAGATCGTGCCCGAGACGGGGGCGATCACGTCACGCGCGTCGCGGATCGATACGTCGTACGCGCAGGTGCTGGAGATGAACTCGGCCCTGCAGTCGGACACGAAGCAGCTCACGGTGTCGCTCGGGGGGATCACGCGGAAGGGCATCGTGCTCCAGACGTCCTACACCTGGTCCCACGTGCGGGACCAGTCGTCGCAGAGCGTGCGATTCGGGTCCGGGCGGCTGGGCGGCACCACGACGTCGGGCAACCCCAACGTGCCGGAGTGGGGGCGCAGCGGCCTCGAGCGCCGCCACTCCTTCCTCACGACCGTGAGCTATCCGTTCGGGGCCGGCCTCGACATCACGGCGATCGGTCAGGTGCGGTCCGGCACGCCGTTCACGCCGATGGTCGCGGCGGACATCAACGGCGACGGCGTGGCGAACGATCAGGCGTTCGTGTTCCAGCCGACCGATCTGGCGGGCATGGATCAGTTGCTGCGCAGCGCGCCGGCGGGCGTGCGCCGCTGCCTCGAGCGACAGCTCGGCGCCGTCGCCGAGCGCAACAGCTGCCTGGGTCCGTGGGAAGGCTCGTTCGACCTGCAGATCAACATGCGGCCGAGCTTCTGGGGCCTGCGCGGTCGCCTGACGGCGTCGATCACGACCGTGAACCTGCTGCACGGTGTGGACCAGCTGCTCCACGGGAGCGACGGGTTGAAGGGCTGGGGGATGCGCGCGCGGCCCGACGACAACCTGCTGTTCGTGACCGGCTTCGACTCCACCGCGCTGCATTACCAGTACGCGGTGAATCAGCGGTTCGGAGCGAGCAGCGCGCAGGGCACGGCGCTGCGCCAGCCGTTCCAGATCGGCATCCAGGTGCGGATGACGTTCGGGCCGGACCGGACGCGCGACGCCCTCGCCGCCCTGCGCGGCGGCGGCCGCGGAATGGGTGGCGGGTTCGGCGGTGGCGTCGGGGGCGGCATGGGGGCCGGTGGGCGGGGTGGCGCTGGACGGGTGGCGCCCGCCGACTTCCGCGACCGGCTCCGGACCCTGCTCGTGAATCCGGCGACGATCGTGCTCGAGCGCGCGGACTCGCTCGCGCTCACGCGGGAGCAGGTGACCCGCCTCACCGCCGTACGCGACTCGCTCAGCGTGGTGAACGACAGCCTCGCCGCGACCCTGGAGCGGGAGATCGAAGAGGTCGGTGCCGGCGATCCGCGCGCGCTGCTCCAGGCGATCCGCCCGCGGATGCAGCAGGCTCAGGAGAACGCCCGCCGCAGCCTCGAGGCGGTGCGGGCGATTCTCACCTCGGCGCAATGGGACAAACTGCCGGAACGGCTGCGGAATCCCCGCCCGGCGGGGCTGGACCGGCGTCCGCCGGGTGGCGGGTGAGCGCCGGCACAGCCGGCGGCGCGCCCCACCTTCGAGGATAGGCATGCGGATCATCCCCACCATCCGACTCGTCGCGCTGCTCACGCTGGCGACCGCGGCCGCGGTCGTCGCGCAGGGGCTGCCGCCGGATCGGCCCGAACGGCTCGGCTTCTCCGCGGAGCGGCTCGCGCGGATCGACCGCGTGATGCAGGAGGCGGTGGATCAGGGTCGAGTGGCGGGCCTCGTGACGCTCGTCGCACGGCACGGCCGGGTGGCGCAGGCGGGTGCCTACGGCTGGGCCGATCGCGAGGCCGGGCGCCGCATGACCACGGACGCGCTGTTCCGCATCGCGTCACAGACCAAGGCCGTGACCAGCGTCGCGGTGATGCTGCTGGTCGAGGAGGGGCGGCTGCGGCTGGCGGATCCGGTCGCCCGGTACGTGCCGAGCTTCGCGCGCGCCACGGTCGCCGTCGCGACCGACACCGGGCGGGTATGGGTGCCGGTCCGCCGGCCCATCACGCTCCGCGACCTGCTCACCCACACGGCCGGCATCTCCTACGGCACCGACTCGCTGGTGCAGGACCTCTATCGGCCCGTCGGGCTGGGACCGGCGGCCGGCTACGGGTGGTACTTCGCCGACAAGAAAGAGCCCGTGTGCGACGACGTCGATCGCCTGGGGACGCTGCCGTTCGTCGCGCAGCCGGGTGAACGATTCGTCTACGGCTACGCCACGGACGTTCTGGGCTGCGTCGTGGAGCGCGCCTCGGGGCAGTCACTCGCCGACTTCTTCGCTTCCCGCGTCTTCCGGCCGCTCCGCATGACGGACACCCATTTCTTCGTTCCGTCGGACGATCGGGGAAGGCTCACGGCGGTCTACACCGTTTCGGACGGGGGCCTGGCGCGCGCGGGGGAGGGGTCGCGCGGGCAGGGGGCCTACGGGGACGGCCCGCGCGCCAGCTACTCGGGGGGTGCGGGACTCGTGTCGACGGCGGGCGACTACCTGCGCTTCCTGGAGATGCTCCTCGAAGGCGGCGTGCTCGACGGGGCGCGCGTGCTCGGATCCAGGACCGTGGCGCTGATGACCGCGGACCAGCTCGGCGCGCTCTACGGCAGCACAGGCTACGGGTTCGGATTGGGGTTCCAGGTGCTGGTGGATCCGGGCCGCGCCGGTCAGTTCGGCTCCCCTGGCCTGTACGGGTGGGGTGGCGCGTACGCCACGAGCTACTGGGTGGATCCGCAGGAAGACCTGGTCGGGGTCTTCATGGTGCAGCTGCTGCCGAACCCGGGGCTCGATCTCGCCGACCGGTTCCGCGCGCTGGTCTATCAGGCGATCGTCGCCCCATCGCCGCGACGCCCCTGACCCCGGGTGGGTCAGTCCCTGCCGTCCTTGAGGGCGAGCGCGATGTAGCGCTCGAGCTCCTCCGCCGACTTGGCGCCGCGGAGCCGCCGGCCGTTGATGAACAGCGTTGGGGTGCCGTTCACGCCCAGCTCCCAGCCGTCCAGCAGATCGCGCGCCACCGCGGTCCGCGTCTCCTCCGCTTGCAGGCACGACTCGAACGCCGCGAGGTCGAGACCGGCCGCGGCCGCATGGGCGCGGAGTACGGCGTCCGAAAGCGGCCCGGTGTCCCGCAGTAGCGCGTCGTGGTACTCCCAGAAGCGCCCCTGGCGGTAGGCGCACTCCGCCGCCTGGGCGGCCGCGATCGCGAACGGGTGGAGCGCGGCGAGCGGGAAGTTGCGCACCACGTAGCGGACGCTGTCGCCGTAGCGGGTCAGCACGACGGGCAGGATCTCCGTCGCATGCCGGCGGCAGAACGGGCACTCGTAATCGGTGAACTCGACGATCGTGACGGGCGCATCAACCGGGCCGCGGGACGGGCGGTCGGTGATCGGCACCGCGGCCGGCACCGCGTCGGCGTAGTCGGCCGCGTCACCCGCGAGGCGCGCGGCTGCCGCGCTGCTGCGGATGCGCTGGACCGTGCGGACGCCGAGGAACAGCCCGGCGCCGCCCAGCAGCCCCGCCAGGACGGCGGCTACCACCATCGCATGATTGGCATTCAGGGCGATCGCGATCCGGTCGCCCTTGCGGTGGATTTCCATGCGGAGAATGTGCGGCTCAGGCGCACGTGGTGCCAGGGTTTGCGCGCCGGCTGCGGCGGGGGTTGCGGGGCAGCGTCCCGTCTCCGATATTGGCCGCGGTCGCGCCTCCGCGGCACCGCGGCCGACGGGGTGCGCGCAACCACTGCGCCGGAACCGATTCCACCTCCAGGAAGGAGAGGACGCCCCAATGCGCAAGTCCGGATTCCTGTTGTTGGCAGCCGGAGTGGCAGTGGGCACGGCAGCGATCGGGCTCGCCTGCGGCGGCGATGAAGGGTGCCCCGGCATCGTCTGCTCCGACTGCGGTGCGTTCGGCGACTGCAACATCTCGTGTACCGCCCCGGAGGTGCAGTACTGCGGCAACTTCGGGCTCTCCACCGACCCGACGTATCGGTGTACCTACTGCGGACCGCCATGATCGGCGGCACCGCGGAGCCGCTCCGCCGCGTGACGCGCCAACGCCCGACCCGCCCCGCGGGTCGGGCGTTCGCCTTCATCCGGGGTGGCGGAAGGCGGTACCGCGGGACAACTTCGCGTGCGTGAGCCGAGCCCACCGTTCCGGTGTGCGGCTCGCCTCCGGCACCATGACCGACACCCTCTCTCGTCGAGCATTCGTGGAAGCTACGGGCGCCGTGCTGCCCGCGGCGTTCCCGTGGGTTACGGGAGGTCGCTGTGCGGCACCGCGGCCGGATGAGCCGCTGTTTCGCATCTCCCTCGCCGAGTGGTCGCTCCACCGGGCGCTCGGCAGCGGGACCCTCGATCACCTCGACTTCCCGCTGGTGGCGCGGCGCGACTACGGGATCGAGGCCGTCGAGTACGTCAACACGTTTTTCCGGGGCAGGGGGACCGACGAGCGCTATCTCGCGGCGCTGAAGGCCCGGGCGGCCGATCACGGGGTGAAGAACGTCCTCGTCATGTGCGACGGCGAGGGTGCGATCGGCGATCCGGATCCCGCCGCGCGCACCCGGACGATCGAGAACCACTTCAAGTGGCTCGATGCCGCCGCGGTCCTCGGTTGTCACTCGATTCGCGTGAATGCGCAGTCGCAGGGAAGCGACGCCGAGCAGCACGACCTGGTGGTGGACGGGCTGCGCCGGCTGACGGAGGTGGCGACCCTGCGCGACCTCAGCGTCATCGTGGAGAACCACGGTGGGCTTTCGTCCAACGGCGCGTGGCTCGCGGCAGTTATCCGGGCAGTGGGACACCCGCGGTGCGGCACGCTGCCCGACTTCGGGAATTTCCAACTTGGCGGGAATGAGTGGTACGACCGCTACCGGGGCGTCGCCGAGATGATGCCGTTCGCCCGGGCGGTGAGCGCCAAGTCCCACGACTTCGATGCCGAGGGCAACGAGCAGCACACGGACTTCCGCCGGATGCTGCGGATCGTGCTCGATGCCGGCTACCACGGTCACGTCGGGATCGAATACGAGGGAAGCGGGTTGAGCGAGCCCGACGGCATTCGCGCTACCAAAGCGCTGCTCGAGCGCGTCCGCGCCGAGCTCACCGGGGCATAGCCCACATGCGGGAGGCCGCGCGGATCGCCCGGAGGTTCGCGACCCTGGTCGAGATGGGGTTCGAGCGGGCGGACCACGCGCCCGTCGCCACCGACGTCATCCGGCTCGACCCGGCGACCGCGCAGGTCGTGGGCGGGCGCCCCGCGATGGGCACGCTGGTGTCCGTCTCGGCCGTGGGCGAATCGCCGGACCGGCTGGAGGAGGCGATCGGGCGGGCGTTCGCAGAGATGGACCGCCTGATCGGGCTGCTCACCCGGTTCGAGCCTGCCTCCGCCGTGAGCCAGCTCAACGCGACCGGCCGGCTCGAGGGGGCACCGCCCGAGGTCGTGCGCGTCGTGCGGCGCGCGCTCGAGCACCACGCGCTGAGCGGCGGGGCGTTCGACGTCACGGTCGCGCCGCTCGTGGATCTGTTCGCCGACCGGTTCGGCCGCGACACGCCTACCGAGCCCACGGCGGCGGAGATCCGCGACGCCCTCGAGCGCGTGGGGTCGCGGCACGTCGCGGTTGCGCGGCGGCGGATCAGCTTCGCGCGCGAGGGCGTCGCCGTCACGCTCGACGGCATCGCCAAGGGCTACATCGTGGACGGGATGGCGCGGGCGCTCGACCGGCGCGGGGTCACGCGCTATCTGATCAACGCGGGCGGCGACATCCGGACGCGAGGGATGAAGCAGCGCGGGCGCCCGTGGACGATCGCGGTGCGGCATCCGTCGCGGAGCGGCGCGTTCGCGGACGCGATCCACGTGACCGACGCGGCGGTCGCCACGTCCGGGAGCTACGAGGTCTGGTTCGACGACGACCGCGCGTTCCACCATATCGTGAGCGCGCAAACCGGGCGGTCCCCAAACGGCGTGGCGAGCGTGTCGGTGGTCGCCCCCACGGCGATGGCGGCCGACGCGCTGGCCACGGGCACGTTCGTGCTGGGGCCGCGCGACGGGGTCGCGCTGATCGAGCGGCTGCGCGGGTGCGCATGTCTGATCATCGATCGGGACGGGCGGCAGTGGAGATCGCGGGGCTGGAGGAGTGCACCACGCACTGAGGGAGACGAGGTGGCGTCATGACCCAAGGATCATCCCGTACCGGCGTTCAAACGGCGGCTCTGGTCACACTCCGCATCCTGATCGGCTGGCACTTTCTGTATGAGGGCCTGGCCAAGGTACTGAGTCCGTACTGGACCTCTGCGGAGTACATGGACCAGGCGCGCTGGCTGTTCCGGGGGCTGTTTCACAGCCTCGCGGCGAGCCCCACCGCCGTGACGATCGTGGACCTCCTCAACACCTGGGGACTCACGCTGATCGGAGCGGGGCTGCTGGTCGGACTGCTGACGCGCACGGCCACGGCGTCCGGGCTGCTGCTGCTCGTGTTGTACTACATCGTGGCGCCGCCGTTCGTCGGCTTGCTGTACGCCATGCCGGCGGAGGGGAGCTACCTGGTCGTCAACAAAGTGCTGGTCGAGGCCGCCGCCCTGCTGGTACTGCTCGCGTTCCCGACGGGCCATCGGTATGGCCTGGACGCACTCGTGTTCCGGAATCGCGGCGCTGCCTACCAGGCCCCCGAGCGGGCCGGCGCCTGAGGACACCCGATGACCGACGAAACCAAGCAGCCAAGCGCGACCAAGGCGCCGGCCGATGACTCGACGCGGATCAGCCGGCGGGGCCTGCTCAAGGCCCTGGTCTCCCTCCCCGTCGTGGGCGTCTTCGTCTACAACTTTCTCAGGAAGAAGGCGGCGGACGACGCCAAGCGGCGGGCGATCCTCGCCGAGCTCGGCGTGGCCGAGGGTGGGCCGGCCGTCATTCCGAACGCCATCTCGCAGCCACCCAGCAAGAAGCTCCGGGTGGGCATCATCGGGTACGGTGGGGAAGGCGAGTCGCTGGTTCGTCACGCCGGGTTCGCGCACCCCGACTGGGTCGACGGCGCGCGCAAGAGCGTGCGGGAGAACCCGCGCGACAAACAGCTCGAGACGTATCTCAACCAAGACGACCTCAACATCGCGATCACGGCGGTGTGCGATGTGTTCGACGTGCGCGCCGAGCGTGCCATCGCCGCGTCGCAGGTGGACGTGCGCTCGGGCGGCGGGCCGGCGCTGCCGGCGGCCAAGCGGTACGCGCGCTACACGGACCTGCTCGAGAGCGGCGACGTGGATGCCGTGATCATCGCGACGCCCGATCACTGGCACGCGCGGATGACGATGGATGCCGCGGCGGCGGGGATCCACGTCTACTGCGAGAAGTGCATGACCCGGACGGCCGAGGAGGCGGTCGCGGTCCACGACGCCGTGACCAGGTCGGGCATCGTCTTCGAGCTCGGTCATCAGAACCGGCAGTCGGAGGCGCACAACAAGGCGCGCGAGATCATCGCGGCCAAGATCCTGGGGCCCATCACGCTGGTCGAGTCCACGACGAACCGCAACTCGCCGTGGGGTGCCTGGGTATGGGACATTCACAAGGACGGGAACCCGAAGACGATCGACTGGGCGCATTTCGAGGAGCCGGCCCCACACAAGGTGCCGTTCAGCCTCGAGCGCTTCTTCCGGTGGCGCTGCTGGTTCGACTACGGCACCGGCCTCTCCGGCGACCTGCTGTCGCATGAGTACGACGGGGTGAACCAGATCCTCCAGGTCGGGATCCCGCGCTCGTGCGTCGCGTCCGGGGGGATCTACTACTTCAAGGACGGACGCGACGTACCGGACACGTTCCAGGCCGTGTACGAGTACCCCGACCGGGATCTCACGTTCGTCTACAGCGCCACGCTGGCCAACGGACGCGATCGCGGCCTCGTATTCATGGGACACGACGCCTCGATGCGCGTGAGCGGCAGCCTCACGATTCAGGCGGACTACGAGTCGACGCGCTACGAGCAGAAGATCAAGGACGGCGTGATCGACCCGGGACAGCCGATGTTCACGTACCGTCCGGGCTTCAAGGGGATCGACGCCGTGACGTCGGCGACGGAGCAGTACTTCGCCAGCCGCGGGCTGCTGTTTACGTATCGGGGTGGGCGGCGGATGTCGGCCTACCATCTGCTCATCGCGGAGTGGCTCGACGTGATCCGGAACGGCGGCACGACGAGCTGCAGTGTGGACCGCGGCTTCGAAGAAGCGATCACGTGCCACATGGCCACGCGGTCGTATCTGGAGGGCAGGAAGGTGACCTGGGACGCTCGGCGCAGGGTGATCGTGTAGGGGAGACGCGAGACGGAGGAGATGACGTGAGCACAACGGTCCGCCTGTGCGCGATGATGTTCCTGCAGTACGCGATCTGGGGCGCGTGGGCTCCCGTGCTCTCGGCGCACCTCATCGGCAACCTGGGGTTCAGCGGCGGGCAGGTCGGCTGGATCTACGCCCTGCTTCCCCTGGCCACGATCGTCTCGCCGTTCATCGGGGGCCAGGTCGCGGATCGGTACTTCGCGTCGGAGAAGGTGATCGGCTGCCTCGCCCTGACCGGCGGCGCGCTCCTGGTCGTGGTATCGCGCACGACGGATTTCACAGTCATGAGCGGGCTGATGCTGCTCTACTGCCTGCTCTACGCCCCCACCCTCGCGCTCACCAACTCGATCGCGATGATCAACCTGAAGGACTCCGAGGAGGAGTTCGGGCGGATCCGCGTGTGGGGCACGCTCGGCTGGATCGCCGCGGGCCTGACGCTCAGCGGGTGGCGCTGGCTGGCGCGGGACGGCGTGATGCCCGTGGTCGCCGGGGACACGCTGCTGCTCGCCGGGGTGCTCTCGATCGTGATGGGCATCCAGTCGTTCACGCTGCCGCATACGCCCCCCCGCACGGAGGGTGTGAAGCCGTGGGCCTTCGTCGAATCGCTGAAGATGCTGCGGGTCAGGGACTTCGCGATCTTCGTCGGGATCACGTTCGTCGTCGCGACCGAGCTCGAGTTCTACTACATCCTGACGGCCCCGTTCCTCGAGGCGAAGATCGGCGTATCGAGCGCCAACGTGCCCGCGGTGATGACGGTGGGTCAGCTCGCCGAGATCTTCGTCATGGCGTTCTTCCTGTCGCGGGCGCTGAAACGCTACGGCATGCGGAGGACGCTCGCGATCGGGGTGATCGCGTGGCCGCTGCGCTACATCGTGTTCGCCGTCGGGAGCCCGGGGTGGCTGGTGATCGCGTCGCTCGCGCTCCACGGCTTCTGCTACGTGTTCTTCTTCGTCGCCGCGTTCATCTACGTGGACAAGGTGGCGCCGCCGGACGTCCGGGCCTCGGCGCAGAGCCTCATCGCGATCGTGGCGCTGGGATTCGGACGGTTCCTGGGCAGCCTGTTTGCCGGCCGTATTCGGGACGTGTTCACGACGGACGCGGGGACGAACTGGACCCATGTGTTCCTCGTCCCGTGCGCGCTCACCGTGCTGTGCGCGGTGGCGTTTCTGCTGTTCTTCCGGGAGAAGACGCCGCCGCGGCCACTGGAGCAAGTCCATGGGTAACCTCGCAGGCAAGCGGCTGGGGGTCGGTCTGATCGGCGGCGGGTTCGTCGCCAGGTTCCACATCCGGTCCTGGGTGGGTGTGCGGGACGCGGACATCCGGGGGAGCGTGAGCCGGAACGACGGCACGGCGGAAGAGGCGGCGGTCCTGGCGCGGCGACTCGGCGTCGGGGACGCCAAGGTCTACCGCACGATCACGGACATGGTAGCGGACCCCGCGATCCACGCGCTCTGGATCTGCGCGCCGAACTTCACCCGCATCGAGGTCATGGAGGAGATCGTCCACGCGATCGAGTCGGGGAAAGGCACGCTCGTCGGGGTAGCGTGCGAGAAGCCGCTCGGCCGGAACGCGGCGGAAGCGCGCCGCATGCTCGAGCTGGCGCGCCGCGTAGGGCTGCTCGACGGCTACCTCGAAAACCAGCTCTTCTCGCCGGGCGTGGTCCGGGGCAAAGACATCGTGTGGAGCCGGGGCGCGGCGCTCACGGGGCCACCCTTCCTGGCGCGCGCCGCGGAGGAGCACAGCGGCCCGCACATGCCGTGGTTCTGGGAGGGAGCCCTGCAGGGAGGAGGGGTCCTCAACGACATGATGTGCCACTCGGTCGAGGTCGCCCGGTTCCTGCTCACGCCCCCCGGCGCGACGCGCGACGCGCTCACGCCGGTCAAGGTCACGGCCCATACGGCGTGCCTCAAGTGGCAGCAACCCCGCTACGCCGATCGTCTCGCGCGGGACAGTGCAGGAAAGACGGACTACCGGAACCGGCCCGCCGAGGATTTCGCCCGCGCCCTGGTGGAGTTCCGGGCGGCGGACGGAAGCCGGCGGCTCGTCGAGGCCACGACGTCCTGGTGCTTCGTCGGCGCGGGTCTCCGGCTCAGCATGGAGCTGCTGGGCCCGGAGTACTCGCTGGCCGTGAACTCGCTGGATGCCGGGCCGAAGATCTTCTTCAGCCGGGAGGTGCGCGGCGCGGCCGGCGAGGACCTCGTGGAGAAACAGAACGCGGAGATGGGGCTCATGCCGGTCGTGAGCGACGAAGAGGCCGAGTACGGATATGTGGGGGAGAACCGGCACATGGTGCAGGCGTTCCGGGAGGGGCGACGCCCCGCGGAGAGCTTCACGGACGGGGTCGCCGTGACCGAACTCCTGATGACGGCGTACATGAGCGCGGAGCAGGAGCGCACGATCGCGTTCCCGCCGCCCGATCTAGCGGCGTTCGTGCCGGCCGTGGCGAGGGGGCAATGGAATCCGGGCCAGCCCGCGTAGGGCGGAGGAGGCAGCATGCGGTGTGTCGGAGGCGTGTGGTGGGGGAGCGTGCTCGGGGCGGTCGCCGTGGGGGCCCAGGCGCCGATGCGTGAGGCGTCAGCCCAGGACCCGGGCGCGACGCCGGGGTTCGAGCAGCTCCTCAAGACGCCCGACGGCGGATACTCCAAGGCTGGGTGGAACCACTACGGTCCGGGCTACTTCGATCTCGATCCGCAGACCGGGATGCTGACGTCGCACGGCGGCATGGGTCTGTTCTGGTACGCGGTCCGAGAGTACGCCGACTTCGTGCTCGAGCTGGATTTCAGGTGCACGGACGGGGCGACCAACTCCGGCGTGTTCCTGCGGGTGCCCGGTGTGCCGTCGAGCGACGACTACATCTATCACAGCTTCGAGATCCAGATCGACGACGCGAGCGCAGGGATTCACCACACCGGTGCGGTGTACGACGCGGAGGCGCCAAGCGCGCTCGCGTCGAAGCCGCCGGGCGAGTGGAATCACTACGCGATCACCTTTCGGGGCGGCCACGTCACCGTCGAGCTCAACGGCACGAAGGTGATCGACTGGGAAGCCGAGCCGCGGGGCAAGGTGCGGGACTGGGCACGGCGGGGCTACATCGGGCTCCAGAACCACGACAACCAGAGCCCCGTGTCCTTCCGCAACATCTTCGTCAAGCAGCTCTAGCCGGCGTGGTGGATCGGGTGGGCGCCGGCACGAGGCGCCCGCTCCACCACCACGCGAGCCCCGCGAGCACCACCCCGCAGCCGACGTCCGCCACGTAATGCTGCTTGACGAACACGGTCGAGACCGAGATGCCCACGAGGAGCGCCAGCAGCAAGTGCGGCCGTCGCAGGGCGGGACGACACGCGAAATAGAACAGCCAGGCGGTCGCCACATGAAGGCTCGGGAAGTGGTTGTACGACGGGTCGTGGTACTCGAGCCAGAGCAGGAACGTCGCGACCGAGCGGATCTCGAGCCGCGGCCGCTCAAGGTACACCGGGAAGGCGAGGTACGTGGCGTACGCCGCCGCGAGCGTGACGCCGATCGCCACGAGCAGCCGCGCGAACGCGCGCGCGTCGGGCAGCCGGAACAGCGCCACGAGCGGCACGAAGTAGGCGAGCACGTAGAGGAACTCGAACTCGGGCACGAACGGGATTGCCTGCTCGCGGGGCAGCCAGAGCGCGTGCGCGGGCCGGCCAATGCTGAGCGCGTTGACGGCGCTGTACGTGACGGCGAAGATCGCGTAGGTCACGAGCAGCACCACGACGAGGCGGCGCCGTTGGAGGCGCCCCTCGGGGGCGACCCACCGGGAGAGGCCGGCGAGCGTGGTGGGGCGAGGCTGAGGCATCGCGCTGCAAACTGCGCCGCGGGCCACCCGGAGACAACGGGGGTGTGATGACGCCCTTCCGCCTGGAGAAGTGGTACCTCGACGTCGTGGGCGACGACGGGACGCTGCTGATCGTCACGCTCGGGGAGCTCCGGCTCGGGGGGCTGCGACGCGCACGCCTGGCGGCGGAGCTGCATCGCCCGGATGGGACCACGGTCCGGGACACGCTGTCGCTGGCCCATTTCCGACGCACCAGCGGCGGCTGCACTTTCGCGGCGGGTGGGCTGGAGCCGGACGGGCTCGCGTGGCGCGCGCCTGGTCTGTCCGGGTCGGTCCGCCTGGTGCCCAGATTCCCGGCCTTCACGCCCGCCGATCCGCTGCTCGCGACCCGCCGCCGGTCGCTCCGCTGGACGGTCGAGATCCCCGACGCCGATGCGGCGGTCGACCTGACTTGGCCCACGGGCCGGCTCGCGCTGGGCGGCCGTGCCTACTGCGATCGCGTGCTGCTGGACGCGATGCCCTGGCGGCTTGGGCTGCGCCGGCTCGCCTGGGGCCACGCGGTATTCCCGACCGGGGCCACCTGGTGGCTCGAGCTCGTGACGCGCCGCCACACCATTGCCGCCACGTGGCGTGACGGCGTGCTCTCCGCCGGCTGCGCCCCGCCGGCGCTGGAGCCGGCGCGCACCCTGGGGGATTACCGCGTAGTGGATCTCCCCGTCTTGCGGATCCCGCCGCTCGGCACGGTGGTCCGGTGGCTGGCGGGCGATCCGCACCAGCAGCGCTGGCTCGCCCGGGCAGTCGGCGCGGAGCGCGGCTGGTCGGTTCACGAGCTGGTACGCTGGCGCGCGGGCGACGCTTGACGGGCGCTTGACACCCGGCCCGTACGCTCCCCGCGACTCAAGGAGGCTTCATGCGCGAGATGCCGGACCCGGGGGCCTGGGGCCTCGAGCGCCGCGAGGGCCGTCTCCGGCTCGACGGGTGCGATCTCCCGGCGCTCGCCGCCGAGCATGGCACGCCGCTCCACGTCGTGTCGGCGCGGACGCTGCGCGAGCGCGTGGCCGCGTTCCGCGCGGCGTTCGCTGCCTACCCCGGGCCGGTGCGGGTCTGTTTCTCCTACAAGACCAATCGGCTGCTTGGGGTGCTGCGGGTGCTGCACGACGCCGGCTGCGGTGCCGAGGTCGTGGATGAGCTGGAGCTCCGACTTGCCCGCGCGCTCGGGGTGCCGCCCGCCGACACCGTGCTCAACGGACCGTGCAAGACCGACGACGAGCTGGCGCTGGCCGTCGCGTCGGGCACCGGCCTGGTGGTGGTGGACGGCCTGGGGGAGATCGCCCGGTTGGCGCGTCGGGCGGAGGTGGCGGGGGTCCGCGTGCCGGTCGCGCTGCGCGTCTGTCCCGGCGTGCGCCCGCGCGGCATGAACGTCTCGTCGGCCACCGGGGCGCGGCGGGCGCAGTTCGGGTTCGATCGGCGGTCGGGGGAGCTGCGGGACGCGATCCGCGCCGCGCTCGCCGAGCCCGCGCTGGAGCTGCGCGGCGTGATGGCCCACATCGGCTCGGGGATCCGTGACCTCCGTGCCGTCGCGCGGGGCATCGAGCGGCTGCTCGACGTGCAGCAGGCGATCGCCGCGGCCGGCGCCCGGGCGGACGTGCTCGACGTGGGTGGCGGCCTCGGCGCCCGGCTGTCACGCGAGCTCACGACGTTCGAGATGCTGCGCTATTTCGCCGTCGGGCGGCTGCCGGCGCGGTGGCGCCCGGGTCCGGCCGATCTGGTGCGGCGCTACGCGACCACGGTGATCGCGACCGTCGCAGCCGGGTGCGCCCACCGCGGACTCGCGATTCCCGCGCTCGTGCTCGAGCCGGGCCGGACCCTGGTGAGCGACGCGCAGGTCCTGCTGCTGCGCGTGGGCGCGGTCCGGGAGCGCCCCGGGATCGGTCGGTTCGCGCTCACCGACGGCGGGGCGATGACCGTCTCGATGATGTTCCTCTCAGAGCAGCACGCCCTGCTGCTCGCCAACCGCGACGCGCCGGTCGCCGGCCGGACCAACGTGTTCGGGCGCCTGCCCAGCCCGATGGACGTGGTGTACCGCGGCGCCGCGCTGCCGCGACTCGAAGTGGGCGACCTGCTCGCCGTCATGGATGCGGGCGCGTACTTCACCGCCACGGAGACCTGCTTTGGCGGCGCGCGGCCGGCGGTGGTGCTGGTCGACGACGGCGCGCCGCGCCTGATTCGCCGGCGCGAGTCCCTCGCCGACCGAGTGGCGCTCGAGGTGGACGGCGATGCGATCCCGCAGTAGCGAAGCCCGCCGGCGGGCCCTCGTAGTCACCGCCTACGTGCTCGTGTTCTGGGTGGCGCTCCCGGTGCTGCTGTGGATGGCGGGGCGCGCGATCGACCGGCTTGCCGGCTGGTTGCCGGCTCCATGGGCCGGTGGTTGGGTAGTAGGCGCGGCGGGGCTGGCGTACATGGCTTGGGCCATCGCCGCGCTGTGGCGCCATGGCGGCGGGGTCCCGGTGAGCGCGCTGCCGCCGCCTCGGCTGACGCGTCGCGGACCGTATGCCCGCGCGCGCCATCCGATCTACCTCGGCGCTACCCTGGTGGTGTTCGGCGCCGGCCTCGCGCTTGGCTCGCGCGGCCTCGCCTGGGTCGTGGCGCCGCTGTTCGTCCCGCTGTGGATCGGCTACGCGCTGCTGGAGGAGCGGGGCCTCGTACGCCGCTTCGGCGGGGAGTACCGGCGCTACCGGCGGGAGGTGGGCCTGTGCCCGCGGCCCGGGCTCTACCGCCTGAGCCAGGCGGTGCAGGTCTGCCGGGTGCTGGACGTGCGGATCGAGGGACGCGAGCATCTGCCGCGCCGCGGTCCGGTCGTCCTCGTGTACAATCACGCCTGCTATCTCGACGCGGGGTTCGCGGGGACGGCCACCGGGCGTCCGGTCCACCACCTGACGACGGCGGAGGTGTATCGACGCGGCACAATGCGCTGGCTCGTGAGCCACTTCGTCAACGTGCCCGTCCGGCGCTACCGGCCCGATCCCACCGCCATGCGCGCGGTGCTGCGGCTGCTGGACGAGGGCGCCGTGGTGGGCATCGCGGTCGAGGGCGAGCGGTCGCTGCTGGGTGACTACCAGGGAGCGCTGCCCGACGTGGCCGGCATCGTGGCGCGGCTCGGCGTTGCGGTCGTTCCGGTCGGTCTGAGCGGTAACTACGATGCCGGACCACGCTGGGCCGATGTCGTGCGGCGGCGCCCCGTGCGGGTGCGGGTGGGCCCGCCCATCGCCTTTGGCGGTGATCCGGCCGCCGTGATCGACGACGCGCTGCGCCGGTTGCTGGATGCGGATCCGCAGCCCCTACGACTCACCGGTCTGCCGATGGCCAAGCTGGGCCGCGTGCTGTGGCGCTGTCCGCGCTGCGGCGACGTGGGGCGCTGGCGCGCGGCCGCGCTCGGCTGCGACGGGTGCGGCGCGCGCTTCACGGGCACCGCCGAGGGCTGGCTGAGGGACGAACGAGGTGCGCGCACGACCATCGCCGCACTCGGCACGAGCGTCGCCGCGTTTCCCGAGGAGGACCGGCTCGCCGTCGTGGGCTCGGTGTGGCGCGAGGGTTCGATGTACGGGCCCATCAAGCCCCTCCTCCCCGTGGCGCGCGGGCAGGTCGCGGTGACACCCGATGCGATCGCGTTCGACGGCGGGCAGGTGCCGCTGCGCGTGGTGCGGCGTGTGTCGACGGAGCGGGCGGACACGCTGCAGATCGCCACGCTTGCCGCCATGTGGCAGGTGCGCGTGGCCGAGGGCTCGGCCTTTCGGCTGGCGCGGGCGGTGCGGCGGTGGTGCGGGACCCGCCTCCCGGCCGGGAGCGTCGCGTGACGAACGACTCCCTGCTCGACGTGCGCACGTCGCCCGGTGGTTCGGGCGCCTGGGCTCCTGCCAGCTCCGTCCCGCGCATCGCGGCGGTGGAGTGATCTCCGGCACGACGGCGGCCTGGGCGGCCAGCACCCGCCCGCCCCCGCGGTCGAGATGGTCGTGAGCAGGGAGCCACAGAGCCGGGCTGGCCGGCGTCTACCCAAGCCAGCGCATCGCCCCCGACCGGAGGAGCGCCCGGAGCCGTGCCGGCTTGACCGCACGGGGCCCTCGCTTCACTATGGGGGTGGAAGAAGGCAAGCTCACCGGGAAGCAAGGGGGTCCACATGTGGAAGCGCGGTATGCTGCCCGTCTCGGCGGCGCTCGCGATCCTGTGCCTGTCACAGCCAGCGGCGGCCCAGAAACTGGGCTCGATCGAGATCGGCGCGTTCGGCCGGTATACCATCTTCGACAACGGGATCAACCTCAAGAACGCCATCGGGGGAGGCGGTCAGCTCGGCTTCTACCTCATGCCGCGGCTCTCGCTGGAGTTCTCGGGGGCGTACGTCCCCACGAAGGACAAGGCAACCGAGGCGGTGAACGTCAAGCACATCCCCGCGTTTGCCCGATTGCTGGTCAACGTCCCGGTGGGCGAGAAGTTCTCGATCCTCGTGGGAGGCGGGTACCTGCGCTCCTTCTACATGTATGGCGTCCCCGACAGCACCCAGCACCATGGCGCGCACGGCCTGCTCGGGTTCCGCGCCTGGCTCACGGACGCCGTGAGCGTGCGGGCCGAGGGGATCCTGCAGTACACGCCCACGCAGTATCACGTCGACCCGGCGCAGAAGACCTACGCCGTCCAGCTCGGCGTGAGCTACGTGATGGGCCGGGCCGGCAAGGACACCGACGCCGACGGCGTGCCGGACAACAAGGATGCATGCGCCGCGACGCCGGCGGGCGTGCGGGTCGATGCGGCGGGCTGCCCGCTGGATACCGACAAGGACCACGTTGCGGACTACCAGGATCGCTGCCCCAATACGCCGGCCGGGGCCCAGGTAGACGGTAGCGGCTGCCCGACGGATGCGGACAAGGACGGTGTGTTCGATGGGCTCGACAAGTGCCCCAATACCCCCGTGGGAGCGCAGGTCGATGCGTCGGGCTGCCCGACCGACGCCGACAAGGACGGCGTGTTCGACGGCCTCGACAAGTGCGCCAACACGCCGGCCGGCACTCCGGTGGGCGCGACCGGCTGCCCGCGCGACTCCGACGCCGACGGCGTGAACGACGCGCTGGACAAGTGCCCCAACACGCCGGCCGGGGCGCAGGTGGATGGCACCGGCTGCCCGACGGACGCGGACAAGGACGGTGTGTTCGACGGTCTCGACAAGTGCCCCAACACGCCGGCCGGCCGGCAGGTGGATGCGAACGGCTGCCCGGTGCTGTTCGAGGAGAACAAGCCGCTCATTCTGCAGGGCGTCACGTTCGCGACCGGCAAGGCCGACCTGACCGGGAACTCGCGCACGGTGCTGGATCTGGTGGCCCAGTCGCTGATCGGCTGGCCCGATCTCAAGGTGGAAGTCGCCGGATTCACCGACAACACCGGCTCGGCGGCCGTGAACTCGCGGCTGTCGCAGGCCCGGGCGGAGGCGGTGCGCGCGTACCTGATCTCCAAGGGTGTGCCGGCCGCTCGGCTCACGGCCAAGGGCTACGGGCCCGCGCAGCCGATTGCCCCGAACACCACGCCGGCAGGGCGGGAGAAGAACCGTCGGGTGGAGCTGCGCAAGACCAGCTGACCTGAACGGCGGGGATCGCAGGCCGGTGGGGACGCCGCAAGGTGTCTTCACCGGCCTTCGCCTGCCCGGGCCGATCACACCTCCGCGAAGTCGAGCAGGAGGGGCGGATGACCCTCGGCTTCGAGGAAGCGGATCAGATCGGCGGCGGCGATCGCCGTGGTCATGGTGTTGTCGAGCGGGTGGAGGTTCACCGGGTCGCGCGTGAGCACCGCCTGATCAAGTACCACGCGGACGGTACGCGCGCGATCGTTGATGACGGCGAAGGGACTTACGGCTCCGGGTATCACCCCCAGGTGGCGCATCAGGCGCGCGGGGCTGCCGAAGGAGAGGCGCCGAGCACCCAGGCGCTCGGCGAGGCGCCGCAAGTCCACCGGCCGGTCCTCGAGACACACCACGAGCCACATGGCCTCCCTGGGGTCCCGCAGAAACAGGCTCTTGGTGTGGACACCGGGCAGGTCGCCCCGCAGGCGCCGGGCCTCGTCCACCGTGAACACCGGCGGGTGCGCCACCGTCCGCTCGGCGATGCCGAGCGCGCGCAGGCGCGCGAGCAGCTGCGTCGCGGTTGTGGGGGGATCGTCTGACGGTGGGCTCGGGTCGGTCATGGCGTGGCGCTCGGCGCTCGGGAACGCAAAGATCGTGGCGCGGGGCGGGCGCGACCAGGGGGCGGCTGCGCGGCGCGGTGGCGGCGCGCGCTCTCGCGCGCTTTCCAGGGCGCGCGTATCTTGCAGGCACTCGTCTCGGAGGTTTCATGGGCTTGTTACGGACTCTCAGCGCCGCGGTCGCGGTGTCATCCGCCGCCCTCGCGCTCGGCGCCTGCGGCAGTAGCAGCGGGCCGAGCGGCACGGCGCAGGATTTCAGCGGCAGCTATACGCTGGTGTCGTTCGCGCAGGGGACGCCGGCGGGCGTCATCGATGTCCCGGGCACGACGGGCACCGTGACGCTCACCGCGACTCACTACGACGTCTCGCTCTCGATACCGCTCCCTGGGGCCTTCCCCCGCTCGACCTCACCGACCAGGGCACCTATTCGGCGATCGGCACGGCGACCAGCGGTACGTTCACGCAGCAGTCCACGGTGGATCCGTCGTTGCAGTACACGGGTACCTACAGCGTCGATGCGGCCACCAACCAGCTCACCATGGACACGACCGCACAGGGCGTGCGGACGGTCATCGTCCTCCAGAAGACCTGACGTGTCACGTCGGGACGGGCTCTGGTGCTGATGGCGCGTCGGCAGGGCGTCACGCTGCGGGGGCTCGTCGCGCCCGGTGTCGTGGTGGCCCTGGCCTGGGCGGTCACCCCCGCCCGCGCCCAGACGGCCGCGATCACCGGGACGGTGCAGAATGCCGAGACGGGCACCCCGGTCGTCGGGGCCACGGTGTTGCTGCCGGGAACGCCCTTCAGCGCCACCACGGACGAGCGGGGCGAGTTCACGCTCGAGCGCCTGGCGGCTGGGCGGTACCGGTTGCAGGCTGTGGCGATCGGCTACTCGCCCGACAGCGTGCCCGCCATCCAGCTGGCGGAGGGTGAGCGCCGCTCGGTCACGATGACCCTGCACCGCGTGCCGCTGCTGCTCCAGGACATCGTCGTCACCGCCAGCCGGATCGCGGAGAAGAGCGAGGAGTCGATCGTCAGCATCGCGGCGCTCCCGGCCCGGGACATCGTCGCGCGGAACATCTCGACGCTCGATCAGGCGCTGGTGTACGTGCCGGGCGTGACGTTCAACAACAACGAGCAACTCGACATCCGTGGCGCCGCCGGCATGTCGCGGGGGGTCGGGAGCCGCGTGCTGATGCTGCTCGACGGGCACCCGATTCTGAGCGGCGACGGCGGCGAGATCGACTTCGGCAGCCTCCCGCTGCTGGATCTCGACCGCGTCGAGGTGGTGAAGGGGGCCTACTCCGCCGCCTACGGCAGCAACGCGCTGGGGGGGGTGGTCAACCTCGTGACAAAGCCCGTGGGGCTCTCTCCCGAGACGATCTTCCGCGCGCGCGGCGAGACCTACAACTACCAGTCGCAGTACAAGTGGGCCGATGGCCGGCAGGGCGCGATCAGCCTGGGCGTTCAGCATTCCCGCCGTCTGGGCTCGCTCGGCGCCCGCGTCTACGTCGGGTACGACGATACCGACGGCTTCGCGCAGAACGGCGAGGCGCAGCGCTGGCTCGGACGGTTGAAGCTCGATGCGCCGAACGACCGGCACCCGTGGGATCTGTATGCGGTCGTGACCCGGGAGCGGGCCGGCGAATCGTTCGTCTGGCGGTCCCCCGACCAGCCGTATGAAGTCCCCGCCGACGCGGTCGGCGACTACACGATCTTCTACCAGGCGCTCACCGGCGCGACGGTGACGCCGGTGGCGCGCGGCGCGACCCTGTTCCGCCTGAGTCCCTACTTCAACGTCAGCACGATCACCAACTACTTCCACGACAACAGCGACTGGCACACCGCCGTGAAGCCGGGTCTCCTCGCCCAGCTCTCGTGGAACCAGGGTGAGCACCACGCGCTCAGCGTGGGCCTCGACGGCGCCCGCACCTGGGTGCGCTCCAATTTCCTCGGCCAGCCCAGGCTGCTCGATGTGGCCGCGTTCGCGCAGGACGAGGTGCAGCTCACGCCGGCGCTGAAGACCTCGCTGGGATTGCGGCTCGACCGTCACAGCGTGGATAGCAGCCGGACCGAGCTGACCCTGAGCCCCAAGATCGGCGCCGCACTCCGCGTGGCGCCGCGCGCCACGATTCGTGCGTCGGTCGGCGCCGGCTACCGCGCCCCGAGCGCGATCGAGCAGTTTGTCTCGTCCGTCCAGTTCGGGTTTGAGGTCGTGCCGAACCCCGCGCTGCGCGGCGAGCACGCATGGTCGGGCGAGGTGGGCACCACGGTCACCGTGCTCGATCAAGTGCGGCTGGACGCGGCCCTGTTCGGCAGCGTCTACCACGATCTCATCGGGCCGGGTCCGGCGCCCGGGCGGCCGTTCGTCTTCCAGTTCCAGAACATCGCGCGGGCGCGCATCGCCGGTGCGGATGTGGGAATCGACGCACAGGTCATCCCCAAGCGCCTCGAGGTACAGGGCACCTACATGTATCTCGATACGCAGGACCGCGACACGGGACTGCCGCTCCCCTACCGGTCCCGCCACAACTTCACCGGCACCCTCACCGCCTTTGAGGGCCTCGCAGGCCTCGATCTGCGGTATCGCAGCCGCGTGGAGCAGGTGCTGGCCTACCCCCTCGACCAGCGGTCTGCCATGGCGGTCGTGGACCTGCGCTTCGGCTACCGGGTACTCGGCATGCTGTGGCAGCTCAAGGTGGCGAACGTCTTCAACCGATTCTACGTCGACGTCCAGGAGCGCAAAGCGGGGGCGCCGCGCAGCTTCGCGGTCACCGCGATGCACGGCTTCTAGTCGTCGACGCGACGTCGCCACCCACGCGCGGCTCCCGGACCCTGCCGTCCGGCGGCCCCCCTAGCGACATTAGGTGGTCGCGACGACCGGGGTCCGGTCGCGCCCGTCCCTCACCTGAGATACCCATGCGTCTCCGAATTCCCGTCTGGTCTTCGCTCGCCGCCGCGACCCTGAGCGCCGCGACCGGCTGCGCGCCCGCCTCGGTCCCGCCCCAGGCGCCGCGTCCGGCCGTTGCCCGCGTGGACACGGTCCGCGTGGTCGACACCACCACGCCGCGGCCCGCGGTTCCCGATACCGCGCTGCAGGCCGGGCGGTTCGATAACGGCAAGATGTGGACGTTCGAGTATCCCCCGATGGGCTACTTCCGGGAGACGTACGGGTTTGCGCCCGACTCCGTGTGGTTCCGCACGGCTCGCCTCGGCGCGCTGCGCCTCCCCAACTGCACCGCCTCGTTCGTGTCGTCCACGGGCCTGGTGCTCACGAATCACCACTGCGCGCGCGAGAGCGTGGTGGAGGTGACGAAGCCGGGCGAGAAGCTCCAGGACGACGGGTTCTACGCGGCGACGCTCGCCGACGAGCGGCCGGTGCAAGGGCTGTTCGCCGACCAGTTGATCGCGATCCGGGACATCTCGGCGGAGCTCGACACCGTGTCGGACGCCGGACGCGAGGCCGCGATGCAGGCGATCGCCGAGCGCATGACGCAGGAGCTCGGCGGGGACTCCGCGGGGATCGTCGTGGAGCCGGTGGCGCTGTGGAATGGCGCCCGGACGTCGGCGTATGTGTTTCGCCGGTTCAAGGACCTGCGGCTCGTCATGACCCCCGAGATCCAGGTCGGGTTCTTCGGCGGCGACCCGGACAACTTCACGTACCCGCGCTACGACGTGGACATGTCGTTCTTCCGGGTGTACGTGGACGGCAAGCCGTACCACCCCGACGTGTTCTTCCCGTGGAGTGCCACAGGGGTGGGGGACGGCGATCCGATCTTCGTGATCGGCAACCCGGGGTCCACCAGCCGCCTGCAGACGGTGGCGCAGCTGGCGTTCCGCCGCGACCTGGGCGACAAGGCGCTGCTCGAGTTCCTCACCAGCCGGATCGCCGTACTGCAGCGCTTCGCGGAGGCAAACCCGGCCCAGGCGGAATCGATCGACGTCCGCAACCGGCTTTTCGACCTGTCGAACTCGCAGAAGTCGTACGCCGGCATGTGGCGCGGGCTGCAAGACCCCGTGATCATGGCGCGCCGGGCGGATGCGGAGCGCAAGTTCCAGGCGGCGATCGACGCCGATTCCGCGCTCAAGGCGCGCTACGGCGACCTCATCGCCCGCATGGCCACGGTGCAGCAGGACAAGCGCCAGTACGCCTCGGACGTCGCGGCGCTGGCGGCGTTCGGCGCGCCCAACTGGATGGGCGCGGCCCTGATGCGGGGCATCTTCGCGTTCCAGTACCTCAACGGGCGGAAGGGCGGTGCCGCGCCGCAGATGCTGAGTCAGGTCGCCGAGCGGCTGAAGGGCGTCGGGCAGGAGCCCGCGGGGCTGCAGGAGGGCTTCCTGGCCGCGCGCCTCGCCGATCTCCAGCGGGCGTGGGGCGATACCAGCGCGACGGTGCGGCAGCTGCTTGCCGGGGCGACGCCGGCGGCACGCGCGCACGCGATCATCGCGGGGTCGGTGCTCGCCGATTCCGCGGCCGCGGTGGCCGCGCTCGAGGCCGGCACCGTGGCGGATACGGACCCGGCCGTCGTGGCGGCGGGGGTCATGCTGCAGCGGTATTTCGCCTACCAGGGCGCGTTCGGCCGGCTCAATCAACAGGAGGAGACGATCGCGCGGGAGCTGGGCCGCGCCCATTTCGCGGTCTACGGCACCACCGAGCCGCCGGACGCCACGTTTTCGCTGCGCCTCGCCGACGGTTTCGTGCGCGGGTACGAGTACAACGGGACTCTGGCGCCGACCTACACGACGTTCTACGGCATGTACGATCGCTATCACTCCTTCGGCAGCGGCAGCGACTGGGACCTGCCTGCCCGCTGGCGGAAGCCACCGGCGGCGTTCGACCTCGGCACCCCGCTCAACTTCGTTTCCACGGCGGACATCATCGGTGGCAACTCGGGGTCGCCGGTGCTCAACCGCAAGCTGGAGCTGGTCGGGCTCATCTTCGACGGCAACATCGAGAGCCTGCCGGGCGACTACATCTATCTGCCCGAGAAGAACCGGGCCGTCGCGGTGGACGCGCGTGGCATCATGGAGGTCCTGCGGGATCTCTACGGCGCGAAGCGGCTCGTGGACGAGCTCGCGGGTGGCGCCAAGCGCTAGCCCGGAGGACCGATGCGACCATTGCGAACCCGCACGCCGTGGGCACTGCTGCTCGCCCTCGGGTGCCACACCGCCCGGCATCCAGCCATGCCCATGACGTCCGAGCAACCCTGGGGACATCTGCCCGACGGCACCGCGGTCACGCTCTACACGCTGCGGAACGCCCACGGCCTGCGTGCGGACATCAGCAACTACGGCGGCATCGTCACGCGCCTCCTGGTGCCGGATCGGGGAGGCACGGTCGCCGACGTGGTGCTGGGGTACGACTCGCTCGCGGACTACCTCAGGGGCTCGCCCTACTTCGGCGCGATCGTGGGCCGCTACGGCAACCGGATCGCGCAGGGGACCTTCACGCTGGACGGGGTGCGGTACACGCTCGCCGTGAACAACGGACCGAACGCGTTGCACGGCGGCCTCAAGGGCTTCGACAAGGTGGTGTGGCAGGCCGAGCCGTACGCGGACTCGACGGAATCCGGGTTGCGCCTGCACTACGTGAGCCCCGATGGCGAGGAAGGCTACCCGGGCCGCCTCGACGTCCGGGTGACCTACGCGCTGACCAACGACAACGCCCTGCGCATCGACTATCACCTCACCACCGATCGGCCGACGATCCACAACGTCACCCACCACGGCTACTTCAACCTCGCCGGCCACGCGTCGGGCGACATCCTGGGCCAGGAGCTGATGCTGAACGCGGACCGCTTCACGCCGGTGGACTCGACCCTGATCCCCACGGGCGCGCTGCGGGAGGTGGCGGGCACGCCGTTCGATTTCCGGGCTCCGACGGCGATCGGCGCCAGGATCGCGGCGGATGACGAGCAGATCCGGTATGGCGGCGGCTACGATCACAACTTCGTGCTGAACGGCGCGGCCGGCACGCTGCGCCTCGTCGGCCGCGTGCGGGACCCGCAGAGCGGCCGCGTGATGGAGGTCTCCACGACCGAGCCGGGCGTGCAGTTCTACTCGGGCAACTTCCTCGACGGCAGCAACGTGGGGAAGGGTGGTGCGCGCTACGAGCATCGTGCCGGCTTCTGCCTCGAGACGCAGCACTTTCCAGACTCCCCAAATCACGCCGAGTTCCCGTCCACCGTGCTCCGGCCCGGTGAGGAGTATCGCTCGACCACGGTGTACACGTTCCTGGCCCGGTGAGGCGACCCGTGGCGCGGTGCGGCCCTACGCCCCCCTCGTCCATGGCGCCCGGTCTCCGCTCATGAGACGCTTCGTCACCGTCCTGGCCATCGTGGCCATCGGCGCCTGTGCGCCGACGCCGGCCTGGCAGCCCGCACGCGCCCCGCTCATGACCCGCTGGGCGGTCGAGGTGTCGCCCACGAATGCGCATCCCGAGTACCCGCGGCCGCTGATGCGCCGCGACGTGTGGCAGAACCTGAACGGGCTCTGGGAGTACGCCGTGACGCCGCGCGACAGCCAGCCGGCGTCCTACACCGGTTGGCTGCTGGTGCCGTACCCGATCGAGTCGGCGCTCTCGGGCGTGCGGGATTCGGTGGGACCGTCGCGCACGCTGTGGTACCGCCGGACGTTCGCCGTACCGGCGTCGTGGCGCGGCCAGCGCGTTTTGCTCCATTTCGGCGCCGTGGACTGGGAGACGCGCGTCTGGGTGAACGGCACGGAGATCGGCAGCCACCAGGGCGGCTACGACCCGTTCACGCTCGACATCACCGCGGCGCTGCGCGGCGGTGGGCGGGGGGATCTGGTCGTCGCCGTCTGGGATCCCACCGACGCGGGTACCCAGGCGCGTGGCAAGCAGGTGCGCGAGCCGCGGAGCATCTTCTACACGTCCGTCACCGGCATCTGGCAGACGGTGTGGCTGGAGCCGGTCCCCCCGGCCGCTATTTTCGACTACGTCGCGACCCCGGATGTCGACCGCGCGCGTGTGCTCGTGACGGTGCGGGCACAAGGGGCGGACCCCGGCGATCGCGTGGTGGCCATCCTCGCGGCGAGCGCCACGGAGGTCGCGCGCGAGCTGGGCGAGCCCGGGAAGGCCATCACGCTCCGCGTGCCCGATCCGCGCCTGTGGTCGCCGGACGATCCGTTCCTCTACGATCTCGATCTGCGGCTCGTGCGTGGCGATACCGTGCTGGATCGGGTCACGGGCTACGTCGGGCTGCGCAAGATCGCCGTGGGCCACGACGCGCGCGGGGTCACACGGCTGCTGCTCAACGACCGATTCGTGTTCCAGAGCGGTCCGCTCGACCAGGGATACTGGCCCGATGGGCTGTACACGGCGCCGACCGAGGAGGCGATGGTCTCCGACCTCCGGACCCTGAAGGCCATGGGCTTCAACATGCTGCGAAAGCACGTGAAGGTGGAGCCGCAGACCTACTACGCCTGGTGCGATCGGTTGGGGATCCTCGTCTGGCAGGACATGCCGAGTGCGTCGATTCCGCTCGCGGGCGAGGACGCGGACCGGGCCACCGACACGGCGGCGACGCGCCAATTCGAGGCCGAGCTGGTGCGCATGATCCGGACGCACGTGAACCATCCGAGCATCGTCATGTGGGTCCCGTTCAACGAGGGCTGGGGCCAGTACGATACGCGACGGATCGCCGCCCTCGTGCGCGCCACGGACCCCACCCGCCTGGTGGACGCGGCGAGCGGCTGGTACGATCGTGGCACGGGGGACGTGGTGGACATCCACACCTATCCCGATCCGCGGCCCCCGCGGCCGGAGCGATCGCGGGCCGCGGTGCTCGGCGAGTACGGCGGGCTCGGCTTCAATGCGTCGGGCCACATGTGGCGCGCCACTGGGTGGGGCTACGCGCTGTTCGCCGACCGCGAAGCGCTCACCGAGCGGTTCGAGGACTTCTTCCGGGTGCTGCGCGCCGCGGCGGCGGACAGTGGGCTCAGCGCCGCCGTGTACACGCAGACGAGCGACATCGAGACCGAGAACAACGGGTTGCTCACCTATGACCGCGCCGAGGCCAAGATCGATCTGACAGCCGTGTCGCTGGCGCAGCGCGGCTACGCCGCGCCGCGCGCGCAGTCACGCGCCCCGATCTTCGTCGACCGGATGGCGGTGGAGCTGCGCACGTTCCGGCCCGGGGCGCAGATCCGCTACACGGCGGACTCGGCCGCCGACATGGAGACGTGGGCCGCGTACCGCGGCCCGATCGACCTGAGCGAGACCACGGCGATCCGGGCGCAGGCGTTCTGGGCGGAAGGGGCCGCGAGCCGGGTGAGCACGTTCCACTTCGCGAAGGTGACGCCGCATCCCGCGACCGCGGTGGCCGGCGGCGAGCCGGGCCTGGCCGTGGACGCCTACGAGCAGGACGGAAGCTGGCGCGCCCTGCCGGACTTCGGCGCGCTCACGCCGGTGCGCACCGGTGTCGCGCGACGCATCGATCTTGCGGCGGCGCCGCGTCACGACAACGTGGGGCTCCGGTTCCGCGGCCACCTCCGCGTGCCGCGGACCGGCGTCTACGGCTTCCACCTCACGTCGGACGACGGCAGCCGGCTGATCGTGGACGACAGCGTGGTGGTGGACCACGATGGGGTGCACGGCGCCTCCGAGCGCTCCGGCTGGGTCGCCCTCGAGGCCGGTTTCCATTCGATCGAGCTGCGGTTCTTCCAGGGGCGCGGTGGCGTGGCGCTCGATGTGAAGCTCGAAGGGCCCGACCTGTCGCCGCGCGAGATCCCAGCCGGCTGGTTGTTCCGGTAGTCCTCGCGCCGCCAACCCCGGCTCATCCAGCCGGTCAGCCCGCATCGCGCGCGGGTCGCCGCCGGGCCGAGGCTGCCATCTCCGGCTCGCGGGCTCGTGCCGGCCCGCCCATCTTCCTGCATCACGACAGACCGCGGAGCATCCGATGAAGCAGCGGGGCGGGCGACCGGGCGGCATGGCGGGGTGGTGGAGGGCTGTGGGGTGGCACGGCGTCGTGCCGGCGGCCGCCGTGTGGATGGCGGTGGGGGCCCCGCTGGCGGCGCAAACCACTCGCGTCGACCTCCCCACGTCCTACCTCGCGGGGTACGTGGCTCCCGTCTCCGGCGAGGTGCTGGCCTACCACTCACCGATCCCCAGCGTTGGCCACTCCCTGCTGGTCCGTTCGGAGGACAGTACCCGCGCGATCACGTGGGTGACGGCCCCGGTGCCGACCGCGTTCGCCGGCGATACGGCCGTGTTCGTGCTGATGGCCGGGATCGACGTCAACGAGGACCGCAGGGCGTTCACGCTCACGATCGACGGCCGGCTGGCGCTCACGTTCTTCACGCCGCCCAGCGCGGGGCTCGGAACCATGGCGTGGACCGGACCGGCGGGGGTGCGCGCCGACTTTCGCGTGACGCTGATGGACAAGTACGGCGACGCGATGGGCTACCTGTTCCTGCGCGTCCCCCGCCGCCTGCTGCGGCCGGGCGCGCCCCTCCGGCTCGCGGTGGCGGGCGAGAGCGCGGGTCGCCGCACTTGGTTCATGGTGTTCATGGAGCCGATCACGCCACGCGTCGAGTTCCGCAACGCGCCGGCCGTGGTGCGTGCCCCGGAGGGCGAGCGCCAGGCGCTGCGGGTGGACGTGCTCTACCTCGGCGAGCGAGGGCGCCTGCACGTCGCGAGCCCGGGCGGGACGCGCGATACGACCCTCGGCCTCGGGTTCACCCGACTCCAGCTCGTCGTGCCCGCGGTGCGGGAGCCGACCGCCATGCCGCTCGACCTGACCGTGGACGGGCGGCCGGCCGCCGCGCAATACGTCGTGCAGCCGGTGCGCCGCCTCGACCTCTACCTCATCCACCACACGCATCTGGACATTGGCTACACCAACCGGCAGGACGAAGTCGAGCGGATGCACTGGCAGCACCTCGAGCACGCGCTCGCGTACGGGGCGGCGAGCGACACCTTCCCCGCGGGCGAGCGGTTCGTGTGGCATCCCGAGGGCCTGTGGGCGGTAGAGTCGTATCTGGCGACGCACGGCCCGGCCGAGCAGGCGCGGCTGATCGCGGGAATCCAACGCGGGTGGATCCATCTGGACGGGCTGTTCGCCAACCTGCTCACCGGGCTCGCCACCGAGGAAGGACTCGACCGTGCGCTGGAGGCCGGGCGTCGCCTGGCGGCGCGGACGGGCGTGCCGATCGTCTCCGCGATGACGAGCGACATTCCCGGGTTCAGCTGGGGGCTGGTGCCCGCGCTGGCGCGCTCGGGCATCCGCTACCTCTCGATCGGCCCGAATCAGGGGCACCGCATCGGGTCGTTCCTCAGGGTGTGGGGCGACCGCCCGTTCTACTGGGAGTCGGCGTCCGGCCGAGAACGCGTGCTCACCTGGGTGCACGGCGCGGGCTATTCCTGGTTCCACACCGGGCTCGGCTACGAGCGCCTCACCACCATTCTCGATGAGGAGAGTGTCTTCCGCTACCTCGACCAGCTCGACGAGACGCAGTACCCGTACGCCATCGCCGCGCTGCGCTACAACATCGGCTCGGACAACGGCCCGCCGGACTCCACCCTGGCCAACGCCGTGCGCTCGTGGAACGAGCGGTACGCGTCGCCGCGGCTCGTCATCGGGACGACGACGGGCCTGTTCGAGGCGTTTGAGCGCCGCTACGGGGCCGGCCTGCCGGTGGTACGCGGCGACCTCACCGGCTACTGGGAGGACGGCGCCGCGTCATCCGCCCGGGAGACCGGGCTGATCCGGCGCACCGCCGAATCGCTCACGGAGACCGAGCGGCTCGCCGGGCAGCTCGGGGTCGCCCTGGATGCGAATGCGGTGTACGCCGCCTGGCGGCAGGTCCTGCTGTTCTACGAGCACACCTGGGGATCGTGGAACAGCATCAGCGAGCCGGACATCCCGTTCACCCGGGAGCAATGGGAGCGCAAGAAGGCGTTCGCGGATTCGGCGGCGGCGCTGGCGGATCGGCTGCGCGCCACGGCGCTGCGCGGCCGGCCGCGTCCGGCCGGGACGGTCGAGGTGCTGAATCCGTCCGACTGGCCGCGCTCCGAGTTGGTGCTGCTGGACGACACGACGCGCTCGGGCGGACGCGTGCTGGACGAGACGGGCGCCGTCGTCCCGTCACAGCGCCTGGCGTCGGGCGAGCTGGCGTTCGTGGCGGCGGTCCCGGCCCGCGGCGCACGGCGCTACCGCGTGACGGTGGGTCGGGCGGACCGGGCCGGCGCCGTGCCGCCGGCGCCCGTGCTGGACAACGGCGTGATACGACTCGAGCTGGAGCCGGCGCGTGGCACGATCCGCTCGTTGCGACGGGCCGGGGAGCGCGAGCTGGTCCCGGCCGGCGAGGGGCTGGGCGAGTACCTCTATGTCCCGGGGCGGAACCCGCGCGACGCGGAGCCGTCGGGGAGGGCCCACGTCACGGTGGTGGATGCCGGCCCGGTGGTGTGGACGGCCCTGAGCCGGGCGCCCGCGCCGGGGACGACGGGGGCGGTCGAGACGCGCGTGCGCCTGGTGGCTGGGAGCGATCGCATCGAGATCGTCAACCGCTTCGACAAGCGCCTGGTCTATGCGCCCGAAGCCGTGCTGGTGCGCTTCCCGCTGGCGCTGGACGGCGCCGAGACCCGCATCAGCGCGCCGTTCGGCGCCTACACCGCCGAGCGGGAGCAGGCGCCCGGCGCCAACCGCAACTACTTCAGCGTGGAGCGCTGGGTCGATCAGCACGACGCGACCGCGGGCCTGACGCTCGTCAGCATCGACGTCCCGGTCCTCGAGCTGGGCTCGATCGGCACCGACGCCGTCGTCGCCGGCTGGCGGGACCGCGTGGATCCCGCGCCCGTGCTGTTCTCCTACGTCATGAACAACTACTGGGAGACGAACTACCGCGCCGGACAGGATGGGTCCCACGCGTTCCGCTACGTGCTCAGGCCGCACGGCCGGTTCGACGAGCGGGAAGCCGAGCAGCTCGGCGTGGAGATCGCCCAGCCGCTGGTCGTCGTGCGGGGACGGCCGTAAAAGGCCCGCATCACGCGCAGGACCGTTGCGCGTGCGACTGGCGCCCGCACGTCCCGGCGGTGATCTTCAACGCGGTCGCATGATCCGCCGGCTGCGGATGCTCGCCTGAGCGACTGGCGCGGTCGGCACTACCCATTCGCGGGTGAGCCATGTTGCGGGTTCAGCGTGTGATCCCTCGATATCCCGCTATCACCCGATTCCCCCCCCTTGGAGGAGCTCCATGAGAATCACCTTGCCGGTCGTGCTGGCCGGCTCTGTGCTGGTGCTGGGCGGCTGCCAGGGAACCGGTCGTCAGGCCGACGTCAAGCTGGATTCGGCGGCGTTGGCGATGTTCGCGCCGTTGCCGGACGTGATGACTTCACCTGACAACCTGATCACCGAGGCCAAGATCGACCTCGGCCGCGCCCTGTATTTCGAGAAGCGCCTGTCACGCGACAACTCGGTATCCTGCAACGACTGTCACCACCTCGACCGCTACGGCGCCGACACCGGCAACGTGAGCGCAGGCGTCGGCGGCGCCCTCGGCGGCCGCAACTCGCCTACCGTGTACAACGCCGCGGGGCATGTCGCGCAGTTCTGGGATGGGCGGGCCCCGACCGTCGAGGAGCAGGCGAAGGGGCCGATCCTCAACCCCGTTGAGATGGCGATGCCGGGCGATCCGGCGGTGATGAAGGTTTTGACCGCCGACGCCAAGTATCGCGCGATGTTCGAGGCGGCGTTCCCCGATGCCGCCAACCCGATGACATATGACAACCTCGGCAACGCGATCGGCGCGTTCGAGCGGAAGCTCGTGACGCCCTCGCGCTGGGATCGGTTTCTCAAGGGTGAGGACTCGGTGCTCGCCAACGAGGAGAAGGCCGGGTTCAACACGTTCGTCGCCGTCGGCTGTGCGGCGTGTCATAACGGAGCCTATGTCGGCGGCAGGATGTACCAGAAGGCCGGGGTCGTGAACCCGTGGCCGGACACGTCCGACGTCGGGCGCGAGGCGGTGACGCATCAGCCCGCGGACCGCATGGTCTTCAAGGTCCCGTCGCTGCGTAACATCGAGCGCACGGGGCCGTATTTCCACAACGGGAGGGTTGTCTCGCTCGATTCTGCCCTGACCACGATGGCCCACGCCCAGCTCGGCAAGCAGCTCACGGCCGAGCAGCTCCAGCAGATCACGGCGTGGCTGAAGACGCTGACGGGCGACATTCCGACGGAGTACGTCACGCCGCCGGCCGGCGGCTGACCTGGTGGATTCGCCAGGGGGACGGCGGTCGCGTTCGGGCCGCCGCGCCTCCGGCGGCTGCCCCACCACGCGGTTCTGCGGCGCGGCTGTGCCGTCCAAGGACTGGTGAAACGTGGATGAGCCGGGAATGAGCGGCCGGTCAGCTCCGAGCGCCGAGCCGGGTCGCGGTCGGCAAGTCCCGCGGCTGCTGGCCGGGCTCGTGCTCGTGGCGCTCGCAGCGTGCGGTGACGCCACCGGTCCCGATCCGGAGGCCGTCGATCGGCCGGCAGACATCCCGTTCAGTCCCGCGCTGCTGCTGAGCCACATCGCGGTACTGGCCGACGACAGCCTGTGCGGGCGCGCCGCGGGCACTCCCTATGAGCGCCACGCCGCGCTGTACGTGCGGGACCAGTTCGTCGGCGCCGGGCTCGAGCCCGGGGCTCTGGACTTCCTCGACGTCTTCGCGCTCGGGCCGGTTCCCGCGCGCGTCGACGGCACCACGCCGGTGGCGTGTGCCGACAGCGACGTCACCGCGTCCCAGAACGTGCTCGGGGTGTTGCCCGGCGCGGGGGCACTCGCCACCCAGTGGATCGTGCTGGGGGCGCACTATGACCACGTGGGCTGGGACGTGCTGAGCGGGCAGGTCGCGGTATTCAACGGCGCCGACGACAACGCGTCCGGCACCGCGGTCCTCATCGAGACGGCCCGGCTGCTGCGCCGCTGGGTCCTCGCCCACGAGGCGCTTGCGGCCAATCGTCGTTCGATCCTGTTCGCCGCGTTCGGCGCGGAAGAAGCGGGCTTGGTGGGCTCCTCGCGCTACGCGAGCGGCGTGGGCCTCCCGATGGACAGCGTCGTGGCGATGGTGAACCTCGACATGGTTGGGCTGCTGCGAGACAACACGCTCACGGTGCAGGGAACGCTGACCGCGCCGGAATGGCCTGGCCTGCTGGCTGCGGCAAACGACGACGCCCTGCAGTTGCTGTTTACGGACGATTTCCTCAACCGCAGCGATCAGTATCCGTTCATCCAGCGTGGCATTCCCGCCGTCCACCTTTTCACGGGGCTCCACCCGGACTACCACACGCCCAACGACGACGTGAGCCTGGTGAACCGGGACGGGCTCGCGACGGTGGGCGAGCTCGCGCTCGCCATCGTCTGGGAGCTGGCAACCCTGCCGGGGCGGCTCGGCGGGAGCGCCACCGCCACCCCGGGGCTGGCGGAGGGCGAGGGCGGGAGCTAGAATCGTCGCTTGCAGGCGATGACGCCGCCGGCACGCGACCGGCGGCAGCCCAGCGCGGGGGCACATCACCGCGCGACATTGCAGATGTGCGCTCGGTCAGGACGGTGCATGCCGGACTCCGACACCATCAGCACAACGCAAAGGAGTTCGGCGGCATGCGGACCAAGGGAACCGTGAAGTGGTTCAACGACAGCAAGGGCTTCGGCTTCAGCCGGGCAAGAAGGGCCCGGCTGCCCAGAACGTCGTCGTGATCAAGTAACGGCGCATCGACCCACGAACGCGGGCAGGCGGTCGGGGGTACTCGGCCGCCTGTTCTGCTGGCACTCTTGGAGGCATCGCCGATGACCTACATCGAGCTCGCCGAGTCTGACAAGGTGGAGTGGGCGCTGAAGGCGTTCCGACGCCGGGTGCAGCGCTCGGGCATCCTCCAGGAGCTCCGCCAGCGGCGACACTACCTGAAGCCCAGCGTGGCGAAGCGACTCAAGGCGGCTGCCGCGGCACGCCGCAAGCGGAAGAAGCACTAGCGCCCCGGGGCCGCACCGTACCGCTCGGCGCGCGCCACTGGTGCACCGAGTGACTCTGTCGCATTTTGAGGTCCCAGCCGCGGCCGGCCACCAGCCCGGTCCGCCGCCCGATTGACGTACCCAGCAGGAGGAAGACCAGTGCAGATCGCCCTCGTCGGGGCCGCCTTGCCGGCGGCCCTCATGCTGTTGCCCCCCAGCGTCTCCCCCGCCCAGGACAAGGCCCCCCAGCGCCAGATCGCCGACGCGGTGAGCCCGTTGCCGGACAGCCTCCGGGCCGGTGCCAGGGTCCTCGGCTATCGCCGCGGGCAGCTCGTGACGCTGCGGGAGGGGCAGAACAGCATGATCTGTCTTGCCGACGATCCGCAGGAGAAGGGCTTTCACGCGTCCTGCTACCACCGCTCGCTCGAGCCGTTCATGGCGCGCGGCAGGGCTCTCCGAGCCCAGGGCGCGACACGCGAGGCGGTCGAGTCGACCCGGCTCGCGGAGATCGAGGCCGGCAAGCTGACGATGCCCGCGCAACCGGCTGCGCTCTACCAGCTGTTCCACGACGATGATGCGTTCGACCCGAGCAGCGGCGACGCCACCGGTCTGCGGGGGCTTGACGTCATCTACATGCCGTACGCCACCACCGAGACGACCGGGATCGCGACGACTCCTTCCCGCACCGGCCCCTGGCTCATGTATCCGGGCAAGCCGTGGGCCCACGTGATGCTCAATCGGCGTTAGGTGGGACGCGTTCCGTCGTTCCCGGCTCGAGTCCTCCACGCGAGCCCCGTGCGACCGCTGAGGTGGGTCGTGTTGGCGGTCCTGCCGCTCCTGGCGACGTCGCGTGACCCGCGGCTCCCGAAGGTGGCATTCAACGACAACCGCGTGACTGCCGGCACGTTGCGCAACGGCGTGCTCGAGCTGACGCTCGAGGCCGCGCGAGGGCGCTGGTACGTGCTCGGCGATGACGAGGCACCGGCCGAGATGCTCGCGTTCGACGAGGCCGGGCATGCGCCGCAGATCCCCGGGCCGCTGATCCGGGTGCCGCGCGGCACGACCGTGCACGTCACGGTGACGAACCCGCTCGACACGACCCTCGTCGTGCACGGCCTGTCGAGCCGGCGCACGGCGGCGACGGACTCCCTCACGGTTCCGGCAGGAGCCGCGCGCGACGTCACGTTCTCCGCGGACGCCGAGGGTACCTATTTCTACTGGGCGACCACCACCGGGGCGGCGCTCGGAAACCGGGTGTTCGAGGATAGCCAGCTGGGGGGCGCCATCGTGGTCGACCCGGCGGGCGCGCTCCCCGCGCGCGACCGGATCTTCGTCATTGGCCTCTGGGAGGACGGGCGGTTGCCGAACGGCGATCCGGACGACTCTCGCGAGTTTCTCACGATCAACGGCCGTCCCTGGCCGCTCACCGAGCGCCTCACGTACGACCTGGGCGACTCGGTGCGCTGGCGACTCGTGAACCTGAGCGCGGCGCCCCACCCGATGCACCTCCACGGGTTCTTCTACCGGATTGACAGCCGGGGAGATGTCGCGCGCGACACGATCTACCGGCCGGATCAGCGGCGCGTGGCGGTCACCGAGCGCATGGGGCCGGGCACGACCATGGCCCTGGTGTGGTCGCCCGATCGGCCCGGGGGCTGGATCTTCCATTGTCACCTCACGTGGCACGTGATCGCGAACCCGACGCTCGGCCCCGATCGGGAGACGGCCGAGCAACGGGAGCACCACGTGTTGCACGGGGACCCGAGCCACGATCCCAACCACCACGTGCAGCGCGGCATGGGCGGGCTGATGCTCGCGATGTACGTGCGCCCGCCCGAGGGCTGGCGCCCCCACGAGCCCGAGCGGAGGCAGCTGCGGCTGTTCGTGCAGTCCGACTCGGCGCCCGGCGACAGCACGCGGCGGTTCGGCTACGTGCTGCAGGACGGCGATCGTGAGCCCGCCCCCGATTCGGTGCGCTGGCCCGGTTCCACGCTGGTGCTGTCGCAGGGCGAGCCGACCGGCATCTGGGTGATCAACCGCACGCCGGAGCCCACGCAGGTCCATTGGCACGGGCTCGAGATCGAGAGCTACTACGACGGGGTCGCCGGCGTGGGCGGGTACCCCACGATGCCGACGCCGGCGATTCTCCCGCACGACTCGTTCGAGATGCGGATCACGCCGCCGCGCGCCGGGAGCTTCATGTACCACACGCATGTGAACGACGTCCACCAGCAGAGTCGTGGGCTCTACGGGGCGTTCATCGTGCTGCCACCCGGCGCCCGATGGGATGCGGAGACGGACCGGATCTTCATGGTGGCCAGCGACCCCGATGAAGCCCGCTTCATCCTCAATGGGACGGCATCACCGCCCCCGCTCGCGTTTCGCGCCGGCGTCGGCTACCGCCTCCGCCTGATGAACATCACCTTGGGGGGGGCCAATCTGTACCTGCGCCTGGTGCGGGGCGACGAGCTCGAGCGCTGGACGCCGCTCGCGAAGGACGGCTGGGACTACCCGCCGGCGCGGCGGGTACCGCGCCCCAGCGAGCAGCTGGTGAGCATCGGCGAGACCTACGACTTTGCGTTTCGGCCGACCGCGCCGGGTGACCTGGCCCTGGAAGTCCGCCGTGGAGACGGGGAGCTGGTCACCCGGGAGCTGATCCGGGTCGGCGGGCGGCCGTAGCGGGCGCCCACCGCGCGCAGGACGCGGCCGCGGCGGGGTCGGTGCCCCGCTACGGCAGCGCCGACACCCGCAGCAGCACGTTGCGCCCGGGATTCAGGGCGAACTCCTTGTAGCGGCTCAGGAAGCTCTTGTACGCCGTGTCGAACAGGTTCCGCACCTCGAGGTCCAGCCGCAGCGCCCGGCCCGCGAGCGTCACGGTCGAGCCAACCGAGAGGTTCACGAGCGCGTAGCCGTCGGTCGGGAGATCGAGCGGACTGCGCCGCGTCGGCTTGAGCGCGATGTCCAGGTCTGCGCCCGCGTGCGCCCGCGTCAAGCCGCCGAGCCGGCCGGCGTGCACGTCGGCCCCGACCGTGAGGTGCGGGGGTGGCACGAGCGGCAGGGGCTCATCGGTCTGCAGGTTGGTCCCGCGCACCGCGTCCGCCCGGGCCATGACGGTGAGTGGCGCCGCCACGTCCGCCTCGAGCGAAGCCTCGCCGCCCAGCAGTCGGGCGTCCGCCTGGGCGTAGCGATAGACGCGCAGGGAATCGCGAACCTCCGCGGTCGGGGCCACGAACACGTAATGGGCGATCTGGTTGCGATACGCCGCGATCTCCCCCCGGATTCTCCGCCGCTCCCAGCGCACGCTCACATCGACGTTCGTCCCGCGCTCCGTCTCGAGGTCCGGCCGGCCGATTTCGTAGCGCGCCTCGCCGATGCGCGGGCCGTTGGCGTACAGCTCGAACAGGTTGGGCGCGCGCCACGCCCGCCCGACGTTGGCGGCGAGCGCGACGTCGGCCAGCGGACGGAACACCAGGCCGACATCGCCCGAGAACGCGGTCCAGGTGCGGTGGCCGTCCTGCGTGATGCCCAGGCTGGTGTTCCGGTCCCAGTCGAGCCGGCGCGCGTCGACGCGGACGCCGCCGAGCAGGCTCCAGCGGCCCGCGGTTGCCTGCTCGAACAGGAACGCCGCGCCGGTGCGGACACGCGCATCGGGCACCAGGGGGATCGGGCCGCGCGTGTCGTTGTTCTGGTACATGCCCGACACGCCCGCCACGCCGCGCACCGCCCGCCCCAGGGCGTGGTGCGCCATCAGATCGCCGGACGCCGTGGTCAGGAGCAGGTTGAACGCCTCGGCCTCCCGGCCCGGCGTCGCCGGCAGGACGCCGGCCTCATCGGACAGCTCGATCAGGGAGTGGCGCTCGAACTGACCGTTGGCCTCGAGCCGGACCGGGCCGAGATAGTAGTTCGCCGCCAGCTGCACGCGGTCATCCGCCGCCTTCCGCTCGGGGCCGCCCTCCTCGGTGCCCGCCGCCGAGTCTGCCGGAGGCGGGCCGCCCGCCTCGAGCAGCTTGAACTCGCCGCCGTAGTGCGCGACCCGTAGCATGGCGTCGGCCCGGTCACCCCGCGCGCCCACCGCCGCCTCGCCGTTCACGGCGCCGAAGCCCGTGTTGTCGAGCTCGCCGGCCGGCGTGCGCAGACTGGCCGCCTTGCGGCCGACGAGGAACAGCCGCCAACCGACGAGACCCGTGGCCCCGTCGCCGCGCAGGGCCGTGCCGATCTCCGCGTTGTTCGAGGCGCCGTACACTTCGGCGCCGAGGCGCGCGAACCCCCGTCCGCCACCGGCACTCGGCAGGTCGGTGGGGATCACGTTCACCACGCCGCCGAGCGCGTCCGATCCATACAGCACGCTGGCCGGCCCGCGGATTACCTCGACGCGCCGCGCGAGCCGGGCGTCGACCGAGGGGCCGTCCTCGTCACTCCAGGAGTAGTCCTCGAGCCTGCTGCCGTTGTCCAGCACGAGCACCCGTGAGCCCGACAGGCCGCGGATCACCGGCTTGCCGATCTGCTCGCCGGTCGTGAGGGCCGTCACGCCCGGCAGGCCGGCGATCGCGTGCGCCAGTGAGACGGTGAGCTCGCGCGCAAGGCGTTCTTCGCCGAGCGAGGCGACCGGCAGGGGCGATGCGAGCGCCGGTGACGGACCGCGCACCGCGGTCACGGTGATCGGCTCGACATCGAACGCGCTTGGGGTGAGCACCAGCCGGACGGTGACCGAGCCCCGCACCGCGACCGAGACGGTCGCCGGCGCGTAGCCGATCAGGCGGGCCACGACGGTGTACGTCCCGTCCGGCAGCTCGGTCAGCCGGAACGCCCCGGCGGAATCCGTACGGGCCGATCGGTTGAGCTCTGCCACGAGCACGAGGGCGTCGCGCAGCGGCTGCCCGCCGGCATCGGCCACGTGCCCCGAGAGCTGCGCCTGGGACAGCGCCGGAGCTGGGAGGGCGACCGCCGCGACGAGGACGGCGGTCACCCTCAGGGAGCGGATCCGGATGGCACGACCCACGGGAACCTCCGGCAATCGAGTGCGCTGCGTCTCAGTACGAGTGGTCATCGAGCACCACCTTGCCGCGGAACGTCCAGTACACCACGAACGTGTACGTCGCCACGAACGGCATCCCGATCGCGGCAATCAGCAGCCCGATGCCGAGCGTCTTTGCGCTCGACGCGGCGGTGTACACGGTCCAGCTGTTCCCGGGGTCGTTGCTCGCGGTGAGGATGTTCGGGTAGACCGCCAGCGCGAACAGCAGCACCAGGCACACGATGGTGAGCGCGGATGCCACGAACGCGCGCCCATAGCGCTGCAGAAACAACCCGCGCGGAATGTACGCGATCGCGAGCACGTTGAGCACCACCACCGCGGCGGTCCAGGGCACGTGCCGGAAGTTCGCCGCCGCGCCGGGCACCGCGAGCAGCGTGGCGATGGTCGTGAGCAGGTAGAGCACGAGAAAGACGCCCCACGCGTGCCACACCCAGCCGCCCAGGCGCTGCTGCACCGCCCCCTCCGTCTTGAGGTAGAGGTACAGGGCGCCGTGCACCGCAAAGAGGGCGACCGCGAGCAACCCCACGAGCAGCTGGTAGGGGCCGAGCAGATCGACGAAACGCCCGACGTACACGCCGCCGGCGTCGAGCGGCACGCCGCGGACGCCGTTGCCGACCGCGACGCCGAACAGCAGCGTGGCGAGCAGACTCGAGCCGAAGAACCCCCAGTCCCACGCGCGGCGCCAGACCGGATGCGGCAGCTTGCCGCGGAACTCGAGGCTCACGGCTCGGAAGATGAGCGCGAACAGGATGAGCATGAACGGGAGGTAGAACCCGGAGGCGATCGTCGCGTAGGCCTCAGGGAACATGGCGAACAGCGCCCCGCCGAACGTCACGAGCCAGACCTCGTTGCCATCCCAGATCGGCCCGATCGCATTGACGAACAGGCGGCGCTCGCGCTCGTCGCGGGCGAGCGGGTGGAGCATCCCGACACCCAGATCGAAGCCGTCCAGCACCGCGTATCCCGCGAGCAGGGCGACCATCAGCCCGAACCAGATGAGGTGCAGGTTCACGCTCCCGCCTCCCGGTCGTCGGTCATCGAGGCGCGGTGGCCCAGCAGCGACCCCGCAGCCGCGGCCAGACCGGGGCCGCCGGGCGCCGGACCCGGCTCCGGTCCCGCCTGGATCTTGTGGTTGAGCACGACGATCCACAGCGCGCCGAGCAGGAGGTAGATCAGGCCGAACAGGACCATCGAGCCCAGGACCTGGGAGCCGGTGACCACCTCGCTCACGGCGTCGGCCGTGCGGAGCCCGGCCACCACCTCCCGCCGGGTGCCGTCGGGCTGCTCGAGCGTTGCCGTCTCGTAGCGCAGGTAACCGTCGGCGTCGAGCGCGGGCGCGCCGTCGGCGCCGCGCACGACCGGCGGCTGCACGATCCAGGGTTGCCGCCCCACCTCCGCGGCCACCCAGCCAAGCTGGTTCGCGAGGACGGCGCCGCCGACCGCGAACACGAACACCCACAGCAGCCAGCGCGTCGCGAACAGGCGCCCGCGCCAGCGCAGCAACGCGGCCAGCAGCGTGAGCGCGATGAACGCGGAGCCCAGACCGATCATCAGGTGATACGACGCGAACGGGACCAGCACCGGAGGCCGGTCTTCCGGCCGTACCCGGTCGAGGCCGAGCACGGGGGTGCTGAAGTCGTCGAACAGCAGGAAGCTCAGCACGCCGGGGAGGGCCACGTCGTAGTGGACGCGGTGCGCGGCTTCGTCGGGCAGCCCGAACAGCGTGAAGTCGCCGCGGCCGCTGGTGAACTGCGCCTCGAACGCCGCCAGCTTGGCCGGCTGGTAGCGGTAGACGTTCCGCGACTGGAAATGGCCGCTCACGAGGGCCCCGAGGCTCGCCAGCGTGCCGAGCAGCAACGCGCCACCGAACGAACGGCGGGCGAAGTCCTCGTGCCTGCGCTTGAGCAGATACCAGGCGCTGATGCTCATGATGAAGAAGGCGCCGACGATGAAGCTGCCGAGCCACACGTGGACCAGGCGGTGCACGGTGGACGGGTTGAACACCAGCGCCCAGAAGTCCGTGATCTCGGCGCGCAGCAGATTCGCGCCGCCCCGGGCCACCTGCACGAGGTGGTGGCCGGCCGGCGTCTGCTGCCAGCTGTTCGCCACGACGATCCAGACCGAGGAGAAGATCGAGCCCAGCGCCACCATCACGGTCGAGAAGAAGTGCATCCTTGGGCCCACGCGGTCCCAGCCGAACACGAGCACCGCGAGGAACCCGGACTCGAGGAAGAACGCGAAGATGCCCTCCGCGGCGAGCGCGGAGCCGAACACGTCGCCGACGAAGCGGGAGTACACGGCCCAGTTGGTGCCGAACTGGAACTCCATGACGATCCCGGTCGCGACGCCGACGGCGAAGTTGAGCGCGAAGATCTTCGTCCAGAACCGGGCGGCCGTCTCGTAGATCGCCGCGCCCGTCCGCAGGAACATTCCCTCCAGGTACACCAGCACCACGCCCATCCCGATGGTAAGGGGCGGGAACAGATAGTGGAACATGATTGTGAGCGCGAACTGCAGGCGTGACAGCAGCACGACGTCCATGAGACACTCTGCCGGGCATCGAGACCGCTAGGAGGATACCCACGGGATCCGGCCACGGCCACATCCAGCCGGAAAACGGCAGGGGCGGGAGGAATGGTCCTCCCGCCCCCGGCGGCGACACGCGGTTACGGCGTCAGGCCGAGCCCGCCTCCCGCTCCTGCTGCAGCACACTGTGGTGCCTGCCGTACCCGAAGTAGATCGTGAGGCCGATGAGCAGCCAGACCACGAGTCGGATCCACGTGTCCATCGGGAGGGTCAGCATCAGCCCGAGGCAGCAGAGAATGCCCATGACCGGGACGAACGGCACCCACGGCGTGCGGAACGGCCGGTCGAGATCCGGCCGGGTCCGGCGCAGCACGAGCACGCCGGCGCACACGAGCACGAACGCGAGCAGGGTGCCGATGTTGACCAGCTGGCCGAGCAGCTGGAGCGGCAGGAGGCCGGTGGCCACGCCCACCGCGATGCCGGTGAAGATGGTGGAGAGGTACGGCGTCCGGAATCGCGGGTGCACCTGGCCCGCCCACTTGCCGAGCAGACCGTCGCGGGACATCGAGTAGAACACGCGCGACTGGCCGAGCAGCATCACCAGGATGACCGAGCCCAATCCGAGCACGGCACCCACGTCCACCGACACGCGGACCCATGCCGGGGCGCCGATCTTCTCCATCGCGTAGGCCATGGGGGCGGGGAGGTTGAGTTCCCCGAACGGCACCATCCCCACGAGAACCGCCGACACCACGACGTACAGCACCGTACAGATCGCCAGCGACCCGAGGATGCCGATCGGCATGTCTCGCTGGGGATTCCGCGCCTCCTGGGCCGCCGTCGAGACGGCGTCGAATCCGATGTAGGCAAAGAACACCAGGCCCGCGCCGCGCAACACGCCCGACCAGCCGAACGTGCCCCACTCGCCGGTGTTAGCCGGAATGAACGGCTTCCAGTTGGCGGTGTTGATGTGTCCCAGCCCGACCGCCACGATGAGCAGGATGATCGTGACCTTGAGGATCACGATGACATTGTTGACCGTCGCCGACTCCTTGATGCCCACCACCAGGATGGTCGACATCAGCGCCACGATGAACATGGCTGGCGCGTTGATGATCGCGCCGGTCCAGTTGAGGCCCCCATGCGCGCAGCCGGCCACCGCCGCCTGGACGTTGGCGCCCGTGCACCACTGGAACGGCGCATTGGAGAAATGGGGGGGGATGTGCAGGTTGAACTGCTGGAGCAGGCTCACCATGTGCCCCGACCAGCCCACGCCGACGGTGGCGGCTCCGGCCGCATACTCGAGTACGAGGTCCCAGCCGATGATCCAGGCGACGAACTCCCCCATGGTCGCGTACGAATACGTGTATGCGCTGCCCGCCACCGGCACGGCGCTCGCCATCTCGGCATAGCAGAGGCCCGCGAACGCGCACGCGATGCCGACGAGCACCATGGAGATCGGCACCGCCGGTCCAGCATGGAGCGCCGCTGCCTGCCCGGTGAGCACGAAGATCCCGGCGCCGATGATTGCACCGATGCCGAGCGTCGTCAGGTTGAGCGGCCCGAGCGTGCGTTTCAGCGAGCGCTCGCCCCCGCCTTCAGCCTCGGCGCGGAGCTTGGTGATGGACTTGGTGGCCCACAAGCTCATATGGAGACTCACAGTGTTGGAAATGGGGCGCGGTGGTCGCCGCGCGTTCCCCTGGCCGGGGTGCCGCCCGCGATGGCGGCGGGGAAGTCGTTCGGTAGACTAGAGACTGGGGGGAGAAGCGTCAAGACGGCGGCCGCTCCGCCGTGAGCCGCTCGATCCGCCGCTTCACGTCCGCCACGACCGGCTGGAACTCGGGATCGGCGTCCTTCCAGAGCTCGACGAAGCGGCCGTACGCGTCCAGCGCCTTCTGGCGGTCGGTGCGCCGTTCGTACAGCTCTCCCAGCCGCTTGAGGGTGGGGGCGAGCTCGTCCTGATCAGTCTGCATGCGGTTCAGGTCGGGCAGCGACACCGCGCGCTGCCACACGGCGATCGCGGAATCGGCTTGGCCCGCCGCGTCATACGTGCGGCCCAGGTCGTACAATCCGCACACTACGCACCCGACCGCGTCGTCGAACGCGCGCCATGCGGCCGCGGCCGCGACGTAGTCCCGCCGCGCGAACGCGACGCGCGCTTCCATGGCGTGACGCCCCGGACCTCGCCGCTGGCCCTCCGGCACTGCCTGCTCCCAGCTCCGCTCGTTAGCGGCCGCCAGGTCCGAGCGGCGCGCGAGGGCGTACAGACCCGCCAGGTCGTCGTACGGCCGGTCCCGCGGCGCCATCCGTGCCAGCGGGTACCGCTGAAGCGCTGCCTCGATCACGCCTAACGCCCCGGCCGTGTTGCCGCGGTACAGCAGCTCAACCCAGGCCGGGCCGAGGGCGAACGCCAGGGCGGTGGCGGTGTCGCCCTGCTCCGCGGCCCTCGATTCCTCGCTTCGGGCGAGGGTCTCCATCGTCGCGATCCGCCCGTGCACGACGGCGTCCGCGACCTGAAAGAACGCGGTGGTACGTGCCCAGAGCGCGCTCCCGGCGCTCATCGCCGCCAAACTGTCGGTGTAGGCGCGGCTCGCGGCGTAGTCGCCGCGCGCGAATGCGAGCATCGCCTGGTACATGCGCGACGTGGGATTGCCCGGCTGCCGCCGCGCCAGCGCCGCGACCGTCGAGTCCGCGCCGGCGACGTTGCCGAGCGCCATCTGCGCCTCGGCCAAGTTGGTGAAGTGCTGCCACACCATGCTGTCGCTCACCGCGATCGCGTGCCGCAGAATGCGCTCCGCCTCCGCATACTGATGCGTGGCGATCAGCGGGATCGACAGGTTGTTCAGCGCCGTCGGATCGTCCGGCTCGATATCGAGCAGGGAGCGGTACGCCTCGACGGTCTTGGGCACGTCGTACTCCACCTCCTGGTAGTAGTACGCCGTCGCGAGGTAGCGCTCGATCGGCGGCAGTCGGTCCCGCAGCGCGAACGCGCGCGCGGCGGCCGCCGCGACGCGGGACTGGTCCACCCCCGAGTTGCTCATCGCCACCGCCATCTTGCGGTATGCCATCGCAAACGACGAATCGAACCCGATCGCCTCCTGATACAGCGTGATGGCCCGGTCGAACTGCCCCGCGTTGTGCGCGGCAAGCCCGCGCGTGTACGCCCGCAGTGCGTCGAGCGACGCGGTCGTGACCTGGTCGAGCGGCTCGCTCGCGCGGATCGCTCGCAGCGACTCGCCGATCCGCTCCCGCAGCCGGCTCGACAGCCGGTCCACCGCCGCGATGATGCCGGCGGGGTCGGCGGCGGTCTCGCGCAGCGGAACCAGCGTGGAGCCGTCCGGGACGGAGGCGAGCCGTGCCGTGAGGACGTATCCGCTCCCGAGCGGGGCGACCTCGCCGCTCACGATGGCCTTGACGCCCTCGCGCTCGGCGACCTCCCGGGCAACCGGGAGATCGAGCCGCGTGCCCGGTGGGCGCTGCATCCGCTGCAACGCGGCCGCGATGGCCGCCGGCTCCATGACGTGCACCACCGCCGACTGCCCCAGGTCGATCCGCAGCGCCTCCGTGATGGACGGGGCCAGGGTGGAATCCGGCGTGCGGTTGTCGAATTCCGCGATGATGATCTGGTCCCGGTCCTTGAGCACTCCCGTGGCGACGAGCGTGCCGACCGGCCCGATGCCCAGGAGCCGCATCGCCGTGTAGCCGGCCGCCGCCACGGCGAGCGTGATGAACGCGAGCCCGCCACCCCACAGCGCGCGCCGCCAGGTGAAGTGGCGCTCGAGGCCTGCCGCCGGAGTCGTGACGGGGATCCCCTGCGTTCTGAGCAGCGCCCGCCGCCGCTCGTGATGCCCGGTCAGCAGCATGATCGGCAACCCGGCGGCGAGCAGGACCAACGCCGCCACGAGTACCCAGTCGGGCAGCCCGAGCGCGTGAACCAGTCCGTACACCACCGCCAGAACTGTGACCCCCGCGAGCGCGAACAGCGCCCCGACGCGCAGCGGATGGGCGCGGCGCGCGGCGGCGACGTAGGCCTCCGCCGGAAACAGCCGGGCCCCGGTGGGCGTCGTGCCCCCGCTCGGGGTCACCAGCGCGTCGAGCAGCGGCAGCAGCTCGCCGGCGCTCTGCCACCGGTCGGCGGCCTTCTTCGCCAGGCATTTCATGATGAGCCCGTTGAGCGGCTCGGAAACCGCGGGGCGGTGCATCGCGACGGGCTCCGGTAGCTGAGTCACGTGGGCCGCCATCACCGCCTGCGGGGTCGGCGCCGTGAACGGTGGGCGGCCGCACAGCATCTCGTAGGCCAGCGCGCCGACGGCGTAGATGTCCGCCCGGTGGTCCACGTTCGGATCTGCGGCGGCCTGCTCGGGCGCCATGTACGCCGGCGTGCCGAGTGCCATGCCGAGCGAGGTGAGCGAGCTCGCCCCGCTCGAGGCCGTCACGGCCTTGGCGACCCCGAAGTCGGCCACCAGGGCGTGCCCTTCCGAGAGCAGCACGTTGTCCGGCTTGATGTCGCGGTGCACGACACCGTTCCGGTGCGCGTAGGCCAGCGCGTCCACCACCTCGCGCAGCACGCGCACCGCCTCCGGAATCGGCAGCTCGCGCTGGCGCGCCAGCCGGGCCCGGAGCGACTCCCCGTCGATGAACGGCATGACGTAGTACAACAGGTCGCCCGCCGCCCCGGCCGTGAGCAGTGGGACCACGTGCGGGTGCTGCAGCTTGGCGGCGAGCTGGATCTCGCGGTGGAAGCGGTCCTTGTTCACGCCCGGGGCCATCTCCGGCGGCAGGACCTTGATCACCACCCGTCGGGCCAGCGCGATCTCCTCGGCGAGGAACACGCGGCTCATCCCGCCGCCTCCGAGCTCGCGCTCGATGCGGTAGGTGCCGCCGACGGCGGCGCTGAGCTGTTGCTGAAGATCGGTCACGCCGGGCACTCTCCCGAGAGTCGCGCGAACTATACGACGGTTGGGGAGCGCCGACCAGACGGGGGCGGAGTTCACCCGGAATTCAACTCCCCTTCACGGGCGCTACCCGACACTCCGTCTACCGTTCCCCCGGAGCCCCCCCATGCTCTGGCTCGCCCTGATTCCGGGCCTGCCGCTCCTGCTGCTCGCCATCCTGTGGCTGATCGGCGAGCGCGGGCACCTGGCCCTCCCGTCCACCAGAGCCGCGCTGCGCCAGAGCCGCCGCGACGCGTCCGCCGGCGGACGGTCCCGCGGCGGCCTGGTCAGGGCCCTGCACGGGTACGTCTACGGGCGCTGGACCGAGCAGTACATCCGCCTGGCCCGGCGGGTGGTCCCCAGGATGTCGCCGGCCGCGAAGCGCACGTGGGCAGACCACTACCACGGCAAGGTGCTCCCCACCGAGCTCGCCTGTGCGATCATCAAGCTCGACCACGACATCAAGCGCACCGACCTCGAGCGGATCATCCCGTATCCCACGGCCCGGGACATCCTGCTCTCGGGGCCCCCCAGCGTCACGCTGCTCGACTGCCCGTGCCGCGCGGGGCGGCCCGACCCCTGTCGGCCGATCCAGGTGTGCATGCTGGTGGGCGGCGGTGATTTCGTGCTCGACCATCGGCCGGGACGCGCCCGCCGCGTGACCCAGGAGGAAGCGCTCGACCTGCTTGCCCGGGAGCACGAGCGCAGCCACGTGCACACGGCCTATTTCAAGGACGCGTGCGACAACCGTTTCTATGCCATCTGCAACTGCTGTAAGTGCTGCTGCGGCGGGCTCGAGGCCATGGTCAAGCATGGCGTGCCGATGGTGGCCTCGTCGGGCTACGTGGCGGAGGTCGACGAAGGGGCGTGCATCGGGTGCGGCGACTGCGCGGAGGCCTGTCCGTTCGGCGCCATGACGGTCCCATATCGGGCCGAGGTCAGCTGGGAGAAGTGCATGGGGTGCGGGGTGTGCGAAGGGAAGTGCGCCACCGGAGCCATCGCGCTCGTGCTCGATGCGCGGAAGGGCCTCCCGCTGGATGTGCGGCGGATCGGGGCCGCGAGTCCCGCTAGGGTGCCAGGCTGAGCCGGTAATTCGGCCTGAGATACAGCAGCCCGAATCCCATCCGGCGCAGGTTGTGTGACGACGGGTTCGGCTGCTCCGGCGTGTCCTCCGCCGTTTCCGACACGAACCACCGGCACCCCCGGGCGATCCCGTCGCGGAGCCGCGCGGCGATCAGCGCGCTCTGCGCGCCGCGCTTCCGGGCCTCCGGGAGCGTCGCTGCCCAACTCAGGTGCCCCGCCTCCCCCGTGAAGAAGACGCTGGCGGCTCCGACCGGCCGGTCGCCGTCGAGCGCGAGATAGTGCAGCGTGTCGGCGTGCCCGACGCTCTCCGCGAGCCAGTCCTGGAGCGGGGCGGGGAACTGAAACGCCGTGCCCACGATGCCGGCAAAGTCCGCCGCGCGTTCGGTCCCGATCCGGACGATCGCAAGCTCCGTGGCGGGGTCGGGAGGTGGGCTCGCATCGCGCCACAGCTTCATCCAGTTGTTGTGATGCACGAAACCACGCGCGGTCAGCCAGTCCGGAATGCCGGCGGGCCGGGCGGCGGGGCTCACCTGAATGAAGAACCGGGGACTCCCCGCGGCGCGGTAGACGCGCGTGATCTCGTCGATCTGCGATTCTGTCGCGGGCTCCCCCATGCCGAGCCCGATGGCGCGGTTGAACGAGAGCACGTCGATTCGTGCCGCGATCGCGACCACGGCGCCGCCGACGTGACGGAGCTGCACGCCCGCGGCGCGCTCCACGGCGGGGGACGCGGTGCGGTAGAGCGCCGCGGCGTGCTGGGCGTCGACGTGCTCGGCGAGCAGGGCGAGACGACGGGCTTCGTGCATGGTCCTGCCCAAGGTGCGATGCGGCGGGCGCGGGCGCCAGGCGGACCTGACTTCCGGACCCGCCCAGTCTATTCTTCCCGGACCCCCGTCGCGCCGGCCGGCGTGGTTCCGGGGGCGGAAACTCGGCGAGGGAGCTGGCATGAAGGGAAGCATGATTCGACTGACATCCCTGGCGACGATCGTCGTCGCCGCTGCGTGCGGGCCCTCGCAGCGGGACGCGGAGACGGCCATCAAGGAAGCGGAAGAGGCCATCACCGCGCAGCACGCGGAGGCGCTGCGCTATGTGCCGGAGGCGTTCAAAGCGGTGATGGCGGGCTACGATACGGCGAAGACGGCGTTCGACGCCAAGGACTACAAGAAAGCCGTCACGGCGGCGCATCAAGTGACGGCGTACGCCCGACGCGACCTGTCGGCAGCCCTGATGCGCGCCAAGCAGCAGGTGTCGGACCGGCTCACGGTGCTGCGGGACAGCGTCCAGCGGATGATCACGGCGCTCGACAAGCGGGTTGGCCCGCGGGGTCAGACCCGCGCCGCGGTCGACTCCCTCGCGGCGAGCATGCGGATGGCGCTCGCCGCAGAGCAGCGCGGCGACGTGGCCGACGCCCTGCACGCGGTGATGCGGGTGCAGACGGACGCCGCCGCCCTGTCGCAGAAGGTGGGGCTGAAGTAGCGGGGAGCGCGACCGCCGTCGCCTCGCGCTGCTCGATCAGCACACGTCCTTCGTGGGCGTTCCAGATACAGGGTTGGTGCACCCGGACCGAAGGCCACGCCTGGGGGGGCTTTCATCGACCTGTCCTCCCGTGCAGGTTACGCGCTGTCAATGAGCTGGCTTCTCGGTCTCTTCGTCGTCGGGGTGGTCGTCCTCCTCGTTCTGGACCTGGGGTTCGTCCACCGCGAAGCCCAGGTCCTGCCGCTCAGGCAGGCGCTGGTCCGTGCGGCCGTCTGGGTGGGCCTGGGACTCTCCTTCGCGCTCGTGGTGTTCTTTGCCTACGGGCACCACTGGGCCGGACTCGGCATGAACCCGGATCCGGTGGACGGCCTGGTGAATACCGGGGCCAGCGCGACGGTGAAGTACCTCACGGGTTACGTCGTGGAGGAGTCGCTCTCCGTCGACAACCTGTTCGTGATGGCGGTGATCTTCAGCTATTTCCGCGTGCCGCCCGCGCTGCAGCACCGCGTGCTGTTCTGGGGCATCCTCGGTGCCATCGTGATGCGCGGCGGCATGATCGGCGTGGGGGTCGCGCTGATCACGCGGTTCCGGTGGGTGCTGTACGTCTTCGGTGGGCTGCTGATCATCACGGCAATCCGGATGCTGCGGATGAAGGCCGAGCACACGGACCCGGGCCGCAACGCGATGGTGCGGCTCGCCCGCAGGTTCTTCCCGGTCACCGCGGACTTCCACGGCAAGCGCTTCGTGATCCGCGCCGGTCCCCGCTACGCGGCGTCCGGCGACGCGGCGGTCATGCGGGCGAAGCGCGGTCTGGTGATGCTCACGCCGCTCGCGATCGCGCTGATCACGATCGAGACCACCGACCTGCTGTTCGCCCTCGACTCGATTCCGGCGATCTTCGCGATCACGTCGGACCCGTTCATCGTGTTCACGAGCAATGTGTGCGCCGTCATGGGCCTGCGGTCCCTGTACTCGGCGCTGGCGCATCTGCTGAACCGGTTCCGCTTCCTCAACGTCGCGCTCGCGATCGTGCTGATGCTGGTCGGGCTCAAGATGCTGGCGTCGCAGTGGCTGGTAGAGCGCGTCGGCCACGGGTTCACGTTCTACTTCCTGGGCGTGGTCGTGGTCGTGCTCGGGGGGGGGATCGTCCTGTCGATGGTCGTGGACCGCCACCCGCGGCGGCGGGCGCGAGGCTAGTGCGGCTGGCCGCTTCACCGCAGAGACCGCGGAGAAGGCAGAGATGTAGATGGACGAGCGTGCCGTGAGTCTCCCCACAACGCCCTCTGGGCGCTCCGCGTACTCTGCGGTGCACGCTAGCCGACCGTCATGAGGACCACCATGCGTACGACCGACTCCTGCGGCCCGCGATTCCTCCTGAGCGCGGTGCTCTGCGTATCGCTGGCGAGCGTCGCCGCCGCCCAGACCGCCCCGCTCACCGTCGCCGAGCGGAGCGGCTTCACGGCCACCTCGCGCCACGCGGACGTGATGGCGTTCATCGCCGAGCTGCAGCGCCTCTCCCCGCGGGTTCGCCTGGAGCGGATGGCGACCAGCGCCGAGGGGCGTGAGCTGCCGCTGCTCGTGATCGGCGACCCGGCGCCCGCTTCGCCCGCCGACCTGCGGGGCGATGACCGCGCGGTCGTGTACTTCCAGGCCGACATCCACGCCGGCGAGGTCGAGGGCAAGGAGGCGGCGCAGATGCTGGCGCGCGACCTGGCGCTCGGCAAAACGCGGACGAACTACCTCGACCGCCTCGTGATCCTGATCGCGCCGATCTTCAATCCGGACGGCAACGAGCGGATCAGCACGGAGAACCGCCGCAACCAGCGCGGGCCGGACCAGGGGGTTGGGGAGCGCTACAACGGGCAGAGCCTCGACTTGAACCGCGACGGCATGAAGCTCGAGACGCCGGAAGTGCGCGGGCTCGTGGGCGTGCTCAACCGGTGGGACCCCGCGTTCTTCCTCGACAGCCACACGCACAACGGATCGTACCACCAGGAGCCGGTCACCTGGGTGTGGGGGCTCAACCCCAACGGCGACTCGACGATCCTGGCCTGGGCGTCCGACATCCTGTTCCCGGCGATCACGGCCCGGATGCGCGACGCGTACGGCATCTTCACCGTGCCGCACGGCGACTTCGTGGACCCGCGCGACCCCGCCAAGGGCTGGATCCCGCTGGGCCCGGAGCCGCACTACCTGTCCAACTACGTGGGACTCCGGAACCGCATCTCGATCCTGAACGAGCAGTACCCGTACGTGGATTTCGAGACGCGCGTGCGCGGCGCGTACGCCGTGTTCCTCGCGTTCCTCGACTACCTGCATGACCATCGGGACGAGGTCGTCTCGCTCGTCCAGGGCGCCGACCGGCGGGCCATCGCGCGCGGGCTCGCGGCGGGCGGCGGGTTCACCGTTGCCACGGACACCCAGGCGATCGCGCAGCGCCTCACGATCCGGGGCTACGAGATGGAAGTGACGGCGGGTCCGGGCGGCCGCCCCCGCGCGCGCCCTACCGAGCGGAAGCGCACGTATGAGAACGTGCCCTATCTCGCGCGGTTCGCGCCGGCGCGCACCGTCCCGTACCCGCGCGGCTACCTGATCCCCGTCGCGGACGATCACGTGCTCGAGAACCTGCTCGCGCACGGCATCGTGGTCGAGCGGCTGCTCGCAGCCGGCGAAGCTCACGGTCGAGGGATTCACCGTCAGCGAGATCACGGGTGGCCAGCGGCCGAACCAGGGTCATTACATGACCGCCGTGACCGGCGCATACGCCGCCGTCGAGCGCGAGTTTCCGGCGGGGACGCTGTTCGTGCCGACCGCGCAGGTGCTGGGACCACTCGCGGCGGCGCTGCTCGAGCCGGAGAGCGACGACGGACTCCTGGTGTGGAACTTCTTCGACCGGTATCTCGCCGCCCAGTTCGGTGGCGGGGCGCAGGCGTGTCCGGTCTACAAGCTCCACGAGCCGGCGCGGCTCGTGACGGAGCGGGTCGACGCACGCTGACCACCCCCAAGCGCGTCGCCTTCCCGACAGCGGGCCCGATGCGATCGGGGTGGTCGGGTCGCGACGGGTTTGAGGGCTGACAGCGGCCACTCGGCGCGTTCTGCCCGATGAGACGGGCGGTGGCCGACCGGGCGTCGCCGTTGCGCGACAGATGGTGCCGAGTAGCCGCTTGAGCGGCGTCCTACACGACCCAACCGACCGCGCGCCGCCGATCCTGGCTTGATCCGGGGCCCGGAACGACAACGGCGGGCCGCGGCAGCCCGTGGGGCGCCGCAACCCGCCGTGATCCACTCTCTTGGAGCCGTTCTCAGTTCACGTTCTTCAGGATCGCCAACAGGTAGTTCCAGAACTTCTCCACCGTGTCGATGAAGATCTTCTCGTCGGGCGAGTGCACGCCCTGGAGCGTTGGGCCGAACGACAGCATGTCCATGCCCGGCATCACGGGCGGTGCGAAGGTGGTACGCACCTACCAGTACAACGCGCGAGGTCAGCGCCTCATGGTTTCCGACGCAGTTTCTGGCGTCACTCTGAGTGGAGGGGAGGGCTCGGGGAGCATTGGGTACACCTATGACGCCATCACTGCGCGGCTCGCATCGACACTCGGCAGCGCGGATGGAGTGCCGTTTGCCCGAGTCGACTGGCAGTACGATCGGGGAGGCCGGGACACACTGCGCTCGGTACAGCTCTACACGAGCGGCTTGCCCGGGAGTTTGTTGAGTACCGTGACGCGGTACGATGCGGAGGGACGCCTTAGCTACACGAACACGGCTTCGAATCATGGATGGTATTCGTTCCAGACCAACGGCAACTCGTACAACGCGTCGGACGATCTGCTGTACCAGTATGGTGTTCAGCCCGGGCTCATCGGAGGTCAGACGTACTCGTACAGCTTCAACCACACGTACGCGACCGACGGGACCAAACGCCTAATCGAGTCTGTGAAGGGCTGGGACGGCCACTCGCGATACACCGACTACGTGTGGACCTACGATGTCTTCGGCAACCGGATCCGTGAGGAGCCCTTCTTGTACACGGGGGAGCGGCAGGACTGCCCGGTGGACAGCATCGAGGTCGGAGCTGGGAACGAACTTCTCCGCACGGAATGCACGTCGAACCACCACGCCTCGCGGTACGGCAATGACTGGGCTGGCAACCGTCTGTATCAGATCGACAGCGTGCCAAGTGGCGCGCCGACCTTGCAGAGCGTCATGTCGTATACGGCGGCCAACCAACTGTTCTTCGCGATGAGCCCCACGCCGATCGCGGGCGACTACGACTACACGTGGCATTGGTACGACGGCAGCGGGCTGCGCGAGTTGAGCGCGGTGCAGAGTGGGCAGACGTACAACCCGCAGAGCCCGCCGGCGCCCGGAACCGGTCCGTACAGCTACTACGTGTACGACGGGAACGACGTGCAACTCGCCCTCCGGCGTTCAGGCTCGACGTGGCGGCTTGAACATCGCTACTTGGTCGGTGGCGTCGATCAGCCACTCGCGGGGCGATTCACCGACTTTCAGGGGAGCAAGAGGAACCTGGCTCTTGTGTCCGACATACAAGGGACTACGCTCGCCGCGATGCGGAGCGATGGCACCCAAGAGTATCAGACGAGCCTCTACAGCCGGAACCCGTTCGGGCGTCTCGAGGGTGCGGGGGTGGCAGGCGACCTCAATGTGCAGACCGGCTTTACCGGGGCTAGCACACCCAACCAGACCGGGGGCTTCACCTACCTACGGAACCGGTGGTATGATCCTAACACGGGTCGATTCCTGACCCAGGATCCGATCGGGCTCGCGGGCGGGGTGAATCTGTACGCGTATGCGGGGAACAATCCGGTAGCGTTCATCGATCCCTTAGGGCTCAAGGTGCACTTGGCAGGTGGCAGGGAACGGCAGGCCTACGAACAGGGCAAGGCTCAGATGACGGCGTGCGCAAACAGCGCTCAGGACGGGCCGTGCAACGCCCAGGAGGCCAACGACGCCGCACAGGGGCTTGCGTACCTCGCGGCTGCTGAGGCGGACCCCACGATGCACATCGTCATCAAGTTCAAGCCTCTCAAGGGCAGTCCGTTTGGGGTCGAGGCCCTCTCGGACTTTGACCGCGTGGTCTACCTGGACCCCGGTAACGAATCTGCGTTCGGGCGGGATCGCGACAAGGCGTCGTACGACCTCGCCTCCGTCGTCGTCCACGAAGTGCACGAAGCGTACGGTGCGATGACCCAGTTTGGAAACCGTCTCCTCAGCGGGGAGGAATACCGTCGGGTGCACGACCCTGCGGTCCGTTATGCTGAAAACCCTGCCTTGCTTGGTGGAGGATTCTCGACGCGGACATCGCGCTCACCTGGCTGCAATGTTGGGCTTCGCCCGAACCCCCTCGGTTCGCGGAGGGTCTGTCCATGACGGCTCTGCCCCTGCTGGTCCTGGCGTTCGAGGCCGCGGCTGGCGCCATGAGTTCGAGAGCGGAAGGAGCGTCGGTGCAGGGTGATTCGGCGCGATGTGCGCACCTCGACGGTCGCCCTTCGGTCCGGCGAGTGCAAACGAGTTCGGCCTTCGGTTCGGCTATTCGCGCTTTGCGCTCCACGTTACGAGCGTCGTTCCCACAGGAGCGTGGTGTCTTGGTTGGCGCCAGACTGGACGAGCTCTGCGGGTCGATGAAGATCGTCCAGAACGGGCTCTTTGACCTTGGCCCGGTCGTCTATTTCGAAATCGGTCTTGCTGGGGAGGCTCAGGTGGTCGCGTTCGGGGTTGGAGAGCGCGAGGTCGTGTTGCTTAACCCGATGTACGAAGGCCGACTCACAGCCGGCCTGTCCACGGAGGCATGGAACCGTTTCGCTGACTCGGCACCGGAGAGAGCCGGTCGGGATGAGCTATGGGCCATCGCCTATGCCTGCCTCCTGAACCGGCTTTCGCGGAACATGGATCCGGCCGGCCTCTGTCAGGGGGAGGAGGGAATGACTATTCGGCCGCAGGGGCAGGGTTGGGTCGTCACTCTGCAGCGGCTCGGCGCGAGTATCACCTTGTCGAACACAGGTCGGTTGCTTGTCATGAACGAACCGCCGTGATCCACACCTACGGCCGTGGTTATTCGCGGCGCCACGAAGTCGTCAGGGCCCGACAGTACGGTCCGAGCTGCCTCGTGGAGTTGCGTGCCGACACCGCCCACCTCAGATCGGTTAGATCGCCCATCGCTGGAAGGTCGGACATCGGCCAAGGCGCTCGCTGATTCCATGTAGCTGCGCGCGCTGAATCGGATTCGCGAGCGTCTCGGTGCTTCGGGGGGGCGCCTCGGGCCTTCTCTCACGACGAGATGTGATGCTTCGATTGGGGCGGCCAGCTTCCTGACCCAGGATCCGATCGGGTTCGCGGGGGGCGTGAATCTCTATGCGTACGCTGGTTCGAACCCGATTTCTTATTCCGATCCGTTTGGCTTGTGTTCACCGAGACCTTGGTGTTGGGCCCAGGAGTCCGCGGAGTATTGGGCGGGGCGTGCAGCTTCATCACGTGGCGTGAGCGCGCTTGGCAACAATCTCATGGGCGGTTTGGCAACCCTAGTCTCCGATCCGGGGCGTGCCGCGCTCACGGGGCTCACACTCGCCTCTGGTGGAGTTGCGGCGGGCCTCATCGGCCGAGGTGGAGCTGCTGCATTGGGCACCGGCGCAGCCGCCGACGCAAGTGCAGCAGGGACCAGCGAACTCGCGGGGACGCTTCGTCAAGGCCTCGAGTACGCGCTCGATCCGAACAAGCTGAACCATTTCTTTGGCAACGCGGAGCACGGGCTCGCGGGATTAGTTGAGCAGCTCGGGAGCCGGGAAGCTGTGGTTACGGAAGCCGTCAAGGGACTAGTCGGAGAAGGCATCCCAGCCGCAGGAAGGTTCAGCGTTCTTCGGGAGATAGCTGGTCAGACTGTTCGGTTCTCGGGTGCCGTCGTTGACGGCGTCGCTAAGATCGGCACCATGTACGTTCCGTGAGGCCCAATGACTGGTCATGGAAGTTCCGATGTAGTCGAGACAGCAGCTCGCTTGCACGCAAGTCTAAGCGAGACCACTTCCGCCGATGACCTTGTGAGATTGGCGATCCTGCTAACTGAGTCTTCATCGCGATGACGAGGCGATCAAGTTGCTCAATCGCGCGTTGGAGAAGGACCCAGACAACGATGCAGCTGCGCTCTGGTTCGGTTACGCAGCTATCCA
>CAVYSW010000006.1:0-251072 GCA_963771275.1 uncultured Gemmatimonadales bacterium
CTGGTGCGCGCTCTCGTCGAACGCCGGATCGTCGAACGCCACCGAGAAGGTCCGGAGATCGAACGGCGACGCCTGGGCCGCGAGCGCGCACGTGATCGTCGAATCGAGGCCGCCGCTGAGGTACCCGCCGACGGGCACGTCCGCCCGCAGCCGGAAGCGCACCGACGACTCGAGTAATCCGTCGAGGTCGTCCAGCCGCCCCAGGATCTTCTTCCCGAGACCTCGGGGAACGTCGGCTCCCAGTACCGTCGCACCTCGCAGCGACCATCCCGCACGTGCGCGAGGCAGCCGGGCTCGAGCTGAAGGACGTCGCGGAACACCGTGCGGGGTGGCTTGGCAGCCCAGAAGGTGAAGACCTCGTCCAGCCCGACCGAGGTCGGGCTCGGGCGTCACCTCCCCGCTCGCGAACAGGGCCTTCACCTCGGACGCGAAGAAGAAGTCGCCCGCGCGCTCCGCATAGAACAGCGGTCGCACGCCGAAGCGGTCACGCGCGAGGAACAGGCTATTGGCCGCGACGGTCCAGGATCGCGAACGCGAACTGGCCGTTGAGGCGCGCTGGGCAGTCCGTCGCCCCATTCCTCGTAGCCGTGGACCAGGACTTCGGTGTCGCTCCTCGTGCGAAAGCGGTGGCCCCTGGCTTCGAGCTCCTCGCGCAGCTCGATGTAGTTGTAGACCTCGCCGTTGTAGACGATCAGCGAACCGGCCGTCCTCGTTGCCGAGCGGCTGCGCCCCTCCCGCAATGTCGATGATGCTCAGACGGGCGTGGGCCAGGCCGGCGCGCGCCCCCACGTACACCCCGTAGCCGTCGGGCCCGCGGTGGCGCATGGCGCCCGCCATCCGCAACAGCGCCTCCGGGCGAGACCCCGACGGGGCGCTTCCGCAGGATGCCGGCGATGCCGCACATGCTACGCGATCTCCGCGACCGGCTCGACGCAGCAGCGAGGTCAGGTGCAGGTACCGGGTGGTCGAGCGCCTCTGCTCGATGTCGCGGTACATGTGCGCCACCGCTCGGGCGTCATGCCCACTTCCCGGGCGACCACCTCCGGGGGAATGCCGTGGTTGTCGCCGTACAGCACGAGGTCCATGATCTCGACCGGCGCGCCCCAGTAGAATTCCTCCTGGGTCTGCGGCAGGGAGTAGGTGTCCGTGGTCGGGGGCCGGCGCGTCACGCCTTCCGGCACACCCAGCTCGTGGGCGAGCTGGTACACCTGCGTCTTGTAGAGGTGAGCGATCGGCTTTACGTCGGCGAGGCCGTCACCGCCCTTCACGAAGAAGCCCTGGTCGTACTCCAGTCGGTTGGGCGTCCCGATCACGGCGTAGTGCAGCCGGTCCGCGTGGTAGTACTCCAGCATCTTGCGGACCCGCTGCTTGAAGTTGGTGGCCGCCACGATCTCCCGGTACGCGACCGGCGGCAGCCGATGGCGCTGCGTCGCACCCCCGGGGGAACGCACCGTGAGGTGAAACACCGTGAGCCCGTCTTTGGCGTGCCGATCAGCATCCACGGTGATCTTGCTCGACCATCCCGGCCCGAATTCCGGAACGATGCACTTGATGGCTGTGTCCCGCCGCTCGTACGCGCCGCAGGCCTTCAGTACCCCCGAGATGTCCTCGACCTGATAGGGGATGCCGAGCTTCTCGGCCCACTCGCGGCCGAGCGCGAGGTCTTCGCCACCGCTTTCCGCTTCCGGCAGCAGCAGGCCGAATACACGCTCGGGTCCCAAGGCCTTCACCGCGAGCCCCGCGCACACGGAGCTGTCCACGCCGCCGCTCATCGCGACGACTGCTCCACGACGGTGCAGCTGCTCGAACACCAACGCCCGGAGCTTCGACGCCAAGTCCGGCAGCGTGGCACCGGCACCGAGAACCAGCTTGTCCTTGATCGCCATGTAAGAAGCGCCACCCCTTCGAGTCAGTGATCCCACAGGGCAAGCTTGGCGCCAACCTGCTCACCCGAGAAGGTGTCTCATAACGACTTGTCGATAAATCACTTAGCAACGCAAAGCACAACTGCGTTGCATGCTCGCCACAGGAGGGACCTCTGGCTGATTACCTCACGGCACGATCTGCACGTCCAAGCCGCCACGCGGCTTCAGGCGCCACGTCCCCAGCCCGTCCGGGACGAGGACGCCTGTGGCATTCATCACGACTCCCGGGACATAGGTCGTGCGCGGCAGTGGCGCGAACGCGCGTGCGGTCGAACACGACGATGAGCGGCCCCGATCCATCGTCCATGGTTGCGACGTAGTTCGAGTCCCCCTGTACGGCCACGGTCACCGTGTCGCTGATCGTCGCGGCCACGACCCGCACCAACGCCGCGTCCAACCGCCCCCCGTCCGCCGTCGCCGCGACCGCCGTGGTCACCGTCTCGGCGGGCCGGCCGGGCCCCGTCACCAGGACGATCGCCTGCGCCCCGTCCAGTACCGGCTGGCCGTCACGCGCCGCCAGCTTGCCGAGGAACCGCACGCTGTCACCCAGGGCCACCAGCGGCCCCCGGACATTCGTGATGCGCAGGGCGCCCGTCGTGTCCACGATGCTCACCGTCGTGTCGCCGAACGTCGGGAGCGAGTTGAGCGCCACGCCTTCGATGAACACCTTGGTGCCGAGCGGCAGCTGCCGCGCTTCGGCGATGGTCACCGCCGGGAAGCTCACCGCGACCTGGACCTGCACCGTGTCGTCGGGATTGAGTGAGATGTCGGCGGTGTCGATCCGCACGATCGAAATCGTGTCGCCGAATACCGCCTCGCCGGGGACGACGACGGTGTACCGGCCCACCGGGACGCTGCCGAGCACGAAGGTGCCGTTGGCATCGGAGTTGGCCCGCGCCACCGTGTCGCGCGTTCCCGCCACCACCAGACGCACGCGCACGTTCGCCAAACCGTTGTCCGGGCCCCCGGCCTGCCGGTTCCCGTCGGCGTCGAGGTACACCACGCCCCCGACCAACCCCGTGCCCGGGATCGACAGCACGCGGCTCTCCCCGGCGTTGGGGCAGGCCATGGTCGCGACCGCACCACCGGCTACCGCTACCAGAGCCATGGAGTAGCGCAAGGCCAGCCGCAGTCGCCGCCTGAACTCCACTCGAGCATTCCGCGGTTCTGCTGTTCTGTCTCTATTCATAGTTCACCCGAATGCCGAACCGCAGCGCGCGGCCCGATCCGTAGCGCCTGATCGCCTTGCCGAAGTTGGGATTCGCCACCAGCGGGACGGTCACCACGCCGGTCGCCGGATCCGTCGTCAGGCTGCCCGCCGGATCCACGAGATACAGCGCGCGGTCCACAGCCGCGTACTCCGCGTCGAGCAGGTTGAGCCCATCCACCACGAGCGCGACCGGCGCCCCCAGCCGGAACGGTCCCAGCACGACCCGGAGATCGAGTCGCGAGATTCCCGGCCCGCGGCACGAGTTGCGCTCCGCGAACCGCCCGATCTGTCCCTGCAGACACGGCCACGCGCCGATCACGTCGCCGATGCCGGCGATCTGGTCGTCCACGTACGCCGGATCGTTGCCCCACGAGCCGTCGCCGTTCGCGTCCACGCCGTCGCGGAATCCCGGTGTGAACGGATGGCCCGACCGGAACCCGTAGAACGCGGCAAGCCGGAAGCTCCGCAGATTGATCTCGGTCCCGAACACCACCCGCGTAGGGGCGTCGAAGTCGGAACGCCCGTCCGCCCAGTCCAGACCGCTGAGACTGTCCGGGAACGGAGTGACCTGAGCATCGGGACCACCGGCGGCGCCGACCCAGTTGTCCTGCGTCTTGGAGTAGGTGTAACCGGTGCTGAACGTGACGAACCGCCCCACCCGCTTCTCGATCCGCGCGCTGATGCCGTAGTAGTCGGAGTAGCCGTCCTGATCGAGCGCCGTGACCACGTCGAACGTGTCGAACCGTCGGTTGGAGCCCGGCTGAACGAACAGCGCCGACCCCGACTGCACGAGCGTGCCGTACACCGGCCGGCCGTACTGGTCGTGGCCGGTCGGAGCCTGGATCAGGTTCAGGTCGTGCCGGCGAATCAGGTAGTCCGTGTGACGGTACGAGGCGGCGAGGTGCAGCGCCGCGCCTCCGCCGAGCGATCCCGAGACGCCGAGCAGGGCGCGGCCGGTGCGCGGCGCACTGAAGCTCGGGTTGAGCAGCGCGAGCGAGGGCCCGGTGACGGCCGCGACGGCCGAGTCGGGCGTCGCCGGCCAGCGGCCCAACGCGCCGGCGCCGCGCCGTCCGTCGACGCCGTTGGCGGTCGCGACGGCTTCGGCGAACGCGTCCTCCGGCGCGACGCCATGATACCAGCCGCCCTCGGCGCGCACGATCCAGCGATGCTGGTTCGCGACGTCCCACACGAGGCCGATGCGTGGACTCAGCTTGGTGTGCGTGGCACCGATGCTGTCGTTCCGCATGGCCGTCTGCGCCTGCCACGCTGAATTGAGCAGGATCTTGCTTGCCGGCACCCGCTCCCGGTCGAATCGCAGACCGACGACGAAGTCGAACCCGGGTGCGCCGCGCCAGCGATCCTGAATGAACGCGCCGAATTGGTAGGTCGAGTAGCGGGCCACCGGAATGCGGCCGACCACTTGCTGAAACCCGCCTTCCCGCACGCCCAGCAGGCTGTCCGAGCCGATCGCGAATTCACCGCCCCGATCGTAGGCGTAGGTGTCGTTGATGCTGCTGAAGCTGCCGCCGCCGCCGAGCTTCAGGCGATGGCGGCCGGCCGTGATGTGAATGGTCTCGCCGAGACGCACGCCCGTGCGGGAGAACTGCCCGGGGAGAGCGGGATCCGTCCCGAACGCCGCGGGACCTCCGGGCAAGAACGTCAGGGCGGTATCGTTCCCGGCATACTCCCGGCGGCTGTTCTCGAAGCCGGCGCGGAATTCCAGGGCGAACTTCCGCGACAGCACGGAAGTGAGGGTGGCGCCGGCAGCGATGTCATGGGTCTTCGCGGTCGCGCCAAGCGTCGCAACGCGGCCCAGGCCGACGGGCGCGTTGGTCGCATCGAGCAACGCGCCGTTCCCGAACACGCTCAGCCGGCTCCGCCCCGACGCCTGCCAGTCGAACCGGGCGAAGCCGGTGAGCGCCTTGATGTCCGCCAGCCGCGGGGCGAGCTGGGGACCCAGGTCCAGCCCGAACGAGTCCGCCGCGATCGCGAGGAGCGCGCTGTCCGACGGCGTGGCTTCCCAGGTCGGCGGCAGCGGGGTCTGGAGTCGCTGGCCCTCGAAGCCGAGCACGAAGTGGGCGGTGTCGCGGATCACGGGGCCGCTCACCAGCAGCCCGCCGCGGAACGAGTTCCCACTCAGGTCCTGGGGCCTGAAGAACTTCGAGCTCGTGACCGGCGTGCCGCTCCAATCGCCGAACAGGCGGGATTGCAGTGTCGACGTACCGCGCACACCCGCAGCGCTCAGCCGGCCGGATGCGAAGTCCGACCACTCGACGTCCACGCCGCCGGGATCGAGCACGGCACCGCTCACGCTCATCAGCGGGAATGCCGAGGTGCCGGGATCGAACGCGCCGAACACCGGGTGGCGGGCGCTCCGGAAGCCGATCCCGTCCATCGTGAGGCCGGCCAGGCCGGGCGGGAGGCCCTCGATCACGCCGTCGTCGTCCCCGATGGTCGTGAAACGGCTCAGCGACCCGATGTCACGCCGGTCGTCGGGCAGGCGCCGCATCTCGAAGGTCCCGAACGTCCAACCCGGTCCGGCCGCGGACGCGGTGAGGGCGTTCGGCGTGTACCGCTCGATCGTGCGCTCCATGACCGGTGGCTCGGCGGCTTCCAGTCGCACATCGAGACTGATCTCGTCGCCGGCGGAAACGCGGACGCCCCGAACCTCGACCGGGCGGTACCCGAGCTCCTCGGCGAGGAGGTCGTATTCGCCGGGCGGGAGGAACGTGAACGAATACCGGCCGTCGTTCTCGGTCGTCATCGACCACGTGAAGCCGGAGGTCCGGTCCGTGAGCGCGACCCGGACGCTCGCCATGGGTTGCGAGGTGGTATCCTTCACCGTCCCGACAACCGCTCCGGCGGAGATGCTCTGGGCGGACAGCGCGCCCGCGCACCAGCCGGCCAGCAGGATCGTCGTGAGGGCAGTGGGAAGAGTGCGCAGAAGGCGCTCCAAGTGCTGAGGGCGGTCCAAGTCCGGTAGGCCGGACGGCGACGCCATGGTTACGCAAGGGCGACGCCACAGACAGGGCATCGGTGACGCCCGAGAGTGAGCGACCTTAACGTATTGCGGGAAAAGGGGATGCGCAAATGACGCGACGGTGGCGGCTGGGCACGGAGGGGCGTAGGCCGTGGCCGTGTATCGCGCACGCCACACCCCGCCGTGACCGGGGTGACCGCGCCGTGCGACTGACCAGGGCTGCGGGTGCCACCCTTGGCGCCGCGACGACGGCAATACTCATCGCGACACTGCGACCGGACTTCTCTCGCGAGGCCCAGAGCTGGACCAACTGCATCCTCTGCGGCGAGCGGGGGACGGCGGACGCCCTCGTCAACCTGATCCTGTTCGCCCCCTTGGCGTAGGGCTCCGGCTCGCCGGGCTCCCGCTCCGCGCGGGCGATCCTGGTCGGCGCGCTGCTGTCGGCGCTGGTGGAGCTGGCCCAGACCGTGATTCCGGGACGGGACCCGAGCCTCGGTGACGTGCTGTTCAACACGCTAGGGACGGGCGTCGGCTTCGGACTGGCCGCCTGTGCCCCGCGGCTCGCTCGGCTCCCCGATGCCACGGCGGCCCGCCTCTCCCTCGCCTTCGCGATGCTGTTCGCCCTGGTCGTCGCCGCGACAGGGATCCTGCTGCAGCCCAGCTTCCCGCACACCACGTACTTCGGGCAGTGGACGCCGAACCTGGGGCACCTCGAGTGGTATCGGGGCAGCGTGGCGATCGCAACGGTGGGCGACGTCGTCGTGCGCTCGCGCCGAATCGAAGACTCTGAACGCGTCCGCGAGCTGCTCCTCAGCAGGGGCTCCCCTTGCCGTCGAGGCCGCGGCGGGCCCCCCGGTGCCGCGGTTGGCATCGCTCTTCAGTATCTACGACGAGAACCAGGTGGAGATCGTCCTGGTGGGTCCGGACCGCGACGACCTCGTCTACCGCTACCGGACGCGCGCCTCCGCGTGGCGGCTCGACCAACCGGACTTGCGGCTCGCGGGGGCGATGCGGGTTCGTCCGCACGTGGTGATCTGTGCTCACGTGGGTCCCGAGCGTTCGGCGACCGCTGCCTCGAAGTCAACGCGCGACGCCGTGCGGCCTCGGGTTCACGGCGGGCCTCGGCTGGGCCTGCTGCACTACGCCGAGTCGTTTCCACCATGGCTCGAAGCGGTCTCAGCTTCCTCTGGGTGGCGATCCTGGTGGCGCCCGGTCGGATTCTGGCTTCGCCGACGCTGGGAATCGGGCGTCGCCTGGTCTTTGGGCTGACTTGAGCCTCGTGGCGCCGCGGTGGGGTGCAGTCACCGGGTCCGGTGCTGGTCGGCGGGGCCTTGCTGGTCATGGCTTGCGGCGGCCTGGCTCGGTAGGAGGATTCGTTTGGCACCACGATGAGCCGCTCGGTTGTCAGGTACTTGTGCAGCAGGTGCGCGACCAGTTGGTGCGCCCTCGGCGTCCAGTGATAGTCATCCGCGCTCCGGAACACGGGGCTGCCGCCCGCAGTTGTCCTGAGCAGCGGTAGCGGATCCACCACCCGGATGGCCTCCGCCCGGCAGTACTCGCTGGACGACGTCGTTGTAGACGTCCTGCGCGGGACGGAAGCTGCCGTCGGCTTCCTGGGGATTAACGAGCAGCACGATCATCGTCACGCCCGCGGACCGGGCGACGGCATCCATCCGCCCAATCTCGTGCAATACGGGCGCGAACACCCGCCGCACGGTATCGACGGCGATGCCGCCATCCGCGGGCCGGGAGACCTGCTCTCTCGGGTGCGAGAGGAAGAGACCGTCGACGCGCTGCGCCACGTCCAGGAGATGCGCTCCGAGCTCGAAATGCTGGTTGAGCCAGATGTCGAGGCGATGGAGCCACGGCCACTTCCCGATCCGCGAGTAGATACAGCCCCCTGGGGCCGGCGGTGACGTGGGGAAGCACGGACGATCGCACGAGCTGGCCGCCGTAGTAGACGTACGGGTCCGCAACCCTCCAGTACGTTTCACCGTTCATCGCGAACAGGAGGACCTGGGGGCGGAGCTGCGGCAAGAGCTCTTCCGCGGTTTGGCGCATCTGACTCGCGCTGTACCCGGGCACGCCCGCATTGACGACGCGGGCGCGCAGGCCGTCCTCACTGTCGGAGCATGGCCTCGAGCTGCTCGGGCCACGCATCTGGTCGAGTCGACGCCAAGCCCCAGCGTGAACGAGTCGCCGACCGCGAGCATTCGCACGTCGGACCTCATGGCCTCGCCAAACGAACCGTCACGGAAGCCGCGGCCATTGACGTCGATGCGGGCGCGATGCCCGCCGGCCTTGTAGTAGCCGACCGCGCCCGGGAGCAATGCGTAGCCTCGCTCCAAGTGCGTGGTCATGATGGGCGTCTCCTGCGGTCGCGGGTACAGCGCGGGAGGGCGCAGCGCCAGCCGGACGAGGATCTCGGCGCACCCGACCGTCCCAGCTATCAGCAGCGCCCAGAAGAGCGCGAGCCTCGTCGCGCTAGTGCGCCCGACTATGACGGCCGCTTCTCACCCGTGGGGCGGGCTGGCTCGGAATCTGCGATCGAGTGACCTCAGCGGTGCGCCCGCTTCCGCTCCGAGACCGTCTCGGCGATCAGGCGGTGTCCAACCGGATTGGGATGCCCATCCGAGTCTTCGAAGGCGGAAGCGCACCGGAGGCCGATTGTGCTGGTCAGGAGATTCAGGCGATCGATGCCGCGACGCAGGCCATCCACTTGACGATCTCGCGGACGAATCCGCGCTTCGTTCAGCACGACGCTGCGGACCACCGTGCGCTTCATCCCAAGCCCGTCAGCGTAGGCGCAAACACGCTTTGTCGGGTGGGCCGCCGCCAATACTGCGGAGTTCCGTCGGCACAGCCTGACTTACGCGCCGCCCCCTCCCTTGGCCGGCTCCGTGGCGGACGTCAACTCCCGAACTTCACCAACATGCCCAAGGCATCGGTCAATGCGATCGTAACTTGCGCGAAAGACAACTTCCACCTGCCCTTCGGGGTCGCGGATCTCTCGCGTCGCGATTCGGCAGGGGTCGAGTGGCCAGGACCAGAGCATTCGCCCCCGCCACATTCTCGGTCGCCTAGAAGATCGTGTAGATGAACGGCGCCAGCGCCGACCCCTGCGCGAACACCAGCAGCGCGCCGACCAGCACCATCACCACCACGATCGGCAGCAGCCACCACTTCTTCCGCACCTTGAGGAACTGCCAGAACTCCGAGACGAGGCTGGCCATTGCGATCTCCCTAGAACTGGTTGGTCATGGTACCCCGCACCTGGCTGCGGGGCGCCCAATAGCTGTTACCCTCAGGTTTGTGACGGACGGGGTTCCGGCCGAAAAGCCGCATCAGCAGCCCGATCGGGGTGATGATCACAAAGAACACGATCCCCATGAAGACCGGCGTCGTCACGCGTGAGATCGCGCGGGCCAACCCCATCCAGCCGCGTTGGACCGGCCCCAGCCGCCCAGGGACCAGCACGCCGGCCAGCACGAGGGCCGCCCCGGCGCTCCCAAGGACGTAGGGGGCAATCTCGTGTCCACGCCACCACGAGATGGCGGTGAGGACCAGGAAGGCGATGCCGACCGTAAAGCCGAACTTGCGGCCTTCCTTCGCGCTCAGTCGAGCTGGAATTCGCTCTTCCAATCGGCCTTCTCCTCCCACGCGGGCTGCCGCGTCTTGTCCAGCAAGAACGGCCCCAGCACCAGATAGTCGATGTGCGTGCGCATGAAACACTGATACGCGTCGCGCGGCGTGCAGACGATCGGCTCGCCCCGCACGTTGAACGACGTGTTCACCACCACCCCGCATCCCGTCCGGCGCTCGAATTCGCTGATGAGGTCGTAGTAGTCGGGGTTGGTATCACGCGAGACCGTCTGCACGCGCGCCGAATAGTCGACGTGCGTGATGGCCGGAATGTCGGACTTGGGCACGTTGAGCAGGTCAATGCCCCAGAGGCTCTGCTGAGTCTCCGTGAGCGGTATCCTCGCGCTCGTGCTTCACCGGCGCCACCAACAGCATGTACGGCGAGTCACAATCCATCTCGAAGTAGTCCTGCACGCGCTCGCGCAGCACACTCGGCGCGAACGGCCGGAAGCCCTCCCGGAACTTGATCTTGATGTTCATCTGCGCCTGCATCTTGGGACTCCGCGGGTCCCCCAAGATGCTCCGGTTCCCGAGCGCGCGCGGCCCGAACTCCATCCGCCCATTGAACCAGCCGACGATCTTCTCGTTCCCCAGGATCTCCGCGACGCGGCAGAGTAGATCGCTCCGCTCGAGACGCTCGAACTCAGCCCCTTGGGCCTTGAGAAACGCCTCGATTTCGGAATCCGGGAAGTCGGGCCCAAGGTAGGCGCCCTTCATCCTGTCGCAGCCTGCGATCCTTGGCTGCTGACAATGCCGATGCCAGATGAGCTGAGCGACACCCAACGCCCCACCCGCGTCTCCGGCGGCAGGCTGAATCCAGAGCTGCTTGAATGGCCCCTCGCGCAGCAAACGCCCATTCCCGACGCAGTTGAGGGCCACCCCACCGGCCAGACAGAGTCGATCCAGCCCTGTCTCCTGGTGAACCGTGCGAGCCATACGCAACATGATCTCCTCGCACACGTCCTGGATCGAGCGGGCAAGGTCCATCTCACGCTGTGTGAGCTTGGACTCGGGCTCGCGCGGCGGGCCGCCGAACAGGTCCTCGAAGGCGCCGTTCGTCATCCTCAGCCCGGTGAGATAGTCGAAGTACTTCTGATTCACCCGGAACGAGCCGTCTTCGCGCAGATCGATCAGCTCCCGATAGATCAGGTCCACGTACTTGGGGCGGCCGTAGGGCGCGAGCCCCATGACCTTGTACTCGCCCGAGTTCACCTTGAAGCCCGTGAAGTAGGTGAAGGCCGAGTACAACAGTCCCAGCGAGTCCGGCCACTTGATCTCTCGGACCAACTCGACGTCACGTCCCTTACCCACACCCCACGCCGCCGTCGCCCATTCGCCCACCCCATCCATCGTGAGGATCGCTGCCTCCTCGAACGGCGACGGGAAGAAGGCGCTCGCGGCGTGTGACTCATGGTGCTCCGCGTAGAGCACCTCACCCTTGTAGCTACCCAACTCGTCACGGAGATTGCGGTCGAGAAACAACTTCTCCTTCATCCAGACGGGACCGGCCTTGAGGAACTGCAGGAACCCGCGGGGGGTGACGCCGAGGTAGGACTCGAGGATGCGCTCGAACTTGAGCAGTGGCTTGTCGTAGAACCCCACGTACGCAAGGTCCGCGACCCCGATCCCTCCGGCTTTGAGACAGTAGTCCACCGCGTGTCGCGGGAAGGAGGAGTCCCCCTTCTTCCGGGTAAAGCGCTCCTCCTGCGCGGCGGCGACGATCTCGCCGTCCTTGAGGAGGCAAGCCGCACTGTCGTGGTAGTAGGCCGAGATGCCGAGTATCAGATTCGACGCCATTCGCATTCCAGAATCGGTCGAGGCCGGAATATCGCAAGGTTGGGGCGCGCCAGAACAAGACGCATAAACCATTGCTGGCAAATGTCTTACGCATATCCAACAAATCGATGAACCCGAGGGGTTGCTGCGGATGTGCAACAGGTGAGAAGGTGCGTCAGGGGCTCGGGGACAGCACCTCCCCAACCACCCGCAGCACATCACCCAGCGGAAACCCTCGCCGACTCAGGTAGCCCACCAGCCGCCGCTTCCGCACGTCGGGCGACAGCCCCGCCATCTGCCCCGCCCTCTTCCGCGCCACCGCCTCGAGCTCCGCGAGTCGTTCCGTCTCGCCTCCTACCTGAAGCTCCGCGACGGCCAGCTCGGCCACGCGCCGTTCCACTCCACGCGCCGCAAGATCCGCGAGGATCCGCGCGGGCCCGTACCCGCGCTCGGCACGGCCTCGCGCGAACGCCCGGGCGAACTCCTGGTCGTCGAGCAGGCCCCTGGCCTCGAGACGGCCCACGGCCTCCGCGACCGCCTGCGCCGGCATCTTCTTCTGCCGCAGTCGCCGAATGACCTCCTGCACGGCACGCGGCCGAGCGGCCAGCAGTCGCACCGCACCCCGGTACGCGTCCTCCGCCTGGGCAGCAGCGTCCAGCCGTTCCCGCCCGGCCTCGTCGAGCTCCCGGCCCCGCACGAGCCCGAGCGCCCGCACCCGCTCGATCGGCAACAGCGCGACGCGGGCCCCGTCCACCTCCACGATCAGGTAGCCGGCGGTGCGGGAGGGTCGGAGGGAGGTGACGCGCACAACGACGGTGAAAAGTGAAAAGTGAAAAGTGAAAAGGCACGGAACCGCTTTTCACTATTCACGTTTCACTTTTCACTCCTCCGCCCCCGACGTCGCCCCCGCCGTCCCCAGCTGCAGCCGCACCTTGCCTTCCATCTCGTCGGCGAGCTTCGGGTTGTCCTTGAGGTACAGCTTGGCATTCTCGCGGCCCTGACCGATCCGCTCCTTGCCGTACGAGTACCACGCGCCGCTCTTCTCGATGATGCCCAGCTCGGAGGCGAGATCCACCAGCAGCGCGTCGCGGCTGATCCCCTCGTTGAACATGATGTCGAACTCGGCCTGCCGGAACGGCGGCGCCACCTTGTTCTTCACGACCTTGACCCGCACCCGGCTGCCCGGTGATCGTGTCCCGCTCCTTCACCGCCCCAATCCGGCGCACGTCGAGCCGCACCGACGCATAGAACTTGAGCGCGCGCCCCCCGGTGGTCGTCTCGGGGTTGCCGAACATGACGCCGATCTTCTCGCGCAGCTGGTTGATGAACACGACCGAGGTCTTCGACCGGTTGATGCTGCCGGCGAGCTTCCTCAGGGCCTGTGACATGAGCCGCGCCTGCAGCCCCATGTGCGAGTCGCCCATCTCGCCCTCGATCTCCGCCTTGGGCACGAGGGCGGCGACCGAATCGATCACGATCACGTCCACGGCGCCCGAGCGCACCAGGATCTCGGCAATCTCGAGTCCCTCTTCGCCGGTATCCGGCTGCGAGACGAGCAGGTTCTCGACATCCACGCCGAGCTTCTTGGCGTATTCGACGTCGAGCGCGTGCTCGGCATCGATGTAGGCCGCCACCCCACCGAGCTTCTGAGCACTGGCCGCCACGTGGAGCGCGAGCGTCGTCTTCCCACTCGACTCGGGGCCGTAGATCTCGGTGATGCGGCCCCGCGGTATCCCACCCACGCCAATCGCCGCGTCGAGGTTGATCGCGCCCGTCGGGATCGCGTCCACCTTGACCCACGACTCCTGCCCCATCCGCATGATGGAGCCCTTGCCGATCTGCTTCTCGATTTGCGCGATGGCGAGGGAGAGGGCTTTGCGCTTCTCCTCGCCGCCGGCGGTTTTCGATTCGACTCGCTCTGCGGCCATGTTGCCTCCCACGGAGTGAAAAGTGAAGAGTGAAACGTGAAAAGGGGTGAGCGGGCCGACTCCGGCTCCGGAAGTCGGAGATGGGGCGCGAATCAGCGCGGAGCCGGCTTTTCACTTTTCACCTTTCACTTTTCACTGTTTCCACCGTCCCGAATATAACCCGAAGATCCACCTCACCGCCACCCGGGCCGAAACGCGTCCTCGACATGTTGCACGCGTGCAGCACCACGCTCCCGCAGGTTCACCCCGATGACGTCGAACCGGTACACGTCCTGAGGCCTGCCGCAGCGGTCCATCCAGGCCCGCGCCACCCGCACGATCTCGCGCTGCTTGGCCCAGGTGACCGCCTCGAAGGGCGCTCCCGAACCCGTCCCCGCCACGGGCCTTCACCTCGATGAACGCGACGACCGACCCGCGCCGCGCGACGAGGTCGACTTCCAGCCGACCCATCCTGAACCGGTGGTCGAGCACCTGCCACCCACGCGACTTCAGGAACTCGATCGCCTCAATCTCGCCGGCGAGCCCCTGCTTGTGGCGCGGGTCGGTCCATTCCGAAGGGTCGGACTTGATCGGCACGCGGACAACGTAGCGTCCAAGGCCCTCTCTGCGTTACCGAATCGTCGCGGATCGTGGCGAAAGCACGAGGGCCGACAGCCGATGGCCGAGAGCCGACAGTCGGTACCCCATGAGCCTACACTGCGCTCGTGACCCACCAAGTGACCGACCGCAATCGGCAACCAGCCCATCGGCTATCGGCCATCGGCTATCGACAGTACTCGTCCACCTGCTCGATCCCGATCAGCACCTCCCGCGGCTTCGATCCGTCCGGGGGGCCGAGTATGCCGGCTTCGTGCAGCTGGTCGATGATGCGGGCGGCGCGGCCGTAGCCGATCCGGAGCTTGCGCTGGAGCAGCGAGGTGGAGCCGAGCTGATGCTGGATGCAGGCCTCCGCGGCCTCGCGGAACAACGGGTCACGCTCACCGGGCGGAATGGCGGCCGGACTCTCCTCACCCGTCTCGGCCGCCTCGATGGCCTGCACGACCGCCAGGATGTCCGCTTCCCCACTCTCGGGCGGGAGCATGCCCCGTGCAACGAGCGCGGCGTCGCGCTTCGCCTTCTGCGCCGTGTACCACTCCGTGAGCCGCTCGGTCTCGTCGGTGGAGATGAACGCGCCCTGAATGCGCTGGGGCTCCGCCTTGCCGGGCGGCAGGAACAGCATGTCGCCGTTCCCCAGCAACGCCTCCGCGCCGTTCTGGTCGAGGATCGTGCGGCTGTCCACCTTGGACGCCACCCGGAACGCGATCCGGCTCGGGAAATTGGCCTTGATGAGACCGGTGATGACGTTGACGCTCGGCCGCTGGGTGGCGAGGACCAGGTGGACGCCGGTCGCGCGGGCCTTCTGCGCCAGCATCGCGAGCGGCCGCTCGACCTCTCCCTGCACCGTCATCATGAGATCCGCCAGCTCGTCGACGATCAGGATGATGAACGGGAGGGTGCCCTCAGTGTACGGCTGGCCGATAGCCGATGGCCGATGGCCGATGGCCGAGAGCCGAAGCTCCCCCTGTGGACCGGCGGCAAACGGCTCACGGCTATCGGCTATCGGCTGCGGTAGGAATAGCTCCTTCCCCTCCGCGACTTTCCGATTGAAATCCCCGACATTCCGCGCGCCATTCGCGTGGAACAGCTCGTAGCGCCGTTCCATCTCCATGACGAGCCATTTGAGCGTCTGCGCGGCGTGGCGGTTGTTCGTCACCACCGCGTGGCGGAGGTGCGGGAGCGCGTTGTAGCCGGAAAGCTCCACCATCTTGGGATCGATCATCAGCAGGCGGAGCTGGCGCGGCGTGTAGCGGTACACCAGGCTCGTGATCAGCGCGTTGATGCAGACCGATTTCCCCGACCCGGTGGCGCCCGCGATCAAGAGGTGCGGCATCTTCGCGAGGTCGGTGACGACCGGCTTCCCTTCGAGGTCGCGGCCCAGCACGATCGGCAGCACGCCGCGTGAGCGGTCCCACTCGGGAGTCTCCAGCAGCTCGCGGGCGCGCACGATGCGCGGCGTGGGATTGGGCACTTCGACGCCGACCGCCGCCTTGCCCGGGATCGGCGCCACGATGCGGATCGACTGCGCCCGCATCGCGAGCGCGAGATCGTCCGCCAGGGCCTCGATCCGCCCGACCTTCACCCCGGGCGCCGGCGCCACTTCGAACTGCGTCACCACGGGGCCGGTGGTCCGCCCGACGATCTTCCCGTCCACACGGAACGTTGCGAGCGTGTCGATCAGGACTTTCCCCAGGCGCTCCAGCTCGGCCTCGCCGGCGTCGATCGCATCGCGCGCCGGCGGATCGAGCAGCTCGATCGGTGGAAGCTCGTCCCCCTCGCCTCGCGCCTCTGCCCGGCGGAGCGGCGGTATGGCGGTGCGACGCTCGGGTGCTTCCACCGCGCGTCTACCGACCTTGGGCTTCCTCCCCTCACCCCCGGGCCCCCTCTCCCCCTCGGGCTCCCCCTCACTCTCGTCGTCCGCCCCTCCTGCCCCCACGACCCGCCGCCGCGCCGCAGGCTCAGCCGCAGGGCCCATCCGCGGGATGGCAGCAAGTCGTCTGAACGGGTGCCAATCGAGCGTGAGGATCGTGAGTCCCGACAGTCCGATCAGGCCGAGCACCACGGCGCCCGCGGACCCGATGACGGCACGGACGCCGACGACCATCATCCCCGGGATCAGCCCGATCAGCTTGTGGGTCAACGACCAGCCGGCCCAGTCCGCCCCGAAGTCGGAGCCCTGGCTGACGCCGCTCGCCACACCGATGGCGTAGGGCACGAGCAGCACCAGCCCCCCACACAGGATCGTGAGCCGGCGGAGATCGAGCGCCTTGAGCCACCCGAATCCCACGAGGCCGGCCCCGACGCCGAGCAGCGGGAGCACCACGGCCCCCGCGCCGAGCCCCGTCTTGAGCATGCGCCCGAGCACGCCCCCCACGGGGCCCGTGAGTCCATACGGCAGCAGCGCCAGGGCGACGAACAGCCCGGCCAAGAGCGCCACGATGGCGATCAGCTCCTGTCGGTGTCGGTCGGAGAGTGGCATGCTGGAAGATAGCCGAACGATAGCCGATAGCCGATGGCCGATCGCCGTTGGCCGCAGGGGACGGTTGGCAGGAGTCGCGGCGGGGTCCAGGAGGACGCGTCAGTGAGCGGTAGCATGAGCTTCCAGCTACCGTATTCGCGAACTGCAGCGGCCGGAGGGATCCCCGCTGGCGATCGCCAATGTCCAATAGCCAATCTCGAACGGCTAACGGCGAACGCCACTGAGATATCGGCCCTCGGCTATCGGCTATCGGCCATCGGCTATCGGGCCGTCACCTGCCGATTGGCATAGACCGGGACCAGATCGTAGCAGTCGCACGCCGTGGCCGCGAGGACATCCTCCTTGAATCCCTTGGCGCCGAGCTCGCGCGCCGCCGCACTGGCGGAGATCGCGCGCTTCCACTTCTCGCCGTAGCGCTTGACGAGCTCCAGGGCCGCGACCGCCGCGTCGTTGAGCTGCACGCGCCGCCGCATCCCCTCCGGGATGAGGGCGTGGGCGAACCGGCCGGCGGCGTAGGCGTCCTCGAGCGCGAACCCCCGCTCCCGACCGGCGCAGAGAATCACGATCTCCCCGGTGGCGTCGAACGCGGCGCGCGCCCGTACCACGGCGGCGCTGAAGTTCGTCGCCGCGCCGATCAACACCGGATTGCCGTCCTCGGCGGCCTGGATCGCCACCGTCCCGTTGGTGGTGGACATGACGAGCGTCTTCCCACCCACGACCTCACGCGTCATCTCGCGCGGCGAGTTGCCGAGCGCGAAGCCGCTGATCTTCTCGCCCTTCCGTTCGCCCATCAGGAGCACGTCATCCTTGAGATTCTGGGCGATGCGGATCGCCTCGTCGGTGGCGCCCGCCGGCACGATGGCGCGCGCGCCGTTGGCCAGCGCCGCGACGATCGTGGTCGTGGCCCGCAGGATGTCCACGACCACCACCGGCTTGCCACCGATGTCCGCATCGGGGACGCCGAGCGGCGTGAAGTAGACGCCGATCTTCATGCGCCCCCGTTCATCAGCTCGGGATTCCGCTCGAGGAACATGGTGTCCACTTCGCCCTTCACGAAGTCGGGATGCTGGATCACGCGCCGCAGGAACGGAATCGTCGTGGTGACCCCCTCGATGATGAACGAATCGAGGGCCTGGTGCATGCGCGCGAGGGCTTCCGTGCGGTTCCCGCCGTGCACGATGACCTTGGCGAGCAGGGAGTCGTAGTAGGGGGGCACCGTGTAGCCCGCGTAGATGTGGGTGTCGACGCGCACGCCGGGGCCCCCGGGCGGGTGGTAGACGGTGATCATGCCCGGTGACGGCTGGAAGTTTCGGGACGGGTCTTCCGCGTTCACCCGGCACTCGATGGCGTGACCGCGCACCTTCCCACCCTTGAGCGTGAGCTCGAGGTGCTCGCCAGCCGCCACCTTGATCTGCTGTTTCACCAGATCGAAGTTGGTCACCATCTCGGTGACCGGATGCTCGACCTGGATTCGGGTGTTCATCTCCATGAAGTAGAAGTGACCCGACGCATCCAGCAGGAACTCGATGGTTCCCGCCCCGACGTAGCCGATCTTCGCCGCCGCGCGCACGGCCGCGTCCCCCATCTGCTCGCGCAGAGCCGGGGTCACGACGGGACTCGGCGCCTCCTCGATGAGCTTCTGGTGGCGGCGCTGCACCGAGCAGTCGCGCTCCCCCAGGTGCATCAACCGTCCGTGCTGGTCGCCCATGATCTGAATCTCGACGTGGCGCGGCCGGTCGAGGTACTGCTCGACGTACACCGCCGTCGAGCCGAACGCCGCCAGCGCCTCGTTCCGGGCGAGCTGGAACGCCTGGCCGAACCCCTCGCCGTCCCGGGCGATCCGCATGCCCTTCCCGCCCCCGCCCGCCGCGGCCTTGATGATCACCGGGAACCCGATCTGCTCGGCGATCGCCTGCGCGTCCGCCGCCTCCTCGATCACCCCCGCGGAGCCGGGGACGACCGGGATGCCCAGCTCCTGGGCGAGCTTCCGGGCGGCGGCCTTGTCGCCCATCAGGCGGATCTGCTCGGCGGTGGGGCCGATGAACGTGACCCCCGACGCGGCGCACGTCTCGGCGAACTCCGCGTTCTCGGCCAGGAAGCCGTACCCCGGGTGAATCGCGTCGGCGCCGGTGATCTCGGCGGCCGCGATCAGCGCGGGAATGTGCAGATAGGACAGGCGCGAAGGGGGCGGACCGATGCAGACGTCATCGTCGGCAAACCGCACATGCAGCGACTCGCGGTCGGCTTCGCTGTAGACGGCCACCGTCGACACGCCCAGCTCGCGGCACGCCCGAATGACCCGCAGCGCGATCTCGCCGCGGTTGGCAATCAGGATCTTGGTGAACATGGATTCGGTGAAACGAATCTCAGTTGATGGACGCGCTCGGCACTGGCCGTGACGTGCGCTCCACTAGTGGCCGTGGCCCTCGGACAGGCCGTCGTCCCGCCGCTCCCCTATGCTCTCCTGCATCTCGTCGGAGAACGTGCGGTCGGACGTGCCTTCGATCCCGCTCACGCGCAGCGCGAACTCGCTCGGGTTGGTCGAGTAGAACAGCGCGTTCTCGTAGCTGATCACGCCGCGCCGCAGCCAGTTCATCAGCGACTGGTCGAACGACTGCATGCCGTACTGGATGGTGCCCTCGCGGATCAGCTCCGGGATGTTGAGGGCCTTCTCCCGATCGCGGACGTTGTCCCGCACGGCCGCCGTGTTGATCAGGACCTCGCACGCCGGCACGCGCTTCTTCCCGTCAGTCGCCGGCACGAGGCGGAGCGAGATCACCGCCGCGAGCGCCGTCGCCAGCAGGTTGCGAACGGCGTCGTGCTCGTGGGGCGGGAAGAAGGAGATGATGCGGTTGACGGTCTGCGTGGCGTCCGTCGTGTGGAGCGTCGAGAACACGAGGTGCCCCGTGTCCGCCGCCTTCATGGCCGTATCGAGCGTCACCCGGTCACGGATCTCGCCGATCAGGATCACGTCGGGATCCTGGCGCAGCACGTGCCGCAGGGCGCTCTCGAACGACAGCGTGTCGGTGCCCACCTCGCGCTGCGAGACGTTGGCGGAGCCGTCCCGGTGCAGGAACTCGATCGGATCCTCGATCGTGATGATGTTGCAGCGGCGGTTCTGGTTCACGTGGTTGATCATCGCCGCGAGCGCCGTGGACTTGCCCGATCCCGTCACCCCGGTGACCAGGACGAGGCCCCGGGGCTTCATCGCGATCTTCTCCAGCACCGGCGGGAGGTTCAGCTCCGCGATGTTCTGGAGCTCGTAGGGGATCGAGCGGAACACGAACGCGAGCGTGCCGCGCTGCTGGTAGACGTTGGTGCGGAACCGGCCGATCCCCGGCACCCCGATCGCGAAGTCGGCCTCCTTGTGCTCGGCGAACTCCTTGACCTGGCGGGGCGTCATGATCTGCTCGGCGAGCCCTTTCAGCTCCTCGGGCTTGAGCGGCGATTGCTCGAGCTGGTACAGGTCGCCGGCCACGCGGATCGTGGGGGGACGGCCGACCTTGAGGTGCAGGTCGGAGCCGCCGCGTGTGACCATCTCGGTGATGGCCTGCTTGAAATTGAATTGCTGGGCTTCAGGCATTGGGATCCACCCGGAACAGAACCTGGCCGAACTCCACCGGCTGCGCGTCTTCCACGCAGATCTCCCGCAATACGCCGGACACCTCCGCATCGAGCGGGTTCATGATCTTCATCGCCTCGATGATGCAGAGCGTCTGTCCGGGACTGATCCGGCCGCCGACCCGCACGTACGGTTCGGCACCCGGCTCCGGCTGCGCATAGAACGTCCCCACCATGGGGGACTTGATCTCGGTGAGCGCCGACTTGGCGGTCGCTGCCGCTGCTGCCGCCCCTGCGGCCGCCGGAGCGGCAGGGGCGGCGGGGGCGGCAGCAGGGGGGGCCGGGGCTGCGACCTGGTACGTCACGGGCGTCCCGGGATCCGCGAACCCGCCCTTCGAGACCCGGATGGTGGTCGTCCACCGCCGGATCTCGATCGTCTGCGCATTCGACCGATTCAGCAGGTCGAGCAGTTTTTCCAGGAATCCGAAATCGATCATACGCGCTCGAGAATACTCGTCACCTGTCGCTTACGGAAGCTCGCGCAACTCGGTGCGCCCGTCGGAAAGCAACTCCGCCCCGGCTCCGGTCAACCAGACATCGTCCTCCAACCGGACCCCACCCCACCCCACAAAGTACACGCCGGGCTCGATTGTGACCACCGCGTCCTCGGGGAGCGGCTCGCCGTTGGACCGACCCAGCCGGGGCGCTTCGTGGACCTCGAGCCCGAGACCGTGGCCCAGCGAATGCCCGAACGCCGCGCCGTAGCCTCGCGCCTCGATCACGCCCCGCGCCAGCGCGTCGGCGGCGCTCCCGCTCATGCCCGCCCGCACCCCGTCCCGGGCCCGCTGCTGCGCCTCGCGCACCAGCTCGTACATGGCGCGCTGGCGCTCGTCCGCGCGACCCACCACCACGGTCCGCGTGAGGTCGGCGCAGTAGCCATCCAGCTGCGCGCCGAAGTCGAGCAGCACCAGGTCGCCCCGTTCGACGGAGCGGCCGCCGGTGCGCGCGTGCGGCAGCGCCGACCGGGGGCCCGAGGCCACGATGGTCGGAAACGGGTGCCACTCGCTTCCCCGGCGGCGCAGCTCGCGCTCCAGCACGGCGGCGAGATCCCGTTCGGTCACGCCCGGCCGCACGGCACCCGCCGCCGACTCGAACGCCTCACCCGCCAGCCGCGCCGCTTCGCGGATGGCCGCAACCTCCCAGGCGCTCTTGCGCGCGCGCAGCCGCTCGACCCGCCCGCCGGCCGGTCGCAGCTCCACCCCCTGGGCGGCTTCCGCGGCCCGGCGCAGCGTCGCGACCGTGGCCACATCGTCCTCGAAACCGAGCGTCTTCACCGGGATCCCGCGCAGCAGCTTCGCTGCCCGGTCCCACAGATCCGCCGCGGCGATCTCGACGGTCGCGGCCCCGCCGACTTCGGCCGGTGCCTGTGCCTCGTAGCGAAAATCCGTCAGCAGGATCGTGGCCGCCGGCAGAACCAGCAGGATCCCGGAGCTGCCGGTGAACCCCGTCAGGTAGCGGATGTTGGGCAGGTGGGTCACGATCAGGCCGTCGAGCTCGTCCGCCGCGAGCCGCCCCCGCAGCGCCGCCTGTCGTGCCTCCCGCGCTTCAGCCACGCTCCCGCAGGCGGTGCACGAGCGCTTCGAGCCCGAGCACATACGATTGTGGCCCGAACCCGGCAACGACGCCCACGGCGAGGTCGGCCAGCAGGCTGTGCCGCCGCTCGGGCTCACGCGCGAAGATGTTGGAGAGGTGCACCTCGACGAACGGCACCTGCACGGACAGCAGCGCGTCGCGTACGGCCAGCGACGTATGCGTGAACGCGGCCGCGTTCACCAGCGCGCCGTCCGCCGTGGCCGGGAGGGCCTGGATCAGCTCGACGAACGCGCCTTCGTGATTCGTCTGATGCCAGGCGACGGTCGCCCCGAGCTGGCCGCCCCGCTCCACGACGAGCTGTTCGATGTCCCGGAGCGTGCGCCGGCCATACAGATCCGGCTCACGCGTGCCGAGGAGATTGAGGTTGGGGCCGTTGAGAACGGTGACGCGCACTCTAGCTCTTGAGGCTCTTCAACCAGTCGCGGAACGCGTCGTCACCCTCGTCGTCCGCGAGCGTGTCACGCACGGCCCGATCCTGCTCGGCCGACCCCGCCGTGCCCCCCGTGCCGAAGAAGTCGTCGAACGAGAAGCCACCCGGCGCGGGCTCACCGCCGCCCGGCGCTTCGGGCGCCCCGCCGGATGGCGGCGGAGCCGGCGCGGCCTCCCCGAAGATCGCCGCGAGCGAGACCTCGTCGGCCGCCGGCTGGGTCGGCTGTCCTCTGATCTCTCCGGGTCCCTCGTCGAACGCCTCGTCCATCGGCTCGGGGCCCAGAGGGAGGTTGAGCCCGACATCCACCTCCGACGGCGTCACCGTCGCCGTGGTGGCAGGTGGGTTGAGCAGGTCGGCGAGGAAGTCGCGGACCCGCTGGCCACCGCTCTCCATCGCCAGGTAGCGAATGGTGGGCTGCGCAATCGGGCGGTCCGGCGCCTCGAGCTCGGCGAGGCGCGCGGTGAGCCGCGGGTCGCCGGGGCGCGCTTCGAGCAGCCGGTGGTAGACGTCCCGTGCCTCGGTGGTCAGCCCCTGCCGGGCGTACAGCTCCGCCATCGTCTCGGTCAGCACCGGCTCCGGCTCCGCCTCGACCACCAGCGGTGCCGACGCCTCCTCTTCCGGCACGAAGACCGGGAGTCCGGCAAGCGACGCCCGGCGCTCCGCCTGCTGCTGAAGCGCCTCCTGCGCCTCAACCTCCGCCGCGTCGAGCAGCAACGGCGCCTCGGCCACGAGATCGGGCTCCTGCGGCTCGGGCTCATCCGGCGGCGTGGAACCCTCGACGGCATGGCTCTCGAACCCCTCGACCGGCGTCACCTCCGGCACGATCGTGGGCGCCACCTCGAGGCCGTCCACCTGCGCCGCGCCAAGCGCCGCGACGTCCGCGGCGTCGGGAAGCGCGGCTTCGCCGGGCTCCAGGATCCCCTCCACCGGAATGGCGAGGCTCGCCTCGTGCAGCTGCTCGGCCACCGCGAGATCTTCCGACGAGATCTGGTGTGAGACGCGCTCGCCCGCGTCCCACCCGAGCGACTCGTCGAACGGCTCGATCACGAGCTCATCAGCCTCCGACCGACCCTCCGCCAGGTCGAGCGTGATGGGCTCGGCCTCCGGCTCCTGCTCGATCCACATCGCGGCGTCCGCCGGCGCGGCGCCCGCGGCCGGCTCGGGGGCAGGGGCTTCACCCCGCCGCCGACCGGCTCGGTCTCCCCGGTCGCGGACTCGGGCGCCGCCTCCCTCACCTCGGCGGCCGCCGTCGCGTCCGTGCCGAGCGGCTCCGCGATGGCATCACGTACCACCGCGCCGAGCAGCTCGTCCTCGAGCGTCGCTTCCTCCACCGGCGGCTCGACCGGCATGTCCGCCTCATTGATCCGCTCGACCGGCAGCGGCTCCAGCTCGGCCGGCTCGACGGCGTACTCCGACGACGCCCGCTCGATGGTCATGTCGCCGGCGAATTCCGCCGTCCGCACCTCGAGATCCTCGGACGGCGTGAACTCCTCGCGCTCGATCTCCGCGGCGAGTGCCGGCCGCCCAGGCTGGTCCGGCGCACTCCACGGGGCCGCTGGGGCCCACGCCGCCGGGGCGATCTCGGCCGGGGGCGGCGATGGCGCCACGGCGAGGGGCTCGGCCCAGGCGGCCGGAGCGATGTCCGGCGCAGGCGGCGCCGGCGCCTCGACCTCATGCTCCGCCCATGCCGTGGGCGCCGTCTCCGCGGGCTCGGGCGTGGGTGCCATGGGTTCAATGGGTGCGGCGGCATCGGGGCCGGCGACCACCGCGTCGGACGACAGACGGCTCAGGGCGGCCGCCGCGTCATCGTTCATCGGATCGATGTCGAGCAGCCGCTGATACCAGTCCCGCGCCACGCCGGCCTGCCCGGACCGGCCGGCGATTTCCCCCAGGGCTTTCAGGGCAATGATGTGTTCACTGTCCACCGCGAGCACGCGCTCGAACGTCTCCCGCGCTTCGGTGTCGTTCTGCTGGTCCAGCAGGCACCGGCCGAGCACGACGAGGCCGCTGACGTAGTTGGGGCGGTCGGTGAGGTGGGCGCGCAGGACATCGAGCGCGTCGTCGAGGCGGCCGAGTTTACGGTAGCTTTCGGCCAACTGAGCGAAGTTCCGGCCAGGATCTTCCTGGTACCGGCGCTCAAGCTTTTCAAGCTCGGGTTGGTAGGCCATTGTGATGCTCGAACTTAGCGATTCTCCCGGAAAACTGTCAACCGGGGAACCCACGTGAACGGCTTGAGATTCCCCGTTGTCGGACTTAGACTTAGCCCCTCTCGACCACGAACGGGCGGGGTGTAGCAGCTTATGATGCGAACCATGCGGGCCAGCGCCAAGTGGATCATGGGCGTGGTGGCGTTTCTGTTCGTCGGCTGGATGATCTACGGCTACGGGATGGACATCACGGGCCGGGGCTCCAGCCGTTCGAACGTCGTTGCGCGGGTCAACGGCCGCCCGATCGACGCGCAGACGTTCTACCAGGCGGTCCGCAACGAGCAGGAGCGGATGCGCCAGCAGCAGCAGCCCACGCCGAGCACGCTGGAAGAGCAGCGCCAGCTCGAGAACGACGTCATGGAGCAGATGGTCCAGAGCATGATCCTGCGCGACGAGCTCGCGCGGCGCGGGATCACGGTCACCGATCAGGAAATCCGCGACGCGGCGCAGACGTCGCCGCCCCCCGAAGTCCTGGACATGCCGGAGTTCCAGACCGAGGGTCGCTTCGACATGCAGAAGTACCAGCGGTTCATCCAGTCGAGCGCCGACCCCAGTTTCCTGCTGGCGCTCGAGGCGCGCTACCGCGACGAGCTGCCGCGCATCAAGCTGGCGGAGCAGCTCACCGCCGGGATCTTCGTGTCCGACGCGGAGCTGTGGCAGGAGTATCACGACCGGCATGATTCGGTCACCGTGGCCGCCCTGGCGCTCGTACCGCAGGCGGCGGCCGACTCCGCCACGCCGGTCAGCGACGCCGAGATCGAGGCGTACTACCGCGATCACCGCAAGGACTTCGAGCGCCCCGCCACCGCGTACCTGAGCTTCACGGCGGTGTCGCGCCGGGCGAGCGCCTCGGACTCCGCAGCCGCACTCGCGCGCGCCCGGGCGGACCGCCAGGAGATCGTGGACGGCGCGGATTTCGCCGACGTGGCGAAGCGCGAGTCCGCCGACAGCACGTCACGCGTCAAGGGTGGGGATCTGGGTGAGGTGCCGCGCGGCTCGTTCATCCCCGACTTCGAGCGGGCGGCCCTGGCGCTCCGCCCGGGGCAGATCTCGGAGCCGGTGCTGACGCAGTACGGCTATCACCTCATCAAGCTGCAGTCGCGGACCGACTCGACGATCCACGCCTGGCACATCCTCATCCCGATCGAGCCGTACGGGGAACACCTCGCGCAGGTCGAGGCGCAGGCCGACACGCTGGACCTGTTCGCCGCCGAGCAGGACGATCCGACCGCGCTCGACAACGTGGCGCGCCGCCTCGGCACGCCCGTAGCCCAGGCCCGTCCGCTGCGCGAGGGAGACCGACTCCAGCTCGGCCGGTTCCTGATCGGGGATGCGGGCATCTGGGCGTTTGGCGGCGCCCAGCCGGGACAGACGTCGCCGGTGATCGAGACCGAGTGGGCCTACTACGTCTTCCGGCTCGACAGCCTGACGCCGGCCGGCGTCGCCCCGCTCAGCGAGGTCAAGGCCGAGGTCGCGCAACTCGTCGACGGCGTTCGGGCCAAGGAGGCGCTCAAGCGGACCGCCGCCGAGGTGGCGGACCAGATCAAGGCGGGGGCGAGCCTGGAAACCGTGGCGGCACAGCGCGGCCTGACCGTGCGCACGTTTGGCCCGTTCACGCGCTACACGCCCCCGCCCGCGCTCCAGGGCGCCCCGGGGGTGGATGGGGCGGCGTTCCGGCTGCGGGTCGGGGAAACCGGGGGGCCCTACCCCACCACCTCCGGCAGCTATTTCCTCCGGTCGCTCAAGAAGACCCTGGCCGACAGCGCGCTGTTCACCACGCAGATCGATACGCTGCGCGCGACCGCGCAGCGCCAGGCCCGCCAGACGCGGGTACAGCTGGTGCTGGCATCCCTGCGGCAGTCGGCAGACGTGAAGGACCTGCGGAAGGAGCTGGAGCAGGCTCAGCGCGCGGCGCAGGACGCGGCGCCGGCGCCAAGCTCGCGCAACCAGTAGCGCGCGCCTACTGACTCAGCTTTTTCGGCTCGCCGTCGCTGACGTCCGCCGTTGCATCCAGCCGGCGCGTCGGCGGCGGGTTGCTCGTTCCGGCATCGACGCTCTCCTGCACTTCCTTGATGCTGCGCTTGAACTCCCGGATGCCCTTGCCGAGCGCGGAGCCCATCTCCGGAAGCCGCTTCGCTCCGAAGACGAGCAGCACGATCAGGAGAATGATGAGAATCTCCGGCATGCCGATCTGGCTGAACATGGGCCCTCGCTGGTGTAGTGCTAGAACAACGACCGCGCGACCAGGTAGGCGATCACGATTCCCACCAGACCGAGGAGGGAAACCTGCAGGCCGACGGGGCCGAGCGTCAGATTGAGTATAACGAGATCGAGGTGAAACGGCCCAATCGTCGGCGTGACGGTCCAGGTGAAGAACTCCTTGGCCGGCCCGGCGGGGAGAAACCGTTTGAGGAGCGCCGACAGGAACCCGCCGAGCACGAACCCGACGGTCAGCACTCCCAGATAGAACCGCGGACGCCTGGCCCCGATCGCCATATCAGCTCCTTCGCGCCACGGCGTACACCAGGCAGTCCGCGAGGGCGTCCCGCGCCTGCCCGGCCGGCAGCGCCTCCAATTCCCCGGCGCCCCGGTCCGCGTACTCGGCCGCCCGCGCCCGGGCCCCATCGACTCCGCCCCGCAGGCTCACCACCTCGATCACCTCGGCGACCGCGTCGTCGTCCGGCGCCGGCGTGCGCATCAGCACCGCCACGCGCTCGCGCTCGGCGGGCGTCATCCGGGGCAGGGCCGCGATCAGCGGCAGGGTGATCTTGTGCTCCTTGAGATCCAGGCCGGACGGCTTGCCCGTCGTGCGCTCGGACTCCGTGTAGTCGAGCACGTCGTCGGTGATCTGGAACGCCATGCCGAGGTGCGTCCCATAGCGCCGCAGGGCCGCGCGCAGCGCGGGATCGGCGTCCGTGACGCCCACCTCACAGGCTCCGGACATCAGCGAGGCGGTCTTCGCGCGGATCAGCGCGGTGTACGCGTCCTCCGAGTAGTCGAGCGCGTCGTACGCCTCGAGCTCGCGCATCTCACCGACCGTCATCTCCGTGGTGACCCGGCTCATCACGCGCAGCGGCTCGGGATCGTCCAGGTTCACGAGCTCCACGATGGCCCGGGAGTACAGGTAGTCCCCCATGATCACGGCGACCTGGTGGCTGAAGATCGCGTTGATCGTGGGCTGGCCGCGCCGCAGCGCCGAATGGTCCACCGAATCGTCGTGGACGAGCGTCGCGATGTGGATCAGCTCGACCGTCGCCGCCAGCGTGACCTTGACGGGCGTGAGCCGGCCGATGGCCCGGGCGGCGAGCAGCAGCAGCGTGGGGCGGAACAGCTTGCCCTTCATGCGCAGCAGGTGCGCGCTCACGTCCTCGACCATCGGGAAGTCGGACCGTACGATGCGTCCGAGCTCCCCGAAGGCGGCATCGAGCTCGGCGCGGACCGGGTGCTGGATCGACGCCAGCGTGGCCGGCGCGAGGGGCGAGGTTGCCTTCAATGCCCGGCCCCGGAGAGCCGCTTCACGCGCTCGGCGACGTCCTGAAAGCGAATGTCGAGCGCGAACACCCGCTGATAACACGCGATGGCGTCGGCGTGCTTCCCCATCTCCTCCCCACACCGCCCCAGCCAGTACAGCAGGCCGATCTTGGCCTCGTCCCCGGATGGGTCCGTCTCGATGGCACGGCGCATCACGGTGGCGGCAACGGAGAACTGCCCCTTGTCGAAGAAGCAGGTGCCCAGCGCCTCCGCCGTGCGCAGCCGGCCCGCCGCCGAGCGCAGGGCTTTCTGGAACTCGGCGATCGCCTCGTCGAGCAGGCCCATCTCCTTGAACGCGACCCCGAGGTCGTAGTGCGCCTGCCAGTCCTCCTCGGCGATATTGGCCTCGATGCCCCGCTTGAACTGCGACAGCATCTCGGCAAAATCGCGCTCCTCATCCCCCGTCGGCTCCTCGTCCTCCACCCGCATCCGGGTGTCCATCGCGAGCTCGTCCTCCAGGACGAGCGCCCCGAGGTCGATGAACTCCCCCTCCGGCTTCGCGGCCTTCGCCACCGGCTCGGCGGGGTGCGCCGGCGCGAGCGCGGCGAGGGCCTGCTTGGCCTGCGGGCTGTGCGGATCGTGCTCCAGGACCCGCTTGTACACCATCTGCGCCCGCTCCAGCACACCCGCCCGTACCAGGGCGTCGCCCAGCCCGAGGTAGGTCTCGACGAGCCGATGCTTGTCACCGGACCGGTAGGCGTGCTCGACGCGCTTCTGGTGATGGCGCACGCTGTTGGGGTCGAGCCGGATGATCTCATCGACCAGCCCCGCCGCGCTCCGCCAGTCCCCACCCCGCTCGAACAGGCCGAGGGCGATGTCGAGCTCCTCCAGGGCGCGCTCCCGCTGCCCGACCTCGGTCAACGCCTCGCCGAGCGCCACGTGGCGTTGCGCGCTGTCGGGGTCGTCCGCCACCGCCGCTTCGAGCGCCCTCACGTCCGGCACCGCGACGGCCACCGCGCGCTCGGCGTCCGCCGTGGTGGCGAGCACGATCTCCGGCTCCGGCTCCTCCTCTGCCTGCTCCGCGGTCTCGGCGGCGGCTTCCCCTGCCGCCTCTGCCGCTTCTGCCGTTTCGCGGTCAACGGGTTCTGCGATCAGCGCGTCCGCGCCGTCGATGTCCAGCTCCGGCACAGCGAAAGCCTTGGCGTCCGACGTCCGGATCGCCACGCCTTCGGCGGGAACCTCGAGCAGCGGGAGGTCGTCGAGCGCCGCCCGCACGTCGTCCAGCTCGGGCAGCTCGATGTCGCCGATGTCGTCGAACTCCTCCCCCTCGGACGGCTCCGTCGGCGCCTCGACGGCAGTGGCTCCGGCCTGCCAGCCGCCGAGGTCCTCGTCGTCGTCCTCGGCGAGCGATGTCCGCTCGATGTCGAGGCCCGGAGCATCGAGCTCCGTCGCCCGGAACTCCTGCTGCACGTCGAGGCCATCCAGCCTGCCGACATCGGTGACCTCGTCGTCGGTGACCAGCGCCGTCGACTCGACCTCGAGCACGTCCGGCCCGACGACCCCCGACGGCTCTTCCGTTTCCGCGACGGCATCCGCCCCGCCGGCCGCCTCGTCCGAGCGGTACGTCTCGTCGAGATCGAGGAACACGAGGTCGGACGACTTCTCTTTCCGCTCCTTGATCTTGGGCCTGGGCACCCGGCTCGGATCGAAGTCCGGATCGATCGCCTTGATCTGGGCCAGCGTGCGGCGCGACCGCCGCTCGTCGCCGCTCACCCGCGCCTCGTGAAACAGCTTGGCCAGCTGCTCGCGCGCCTCCGTGGTCCGGGCGGCGGCTTTCAGCTGCTCCGCGAGGAGCAGGCGGATCTCCTCGTTCTCCGGTGAAAGGTCGGCGAAATCCTGCAGGGCGCGGAACGCCTCGTCGGTCTTCCCCGCCTTCTGCATCCGGTCCGCATACTCGAGCAGGTTCTGTTTGGCCTCGGCCACGAAGCCGCGCTCGACCATGAGCTGGGCGAGGCGGAGATAGACGTGCGTCCGCCCGGGCGCGTTCCGCAGCACCTTGTTGCAGAGCGCGATGGCGTTGTTGGGGAAGCCGAAATCGGCGTACAGCGTTGCCGCACGCTCGTACATGTCGACCGATTCCGGCACCATCGAGATCTTGAGGTAGAGATCGCCCACCTTGTTGAACAGCGCGAGCTCGGAGGCAAGCTCCGGCCTGCCCTCCAATTCCCGGAGCACCTCGACGTAGGCCTCGATCGCCTTCTGAACCTGCCCCTTCTCTTCGAGCTTTCGGGCCCTGAGCTTCTGCCTCTCGACGTTCAGGGATGACCTCGCGCCGGTAATGGTGGGAGCCGACTACGCAACTCCGCTAAGCGAGTGAATTTAGACCTGCCTCACGGGGGTGACAAGGCAAACCACCCACCCACACCTCCGCGACCAGATTGCCGCCGTACCAGTATACCAGTTCCCGCCAGTCGCGAGCCGCGGCGAGGGTCAGGTCGGCACGGAACCCGGGGGCGATCTGCCCCCTCGACGCCGCCTCCCCCAGCGCCGCCGCGCCGTTGACCGTGATGGCCGTGATGGCCTCCGCCGGCAGCATGCGCAGCTGGGAAACCCCGAGCGTTCCCATCAGGGGGAGACTCACCCCCGGCGAGCTGCCCGGATTGAAGTCCGTCGCCAGGGCCACCGCGCCACCGGCGTCGATCAACTGGCGGGCCGGCGCCCGGTCCGCCTTGCCGAGGAAGAGCATGGTCCCCGGCAGCAGCACCGCCACGGTTCCGCTCCGGGCCAGCGCGGCAATCCCCGTGGCCGACACCCGGGCCAGGTGGTCCGCCGAGACGGCTCCGAGCTCGGCGGCGAGCTCCGCACCACCCGACCCGTCGAGCTCGTCGGCGTGCAGCTTGAGGCCCAGGCCGTGCCGCCCGGCCGCCTCGAGAATGCGTCGCGACTCCTCCGCGGTGAACACCCCCGGCTCACAGAACACGTCGCAGAACCGCGCGATTCCCTGGCGCGCCACCGCCGGCAGCATCTCGTCGATCACGAGCCGCAGGTACGCCGCCCGGTCGTCCCGGTAGTCGAGCGGAACCTCGTGGGCGCCGAGAAACGTCGCGATCAGACTGGGCGGGCCCGGCGCCAGCGCGCCGATCACGTCGAGCATGCGCAGCTCGGTCGCGGTCTCGAGCCCGTAGCCGGACTTCACCTCGACGGTCGTCGTGCCGTGGGCCAGCAAGTGGGCGAGACGCCGCCGGGTGAGGTCCGTCAGCTCTGCGGCACTCCGCTCCCGCGTGTCAGCCACCGACGACAGGATCCCGCCGCCCGCCGCCGCGATCGTCTTGTAGTCCATGCCGCGGGCGCGGCGCTCGTGATCGGCCAGGCGTGCCCGGCCGAACACCGCGTGGGTGTGGGCATCGACGAAGCCGGGGAACAGGACACCCTCGATCTCGACGATCGGCACGCCCGCCAGCTCGGGCTTCAGCTCGCGATAGGGCCCGACGGCCGCCACGACGCCGTCGCGCACGAGGACCGCGCCCTCGGCCACGACCTCCAGGTCGGCCATCTCCCGGCCGCGGCGCGCCCGGGCGGGCCCACGGCAGGTGACGACCTGCGTCGCCCCGACGAGCAGCCTCCCCCTCAACTACCCCCCTCCCGCATCGGCAGCCGGATCCCGTGGCGCCGCGCCGTCTCGAGCGCGAGATCGTAGCCCGCGTCGGCATGGCGTGCGATCCCGATCGCCGGATCGTTGGTGAGCACACGCTCCAATCGGCGCGCGGCTGCGTCGGTGCCGTCGGCGACGATCACCTGGCCCGCGTGGAGGCTGTTGCCGATCCCCACCCCGCCGCCGTGATGGAACGACACCCACGACGCGCCGGACGCCGTGTTGAGCAACGCGTTCAGGATCGGCCAGTCGGCGATGGCGTCCGAGCCGTCCTTCATCGCCTCGGTCTCGCGGAACGGCGACGCCACCGAGCCCGTGTCGAGGTGGTCGCGCCCGATCACGACGGGCGCCGAGAGCTCGCCCGCCTTCACGAGGTCGTTGAGGGCGAGCCCGAAACGGGCCCGCTCCCCCATTCCCAGCCAGCAGATCCGGGCCGGCAGCCCCTGGAACGCGACCCGCTCGGAGGCGATGCGAATCCAGTTGGCCAGGTGACGGTTCTCCGGGAACAGCTCGAGCACCAGCCGGTCGGTGCGGTGGAGGTCGCGCACGTCACCCGAGAGCACCACCCAGCGGAACGGGCCTTTCCCTTCGCAGAACAACGGGCGCACGTACTCGGGCACGTAGCCCGGGATGTCGAACGCGTCCGCGACGCCCGCGTCGAGCGCCTCCGTGCGGATGTTGTTGCCGTAGTCGAACGCGACCGCCCCGCCACGCTGCAGGTCGAGCATGGCGCGGACGTGCGCCACGATCGACGCCCGGGCGCGCCGCACGTATTCCTCCGGCTCGCGGCGCCGCAGCTCGGCCGCCGCCGCCAGGGTCAGTCCGGCCGGGATGTACCCGTTGAGCGGATCGTGCGCCGAAGTCTGATCGGTCAGCACGTCCGGCATCCAGCCGCGCCGCACGATCTCCGGCAGCACCTCGGCGCAGTTGCCTGGCAGCCCCACGGACAGGGCCTTCCGTGCGGCCTTGGCGCGCTCCACCTGCTCGATCGCCTCGTCGAGCGAGCGCGCGGCCACGTCGAGGTAGCGGGTGGCGAGCCGGCGCTCGATGCGCGCCGGGTCCACCTCCACCGCGAGCATCACGCCCCCGTTCATCGTGGCGGCGAGCGGCTGCGCGCCACCCATGCCCCCCAGCCCCCCGGTGAGCACGGTGCGGCCCGCCAGCGTCCCGCCGAAGTGCCGCCGCCCGACCGCCCCGAACGTCTCGTACGTGCCCTGGAGAATCCCCTGCGTCCCGATGTAGATCCAGCTGCCGGCCGTCATCTGCCCGAACATGATGAGGCCGGCCCGCTCGAGCTCGCGGAACTTGTCCCAGGTGGCCCACCGGCCCACGAGGTTCGCGTTCGCGATCAGCACGCGCGGCGCGTCCGGGTGCGTGCGGAACACGCCGACCGGCTTCCCCGACTGCACGAGCAGGGTCTCGTCGTTTTCCAGGGTGCGGAGCGTGCGGCAGATCGCGTCGAAGCAGGGCCAGTCCCGCGCGGCCTTGCCCGTGCCGCCGTACACCACCAGATCCTGCGGTCGCTCGGCGACGTCCGGATCGAGGTTGTTCATCAGCATGCGCAGCGCCGCTTCCTGGATCCATCCCTTGCACGACAGGTCGGTTCCGCGTGGCGCCCGCACCGTTCGGGTCGTCATAGCAGCGTCTCCCTGGCCGTCAGCATGAACAGGGCTTCGAGGTCCGGGCTGAGCACGCGATCGGCCGCCAGCGGCGCCACCACCTTGCGGACCCGCGCGTGGAGCCGCTCGACCCCACGCCCCGGCCGGAGCGGCTTGCGGTACTCGAGGGCCTGCGCCGCGCACAGCAGCTCCGCCGCCACGACGCGCTGCGCGTTGGCGAGCACGCGGCGGGTCTTGTGGGCCGCGGCCATCCCCATCGGCACGACGTCCTCCTGGCTCGCGCTCGTCGGGATGGACTGCACGCTGGCCGCCGTGCAGAGAGACCGCGCCTCCGCGACCAGCGACGCCGCGGTGATCTGCACCATCATGAGACCGGAGTCCACCCCAGGCCGGGCGGCGAGAAACGCGGGCAGCCCGTCGGACAGATCGGGATTGAGCAGCCGCTCCACCCGTCGCTCGGCGATGCCGGCCAGCGTCGTGAGCGCGATCGCCAGCACGTCGAGCGCCAGCGCCACCGGTTGGCCGTGGAAGTTGCCACCCGACAGGATGGCGTCCTCGAACACCAGCGGGTTGTCGGTCGAGGCGTTGAGCTCGACGATCGCGATGCCGGCCGCGAACTCGACGGCGTCGTGCACCGGGCCAAGCACCTGCGGGGTGCAGCGCAGGCTGTAGGCGTCCTGCACGCGGGGATCATCGTGGCGGTGCGACTCCCGGATCTCGCTGTCCGCCAGCAGCTCGCGCAGCAGCGCCGCCGAGGCGAGCTGTCCCGGGTGGGGCCGCGCCCGGTGGATGCGCTCGTCGAACGGCTCCGGGGTGCCGCGCAGCGCCTCGAGCGACATGGCCGCCGCGCCATGCGCCGTGCGCCACAGGCGCCGTGCGTCGTGAACCAGCAGTGCCAGCACGGCCGTCTGCACCTGCGTGCCGTTGACCAGCGCCACGCCCTCCTTGGCCTCGAGGCGCAGCGGCGCAATCCCGGCCCGCCGGAGCGCGTCCCGCGCCGGCATGCGCGTCGCGGGCGCCGTCGCGTCGTCGGGACGCCGCACATCCACGTCCCCCTCACCCAGCAGCGCCAGCGCGATGTGCGCGAGCGGAGCGAGATCGCCCGACGCCCCAACGCTCCCCTGCTCCGGCACCACCGGATGGATCCCGGCGTTGAGCAGCAGCACGAGGTGCTCGGCGACTTCCGGGCGGGCACCGCTGGTTTCCCGCAGCAGCACGTTCGCCCGCAGCACCATCGCGGCGCGCACCACGTCTTCGGGCAGCGGCGCGCCCACCCCGGCCGCATGGCTCAGGATCAGGTTGCGCTGCAGCTCGCGCAGCTGCTCCGGCGGAATCCGCACGTTGGCGAGCTTGCCGAACCCCGTGTTCACCGCATAGATGGTGGCGCCGCTCGCGAGGGCGCCCTCGATCCGCTCACGCGACCGGACGGCCCGTCGCGCCGCCTCGGGGGCGATCGTCACGGGGGCGAAGTCCCGCGCGACGGCCACGACGCCCGCGATCGTGAGGGAGGCACCGTCGAGCGTGATGGGTGGAGGCATGACGGTAAGTTAGACGACGGGCCGCAGCTTGCGCGAGTCGCGCGGCTGCTCAATGTCCAATGGTCAATGGCCGAATAGCCGACGGCTTTCGGCCATCGGCTATCGGCTATCGGCTTTCGGCTACCGGGTGTCGGCTACCGGCGCCGTACCACCACCGCGCCCTGCGCCTCGCTGGTCGTGAGCCCGCCGTGGACCTGGAGCTCGGGGTTCCCCGGGTCGGTCTGGTAGCTCCAGTCGAAGATGACGAAGTTCTGCCCCACATGCGTCGGCCGGATGGCGCCGTAGCGGGCGAAACTGTCGCCGCCATCCATCTCGAACACGTAGCCGAACCCAGGCTGCGCCAGCAGCTGCGTCGAGCCGAAGCCCGACAGCGGGGCGATGTCAATCGACGTGAGGTCGTCGACCGGGCTCAAGCCGTACTGCGTCACGGTGGCCTGCGCCGGCGCAACGAACAGCTGCTGGGTTCCTGGGTCGCGGTGAATCGTGAAATCCGACGCGGTCGACGCGGCGCCCACGAGCCCGAGCTCGCCCGGATCCACCTGCCCGTTGCCGTTCAGGTCCTGGAAGAAGCGGAACCCGGCCTGGCTCTGGTTCACGGCGTCGGCGTAGATCACCACGTTGCGCGCGTCGGGGCGCGGCGTGTCGAACCGCAGCGGCGACCACAGGCTCTCCCAGCCCTCGATGCTCTCGGCCGACACCCCGAAGCAGCGCGGTACGCCGTTCTCGAGCGCCGCGGCGATGAACTCCGGAGACACCGTCGTCCCCTCCAGCGCCCAGGTCGCGTCGCACAGATTCTGGTCGATCGAGTACCCCGTGCTGTAGACGCGGTACTCCATGAAGCCGCTCGGCTCCGAGGTAAACGGCGTGTCGTCCCACGCCAGGTAGATCGCGCCGTTGAGCGAGGTGCTGGTGAGGTACGTCGGCGCGCTGAGCCGCAGGCGCTCGTCCACCTCCACCTCGGTGAGGGCGCTCTCATCCCCGCTCGTGCTCACCGCCGACACGGCGTAGTCCAAGTCGGGGATGCCCGCGTCGTGGAACGTCGTGGACGTGGTCTCGCCCCGCAGGTCGTACTGGCCCGATGAGCCGGGTCGCGAGTAGACACGGTAGACGGCGAGATCGCTCGCCGGCACGGGATCCCACTGGAGCAGAATACCCGCCGGCGCCTGCGGGTCGCCGCTCGCGTCGAGCACGTAGAACAGGTTCTGAGGCCGGTCGATCGTGACGACCACGACGTCGTTGCTGCACGCCGCCGCCGCGACCAGCCCAACGAGTAGCACGGGGTATCGCATCATGACCATTCGCCTCGTGGAAGACTCCGGCACGACCAAGAGCATGGGCCGTGCCCGGCACTGAATGTCCAATAACCAATTGCCAGTCAACAACTTAGCACAACGGACGATCACCTCATCGGTGTCCCCTTTTTCGGACGAATCCGCACGAACCCGCACCCAGGCTCGCCCGGACGGGCAGGCCCCGTTTACCTGCCCTGTGTGAGCGTCTGCTGATCGTATTGCAGCTTGATATCCGGCTGGTCGAGCAGCGAGATGAAGAAGTTGAATGCGAAGTTCCCGTTGGGCGACTTGAGGAACTGGAACGTCGCGCGCCAGCGGTGCAGGTCGCGCTCGAGCCGCACGACGTGCTGGCCGAACTGCTTCGTGGTGAGGTTGTACTGCGTGCTCCAGGAGAGGGACCAGTTCCTCGTGGGGTCGAAGGCGAACGACAGACCGAGCGTCTGGTTGTCCGTGAACGCGCTGGGGACCGACGGGCTCTCTGCGCCGGTCGGGCGCTGGCGCTGGCTATCATACGTCACCGAGAGCGAGAGCGGGCGCTTGCCGGTCCCGCGCGTGGGGCGCAGGTCGTAGTCCTGGAACCGGTCTCCTCTGGACGTCGGGATCAGGCTCGGGGTGACGGCCGTATCGAGCGGCTCAGGGCGCTCCTCGTCGGTCGACGGGGTCGGGCCGTGCCCCGTGATCAGCCCAACGATGCTGCTGAACGTCCGCTGCGACACAGTGAATCGCGCCGAGACGTGGCTGAGGAACGGGGCGAACTTGGCGCTGTCGGTGCCCACCGGTCCGTCCCACAGATCGTGCGTGATCCCCAGCGAGAAGCCGGGCAGCAGGTCCGAGGTGAACTGGTTGCTGATCGACGACGTGACCCACCCGGTGCGACCCTCTTCCTTCGCCTGCTCGAAATCGTAGCTGAGATCCGACGTCTGAATGCCGAGCAGCTTGACCTTGCGGGCGTTGGCGGGGTCGGTGGTCGTGTCGCCCGGGGCCGGGCGCAGCTTGCCCTCGAGGTTCTGCGTCAGGCCGAACGAGATCCGATGCTGCGCGGGGCTGCGCAGCTGCGGGGTCCTGCCCGGTCCCGCGAGGGCGCGCGCGTACTCTTCGGGCACGTTCGCCGCCGGCGCGTAGCTCCAGCGGATGACCGGCGAGATCTTGTGGCGCATCCGGCTGATCGGTCCCACGCCGGGAAAGAAGCCGAAGAAGCTCGGCGAGATCCCGGCCCCGAAGGAGAGCCGCTTCCCCTGACGGACGAACGACCCGTTCGTGTAGCGGTTCCGCAGCATGAACGCGCCACTCGTGCTGTTCTGGATGCCGATCGTCGGCTGGAGCTTCCACGTGGCCGGGAACAGGGCGGGCAGACCGAAACCCGTGCTCCAGTCCACCGACGTGGCAAAGCTCAGGCCGAAGAACGTGTACGTGGTGTCGCTCGGGTCGTTGGGGTCCACGGTCAGCACGCTGTCACGCCCTTCGCGCATCTCGTCGTGCACCGAGATGCTGTTCTGCCAGTTCCACCCGCCGATGCGAAACGGCGTGCTCAGCTGCAGGTCGGTGGCGCGGTTCTGGAAGAAGATCGAGTCGACCGGAATCACCGTGTCACCCGGAAGAGGCGGGATCGGTATCGTCCTGGAGAACTGGTGCGACGCGCGGGAGTTGGTGAACGTGAGACTCGGTGACCACGTGACGAAGCTCGCGAGGTCGATCGGCATCGGACTCAGCGTCAGCGTGGGGAGCGTCTGCGTGACCCCTCCGTTGGTGAGATCCTGCTGCAGCGATCCGCCGAGCGACAGCGTGCCCCAGCCGAACACCTTGGAGAAGTTGATGGCGCTGTTCAGCTTGGCGGTCGCGACGTAGGGATCCACCGTGTTGCGCTCCACCACCCGCGCGCTGGTGACGTAGTCCACGCTCGCCGCGAGCCGGGTGCGGACGTTGAAGTTCTGGTCGTGGCGCCACTGCACCCCAAGCGAGCGGCCACCCGGTCCGGCGTCGGTGCCATGCTCCCACAGACGCGTGAGGGCGATGCCCCCCTGGAGGAACCGGTCCAGCCAGCGGTAGCGAAACTGGCCGTTCAAGGAGGTGGAGGTCCCGGCATACCAGTCCATCGACGCCTGGAAGTCGAGGTAGTCGCTGAGGGCGAAGTAGTACCCGACGTTGGTCACGTGGCGGGCGTACCCCTGATTGGGACGCACCAGGTCGTTGATCCCGAAGCGCGGCACGAGCATGCCGCTGCGACGGCCGGGACGCATGTCCTGGAAGATGAACGGCAGCCAGAGCACCGGGACATCCCGCACGTACAGCACCACGGGCCTGGCGATCAGAATCGTGTTGTTCACCCACTTCACCGAGCCGGCCCGGAAGTGGTAGTGCGGGATCGGCAGCTCGCAGCTCGTCAGATCGCTGCTGCGGGCGAACAGACGCACGGACGCGGAGTCGATGGAGAGCCCGCCGCGAAGGAACCAGTCCACACCCGACTGGACGAAGTTGGTGAGCGCCTCGTCCACGAAACCGCGGCGCTCGCAGGTGTCGTAGCGCATCTGGTGCCCCACCAGCACGGTGCCCTTCTGAAACAGCGTCGGCCGGCCGCGCGCCAGCAGCTCGCAGCGGGCCTGGCGAAACCGCACGGTGTCGGCCTCGAGGGTCGCGCCCTCCTGCTCGACGAGGCCCTGCCCCACCAGCGCCACCGCCTGGGAATCGGCGAACAGGGTGACGCTGTCGGCGGCGTAGCGGACGATCTTGTACGCGGTGTCTGCGAGCAGGGCGCGGATGATGGAGTCGGCCTCGGGGAAGGAGCGGGTGGGCGCGGTGGGAAGCCCCAGTTGCCGGGCCGCCGCCGTATCGAGGCCCTGTCCCGGTCCCGCGCGGGCGCGCAGGCTGTCCTGGGCGACGACCCGCGTCGAGTCGGCGCGCGGCGGCCGGGGCGGCCGCTGCGCGTGCAGGACCCCGGGAGCCGCCAGCGCCACCAGCACCAGGAGACCAGCCACCCCCCCGAGCTTGGGCTGCTGCCGCGCCTTCCAGACGATCCGCGCGATGAGGACCCCACCCTCGTAGAGCAGGATCAGCGGGATCAGCAGCATCATCATCGAGAGGGCGTCGGGCGGCGTCAGGATCGCCGCGACGATCGACGCGATCACCAGGGCGATGGGCCGGTTGCGGGCGAAGAACTTCGGGTTCACCAGCCCGAATGCCGCGAGCAGCACGATCACCAGCGGCAGCTCGAACATCACGCCAAACGCGAGCACGAGCTGGGCGGCAAACCCGAAGTACTCGTCGGCCGTGATGATCGACTCGAGATCGGCCCGCTGGAAGCTGAACAGGATCCTCAGCGCCGCAGGCAGGACCCATTCGTACGCGATCGACACCCCGACCACGAACAGCACCAGCCCGGCGAACAGGGCCGGCACGACGAACCGCTTCTCGCGCTGGTACAAGGCCGGAGAGAAGAACGCCCACACCTGCCAGATGACGATCGGCGCCGCCAGCACGATGCCGACGAGCGCCGCGAGCTTGAGCGTGATGATGAACGCATCGGTGGGGCGGGTGATGAACAGCTTGCCGTCCGGCAGAAACGGCGCGATCGGGCGCTTGAGCAGCGACAGGACATCGAAATGCTGTACCACCAGGAAGCCGATGAGCGTACCGGCGATGACCGCGGTGAGGCTCCAGAGGATGCGCCACCGCAGCTCTTCCAGGTGATCCAGGAAGGGCATTTCGCCCCGCGTGCGCGCTTCGTCCATTCGGGGAAGTACGCCGCCTGAGCGGCGCCTAGGGAGTCGCCTTCAGCTTCTCGCGGGCCAGAACCGCCTCATCCGAGCGCGGATATTCGGCCAGCACCCGCTCGTAGTACCCCTTCGCGGCCGCCCGGTCCCCGCGCCGCTCCGCCATGAGGCCGAGCTTGTAGAGGGCGGTGGGCGCGCGGATCGACCTGGGGTAACCCCGGATGACCGCCTCGTAGGCCGCGGCCGCGGAATCCGTGTTGCTCCCGGCCCAGCTCTCGCCCAGGAAGTACAGGGCGTCCGGGACCCGTCCGTGGCTGGGGTAGGCCTGCAGTAACTGCTGGAGCGCCGCGCGGGCCGCCTGTGGGCTGCCACGACGCAGCTGCTGCACGCCGAGCTCGAGCAGCTGATCGGCGCTCGGCAGCGCCTCCGCCGTCGTGTCTCCCCCCGCTCCGCCCGCCGCCGGTACCGCTTGCTGCTGCCCGCGGCGCTCGATCTGGGTGCGCAGCTCCGAGAGGCGCTGCTGGCTCTGGCCCGCGAGCTCCTGCACCTGGACCAGCTGGCGCTGGATCTCGGTGAGATCGGAGCGCATGTCGCCGCGCATCACCGTGAGCCAGCGCTGCTGCGCCGTCAGGGAGTCCTGGACCGCGCCCAGCAGGGCGATCACACGTTCCAACTCGACAGCCCGCGCGGAGTCCGCGCGGGCTGTCTCGGCACGCATCTCCTGAAGCTCGCGTTCCACGCGGCGGACGTCGCCCTTGAGCGCACAACCGCTCAGGGCGACGCACGCCGCGGCAACGACGCTGTACGACCTCCTCACATCCCGGCGGGGGCCGTCAGCTGATCGCCCCCCGCGGTGATGGCAACCTCATCACGCCGGTTCTTGGCCCACGCGTCCTCGGTGTGTCCAGGATCGAGTGGCTGCTCTTCGCCCAGCGAGGCGGTCATGATCCGGTCCGCCGCAATGCCGCGGTTCACCATGTACTCCTTCGCGGCCAGCGCGCGGCGGTTGCCCAGGGCCAGGTTGTACTCGTCCGAGCCCCGCTCGTCACAGTTGCCCGTGATCGTGATCCGCAGCATCGGGTTCGCCTGGAGAATCGCGATCTTGGTGTCGAGCATCGCGGCATCGCCGGGGCGGATGTTCGACTTGTCGAAGTCGAAGTGGATCATCTCGCCGAGCATGCCGGCGACCCGCGCGGTCTCACGGGCGAGGGCCGCCAGGGAGTCGGCGCGACGGCGCTCCGTGGCGAGCCGCTCGGCCTCGGCCTGCGCGCGGCGAATGCTGTCCTCGCGCGCCCGGGCCGCGGCTTCCGCCCGCGCAATCGAGTCACGAATCGCCGTTGAATCCACTGCCGGCGCCGGCGGCGGCGCGGGCTTGCCGCCGCAGGCGACCGCCGCAGCGACCACGAGAACACCGAGGCTCAGCGTCAGCGGGATGGACAGTCTCATGTGCATACCTCAGCGTGTTGAGAGTTCAGATTCCGTACCGCACGTCAGGAGCTTGGATAGTGGCACCAATTTAATCAATTCGCGGCGACCACGCAGGCAATCGCGTCTCGGCGCCGCGCGTCAGCTGCCGAATCCGGCCGGTCTCGAGGTCGATCACCCACAGTTGCCGCGAGCCCGTTCGGCTGGACACGAACGCGAGGTGCCGGCCGTCGGGCGCCCAGGTGGGGTCCTCGTTGCGTCCCGCACTCGTGAGCTGTCGCACCGTCCGGCTCGCCACGTCCATCACGAAGATCTGCAGCGACCCGCCCACGTCACGATGGAACGCGATCGACGCCCCGTCCGGCGACCATTCCGGCGCGTTGGAGCTCCCGGTGACCCCGTAGTCGAATGGGGCGAACAGCTCCTGCGCGGTGCCGTCCGACGCCATCACGTAGATCTGCGGCAGGCCGGCGCGGGTCGAGACGAACGCGATCCGACCGCCGTCCGGGCTCATCGTCGGGCTGAGGTTGTCCGCAAAGCGCCCCACCGTCAGCCGCTGCAGACAGCAGTCGCCGGCGATGTCGTAGGAGAAGATGTCGGTGCCGTCCTCTCCCGAGCGGGTGAACACCAGGGTCCGCCCGTTAGGGGAAAACGCCGGCGTGTAGTTGAGTCCCCGGCTCGTCGGCGGCACCATCCGCCGCCCCCCCGAGGCGACGTCCTGCAGGTAGATGCCACCGCCCCCGTCGGACCGAAACTCGGTGTAGGCGACGCGCCGGCCGTCGGGCGCCCACGCGGGGGAGAACACCCGGGTGGAAGGCGGTGACAGCGGGTGGAGATCGGCCCCGTCGGAGTCGATCCGATAGACCCGGCCGCCCTGCAGGAACGCGAGGCGCGTCGCCGCGGTGCCCCGCGCCCCCGTGGCCGCCTGCACCACATCGTCGCTCACGCGATGGACTGCCAGGCGGAAGCCCGGATCCGTCGCGGCCGGCAGCGCGACGGTGAGGTCGCGCCGCACGGCGGCCCCGCGCACGTCGTACACGGTGACCTGCAACGGGCCCGCGTCCGTGAGCCGCACGCGCACCGCGAAGTCGGCCCCGAGCGCCCCGTACAGCCGGTAGTTCACGAAATCCGGCGTCGCGCCGCGTGCGCGCTGGATGCCGACGACCAGGCTGTCGTCACTCGGCAGGGTGATGACGTCGAACTGGTCGCTGAAATCGAGATCGCGCGCCAGGATCGCCCGGACCGAGTCGAGCACCGGCTCCGGCGGGGCGCCGAGCACCAGCAAGCCAGGGCGGACGCCCGGCCGGTACGTGATCCCCACCCGCACGCCCTCCGTGGGCGGCGGCATGGTGTCCTGGGCCACGGCGACGCGTGCCCCCAGGGCGAGCGGCAGCAGCCACGCCAGTCGGCGCGCGGTCATCGGATCTTCGAGGGGTCGAAGAAGAAGCTCACCGGCAGGACGTCATTGGCAAACCCCTCCGGCAGGCTGCCGAAGCTCCCCGCGGACCCGGCGGCCTCGATCGCCCCTTGCGCCTCGACGTCGAACGCGAAGTTCCCCGAGCGCCTGATGAACCGCAGGTTCGAGATCGAGCCGTCCCGGTGAATCAGGAAGAACACCTCCGCCTGCAGGGCCGTCTGGCCGCCGGGGCGCTGCCAGCGCCGGAAGACCTGGCCGACGAGATTGTTGATATACTCGGGGTACGGAAACTCCTGGCCCTCGATCTGCACCGTGGCCGGGTCCGACCCGGTCGACGGCGTCACACCGGGCAGGGGCTCGGCGGCCGGCGTGGTGCGCGGCGCAGGCTCGCGCTGCACGTTCGGCTTCGCGGCCGGCGGCGCCGCCGGCGCGACCGTCGTCCGGCGCGGGGCGGGCGCCGGGGCCGGGGCCGGCCGTTCCGCGGGACGCTCCACTACCGCCGGGGCGCGCCGCGCCTGGGGCTCGGGCCGGGGGGCGGCCACGAGCGACACGCGGTAGATCGGTGGCGCAAGCTGGCGTCCGTACTCGGGCGCGCCGGCCAGGACCGCCAGCACGGCGCCGTGCAGCACCAGCGTCCCGGCAAACGCGACCCTCCACCCGCCGGACGCGGTCTTGAGCTGCCGCCGCACGCGGCCCGCCTGCTTCACCGTCCCAGCTCCTCCGACTCGGCCACCAGCCCCACGTCCCCGACGCCCGCCGCGCGCATCACGGCCAGCACACGCACCACCTGGCCGTAGTCGACCCGCGCGTCCCCGCGCAGGTAGATGCCCGAGGGCTTGCGCGCCCGGACCATGGCCGGGAAGGCGGCGCGGAACTCCTCGAGCGTGAGCGGGCTCTCGTCCACGAAGATCCGCCCCTGACGGTCCACCGAGACGATCAGGCCTTCCTTGGGCTGCAGCGGCCGGGCCTCCGCCCGGGGCAGCTGCACGTCCACCCCGCCTTGCATGATCGGGGCGGTGATCATGAAGATGATCAGCAGCGTGAAGGCGAGGTCCACCAGGGACGTCACGTTGATATCGGCCATCAGTGGCGGCTCGCCCCGGCCGCGCAGCCCGGCTCCGTTCATGACCTAGAGCCTCCCCTCGCGTGCCAGCGTCGCGACGATCTCGTGCGCGAAGCCCTCCATCTCGCCGGCGAACAGGCCGAGCCGGCTGACGAGGAGGTTGTAGGCCATGACGGCGGGAATCGCCACCACCAGCCCGGCGACCGTCGTGACCAGCGCCTCCGCGACCCCCGGCGCCACCGCCGAGATGTTGCCCGACCCTCCGGTCGCGATGCCGATGAAGGCGTGCATCACGCCGACGACGGTCCCCAACAGGCCCATGAGCGGGCTCGCCGACCCGATCGTCGCGAGCCAGGGGAGGAACCGGGCCATGATGTCCCGCTCAGCGCCGATCTCCTTCGCGAGCACCAGCCGCAGCGCTTCGAGCTGCGTCATGGTGAGCGTCGCGTGGGCCGCGTCCACCGTCGCCTGCAGGGCGCCGGGGCGGAGCTCGGCAAAGAAGTTCACGCCCTCCCGCAGGATCCGTCCGTACGGTGACGGCGGCAGCTTCATTACCGCGTGGTACGCGTCCTCGAGCCGGGTCGTCCGCTCCAGCGCGCTGAAGAACCGGTCGCCCTGGCGGCGGACCCGCCGGAATTGCCGGAGCTTCATGAAGATCAGGAACCAGCTGAAGAGCGAGAAGAACGCCAGCACCGCCAGAATGACTTTGGTAATCGGCGTCGAGGCCGCGACCAGGTCCCACGTGCTGGTCGGGAGCGCGCCTCCCACCTGCATCATGCCGCCTCCAACCCGCTGATCCACTCGTAGGTGCGCCGCAACCCAGCCCCGAGCGCCACCTCCGGTCGCCACCCGATGGCCGTCGCGGCCTTTGCGATTGCCACGGCGCTGCGCCTCAGCTCGCCGGCCCGTGCCGGCTCGTGTGCGATGGGCACCTCGATGCCCACCGCCCGCATCATCGTCCGGGCGAGATCGTTGACGCTGGTCTCGACCGTGGTCCCGATGTTGACGGCGGCATCGTCCAACGATCCGGGCGGTCCCACCGGTGCCTCACTCGCCAGCACGCTCGCCCGCGCGACGTCGCGCACGAACACGTAGTCGCGCGTCTGCTCTCCGTCTCCGTACACCGTGATGGGGCGGCGGTGCCGCAGCCGGCTGCCGAAGATCGCCACGACGCCGGCTTCGCCGTGCGGATTCTGGCGCGGCCCGTACACGTTGGCGTACCGCAGACACCGCACCGCCATGCCGTGGAGGATGGCGTACTGCGCGAGATAGTACTCGGACGCGAGCTTGCTGACCCCATACGGCGAGACGGGCAGCTTGGGCACCGTCTCGGCATAGGGCAGGGCTTCGCCTTCGCCGTAGACGACCCCACCGGAGGACGCGAACACCACCCGCTTCACGCCCCCCTCGCGCGCACCTTCCAGGAGATTGAGCAGCCCGAGCAGATTGATGTCGGCATCGAGCCGCGGGTCGCGCACCGAGACCCGCACGTCCGCCTGCGCCGCCTGGTGGTTCAACACCGCAAAGCCACCCGCGGCGAGGAGGGCGCGCGCGGCAGGCCCGCGCACGTCCTCGTGGACGAACTCGGCCCCCGCAGGGACGTTTTCCCGCCGGCCGGTCGAGAGGTTGTCCACGATCGTTACGGCGTACCCGTGCTCGAGGTACTGCTCCGCCACGTGTGACCCGATGAACCCCGCCCCACCCGTCACCAGCACCCGTCCCTTCATGCCCGATCCTCGCGTCTCAGTCCGCGTTCCCTGCCGCCGCAAACGAAGCGGCGGGGCCCGTGCCGGATCCCATCGTCGTTGGTCCGGCTGAGCCCCGCCGCGTCGAGGCCGTCAGCGGCCTCGTCAAGACGGCATCTTGCGGATCAGCCGCACCGGCACGCCGACCGCTTCCTGGCCGGCGGTCCGAATCCCCAGCGTGTAGATCTCGCTCACCAAGGCCGTCGCCGAGCGGTCCCGCACGTGCACGACACGCACGTCGGCGAGCGTCTGCGGCTCATCGCCCTGCGGGACGGCGCCCTTGCGCGGGAGCACCTCGAACACGTCTCCCGGCGCGATGCCGGCGTTGCGGCCCAGATCGATGAACACCACGTCGAACTGCTTCGGCACCTGGTGGATGTCGCGCAGCGCGATGATGTTGCCCTGCACGCCGTCGGCGACTGGAGCGGGCCGCACGACCCCCGGGTCCTTGAACGGCTCGAGCGGCAGCGCCACCTGCCCGGTGCCGACCCGGTCGAACTGCATCACGATGTCGCCCTCGACATCGCGCCCCTCGACGCTCGTCACCAGCACGATGCCGGTGGGGTAGACGATCTTGCCGTGGCCGGACACCCCGCGCGTGAGCAGCGCGGTCAGCAGGCTGTCGCCCACCTGGTACGTCGCGCCGCTCGGCGGCCTGATGCGCACCCGCTGATAGATCACGGCCGTGGTCCCGGTCACGCCACGGGGTGCCGCGACATCGGCGTTGCCCAGCACCTCGGCCCAGGGGAGCTTCTCGTTCTCGGTGAGGAACCCCGCCGCGTAGAACTCGCCGGACCGCACGGCGCGATACGTGTCGGCCGCCCGGGAGATCGGGCCGGAGATCGTACTGCGCGGCGTGCTCGCGAACACCGTCGGGGTCATCGTCATCGGGGGGGGCGGCGGCCCCTGCACCGCGGCCGGCGCCTCCACCTGTGCGGGCGGCGGTGCCACAGGCAGCTGCCCAGCTGGCGGCTCGGTCACCGGCGGCTGCGCAACGGGAGGAGTCGGCTGTGCGACGGGCTCGGGAACCGCCACCGCCGTGTGATCCACCGGAGCGAGCACCAGCTCCTCACCCGGGAAGATCCAGTGCGGGTCCTCGACCACCGCCGTGTTGAGCCGGTAGATCTCCGGCCAGAGAAACGGGTCGCCAAAGTAGAGTTGCGCGAGCCCCCACAACGTCTCCCCCGACTGAACCACATGCCGCGCCGGCGGCGGCGTGACTTGCTGGGCCCGCGCCGTGGCGGTGACCCCCGCGGCCATTGTCGCCCCCAGCAACACCGTAACGAAGTTTCTGCTCCTCATACGGTTACCCCTCTCCCACCCCAGAAGCCGGAGCCTCCGTGGTGGTCGTGACGGAACTGGCGCATCCCGATCGGCCATCAATATATAAGTCACGTGCTGGCAACGCCATAGCTGCCCTACTATCATGTATCGCCGCAGGGCGTCCGGCTCAGCCACGAAACTACCGGTCCAGCCACCACGCCGGTGTGACGGGTGCCACACCCGCGGACCCCCGAAAACGCGCCCGGCGGGTCCCGATGGAACCCGCCGAGCGCTCACGTCCCACGACCCGCCCCGCTAGAAGGGCAAGTCGTCCTCTTCCCCATCGAGCGCTTCTGGGAAGTCGTCGAACGACTCCGCCTTGCCCTCCGCCGCACCCGCCGGCGCTGGCTTGGCGCGCGCGGGCGTTCCTCCTGCTTCCGCCGCGGAGCCGCGCGGCGACAGCATGATCATCTCGCGCGCGTTGATTTCGGTCGAGTACCGCGTCTTCCCGTCGCGGTCTTCCCAGGTCCGATACTCGATCCGCCCCTCGACGTAGACCTTGTCGCCCTTTTTCAGGTACTTCTCGGCAAGGTCGGCGAGCTGCGAGAACTTGGTGTTCCACAGCACCACGCGATGCCACTCCGTCTTCTCCTGGCGCTCCCCCGCCCCGGTGGTCCACTGGCGGCTGGTGGCGACCGACAGCGTGGCGACCCGCTGGCCGTTGGCCGTGCTGCGCACGTCGGGATCCGCGCCGAGATTCCCGATCAGGATGCATTTGTTCAGGCTCCGACTCACGACGACCTCCGCGAGAACACGAGATGGGCACCGGACGAGGGGAAGGTACCGGGCGCCCGGCCGTAGCGTCAACCAAAGTCGCGCACCACCCCGCCGGAACTACGCGTACGATGCCGTGGGGCTGACGTCGCGGGCGAGGATCAGCGCGTCCTCGCGCGGGTGATCGTAGTACCCGGGCCGGCGGCCGACCTCGCGAAAGCCCGCGTCCCCGTACAGCGCGCATGCCGCGGCGTTGGACACGCGCACTTCGAGAAACACGCGCCGCGCGCCGGTCCGGACGATTGCCGCAAGCAGCGCCTGGAGCAGCGTCCGTCCGGTCCCCTGCCGGCGCCCGGATGGCGCGACCGCGACGTTGAGGATCTCCGCCTCGGGACCGAGACACCACGCCACGGCGTACCCGGTGACGCCTGGCGCGCCTTCCGCCACCAGGAACACGTCGTCCAGCCGCGCGCGAAACGCCGCGCGCGACCAGGGATCCGGGAAGCTCGCGCGCTCGATCTCGGCGACGGCCGGGAGATCAGCGGAAGTCGCCGCGCGAATCCGGCAGCCGGACGCCATGCGCCTGCTCCCACCGCACCTGCGCTTCGGCCGGCCGGCCATAGTCCGGCTCGAAGCACATGATGTCCGCGATTTCGCGGGTGCCCCCACGCGCGCCGTCCACGGCGAGCAGCGCCGCGGCCGCCGGCGCTCCCGCCGGGGGTCCGACCGGCTCGCGTCCGGTCCAGCGGCGCACCGCCTCGGCGTGCACCACCGCGCCGTCACCAACCGCCACGACCGGCCGCACCGCGCAGGCGACGGCCAGGGCGTCCACCGTGAGGCGGCGCGGCGGCGCGAGGCAATCCACCGCGCCGTCGCCAAACCGATAGACCGCGCCGTACACCTCGCCGCGCAGGGCGTCGTACAGGGCGGCCACCGGGCCGGTGTGGAATCGCGCCGCCTGCCACGCCGCGGCGAGCAGCGAGGGCGCCGTGCCGACCCTGATCGCCGGACGCGCCCGCACCAGTCCCTGGACCGTCGCCACGCCGATCCGGAGCCCCGTGAAGCTGCCCGGGCCGTCGGCGATGAGCACCCGATCCACGTCGCCGAGCGACGCCCCCGCAAGGCCAACGAGCTGCTCCATCCCCGGGAGCAGGGCCGCCGCGTGCCGCCGGCCCGACAGCGTGATCTCCGCGAGGGCCACGCCATCCACGCCGATCGCCAGCGACGCGATCTCGGTCGCCGTGTCGATCGCGAGCGTGAGTGTCACGGCGAGCGCTCCAACAGCCGCCGGTCGGGCGCCCGGGCGTGCGCCAGCGTAATGCGCACATCCGGCGGCGGGGCGTGCGTCCCCGCCCGTTCCGGCCACTCGATGAGCAGCAGGCGGGCGCGCCGCTCGAGATCCCGAAAGTCGAGATCGAGCGCTTCGTCCGGATGCGTGAGTCGATAGCAGTCCACGTGAACGATGATCCCCTCGGGGGACGGATACTCGTGCACCAGCGCATAGGTCGGACTCCGGGCGGGCGCAGCGCCCGCCGCCCGGGTCACCGCCTGCACGAACGTCGTCTTGCCGGCCCCGAGCTCGCCGCAGAGCCACACGACGCCGTGCCGCGGCGCCATTCGCCACACGGCCGCCGCCTCCGCGGCGAGGTCGTCGAGCGACACGGATCGCTCAGCCACGCCGCCGCCGCCCCGCCGGAGGTCCCGATCGGGTCCCCACCCCCACCGGGGACCGCCGCACCGGATCGCCCGCCGCCTTGAGCTCGAAGATCTGGTCCCGGAGCTGCGCCGCCAACTCGAAATCGAGCTCCGCCGCCGCTTCGCGCATCTGCCGCTCGAGCACCACGAGCAGCTGCTCGCGGTCGAGCGGCTCGGCACCCAACCGCTCGGTGGCGGGAACCGGGCGCTCCGTCCGCGCGTCGGCGACGCGCGTCACGAAGCGGACCTGATCGACCGACTTGTGGATCGAGGTCGGCCGAATGTGGTGCGCGCGATTGTGGCGCTCCTGCGTCTCGCGGCGCCGCGCCATCTCCGCCAGCGCGCGCTCCATCGAGCCGGTCACGCGATCGGCGTACAGGATCGCCCGGCCGCGCTCGTTCCGGGCCGCCCGTCCCACGGTCTGGATCAGGGACCGATCCGACCGCAGGAACCCCTCCTGATCCGCGTCGAGGATCGCGACCAGCGCGACTTCGGGCAGGTCGAGGCCCTCACGCAGCAGGTTGATCCCGACCAGCACGTCGAACTCGCCGAGCCGCAGCCCGCGCACGATCTCCATGCGCTCGATGGCGTCGATGTCGGAGTGCATGTAGCGCACGCGCACGCCGGTCTGCTGCAGGTAGTCGGTCAGATCTTCGGCCATGCGCTTGGTGAGCGTCGTGACGAGCACGCGCTCCCCGGCCGCCTCGCAGCTCCGGATCTCCCCCAGCAGGTCGTCCACCTGGCCCCTGACCGGGCGGACCTCGACCGCGGGGTCCACCAGCCCCGTCGGGCGAATGATCTGCTCGACCACCCGTCCGCGCGAGCGCTCGACCTCGTAGGCGCCCGGCGTCGCCGACACGAAGAGCATGCGCGGGGTGAGCCCCAGGAACTCGTCGAAGTTGAGCGGCCGGTTGTCCAGCGCCGAGGGGAGCCGGAAGCCGTGCTCCACGAGCGTCAGCTTGCGCGACCGGTCGCCCTCGTACATGCCGCCGAGCTGGGGCAGCGTGGCATGGGATTCGTCGACGATCGTGAGATAATCGGCGGGGAAGTAGTCCAGCAGGCACGCCGGCCGCTCGCCCACCTGCCGGCCGGAGAGATGCCGGCTGTAGTTCTCGACCCCGGCACACGTGCCCATCTCGCGCAGCATGTCGAGGTCGAACTGGGTGCGCGACTCGAGGCGCTGGGCCTCCAGCAGCTTGCTCTCGGACCGGAGCGCGGCAAGCCGCTCCGCCAGCTCCGCCCGGATCAGGCCGACGGCCCGCTCGAGCCGCGGCCGCTGCACCACATAGTGGGTCGCGGGATAGATGGCGCAGCGCTCGAGCGGCGTGATCACGTTGCCCGTGAGCGGGTGGATCTTCGAGACGCGCTCGATCTCGTCGCCCCAGAACTCGACCCGCACGGCCTGCTCGTCGTACGCCGGGTAGACCTCCACCGTGTCGCCCCGCACGCGAAACGTCCCCCGCTCCAGCACGACGTCGTTGCGGTCGTACTGCACCGCCACCAGATCGGCCAGCACCGCGTCGCGGGAGCGTCGCTCGCCCACCGCGAGCGTGACCATCAGCGCGCGGTAGTCCGCCGGGTCGCCGAGCCCGTAGATCGCGCTGACCGTCGCCACGATGACGACGTCCTCGCGCTCCATCAGGCTCGAGGTCGCCCGCAGCCGCAGCATCTCGATGTCCTCGTTGATCGAGGCGTCCTTCGCGATGTAGGTGTCCGTGGCGGGCACGTAGGCTTCCGGCTGGTAGTAGTCGTAGTACGAGATGAAGTACTCGACGGCGTTGCGCGGGAAGAACGACTTGAGCTCGCCATAGAGCTGGGCGGCCAGGGTCTTGTTGTGCGACAGCACCAGGGTCGGACGCCCGAGCGCCGCCACGACGTGCGCCATGGTCACGGTCTTGCCCGACCCGGTGACGCCCAGCAGAGTCTGGTAGCGGTGGCCCTCACGGAAGCCCGCCGTGAGCGCCGCGATGGCCGCGGGCTGGTCGCCGGCCGGCTGGAACGGCAGCTCGAGCTCGAAGGCGGTCATGCGGCGTCGCTCAGTCGGCGGTCTCCCGGGTCACCGCGTCGCGGCGCTCCACGGCGTGGACGCCCTTCACCCGCCGCATGGCGCGCATCACTTTGGACAAATGGTCGCTGTGCTCGACCTCGACCACGACGGAGCCGAACATCGCGCCGTCCTTGCTCGACAGCTCGGCGCTCTTGATGTTCGTCCCGGTGCCCGACACGGCCTCCATCAGGTCGGCGAACAGGCCGCGGCGGTCGTCGCCCACCACGCCGAGCGCGACGACGAACAGCTCGCCCTCGACCGACTGCCAGTCGATCTCCACCCGACGCTCGGGATCGGGCGGCATGGTCAGCAGGTTGGGACAGTCGGCGCGGTGGATCGAGATGCCGCGCCCCTGGGTCACGTAGCCCACCACCGGGTCGCCCGGCACCGGCTGGCAGCACTGCGCGTAGCGCACCAGCAGGCCGCCGAGCCCCTGGACCCGCACGCCGCGGCGCAGGCGGAACCGGTCGAACACCCGACCGATCGCCGACGGCTTGGGGGGCTGGAGATCCTCGGCCGTCTGCTCCGGGAACAGCGCCCGGATCACCTGGCCGGTGGGCACGTCGCCCCGGCCCAACGCCTGGAACAGCCCGTCGGGCGACCCGACCGACAGCGCGTCGGCGGCGACGCTCAGTCCGTCATCGCCCGGCATTTGCAGGTGCCGGCGCTTGAGCTCGCGCTCCAGGATCTCCCGCCCCAGGGCGGCACTCGTCTCCGCCTCTTCGCGATTGATCCACTGGCGGATCTTGTGGCGCGCGCGGCCGGTGCGCACGTGGTTCAGCCAGTCGCGACTCGGCCGGGCGGCGGCCCCGGTGAGGATGTGGACCGTGTCCCCGTTCTTGAGCGGCCGGTGGAGCGGCGCGATCCGCCCGTTCACCTTGGCGCCCTGGCAGCGGGTGCCGACCTCGGTGTGCACCGCGAACGCGAAGTCGATCGGGGTCGCGCCGGCCGGGAGGCGCTTGACGTCGCCCTTGGGTGTGAAGACGAAGATCTCGTCCTGGTAGAGGTCGATCTTGAGGAACTCGAGGAACTCCTCCGGCGAGTGCGCGTCCTGCTGCAACTCGAGCAATTGGCGGAACCAGGCGAAGTGCCGGTCCAGCTCGTCGGCGCGGCGCCCCTCCTTGTACACCCAGTGCGCCGCGATGCCGTACTCCGCCGTGCGGTGCATCTCGCGGGTGCGGATCTGGATCTCGTAGAGCTGGCCGCCCGGGCCGAAGATCGTGGTGTGCAGCGACTGGTAGCCGTTCGATTTCGGCGAGGCGATGTAGTCCTTGATCCGCTCCTGCAGCGGGGTCCACTGATGGTGGATGATGCCCAGCGCGTGGTAGCAGTCCCGGACGGTCTCGACCAGCACCCGGATCGCCATCAGGTCGTAGATCTCGTCCAGCGTCGCATCCTGGCGCTTCAGCTTCTTGAAGATCGACCACAGGTGCTTCGGCCGCCCGCTTACCTCGAAGCTGGTCAGGCCGGCGCGGCGAAACTCCTCCTCCAGCGGCACCCGCAGCCGCTCGATCATCGCCTCGCGATCGGCCTGGCTGGCCCGCAGGCTGGTGGACAGCTGCGTGTAGTCGTCCGGCTCGAGAAACTTGAACGCCAGGTCTTCCAGCTCCGCCCGGAGGCTGGCCATCCCGAAGCGGTGCGCCAGGGCCGCGTAGATTTCCCGCGTCTCCAGCGCGATGCGGTGCTGCGCGTCGCCCGGCTGGTGCTCCAGGGTGCGCATGTTGTGGAGCCGGTCGGCGAGCTTGACGATGATCACGCGGGCGTCCCGCGCGATCGACAGCAGCAGCTTGCGGTAATTCTCGACCTGCTCTTCGGTGCTCGAGCGGAACGTGAGGCTGGAGAGCTTCGTGAGACCGCCCACGATCTCGCCGACCTCGTCGCCGAACACCTCGCGGATCTCGCCGACCGTCACGTCGGCGTCTTCCACGACGTCGTGCAGCAGCGCCGCAACGATCGTGGTGGTGTCCATCTGCAGCTCGACCAGGATCCGCGCGACCGCCACGACGTGGGAGACGAAATCCTCGCCCGAGAGCCGCTTCTGCCCACGGTGCGCGTGCGCGCTGAACTCGAACGCGTGCCGGATGGCCTCGACGTCCAGCCGGTCCCGGCGTTCGCGCAGCGCCTCGGCAAAGGCGCCCTCCCACCCCATCGCGACCGACGTCACAGCAGGCCCGCTTCGGCAAAGCTGAAGTAGCGATCGCCACCGACGATCACGTGGTCGTACACCGGGATGTCCAAGAGCCTTCCCGCCTCCACCAGTTGCCGGGTCACGGCCCGGTCGTCCGCCGAGGGCGCCGGGTTCCCGCTCGGGTGATTGTGCAGCACCACGATGCCCGCGGCCGCTTCGGCGATGGCCGCGCGGAACACCTCCCGGGGATGGACGAGCGAGCTGTCCAGGATGCCACGGGTGATGAGCAGCTCCCGCACGACGCGATGCTGCGTGTCGAGCGCCAGGAGCCGGAACTCCTCGACGGCAAGGTCCCGCAGCGCCGGCCCACACAGGCGGTGCACGTCCGCCGGGCAGCGGATCGCGCGCTCGTCCGCCCCCTGCTCCGCGGCCACCCGGCGTGCCAGCTCCAGGGCCGCCGCGACCCGGGCCGCCTTCGCCGCCCCCACGCCGCTCACCCCCGCCACCACTCCGGCCGGCCGTCGCGCCAGCGCCCGCAGCGACCCGCCCGCCGAGGCCAGCACCTCCGCGGCAAGCGCCACCGCATCCCGCTCAGGAGTGCCGGTCCCTAGGAGAATGGCGAGGAGCTCAACGGCCGTCAACGCGCCCGGCCCGAGCGAGCGCAGGCGCTCGCGCGGGCGGTCCGCCGGCAGGCTGTCCGAGAGGCGGTGCGGGGCCACGCCGGGAGGATGCTGGGGGCGATTGGTCTGGACATAGGCAAAACAACGCGGGACGTCGTGCGGGCCGCGGGGCGTAACTCGAGGTTCGCGGTCTGGGCTATCCCCCCGCCCCCGCCCCATGGCACTTCTTGTACTTCTTGCCGCTGCCGCACGGGCAGGGATCGTTGCGCCCGACCTTGGGCACCGATCGCTGCATCGGGCGGAGCGGCGACGGCGAGCCCGCCGCGTCCCCGGCCGGCGGCTTGCCGGCCACGGCCGCGGCGCTCGGTGCCGCCGGGGCGGTCCCGACCATGAGATCCTCGTCCGACGCGGGGCCCTGCGCCACGCCCTGCGGTGCGGGGCGCGGGGCCGGCCGCGCGGGCGCCCCTCCCGAGAACTGCACCTGGAACTTGAACAGCCGATCCATGAACGAGGCGCGGATGTCGTGCATCAGGTCCACGAACATCTCGAACGCTTCCTGCTTGTACTCGATCAGCGGGTCCTTCTGGCCCCACGCGCGGTACTGGATGGCGTTGCGCAGCTGGTCGAGGTCGTACAGGTGGTCCTTCCATTTCTCGTCGAGCACCTGGAGCAGCACGTGCGCGAGCAGCCGATCGGCGAGATCGGCCACGCCGTGGCGCCGGCCCAGTTCCTGCCAGCCCGCCATGCGCCCCTCGTAGTGCTCGAGTACCGCCCGCTTCACGGTTGCGACGAGCGCCCTCTGGTCGGGCACCTTGTCCGGGTCTTCGATGTCGCGGGCCGACACGAGGTAGCGGACCAGCAGCTCCGTGGCAATCCGCTTGCGGTCCCAGACCTCCGGCTGCGCGGCCCCCACCTCCCCGGCGAACCGCGTGGCCGCCTGCTCCAGCATCTTGAGCGCTTCGGCCTTGAGCTCCTCCCCACCCTCCAGCGCGAACAGGCGGAGCGAATAGACGACCTCGCGCTGCTGGTTCATGACGTCGTCGTACTCCAGCAGCCGCTTCCGCGCCTGGAAGTTCCTCAGCTCGACCTTCTTCTGCGCGTTCTCGATCGCCCGCGTGACCAGCGGGTGGGTGATCACCTCGCCTTCCTCGACCCCTGACTTGTCCATCCACCGGGCCACCCGGTCCGAGATGAACAACCGCATCAGGTCGTCTTCCAGCGAGAGGAAGAACACGGTCGCGCCCGGATCGCCTTGACGCCCGGAGCGGCCCCGCAGCTGGCGGTCGATCCGGCGCGCTTCGTGCCGCTCGGTCCCGATGATCACGAGCCCGCACGGGGGGTCCACCTGGCACCCGCGCTTGGCGATTTCGGCGTCGGTCAGGTCGGGCTGGTCGATGCGCTGCCCGAACGGCGCCAGCCTGGCCCTGATGCCGCACACCTGGCACTGGCGGACGCCGGGGCCGAGCTTGATGTCGGTGCCGCGGCCCGCCATGTTGGTCGCGATCGTGATCGCCGCCGGCCGGCCCGCCTGCGCCACGATCTCGGCCTCGCGCTGGTGGTACTTGGCGTTCAGCACCTCGTGCTTGAAGCCGCGGCGCTTGAGCATCCGGGAAAGCGTCTCCGAGATCTCGACGTTCACGGTTCCGACGAGCACCGGCAGGCCGCGCTCGTGCTGCCGCACGATCTCCTCGATGATCGCGTTGTACTTCTCCCGCCGGGTGCGGTAGATCCGGTCGTGCGAGTCGACGCGCCGCACCGGCCGGTTGGTGGGAATCACCGAGACGTCGAGGCCATAGATCTGGAAGAACTCGGTCTCCTCCGTCTCCGCGGTCCCGGTCATACCCGAGAGCTTGTCGTACATCCGGAAGTAGTTCTGGATCGTGATCGTCGCGAGGGTCTGCGTTTCCCCCCGCACGGTCACGCCTTCCTTGGCCTCCACCGCCTGATGGAGTCCGTCGGACCAGCGCCGGCCGGGCAGGATCCGGCCGGTGAACTCGTCGACGATGAAGACCTGTCCTTCCTGCACGACGTACTCCACGTCCTTCTCATACAGCGCGTGCGCCTGCAGCAGCTTGTGGATAATGTGGAGCTTCTCGCTCTTGGCGGCGTACTCCGCCTCGATCTCGCGTCGCCGATCGAGCTTCTGCTCAACGGTCAGGGCGTCGTCCTTCTCGAGCTTGCCGATCGCCTCCGAGATGTCCGGGATCACGAACAGCATCGGGTCGTTGGGGCTCATCGCCTCGACGCCCTTGTCCGTCAGGTGCACGGAGTGCCCGCGCTCGTCGAGGACGTAGTACAGGTCCTCTTCGATGTCGCGCAGCTTCTGGTCCTTGGCGGGGAGCTTCCGGTCGGCGATCGAGTCCAGCTCGACCTTCTGGATGAGCTGCTGGACCCCGGGCTCCTGCACCAGCTTGAGGAGCTTCTTGTTCTTGGGGCTGCCGAGCCGGCCCTTGTACAGCTGCACGGCGGCCTCATAGCTGTCCGGCGCGCCCTCCTGCAGCGTCTCGCCCCGGGCGATCAGCTCGTTCACCACCGCGGTCTGCCGTCGCACGAGGCTCGAGACCTGATTGTTGAACAGGGCGTACTTCTGGTCTTCCTCGCTGCCAACGGGACCCGAGATGATCAGCGGCGTGCGGGCCTCGTCGACGAGAATGCTGTCCACCTCGTCGATGATGGCGTAGTTGTGCGGCCGCTGGACCCGTTGGTCCAGCGAGAACACCATGTTGTCCCGCAGGTAGTCGAAGCCGAACTCGTTGTTCGTGCCGTAGGTGACGTCGCACTGGTAGGCCGCGCGCCGCTCCGGCGTCGAGGGCTCCGTGTCGTCGATGCAGCCGACCGTGAGCCCGAGGTAGCGGTACAGATGGCCCATCCACTGCGAGTCGCGGCGGGCCAGGTAGTTGTTCACCGTGACGATGTGCACACCGCGCCCGGCCAGGGCGTTGAGGTAGACCGGCAGGGTCGCAACCAGGGTCTTGCCTTCGCCGGTCGCCATCTCCGCGATCTTGCCCTGGTGCAACACGATGCCGCCGATCAGCTGCACGTCGTAGGGCACCATGTCCCACTCGAGCTCGTGACCCGTGACCACCACTTTCGTCCCGACGAGCCGGCGGCACGTCTCCCGCACCGTAGCGAACGCCTCCGGCAGCAGCTCGAGCAGCGTGTCCGCGGTGACCCGCTTGAGCTGCTCGTCGATCCGGTGAATCTCGGCCTCGAGCTGGCTCCGCTCGACCGGATCGGCGCAGGCGTGCTTGGCGGCCCGCTTCTCCGCGAGCTCGCCGTCGAGCTCGCCCGTCCGCTCGCGCAGGGCCCCGCGCAGCTTCTCCGTCTGCGCGCGGAGCCGCTCGTCCGAGACCAGCTTCAGCCGCTGTTCGTGCTCGTGGATCGCGTCGACCAGCGGCTGGATCTTCTTGAGCTCGCGGTCGAAGCGCGTCCCGAACACGCCCCGCACCAGCGCCTTGAGCGAGGTCACCAGCGTCTTGGCCATCAGTCTCCTTCAGCGTACAAACGCCGCTCGGCGATGTAGCGGGCGACCGCGTCCGGGACGAGGTAGCGCACGCTCTCGCCCCGGCGGCAGCGCGCGCGCACGTCCGTCGCCGCAATGTCGATCCCCGGCACTTCCAGCGTCTGGGCGATCAGCGGATGGGTCGGCGCCCGCGCCCCGGGCCGTGTGAGCACCACCACCCGCGCGAGCGACGGGATCGCCGCCGCGTCATGCCAAGTGGGCAGGTCTTCCGCCGCGTCCGCACCGACCAGCAGGCAGAGCTCGGCGTCCGGGTGGGCGGCCCGCAGCTCGCGCAGCGTGTCGACCGTGTAGGACGGCCCCGGCCGCCGGATCTCCCGATCGTCGACCGCGAGGCGGGCATCGCCCTCGACGGCCAGCCGCAGCATCGCCAGCCGGTCCGCCGCCGGGGCGGCGTGCGCGTCCCGCTTGAACGGCTGCCGGCCCGCCGGCACCAACCGGACCTGATCCAACCCCAGCCGGGTGGCGGCCTCCTGTGCCGCGATCAGGTGTCCCATGTGCACCGGATCGAACGAGCCGCCGAACACGCCGATACGCACCGGTCAGGGAGCGGCGGGCGCCGGGCAGACGCGATCGAGCCCGTCGGCGTCGGGATAGTACTGCCGCAGGTGCGCGCAGGTTTCCGTCACTTCGTCGTCGTAGCCGATCTTGCGATAGGTCTGGACGAGCCGCATCAGCGCGGGCGCCGCGTGCTTCGACTGCGGGTAGGTGGCCACGACCCAGCGGTAGTAGATCATTGCCGAGTCGTACGCCTTGATGCGGTAGTAGAAGTCGCCGTTCTTCAGGTCCTTTTCGGCAAACCAGTCCGTCAGGACCTGGCTCCTCTGGCGGATCTGGGCCGCGACGGGCGCGTTGGGATACCGGGCGAGCGCTTCGCCGTACACCGCCTGGGCCTGCTCGCCGTAGGTGGGGTCCAGCGCCGGGCGCTTCCACAGCTTGGCCAGCGCATCGCCTGCCCGCATCAGGGCGGTCGGCGCCAGCTCGTGATTGGGGAAGTCGTCGGCCACCCGCCGGAATTCCTGCGAGGCCTGAAGGTAGTCACCCTCTTTGAACCGGCACTCGCCCAACATGGAGCGCGCTTCCGCGATGTGCGGGTCCCGGGCGGGGAACTCGAACATGACGCGCGTGAACCCGATGGTCGCGGCGCCGCAGTTGCCACGATCGTAGGCCGCCTTCGCGGCATCGAACAGCGCGACCGGCGTCGGGTACGCCTCCGGCTTGAAGCCGTGTCCGCAGCCCACGGCGCCGACGAGCAGCACCACCACGCTGGATCGCACGAGTCTAGAACACCCTCATGGAAGTGCGGTTCCCGCGCTGCCGATGCGATTGAGTCGCTGGCGCGCCAGATCCGCAATGGAGTCACCCGGCGCGGCACCGGCCAACGCGCGCTGATACGCTTCCGCCGCCGCCGTCAGATCGCCCCGGGCATACATCACGTCGCCGAGCCCGACGTACGCGGCGCGTCCCGCTGGCGTGTCGTCGGCCTGCGAGACCGCGCGGCGAAACCACTGCTCGGCCTCGTCCGAGCGGTCGCCGTCGAGCGCGCCGCGCCCGAGCCGCAGGGCGCAGGTGGCGGCCCCCGCGGCCGCCGCGGCGACGAGCGCGGTGGCACGCTGGCGGCGGGCCACCCCCTCGAACACGGCCACCGCCTGCTGACAGCGTCCGATCCGCCTCAGGGCATCGGCGTAGGCGTACATCAACGAATCCTGCGCGCGCGCGTCCGACGCCCCCGCGGCCGCGTACGGCAGGACGGGGACCGCGTCGGCGGGGTGCCCGGCATCGGCGGCCATGGTGGCGAGTTGCGCGCCGAGGCCGCCCGCCATGCGATCGCTCGCCAGCTCCCGGATGCCGGCGAGCGCCGCCCGGAGCGCCGGGCGATCCCCCGACTGGCTCGCGGCAAGGGCGACCCGCTCGAGGCCATCCGCCGCCTCGCCCGCACGTCCCCCATCCGCACGAGCCAGCGCGAGATATTCCTCCGCGGCGGCGCGCAGGTCTCCCACGTGAAGCGCTGCCGCTCCCGCCTTGGCGCGCAGTCGAGCGTTCGGCGTCTGCGCCTGGAGCACCGCCAGACGATACTCCGTGAGGGCGTCCCCCCACGCGTCCGCCACGTAGGCGCGGTCGCCCAGCTTCTCGTGGTCCGCGGCCCGCCCGGTGCACGCCACCACGAGCAGGCCGGCCGCAGCCCAGCGGCGGCGGTTCACGCTTCGTCCGCCTCGCCGCGGTCCAGCAGCGACAGGTAGACCTGGCCCCGTGGGTCGCCGGGATGCTCGTCCCGCATCGCGGTCCACACGCGCCGCGCCGAGCCGGCGTCGCCCGAGAGGTAGCACGCGAGTCCCAGGGCAGCCTTCCCTTCGACGGACCGCGGCCGTGCCTGGACGACCTCCTCCAAGACCTCGCGCGCCTCGAGGCTCCGACCGGCCTCGAGCAGCAGCTTCCCCAGGCGCAGCCGCAGGTCCTGGAACGAAGGCCCAAGCGTCAGGGCCGTGCGGAACTGGGCTATCGCCTCGTCCACGCTCCCCGCCTCGGCGTACGCCTCGCCCAGGATCGCGTGGTGGTTGGCGAGCTTGCCCGCGTGGTGCGCCGCGATGCCGTTCCGGCCGTGCACCGTCATGTGCCGCGCCTGGGCGAACGCCGCCTCCGCCTCCTCGACGCGGCCCAGCTCGCCGAGGATCACGCCGCGGTGCACCAGCGCCTCGACATAGCGGGGATTGATGCGCAGCGCCTCCTCCAGGAGCTCCAAGCCTCGATCGGACTGGCCGGCCAGATGGTAGCAGAGGCCGAGCAGGTGGTGGGCGTCGGCGAAGGCGCGTCCCCGGTCGGTCAACTCCTCGAGCAGGTGGATCGCACCGAAGAAGTCGTTGAGCGCGAAGCGCTCCTTGGCACGCTCAAGCAGCTGTTGAGGACTGACGTCCATACGTCTCCCCGAACCAGGTCACGAACGCCGCAATGCCGGCGTCCAACTCCACCTGCGGCGCATAGCCGAGGACGGTCCGCGCCTTATTGGTGTCGGCCCACGTGCCGGGCAGGTCGCCCGGATGCGCCGGCCCCAGCTCGATCCGCGGCGTGCCGGCCCATGGCTGCCCCGCATCAACGCAATCAGGGAATCTAAGCCGGACCGGCGGGCCAGTACCGAGGTTGAAGACCTCACAGGCTGGGTCCACGCTTATTGGTCCAGTTCAGGGCGGCCAGCATGCCTCGCACGATATCGTCGCACGTGGGTGTAGTCCCGCTGGCGGAGCCGTCGCCGAACCGGGGGATCGACTCGTCCTGGCGCCATCCGCCGGGCGAAACGGTGGAGCGCCAAGATCGGGTCGTTGCCGTGGTCCGTACACGGAAGAACGAGCCGCACGATCGCGCATCCCCACGCCGGTCCGCGTACTCTCACACAGCAACTTCGCCTTCCCGTTTGGTGACGGCGTACGGAGAGAGCGGGTGCCGGCGGGACATCCTCTCGGAATGGCACCAGGGTATCATCGCCGTACACCGAAGAAGAGGAGCCAAACACAAAGCGGCGGATGCCCGCTTTCCGACAGGCGTCGAGCACTGAGACAGTGCCGTCCACATTGATCGACACGTAGGCACCGGGCTGCGCGATGCTCGGGCGGACGCCGGCTCGGGCCGCCAGGTGCATGACGACATCGACGTCGGACGCCAAGCGGCCTAGAAGCTCACCGTCCCGAACATCACCTTCGACCAGCGAAAACCCGGGCTGCTCTCGGAGGGTGGCGATTCCCGATTCCTTCAGCGCACGATCGTAGAACGGGTCGAAATTGTCGAGCGCCACCACCGACCACCCCTGGTTCAACAGGGCGCTGGAGGTATGAGACCCGATGAACCCGGCGCCTCCGGTCACGAGAACTCGGCCGGCAAACGTCACGTGCGTTCACCCCGACCGAGCCCGACGTATCGGAAACCCAGTGCCGCATGCTCGCCGGGTCGTAGAGGTTGCGTCCATCCACGATGGGCTCCCTCAGTCGGGACCGGATCTCGTCGAAGTCGGGGTTCCGGAATGCCAGCCACTCGGTCACGATGACCAGAGCGTCCGCACCGACGAGCGCGTCATACGGATCTGCGGCGAAGACGACCCGCTCCCCGAAGATTCGTCGGGCCGCCTGCATCGCCTGGGGGTCGTAACGCGCTGACCCGCGCACCTGCTGCAAGCAGTGCTTCCACAAGGTCTATCGAGGGGCTTTCCCGCATGTCATCCGTTTCCGCCTTGAAGGCGAGACCCCACACCGCCACTTGCCGTCCGGCGAGATGCCGCCCCCAGCGCCGTTCGCAGTTCGTCGGTACATTCGCAGCTTCTGACGTTCGTTCACGGCTTCGACGGCTTTCAACAGCTCGAACGCGACCCCATGCTGGTCCGCGGAATGCACGAGCGCCTTGACGTCTTTCGGGAAGCACGAGCCGCCATAGCCGGGACCCGGGAACAGGAAGGCGGAGCCGATTCGGGGGTCCGTGCCAATCCCCTTGCGCACGAGAGACACGTCCGCGTTGACCGCCTCACAGAGCTCCGCAATCTGGTTCATGAACGAAATCCGCGTGGCGAGCATAGCGTTCGCCGCGTACTTCGTCATCTCCGCCGAGGCAATATCCATGAACACCAGTGGGTTCCCGGTCCGCACGAACGGCGCATAGAGCTCCTCGAGGACCGTCTGCGCCTCGGGTGCGTCCACGCCGACAACGATCCGGTCCGGCTTCATGAAGTCGTCGACAGCGGCGCCTTCCTTCAGGAACTCCGGGTTCGAGCAAACGTAGAACCGCTGCTTCGTACGTGCCGCAATGGTCTCCCGCACTTTCGCCGCCGTCCCCACCGGTACCGTGCTCTTCGTGATCACGACCTTGGGACGGTCGAGGTGTTCACCGATCGTCTCGGCGACCGACAGGACATGCTGCAGGTCAGCAGACCCATCCTCGTCGGGCGGCGTCCCGACGGCGATGAACACGACCTCCGACGCCTCAATGGCCGCTCCGAGATTGGTCGTGAAGCTGAGACGCCGGGTCGCCTCGTTTCGCTTGACCAGCGGCTCCAGGCCCGGCTCGTAGATCGGGATCCGTCCGGCCTTGAGCGCGGAGATCTTGGACGCGTCAATGTCCGCGCACACCACTTCGTTCCCCGTCTCCGCGAGGCAGGCCCCAACCACCAGACCCACATATCCGGTTCCAATGACGGCGACTTTCATGCGTGCGTCCTCAACGCGTTCCGCGTATCCACCACGCACGGCGCCGCGCGACGAATCATGCCGTAGTCCAGCTGCGAGTGGTCCGTCACGATCACCACGCAGTCGCTCGACCGAACCAGCTGCTCGGTGAGCGGGACGGACTGGAGCTGCTCGCCGTCCTCGTCCACCTTCGCGATGTAGGGATCGTGGTACGACACGAGGGCTCCCTGCTGGTGCAGCAAACGCAGCACGTCCAGCGCCGGACTCTCGCGGATGTCGTCGATGTCCTTCTTGTACGCGACGCCGATCACGAGGATCCTGGACCCGCGCACCGCCTTGCCGTGATCGTTGAGCCGGTCCGCCACCTTCCGCACCCAGAAGATCGGCATCTCGGAGTTCACCTCGCCTGCCACCTCGATGAACCGCGTCTTGTAGTTGAGCCCGCGCATCTTCCAGGCGAGGTAGTGCGGATCGATCGGAATGCAGTGCCCGCCGAGCCCCGGCCCCGGCGTGAAACGCATGAACCCGAACGGCTTGCTCGCCGCCGCGTCGATCACCTCCCACACGTCCACCCCGAGCTTGTCGCACACGATCGCCATCTCGTTCGCCAGCCCGATGTTGACGCTGCGGAACGTATTCTCCAGCAGCTTCACGAGCTCTGCCGCTTCGGGAGACGACACGGACACGAGGCGCTCGAACGCGGGGCCGTAGATCGCCTCGACCACGCGGTTGCACGCATCGGTGACGCCCCCGAACACCTTTGGCGTGTTGTGGGTCTGCCAGGTCGGGTTGCCGGGATCGACCCGCTCCGGGCTGAACGCGAGAAACACATCCACGCCGACCTTCAGGCCGCCCGCCTCGATCCTCGGCATGAGCAGCTCCCGCGTCGTCCCAGGATAGGTCGTGCTCTCGAGTACGACGACCTGGCCTGCCCGGATCGTCCGCCCCACCGCATCGGCGGACGCGAGCACGAAGGAAACGTCGGGGTCCTTGGTCTTCGACAGCGGCGTCGGCACGCAGATCGAGACGAGATCCACCTCGCCCAGCCGCCCCAGATCGCTGGTCGCCTCGATGCGCCGATCCCTGACGAACTTCGCGAGCCGTTCACTCGGCACGTCCTGAATGTGGGATCGGCCCGCGTTGATCGCGTCCACGACCCCCTGCTTGACGTCGAACCCGACCACCCGGTACCCTGCCGTCGCGAACTCGACCGCGAGCGGGAGCCCCACGTAGCCCAGCCCCACGACGCCAAGCACGGCCGAGCGGTCGGCCGCCTTCCGGATCAACACCTGCTCCATGGTCATTGCGCGTCCATCAGTGAGCGTTGTTGCCCTAGGTGCCGGGTCCGGCGTCGAGCGGTAGGGCCCGTCCGTCCCCACACAGGGACACGGACGCCAGCTCGAGAATGCGCACCACATCCACCCCGTCCGCGGCGGTGACCCGTGGCGGTTCCTGTCCCCGCGCGGCGGCCACGAAGTGCTTCAGCTCCGCCGTCAGCGGCTCGACGTTCGGCACGCGCGGGATGAAGATGTCGCCCTCGCGCACCGCCAGGCTCTCCCCGAACGACCGGTACTCCGGTGGCCGGTCCACGCCCTTGTCGAAGATCTTGAGCTTCTCGCGAGGCTGCATGTCGTCGAAGACGACCATGCGCTTCGAGCCCACCACCGTCAGCCGGCGCTCCTTGTGCGGGTCGAGCCACGACATCTGCACGTGCGCCATGGCGCCGCTCGGGAACTCCATCGTGAGGAACACGACGTCCTCGATACCGGGCTGGAGGTAGCTCCGACCGCGCGCGGCCACGGCCACCGGCCGCTCCTGCAGCAGGTACAGCGCGACCGAAATGTCGTGCGGCCCGAAGCTCCACAGCGCGTTTTCGTCCGGCCGCACCTGGCCGAGGTTGACCCGCTGACTGTAGAGGTAGAACGGCGCACCCAGCTCGCCGCCGGCCAGCATCTCGCGCAGCCGGACCACGGCGGGGTGGAACAGCAGCAAGTGTCCGGCCACGACCGGCACGCCACGCCGCGCCGCGAGGTCGGCCACCCGCTCGGCGTCCTTGGTCGACAGGGCGAACGGCTTCTCCACCAGCACGGGGAGACCCCGCTCGATCGCCGCGGTCGCCAGCGCCGCGTGACTCGCCGCCGAACTCGCAACGACGACCGCTTCGGCCGCCTCCAGCGCTTGGTCGAGCGAGGCCGTCGCCAGCACGCCCGGATATTGCCGCCGCACCGCGTCGAGCTTCTTCTCGTCGAGATCACACACCGCCGCGAGCGTCGCGTCGCTCAGCCCCGCGACCGTGCGCACGTGGTTGCGGCCCCACGCTCCCGCCCCGACAACCGCGATCTTGAGGCGGGTCATCGCACGAACTCCCGGATCGCGCCGACCACGGCCTCGCGTTGCTCGCCGGTGAGCTCGGGATAGACAGGGAGCGAAACCACCTCGCGCGCGGCACGCTCCGCCAGGGGGAACTGCCCTGCGCGATAGCCGAGCGCCGCAAAGCACGGCTGCAGGTGCAGCGGCTTGGGGTAGTAGACCGCGCATCCAATGCCGCGCTGCTTGAGCCAGGCCACGAGCTCGTCTCGGCGATCGCTCCGGATCGTGTATTGGTGGAAAATGTGCTCGTTGGCGGCGTCGGTCACGGGCGGCGTAATGCCGCGGAGGCCGGCCAGCGCCTCATTGTAGAAGCTCGCGTGGGCACGGCGCCGGGCGCTCCAGTCAGCGAGGTGGGGGAGCTTGGCCTTGAGGACGACCGCCTGTAGCGTATCGAGCCGGCTGTTGGTCCCGATCTCCTCGTGGAAGTACTGCTTGGCCCCGCCGTGGACCCGCAGCTTGCGCAACCGCTCGCCCAGCGCGGCGTCCTGCGTCACCATCATCCCCCCGTCACCCCAGGCGCCGAGGTTCTTGCTCGGGAAGAACGAGAACGCGCCCACGGTGCCCAGCTCGCCCGCGACGCGCCATGCGCCATCGATCCGGCGCCGCGCGCCGATGGCCTGCGCCCCGTCCTCCACGACGGCAAGGCCGTGACGCTGGGCGAGCGGCAGCAGCCGCTCCAGCGGCGCCATCTGGCCGTAGAGATGCACCGGCACGATGGCGCGCGTGCGCGGCGTGATCGCGGCCTCGACCTGGACGGGGTCGAGATTGAACGTCGCGGGATCGATGTCCACGAACACCGGGCGGCCGCCCGCGTTCGCGATCGCCCCTGCCGTCGCGAAGAACGTAAACGGCGACGTGATCACCTCGTCGCCCGGCGCGAGCAGCGCCTTGAGGGGGATCAGGAGCGCATCGGTCCCGGATGCGCACGCGATCGCCTCGCGCGTCGCGCACAGCGCAGCCACCGCAGCCTCCAGCTCGCCGACCGCGGGTCCCATGATGAACTGCTGGGATTCGATCGCGGCCGTGAGGGCGGGCATCACCTCGTCGCGGATCGCCCGGAACTGCGCTTTCAAGTCGAGCAGCGGCACTGGCATCGTCAGTCCAAGTCCAAGCAGGGGTGAAGCTTACCCAACCTCGCAGGCACCGGTCAAACCCGCTCGAGGTGGCCGCGTTGCTCCCGATACGCGGTCCCGCAGGCGGCGCAGGCGGCCTCCGCGCCCGCCAGACGCAGCCGCTCGCCGCATTGGCACATCCAGCCCACGCGCCGCGCCGGCACGCCGACCATGAGGGCATACGGGAGCACGTCCGACGTCACGACGGCGCCGGCCCCGATGAACGCGTACTCCCCCATCGTGATCCCGCACACCACCGTCGCGTTGGCGCCAATGCTCGCCCCGCGCCGCACCAGCGTCTTGCGGTACTCGTGCTTGCGCGACACATGGCTCCGCGGGTTCAACACGTTCGTGAACACGCAGGACGGGCCGCAGAATACGTCGTCTTCCAGCTCGACGCCCTCGTAGATCGACACGTTGTTCTGGATCTTCACGTTGGTGCCGATGCGCGTTCCCGGCATGACCACGACATTCTGCCCCAGGCTGCAACGCTCTCCGATGACGGCCCCCCCCATGACGTGGCAGTAATGCCAGATCTTGGTGCCCGTGCCAATCACGGCCCCGTCGTCGACATACGAGCTTTCGTGCACGAAATAGTCAGCCACATATCCTCCACCGCGCCGCGAGCGGATGACCGCTCACGGCACTCCGATGAGTTTGACCTCCAGCTCCAACTCCGTCGCGAACTCCGCGGCGACCCGCTCTCGTACCGCCTCGATGACGCGCAGCACGTCGTGCGCGGTGGCCCCGCCCGTGTTGACGATGTAGTTCGCGTGGATCCGCGACACCTCCGCCCCACCAACACGGAACCCCTTCATGCCCACGGCCTCAATCATCTGCCCCGCCGTCCGGCCCGCCCCCTGCCCCCCCTGCCCGTCTCGGTCCCCTGGAGCGGCGCGGCGGGGTTCCGAAACACCGATCCGCAGCACGGCTCGTTGAACGGCGTCCCCGCCTTACGCCACCTCAGGTGCTCGGCCACTTCTCTCTCGAGCCGAACCGGCTCGCCCGGCTCGAGCCGCAATTCCGCCCCCACGATGACGACGTCGACCAGTCCCGAGCCGCGGTACCGCCAGGCGATCCCATCCCCGCTCCGCCGCTCGACGGCGCCGGCGGCGGTGACCACGTCCACCTGGCGCACGACCTGACGGAACTCCTGGCCGTGGGCCCCCGCATTCATGAAGACCCCACCCCCGACCGTTCCGGGGACCCCCACCAGGCGCTGGACACCCGCCAAGCCTGCGGCGGCCGTCCAGCGCGCCAGCAGCGGTGTCGGGACTCCCGCACCCACGTACCAGCGCGCGCCATCGCGCCCGACCTCGGCGAGTCCCTTGCCAATCCGCACGACGATGCCGCGGAGGCCCGAGTCCGCAACCAGCATGTTCGACCCCAGCCCCAGCGCGAGCCACGGCACTCCGGCATCTCGCGCAATATCCAGCGCCTGCACGACCTCATCGACCGTCCGGGGCTCCACCAGGGCATCCGCCGGTCCGCCGATCCGGTACGTCGTGTACGGCGCGACGGGCTCATCGAGCCGGAGCCGCTCGCCGAACACCGCGGCGAGCCGTCGCGCCAGCGACGCGGTCATGGCTTCGCGGTCGCGCCGAACAGCCTCCCGGCCTGTCCCAGCCAGCGCTCCGCCATGCCGGTCGTCTGATACCATTCCTGCAGGCACCGCACCTGACCCTCCCGGCTGCGCAGCGCCAGGATCGCGTCGCACGCGGCGCTCGCGGCGGACATGGTCGTGGTATACGGCAGGCGATGCTGCAACGCCGTGCGCCGCATCAGGTAGTCATCGCGCTGCGTCAGCTTGCCAAGCGGCGTGTTGATCAGCAGGTGGACCTTCCCTGATGTGATGAGGTCAATCACGTTAGGTCGGCCCTCGTGGACCTTCGCCACCCGAGTCGCGGGAACCCCGCGCGCGCTGAGGAAGCGCGCCGTGCCGTCCGTGGCGAGAATGTCGAACCCCATCTCGTGAAACCGCCGCACGATCGGCAGCACGGTGCGCTTGTCGTTGTCGTTCACGGTGACGAAGATGGTCCCGGACAGCGGCAGCGCCCCGTCGGCGCCGATCTGGGCCTTGGCGAACGCCATCCCGAAGCTGTCGGCGATGCCCATCACCTCGCCGGTGGAGCGCATCTCCGGGCCGAGGATCGTGTCCACGTTGGGCAGCTTGGCGAACGGGAACACCGCCTCCTTGACCGCGACGTACGGAATCACGACCTCATCGGGCACGCCTGCCTCGTCGAGCGACTGCCCGACCATCACCGCGGCCGCGAGCTTGGCCAGCGGTACCCCCGTCGCCTTGCTCACGAACGGCACCGTGCGGGAGCCGCGCGGGTTTACCTCGAGCACATACACGACGCCGCCCTTGATGGCGTACTGGACGTTGAGCAACCCCACCACGCCGAGCGCCTTCGCAAAGGCGCGCGTGTGGGCGCGCATCTCGTCGACCGCTTCTTCCGTGATCAGGTAGGGGGGCAGGACGCAGGCCGAGTCCCCCGAGTGAATGCCGGCGTCCTCGATGTGCTGCATGACCCCGCCGATGGCGCAGCGGTTTCCATCCGAGATGGCATCGACGTCGGCCTCGAAGGCGTCCTCGAGAAAGTGATCGATCAGCACCGGGTGATCGGGGGAGACCCGTGCCGCCGTCTCGAAGAACCGCCGCAGCGATGCCTCATCGTACACGATCTCCATCGCGCGCCCGCCAAGCACGTAGGAGGGCCGCACCAAAACGGGGAACCCGATGCGCGCGGCAACTGCGACCGCTTCGTCCACCGTCCGTCGCCGTGCCGTTGGGCGGCTGGGCCACTCCGAGGGTCCGCGCGATCTCCTCGAAGCGGCGCCGATCCTCCGCCAGGTCGATCGCTTCGGGGCTGGTGCCGAGGATCGCCACGCCCGCAGCCTCGAGGCCTCTGGCCAGCTTGAGCGGGGTCTGACCGCCAAGCTGCACGATCACGCCCTTGGGATGCTCGACCCGAACGATCTCGAGCACATCCTCCAGGGTGAGCGGCTCGAAGTAGAGCTTGTCGGAGATGTCGAAATCGGTAGACACCGTCTCCGGATTCGAGTTGATCATGATCGTGCGGTAGCCCAGCTCGCGGAGTGCGAGGCCCGCCCGTACACAGCAATAATCGAACTCCACCCCCTGCCCGATCCGGTTGGGCCCGCTGCCGAGGATGACGATCCCCTGCGAGCCGACCGGCTCCGACTCGTTCTCCTCGTCGTAGGACGAGTACAGGTACGGCGTACTGGACGGAAACTCGCCGGCGCACGTGTCCACGATCTTGAACGCCGGGTGCACGTCGAGCGCCCAGCGCTGCTCCCGCACCGCCTGCTCGGACTCGGCACGCAGGTCCGCGAGCTGCCGGTCCGAAAACCCCATGCGCTTCATCGCCCGCAGCAGCTCCGCGTCCACCGACGCGGCGGCGCGATAGCGCTGCTCCGCCTCGACCAGCTCCTGCAGCTGGTGGAGGAACCACGGGTCGATCGCCGTACGGTCGGCGATTTCCCCGATGGAGAACCCCGCCACGAGCGCCCGCTTGATCTGGAAGATCCGCTCCGGCGTCGGGCGTCCCAGCACCGCGCGCAATTCCTCGGCGTCCCCCGATTCCAGACGGTCGTCGTCCGGCCGCCTGCCGATCACCCAGCCGGGACGATCGATCTCGAGCGCCCGCAGCCCCTTCTGGAACGCCTCCTTGAAGGTGCGGCCGATCGCCATGGACTCGCCGACGGACTTCATCTGGGTCGTGAGCGTCGCGTCGGCGGTGGGGAACTTCTCGAACGCGAAGCGCGGGCACTTCACCACCACGTAGTCGAGCACCGGCTCGAACGAGGCCGGGGTCGTCTTCGTGATGTCGTTCGGCAGCTCGTCGAGCGTGAATCCGACGGCGAGCTTGGCGCCGATCCGGGCGATCGGAAACCCCGTGGCCTTCGACGCGAGCGCGGACGACCGGGACACCCGCGGGTTCATCTCGATCACGAGCTGCTCGCCGGTCCGCGGATGGACCGCGAACTGAATGTTGCAGCCGCCCGCGGCGACGCCGATCTCGCGGATGATCGCGATCGCGGCATCGCGCATCCGCTGGTACTCGCGATCGGTCAGCGTCATCGCGGGGGCAACCGTGATCGAGTCCCCGGTATGGATGCCCATCGGGTCGAGATTCTCGATCGAGCAGACGATCACCACGTTGTCGCGACAGTCCCGCATCACCTCCAGCTCGAATTCCTTCCAGCCGAGCGCCGACTGCTCGACCAGCGCCGTGTGCGTCGGCGAGAGATCGAGCCCACGCGCGATCATCTCGCGGAACTCGTCGTCGTTGTACGCGACGCCGCCCCCCGTGCCACCCAGGGTGAACGACGGGCGGATGATCGCCGGATAGGACGTGTCGTCGACCACCGCCAGCGCTTCGTCCACCGAGCCCACCATCGATCCGCGCGGTACGGCGAGACCGATGCGCCGCATGGCTTCCGCGAACGCCCGCCGGTCCTCGGCCATGTGGATGGCGCGCGCGTCGGCGCCGATCAACTCGACCCCGAATCGCTCGAGCGTCCCATCCCGGTGCAGCGCCATCGCCACGTTCAGCGCCGTCTGCCCGCCCATCGTCGGCAGCAGCGCGTCCGGCCGCTCCCGTTCGATCACCTTGGCAACCCACGGTGCCGTGACGGGCTCGATGTAGGTGCGATCGGCAATCTCGGGGTCCGTCATGATCGTGGCCGGGTTGGAGTTGACCAGGATCACCCGGTACCCCTCCTCCCGCAGCGCCTTCACGGCCTGCGTGCCCGAATAGTCGAACTCGGCCGCCTGGCCGATCACGATCGGACCGGAGCCGACCAGCAGGATGCTGCCGATGTCAGAGCGCTTCGGCACGAGCCACCTCTGCGAGGGCGTCGTCCAGCGTGCGGCGCGGGGCCCACCCCGTCCCGTCCCGCAACCGGGTCGCATCGCCCACCAGGTGCGGGATATCCGCCTGCCGCACGAGTGCCGGGTCCGGCGCCGCCGTGATGCGGCCGCCGATCATCACCCGCAAGCGCTCGAGCACCTCTCCGATGCTCACCCCCAGCCCGCTCGCGATGTTGTACGCCGATCCCGGCTCCCCCCGCTCGAGCAGCGCCACGTACGCGTCAACCACGTCGTCCACGTGCAGAAAGTCGCGCACCGGCGCGAGGTTCCCCACCGGGATCGTGGTGGCCCCGTCGCGCCGCGCCGCGGCGAGCCGACGCGCGAACGCCGGCACGACGGCTCGATCCGTCTGGCCGGCTCCGGTGTGCGGGAACGGGCGGGCCACGATCACGGCGAGCCCGGTGCGGCGCTGCACCTCGAAGGCGGCCACTTCCGCCCCGAGCTTGGAGGCCGCATACGGTGAGCACGGCAGTAGTGCATCGGTCTCCCGGCGCACCCGCTGCCCCACGCCGACGCCGTACACCTCCGCGGTGGAGACCACCAGCACCCGCGCGTCCCGGCCGCTCCGCTCCCGCACGCCGACCACCGCTTCGCACAGCCGCGCCGTTCCGGCCGCGTTCACCTCCCAGGCCGTCCCCGGATCCCGCCGGGCTTCCGTGCCGGACGCGACGGCGGCGAGATGCACGACCGCGTCGAAGCCGGGTGCGACGCACGCCGCCACCGAACCGGCCTGCCGCAGCTCCAGCCGCACGGTCGGGATGCCGTCCGGAAACGGGGGGGCGACGCCCTGCACGGCAGCCACGACGGCATACCCCGCCTCCGCAAGGCGCGGGACCAGTCGGCGGCCCACGAATCCGTCGGCCCCGGTGACCAGAACCCTCACCGGCGGGCCTGGAGCCGCCCGAGGTCGGCGTCCACCATCATGACGACGAGGTCCTGGAACCCGACGGTCGGCCGCCAATCGAGCGCCGTCCGGGCCTTGCTGGCGTCGGCGAGCAGCAGGTCCACCTCCGCCGGTCGCACGTATCGCGGATCCACCGTGACGTGGCGGCGCCAGTCGAGTCCGACGTGCGCGAACGCCAGCTCGGCGAATTCCTGCACCGAGTGGGTCTCGCCGGTGCCGATCACGTAGTCGTCCGCAGCCGGCTGCTGCAGCATGCGCCACATCACCTCGACGTAGTCCCCGGCGTAGCCCCAGTCCCTCCTGGCCTCGAGGTTTCCGAGGCGCAGGTCGTTGGCCAGGCCGAGTTTGATGCGGGCGACGCTGTGCGTGATCTTGCGTGTGACGAACTCCAGGCCGCGCCGCGGCGACTCGTGGTTGAACAGGATGCCGCTCACCGCATAGAGGCCGTAGGACTCGCGGTAGTTCACGGTGATCCAGTGGCCGTAGACCTTCGCCACCCCGTAGGGCGACCGGGGGTGAAACGGCGTGCGCTCGTTCTGCGGAACGGCCTCCGCCTTGCCGAACATCTCCGAGGAGCTGGCCTGGTAGAGTCGGGCCGTGGGATGGGCGAGCCGGATCGCTTCGAGCAGCCGCGTGACGCCGAGCGCCGTGAACTCCCCCGTCAGCACGGGCTGGCTCCACGAGGTCGGCACGAAGCTCTGCGCCGCGAGGTTGTACACCTCGTCGGGCTCGACGTCGCGGACGACCATGGTCATCGAGTGCTGGTCGAGCAGGTCGGCGGGCACGATCTCGACCTTGTCGAGCAGATGGCCGATGCGCTCATAGGAATCGTGCGACGTGCGCCGCACGACCCCAACCACGCGATAGCCCTTCGCCAGCAGGAACTCGGCGAGGTAGGATCCGTCCTGACCCGTCACCCCGGTGATCAATGCGGTTGGCATCGTCCCCAGCCTCTTGGCTTGAATAGAGGGCATCGTTCAGCTAGTATTCGTGTCTGCCAGCTTTCCGTCACTCTTGGAGTCCGAGCGGTCGTATGGCGCGAGTGTGTGATATTTGCGGCAAGGGGCCCACGACAGGCCACAACGTGAGCCACGCCAACAACAAGACGAACCGGCGCTGGTACCCCAACCTCCAGTCCGTCCGCGTGCTGGTGGACGGCAAGCCCCGCCGCCTGCGCGCCTGTACCCAGTGTATCAAGTCGGGGAGGGTCATCAAGGCACCCCGGGGTCCCGCCGCGGCGGCGTCCTGACGTCCACACGACAGCCTGCTGGTAGATAGAAAAATGGGGACCCTCGGGTCCCCGTTTCCGTTGCCGGCGGCGTGGCCCGCTCACTCGGCCAGGAGCTCGATTCGGGCCAGCTCGGCTCCGTCACCCGGCCGGTGCCCCAGCTTCACGATCCGCGTGTAGCCGCCGGGCCGGCTGGCGAAGCGCGGGCCGATCTCGGCGAACAGACGGCCGCTCACGTCCCGGTCACGCACCCGGCGCTCGACGAGTCGGCGGGCATGCAGGTCGCCGCGCCGCGCCAGCGTGATGAGCCGCTCGGCGAACGGGCGCAGCTCCTTGGCTTTGGCTTCGGTCGTCACGACGCGGTCGTGCCGGAACAGCGACGTGACCATGTTGTTCAACATGGCGCGCTTGTGACTGGCCGTCCGGCTGAGCTGCCGACCCTTGCTGCGGTGCCGCATGGCCCCTACTCCTGCCCGACCGGCGCATCAGGCACGCCCATCGCCAAGGGCGGCCGCCCCGGGTTGGTCACGACGACCTGGCCCTCCTGCTCTTCCCACTCCATGCCGAAGTTGAGCTGCTCGCGGCGCAACAGATCCGCGATCTCGGCCAGCGCCTTCTCGCCGACGTTCTTCACTTTCAGCAGCTCATCCTCATCGAGGCGGACCAGGTCACCAAGGGTGCTGATGCTCGAGTTCTTGAGGGAATTGATCGACCGTACGGACAGGCCGCATTCGTCGATCGGCTTGCGGAGCGCGTCGCGCCGCGCATCGGCCGAAAGGTCGATGCCCGGCGCCTGCGGTATCCGGCCGAAGTTGAGGAACGGGTGGACGTGCTCCTGGAGCAGGGCGGCGGCGTAGGCCAGCGCGTCCTCGGGGGAGATCGTCCCGTTCGTTTCGACCGTCACCGTGAGGCGGTCGTAGTCCGTGCGCTGGCCCACCCGGGTCTCGGCCACCGTGAAGTTCGCCCGCCGGACCGGATTGTAGATCGCGTCGATGCGGACCAGATCCACCGGCAGCGACCGGTCGGCGGGATGCTGTGAGGCCTCGACGTAGCCCCTGCCCTTGTTGACGTACAGCTCGCCGGAAATCTCCCGATCTTCCTGTAGCGTAAACAGCAGCTGATCTGGGTAGACCACCCGGACGCTGCCGTGCGCCTGGATGTCGCGGGCATACACGGGACCGGCCTTCCGGGCCGACACGTGCAGCACCACTTCGTCCACGTCTTCCGCCATGACGAGCGTCAGCTGCTTCAGGCGCTGGATGATCTGGTGGATGTCCTCCACCACGCCCGGCACGGTCTGGTGCTCGTGCACCACCCCGTCGAGGCGGAATGCCCACACCGCGGTCCCCCGCAGGGAGGACAGCAACATCCGGCGGAGCGAGTTGCCCAGCGTGTATCCGTACCCACGCTCGAGCGGCTGGAGACGGAATTCGGCCGCGAACGGGTTGTCTTCCCGCTTCGTCATGTCGACGACGTTGGGCCGGACGAGGCCAGTGAGATCGATGGTCATATCACTTCGAGTAGAGCTCGACGATCAGCTGTTCCTGCGCGGCCACCGGAATCGCGTCCCGCGTAGGCAGCTCGGTCAGTTTGCCGACCGCTTGGCTGGCGTCGACGGCTAGCCAGGCGATGGGCGCCCCGCGCGCGGCGCCCTCGAGTGCTGCATGCACGCTGGCGAGGTCCCGGCTGCCCTCCGCCACCCGCACTTCGTCGTGCGCATCGACCCGGTACGACGGGACGTCCACGATGCGTCCGTTCACCAGAATGTGGCGATGGCGCACGAGCTGCCGGGCCGCCTTGCGGCTCGCGGCGAACCCGATGCGATACACGATGTTGTCCAGGCGGCACTCGAGCGCGATCAGGAGGTTGGCGCCCGTCACGCCCGGCTCCTCCTTCACCCGCTCGAACGTGTTGCGGAACTGCCGCTCGGTCAGCCCGTAGATCCGTTTCACCTTCTGCTTCTCACGCAGCTGCCGGGAGTAGTCGGACGCCTTGCGCCGCCGCGCCGTGGACTGCCCATGCTGGCCCGGTGCGTAGCCGCGCCGCTCGAACGCGCACTTCTCGGTGAGGCACCGCGTTCCCTTGAGGAACAGCTTGGTGCCCTCCCGACGGCACAGCCGGCACACGCCTCCGGTATAGCGCGACATGGCCTAGACCCGCCGTTTCTTGGGCGGACGACAGCCGTTGTGCGGGATCGGCGTCACGTCCCGAATCGACAGGATCTGCAGACCACTGGTCGCCAATGCCTGCACCGCCGACTCGCGGCCAGCCCCCGGTCCCTGCACCCGGACGTGCACCCGTCGCACCCCCTGGTTCAGGGCGTCCCGCCCACAATTCTCCGCCGCCACCGTTGCGGCGAACGACGTGGACTTCTTGGAACCCTTGAATCCCGACTTGCCCGCCGAACCCCACGAGATGGCGTTGCCCCGGGAGTCGGTAATGGTGATGAGCGTGTTGTTGAAGGTCGCGGTGATGTGGGCGACCCCCTCCGACTCCACGACCTTCTTGGAGCGCTTCGGTCCCGCGGCGGCGGGTGTCGGCTGCGTTGGCTGGGTAGGTTGCGTCATCTCACTTCTTGATCGCTTTCTTCTTTCCGGCAATGGCGCGCCGCGGACCCTTCTTGGTCCGGGCGTTGGTATGCGTGCGCTGGCCCCGGGTCGGCAGGCCGCGCTTGTGGCGGGTCCCACGGTAGGCGCCGATGTCCATCAGGCGCTTGATGCTCATCGCGACTTCCGTACGCAGGGCTCCTTCAACCCGCACCCCGCGCTCGATCGCCTGGCGCAGTCGCGCGACCTCCGCGTCGGACAGGTCACGGACCCGCGTGTCCGCACTGATCGCGGTCTCGTCGAGGATGCGCCGGGAAGTGGGGACCCCAACGCCGAAGATGTAGGTCAGGGCGATCTCGACCCGCTTGTCGCGTGGGAGATCGACACCGGCTATACGCGCCATGCTAGCCCTGTCGCTGCTTGTGCTTGGGGTTGCGCTTGCAGATGACCCGCGTCACACCACGACGACGAATCACCTTGCAATGCTCGCAAATCGGCTTCACGCTCGAACGAACCTTCACAGACGCACTCCGGCCAGGATTTCCGCAGACAGAAAGGTGAATATAGAGGGGGTCTAAGTGGACCGCAAGTGAAGGGTTACGGTAGGGAGTGGGTCGACCCACTACCGTTACGGGCTAAGGGTTACGGGGTCACGCGGACTTCCCGCAACCGCCATTCACCGCCCAACCGCAGGAACCCGAAGAACACCGCCTCCACCCGCAGGTCCGTGGTTCCCCGCACCGTGAACCGCCGCGCGAACTCCGCGTAGGCGTGGTCCGCGTCCAGATAGCGCAACTCCCGCAGGGAAAGCTCGACCTCCTCGGCGTCGCTCAGGTAGTCCGACAGCAGGCGCGCCGCCTGTCCCGCACGGACCGCCGCCCCGACGGCGACGCCGGGGATCCGGAGCCTGACCGTGTCGCTCCGAGCCACCAGGTCGCGCGCGTCGTGGCTCGTCCACGCGAGCCGAGCCCGCTCCGCCACGCTTTCGAGGCTGCCCTGCGCCAGTGCCGACCCCGCCCCACCCCACGAACCGAGCAGCAGGACTCCGAGCACCCCCGACCACCGCGGAAGCTTCATGCCGCCTCCTCGCACAACCGCTGGTACACCACTGCGGGGTCCGCGGCACCCGCGATCGGCCGGCCGACCACCAGATGGGTGGCCCCCGCCCCCACGGCGGCCGCCGCGTCGGCGGTACGCCGTTGATCGTCGGGCACGCTGCCCGTCGGCCGGATTCCCGGGACGACGATCCAGGCTGCCGGCCCCAGCACGGCCCGCAGAGCGGCCACTTCGAGCGGCGAGCTCACCACCCCCGCGAGGCCCACCTCCGCGGCGAGACGCCCGAGGCGCAACACCTCGGCCCGAATCTCGAGCCGGCGATCCAGCACCTCCCCGAACCCCGCGTCCGTGTGCGACGTGAGGACCGTCACGGCGACCAGCGGCATCGACCCCGCGGCCTCCCGGGCGGCGACCAGCATCTCGCGTCCGCCGAGCGCGTGCAGGGTCGCCAGCGACACCCCTGATTCCGCCGCGACCTTGACGGCTCCCCCGACCTGATGGGGGATGTCGTGCCACTTGAGGTCGAGAAACACGCTGACGCCACGATGCTGCAGGGCGCGGATCACTGCGGGCCCTTCGCGCATGAACAGGGTCGCACCGACCTTCGCCCAGCGCAGGCCCGGCAGCCGGTCAACGAGCCTCAGCGCCGCTCCGGCCTCCGGCTGGTCGAGCGCCACGATGATCTCAGCCACGGCTCCACTCTCGCGCGAGTCGCTCGGGGAGCCGGGGATCGGCCAGTCCGGCCGTCCCAATCGCGACCAGCGCAGCCCCGGCATCGAGATACTGCCGGGCATCCTCGAGCGTCCGGACCCCGCCCACGCCGATCACCGGGAGCCCGGTGGCCTCGACCACGCGTCGGGTCGCCAGCACACCGACGGGGAGCAGCAGGGGCCCGCTCACACCGCCGTTGCTCGCCCCGACGCGGCCGCCCGTGACGCCCCCGGCCCCACCCCGGCGATAGAGGAATCCCGGCATGGTGTTGACCACCGTAACCCCACCGGCGCCCGCCTCCGCGGCGGCGCGCGCGGTCCGGCCGACGTCGGCGAGCGTCGGCGCCAGCTTCACGATGACAGGCCGTGCGGTGGCCTTCACACAGCGTGCAACCAGGTCGCGCAGCACGTCCTCATTGGCGCCGAACTGCTCGCCGCCCCGCGCCGTGTTGGGGCAGGACAGGTTCAGCTCGAAGGCCGTGACGACCGCCTCGCCGGTGAGGCGCTCGACCACCGCGACGTAGTCCTCCACTGTCGACCCCACAACGCTCACCAGGACGCGGGCCCGGCGCAGGTTGGACGCGAGCCAGGGAAGCTCCGCGCTCCGGACGACATCCACCCCGGGGTTCGCCAGGCCCACCGAGTTGAGCATCCCGCCCGGGAACTCCGCCACACGCGGGGGCGGGTTCCCGGATCGGGGCTCGGGGCTCACCGATTTCGTCACGATCCCGCCGAGCGCGTCCAGCGCGACGACCTCGCGCAGCTCGCGGCCGAACCCGGCGGTTCCCGCCGCGAGCAGAATGGGGTTTTGAAACGTCGTGCCGAAGGCGGAGATCGGGGAGTCGGGCACCGTCAGTTGCGGATCCTGGTGTCGCGGGCGGTGGGGCGCCGGCGCTGCTGCTGCAACTCGCGGATCACCCGCTGCAGGGAGTCCTCCACGACCCGGTAGCCGTCGCCTGCCTTGCCGGACAGCGCGAGCGTGTACACCGACTCCGGGTAGCGCTGCCGCACGAGTGCCACCAGCGAATCGGAGAGCGCGGGCTGGAGCACCGCCTGGGCCAGCAGCGCCTTGGGGGCGATCACCGACTCGGGCGCCCGCCGGGCCACCTCCGCGAACGCCTCCGCGGCGACGTCGGTCATCCGCAGCGAGTCGCGCAGGTGTTCGGCGGCGAGGAACAGCGCGAGCGGCATCGCCTCGGGGCTCAGCGCATCCACCGTCCGCCCAAGCACGGCGACGTACGGGGCCACGACCTGCGCGGCCGGTCCGCCCCGGCGTGCCGCCGCCTCGAGCGAATCGAGCAGCGCGGGGACCTCCGCCACGGTGTGCGTCTGTCGCACGCGCCGCACCGCGAGGTGCGCGCGCGCAGTGCCCCCCTCACTTGAATCCGGCGCCTCGGCGGCGATCAGCGCGAATCGGCGTGCCGCTACCGAGTCCACCCCGGCCCCGAGCCAGCGTTCCCCGTCGCGGAGCAGCAGCCGCCGCCGCTCGCCTGACGCCAGGTCGGACCGGGCCGCCAGGCGATCCACCAACGCGCTTGCCGCTTCCGGGGAGCGCCGTCCCACGCTGTCGAGCACGGCGAGCCACGGCTGCTCGTCGTACGGCTCGAGCGACGCGCGCGCCAACACGCTCTCGGCCTCGACGCTCCGCCCGAGGCGAACGAGCGCGATCGCCTTGGGGAAGACCGCCTGGGGCGCCGCGCTGCCCGCGAGGTCGGCAAGGGCCGGCTCGTCGCGGCCGAGCCAGACGGACGCCCGTCCGCGCAACAGCAGCGCCTCGTCCCGTCGGTCCCCGCGCGCGCTGTCCGCGAGGGCGGCGACCTCCGTCAGCACCGACTCCGGCTGTTCCAACGTCAGCCAGCAGCGCGCCGCCAGCAGATGCGCTTCCGTCCTGATCCGCTCGTCCGGGCTCGAGGTGGTCGCCTCGTGGAGCGATCGCAACGCCTCACCACACGCCTTGAGGCGCTCGAGGGCAAGGCCGCGCAGCAGCAGCGCGTCGTCGTGGTACTTGGACTTCGGGAACCGTGCGATCACGGTCTCCGCCTTCACCGCCGCGCGCGACCAGAGCGAGCGCGCCTCGCTCGTCCGGCCCTCGCGCTCGGCGCGGCGCGCATCGTTGGCCAGTCGATTCGCATTGTACAGGCCGTTGTAGTACGCGCACGCCGCGACGGAGAGCGTCAGCATCGCCAGTACGAGCGCACCCCGCTTCACGGTGACTCCCCCACGGCCGTCTTCGCCTCGTAGCGCCGCAGATACTCGATAATCCCGTCCGCGATCGCGACGGCCAGCCGCTGCTGCCCCCGGGCGGACGCCAGGAACTGGGCGTCGGCCTTGTTGGTGCCGTAGCCCGTCTCGATCAGCACGGCGGGGCGCCGCGCCGTCGTGAGCACCACGAGCCGGTTCTGCTGCACGCCGCGATCCCCGCCGGGGTGGACCTTGGAAACCCGCGACTGCACGAGATCGGCGAGCAGCGCCGATTCGCGGAGGATCTCGTTGGCCTGCAGGTGCTTCAGAATGAACAGCGTGGGGTCGTCCGGGCGCGCCGCCGAAGCGGTCTCGTAGCGCAGGGCATCATTCTCGACCGCGGCGACCCGTCGGGCGTCATCCGTGAGCGCCTCGCCCAGGAAGTACGTGTGGATCCCGCCGACCTGCTGATAGCCTCTGCGTCGCGCCAGCGCGTCCACGTGGATGCTGACGAACAGGTCGCAGTCCGCCAGGCAGAACTTGGCGCGGTCGTACAAGCTGATCAGCGTATCCGTCTGGCGGGTCATGATGACCGTGACGTCGCGCCGCTGCAGCTCGCGTTCCACCTGTTTCGCGATCCCGAGGGTGATGGTCTTCTCCGTCACGCCCCTGGGGCAGAACAGGCACGGGCTGCCCGGGTCGGTGCCACCGTGCCCCGCGTCGACGGTCACCGTGCGGCGCGAGTGCAGTCCGGATGCCCCGGGCCGCGCCGGCGCCGGTGACGCGGTGCGCAAGACGGGGGCGAGGCCGGTTTCCTCGAAGCGCGCGGCGAGCGGATCGTAGCGATACGCCTCGTGGAACCGGCTGGGCAGGTAATCCGTGAGCCACTGGAGCGGCACGAACAGCGTATCGTGCACAACGTAGGCACCGCCGGCGAGCGGCACGACCAGTCCGCCGTCGACCACGACCGGCGCATCGAGCAGAAAGCGAAACGGCTGGCCGGCGAACGCCACGGTGGCCCAGTCAGCGCTCACCGTGGCCGTCAACGGCAGCAGGCGCAGCAGCGGCGGAACCGGCACGGCCGCGTGCCCGCGGTCCATGCGAATCTCGACTGACGCCTCACCCCGGGACGTGGCGATGACCACCGCACCGGCCGCGGCTGGATCCGGCGTGGCAGCGGCCGCGCCCGGCCAGCAACAGGCCCAGGCGAGCGTGGCGGCGAGCCGCCTCACCGCCGCCGCCCCATGGCGCGCGCCGCTTCGCGATCCGCCATCCGACGCTTGAGGGTCTCGCGCTTGTCGTGTTCCTTCTTGCCGCGCGCCAGCGCCAGCGTCACCTTCGCACGCCCTTTGGCAAGGTGGACGTCCAGGGGAATCAGCGTCAGTCCCTTCTGCTCCACGGCTCCAATGAGTCGCCGAATCTCACGCGCCTGCAGCAGCAGCTTGCGCGCACGGCGGGGCTCGTGGGTCACGTAGCCGCGCGACTCGTACGGCGCGATGGTCATGCCTTCAAGCCAGACTTCTCCGCGGCGCACCGTCCCGAACGCCTCCGCAAGGCTCACCTTCCCGGCGCGGACCGACTTGATCTCCGTGCCGGTCAACACCACCCCGGCCTCCCAGGTCTCCAGAATGTGGTAGTCGTGGCGCGCCTTGGAATTCCGGGCCAAGACCGGGCCAGCCTCGGGACGGGGAGCGCGAGGTGTAGACACGTGCTAACTCCAAGATAGGCGCGCATTTCCGCGTGGTCAAGAAAACCGTTGACGCACCCTTGCGGCACGGTCTATATTCCGCCCTCCAACCGAAGTTCCCGCCGAAGTGGTGGAACTGGTAGACGCGCTGCGTTCAGGGCGCAGTGGGCGTAAGCCCGTGGGGGTTCGAGTCCCCCCTTCGGCACTGCCGACGTTTGGCCATGGGCCCAGCTGCGGGGCACGCGGTCTCGGGGAAGCGATGAAGGGCGCGCCATCTTCAGGCATGGTCGCGCCCTTCTTGCCGACTGTCCGGGCGTCCCGCCCTCGCCGAGGTCAGTAGCGCGACATGCCGGGGTCGAGCTCCCTGGCCCAGCGCTCGACGCCACCCCGCAGACTCTTCGCATCCTGAAAGCCCTGCGCCTGCAGAAAGCGCGCAGCCGAGAGGGAGCGCACCCCCCTGTGGCAATACGTCACCACCGGCCTCCCCTGGTCCAGCTCGCCGAGCCGAGCCGGCAGCTCGCGCAGCGGCATCAGCCGCGCACCGTCGAGGCGGCAGATCTGCCATTCCCACTGCTCACGCACGTCGACGAGCTGCACTCCGGCGGCGCCGCCGATCATCCGCGCCAGGGCGGCCGGCTCGATCTCCTCACGGGCTGCGGCAGCCTGCTCCGCCGGGTTCCCGCCGCAGAACGCTTCGTAGTCCACGAGCTCGCGGATCGTCGGGGCATCCCCGCACACCGGGCAGCCCGGATCGCGCCGTACCCCGATCTCCCGGACGCGGGCGGCCAGCCCATCCGCGAGGAGCAGGCGCCCGATGAGCGGCTGGCCGGCGCCTGTCACGAGCTTGATGACCTCGAGCGCCTGGATCGTGCCAATGATGCCCGGGATCGCCCCGATCACCCCGGCCTGCTCGCATGACGGGACCAGCTCCGGCGGTGGCGGATCGCGGAACAGACAGCGGTAGCACGGCCCCCCAGGGGCGCCGAACACCGACGCCTGACCGTCGAAGCGATACACCGCCCCGTACACGTCCCGCTTGCCGAGCAGGACGCACGCGTCGTTCACGAGGTAGCGTGTCGGGAAATTGTCGCTGCCATCGACCACCAGGTCGAACGGCCGCAAGACGTCGAGCGCGTTCCGCGCGGTCAGGCGCGCCTCGATGGGCTCGATGCGCACGCCGGGGTTGAGATCTCCCAGGCGCTCGGCCGCGACCAGGGCCTTCGGGCGGCCGACGGTCGACGTGCCGAACAGGACTTGGCGTTGGAGGTTGGACTCGTCGACCCGGTCATCATCGACGAGCCCGATGGTGCCGACCCCTGCGGCGGCGAGGTAGAGCGCGGCGGGTGAGCCGAGTCCACCCACGCCGACGATCAGGACGCGAGCCGCGCCGAGGCGGCGCTGGCCCGCCTCACCCACCTCCGGCAGAACGAGATGCCGAGCGTACCGGCGCAGCTCAGCCGGCGTCAGATCCGCCCCGGCCATCCCGCCCCCCGGACTCAGTGGCGCCCGGACGCCGCCAGGGAGAGCTGCTCGTCCACCGCTTCCTCGTGGCCCAGCAGATCCGCGAGGGAGACGCTCTCCAGAAAGTCGTCGATGCGGTGCTGCAGCGCGTGCCACAGCGGCCGGATCGTGCAGCCGTGCGTCGAGCGGCAGCGCTGGGCGTTGATCGGGTACACGTCGCAGTTCACCTCGAACGTCCGGCTCTCCGCCGCGTCGATGACGTCACGAACGGTGAGCTGCTCAGGCGCCCGCGAGAGCAGATAGCCTCCCTTGGCGCCGCGCATGCTCTTGACGAGCCCCGCCCGCCGGAGCTTGAGGAGAATCTGCTCGACGTAGTCGGGCGGCAGCCCCTCCCGCTCCGCGATCTCGCGGGCGGGCTGCGGGCGCACGACGCCGTGGCGGGCGAGGTGCACCGAAACGATGAGGCCGTATTCGGCCCAAGTGGTTATGCGCACGGTTGTCCCTCCGCAACGAATATCCGACGATAAGTTGCGGAAATCAACAAATGTGCGAGTGAAGGTTTCTTTAAAGGTCGCTCCCGGGCACCCCGGGCTCGGTCATCGCGCGCAGATCGAGGACGCGGGCGAGTTGCTCTGCCGTGAGCAGCCCCTTCTCCAGCACCAGTGCCCGGACCGTCACGTTACGCGCCACCGCCTCCTTGGCGAGTTTCGCCGCCTCCGCGTACCCGATCTGCGGTGCGAGGGCCGTCACCAGGGCCGGGCTCCGTTCGAGCCAGTGCGCGCACTGCTCCGGGTTCGCCTCCAAGCCGGACACACAGCGCTCGGCGAAGACCCGGACCGCGTTGCCCAGCAGCTCCATCGCGCCGAGCAGATTGTGCGCGATCACCGGCATCATCACATTGAGCTCGAGCTGGCCGGCCTCGGCCGCGAGCGCGACCGTGACGTCGCAGCCGCGGACCTGGTAACACACCATGTTGACCATCTCGGCAATACTCGGGTTGACCTTGCCGGGCATGATGCTCGATCCAGGCTGCACCGCCGGGAGCGCGATCTCGTTGAGGCCGGTGCGCGGACCCGAGGCGAGCAGGCGGAGATCGTTCGCGATCTTGCCGAGGTCGATGGCGCAGGTGCGCAACGCCGCGCTGAAGGCCGCTTCGTCGCCCATCGACTGCATCAGCTGGACGCGGTCCTCTCCTTCCCGGACATCGATCCCCGTGATCGCCCGCAGCTGCTGGATCATCAGCGCCGGGTAGCGCCGCTCCGCGTTGAGCCCCGTGCCCACCGCCGTGCCGCCGATGTTGAGCTCCCGCAGCCCGTTCGCCGCCGTCGCCACGCGCGCGCGGTTCTTCGCAACGGTCCGGCCGTACGCCCCGAGCTCCTGTCCCAGCCGGATGGGCGTCGCATCCTGCAAGTGGGTCCGGCCCGTCTTGAGCACGCCATCGAACGCCCGCGCCCGGTCGGCGAACGCCGCGGCGAGGACGTCGAGCGCCTCAAGGAGGGGCGGCAGCTGCGCGAGTGCCGCCAGCCGGATGGCCGTGGGGATCGTGTCGTTCGTGCTCTGCGCCATGTTGACATGGTCGTTGGGGTGCACCGGCGCGTAACGACCCCGTTCCCCACCGAGCAGCTCGTTCGCCCGGTTGGCCAGCACCTCGTTCACGTTCATGTTGTGGCTCGTGCCCGCGCCGGCCTGGTAGGGATCGACCACGAACTGATCGCGGTGTCGCCCTTCGAGCACTTCGCGAGCCGCCTGGGCGATGGCGTCGGCGAGGGAGGCCGGCAGCCGGCCGGTGTCCCGGTGGGTCAGGGCCGCCGCCAGCTTGATCCAGACCATGGCGTCGACGAACACGGCCCGCGGCCGGAGGCCGGAGATCGGGAAGTTGTGGCGCGCGCGCTCGGTCTGGATGCCGTAGAGGGCCTCCGCCGGGACCGGCAGCTCGCCGAGGGCATCGCGCTCCATACGGTATTGGCTCATGCTGTTCCGCCTTGCTCTCCCGTACGCCGCCGACCCGGGAACCGCCGGCGCGCGGGCCCGGGCTCGCTCAATCGGAGCAGTCGCCGAGTGGGTAGATGAACCCGCAGTTGCCGCAGGGGTTCTTGCAGCCCCAGGGCCGGGGCGCGACCCGAAACCCGCAGCGGAGACACGTCGCCGCCTCGTTCCGCGGCGCTTCCACGGCCCCCGCCCTCCCCTCCGGCGCGGGGTCAGGCAAGGTCGAGCTCCCCGGTGAGAAACGGGTTCGCGGCCCGCTCCCGCCCGATCGTGGTCGCCGGACCGTGGCCGGACAGCACGATCGTGTCGTCCGGCAGCGTGAGCAACTGCCGTCCGATGCTCGCCAAGAGCGTGGCGAGATCGCCCCCCGGGAGATCCGTCCGCCCGATCGACCCGGCGAACAGCGCGTCGCCCACCAGGGCGATCCCGTCGCCGATGAGCGCAACGCCCCCGGGGCTGTGCCCGGGGACATGCCGGACCTCGAAGGCACAGCCCCCGACGGATACCGGGTCGCCCGGCACGAACGCCCGGTCCGGGGGCGGCAACGGCGGTACGTCCGCCCCGAGCAGCGCGCGCGCCTGCTGTGGCGTGGCGTCATAGAGCGGTCGGTCGGCCGGGTGCAGCCAGATCGGCACGGCAGCATGCCGGCGGACCGTCGGGATCCCCAGCACGTGATCGAGGTGGGCGTGTGTCAGCCACACCGCGCGCAGCGTGAGCCGTTCGGTCCGCAGGCGGGCGAGGAACAGCTCCGCCTCCTCACCCGGGTCCACGAGGACGGCATCACCCGTGGCCCGGTCGGCGAGGATGTAGCAGTTCTCCGCGAAGACGCCGTTCGTCAGGCAGATGACGTCAGGGCGCGCCAACGCCCACCTGCTCCTTCTCGCGCAGGGCAGCGAGGTACTTCTCGACGCCGATCGCCGCCGTCGTCGCGTCGCCCACGGCCGTGGTGATCTGTCGCGTGAGCTGGGCGCGCACGTCCCCCGCCGCGAACAGCCCGGGGATCGATGTCATCATGTGACTGTCGGTGATGATGTAGCCCTGGGGATCGTGCGTGTAGTGCCCCTTGATGATTCCCGTGTTCGGCGTAAAGCCGATGAAGATGAAGCAGCCCGTCACGGCGAGCGTCGAACGGGCACCGGTCACCGTGTCGCGCAGCCGGAGGCCCGTCGCGCCGCGCGCGCCGCCGGTGATCTCCTCGACGACCCGGTTCCACACCATGGCGATCTTCGGGTTGGTGAACGCGCGCTGCTGAATAATGGGTGACGCGCGGAGCTGGTTCCGCCGATGCACGATGTAGACGCGCTCGGCGTAGCGGGTCAGGTACTCCGCCTCCTCGACCGCGGCGTCCCCACCACCGACCACGGCGATGGTCTCGCCCTTGAAAAACGCCCCGTCGCACACGGCGCAGTAGGACACGCCTTTGCCGGCGTACTCCTTCTCGCCCGGCACGTTCAACTTCACGGGCGTCCCGCCCGCCGTGACGATGACCGCCGGCGCGCGGTAGCGCATCCCGAGCCCGGTGGTCACGGCGAAGTCCCCGGCGGGAGTCTTCTCCACGGCCTCGACGGTATCCGTGACGATCTGCGCGCCGAACTTCAGGGCGTGACTGGTCATCTTCTCCGCGAGGTCGCGTCCCAGGACGCTCTCGAAGCCGATGTAGTCCTCGATCAGCTCGGTGTTGAGCAGCTCGCCGCCGGGCAGACCGCGCTCGATGACCAGCCCGCGCAGCATGCCGCGCCCGGCATACATCGCGGCGCACAGTCCCGCCGGCCCCGCACCGATGATGATGACGTCATAGGTCGCGTCGTTCGCCTGCTGGTCCATTGCTTCCATCCTGTGGCCCCGTCGCGGCGTCTCCGCGCCGCGCCCGTTTCACGGGTGATAACCCGACGCACCTGCCCCCGGTTCCCGACTCCCCTCAGCCCTCCAGGGCACTGAGGATGTGTTCCGTCGACGGCGCACCGCGCTCGGCGAAGCGGACCACGCCGTCCCGGCCCACCAGCACCACGCTGCGCACCACGCCCTTGCCATCCCCCTTGAGGGCGCCGAACGCGTGGGTCGCGCTGCGCTCCGGATCGGACAGGAGCGGGAAATTGAAGCGGAACTTCTGGGCGTACCGAACATGGCTCGGGATCGGCGCCGGGTTCACGCCGAACGGCTGGACGCCGGCCTGCCGAAACTGCTCGATCTCATCGCGCACGGCGGAGAGTTGGCGGTTTCAGCCAGGGGTGTTGTTGCCGGGGTAGAACACCAGCACCACATGGTGGGCCTGCAACTCATCGTGCAGCCGATGGGTCTGGCCGTCCGATGCCGCGAGCGCGAAGTCCGGCGCCGGGGTGCCTACGGCAATCAACTGCTCACCGCTCATCGCTCCCTCCCTCCACTCGTCGTTCCCGGTGAAGCTGCTCGAGCGCCTCAACCCAGGCCTCGGGGACCGTGATCGTGCCGAGGGCGGCGCGCCCCTCCGCCGCGACCTCCGCCTCGCCGTGCCAGTCCGTCCCGCCGGTGCGCAGCAGCCCGAGATCGTCCGCCAGGGCGCCGATTCGCTCCTGCAGGGCCGGCGGGTGGGACGGATGACGCACTTCCACGGCGTCGACGCCGTCCCGCTGCAACCGTCGCATCGTCGCCCGGGTGGCGTGCTCCTTCAAGTGGGCGGCAGAGGTGACGCCGCCCAGAGCGCGCACGAGCCCCGTCACCGCGGACAGCGCCGGCAGCACCTTGGGCACGTAGGCCGGGCGCCCCTTGCGCAGGAACCGATCAAACGCCTCCCCCACATCTGCCACCACACCCCGCGCCACGAGCGTCCGGGCCGCGTGCGGCCGCCCCAGCGCCCCACCCGCGGCGGCCGCGCCGACCTCTTCCAGCGTGACCGTGACGCCGGCGCCGCGCAGCCGGCGCACGATCTCGCGCATCCGCGCGGTACGCTGCCCGCGTTGCGCCTCGAGAAACGCCGTCAGGTCCGGCCGGTCCGCCGGAAGGAAGTAGGCCAGCAAATGCAACTCGCCCCACGGCGCCGCCACGCTGAACTCGCATCCGGCGACGATCCGCACGCCCAGATCGGCACCCGCGGCGCGCGCCTCCGCCACACCCCCGACCGTGTCGTGATCCGTGAGCGCAACCAGCTGCAGCCCCGCCACCGCGGCGAGCCGCACGACGTCCGCCGGCTGGTGCGTTCCGTCCGACGCCGCCGAGTGGACATGAAGGTCAGCCGCGAACACGCTGCGCCGGCGTTTGCCCCGTAACCCGACTCTCCGGGCTGGTCCATTCCGGCTGCGCATGCCGCAGCAGCTCGATCAGCTGCGCGTCCGACAATGCCCCGAGCGACGCCTCGCGGTATCGTGACCCGGTCGGCGAATACCGCACGTAGCGGCGGATCCGGTCGGGGCCGGTGCCCCGCTGGAACACGAGCCCGAACTCGTCGCGGTCGTACACGGTAGTGCGCCCCGACGGCAGGACCTCCCACCGCTCGCCCCCGACCTCGATCCAGCGGCCCGCCACGGTCAGACCCCGCCCTCGGGGAACTCCTCGAGGTCCCGCTTCACGTCCGCCATGAACCGGTCCGCATCCGCGCCGTCGACCACCCGGTGGTCGTACGACAACGTCAGCAGTCCGATCGTGCGAATCGCGATCACATCCTGGCCATCTTCGAGGGTCAGCACCTTGGGGCGCTTCTCGATCGCGCCCACGCCGAGGATGGCGACCTGGGGCTGGTTGATGATGGGCACGCCGGCCAACGACCCGAACACCCCGGGGTTGGTGATCGAGAACGTGCCCTTCTGCACCTCGTCCGGGCTCAGCCGCTTGGTCCGGGCCCGCTCCGCGAGGTCCGCCATCTGGCGCGCGATCCCGGCGAGCGACAGGTCGTCGGCGTTCCGGATCACGGGAACGATGAGTCCCCACTCGAGCGCGACCGCGATGCCGATGTTGATCGGCTTGCGGTAGATGATCGTGTCGCCGCTCACCGAGGCGTTGAGCACCGGATGGCTGCGGAGATTCCCGGCGATCACCTTGGTGATGAAAGTGAGGTACGTCAGCCCTGCCCCGCGCGCCTGATACTCGGCCTTCTTCGCCTGCCGCAGCCGGGCGATCCGCGTGTAGTCCACCTCGTAGAAGCTGGTCACGTGCGCCGACGTCCGCCGCGACATGATCATGTGGTCGGCGGTGAGCTTGCGGATCCGGCTCATCGGCTCCACACGATCGCCCAGCCAGGCCTCGACGGCGGGGTGGCTGACCTCCCCGCCCCGCCCGGCCGCGGCAGAAGCGGCAGAAGCGCCAGGAGCGGCAGGGGCGGCAGGGGCGGTGGTAGATGTCGGCTTCGCCGCCTTGCCCGACTCGATGAATGAGAGCAGGTCCTGTTTCGTCACCCGGCCCGCGTGCCCCGTGCCCGGAACCTGCGCGATGTCCACGCTGTGCTCGGCGGCGATGCGCCGCACGAGGGGCGTCGAGCGCGTCTGCAGACGCTCCTCCGAGGTTCCTGCGGGGGCGGCGGGGGCGGCAGGAGCGGCGGGGGCGGCAGCAGCGGCAGGAGCGGCAGCGGCGGCGGGGGCGGCAGCAGTGGCAGGAGCGGCAGGAGCGGCAGGAGCGGCCGGGGTCGTTGGGGCGGCGGCGCCCTTTTCCGTCTCGATCACGGCAATCACCGTCTGGACTTCGACCGTCGCACCCTCGGCCACCTTGATCTCCGCCAAGACCCCGGCTGCCGGCGCGGGGATCTCCGCGTCGACTTTGTCGGTGGAGATCTCGAGGATCGGCTCGTCGCGCCGCACCTCATCCCCGACCCGCTTGAGCCAGCGTGACACCGTGCCTTCGGCAATCGACTCGCCCATCTGGGGCATGATCACGTCAACTCGGGCCATGCACTCCCCTCCGTGAACCCGCATCTCCCCGCGGCGGCGTCGGAATCATGGGGTCCCGCGATGATTCGCATCGACTTCCACGCGCCGCCGGTGACATCCTTGGCCATGCGGTTCAAGCAACCCGGCACCAAGTGGTGCCACGTGACCCTGTCGACCTATCGCCGTCGCAAGTTGTTCAAGATAGCGGCGACCGCCCGGTTCTGCGAGCGACTGCTGCGTCACACGTGCGAGGCGTACGGCTGGCGGGTGGACGCCGTCGTGGTGCGGGCGGACATCGTGCAGGTGCTGCTCGAGGTGCCGCGCGCGACCTCGCGGGACGCGGTCGTGCGCCGGCTCCGCGCCGCGGCCGGTCGCGCGGTGCGTGACGGGATGGTCTGCGCCCAGGGCCGGCGGGTGTTCGAAACCGGGAACTGGTTCGCCGTGATCACCAGCCCCACCGGGTTGGCCACGCTGCGCGGGCGGTTGTTGCGCGCGGCGTCGGAAGAGCGCGGGCTGGAGTTCCAGCCGGGCTTCGTCATTCAGTAGGCAAGGAGCGCCCGCGCGGCGTCCACCACGTCCGGCACCTGCGGCAGCACGTGGTCTTCCAGGGCCGGTGCGTACGGCAGCGGCGTGTCCCGCGCCGTGACCCGCCGGACCGGGGCGTCGAGCCATTCGAACGCGGACTCATTGATCCGCGCCGTGATCTCCCCCGCCACACCGCCGGTTCTCGTGTCTTCGTGCACGATCAGCACGCGATTGGTCTTCTGGACGGTCGCCCGGATCGCCGCGTCGTCCATCGGGAGCAGGGTACGGAGATCCAGCACTTCGACGGATGCGCCGTCCTCCTGCTCGATCCGCTGCGCCGCCTCGAGGGACTTCCAAACCATGGCCGACCACGTGATGATCGAGAGGTCCGTCCCGGCACGCGCGACGCGGGCGGTGCCGATGGGCGTGAGGATCTCCTCCCCCTCGGGCAGGTCTTCCTTCACGCGGCGGTAGAGGTACTTGTGCTCGAAGTAGATCACCGGATCGTCGTCGCGGATGGCGGCCTTGATGAGGCCTTTGGCGTCGCGCGCGGTGGCGGGGCAGACCAGCTTGAGCCCGGGCGTGTGGAGAAAGGCGGCCTCGGGCATCTGCGAGTGAAACGGGCCGCCGCGCACGAAGCCACCGGAGGGTCCGCGTACGACGAGCGGCGTGGCGAGCCCCGCGCGGTACCGCGCCGTCGCCACATAGTTCGTGAGCATGTCGTAGGCGCACGCGATGAAGTCGATGAACTGCATCTCGACCACGGGGCGGAGCCCCATGTGCGCCGCGCCGGCGGCTGCCCCCACGATCGCCGCCTCGCTGATCGGCGTGTCGATCACGCGTGCCGGCCCGAAGCGGCCGAGGAACCCGTCGGTGACCTTGAACGCGCCGCCGTACGCGCCGATGTCCTCGCCAAGGAGGAACACGCGCTCGTCGCGCTCGAGCTCCTCCCGCAAGCCCTGCCGGAGTGCTTCGAGGTAGGTGATCTCGGCCATCGTGACTGGGCGGCTAGGCCCGGGGGCGGCGCCGGATCCGTGACCGCATGGCCGGCGGGCTATCCAGCGACCGATGCGTGGTACCCCACCCGTTCGACCGCCGCGACATACGCCGCGGGCCCGGCCTTCGCCGGGTCGTAGTCGACCTCGGCCTCGCCTTCCTGCTGGAAGACCGCCGCGCCGTAGGTCCCCGCCACCCCCTGGAGCGCCTTCTCGACCTTCATCTTGCAGTGGCCGCAGGTCATGCCGGTCACCGTGAGCTTCACCGAAGCCATGCCGACCATCCTTCTCGGGTTTACAGCCGAAACTTCCCCGCCTTCGGCCCGGAATTCAAGGGTAGCGGGCCCCTTCAGTATGCGCCGCGCAGCGCGTGGCGGGGATCCGCCTGCGCATGCACGGTCCCCAGGAACCGCTTGGCGAGCTTGTCCACTTCGCTCTCGCCGGGCTGGTCCGTGGCGATCGTCACATGCGTGTAATGTCCGCCCTCCGGGCGCGCATCGACGCTCACCGTGCCGCCGGGGAGGGCGAACACCCGACGGCGCCCTTCGGACGCGGTCGGTCGCATCCGCCCGCCGAAGAACGTCTCGGCCGTGGCCAGCACGTCATCGACGGGGAGCGAAGTCCGATGAAAGTAGCGCATGGGTCTCACGTCACGGGGTCGAGGGATGGGGCGAAGCGCTTCAACCGCAGGCTGTTGCCGACGACGCTCAGGCTGGACGCCGCCATCGCCGCGCTCGCCACGATCGGGCTCAACAGCAGCCCGGTGAACGGGTACAGGATGCCCGCCGCGAGCGGGATCCCCAGCAGGTTGTAGACGAACGCGAAGAACAGGTTGCCGCGGATCGTGCGCATCGTCCGGCGGGACAGCTCGACCGCCGTCACGAGGCCGGCCAGGTCGTCGCGGATCAGGGTGACGTCGGACGCTTCGATGGCCACGTCCGTTCCCGTCCCGATCGCGATGCCCACGTCCGCCTCCGCGAGCGCCGGCGCGTCGTTGATGCCGTCGCCGACCATGGCGACGACGCGCCCGGCGCGGCGCAGCTCGCGGATCTTCTCGGCCTTGTCGGCGGGCGCGACCTCGGCGATCACCTGGGTGATCCCCACGTCGTTGGCGACCAGCGCGGCGGCGTTCTTGGCATCCCCGCTGAGGAGGTAGAGATCCATCCCCATGGCCCGCAGGCGCGCGATGGCCGGCTTGGCGCTTGGCTTGAGCTGGTCCGCGACCACGATCAGCCCCATCGCCGTGTCGTTCACCACGACCACGATGGACGAGCGCCCCGCCAGCGTGTGGCGGTCGGCGTCCTCGCTCAATGCGCCCAGATCGATGCTCCGCTCGCGCGCGTGGCGCACGCTGACGACCTCGACGAGCAGCTTCCCCACGACGCCGCGCGCACCCCGCCCCTCCATCGCGACGAACCGCTCGACGGACGGGACCGCGATGCCCTTCTCCCTGGCGGCGTCGATCACGGCCCGGCCAAGCGGATGTTCCGAGCGCGCCTCCACGGCGGCGGCGAGGCGGAGGAGCTCGTGGGCCCCCACGGTGGCGCCGTCGGCGCGGTGGGCGCCGAGCACATGGGTGACCGTCGGGCTGCCGCGGGTGATCGTCCCCGTCTTGTCGAACACGATCGTATCGACCCGCTGCAACGCCTCCAGTGCCTGCCCGCCCCGGATGAGGACGCCGTGGCGGGCCCCCTGCCCGGTCCCCACCATGATGGCGGTCGGGGTTGCGAGCCCGAGCGCGCACGGGCACGCGATCACGAGCACGGTCACCATGGCGACCATCGCGAACACGAACTGCGGCGCCGGTCCCCAGACGAACCACACGACGAACGCGGCGATCGCCACGGCGATCACCACCGGCACGAACACGCCGGCGACCCGATCGGCGAGCGCCTGGACGGGGGCCTTGTCGCCCTGCGCGTCTTCCACCAGCCGGACGATCTGCGCCAGCACCGTGTCCTTCCCGATCGCCTGCGCCTCGAACGTGAACGAGCCCAGCCCGTTCATCGTGCCGCCGACGACCTTGCTGCCCGGCGCCTTGTCCACCGGCATGGGCTCGCCGGTGAGCATCGCCTCGTTGACCGTGGACCGGCCGTCACGCACCACGCCGTCCACGGGAATCGTCTCCCCGGGGCGGACGAGCACCCGATCGCCCAGCTCCACCGCCTCGATCGCAATCTCGAGGTCCGCACCGTCGCGCTGCACCCGGGCCGTCTTGGGGCGGAGCGCCAGCAGCGCCCGGATCGCCTCGGAGGTCCGGCTCTTGGCGCGGGCCTCGAGCAGGCGCCCGAGCAGGATGAACGCGACGATGAAGCTGACGGCTTCGTAGTAGACGTCGGCGGGCAGGCCGGCGGTCGTGAACATGCGGGGCAGCACGGTCGCCGCCACCGAGTAGAGAAACGCCGCCCCGGTTCCGACGGCGATCAGGGTGTTCATGTCCGCCGTCCGGTGCCGGAAGCCGCTGAGGGCGCTCCGGTAGAACTGTCGCGCGCTCCACAGCAGCACGGGCAGGGTGATCACGAGCATGGCGAACTTGAGCAGCTGCGGGGAGCGATCGGCCAGCGCGTAGACCTGCGGCACGAGGGCGCGCGCCACGCCGTCCAGCGGGTGCAGCAGGCGGAAGAACAGGTCGTGCGCCGCGGAGCCGGTCATCATGAGCGGCATCGAGGCCAGCATCGTTCCGGCGGCCGCCACCGCCGCCACGAGGAACTTCCCCAGCAGCGTGCGCTGCTCCCGGCTGCGCGCCAGGCGCTCGCGCTCCACGGGATCCTGTTCGGCGATCGGGGCCGCCACGGTGAACCCGGCGCGTCCGACGGCGTCCTCGATGTCGCGTCCCGTCACGAGCCCGGGGACGTACTCCACACGCACCGCCTCCAGCGCCTGATTGGCCGACGCCGAGAGCACGCCGCGCAGCGACAGGATCTCGCGCTCGAGCCGCGTCGTGCCGGTGGCGTAGTGCAGCCCCTCGATGGCGAACTCGACCGCGGCCTTGCCGCAGTCGTAGCCGACTTCGCGCACGGCGTGGATCAGGTCCGCCACCGCGATGCCGTCGTGCTCCAGCGTGACGGTGGCCCGTCCGGTGGCGTAATTGACGTTCGCCTCCACCACGCCCGGCTCGCGGGCGAGCCGGTCCTGCACGGTGACGGCGCACGCTCCGCAGGTCATCCCCTCGATCGGCAGAACGATGCGACTAGGCATGCTTGCTGTGCGCGCGGCCCAGGTTCACCCGCGCGGCGTCCCGCCCCACCTGCGCCACCACGCGACCGCGGATCATGCTGACCCCGCAGCGGAACGGGTAGTCGCCGGGCTGCGTCGGGATGAACTCGACGACGGTCGGCTCGAAGGCGGGAAGCGAACGGCGGATGTCGAGGGTCTCGAAGATCAGCTCGGCGGAGCACTCCGCGGTCTCATCACGGTAGAACGTGAGGCGCACCGGCCGGCCCACCTCCACCGGGATCACGTCGGGCTCGAACCCCTGCTTGACCAACACGTGAACGTCCTGCACTCCCGCCGGCGCCGGCCGCGGCGCGACCGGGGCCGGGACGAGGAAGTACCACAGCTCCCACGCGATCGCCGCGGCCCCGAGGCCCAGGACGATGAAGTCGGCGGCGCTCACGCCTTGTCGTAGTCGTAGTACTCGACGCCCAAGTGGGTGATCTGCTCCTCGCCCATGAGCCAACGCAGCGTGTTCTTGAGCTTCGTCTGCTGGATGAACAGGTCGTGCTCGGGCGTCAGGCCCCGCGCCGCCATCGGGCTCTTGAAGTAGAACGAGAGCCACTCCTGGATGCCGCTGAGCCTGGCCCGCTGCGCGAGATCCATGAACAGCGTGAGATCGTGCACCAGCGGCGCGGCGAGAATCGAGTCGCGACAGAGGAAATCGATCTTGATCTGCATCGGGTAGCCGAGCCACCCGAAGATGTCGATGTTGTCCCAGCCCTCCTTGTTGTCGCCGCGCGGCGGATAGTAGTTGATCCGGACCTTGTGGTAGATCTTGCCGTACAGCTCCGGGTACACCGCCGGCTGGAGGATATGCTCCAGCACCCCCAGCTTCGATTCCTCCTTGGTCTTGAACGACTCGGGGTCGTCGAGCACTTCGCCGTCGCGATTGCCCAGGATGTTGGTGGAGTACCACCCCGCGAGCCCGAGCGCGCGCGCCTTCAGCATCGGCGCGATCACGGTCTTCATCAGCGTCTGGCCGGTCTTGAAGTCCTTGCCGCAGATCGGCAGGCCCCGCTGGGCCGCGAGCTCCTGGAGCGCCGGCGTATCCACCGTGAGGTTCGGCGCGCCGTTGGCGAACGGCACCCCTTCCATGAGGGCCGCCCACGCGTAGAGCATCGACGGGGCGACGGCGGGGTCGTTGCCCGCCATGCCCTTCTCGAACGCCGCCAGGCTCTGGTGCACCGGCCCCGGCGTGATGAACACTTCCGTCGACGCGCACCAGAGCATGACGAGTCGCCGGCAGCCGTTGCGCTGCTTGAACGCGCGGATGTCCTCGCGCAGCTGCTCGGCGAGGTCGCGCTTGGTCTTCCCCTGCTTCACGTTGGTGCCGGAGAGCCGCTTGACGTACTGCTGGTCGAACACCGCCGGCATCGGCGCGATGCCCTTGAGGAAGTCCGCGATCGGCTCGACATGCGGGGGCTCCAGCACCCCCGCCACCTGGCAGGAGCGGTAGGCATCGTCGGGAATCGGGTCCCACGCCCCGAACACGAGGTCCTCGAGCCGAGCGAGTGGCACGAAGTCCCGCACCCTGGGGGCACGATTCTCGGTTCGCTTGCCCAGCCGGATCGTCCCGCGCTCGCACAGCGTGCCGATCGGCGTGGCGCTGCGCCGCCGCAGATGCTCCACGCCGGCGATATACGTCGTGGCAACCGCGCCCAGCCCGACCAACAGTACTCCGAGCTTGCCCTCGGCCGGCTCGATGGTGCGGCGTTCCTTAGGGTTCACTGCGGGTTCCTTTCGAAAGGTACTCCGCGACCTCGGGCGATAACCGGCGGGCCTGCGTCGCCCGGGCCGGTGCCGTCCGCGTCGCGCGGTAGACGTGCACGATGCGCTGTACCACGGTGATGCCGGCGGCCAGCGCCAGCAGGCCGACGATGACGAGCAGCAGCAGGCCGCGCGGCCCAGCGCCGAAGAACAGCGTCGGCACCCCCAGGCCGACGATGCGCTCGGCCCGCTGCGCCATCCCGACCTTGCACTCGAGGCCGAGGCCTTCGGCCCGTGCCCTGGCGTACGAGACGATCAGGCCGGCCGAAAGCGCCGTCATGGCCAGGGCCACCGCGAGCAGCATCAGGGGCGGCGCGACCATGCCGCGCGCGCAGCCGAGGGCGATGCCGCCGAACAGGGCCGCCTCGCCCACGCGGTCCAGTGTCGAGTCGTAGAATGCCCCGAACTTGGTCATCCCACCACCGCCCCGCGCCACGCGTCCGTCGAGCATGTCGCACACCCCGCTCGCCAGCAGCAGGGCGCCTCCCCACCGCGGCCACACCGCCGCATACGCGACCCCGGACACCAGCAGGACACCGGTCCCCACCGTCGTGATGGCGTTCGGGCTGGTGTGCCGCGCAATCAGGATATCGACGAGCGGCTTGAGGAGTCGCTCGAACCCGTCGCGAAGGGGGGATGGGATGAGGCTCATGCGCATGCCTGCTGGAAACGGATAAGCATAACGGCGGCTTCCGGCGACGGCAATTCCGCACCTGCGACGGCCGGCGCAATGCGACGGCGCGCGCTCAGTACAACAAGTACCGCCGCCGGGCTTCCGCGAACCGGGCCAGCGCGTCCCGCCAGCCGGCGGCCACGCTGTCCGGGGGCACGCCGGCGAGGATCGCCGTGCGGAAGCGGTCGGTCCCGGCGCGCCGGTCGAACCCCGGCGCGTCGAGCCGCAGGGAATCGCGGTGGCGCCGCGCGATCGCGGCGAGCAGACGGGCCGCCAGGCGCACCGGGTCGTAGGTCGCTCGATCGGTTACCACAAACCGCAGCGCCGGGAGCAGCACGCCGTCGTACTTGCCGTCGCTGGGCGCACGCGGCCTCACCATCGTATCGCTGATCGTCACGCCGGGCGCGTCGGCAAGCTCCGCCGCAACACCGCGCGGATCGAGCCACGGGGCCGCGAGCACCTGGAAGGCGATCGGCGTACCGCGTCCCACCGACAGGTTGGTGGCCTCGAACAGCACCAGGCCAGGGTAGTGGGCGGCGCTCTCGAGACTGGGCATGCTGGGCGACGGACGCACCCACGGCAACCCGGTCGCGTCGAACCACTCGTCGCGCCGCCACCCCGCGGCGGGCACGACACTCAGCGTCCCGTGAATGGCGAGCACGTCGTTGCCGAAGCGCAGCAGCTCGCCCAGCGTCATGCCATGGCGCAACGGTACCGGCAGCATGCCGACGAACGACGCCAGCGCCGTGTCGAGCACCGGCCCCTGCATCACCGTCCCACCGATCGGGTTCGGCCGGTCGAGGACGACGACCGCCACGTGGGCCCGCGCCGCCGCCCGGAGCGTGTGGAGCGCGGTCGAGACGTAGGTGTACGTGCGCGCACCGATGTCCTGAAGGTCCACCACGATGACGTCCACCCGGGCCAGCATGGCGGCGGTGGGCTCCAACACGTTGCCATAGAGCGAGAACACCGGGAGGCCCGTAGCGGAATCGACCCCGGGTCCGATATTCTCCACGTCGAGCACGCCGCGGACCCCGTGCTCCGGGCTGAACAGCGCGGTCACCGTGAGCCCGGCGCTCCGCAGGCGGCTCAGGTCATCGCGCCCCGCGCCGTCCACGCCGGTCTGATTGGTGAGCAGGCCGATGCGGCGCCCGCGCACGAGGGTCAGCGAGTCGGTGAGCAGCACCTCGATGCCGGGACGCACCGGCACCGGCCGCGCGCACACCGCGCCGATGCCCAGCAGGGCGACCACTGCCAAGGAGTGCCATCCGTGCGAACGCATATCGTGCCCGTCTCCCTGCTTGGCCTGGCCCTCGCCTCGTGCGCCCGCGCGCGCCCGGAAGCGCCCCCACCCGTCCCCGACCCGTACGCGGTGCTCCCGCCGGTGGAGGTCGAGCGTGCGTCAAAGGTAACGCCCGATTCCCTCCTGCGGACGCTGTCCACGCGCGAGAAGATCGGCCAGCTGATCGTCCCGTGGCTGTTGGGCGACTACGCGGCGCTCGACGCCGCCAGCCTGGACAGCATGCGGGTCGCGATCGACTCGTTCGGGATCGGGGGCATCGTGATCTCGATCGGCTCGCCGCTCGACGTGGCCGCGAAGCTCAATGGACTGCAGCGCCGCTCCAGGCTGCCGCTGCTGATCGCCGCGGACCTGGAGTACGGCACCGGCATGCGATTGCAGGGTGGCACGACGTTCCCGATGCCGATGGGGATCGGGGCGACCGGCGACGCGATGGCCGCCTACGAGATGGGACGCGTGACCGCCATCGAGGCCCGCGCGGTCGGCATCCAGCTCACGTTCTCTCCCGTGGCCGACGTCAACAACAACCCGGCGAACCCGATCATCAACACGCGCTCGTTCGGCGAGGATCCTGCACTGGTGAGCCGGCTCGTGGCGGCGTACGTGCGGGGCGCGGCGGAACACGGCTTGATGACCACGGCGAAGCACTTCCCCGGCCACGGCGATACCGGCACCGACTCCCACATCGCGGTGCCCGTGGCACCCGGGTGCTGGGACCGGCTCGACACGCTCGAATTGGCGCCGTTCCGGGCGGCCATCGCGGCCGGCGTCACCGCGATCATGACGGCGCACGTCGCGCTCCCCTGCCTCGACAGTCTCGACCCCCTCCCGGCCACGCTCTCACCGACCGTCATGACCGCGATCCTGCGGGACTCGCTGGGCTTTCGCGGGCTGGTGGTGACGGACGCGCTCGTCATGGGGGCGATCGTCGACCGGTTCGGCGCGGGCGAGAGCGCGGTCCGGGCCTTCCTGGCCGGCTCCGACATCCTGCTGATGCCGGCGGACATCCGTGCCGCCGTGGACGCCATGACGGCGGCGGTGGATGCCGGGCGGATCACGGCGGAGCGACTCGACCGCTCGGTGCGCCGCGTGCTCGCGCTCAAGGTCCGCGCCGGGCTGTTCCACCAGCGGCTCGTGTCGCTCGACGCGCTGCCCACGGTCGTGGGGCAGCGGGCGTTTCAGGAGATCGCCGACGACATCGCCCAGCGCTCGCTCACGCTCGCGACCCGCGGACCGGTCGACGAGTTCCGGGAGCGCCGCGCCCGCGTCGCGGTGATCACCTACGCCGACGAGACCAACCTGTCGATCGGCAACACCCTGCTCCGGGAGCTGCGGGCCGCCGGCGACACCGTCGCGACGTTCCGCCTCTACCCGGCGTCCGGCCCGGCGTCGTACGACTCGGCGCGCGCGGTCATCGCCCGCGTCCCGCGGACGCTGTACGCCACCGGCGTGCGCCCGATCGCGTGGCGCGGCCACGTGGCGCTGCCCGACTCCCTCGCGGCGCTGATCGGCCTTACCGCCCGGGATCACCCGACCATGCTGGTGTCGTTCGGAAGCCCGTACCTGCTGGGCCAGCTCCCGGGCTTTGCCGGCGGCTTCCTGCTGGCCTGGGGCGACAGCCCGGCCGCCGAGGGGGCCGTGGCGCGGGCGCTCACCGGGGGCGCAGCCATCACGGGCACCCTCCCCATCACCCTCGACGCCGGGCACCCGCGCGGGACCGGCATCCGCGTCCCGTGAGCCGCCCGGCATCCCGGTGGAGGCGGCGCGGGGGCACCGCCATGCTAGTCGCGTGGGGCGCGGGTCCGGCCCTGGTCGCGGCGCAGGAACCGCCCGGCCGGGCGCGGTTTGCGGAGGTCCGGACCTACCTCGAGCAGGCCGTCGAGCGGGGCGCGTTTCCGGGCGCCGTGCTCGTGGTCGGGCTGCGCGGGCAGGTGGCGTACCGCACAGCGGTCGGCGTGTACGGCGAGGACGACCGACGCCCGGTCTCCGACACGACTGTCTACGACCTCGCCAGCCTCACCAAGGTGGTGGGGCTCACCACGGCGGCGATGTTGCTCGTCGCGGACGGCCGGCTCGACCTCGACGCACCCGTCCAGCGCTATCTGCCCGAGTTCGCCGGTCCGGGGAAAGACCAGGTGACGGTCCGGCACCTCCTGCTTCACGCGTCGGGCCTGCCGGCCTGGCGACCGCTCTATCAGGAGGCGGCCGACGCCGGGACCGCACGCGCGCTGGCGGACACGACGCCGCTCGAGGCGCCCCCGGGCACGCACTATGCCTATTCGGACCTCGGGGCGATCGTGCTCACGCAGATCGTCGAGGGTCTCACGGGCAGGCGGTTGGACTCGTTGCTCGCCGAGCAGCTGTTCACCCCGTTGGCCATGAGCCGCACGCGATTCCTCCCTCCGGCCGACTGGCTGCCGTTCATCGCGCCGACCGAGCGCGATCCGTGGCGCGGCCGCGTGCTGCGCGGCGAGGTGCACGACGAGAACGCCGCGCGACTCGGTGGGGTGTCAGGACACGCGGGGCTGTTCTCCAACGCTCCGGACCTCGCGCGGTTCGCGTTCTGGCTGCTCGACGCCTACCACGGCCGCCTGCCGCCCGGCGCCCGGCCGGGCCTCCCGGCGGCGGTGGTCCGCGCGTTCCTGCGGCGGGCGAACGAGCCCCCCGGCTCGACCCGCGCTCTGGGCTGGGACACCCCCTCCCCCGAAGGAGGCTCGGGCGGGCACTGTCTCTCCCCCACGAGCATCGGCCACACCGGCTTCACCGGGACGTCGATCTGGATCGACCCCGCGCGGGACCTGGTCATCATCCTGTTGACGAACCGGGTTCATCCGACACGCGAGAACCAGCTGATTCGGGAGGTTCGACCGGCGGTCGCGGACCGGGTGGTGCGGGCAGTGGCCGGTGCCGCAGCATGCCCGCGCATCGATCGTTGACACCCGCACTCGGAGTTTCTACCTTGCGGGCGGACCTGGAGGTAAGACCATGAGCACGACGCAACAGCCGCAGTTCACACTGGCCATCGGCCTGAGCGAGGCCGCGGCCGAGCAGGTGCGCGGCTTCATGCAGCAAGAGGGTATCCCGGTCGAGCATGGGGGGCTCCGCGTCTCGGTGCTCCCCGGCGGATGCTCGGGCTTCAAGTACGGACTCAACATCGAGGAAGCGCCGCTCGAGGACGACATCGTGGTGGACGCGCAGGGCATCCGCCTGTTCGTGGATGCGTTCAGCGCGCAGTACCTGAGCGGCGTCACCATCGGCTACCACACGTCGATGCAGGGCTCGGGCTTCACATTCGACAACCCGAACGCCACGGGCGGCTGCGGGTGCGGTACCTCGTTCACCGCCTGAGACCGCGTTTCGTGTCACATCACGCCGAGAAGGGCCTGCGTTGCGCGCGGGCCCTTTTCCTTTTCCGCTCCCCCGAGGGCCAGCCGACATGACCCGGATCGATGTCGCGGTCATGCTGGCGTATTTCCTCGTGATCCTGGGGATGGGCGCGTATTTTGCCCGGCGCCAGACCGACGCCGTGGACTACTTCCTCGGCCAGCGGGACCTCCCCTGGTGGGCGGTGATGCTGTCCATCGTCGCGACGGAGACATCGGCCCTGACCGTGATCTCCGTGCCCGGGCTGTCCGCGCGGGGCGACTTCACGTTTCTCCAGATCGCGCTGGGCTATCTGGTGGGGCGGCTGGGGGTCGCGGCGTGGCTCCTTCCGGGCTACTTCGAGGGCGAGCAGGAGACGGCGTACGCACGCCTGGGGTCGCGCTTCGGCCCCACCACCCGCCGCGCGGCATCCGGCATCTTCATGGTGATCCGCTCCCTGGGCGACAGCGTGCGGGTGTTCGCGACGGCGATTCCGCTGTCAGTCGTCACGGGCTGGCCCGCCTGGGTCAGCGTGCTCGTCGTGGCGCTGGTCACCCTGGTCTATACGTGGTTCGGTGGGCTGAAGGCCGTCGTCTGGGTGGACGTGCTGCAGCTCGGCCTGTACGTGCTGGGGGGCGTCGTGACGGTGGTGGTGGCGGCCCACCTCGCCGGTGGGTTCGGGCATGCGGTGGCCGCGGCGGACGCAGCCGGCAAGCTGCGCGTGCTGGACTGGCAGCTCTCGCTCAGCGCTCCCTACACCGTGCTCGGCGGCCTCGTGGGCGGCGCCCTGCTGTCGGCCGCGTCCCACGGCACCGACCACCTGATCGTCCAGCGGCTGCTGGCGACGCGCTCGCTCAAGGACAGCCGGCGCGCGCTCGTCGGGTCGGGCGTCGTCGTGATCGGGCAGTTCGCCCTGTTTCTGCTGGTGGGAACGATGCTGTGGGCAGCGGGCGCGGACCACGGAACCGGCTCGAGCGATCTGATCTATCCCCAGTTCATGGCGGCGGAGCTCCCCTCGGGTCTCGCCGGCCTGGTCATCGCGGGCGTGCTCGCCGCCGCGATGAGCACGGTGGCCTCGTCGCTCAATTCCCTTGCTTCGGCCGCGACGCATGACTTCTACGCGCCGCTCACCGGGCGGCGCGACCCCAAGCACCTGCTGGTCGTGGGCCGGTGGGCAACCGTGTTCTGGGCCGTCGTGCTCGCCGGGGGCGCCCTGTCGTTCCGTTCGACGGATCAGCCGGTGGTGGAGCTGGCGCTCTCCGTCGCCTCGATCACCTACGGTGGCCTGTTGGGGACGTTCCTGCTCGGCGGCCTCGTCCGTCGGGCGCGGCAGCGTGACGCCATTCTCGCCCTCGCCACGGCCACGGCGGTGATGCTGGTCGTGGTGCTCGTCAAGCCGGGTCCGCTCGCTCGGCTCGCGTGGCCGTGGTACGTACCGCTCGGCCTGCTGATCACGCTGGTCACGGGGTGGGCCGCGTCGCTCGCCGGTCCGCGCGCGGCCTGCGCACCCGATGCTCCCGGGAGCCTGCGGGGATGACCGAACAACCAACCGAGTTCCTCGTCGGGGTCGACGCGGGCGGCTCGCACACTGAGGCCGTGGTCGCCGACGAGCTGCTGACGATTCGCGCGCGGGTGCGGGGCCCGGCCGGCGCGGTACGGCCGGGCGGCCTCCCCGCGGCGGCGCGCGCGATCGTCGGCGCGGTCCGGCAGGCACTCACCGAAGCCGGCGTCACGGGCCTGCCACGCGCCCTGGTGGTGGGCGCGGCCGGAGCGGGGCGCGAGCAGGAGCGCCGTGCCCTGGGCGACGCCCTGATCGAGGCGCACGTGGCGCACCATGTCGAAGTGACCACCGACGCGGCCGTTGCCCTCGAGAGCGTGTTCCGGCAGGCGGCCGGCATCCTGCTGATCGCGGGCTCCGGCTCGATCGCCTACGCGCGTGATCCGTCCGGCGTCGTGTGGCGTGCAGGAGGACTCGGGTGGCAGCTGGGCGACGAGGGGAGCGGGTACCACCTCGGCCGTGCGGTGCTCGGCGCGGTCGGGAAGGCGGCCGACGGCCGGGGCCCCGCCACCGCGCTCGCGGCGGCGGTGGCGCGGCACGTGGGTGCCGACTCGCTCGATGCCCTGGTGCATTGGAGCGGCGCGGCATCACCGGGCGCCGTGGCGGCGCTCGCCAAGATCGCCCAGGAAGTCGCCCAGGGCGGCGACCGGGTCGCTCAGACGCTCGTGGACGCCGCCGCCGAGGAGCTGGCGCAGCACGTCCTCACCCTGCTGCAGCGGTTCCCGGCCGAAGTGGTCGTCCCGGTCGCGCTCGCGGGCGGGATCCTCACCGCCGGCTTTCCGGTGCGGGACGCTCTGCTCGCCACGCTGGCCGAGCGCGCGCCGCGGCTCTCCGTCGTGTCGCAGGAGGTCGACCCGCCGCGCGGCGCACTGGCGCTCGCGGCGCGCCTGCCGGCTACAGGGCCACGGTAACCACGATCTCGCCCCGGACCAGCACGCCGTCGCGCGTGACCGCGGGGGCGAACGTCCACTGGTATAGCTGACTGACGAACCGGCGGCGGTATTCGGAGTCCCGGATTTGGGGCTGTAGCTCGACGTTCAGCACCCGGCCATCCACGTCCACCGTGAAGCGAACCTGGATCTCCTTGCCTTTGACCGACTGAGGTGCGGGCTGGGGCGGCAGAATGGTGTAGCGCGGCGCGGGCGGGAACACGTCGCCGCCCTGGCCGCCGGTGCCGGGACCGACCCCGGATCCCGCGCCCGTGCCGCGACCGCTTCCGATGCCCCCACCGGTTCCCGTCCCGGCACCCGGCCCGCCGCCGGTGCCGGGCCCCTGCCCGATGACCGGCGCTCCCGCTTCCGTCGCGGATTTCGGGATTTCGAACACCGGCTGCTGGATCTCCACCAGCTGCACCGCGGGCTTGGGAATCACGATCTCCTCAGGCCTGAGCTCCGGCTGCGGCGCCGCCTTGGCGGGTGGCTGATAGGCGGGCATCACGATGTAGGTGATGCGCGGTCCCCCGCCCCCACCCCCTCCGCCGGCCGGGCCGGGGCCGCCCGGGGTGAGCGTGGCCTGCATGGGCTCAGGGCTGCTCCAGTCCCACACCAGGGCGAAGATGATCAGGGCGTGCAGCATCACGGAAAACGCGGCCCAGCGCCACGGTGGGCGCGCGCGTTCCAGGTGGGGCAGGATCAACAGGCTCGGCGGCCGCATACGCTATGGAATGATACACCGGGGGCGCGGGAGCCTTCCATCGGCCCCGCGCCCCCGGGTCACTCCGTTGGTCGCGCCGCCTACTTGGCTTCGGGCGGCGTAAACCCGATGACCTGCACGCCGGCGCCGCGGGCGACGTCCATCGCCTCGACGACCTCCTCGAACTTCCGGTTGCGCGCGGTCTTGATGAACATCAGCTTCGTCGGGCGCGGGTCGTAGATCTCCCGCAGCCGGCGCTCGAGGTTCTCCTTGAGCACCGGGTCGTTGTTGATCGCGTAGCTGCCGTCCTCGTTCAGCTGCAGCACGATCTGGTCCGACGAGGCCTTTTGTGGCGGCAGTTGCTGCTGCAGCTCCGGCGGCAGCTGCACGTCCATCTTCTTCCGCTGCAGCGGGACCTGCATCATGAAGATGATGAGCAGCACGAGCAGAATATCGATCATCGGGACGACGTTCGGCTCGTTCCTGAAGCCGCCACTCCCCGCTTCCATGCCCGCCATGGCTCAGTCCCCTCCCCCGCGTTTGCCGAACGCGCCTTCGCGCTTCTCTTCCGCGATGGTGGCGAGCACGCGCACGCCTCCCCGCCGGGCGATCTGGAGGGCGTCCTCCACCTTGCCGTAGTCCAGGTTCGCATCCGCCCGGAAGTACATCTTCTTGTCTTCGCGATTGGTGTAGATCTGCTTCAGGGCCTCTTCGAGCCGCTCCGGGCTCACCGGCGTGACCGTGCCCGACCCGGGGTCCAGGTAGTACGCCCCGTTCGCGTCGATGCCGAGCACCACATCGCCCTCTTCATCGGAGGCCGTCTCGATGTTCTTGCCCTGCGGGATCTTGGCCGTGAAGCCGGTGGCAATTGCGGGCGTCACGATCATGAAGATGATCAGCAGCACCAGCATGATGTCGATCATCGGCACCACGTTGGGCTCGGACTTGACCGATCCCTTGGCTCCTACGTCAGCTCCCATGCGTCCATCCTCCCGTTCGCGGGTTCACGCACCGAGTCGGGGATCAGCTGATGTGGCCGGTCTGCGCGGCCGACTGGGCCTTGAATTCCTTCGTGAAGATCGAGCGGCCGAACTCGCTCCCCGCGTTCTTGATCAGGAAGTCGACCAACTCCTTCGACGTATAGGTCATCTCGACCGTCAGGTTGTCGATCTTCGTCTGGAAGTAGTTGTAGAACCACACCGCCGGAATGGCGACCATGAGGCCGAAGGCGGTCGTGATCAGCGCCTCGGCGATCCCGGCCGACACGGCGGCGAGGCCGCCCGAGCCGCTCGTGGCCATGCCGGTGAACGAGTTCACGATGCCCATGGTCGTGCCGAGCAGGCCGACGAACGGAGCCGTCGAGCCCACGGTCGCGAGAAAGCCCATGCCGCGCTTGAGCTCGGACTGGAGGATCAGCATTTGCCGATCGACCGCCCGCTCCGCGGAGTTGATGTCCTGCGACGTCATCGTGGCCCGGTCCTTCAGCAGCGGCTTGATCTCGACCAGCGCCTCACCGAGCACCCGCGCGACGTGCGAGACCTTCTGCTTCTCCGCGAGCTGAATGGCCTTCTCGAGCTGCTCCTCCTGGAGGAACCGCGCGAACTCGGGCGCGAACTTGCGCGTCTGGCGCATGCTCTTGCGGAACCGCCACCACTTGGCACCCGCGACGGTGAGCGAGATGATGGACATGATCGCGAGGATGAAGATGATGCCGCGCGCGAAGAGGCCTGCGGATGCCCAGAGGTCCAGCAGTGAGAGTTGCATAACAGCGTCAGTCCTCCCTCAGACGGTACGGGTGCAGCGCGGATCGCCCCCGGGGCGCCGCGCCCTCGAGCTCCTCTAGCGGCTCTTGATGATGTTGAACACCACCGGCACTTCCACGAGCACGCGCACGGCCTGGCCGCGCATGCGTCCCGGCCGGTAGACCGAGCCGAGCACGGCATCGCGCGCCGGCCGCTCGAACGCCTTGTTGGTGGACCCGACGATCCGGACCGTCTCCGGCTCCGGATGGCCGTCCACGCCAATCACGACCTGGACCCGCACGGTGCCCTCGATTCCCGCGTCCTTGAGGAGCGGCGGGTAAGCGGGCTGCGGACCGGACAGCCGGATCGGCGCCTCATCGACGACCGCCTCGACGAATACCTGTGCCAGGTCCGTGGGCACCGGGCCGGTGCCACCTACCACGCCCTGCGCGATGCCGCCTTCGACGCCGACGCCGGAATAGTCGCGCGGGTCGAATCGCTCGTTGAGGTTGACGGGCGGGATTTCGGTCGGGATCTCGGTGACCACCACGACCGTCTGGAATCCCTGCGGGGGTGGCGTCAGCGAGGCCAGCTGCGGCTTCTCGGGCTCGGGCTCCGGTGGCTTGTCCTGCTGCTGCGTGAGGAAGACCAGGTTGGTATCGATCTGCGCATCCTGGACGGCCTCCCGGACCTTCATCGTCGCCATCACGGCGCCGTAGATCAGCGCGCCGTGGATCACCAGCGACATGAACGAGCTCGAGGCCGCGCCACCGATCTTCCGGCCCTTGGGATTGGACTCTACGAGGTTGTCGAACACGTGTTCCTCCCGGACGTGGTCAACTCTACGATGAAAATTACCCCGGCATGCGCTCCACCACCTCGCGCACGCGTGGGCGCGAGATTACAGGACGATAACAATCACATTACGGTCGAGCCCGCACGACCGCTTCGGCGGTCATCCTGTCGCCCCGACCGGTCCCAGCCGCCGAGCTGCTCTACCGCTCGATCGCGAACCGGATGGGCTGGTGGATCAGCACGCGCACCGCTTCGCCCCGGATCCGGCCAGGCCGGAACAGGCACCCCATCATGGCCTCCCGAGCCGCCGGCTCGAACGCGCGGTTCGTGGCGTGCACGACGCGCAGCGTCTCGGGCTCGGGGCGCCCATGGGCGTCGATCACCACCTCGATGACGACCTCGCCGCCGACACCCGCGGCGCGCAGCAGCGGAGGGTAGCGCGGCGGCCGCGCCGAGAGCAGCACGGGAGGCTCGTCGAGCAGCGCCGGCACGAACACCTGGGCAATGGTCAGGGGCGCCGGGGCCGTGCCATCCGGGTCGCCGTCGGCGACGCCGCCCTCGCGCCCTCGTCCGAGGTAGTCGTTCGGGTTCCAGCGCGCGAGCGGGTCCACCGGCGGAATACCGTCGGGGATCTGGATGACCGGGATCACGGTCTGGTAGCCCACGCGTGGCCGCTCGAGCGGCGGGAGCGCGGGGGACGCGGCGCGGCGCGCCGGCTGCACCGGCGGCGGAAACACGACGGGGATCGTATCGACCACGGCGGCGCGAACCATCTCCTGCCCCTGCATCGTTGCGGCGACGGCGCCGCACACGAGCGCGCCGTGGACGGCCAGCGACATCATCGAGCTCGGTGCCGCGTGGGCGAGCCGGCTCGTCAGGCGTCCGGATGCAACCAGCGTGGTGAACATGTCCACCCCCGGCCAGAGTCCGGATCCACGTTAGAACGGTCGGCGCAGGCGCGCTTGTCGCCCCGGTGGCCAGTCAATGACAGGAGGGTGACGGGCGGGTTACACGCCGTCGATTTCGGGAGGCGCAGGGGGCTCGAGCGGCAGCGTCACGACGAACGTGGTCCCGCGGCCCAAGCGACTCTCCACGGTGATCGTGCCCCCGTGCGCCTCCACGATCCACTTGGAGATGGCGAGCCCGAGGCCGACCCCGCTGCGCTCGCCGGTGCGACTGCGGGCCGGATCGGCGCGCCAGAACCGGTCGAAGATGTGCGGCAGGTCGCCGGGCCCGATCCCGATGCCGGTGTCGCGCACCGAGATCGCGACCTCGTGTTCCCGGAACTCGGACTGGATCGCGACCGTTCCGCCTGAGGGCGTGTACTTGATGGCGTTGGTGAGTAGGTTCATCAGCAGCTGGCGCATGCGGTTGCGATCGGCGCCCAGCATCACGGGGTGACCGGGCGTGTCGACGGTCACGTCCACCGCGGCCTGCTCGCCAAGCAGGCTCGCGGTCTCCGACACCTCCGCCAGGAGCTCCCGCAGGTCGATGGGTTCGAGGTGGAGCGGGGCCCGGCCTTCGTCGGCGCGGGCCAGCATCAGCAGCGCATCAACCGTCTCCGCCATCCGGTTCACTTCCGCCAGCGTCTCGTCCAGCACCTCCATCACCTCGGGGGTGACGCGCGGGTGGGTGATGGCGCGCTCGATCCCCGAGCGGAGCACGGTGAGCGGCGTCTTGAGCTCGTGGCTCGCGTCCGCCGTGAAGCGCCGCAGCGCCTGAAAGCTCCGCTCGAGGCGGCCCAGCATCTCGTTCAGCGTGCGGGACAGGCGGGCCAGCTCGTCCCCGGTGTCGGGCGACGCGAGGCGCTTGTGGAGGCTCCGGCCGTCGGAGATCGCCTCCACCTCGTCCACGATGCCGTCGACGGGCTTCAGGGTGCGGCCCGCCAGGAGGTAGCCGATCAGCGTCGACGCCAGCAGGATGAGCGGCGCAACGGCCAGCATGACGTAGACCAGGTGCCGGGGGGCAATCACGATGCCCGCCGTGGACACGGCGGACAGCACGGCCGCGATCTGCTCGCCCGCGCCGGTCACCGGCCGGGCGTAGTAGCGGACCAGCCCGACAGGCGCCCCGAGATCGGCGGTGCCGACGCCCGCCGCCGAGTCCGCGCGGAAGACGGGATTCAGCAACAGCAGCAGCTGGGCGTACCGCAGGGCCCGGGCGTCGGCCGACAGATGGAGCACGTCGCCGTCGGGACCCACGAGCACGACGAAGCCCGGGATCCCCTCGAGAAACGGGCTCACCTCCGATGCGAGCACGGGACGGCCCGTCCGCCGGTCCGTGACCACCAGCGCGCCGCGGGCCCGGTAGGCCTCGCTCAACGTCGCCGCGATGAGGTTCGCCTCGAGGCGCGCGCGATCGTCCAGCTCGCCCAGGTTCTCGCGCCGCTGCACGAGGTAGATGACGAGCGCGAAGACGAACATCGTCCCGGCGAGCGCCACGGCGTAGGAGGCCGCGAGCCGGCCGCGAATCGTGCGCATCTAGTCCTTCATCACGTAGCCGACGCCGCGCACCGTATGGATGAGCTTGTGGGAGAACCCCTGGTCGACCTTCTTGCGCAGCCGGTTGATCACGACGTCGACCACGTTGGTGCCGGGATCGAAGTGGTAGCCCCAGGCGTACTCGGTGATCAGCGTCCGCGACATCACGCGCCCGCGGTTCCGCGCGAGGTACTCCAGCACCGCGTATTCCTTCGGCGTGACGTCGAGCGGCCGTCCGGCCCGGCGGATCTCCCGGCTGGCGGTGTCGATCTCGAGGTCGGCGACCTTGAGGGTGGGCGGCGCGATCGCCTTCGGGCGCCGGGCCACGGCCTCGACCCGCGCGAGCAGCTCCTCGAAGGCGAACGGCTTGGTGACGTAGTCGTCCGCCCCGGTCCGCAGCGCCTGGACCTTCGACTCGACCGCGTCCTGGGCCGTGAGCACGAGCACCGGTGTCGTGACCCCGCGATCCCGCAGCGTGCGCAGCACCTCGACCCCGGAGAGCGACGGGAGGCGCAGGTCCAGCACGATCAGGTCGAACTCGCCCGCCGTCGCCCGCTCGAGACCTTCCCGCCCGTCACCCACCAGCTCCACCTGCATGCCCTGCTCCTCCAGGCCCCGCATGACGAACTGTCCAACCGTGCGATCGTCCTCGACCACCAGGACCCTCACGCGTCCTCCTTCACCTGGAAGACCGGCAGGATGACCCGGAAGGTGGAGCCGGATCCGACCTTCGAATCCACCACGATGCGGCCGCCGTGGTGCTGCACGATGGCGTAGGCGATCGAGAGCCCGAGGCCCGTGCCCTGGCCGGGAGCCTTGGTGGTGAAGAACGGCTCGAAGATCTTCGCGATGTCCTCGCGGGGAATGCCCATCCCGGTATCGGCGATCTCGATCCAGACTTCGTCGCCGCGCGCGGGACTCAGGCGCGTTGCGACGGCCAGCGTGCCGCGGCCGTCCATCGCGTCGATCGCGTTCAACATGAGATCGAGGAACACCTGCATGAGCTGCTCGGCGTTGGCCTCGACGGGCGGCAGGTCCTCGGTGATGCGGCGGTCGAGCGTGATGCGCTTGAACCGGTCGTGGTGCCGCAGCAGGAACAGCGCGTCCTCGACGACCTGGTTCACCTGCACCGGGTACTTGGCCCGCCCCTTGGGCCGCGAGAAGTCGAGCAGGCCATCCACGATGGACTTGCAGCGGCTCAGCTCCGACTCGACGATGTCGAGGTACTCCGTGACGGTCTGGCGCGGCGCCGCGGGCACCTCGGCCATGCGGGAGGTCAGGGCTTCCACGCAGGCACCAATGGTCGCCAGGGGGTTGTTCAGCTCGTGCATCACCCCGGCCGCGAGCTGCCCCACCGCGGCGAGCTTCTCGGTCTGCGAGATCTGCTGCTGGGCGAGCTTGGATTCGGTCACGTCTTCGCCGATCGTGATCACGTGGGTCACGTGCTCGTCGTGCAGCCGCATCGGGATCTTCGAGATGCGGTAGTAGCGGGGCCCGCCCCGCGTGTCGGTCGAGACCTCGACCTCTTCGATCTGCCCGGTCTCGAACACGCGGTCGAACTCCTGCTGCAGCAGCGCCCGGGGCTGGCGGTGCAGCACCTCGAACACGGTCCGGCCGAGCGCGTCATCGCGCGACACTCCCTGGGTACCGGTTTCGCGCTTGCGGTTCCAGGCCTGAATGCGGTACAGCCGGTCGATCACGTAGAGGCCGACGGGCAGCGAATCGATGATGCGGCTGGTGAAGCGCCGCTGCGACTCGATTTCGCGCGTCCGCAGGGCGACCTCGCTCGCCAGGTCCTCGGACAGCGCGATGGTCGACAACAAGGGGGCGAGGATGTTCGCGACCGTGCCGACCACCTGGCCCCACACCTGGAGGTCGCTCTCGTCGCGCACGTAGCACTCGAGCAGGCCCAGCCGCTCGCCCTGGTAGACGAGCGGGGCCAGCAGCCACGGCTGCTGCCGGGTCCATGGCGGCAGGTGCTCCAGCGCCACCAGCGCCGCGATCTCCGCCTCGGAGCGCCGGGCGACCGGCGCGTCGGGTGGGCCAAACGGGCGGAACGACACGCCATCCGGCGCCCGCACCCACACGCAGCACTCCTCGGCGCCGACGCCGCGCCGCAGGGCCCCCGCAATGCCCACCAACGCGTCCTCGACGCCGATCGAGCCGCCGAGGAAGCCGGCGACCTCGGCCATGACCCCAAGTGCCGCCCGCGATGCCGTGTCCTCAGGCATCGGCCCCTCCGGCGGCGAGGGCTACACGGCGCAGCATGTTCGCTCCTCGGTTAGCGCACGACCCGGCGGACAACGTAGCCGCCTGAGTCACTCACAAAGACCAGCCGTCCCACGGCGGCCACTCCCGCGGGGCCCGCGATGCCCGTCGCCCCGATCGGCTGGAGGTCGGCACCCGGCGTGGCCACACCGGTGCCGCCGAATGTGTCGAGCGAATCCGGCCCCACCCGAATGATACGCACCCGCTGGTTGCCGCGATCGGCCACCAGCAGCAGGGTCCCGACGACCGCCAGATGACCGGGCGCGTCGAACAGGGCGGCCTGCGCGGCGCCGCGATCGCCCGCGAAGCCGGCCGCGCCGAGGCCTGCATAGGCGAAGATCGTGTCACGGATCACCCGCCGGATGCGGTTGGTCCCGCCATCGGCGATGTACAGAGTGTCGCCCATCCAGGCCAGCCCGGCGGGCCCCAGCAGCGTCGCGGCCCGTGCCGGCCCGCCGTCTCCCGCATCCCCCCGCGCATCGCCGCCCGCCACGACCGTGACCGAGCCATCCACCTCGATCCGGACGACACGGCCGTTGCCGCGCTCGGCGACGTACACCAGGTCGGCAGGGCCGAGCGTGACGGCGGCGGGGCGGTCGGTCGGGGCCGCCTGGGCCACTGCGCCGTCGCTCGCCCGGCCGGGCTGGCCCGTCCCGAGCACGACGCCCACCCGTCCGGCGGCGGGGTCGTAGCGGTACACGCGGTGTCCGCTTTCGTCGGCTATCACCAACGTGCCGTCGTGCGCCAGCGCGACGCCGTCCGGCCCCGCGAGACACACGGTGGTCGGGTCGCCCGACCCGGGACCGGGGTCGGCGCACGCTCCCCTGCCCACCCGCCACTCGAGGTGCCCGTCCGGGGCCACGTAGCCAACGCGGCGCCGGAGCCGGTCGGCGAAGTAGAAGCTGCCATCGTCGAGCGCGGCCAATCCGGCCGGCATCCCGAGCGGGATGTCGAGGGCGTCTCCCGGGCCGGCGGTGTCAGGGAAACTCACGACGTAGGGGACGCCCAGCACGCCGGCCACGACGCGCGCCACGCCGGGAGCGTCACCCACCAGAACCTCGGTCGGACCGCACGCGGAGGCCAGCAGGAGCGGCAGGAGCGGCAGCAGCGGCCGCGCCGACGGCGGTCGGGACGTCTGGTCGCGCGGCACGCGGCCCCTCATTGACAGTCGATCCCCCCGGGTTCCTCTTTCGGCGTCAATGTCGCCGACTCTCCGGCATCTCGCAACGGCGCTGCTCGCGCTCGCCCCGACCCTGCCGCTTCCCGCTCAGACGACCGGCCAGATCGTCGGGCGGGTGGTGAGCGCCCGCGACACCGCGCCGGTCCGGAGTGTGCGGGTGATCGCCGTGGGATCGGGCGGGGATTCGACGGTTGCGGCGACGACTGGTGCCGACGGGCAGTTCGTGCTGATCGGGCTGGCACCCGGGACCTACCAGGTCGTCGCCCGGAGCCTCGGCTTCCGGCCCGCCGAGGTGCTCGGCGTGATCGTGCGCTCGGGGACGAGCACGCGGCTGGCCGTGAGCCTGGAGCCCGCCGCCATCGAGCTGGCGCCGATCCCCGTGGTGGCGGCGGAGCGGCCGCTGCTCACGCCGGACGTCACCGCGTCACGCCAGGTGGTGAGCCGCGACGAGCTGCAGGCCGCGCCCGTGCAGGACATCGCCCAAATCCTGGAACTGCGCACCGGGGTGTCCGACGGGCATTTTCGCGGCGGCCGGATCGGGCAGGAGTCCTATGTGATCGACGGCGTGGACGTGAAGGACCAGTTCGCGGCGTCGCGCAACGGGATCGCGTTTCAGCTCGCGCCGTCGGCGGTGCAGGAGATGAACGTCTTCACGTCGGGGTTCTCCGCCGACCAGCCAAGCGCGGTGAGCGGGGTCGTGACGCTCGTCTCGCGCAGCGGACCGCGCGACCGGTGGTTCGGGCGGGTCGAGGGCGTCACCGACGAGGCGGCACCGGCATCGCTCGCGCGCGGCTACGTACGACTCGGCGGAACCGCGGGCGGGCCCCTGCTCCACGGGGCAACGGCTTTCCTCGACCTCTCCCTCATCGGCCGCGCCGACCAGGACCCGCGGGTGCACGGCCTCACGTGCCTGGCCGTGGACTTCCCATGCCCGGCCGAGCGGGCCATCATCCCGCACCACGCCGGTGACCAGTATTTCGCGTTCGGGCGCCTCGACGTGCCGCTGGGGGAGCAGTTCGCCGCCCTGCTGTCGGTGAGCCGGAACCGCGACCAGCACGAGCTGTACTCGACCCGGTTCAAGTACGCGCTGAGCGGGTATCTCGCGGAGCGGGAGACCGCGACGCTGGCGACGATGCAGCTGGCCGGGACGTTCCGCGCGAACGCGGCGCGCGCGATCCGGCTGAGCACACGCCTGTCGCTGGGTCGCGTGGACCGGTACCTCGGCGTCCCCGACACGATCCAGCCCGGGCGGATTGGCCGGTTCCTGCTTGGGGACCTGCGGTTCCGCGGCGAGGACGTGGTGCGCAGCGCGGCGGCCGAGCAGATCGGGACGGGCCGCACGCTACCCGGCTACACGGCCCCGTCGGATTCCGGCCTCGGGAGCCCGTACGGCATCCTCGGCGCGGATCTGTTCGTCACCGACGGCACGAGCGGCATCGCCGAATGGACGCGCAGCGACTTCGCCGACCTGCGCGTCGACCTCCAGACGCTCGTGTCCCCGCAGCACGACCTCAAGGTGGGTGGGGACTTCCGGCTCTACCGCATCGCGGCGTACCAGCACGTGCACGCCGGGCTCACGGGAGCCGCGCCGAGCTTCGTGCAGTTCTACCCGCGCACGGCGGCCGCCTGGGTTCACAGCACGCTGTACACGCTGGACGCCGCCACCGTCGATCTGGGCGTGCGGCTCGAGGCGTTCCAGCCACGCCTGATAGCGCCCCAGGACCGACGCGATCTCTCGGCGCCGACCGAGACGACCCGCTGGAACGTGATCGTGCACCCGCGCATCGGGTTCGCGATGCCGCTCCAGGTGCTCGGCCTGGATCGAGCCGCGGTCCACTGGAATTTCGGCCGCTTCTCGCAGCCCCCGGACTTCCAGTTCTTCTTCGATCAGGCGCTGGACGACTCGCTCAACACCGCCGTGCGGCGTCAGGGAAATCCGCACCTCGGCTTCGAGAGAGCCACCCAGTACGAGGCGGGTCTCGACTACCTGCTGGGGAGCGACGTCGTGCTCCGCGCCACCGGGTTCCTCAAGGACCTCACCGCCATCACGACCAGCGGGATCGTGATCGCCTCACAGGGCCAGACGTTCACCAATCTCGATTTCGGACGCGTGCAGGGGCTCGAGGTGCGGCTCGAGGGGCGGCTCGACCGGGGGCGCCGGTTCGAGCTGGGGTACGCGTTGCAGCGGGCCGTCGGCGTGGCGTCCACCGCGTTCGACTCGACCCCCGGGGGCACGGACAGCACGGGCCGGGTCGAGCTGCCGCTGCAGTTCGATCGGCGGCACAGCATCGACCTCAACCTGTACTGGCAGCTCCCCGCCGGATTTCGCATCGCGGTAAGCGGCACGGCCGGATCGGGCTACCCGGTGCCCGGCGCTTCCGAACGCCGCCTGCCGTGGACGGTGGCGCTCGCCGGCCGGCTGGCGCGCGAGTGGCGGTGGGGCGCGCGCGCCGTCCGGGTGATGCTCGAGGGTCGCAACCTCCTGAACCACGCCAACCTTCAGACGGCGCGCGAGGGAGGGGGCGTCGTGCCCGACGTGGCGGCGTTGGGGGCGCGCGCGGTGCAGGAGACGAGCGGGGCCACGCCGATTCCCCATGAGTCACCGCTCTACCTGCCCGGGTTCGACGCCAATCACGACGGCTTCCTCGATGCCGGGGAGCAGACCGCCGCCCGGCGCGCCGCCCTGCTCGACTACTACGAGCCCACGCTGTTGTACGGCGAAGCCAGGCAGATCAGGGTTGGGGTCGAGATCGTGTTCTGAGAGGAAACGGGAACCGGAAAACGGGAAACGTGAAACCGGACCCCGTTTCCCGTTTCCCCCTTCCCGCCTTTATATTGCATCTCCCAGCACAACTTGGAGGCATACATGGCACACGAGCTGCCCAAACTGCCGTATCCGTACGACGCGCTCGAGCCGTACATCGACGCGCGCACGATGGAGATTCACCACACCAAGCACCATCAGGGCTACGTCAACAATCTGAACGCGGCCCTGGACAAGGCGCCCGAGCTGCAGAAGAAATCGCTGGAAGACCTGCTTCGCGGCATCAACACGGTGCCGGAAGCCATCCGGACGGCAGTCCGCAACCACGGCGGCGGGCACGCCAATCACACGCTGTTCTGGCAGGTCATGAAGCCCAAGGGGGGCGGGTCTCCCGGGGGCAAGCTGGCCACCGCGCTCCAGGGGAAATTCGGTGACGTCGCGAAGTTCAAGGAGGCCTTCACGAACGCGGCGACGACACGGTTCGGCAGCGGTTGGGCCTGGCTCGTCGCGCAGGGCGGCAAGCTCGAGGTCGTGAGCACGGCAAACCAGGACAGTCCGTTCATGGACGGAAAGACCCCGATTCTCGGGCTCGATGTCTGGGAGCACGCCTACTATCTCAAGTATCAGAATCGGCGTGCCGAGTACATCGAAGCCTGGTGGAACCTGGTCAACTGGGACGAAGTCGCGAAGCGGTTTGACTCGGCGAAGTAAGGGTTGAGGGTCAGCCGTTGGCGGTCGGCGGTTGGCGGTTGACCGTGGGAGGTGGTGTCTCCAGGGGTGCCACCTCCCGCGTCGTTCCGGGGAACCCCGTCGCCTCGTTGCTTTTTCGGCGCGAAGCTTGTATAAAGCCTTGCGAAACCGCCGGTTAGGACACCATGGAAACCACGCTCCGCAGTATCCCGCTGTTCTCGCAGCTACGCGAGTCGGACCTGTGGCGCATTCGCGAGGCAACGGTCAGCAGGTCCTACCCGAAGGACAGCATCATCCTGTTCGAGGGCGAGCAGGCTGAGGCGCTCTACGTCGTGCTGTCGGGCCGCGTGAAGGTCGTCTACGTGTCCGAGGACGGTCGCGAGGTCATCCTGGGCACGCGGGACAAGAGCGATTTCTTCGGGGAAACGGCGCTGCTGGACGAGCTGCCCAACCCGGCGCACGTGATCGCGATGCAGGACACCGAGCTGCTGGTGCTGCGGCGCGAGGAGTTCCGGCGCTGTCTGAACGAGATGCCGGGGGTGAGCCTCGGATTGCTGCGGGCACTGTCCCGCCGGCTGCGGTCGCAGGACGACACGATCCGCGGGCTCGTACTGCTGGACGTGCGGGGGCGTGTCGCGCGGCTGATTCTGGATCTGGCCGAGCGCAACGACGGCAGCGCGGTGCCCAAGGGGATCACGCACAACCTCATCGCCCAGATGGTGGGTGCGAGTCGGGAGACCGTGTCGCGCACGCTGCGCGAGCTGACGACGGAGGGGCTGCTTCAGGTCACCGGGCGGCGCATCGCGGTGGCCAACCGCCCCGCGCTCGCCGCGGCCGCTCAGCTCGAGCCCGTGACCCGGTACGAGCCGGCCCCGCCGGTGGCGGTGGGGCAGCCGTTTGCGCGACGGGCGACGGACGCGGCGGCGGGATCATAGGGGAGCCTGCCGGGCACCAGGGGATGGCGGGCCGCCTCGGGGCGGCCCGTTTTGCGTCAGGCGTCCGCGGCCGTGGGGCAATCCAGCCGGCCCGGGGTATACCGATGGACCCTCTTCGGAACGACCTCATGACACCGCGCTCGATCGTCTTCCGATCCCTCGGAGCCGCCCTCGCCGTCGCACTGACGGCCGCCGCGGTAGCCGCGCAGCATGCCGGTCACCAGGAACAGGCGCCGGGTGCGCCCACCAAGGCCGTGGCCGTTCTCGCTCCAACGGCGGGCAACACGGTCCATGGGGTGGTGACGTTCATGGCCGTGGACGGCGGCGTGCGGATCACGGCTCAGGTCGAGGGCCTTCCGGCCGGTGGCCATGGGTTCCACATCCACGAGTACGAGGAACGGCATCGTACGACCGGACGGACCCGCAGGTGAGCCTGACCGGCGCGCACGGCATCATTGGCCGAGCTGTGATCGTCCATGCCCAGCCCGACGACTTCACGACCCAGCCCACCGGGGGCGCGGGCGCGCGGCTGGCCTGCGGCGTCATCGGGATCGCGAAGTAGCAACCAGCCCTGTGGGTGATCCGCCGAACGATGTGCCAGCTCCCTGGGCGCGGTGGCGTCGCGCCGGCGAGCGCCTCAAGGCCTCTCGGAACCGTCAATGGCCACCGAAGAAGAGCGCAACCCCGAGCTGACCCCCGATCGTGAACGTGCCGGGGAAATGCGAGCTCTCAAACGAATACTGGACGGGGAACTCCGTGCGGAGCGAAACGCGATCGGCGAGCCGCGTCTTGGCGCCGAATGACGCCCCGATGCCGAATTGGACGTCGCTGTCACCCACGCCTGACGCCCCGGCGTTTACGAACCTGAGGGCGCCGAACGGAGCGAAGAACATGCCACGCCGTACACCCTCAAAGGAGATGGAGACGCCGAGGCCGAGGCCCGCAACGAGGAGATTGGCACCGTCTACGCGAGCAAAGGCAATCGAGACCGATGGCTCGATGGCCAAGCGCTCACGTATCGGGATACCCAGGTAGATGCCGCTACCAGCTGTCTGAAAGGAGAAGACGTGCGTTCCGCCGCCCGACGCATACGAGAACATGCCGACCGCCGCGCCAACTTCCATCGCTCGACCCTGCGCGTACGCGAACCCAAGCGGAAGCACGAAACCCGTGAATGCGAATACCACGATCATCTTGCGCATGCCCGCCCCCGGTTGGTTGGAGTGCGACCGTTGTCTGACCGGCGGCGCGCCCCCCTGCCCACCCGGGAACGCGACACGCGGAGGCATGAATTCGGATTCGCGGTCTGAAACCGCCGTGAAGGGGGGATGAAGCGCGGTTGACGGCGCGCGGGAAGGTCAAGTGGCCGTGGGTATTGGCCTGATGGAGCGGACGGGATTCGAACCCGTGACCCCCTGCTTGCAAATTAGAGGCTCCGGGACTCCCAGCGATTCCCCGCCGTTCCCGATTCTCCCGTTTCCCCTCTGAAAACGCGCTCTTGCCGGTTCCTAGACGTTCCCCTAGATTCCTTCCAAGTGGTTACCCGGCGGCTACCCCAGGTCCGGGTAACCCAACCCGTCAGGGGGTGCCGGATGCGCGCCAAGCTCACCAAGAGGATCGTGGACAGCCTACGCTGCCCCAGGACGGGCGATCGGTTCGCCTGGGATACCGAGTTGCGGGGGTTCGGCATCCGGGTCAAGCCGAGCGGCGCGAAGAGCTTCTGTCTCGCCTACTACGCGCCCGGGCTCCACAAGGTGCGTCGCCGGCTCACGCTCGGCGCGTATGGCGTGCTCACCGTAGAGCAGGCCCGCGCCAAGGCGACCGAGATCCTGGGGCGCGTGCTGAAGGGAGAGGATCCTGCTCGAGAGCGTGTCGAAGCCCGCCGCGCCGCGGAGCAGGAGACGGTCGAGAAGCTGTTCAACGAGTACCTGGACGACGGCCGCGCCCGGTTCAAGTTGCGAACGGTCGAGGCGTTTGAGAGCGTCGGCCGCTTGTACATCATCCCGAACCTGGGCACGCTCCCCGTGTCGCGCGTCACCGTGCGCGACGTGGCCCGCTTGCACCACGAGTTGCGCGACAAGCCGGTGCAAGCGAACCGCGTCGTGTCCGTCTTGAAGGCGTTCTACTACTGGCTCGAACGGCGCGCGCTGTTCACCGGGACGAATCCCGCGCGCCACGTCGAGCCCTATCCAGAGAACCCGCGCGAGCGGTTCCTGTCCGTCGAGGAGATGGGGAAGATCGGCCAGGCGCTCCGCGTCGCCGAAACGCTCGGCCTGCCCCCGGCACCGGAGCACAAGCGGCCACCTGGCACATCGAAGCGGGAGCGCAACGCGGGGATGTTTGCCCCGCGGCTCGAAGCCGCGAACCCCGTCACCGTGGCGGCGCTCCGCTTCCTGCTGTTCACCGGCTGGCGCGAGCAAGAGGCGTTGACGCTCCAGTGGAGCGACGTCAACCTGAAGGCGGGAATCGCCACGCTCGCCGACACGAAATCCGGGAAGAGCGTGCGGGCGCTCGGCGCTCCGGCGCTCGAGCTGCTGGCGGCGCAACCACGGGTGCAGGGCTCGCCCTATGTGTTCCCGGGCCGCGATCCGTCGAAGCCACTCGAGGGGGTGCGCCGCCTCTGGCACGCTGTCCGCTGTGAAGCGGGACTCGAAGGCGTCCGGCTCCATGACCTACGGCATTCCGTCGCGTCGTTCGCGGGTGGGCGTGGGTACTCTCTCTTCCTCATCGGGAAGCTCTTGGGCCACAAGACGGCGCGCTCGACGGAGCGGTACGCGCACCTGGCCGACGATGCGCGCAAGCTGATGGCCGACGACGTGAGCACTGTGATTAAAGAGGCGTTGGAAGCATCGGACCTGGAGACGGCGCATCTCGCCGCGCCCGTCATGTCGCTCCGCGGACGGCGCTAGGTGCCTGACATCGCGGAGCTCGGCTTGCGCCTCAAAGATGGGAAGGTTGTCGGCACCACTCGCCCGTGGGTCCACACGCTGCACAACATCCAATGCCGCATCGACAAGGGCGAGACGCCAACGCACGCCGAGATCCTCGCCGCCCTCGCGGCGCATCCCGACGTCGGGCCGGCCATCGCCAATCTGCTCACCAAGGGCAAGAGGAAACGGGGTCCGCGTGCGAACCCCGACGCCAAGTGGGCGCGCCATCTTTCGCGCGTGTGGGCGGTGAGCCTTCGCGAAGCGGAGTTGCGGCGGCAAGGCGAGCGGTGTGCGGCCTCGCGTGCCCAGAAAGAGGTGGCGAAGGAACTTGGGATCGCTCTCGCCACACTGAAAGATGCTGTGCGGCGCGCGCCCCTGGGGGCACCGGCGGGGATCTGCACCATGCACCGCGCGATGCGGGACTACGGCCGAGCTGCTGGCCTTCCTTCGCGCGCACCCCGACGTCGGGCCGGCTCTCACCGACCTGCCAAGGGGGGTAAGTAAAACCGACGAAATAGCTACCCGCATTACGCGATGCCCGCGGCCGTTCCTACCTTGTCCCCCATGACGATCCCCACTGATACGCTACTCCTCACCGCGCACCAAGCCAGCGAGCTGCTCGGCCTGGCCGCCTCGACGCTCGCGAAGATGCGCCTCCGCGGTGACGGCCCCAGGTACGTGAAGCTCGGCGTCTCCGTGCGCTACCCGGTCAGCGCGCTCGAGGCGTACGTCGCCAGCGCGCCACTCCGTCGCTCAACCAGTGAGTACCTCCCCCGGCACCGAGAGGCATGACCATGACGACACCCTGGCCCCAACAACCACCCCCGGCGCCCTCGGTGCTCGACCGCTCCGTCCAGGCGACCTTCGACGCCAAAATGGCAGAAATCCAAGAAGCAGAAAACCGGCTACGGCAATCCGATGACTGGTTCGACTTGCCGACGCGGGAGCGGCAGCGGCTCCTCGGCCCGCTCGAGGCGGAACGCGCAGAGCTGCGGCGCGTCATGAAGGACTTCGGGTTGTGAAGGGGCGCGTCGATCGTTTGTGGCGGGACCTGCGCTGCCGGGAAGCCGTGAAGCTGCGTGCCCAGGGCCGCGCCGTCGCCAGCGGCTTCGACCTGGCGCGTCCTGACAGCATCGCCGCCCTCGCCGCCCTCGATCCGATCGGCCGGCAGGCATGTCTGGCCGCGCTCAAAGTGGAGCAGCTCGAGCAGCTCGCCGCGGGCGACGACTTCCGCGCCGCGTACGGGGTCGGGCTCGATGACCTGAGTGATGGGGAGCTCAAGCGGCTCGCCGCCGGCGAAGACCCCCACACCGTGCTCAGGGGCGGTGAGCGTGGACGTGGTGAGCAACAGTCACCGTGACGGTCAGCGTCGATGCGAGGCGCGCACCGCCACCGGGAAGCCCTGCCGTATGCCTCCACTCGCCGGCCGGTCATTCTGTTTCAACCACGATCCGGAGCGGGCGCGCGATCGTGCGACGGCTCGCCGTCGTGGGGGGAAGCAGTCGCGCCGCGATGCGCAAAAGGCCTCGACGCCGGCGGCCGTGGGCACCGTCGAGCAGCTGCAGGGGATCCTCGGCAAGGCGATCGCGGACATTCAGGTGCTCGAGAACAGCTGCAGCCGCGGCCGTACGCTCGCCTCGCTGGTGCACACCGGCCTCGCGGCGCTCGAGGTCGGGGAGCTCGAGCAGCGGTTGCGCGTGCTCGAGGAGCGGTTCGGCGCGGCGCGGAGCTCGTGAGATGATCGTGATGTTCGAGGTGAACGTGATGTCCAGGGGTGGCGCGGTGCACGCAAGTGCTCGGGTAGAGCAGGCCCGGCGGGGATGATCCCCACCCCGGCCGCGCGTTCCCTCGGGTCGGGCTGATAGAAGAACAACGCGCCCCGGGCGTGCAACCCGGAGGCGCGGACCTACTAGCGGCGCGAAAGGGGCGCCACTCGATGCAGAATCTAGCGCGACCATATGACACGCGGCAAGCCGGGAACCGAGCCCGCCGCACGCGGGAAGGCACGCTGTAGGTGTTCGTGCAGCTGTAGGTGTTGATGTAGGTGATGCACGGCAGTTCTGACACCGTTCTGCCGGTCCCGGGAGCGAGCCCGGGCGAATCCCAACGGGATGAAGGCAAAGGGGACCGAACTAATCCGGGCTCTGTGGAGACAACCCGGGCCGCCCGAATCCCCTCTGCTGGTTTGAGGCCGCGTTGAAGGGCCTCTAATGGCTCCCCGATGGGGGCCGCGAACCCGACCCGTTCGCGCGATCATCGGCGCCACCTTCAACCTACTCGCTTTGATGGCCCCTCGCTGTACAGGGGGTAGTCCGAAGGTCCTGGGCGGCGTACTCGGGTCACAAGGATGGACGCACTAGCCGTAACGGGGGGCCGTCGTGAGTGAGGGTGTTAGCCGTAACGCGAGGGTGCTGGTCGTGGCGCAGTGCATCGCGTGTCACGCGCCCCGCTGGCTTGCGCTCGACGGACGGGGGCACACCAAACCCCTCTTGGTGCATTGCGCCGGGTGTCACCGCGACGTGCCCCTACCATCGGTCCCGCGTCCGGCACGCCGGCGTCGGGCGACACGGCGCGACGTGGTGTTCTGCTCGTCGGCGTGCCGTCAAGCGCTTTCCGGGAACGTCACCGCGCTTGAGGAGAAGAAATGACGCAGCAAGTCATCAACATCGGCACGATCCCCGGCGACCACACGGGCACCAAAGGGCTCCGGACCGCCGGCGACATGATCAACGACAACTTCGGCGAGCTGTACGCGGCGGTTGACGCCCTGAGTGGCTTTGACCTCGAGGGCCTGTCGGATGCGGTGGACGTGCTCACCGCGACCGTGGCGCCCTTCACGACGGGCGCAGACGTGGCCGTAGATCGTGCGGTGCGCTGCGGCTTGGCAACGGTGACCGTGGCGAGCGGCGACGTGGCCAAGAGCATCGCCCTGACCGCCGCGAACGTCACGCGCGTCCTCCTGGGGAACACCAATCCCGTCGAACTGACACTAACCGGCCCGGTCGCCGGCGCGTGCTACAGCTTGGCGCTCTATGCGAGTGGCGGCGCGCGGTCGTTTACCTGGGGCACGTCCGTTACCTGGGTCGGCGACGAACCGGACGGCACGCTCGCGCCGGGTAACGCGCAGATCGTGACCTTGCTTGCCATGTCGGGCGGTATCCTACTCGGCTGGGCGTCCGCAGAGGGCGCCTACGGGGCCATCTGATGCCAGCGTACAACCGGCTGCTCGCGGCGCTCGAGTTGGTCGGTGGCGGCGACCCGTGTTCCGGCGCGCCCTCGATCGTGTCGGTGACGGCCAGCACGGCGAGCAACCCGTGCGCCTCACATGGCGTCACGCATACCGGCGAAGTGGATCTGTCGGACGTGCTGAGGGGCGGGTTGAAACTGCAATGGGAAGTCTACACCGACGAGGATAGCGGCTGGCGAACACCGAGCGGTGGCGCCTACACGAGCCCAGGCGGGACCGTGAGCGTCAACACGGACCTCGGGCTCGGTGGCTATGACACCGCGGGGACGGACGGCGGGCCGCTGTCCATTGGCACCCCGACCGCGAAGTTTCGCTGTCGCATCGTGCGGAGTGATGGGACCGCGTGCGGCGCGGGGACGTGGACCGAGAGCAGTTACTCAACGGATGGCGCGGACATGTACGAATGCGCGTAGACCTCGGACGGCTCGGCCGCCGCACCAGGATGCCCTAGGAAGGGCCGAGCTAGGCCGTGGTGGGACGTGCTCGACGTGGTGACCACGCAGACCCAGATGGCGACCCCACCCATCTGACACGGCGTTCGGTAGTCGCACGATGCGACTACCGCCCGCGCCGTGATTGAAGCTTCGGCGCTCGCTGAGCGCGTTGCCGCCCTCGAAGCGGCGACCGCGTGGCCTCGGGCGCACTAACGGGTGTCACATCGGGAGTGCATATTTCCCCGTGGTCCAACCACCGCGTTGAACCGGGCTGGCCCGGCGGCTGGTGGAATGCTCACTCAATGGGGCAGGTTTCGTTGAGGACGTCACTTGACACACGTTGCTGCTAGCGGAGCCGTGGGCCGGCGCAAACGCGCGGGCCGTTAGACGGTCACCCTCTGTCCGATGAACGATGCCCTGCTCAGGGTCGCGCTGACGGATTCGCTATCAGACCCCAACTCGCACGCTAATCCACAGTCGCCCATTCGTCATGCGCTAGCAACGGACCCCGAGCTAACGCAATTCCAAGACCAGTTTCACTTCCAGGTGTCAGGCTGGGCTCGGGCGACACATCAGACGCTTGCTGGTTGGCTCATTGAGCGAGCGAGAGCCACCTCAGCTGCCACGGCTGTTTCTGACCTGGCTCGGTACGTCGCCACTGACACAATCACCTGTACACACGTGATGACGCTCGGCGGCGTGCGAGTTGACCGCGCCGTCCAAGTCGGTCCGGGTATCCAACTCATCTCGTTCGAGGGGATTAGTACGTTCTTCTGGGCAAGTCGCATCGCCGGCTTGTATCGGACCTTCCATAAGAACTACCAGCCGACCGCCGCAATCCTCCAGACCGCAGCCTACCGGAAAGCGGTCCGCCCACCGGGCGCACAAATGGACTTCCCACCAAACATGTACCAATCGCTTGAGGACGTTAGGCGATGCGTCACAGCTATCGGCCCGTCGTGCCCTGTTTGGCTGGGCACTTGGACGGAGCTTGACGAGTGGCTCCCAACCTATGGGAGCGGCGCGGCGATTCCCAACCCCTTCGAGACGGGTGGCTTCCCACGAAAAACCCGCGAAGGTGACTGGGAGCAACTGCCGTCACTTTACTCAGCATGGTGCCGTCTGCCCGTGCGTGAACGAGAACATCTGCGCGTTCCTCTGGACCGCCTAAACCGCGCACAACGGAATCTCCCCATCGTGGACGTCGCAATCGAGCTTGGGGTGGCGGTGGACGCCTTGTTCCTCGCGGAGCGCGAGGCAGACCGTGGCGAGCAAACCCTCACGCTGCGCTTGCGCGCATCGCGGTTCCTCGCCCAAGAGGTCCCGGAGCAGCGTATGCTCGCGAAACGCTTCGGCACGCTGTATCGAGCCCGGTCCATGGCGGTGCACGCAGGCCGTCTCGATGACGCGATTGACGGCCTAAACACCCGGCAATTGCTCGACCAGGGCTGCGACCTTGCCGCGACCGCACTACGCAGAATCATCCTCGAAGGCCCACCGGATTGGACTGAGCTTCTCTACACCTAGGGGACCACACGGGGACGTTGCTGCGGAGCCTCTGACCTCAACAACTCCCCGCGGCTAGCAGCACGCTGCGACTGGTTCCCGCGCCCATGTCAGCGTCCGCAGGGAGACTCATGCAGGTCTGCGGTTCCTCCCGGTGCACACGCACCTCGAGCGGGGGTGGCGCCGCGGTTCGGCGGGCCCCCGCGCGGGGTTCTGGGATCTCAGACCCCCACTTCAGCTTGGCCGTGATGTACTCGTCGAACACCTCGTCGAGATGTTGCATTGCCTCTACGTCACTGGAGCCATCTGTCTTGCAGCCGGAAAGTTCCTCGATCCAGGCTAGCCAATACCGGCCACCCGGCTCATCCGGCTGCTCGACAGGCTCACACCGCCGAGTGTACGGGAGTGCTTGGTAGTACGGCAAGTTCTTGTCAGTCATGGTCTTTATGATTGGCGTCTCGTAAGCTCGTCCACCAGTTTCACGGCATCCTCTGATACCCAGCTGCGTAGGACATTGTGCCGCGGAACGCCCATGGTCAAGTCCGGATGATCAGGGTGTTCACAGATTGTATGCTTACCTCCCTCCTCAACGCGAAAGCCGAAGCCCCGGAGCATCGAGCAGACCTCGTCATGGCCCCAGCCGTGCTTAGTCGCCCGCATGCGCACAAGCAGCCTCTCTGCGCTCCGGCTCATTTCAGTGCGTCAGCCGAGCGTCGCGCGCCTGGACAGCATAGAGAGGGACGCTTCCTACGTGCCTTCCATCGATTTTCACGGCGAAGTCGTAGGCTCCCGCGTGGGGTAGCGTGATGTTGGGAAGCTCCATGACGAATTCCCAGGCGAGTGGGGCGTCTGGGTACACTCGACCCTCAGGCTTCAGATCAAACGCGATCTTCTGGGACTTGCCACACACCTGTCCGTCAGCGTCGATCAGTTCAATAACCAAGTGATGTGCACCGGCTTCGAGTCGCGAGCCCTCCACCCGCACGAGAATCGACAGACTCTTGTGAATGACTGGAAAGGCGGGAGCGGCAATCAAGTCGAAGATCCCGATGACGATCTTCTTGTTGGCCTGCCCTGGGGTGATGTGGTCGGCAATGAAGCCGTAGCGGAGATACATGTTGGACTCCCGTCACCTGCGTTTCCCGACCGACGCCGTGTAGTCGTTTGTCACAGCCATTGGCACAGCGCATTGGTGTCGCGCCTCGCCAACGGCTCGGTGCGCCCCGAGCTGGCGATTTCCTGACCCCCGAAACCCTGCCGGTCGGTTACCCGGCGGTTACCCTGGCTCCAGACCTCCGCGCCTGAAATCGGCTAAGTGCTTGCGGGACAACATGGAGCGGACGGGATTCGAACCCGTGACCCCCTGCTTGCAAAGCAGGTGCTCTCCCAACTGAGCTACCGCCCCCACGACCACGTAGCCCCTCCAGCGGGCAGCGCCGCTCAGCGACCACCCGCGTCGGGGACTTCGATCACGATGAATCGGGCATCGTCCCGGCCGATGCCCCGGAACCAGGCGATCAGATCGCCCAGTTGCTCAGGCGGGAAGATACCGCGCGCCCCGCTCAGGCGGCGGGTGACCCGAAGCACGCGCCCTTCCTGAGCGTACGTCGCCACATAGCTGCCAAACACGCTCCCGGCCGAATCGCCGGCCGGAAGCCGCGCCTTCCAGCCGGCGGGCAGGGTGAGCTGGATCTCGGTGACCGCGGCTTCGGGCCCGATCACCTTCGCGGCGTCGATCGGGAGGGTCCGCGCGGGAAGCGCGGCCAGCTCGGCCGCCCCGGCGGCGAAGGCCTGGGTACTGCCGAGTGGCAGCGTCAGGATGAACGTGCTGCCCGAGCGCTCGGCCGCCCGACCGTGCCGCAGCCGGACCGCCACGGCGGGCTCCGCTTCCAGATCCTTGCCGACGAAGGCGATCAGGCTGTCACCCGCCGCCCCGTCGAACACCTTCTGCCCCATCGCCCGGAGAAACGTCGCCTTCCGCGTCGAGTCGAACGGCGTCCAGAAGGCGTCGCGCAGGTCGTACTCCTGGGAGCCCGCGGCGCGCTGCCGGTACCACCCCTCGAAAGTACCCGAGCGTATCCAGCGTGCCGGTGATTTCGGTCTCCGTGCGGTTGGCCGATGCCGAGTCGAGCGGCAGAGTCACCACCTGGCCGCGACCGTCGGGGTGTACGACGAGGCCGAACTCCCCCTGCTCCGCGGCCGGCAGGAGTCCCAGTGGCACGGCAGCCGCGGTGAGGTCCGCGTAGAGATCGCTGCCGTCGGGCCGCACCACCGCCGCGATGGCGTGGTCCAGCTGCTGGACGGACGGGAGGTCGCGGACGACCGCGCCGGAGGCGTTGAGCAGTACCGGGTACGCAGTGATGCCGAGGTCGCCGAGGGCCGCGACGAAGATCGTCGCCTTGTCCTTGCAGTCGCCAAACTCCGTCTCGAACACCTTGGCGGGAGAACGCGGCTGGTAGCCTCCGAGGCCGAGCGCGATCGACACGTACCGAATGTCCTGCGCCACCCACCGGTGGATCGCGCGCACAGTATCGTCCCACGAGCGCGCGTCCGCCACCAGCTGGTGGACCTTGTCCCGGAGCGCGGCCGAGAGTCCGTAACGATCCTTGGCGAGGCCGGCGTACCACGCGGCCAGGGCACCCCACGAGTCCGGGCCGGTCAGCGCGAGGTGCATCACGACACCGTTGGAGTCCGCGGCAAACGGCTCGGCCCGGAAGCGCGGCACGTCGGCCGTCGCCCACACATAGGTCGCGCGCCCGTTCGCGTGGGTTTCACGCCGCGGGAAGTTCAGGTTCCACTCGCGAATCGTGAGGGGGAAGCTCTCCGGCACGTCCACGATGAGGCGCGACCGCCGGGTGGTGAGAGCGGTGGTGACGCTCCAGCTGTCGTAGAAATCCCCAGGGCGGTAGGGCTTCGTCTCTTCCTGGGTGTAGCTGTAGTCCACCAGCGTCCCCACGGCAACGCCCGACAGCGACGCCCGGATGACACGCCGATCGGAGTAGACGGGGTCACCCATCGCGGCGGGGACGTCGGATTCCTGCATGTGCGCTGGAGCCGCGCTGATCACGGTCCCGTCGGGCTTCACGACGCGGATCCAATTGATCGTCAGCTTCTGATGGCTCGGGGTGTACGAGAAGCGGTGCTCCTGCTCGGCCGCGACGCCGCCTTCCCGGAGGATCTGGACCACCTGCCGATAGGTCTTCGACCAGCGGCCGTCCGCCTCATAGCGGACCACGCCATCGTCCAAGAGGAAGGCACTTGCCTCCTCGGGGTGATCGGCCGAGTCGACCGCCAAGGCGTAGATCGTGTCGTTCCGGACCGACGGATCGCCTCTGGTGGTGATGCGCGGCGCCTGGGCGGCCAGCGTGGAAGCCGCGAGCGCCAGGGCAAGCAGAACCGAGCGGAACATGGCAGTGACCTCGACGCGAACGCGTGGGTGATCGGCTGTCGGCCTCGGGGGACTCGTCAGGTGATCGTGATACTGAGGTCCGGCCATGTTGTCGACAGGGGTGGTGCGTCGCCGAGCCGGTGCTCTCCCAGGCTAGCTCGGCGCGATACTCGGCGCCAGAACGGGGTTGAGAATGTAGCGGATGACGTCTGCCGCCGAATACCCGCTTCCGCCCGCGCGCACCAGCGGTGCGATGTGCGCCACGTCATCGCCGATGGTCACGATCGGCGGCTCGACGTAACCATCCTCGCGCCATTGCGGGAAGCCTGCGGTCGCATTGAGCGCATTGCACAGGCAGACGCAGCCGACCGTGTCCGCCGCATCGCCGCCATTCCGGACGTAGTCGTCCACGGGTCCGGCAGGGCAGCGATAGCCGATGGAGCCGTCGTCCTTCTTGAACAGCGTGCGCAGAAAGCACAGGTCGCACACCCGCGCCCGCGCCGCGCGCACGCGCTCGTCCGAGAGCGTGCCGTCCAAGCAGAGGACCTTGAAGGGGAAGCCGGTCGGCGACGCGGTGGCGCTGGTGAGGATCAGCGCCCGGCCCTCGCGCGCCTCGCGCAGCACGCGGCGCTTCAACACCGGATCCATGCCGGATTCGTCGCACAGGGCGAAGGGGGTGCCGACCTGAATGCCCGCCGCCCCGGCGGCCAGCGCCGCGCGCAGCCGATCCGGATGTCCGTAGCCGCCGGCCAGCCAGAAGGGAACGCCAAAGCCCCGCAGCTTTTCGGGATCGACCAGATCCCGCTCGCCGTAGATCGGCTCGCCCCGTTCGTTCAGGAGGAGCGGACCCCGCGGCGGGGCATTGTGCCCGCCCGCGGTGGGTCCTTCCACCACGAAGCCGTCCACCGAGCCTTCGCTGCGCTTGAGCAGGGCGCGCGCCAGCACCGCGGACGAGATGATCGGGATGAACTTCGGGCGCTTCAGCTGGCCGATGCGGCGCGCGATGCCGGCGAACAGGCGCTCGGGATCGAAATGAATCCGCGCGTCGTCGTCGGGCTTCATGCCCAGCACGTCGAGCCGGTAGGAGACGGGCTCGTGACGCGCCAGCTTGTCCACCACCGCGGCGATCTGGGTCGGGATCCCGGCCCCCATCAGCAGATAGTCCACGCCCGCGAGCATCGCCCCGTAGATCGAGGCCAGGTTGGGCAGCTGGATCTTCTCGAGCAGGTTGATGCCCACCGGTCGCGAGTGGCCCTGTTTGGCCAGGAACACCTCGACGTAGTTCGCGATCACCGTAAACTGGTCCGCAAAACGCGACGGACGGACCGTGTACGCAGGGGGACTCTGGTAGGGCGCGTTGGGCGCCTTGCCACCCGGAACGAAGTAGCGCCGCAGGGCCTTCTCCACCGACTCCGGGAACCGGAAGCTCTCGAGCGCGCGGCGCATGTGGCCGCCGGGATCCCCATCCGTCAAGCGGCTGGTCAACACCCGGGTCATTCCGGTACCGGAGACCACGCCGAGTTGCCCGAGGCGCGACACGGTACTGGCCAGGCGCCAGTTGGAGATGGCGACGCCCATGCCACCCTGGATGATCATGGGACAACTCACGCCGGAGCTCCGGGGCGTGAGGGACTCGTCGCTGGGTATCGCATCTGGTACAAGATAACGGGGCCGGGTCCGGATGTCCTGTCCGGCGCACGCCGCTACGAGATCGGACCGGGGGCGAGGCCTCCCGGCGCGCTTGACCGCCACCCCGATGAGGCCCTAGCCTTCGCCATCCCACAGGACCGTAGTGCGAGAGCCCGCGCGATGCCCACCTGCTTCTTCGTCTCGGATCTGCACGGCCATCGTGACCGGTACGACACGCTGTTCGATGCGATCGAGCGGGAGCGGCCCGCGGCGGTGTTCCTCGGCGGGGATCTCCTGCCCCACGTGATGGCCTCGCTCGACTCGACCGCCCCGCTGTCCCACGACTTCCTCGACCGCTATCTGGTCCCCGGCTTCGCCCGCGTGCGACGGCGCCTCGCCACCGCCTACCCGCGGGTGTTCCTGATCCTCGGCAACGACGACGCCCGCGTGGAGGAGCAAGCGGTGCAGGACGCCGGCGCCGACGACCTGTGGGAGTACGCGCACGAGCGGCGGATTCCCTGGGGCCCCTGGGACGTGGTCGGCTACGCCTGGGTCCCGCCCACGCCGTTCCGCCTCAAGGACTGGGAGCGCTACGACGTGTCCCGCCACGTGGAGCCGGGCTGCAGCACGCCGGAAGAGGGCTGGCACAGCGTTCCCGTGGACGTGCGGCAGATCCGGTTCGCGACGATCCGCCAGGATCTCGACCGCCTGGCGGAGGCCGGCGACCCGCACCGCACCGTGTTCCTGTTCCACACGCCGCCGTACGACACGGCGCTCGATCGGGCGGCCCTGGACGGGAAGCAGGTCGACCACGCGCCGCTCGACGTGCACGTGGGGAGCATCGCCGTGCGGCGGTTCATCGAGCAGCACCAACCGCTGCTCACGCTGCACGGCCACGTCCACGAGTCGGCGCGCCTCACGGGCCGCTGGCGCGAGCGGATCGGCCGGACCCACGCGTTCTCCGCCGCGCACGACGGGCCGGAGCTCGCGCTGGTGCGGTTCGATCCCGCAGCGCTCGATGCGGCGACGCGCGAGCTGCGCTAGTGCCGTTGCAGCGCGCGGCGGTTGGAGCGGACGAGCGGCGAATGGCGTTGGACCGGTCCTAGAGGGCGCGCGCCCCCTTCATGGCCAGCGGCCGGGCCGCGTCGGTCACCGCGCCGACTTTCGCGGCAAAGCTCGACTTGCGCTGGACATCGTCGTCGGTGATGTAGTGGACGTCCAGCAGCCCCGCCGTCTTGACGCCGGTCCGCAGGAAGTTGAGCTCCGCGAGACTCAGGCTCCATCCCTCGAACCACGCCGTAAGCGCGCGGTGGTGCGCTTCCGCTCCGTCGTAATGCACCAGCAGGTCGATGTCGCTCCCCGCGCCGCACGTCGCGTTCTTGGTTGATCCGATCAGGTACATCGCCCGCACGCCGAACCGCTCGGGGTCGAGCTGCGCCGCGACGCGCTCGCCCATGTGCAACCTCCAGCGCCAGTGGAACTCGCGCGCCTCGTGCTCCCGCCGCCGATCCTGGGATACCTCGGAGAGCGCCGCCGGGGCGGCCAGCAACGCCACCGCGCGGTCCTGATCGCCGTTCATCAGGACCCGGAGCACCAGGCCGCCGGAGGCCTGCGGGACGTCGATCACCCGGACGGTGCCCGCCAGCCGGGCGTGCTCCGGAAGCAGCTCCGGGAGCACGTTGGGGGAGTGGAGCAGGAAGTCTTCGTTGAACACGTTGTCGGGCTCGTCGGGATAGAGCGGGAGGTAGCGGATCGACGCCTCGACGAGGTCCTGGAAGAAGTGCGTGCCGAAGGAGAGGTCCGGCATGTAGTTCCCCTCCTTCCGGGCAATCTCGACCAGCATGGCCGCGTTGTTGATCTCGGAGTAGGTGACGCTCACCCCGAGCTTGATGTCGCCGCGGCTTCCCCAGCGGCCCGGGCCCATCAGGATGAACCGGCGCTTGGGGAGCTGCTTGTTGAGCTTCCCCACGACCCGGCCGACCTCCCTGAGCGCCGCGAGGTCCTCCAACTCCTTGTAAGCGGCCGGGTCCACGTAGACGATGTGCGTGATCTCGGGCACCCGACCGTTCGAAACGTAGCGGTTGGCCGTGAACAGGACGCGGTCTCTCGGCAGGTCCGCCGGGATGAGCGCGGGCGTCGCCTCCGTAGCGTAGCTCTGCGGCCGGCATTGCAGGAGATACAGGTGCGCGCCGTCGTGGGCGAACTCCACGTCCACCGGCACGGCGAGCTTGTCCTGCAACAGCTTGAGCAGGGCGCGCATCTGCATCACGAACGGCGTCCGCGTCACCAAACCGTCAAACGTCACCACCACGTCGTCCTTCTCGAAATCCACCTGCATCCCGAGGGGCCGGCGGATCGTGCCGTCTTCCACGATGGACACGATGTCGCCGATCTGCGGGAATGCGCTCCCGCAGTCCTTCAGCAGCTCGCGGAAATTCACCGACTCGAACGACCGGGTCTCCAGATTGATGGCGTCCACCATTGTGGGCGAGTAGCGCAACACCTCGTCGGGTGAGACGTTGACGCGCAGCCCCGGTTGCCCGGGCGCAATCAGCACCGGATAGTCGTCACCCAGCCGGTCGACCGCGCGCGTGCCGAGCCCAGGCACCAGCCGCAGCAGCCCATCGTCGCGCCGGATCCGGGCCGACCAGCGGAACTCGTTGTTGCTGAACGCCACCCCGGAGAACGCCGGCAGGAAGTGGTCGCCCACACGCGTGCCGACCACCTCCTGGATCATGATCCCCATCTCCTCGTGCAGATCGAGCATGCCGCGCTCGGCGCGGTACTCGATGGGGTCAGGCGCGAAGATCGAGGCGTAGACCTCCGCGATCGCGTCCTGCAGCGCCGTGAGACGTTCCTTGCGGGTTCCCAGGTTCGCGAGGAACAGGCTCTTGTACTTGCCGGAGAAGGCGGCACCCATGCGGTCTTCCAGCAGGCTCGAGCTGCGCACGATGAGCGGCCGGTCGTCCATGTCGTCGAGCACCAGCGCCAGGCCCTTTGCGATCTCCGTCGAGAAGTGCGAGTTCTTGAACACCTGGACGATGTGCGGGTACTCGCGCCGAATCTGCTCCAGCTCGAGGTACTTCCGGTCGTAGACATCCTCGAGGTGGTTGTCCTGGATGAAATCGAGCACGCCGTCCGACGTGATGTACCAGGTCTTCGGCACCCGGATGTCCGCCAGCACGTCGGCGTACGCGGGCGAGCGCTGCACGATCTTGGCGGCGAGGATCAGGCCGGCGCTCTTCCCCCCCAGCTTGCCGTGGCCCCTGGCCGGGCAGATGATCCGCTGGGTGAGATCGAAGAAGTCGCTGACCTGGATGTAGTTCTTCGCGGTGTTCATGAAGCCGAGCTCGTCCGAGAAGAACCGCCGTACTAGCCCGACGCGGAGCGCGGTCTGGACCGGCCGGGTCAGGTCCGCCTCGTCCACGCCCACGAAGCGGAACCGCTGGATCGCCTCGGCGAGGTCCGTGAGCGTCGTGGCCGGGCGCTCCAACGCCTCCAGGAGAAAGCTCGACTTGTCGTCCTTGATCCACTTCTGGATCCGACTGAGGATCTCGTCCACGTCGAGCTGCGCCGCCGCGATCCGGAAGGTCGCGTCGGCGATGTCGAGCAGATCCTGCAGACTCTTCTTCTCCACCGGTCGATTGTCTTCGAACGGAATCCGCTCCGCAGCGTCGAGGTCGGGTGCGAACCGCTGCAGCAGCTCCTGGGCCTCCTCGACCCCGTTCCAGCACAGGTGGTTCAGCATCTTGCGGGCGAGGCGGATGAGCAGGTGGCGGTCGGTATGGCGCAGGAAGTCGATGATGACCCACCAGTCCGGCTCTTCCTCCGTAGCCGTCATGTCCCGCGACGCCGCCTGCCACTCGCGGATCGCCCCCTGGAGGCGGCGCTGGACCAGGTACTGGCCGATGCGCTCGGCGACCGTGTCGATCAGCTTGCGCTCTTCCTTGAGAAACGGCCCCTCGTCGGAGCGGGGCATGACCCGCGTGTAGTAGACCTCGACGCGGCCCAACGTCCGGCCTTGGACGGAGATGTCGGCCGTCTGCACCCACGGCGTTTCCTGGAACCCCGGAGGCTCGTAGACGGTCTCCTCGATGACGAGCCGCGCCTGGCATATGCTGGGGTACTGATAGCCCGGAGGAATCGTCTCGAGGATGCCGCGGAAGATCTCGTCGGGCGTGGCGTCCGGCTGGTTGATCCGCTCGTCCACCTGATAGAGGCAGTTGAGCTCTTTGGCGCGCTCCTGGAGCGCCTCGAGAATCTTGTCGATCGGCTGGTGCGGATGACTCATATCACGCTCCGGATCTCCCGCTGGGCGCGCCCAGCGCCTCGATGGCCGAGTGAGCGTCCGCCAGACTATGCACGCACCACACCTCTCCCCGTGCGACCATCCACTTTCACCACCAGGGGCGCGTCGAGCCGCACGTGCCGCACGAAGTCGGTTTCCGCCACCGCCCGCTGCCGCGCGAGCCAGTCCCAATCGAGCCGATCGGGGCCGTCGTGGCGCACGCAGAAGTAGCTCACCTGGAAGCTCGAGATGTTGTGGAAGAAATGCGAGCCCTGGCTCAGGTCCACGTTCATCGCGGGCAGCGTCGCCTCGACGATCGCCTTGGCACCCCCGATTTGCCCCCACGCCACGGGGATGCCGAGCGACGGATCGGAGCTGCCCCACCGTCCGAAGCCGATGAGCAGGTAGGGGCGCCGCCCGTCCACCAGGGCGTCGTTCCGCGCGGCGACGTCGAGCGCGACGAGCCGGCTCGCCTTCGGCTCGAACCGCTCGGGCCGCACGTAGACGATGTCGTGGATGCCCTGCACTACCCCGTTGCCCATCACGTTGCCGGACGCCAGCACCAGCCCCTCGGGGCGGAGGTCATCGTCGGTCAGCTCGATGAACTCGTGCGACACGACCAGCGGGCGGACCTGGAGGAATCCGAATCGACTGACGGGCTCCGCCTCATCCCCGATCGTGATCGCGAACTCGATCTCGACCTTCTCGCCGAGCGCCCGCTCACTGTCCGCCAGCAGCCGACGCACGACCGCATTGAGTGGCGCCACCTCGTGCACGAGGAGCGGCGCGAACGTCACGACCCGGGGCCCCGGGCGCCCGGTGCCGGGCGTGAGCCGGTCCGACGCCGGATCGTAGGTCGACGCGACATGATGCAGTGTCCCGTCCTGCTCGGCGTTGGCGAGGCCGGCCTGCAACAGGTACTCGGTCTCGCGAATCGGATCGTAGGCGGGGGGCTTTCCCATGTTGACCGCCCAGAATTCGGACTGGGTCTGGGCCAGCGTCTCCGCCGCCGACGCGAAGGGCGGCGCCGTCCTGGGCCAGGCCGGCGAGTAGCTCCAGACCAGCCCCCCGTCGACGATCGTCTTGCCGAGGCCGAGCGCCAGGTTCACGACACCGTCCTCGGGCTGCGCGTGGCCGGAGCGGTAGAAGTTGTACGAGCGGGCGACGCCGGAGACGTCGGGATAGAACCGGTCGCCGTGGCGCCGACCGACGACTTCCTGGATCAGGACGGCCATCTTCTCGTCCTCGATCCGGTGGTCCGTCATCCGGACGTAGCGCCGCGCGTTGGCGAAGAAGGTCGAGGCGTAGACGTACTTGACCGCCTCCACCAGCTGGCGGAACCGCGCATCCGGCTCCAGCTGGTTGTTGGGGATCATCTTGGTGCCGTAGACCCCGGCGAACGGGCGGTACAGCGCATCCTCGAGCAGGCTGGACGAGCGCACCGCGAGCGGCTGGTGCACCTGCTGCACGAGCGCCCGCAGGTCGCCAAGCAGCTCGGTGGGAAGGTCGGCCCGCTGGAACGCGCCGGCGATGCGGTCGTCGGGGAGGCTCTCGGCGACCACGTCCCGGAGCCGATTGCGCTCCATGAACGCGTCGAACAGGTCGGTGGCGACGACCGTGAGGGTGGGGATCTCGACGGCACACCCGGGGAACGTGCCCGGCTCAAGGCTCGCGAGGAGCAGCTGGTGGATGCGGAGGAGACCTGCAGCCTTGCCGCCGACCGCGCCACGCCCGATGCGGGTGAACCGCTCCTTGCCGTCGAAGAACTGACGGTCGAACTGCGGAACGTCCGGAACGGGCGGGCCGTTCACGTGCCCATCAGACCCAGCCGCGATCGCGACAGGCCTGGGCCACGCGGCTCACCCCGATCACATACGCGGCGTCGCGCATGTACAGCTTCCGCTTGCGCGCGAGCTCGCTCACGGCGACGTAGGCCGACGTCATCTTGACGTCGAGCTTGCCCAGCACCTCGTCCTTCTGCCAGAAGTAGTTCGCATTGGACTGTACCTGCTCGAAATAGCTGCAGGTGACGCCGCCGGCATTGGCCAGGAAATCGGGGATGATGAAGATGCCTCGCTGCTGGATCACCGCGTCCGCCTCGGGGGTCGTGGGTCCGTTGGCGCCCTCGGCGATGAGGCGGACGCGCTGGTGGATCTTCCCGACGTTCTCCGCGGTGATCTGGTTCTCGATCGCGTTGGGCATCAGGATGTCCACGTCCTGCTCGAGCCAGGCGTCACCGGGCAGGACCTCATAGCCCAGGTCCGCGGCCTTCTTCTTGTCGATACCGCCGAACCGATCGGTGATGCCGAGTAGCGCATCGAGGTCGATACCGTCCTTCTTCCGGTAGGCGTACGACGCCTGATCGGTCTGGTCCCAGCAGGAGACGCACACCACTTTGCCGCCGATCTGGTCGTACAGCCTGATGGCGTACTGGGCCACGTTGCCGAAGCCCTGTACGCTCGCCGTGGTGTCTGCCGGTCGCAGCCCCAGCTCCTTGAGCGCCTCGCGCACCGCGAACACCACGCCAAACCCGGTCGCCTCGGCCCGACCGAGCGATCCGCCCAGGTTCACCGGCTTGCCCGTGATGAACCCCGGGTAGCGGCCGCCGTGGATCGTCTCGAACTCGTCGAGCATCCAGACCATGTGCTGGGCTGAGGTCATGACATCGGGCGCCGGGATGTCGCGCACCGGCCCCATGTCCCGGGCGATCTGGCGCACCCAGCCGCGGCAGATCTGCTCCTGCTCCCGCATGCTGAGGTTGTGAGGGTCGCAGATCACGCCGCCCTTGCCGCCGCCCAGCGGGATGTCCACCACGGCGCATTTCCAGGACATCCACATGGCCAGCGCGCGGACGGTGTCGATCGTCTCCTGGGGGTGGAACCGGATGCCACCCTTGCTGGGGCCACGGGCGTCGTTGTGCTGCACGCGGAATCCGCGGAACACGCGGATGCGCCCGTCGTCCATGTGCACCGGAATCGCGAACTGGTACTCCCGGACCGGGTAGCGGAGCAGGTCCCGGGTGGCCTGGTCCAGGCCCAGGATCTCCGCCACGTGGTCGAACTGCGTCTGCGCCATCTCAAACGAATTGAAGGCCTTTCCAGCCATATATGACCTCTCTCGGCCGTCGCCGGCGCGAACGGTACCGCAGGTGGACGCAAGTCCATCAACGACAAGCTATAAATACATCTCCGCAGGGTGTTATGCGATCATGAAGCCGGTGTGAAAAAGATGGCCGGGGGGCACAAAACGGAAGCCCCGGGGAGGAATCCCCGGGGCTCGGGCAGGCGTTCCGGAGCAGACCGGCAGGGCTGCTAGGGTCGGTGGATGCCCACCACCCGACCCGCTTGATCAACCCGCAGGATCGGCAGCCGGAGAATGTCATCCTTCATCTCGATCACGCGACCCCCGCCGATCCCCTGCAGGGCCGGCGGCACGGGCCACGCGTACGAATCGGCATCCGAGTAGTTCACCAGGTAGTTCATGTCCCAGAACGACGCCAGCGTGACGATGCTCAGGGGATTCGTACCGGGGTTCAGGTACCCCGTCATGAGCTCCTGATCGAGTACCGATTCGCGCCAATGGCCGTTGACGGTCCCGGCCCCACATGGGCCGGGCGCGCCCACGCAGTTCTCGGCGGGGACCTTCGCCCCGGCGACATAGCTCGAGCCCCCGACCTGATCGAACGCCGCCAACGCGTGGGTACCGATGAAATGCGGATCGGTGATGCAATTGGTCGGGGACGGGCAAGGCCCCGCCAACAGGCTGAAGGGCGGGTTGTTCCACAGGGTGCCATAGCCAAGCACATGCCCCATTTCATGGAGAATCACGAGGCTCAACTGGCCGCTCGACTCCAGGTCCGCGAGGTCGGCCTTGTCGAAGTGCATGACGCCGAGGACGGTGAGGCCCGAGCTGCTGCGAATGCGGCAAGGACCCGCTTGCCCCAGGACGTTGCCCGCGCCGTCGATCGAGTCGACCTTGGCGAAGATCAGGACGTCATCCACGGTTTCATTGATCGCGGGAAGGTCCGGGAAGTCCGTCCCGCACGCAGTGCCGGCGCCGAGGTTCACGGGGATGTCCGTGAGATCGCCGAAGATCAGCGTCTGCCATTTTGCCTGGGCCGCGGCAAACGCCGCCTGCTGATTCGCCGTGGGCTGCTGCGTGCCGAAGTAGCGAATCACGATGTTGAACGCCGCGCTCTGCCCGGTGGCCGCGAAGCTCACCGGCGTCAGGGCGCCCGACGACGCCTGGACCGTGTTCGATCCGCCCCCGATCGTCCACCCGACCGACGCCAGGCCATTCGCGTCCGTCACGGCGCTTGCGGCGGTGAGGCTGCCGCCCCCGCTGGTCACGGCGAAGTCCACCGTGACGCCCTGGACGCCGGCGCCGATCTGATCCGCCACCTTCACGGTGGGCGGCAGGTTCACGGGCTTCGCTTCGAGGCCGGTGAGGTTGTCACCCTGGACCTTGACCAGACTCGTGACGACTTGTGACGCCGCCGTTGCCGAGAACGTCGCGGGGGAGCCCCCGCTCAGACCCGCCGCCGTGGCGGTGAGGGTCTGCGCGCCCGTGGAGGCGCCCAGCGTCCATTCGACGGCCGCTCGCCCGGTGGCGTCCGTCGTCACGGTTGCCGGGCTGACGGTGCCCCCACCAGTCGCCGCCGCGAACGCCACCTGATATCCGCCGGCGAACGCGTTCCCATAGGCGTCGGTGACGCGCACGACGACCGACTCCGGGAGCGCCTGACTGGAGGTCCCGAGCTGGTTGTCTCCCGACACTTTCGCAAGGGAGTCCGCCACGTCAGCCGTGGCCGTGGCCGTGAACTGAGCCGAGCGGTCGCCCCCGTGACGGTCGCCGTCACTCGATGCGCGGTCCCCGACACCGTCCCGAGCGTGAATTGGGTCGTCGCGCGCCCGGTAGCTCCGATCGGCACCGACGCCTGCGTCACACTCCCGTTTCCCTGCGTCACCGCGAACCCGATGCTACCGCTGGCGACCGAGCCCGGCACCACGTTCCCTTGGCTGTCCTGTGCTTCAACCTCGAGCGCGGTCCCGAGCTGTGTTCCCACCGTACCGGTCTGCGCGTCCCCGCCCGTCTTGGCGAGCTGCGCCACCACCTGCGCGACCGTCACGCTGGCGTTCGCGCTGTGCGTGCCCGACGTGGCGGTGACTTGCGTCTGTCCGTTCGCGACGGCGGTCACCATCCCATTCGTCGTGCCCACCGTCGCGATGGCCGGATTCGCGCTGTTCCACGTGACCGTCTGGCCGGTCATGGCCTGTCCGCTCTGGTCCTTGACCGTCGCCGTGATCGTCTGGCTCGCGCCCAAGCGCGTTCAGGGTGACCGCGGTGGCACTCAGCGAGATGGACGTGGGGACCGGAACCGGCGGGCCGCTTTCGCCGCAGGCGGCAAGCGCCATGGCGGCGGCCGCGAGCAGGGCGGTCGAACGAGAGTGGTGCATCGAGATTCCTGGTGAGGGGCTGGCGCCAAAGTAGGAGAACCCCGACCGGAGAGCAAGGACGATAGCCGACAGCCGAGGGCCGACGGGACCGGAGCCCGATTGTGACACAGCTCACCGACGCAACCCGCCGGCTTTCAAAGCCCTGGTCGGCTCTCGGCTCTCGGCTCTCGGCTCTCGGCCATCGGTCCTTCGGCTACCGCTTCAGCGTCTCCTCGAACAGTGTGAGGATCCGCTTGTACTCGTCGCGCCAGCTCGAGACCTCCGTGAACCCGTGGCGCTCGACCGGATAGAACGCGACCTGCCAGTTCTCCTTCCCCAGCTCGATGAGCCGCTGGGCGAGGCGCGCGGTGTCGTAGAACAGCACGTTGTCGTCCACCAGCCCGTGGCAGATCAGCAGGCGTCCCTGCAACCCCTCGGCGTGGAAGATCGGCGAGGAGACGCGGTAGGCGACGGAGTCGTCCTGTGGATCGTTGAGGATCGCGGACGTGTAGCCGTCGTTGTAATACGCCCAGTCGGTGACCGGCCGGAGCGCCGCGCCCGCCTTGAAGACGCCCGGGGCGGTGAACATCGCCATCAGCGTCATGAACCCGCCGTAGCTCCCACCGAAGATGCCGATGCGGGCGGAGTCCACCCCCATCTCCCGCACGAGCCACCTGGCACCGTCCACCTGATCGTCCAGATCCTTGCCGCCCATGTGGCGGTAGATCGCCACCCGCCAGTCGCGGCCGTGCCCCGCGCTGCCGCGGTAGTCGATGTCGAGCACGGTGTAGCCCTTCGACGCGAGCAGGTGGTCGAACATGTACTCGCGGTAGTAGCTGGACCACCAGTTGTGCACGTTCTGCGCGTAGCCCGCGCCATGCACGAACACCACCGCCGGTCGCTGTGCCGCCGGGGCGATGTTGGCCGTCGGCCGGTACAGCCGGGCCGGAACCCGCACACCGTCACGGCCCGGGATCATCACGATCTCGGGCTTGATCCACGGTCCCTTGCGCCACTCCTCGGTCGTGCTCTCGGTGATCTGGCGCATCAGCCGCCCGGCCCGGTTCTCCTGCACGTACAGCTCGGGCGGGTGGTTGGACACCGAGTGGCTGATAGCGAGCCACTTGCCGTCGGGCGAGACGTCGGCATCCTGCCGGCCCACCGGGTCGGTCACCCTGGTGATGGCCCCGCCCCGGGCGGGCACGGTGTAGAGGTGCACCTCGGCGAAGCTCTCCTTGTTGGCAGTGAGGTACCACGTGCTCCCGTCCGGCGAGAGGTCGGCGCCGAGCACTTCCCACTGGCCGCTGGTGACGGGCGTGGCGTCGCCGCCGCGTGCGGGCACCGTGTAGAGGTGCGCCCAGCCCGAGCGCTCCGAGCCGAACCACACGGTCTCGCCATCCTCGAGGAACCCGCCCTGGCTGGGGATCGCCGGCCCCGGAAAACCGATCCAAGCGCTGTCGTGGTCCTGGGCGACGGTCCGCTCGGCCAGCGTGGGGAGATCCACCACCACCCAGTAGCGGTACTCGTCGTCCCGCGTCTCGACCCGAAGCAACGCGTGGGTGGACGTGGCCGATACGGCGACGCCCGCCACGCTCTTCTCCTTGCCGCCCACACTGTCCCCTACGAACGTCACCTTGCCGGTCGCGACCTCGAGCATGGCGGCGCGGCTCGTCGCTTGCGCGTCACCGACGTACGTGCGTCCGGTGTTGGTACCGATGTAGCCATCCGCGGTGATCCACAGCGGCATCTGCACGCGCTTGGCGTCGCGCGGCTGCTCCACCACGGTGAGCAGCACGAACTTGCCGTCGGGCGAGACCCGCAACCCCGCGACGTTGCGGTTCTCCCCCGGATAGAACGGCTGCGGTCGCGTGGAGTCCTCCGGCGGACTCGTGTTCCACGGCTGCTCCTTGTAGCGGCCGCTGCGGATGAAGTCGAACAGCTCCTTCTGCTCGTTCGCGATGACCTTGCGCTGGCCCCCGGGCTCCCGCTCAGGGGGGGCGGTGCCCCGGCGGATGTCGGTGAGCTGGCGGCTCTCCGCCGTCTCGATGTTCAGCGCGAACGCGTTGCCGCCCCGCTGGAAGTACAGCGTCTTCCCGTCGGCGGACCACTGCGGGCTCGACTCCCGCTCCTGCGTGTCGGTGAGACGGCGCACGCCCTTCGCCGTCCAGAGCACGAGATCACCACGCAGCGGGAAGACGGCCCGCGTGCGGTCGGGCGACCACTCGGCGGCGCCGGCGAGGATCGTGTCGGGGTCGGCCTTCTCGAACCGCTCGGGCGCCCCGCCGGCGGGCGCGATGCGGTAGACCACGAGACTGGTGTCCACCCCGGGCTGCTGCCAGCGGAACCAGAGGTACTTCGCATCCGGGCTCCAGCTGAACCCGCCGCCCCCGAACCCGCCGCGCAGGCCCTGCGGGGACCGGCCCACGAGCTCCGGACCCCGCATGATGTTGTCGACGGTGAGCTGGAAGTCCTGGGCCGGCGCGCGCCCCGCGCCGACCACCACCAAGAGAGCGACCACCGGGCCGATGACGCGTGCGTGCATGCGTGTCTCCAGCGGGAGGATTCGTCTGGGAACGTCCGTGCGGCGACGTGTGATTCAGAATTTCACGGCGTGAACGATCACCCCGCTCGCCGTCCCGAGCAATGCCCCAGCCAGCACATCGGAGGGAAAGTGCTTGCCGGCGGTGACGCGCATCACGCCGACGCCGGCTGCGGCCACGAAACCGAGCCAGCCCGGCGCGCCCGGGCGTCCCGTCAGGTCCCGGCGGGCGAGCCAGTACGTTGTGGCGAGCGCGAACGCCATGCTGACGTGCCCCGAGGGAAACGAGCGCAGGTTGTCGCCGTTGCCCGCGGCGGCGACGGCACCGTCCGTGTACAGGACCGGCCGCGTCCGTCCCACCGCCGCCTTGAGCATCTCGGTCGCCCCTTCGGCCCACAGGCCCGCCTGCACGGCCGCCACCAGGTACGGGGTCCCCCGCTCGCGCCGTCCCAGATCCACCGCCACGGCGGCACCGAGGCCCAGCAGCGCGACGCTGCTGGCGGTGTTCCAGGTGGGGATCGCATCGTGCACCGCCCAGCGGTCGAACCCCGGCAGATCCGCCCGATTGCATGGCGCGCAGGGCGCACTGTCGGGACCCCAGCCGAACAGCCGGGGCGCGACCGCGAGGCCCGCCGCGACGCCGCCCGAGATGATGTCGCCGGGGCGAACGGCCGGCAGTCTGGCCGCCTGGGCCGTCAGCAGCTCCGGGAGGGCTAAAGCGCCCACCAGCAGCAAGATGCGCGATCGCGTCGAGGGCTTGTTTCCCATCCAGGTCAACGGTACTATGCTTGGCTGATTGGGTGCCGGCGCGGCTGCCGGAGACGTGGCTCCTGGCCGAAGCGAGGGACCGTGGAAACGCAGACGCTGCAACACATCGCGCTGTTCGAGAAATGTAAGGGCTTCACCCGCGCGCGCGAGGTCCAGGCAGCGGGCCTGTACCCTTACTTCAAGCCCATCTCCAAGGCCGAGGACACGGTCGTCGTGATCGAGGGCAAGGAGCGGGTGATGATGGGGTCGAACAACTACCTCGGCCTCACGCACCACCCGCGCGTTCTCGAGGCCGCCAAGCGGGCGCTCGAGCAGTTCGGCTCCGGCTGCACCGGCAGCCGGTTCCTGAACGGTACGCTCGATCTGCACGAGCAGCTCGAGGCGCGCCTCGCAGAGTTTTTCGGCAAGGAGGCCGGGCTCGTCTTCTCGACCGGGTACCAGGCCAACCTCGGCGTGATCTCGGGCCTCGTGGGGCGCGGCGACATCGTCTTCCTCGACAAGCTCGATCATGCGTCGATCGTGGACGGCGCCAAGATGTCGTTCGGCGAGACCGAGCGCTTCAACCACGGCAATCTCGATCAGCTCGATCTGCTGCTGCAGCGCTACGCCGACAGCGGCAAGATGATCATCGTGGATGGCGTGTTCTCGATGGAGGGCGACATCGCGAACGTGCCGGGGCTGGTGAAGCTCGCCCAGAAGCACAGCGCGGCGCTCGCCCTCGACGATGCCCACGCCGTCGGCGTGCTCGGCCCACGCGGGGACGGCACCGCGGCGCACTACGGCCTGACGGACCAGGTCGATCTCATCGTCGGCACGTTCTCCAAGTCGCTCGCGTCGATCGGCGGATTCGTGGTCGGTGACGAGACGGTGATTCACTACCTCAAGCACCACAGCCGGCCGCTGATCTTCACCGCCGCGCTGCCGCCCGCCAACACGGCCGGGGTGCTCGCGGCCCTCGAGATCATGATCAGCGAGCCCGAGCGCCGCGAGCAGCTGTGGGAGAACGCGCGCCAGCTGCAGAAGGGGTTCCGCGAGCTGGGCTACGACATCGGCGCCACCCAGACCCCGATCGTCCCCGTGGTGATCGGCACGCTGGAGGAGACGTTCATGTTCTGGCGGCGCCTGTTCGATGCCGGCGTGTTCACCAACCCCGTGGTCCCACCGGCGGTGCCGCCGGACGGCTGCCGCCTGCGCACGAGCCTCATGGCGACGCACACGTCCCAGCAGATCGACTTCGCCCTCGACCGGTTCGCGGCCATCGGGAAGGAAATGGGGGTCATTTGAGCGAGGCCGCGGCGGTCCGGCCGGTACGGTCGGCCGCTGACCTACGCCGTTTCATCGCTCTACCGTACCAATTGCACCGTGGGGACCCCTACTGGGTCCCCGCGTTGCGTCGGGACGTCCGGAAGGTGCTCGACCGGGGCAAGAACCCGTTCTTCGCGCACGCAGACGCGGAGCTGTTGCTGGCGGAGCGACGGAGCGGCGGGCGCGGCACGGTCGTCGGGCGCATCGCGGCGATCCACAACCAGGCCCACAACGACTTCCAGGGCGATCACGCCGGGTTCTTCGGGTTCTTCGAGTGCATCGACGACCAGGGGGTCGCCAACCGGTTGTTCGACGCCGCGGCTGCCTGGCTCGAGCCCCGCGGCCTCGACACGCTGCGGGGACCGGCCTCGTTCTCGACGAACGAGGAGTGCGGGCTGCTGGTCGACGGCTTCGACACGCCGCCGACCCTGCTGAACCCCCACAACCCGCGCTACTACGTGGGATTGGTCGAGCGCGCGGGCTTCCACAAGGCCAAGGATCTGATCCAGTACCGCCTCGAGAACCCGGAGATGCCGGAGCGGCTGATTCGGGGGGCGAAGCTGCTTGCCGAGCGGAAGCACATCACCCTCCGCCGGATCGACATGAAGCACTTCGACGCCGAAGTCGAGCAGATCAAGCGCGTGTACAACGCGGCGTGGGAGAAGAACTGGGGCTTCGTGCCAATGACCGACGCGGAGATGGATCAACTGGCCGCGCAGCTCAAGCCCCTGGTGGTCCCCGACCTCGCCGTGTTTGCGCACCAGGGCGACAAGGTGATCGGGTTCGGGCTCGCGCTCCCCGACTTCAACGTGGCGCTCAAGACCAATCCCTCGGGCCGGTTCTTCCCCGGCATCCTCGGGATCCTGTGGGCCGCCCGCGGCATCCGCCGCATCCGCATCATCGCCCTCGGCCTGCTCAAGGAGTTCCGCGGCAGCGGCGCGGATGGCCTGCTGTATCACTGGATCTGGCAAAAGGGCTACGCGCTGGGGTATCGCTGGGGTGAGGCAGGCTGGATCCTCGAAGACAACCTCGCGATGACGAACGGACTGCTCCGCATGGGCTTCCAGCCCTACAAGACGCTGCGGATGTACGACCGCGCCCTGACGTGAGAGCGCTGGTGACGGGCGGGACCGGCTTCGTCGGGTCCCACCTCGTGGAGCATCTCCTCGCCGCCGGTCACGAGGTCGTCTGCTACGCGCGAAACGCCGCCAAGGCCGAAGGCCTGTTCACCGAGCGTCGCCCCCAGGTGTTCGAGGGCTCGCTGTTCGACGGGGCCGCGCTGCGGCAGGCGATGACCGGCGCGGACGTGATCTTCCACGTCGCGGCGCTCACGGCCGCCCGCTCCCGGCGCGAGCTGTTCCGGGTCAACGAGGACGCGACGCGCCAGGTGCTCGCCGCGGCGCCGCCCGCACTGCGGCGCTTCGTCTACGTCAGCTCGCTGGCGGCGGCCGGACCGACGACCCGCGGCCGACAGCTCCAGGGCGGCGAGCCCGAGCGGCCGGTCACGCACTACGGCGCGAGCAAGCTGGCCGGCGAGCTCGCGGTGCGGGCGGCCCCGGTCCCCTGGACGGTCGTGCGGCCTCCCGCCGTGTACGGCCCGCGGGACGTGGAGCTGCTGCGGGTGTTCCGGATGGCGGCCAAGGGCGTCCTGCCGCAGTTCGGCGACGGGACGCAGGAACTGTCGCTGGTCTACGTCGAAGATCTGGCTCGCGCGCTCGCTGCCGCCGCGATCTCGCCCCAGACGGCGGGCCGGATCTACTACGCGACCCACCCGGACATCGTGCGCCAGCGTGCGCTGGCCGGCGCCATCGCCCGTGCCGTGCAGCCCGACCGCTCGCCGCTGATCATCGCGCTCCCGCTCCCGGTTGCCCGGATCGGCCTGTGGATCACGGGAGCGGCGGCGTACGTCGCGGGGCGGACCACCGTGCTCTCGCTCGACAAGGCCAACGAGTTCCTGGCGGGGGCGCTGACGTGCTCGCCAGCCGCCCTGGAGCGCGACACCGGTTGGACGGCGAGCTACTCGCTCGCGGCGGGTCTCGCCAAGACCGTCGCCTGGTACCGCGCGCAGCGATGGCTCTGACCGCCACCGACAAACTGATCGCCGGCTATCTCGGATTCGTCACCGTGGTGCTGCTGGCGCGCGGCCCGCTCGCCGACGGCACGCCCTGGCTGCTCGCCGCGCACCTGTTGTTCGGTCTGGCGTTGCTCGCCATCCGGCGCCTGTCCCCGGGGGGCCGGGCGGGGCGCGTCGTGCATGCCTTCTACCCCCTGCTCCTGCTCAGCGCGCTCTACGGGGAGATCGGCGTGCTCAACACCCGCGTGGGCCTGGCCGCGATCCTCGGGCACGACGCCTTGCTCCAGCGCTGGGAGGCGGCGGTCTTCGGCACGCAGGTGTCGTACGAGTGGATTCGCCAGGCGCCTTCGGTGTTCTGGTCGGGCGTGCTGCACGCGGCCTACGCGTCGTACTACCCGATGATCCTGCTGCCGGCCCCGCTCCTCGCGGCACGGGGCGACTGGGACGGCGCGCGGCGCGTCGTGTTCACGATGCTGCTGGCGTACGTGGCGTGCTACCTGGTGTTCCTGCTGTACCCGGTGGCGGGGCCCAACTATGCGTTCCCGCACCCGACCGGAGCGGTGCGCGAGGTGTGGAGCGCCCGGCTGGTGTACGCCGTGCTGAGCCGGGGGTCGTCGGTCGGTGCGGCGTTCCCTTCCTCGCACGTCGCCGCCACCGTCGCCGCCGTCGTGGCCGTGTGGCGCGCGTGGCGCCCGCTCGGCGCCGTGCTCGTCATTCCGGGCATCCTGCTCACGGTCGGCGTGGTCTACTGCCAGATGCACTATGGGCTCGATGCGCTGGCCGGGGCCGCCGTGGGAGGCGCCGCCGCGATGCTCGCCCCGCGGCTGTGGACCGCGTGGTCGGGCATGCGCGCCACCACCGCCCTCGCCTGATCGTCACCTGAACGACGGGCGGCGGTCGGTCGGATCCGGCGCACGACACTGCCGCTCGCCCCGGGACCTGCATGCGGGCCGGGCGGCGGGATGAGTCCGTCAGCCGCCGTTCGGTGACGCGGCCGGGGCGCTCCCCCCCCGCTTCCGCACCATCCAGATCACCAGGTACAAGGCGATCGTGCCGAACGCGACGGCCGACAGCACGGGTGCGCTGACGTGCCAATACAGGCCGAGCGCCGCGAAGAACCAGAGGCGCGGGAACCGGCCGAGGAACGTGGCGAACAGGTAACGGCGGATGGGGTAGCCGGCGAGCGGCGCGACCACCCGCACCGCCCAATACGGGAGCGGCGACCAGGCGCAGAGCCAGACCGTGAAGAATGGTGCCCGCTCGAACAGGCGGACGGTCATCCGCACGAAGTGGCTCTCACGCGCAGGAGAGAACGACGCGAGGTGCAGTACCCGCCCGTAGAGGTGGAAGTTGAGGAATTCGACGTAGAGAATCCCGAGAATGCCGACGACCGCGATCAGCCACGGGGCGTAGATCCGGCCGAACAGCATCAAAATCGGCTCGTAGGTCGCCGGCATGAAGAAGCCGAGCGGCCCATTCACCCAGATCGTGACGACGGTGAACGCGACGAGGCCGGCCGCGGTCGGGGACCCGAGCAGCATCACCCCGATCCCGGCGAGCGCGAGCGCGGCCGAGCCCCGGAGCAGCCCGTCCCACACGAAATTGCCGTGGCGACGGAGCAGGAGGCCAAGGATGCCCGGCGCGCGGGCGGCGGTCACCCGGGCCCGCCGGTCTCGGGGAGTACCCCGTCGATGCCCTGCGGCACCGTGACGCCGAGGTGGTCGAGCATCAACGGGAAGAGATCAGCCGTGCGGAGCGGGCCGCGCAGCGGGACGTTGCTCGCCAGGAGGCACCGCATGTGCTCGCGGTGCAGCGATCCGTGACCGGATCGGTGCTCGGGGATCTCCCAGTCGCGGCGCAGGTCCGCGCCCTCGGCGGCGATCACCACCAGGTCCCCGGTGCGGCCGGAGCGGAACAGCTGGAGCAGTTGCGTCGGGGCGTCGGGGAAGCGCGCGTCGATGGTGCTGGCGAGCCAGGCGCGGTCGGAGCGCGTCGCGGCCGGGCCGAGCTCGAGCACATCGGCCGTTGCGGGCTCGTACGCGGTCCCGCCCGGCGCCTGGTGCAGGCGGGCGCGCCCGTCCCGTGAGACCACGGTCACGCCGTCGCCATCGCTGCCCGCCACCAGCGCGATGCCGGGACGTGTGGCAAGATGCTGCACGGCGTGGCGCGGAATGCCGGGCACGGCGCCGGCCTCGACCTCGCCGATCGTGAAGCGCCGCTCGCGGCGGCGGCCGGGCAGCCAGTACACCTGGACGGACGCGTTGCCGGACACCATTACCGCCGCCAGGGGATCGCGGCGCCAGATGATCGGGTGACGCAGCGTGGCCAGCCCCATGCCCTCGAGCGCCAACGCCACATCGGTGTGGCGGTCCACCCGTGACAGGCCGTGATCGCTCACCAGCAGGGTGAGGTGGTCACCGGTAAAGCCGCCCGCCGCCGCGTAGTCGCCCACCAGCCGGTCGAACTCGCGGTAGGTTGCGAGCACGGCCGGGTGGCGCGGGTCATGGAAATGCGTGACGCCATCGACGCCGGGGAAGACGGCGAAGACGAAGCGGTGGCGTTCGCGCGCCACCGCGGCGAGCGCGCGTCCCACGGCCCGCTCGAGCGTGCCGTAGCCGCCGGTGTAGTGGGCCAGGCCGCCCCACAGCTTCCGGGCTCCGGCGGCGCGCTCGCGGCTGGGGCCGAGGCCCCGCACGAACGGGGAGCACAGCGCGACCGATTCGGGAATCAGATCGAACAGGGTCGCGATACCGGGTCGGAGATCGGTGTTGAGCTGGCCGCCCTGATAGCCGCAGTAGCTGCGCAGATGCCGGCGATCATGCCACCAGTCGCCGCCGTAGCGCGCGACGTCGAGCCAGCGGATCCCCGGTACGTCGCAGGTCCCGGGATAGCAGCCAGTGAGGAACGGGAGATACGCGACGCCGGTGGTGGACGGAAACACCGTGGCCGCGGGAACGGTCCCGCCCGGCTCGAGCAGGTAGCGCGCGATGTTCGGCAGGTCGCCGCGGGCCGCGAGGTCCGCGAACACATCGTGCCGCGCGCCGTCGAGCAGCAGCACGACCGCCCGACGATCGGCGTGCACTAGCGGACGATGGTGAGCTGCGCCTTCATGCCCAGCATCTCATGCGGCGTGCAGTAGTAGCCGTACACGCCGGCGGGCAGGTCCGCGAACGAGACCTCGTACGTCTGGCCCGGCCGCTCCAGCAGGGGCCCCGTGAGCTCGGTCAGCCGGTTGGGCATCGTTGCGTCGAGCAGCTGCGCGGCGCCAGTCGGGATCTGATTCGCGTAGAACGCCACGTTGTGCATGCCGCCGCTCACGTTGACCCAGCGCACCACGTCGCCCACCCGGATGGTGAGCGCGGCGGGCTCGAAGACGAAGCGCCCGTCGGGCGTTTCCATCATCCTCACCTCGCGAACGGTCGCGGTCCCGGACGTGGTCGCCGTCGCCGCCTGCGGCTGACCGGCCGACGGCATCTGGCCCTCCGTCTCGCCCCGGGGCCCGCGTCCACACGCCACCGCTGCCGCAGCAACGGTCACCACGAGCACTCGCATCGCGACTCCCTCGCTCGATCCCCATCATGACTTGCCCCGCCACGCGCCGCGGCGCGGCGGGGCCGACCTTCTGAACGCGGCCAGAACATACTCAGCCTCCTGACCGGGGGCCAGAGGACAGGGTTGCAAACGCGGCCACAGGACCGTTTCTTACTCTCCCATGCGCGCTCGCGCCGTTCTCGGACCCGCGATGATTCTCGTGGCAGGTGGATGCGCCTTCTTGGGATTCGGCCCCACGATGTCACTGATCGAGGGTTGGGCCGTGACGGCCGACGGCCAACAGCCGCTGGCGCAGGCCGAGGTGTGTGCCTTTGGTCGGGACACGGTGTGTGTGCGGGCGGACCACAAGGGGCGATACACGCTGCGGCTCGCAGCGCAGAGTACCTGGCTGCGCTTCCGATGGGGCACGCTGCCGATGGCGATGACCGACACGATCGAGGTCGTTCCCCCGCAGAAGTACACGGTGAGCTGCGCGCTGAGGACCGTCATGGTCCTCTCGGAGCGCCCCCAGCCCTGTCAGCCGGTGACGGCCCGGTGAGCATGGGGGTCCCCGACTGCGCGTGGCTCGGGCGCCACTGTCGTGCGCTGCCCGTCACCCTCCGCATCGCCGCGCTCGACGAAGATGCCCCAGACGAACAGGACGCGCTCGCCACGTGGCTGCTGGGCCACACGGAGCGCATCGCGTTCGGCACGCCGTACGTGCGCGGTCGCGACCTGCTGGTCGAGGCCGTGATTCACGTGCCATGCCGCCATCTGACCGGACCCGGGGCGCCGACGGGCGGCAACGGAAGCCGTCCCCATCGCCAGAACGGGGGGAGGCCGGAGACCGGGGAGGACGTGCGCTGTGCGGCACACGGCTTCCAGGGGGTGCTGGAGGCGGCGACGCCCCCGACGCCGCCGAGTTATCGTCACGGGGAGCAGCGCTTCACGATCGTCCACGAGGGCCGCCGCCAGCAGCTCGACCTACCCGCGCCGCCACCCGCGCGGCGCGCGCTCCCGGTGCTCGAGGGGGCGAACCCCTGCTCCACCGCCGCGTGCCGCACGTCCGACAACACCCGCGGCGCGGCATGCTGCCGGGACCTGACGCTCGACGTGATCGCGCCGGAGGGAGAGAGCCGCGACCTCGAGGACCTGCTCCGCAACCGGAAGCTCCCCTACCTGTGCAAGGTCACCCGCGCGGACCCGAGCACGATCGAGTGCGAGGTGATCTCGGCGTGCGGGTACCTGGAGAGCGACGGGGTGAGCTGTGGCCTGCACGACCGTACCCGGCCCGACGGGCGCCCCGCCAAGCCGATGGTCTGCAGCGAATGGCCCGGTCCGGACGACGACGAGGAGTTCGCCGGCCACCCCGGGTGCGTCTTCTTGAAGGAAGGAACGCGGCAGCAGGCCCCGGGGTGATCCCCCCGGGCCCCCGTGTGCAACTTCGCCCGCCTTGGACGTCTCCCACTGTGACCTTCGCCGGGAGACTTCATGCGCAGCCTGCTGGTTGTTCTCGCCCTGTCCCTGGTCGCGGCTCCGCTCGCGGCCCAGGGGTGGATCGAACCGCGCCCCGGGATCGCCCGGTTTGGCGTCGTCAAGGTCCGCACGGCCGTGTCGGTCCGCGTCGCGGGCCGGATCGCACGCGTGGAAGTCGAGGAGTGGTTTGAGAATCGCGGCGGCGGACTCGGCGAAGGGGACTATCTCTATCCGCTGCCGGGCGAGGCCGTCTTCAGCAACTTCTCCCTGTTCCAGGGCGAGGACGAGCTCCGCGGCGAGACGATGGACGCCGACAAGGCGCGCGCGATCTATGAAGAGATCGTGCGGCGGAAGCGCGATCCGGCGCTGATCGAGCTCGCCGGGCACGGTTTGATCCGCGCCCGCGTGTTTCCGATCAACCCCGGCGAGACGCGCAAGATCACGCTGCGCTACAGCCAGGTGCTGGCGCGCGCCGGCGACGCGCTGCAGTTCCGCTACGCCGCCGGCGGCCGGACCGGCGGTTCCGTGCCGGCGCCCGACGGGCGGGCGGGGCCACAGGTCCAGCGCGAGGCGGCGCCGCTCGCGTTCGTGCTCACGGCCGACAGTGCGGCCCAGTTCCGGGATCCGTTCTCGCCGACGCACGACGTCACGGTCCTTCGGCGCGACGGTCGGCTCACGGTACGGCCGGCGGCCGAGCTCACGGGCGATTTCGCCCTGTTCCTGCCGCTCGCGCGCGGGGCCGTCGGGCTCACCCTGGTGACGCACCGGCCGGATGGCGAGGCGGGCTATTTCATGCTCACGCTGTCCCCGGCGGCCGCCGCGGGCGAAACCACGCCGCGCGACATCACGGTCGTGACGGACGTCTCGGGGTCGATGTCCGGGCAGAAGATCGAGCAGGCCCGGGCCGCGCTGCGCCAGCTGCTCGCCAGCCTGCGGCCGAGCGACCGGTTCCGGTTGGTGAGCTTCAGCTCGACCGTGCATGGCTACCGCGACGGGTGGACGGTGGCGACGGCCGACGCGGTGCGCGAGGCGGTCCGCTGGGTCGACGACCTTCAGGCGGACGGCGGCACCAACATGGCCGGCGCACTGGCTGAGGCGTTCCGGTCGGTGACACCCGAGGGCCGTCTGCCGATCGTGCTGTTCCTCACGGACGGCCTGCCGTCGGTCGGCGAGCAGAATCCCGAGCGGATCGCCGCGCAGGCGGAAGCCGATCGGGGCCGAGCGCGGGTGTTCGCGTTCGGGATCGGCTACGACGTGAACACGTACCTGCTGGACCGGCTGTCGGCCGCGGGGCGTGGGGCCACGGCGTACGTCGAGCCGCAGGAGGATGTCGAGCGCGCGGTGGGAACGCTCGTGGCCAAGATCCAGCACCCCGTGCTGACCGACCTGGCGCTGGGCGGCGACGCGCGGCTCACCGAGGTGTACCCCGCGCGGCTGCCCGACCTGTTCGCCGGCGAAGAGCTGGTGATCTTCGGGCGCTACACGGCGAGCGAGGAGTCGGCCGCTGTGACGGTCACGGGCCGGCGGAACGGGCGAGCCGAGCGCTACGGCGTGACCGCGCCGTTCGCGGCCCGCGCGTCCGCCAACGACTTCATCCCGCGGCTCTGGGCGGCGCGCAAGATCGGCGTGCTGCAGCAGGCCGTGCGTCTCAACGGGCCCAATGCGGAGCTGGTGGAGGAGATCCGGCGCACGGCGCTGCGCTACGGGCTGTTGAGCGAGTACACGGCGTATCTGGTGCAGGACCCCAGCGTCGTCGCCGGACGAGGCGCCGTGGGCGGTGTGAACGCCCCCGCGCCCACGAGCGGGGTCGTGGCGGTCCGCGCCGCGGAATTCGACCGGGCGCGGCGGGAAGCGAAGAGCGCCGCGCAGCTCAACGCGGCCGACTCCGTGATGTTCGCGCGGCGGGACCTGGGGCAGGCTCAGCGGGTCGGTGGCCGGGTGTTCGTCGACAAGCAAGGCGTGTGGACCGACCTGCTGCTCAGGGATTCCCTGCCGGGCGTGACGATCGAGCCGTTCAGCCCCGCGTACTTCGAGCTGCTGCGGCGGCTGCCGGAGCTCGGCTCCATCGTGCAGCGATTCGACCGGGTGGTGGTGGCGGGCGAGCGGGTGAACATCCGCTTCGCCCCGGGCGGCACGACCGACGCCGCGCAGGTGCCGAGCGTGGTCCGGCGGTTCCGCGCCTCGTAGATTGCACGCGTGCCGACCGACTGGTCCGCGGTGTACCGCAGCACGTTCCCGGCTCTGGTGCGCTTCCTGTACCGCAAGGTGTGGGAAGCGGACCGGGCCCAGGACCTCGCGCAGGAGGTGTTCGTGCGCGCGCTCGATCACGATCCGGAGAACCCGCGGGCCTGGCTGTTCACCGTGGCCGCGAACCTCGCGCGGGACGAGGCGCGGACGGCGGTGCGGCGGAGACGGCACCTCGAGCTGATCAAGAGCGAGCCGCTCACGACGCCGGCCCCGTCGCCCGACGAGGAGCTCGAGGCACGCGAGCGGTTGGAGCGGGTGCAGGCGGCGCTGGCCGGGCTCAGCGAGCGCGACCGCGAGGTCCTGCTGCTATGGGACGCGGGGCTCGACTATGACGAGATCGCGGCGCAGACCGGACTCGCCCGCGGCGCGATCGGCACCACACTGGCGCGGGCGCGCAAGCGGCTGGTGGACGCGCATGACGCGCTGGAGGGACACGATGCCGCACTTGGATGACGGGCAGATCGCGGAGTGGATCGACGCCGCAGACCGGCCGCACGGCGAGACCGCGCACGGTGAGGTCGCAGATCACCTGCGGCAGTGCATCGTGTGTCGGGAGCGGGTGGAGGAGGCGCGCCGCATCGCGGAGCGGGCGCGGACGATCCTCGGCGTCGCCACACCGGCGGTGAGCACCGTCCCGCCGTTCGAGGTCGTGCTGGCGCGCGCCGGCCGCACGCCCGCGCGACGGGGCATGAATCCCACGTGGCGTTGGCTCGCGTGGGCGGCGACGGTCGTGATCGCCGGCGGGCTGGGATGGTACGTGCGGGGCGAGCGGCTCAAGCCGTCAATCCGCAACGCGGCTTCGCCGGTCAGCGTGGCGGCCAGCGACTCCGCCGCTCCGCTCGCTGCGGCTCCACTGGACCACGGTGGCGTGGGCCCGGTGGGCGGCGTCGCGCAGGAGCCCCCGGGGGCTCAGGGGGCCGCCGCCGAGCAGGCGCCGGCCCGGCAGGAAGCGAAACAGGCGCGGGCGGACCTGCCAGCCGGCGCCGCCACCAAGGCAGCGCCACAGGAGGCCGACCAGGCGCTGCGCGACACCGCGGCAGGCAAGGTGGCGGCCGGCATCGTGGCCGCTCCTCCCGCCGTCGCCGCGCCGAGCCCGAGCCGCAACGCCGTCGAGCCGGTGGCCGCCGAAGAGCGAGCTGCCGAGTGGCGCATGATCACGCGCGACGCCGCCGAGCGCGTCCTGGGGGGGCCCGTGGCAACGGTGCCGGGCCTGCCAGTCGAGCGCTATGAGCTGCTGATTCGAGAGGCGGTGGTGCGTGTCGTCCAGCTCCTGCCCTCGGGCTCGCATCTGGAGCTGCTCGAGGCCCCTGCCCCCAAGGCCGAGCCAGCGGCCGCGTACGCGGGACGCGAACGTGAGCCCGGGCGCGCGGCCCTCCGGTCGGCCGTCGCGGCGCAGGACACCGTGACGCTCGATGGCGTGCGGGTCACGGTGCGCGCGGCCGTGGCGCTCGACTCGCTCAAGGTGCTGCTCGGGAAGGTCAGGCGCTGAGGGACGTCCGCGTTCGCCCGGCGGAGCGTGACGATCGAAGTCGCTACCCCCCCACTCGCCGCAGTCGGATCAACTCCGCCATGACCGCGATCCCGATCTCGCCCGGCGTGTCCGCGCCGATGTCCTCGCCGATTGGGACCTTGACGCGCTCGAGCGCCGCGCGCGGGACGCCCGCCGCCTCCAGCGCCTTCCAGATCACGGCCTGCTTGCGCCGGCTGCCGAGCATGCCCACATAGCGCGCCGGTGACGCGGCGGTGCGCTCGACCACGATGGCATCCATCGCGTGGCCGCGCGTGCAGGCGATCACGTAGTCGTCTCCGTCGACCACCAGGCCATCGAGTGTCGTGCGCAGGTCGGCAGCGACCACCTCGGCCGCCGTCGGGAAGCGCTCGCGATTGGCGAACTCCTCGCGGTCGTCCACCACCACTACGTGGAAGTCGGTCCCGGCCGCCGCGCGCGCGATCTCGGCGGCGACGTGGCCGGCCCCGAACAGAATCAGCCGCGGGACGCGCGGGAGGGGCTCGATGAACAGGCCCGCTTCCGGGTCGACGTTGGGCGCGGCGGCGGCGGCGGCGGAGGCGGCGGAGGCGGCAGGGATAGACCAGTTGCCGATGCTGCGCACCTCACCTTCGCCGTGCAACGCCTTGCGCGGGCCCGCCGTCCAGTCCAGGGCGGTAACCACCGCGGCGCGGCGGCGCCGATCGATTGCGTCGGCGACGGCACCATAGAGCGCGGCGGCCTCCGGGCCGGCCACCACGGGCTCGAGGAACAGCTCGACCGTCCCGCCGCACGAGAGGCCAAGATCGCCGGCGATGTCGGCGTTGAGCGTGTGGCGCACGAGGGTAGGCCGTCCGGAGGCGATCACGGCGAGGGCCTGGGCGGTGACATCCGCCTCGAGACACCCGCCCCCGATGGTTCCCAGACGCGCACCGTCATCGCTCACGAGCAGCTTGGCGTCCGACGCCATGGGCAACGATCCGCGGCGCCGCGCGACCGTGGCGAGCGCCGCGGCCGCCCCCGCGGCGGCCGCGCGGGCGGCGGCGCGCCACAGCACCGCGCGCTCACTCATGGGGCGGGGAGCTCCTGCAGGCGGGCCACCGCCCGGCGCAGATGGGGAATCACGATCGACCCGCCGACCACGAGCGCCACCGAGCAGGCGTCGTAGAGCTCATCATCCGTGACGCCCTCCTCGCGGCACCGCACGAGGTGATACGTGACGCAGTCGTCGCAGCGCAGCACCATCGACGCGACCAGGCCGAGCAGCTCCTTGGTCTTCGCGTCCAGCGCGCCGGCCTCGTAGGTTCGCGCATCCAGCGCGAAGAAGCGCTTGATGCCGAGGTGCCCCGCGTTGAGGATCGCCTCGTTCAGCTTCTCGCGAAAATGCCGGAACTCTGCGAGCGTCTCGTGATGTTCGGCCATGCCGGGTCTCCTGGTGGAGCGACCCCCATGCCCGTGGCGCGGCGGCGAGGGGCCGGGTGGTGATCAGTGATGCGACAGCTCCACCGCTTCCTCCGCCAGCCGCGGGCTCACCATGGGGAACGCGCGGGCGAACAGGCCGTAGGCCAGCAGGAACAGCCCGAGGAAGCCGAGGCTGATGCCGATCTCGGGCACACCGAGCTGCGGCGCGGCGACCAGCGACGGCTGGACCTGGAGGAACCGCTCCAGCCACATGCCGATGGTGCTGATCGCGGCGAACAGCGTGAAGGTGAGCGGCGACACCTTGGCCCGGACCCAGATCAGCCCCCAGAACGGCACCACGAACACGAGGATGAGGACCAGCACGGCCACGGGCTGCCAGCTGCTCCACATGCGGTAGAACACCCACGACGTCTCTTCGGGGAGGTTGCCGTACCAGATCACGATCAGCTGGCTGTAGGTGAGGTAGGCCCAGAAGATCGTGAACCCGAAGATCATCTTGCCGAGATCGTGGAACTGCTGGCGCCCAATGAGCGCGTGCAGCCCGAGCCGGCCGCGCCAGTAGACCGTCATCAGCGCGAGCATCGTGAGCCCGGTGAGGAACGCCCCCATGAAGTAGTAGGCGCCGAACAGGGTGCTGTGCCACGACAGCGCCAGGGACATGATGAGGTCGAACGCCAGCAGGGAGAACAAGTATGCGTACAGCAGGCAGAGCAGCGGCGCCAGCCGGTTGATCCGCCGGGCGAGCGTTTCGACCTGCTCGGGCGTGCCGGTGTAGTCCCCCACGATGCCGTCATACAGGCGGCGGCGCCACCCGGTCGTCTGCTGGCGCACGGCGGCCACGTCCGGCTTGAGCTCGTGCCACACGAACGCCCCCGCGACGCCCGAGACCACCAGCAGGCTCACGAGGTCGCGCCAGAAGACCCACGGCACGGTGAGCCATTGCCCGCGCACCGGGGTGGGATGGGCGATCCACGGGAACACCTGGTCGCGGCCGAGGAACAGGACCAGGAACAGCACGAGCGCCACCGGCAGGAAGGCGACGCCCGCCTCCGCGAACCGGATGATCGAGCCGGCCCAGGTTCCCTTGGTGATCTTCTGGGTCGCCGCGAAGATCACGGACCCCGCCGCGACCCCGGTGAAGAACAGGAAGTCCACGAGGAACATGCGCCACGCGCGGGCCGGGTCGTCCCCCAGCGCCAGCACGACGAACAGCCCGATCCCGGCCACGGTGAGGGCCCCGCCGAGGGCGAGCAGGCCGGTCGTGGGGGCGCGCGCCGCGCGCCGGTAGGCGTCCTGACGCACGGGTGTCCCGCTCATCGGGCCCCCTGCAGGAGCCGTACGTAGTGCACCACGTCCCACCGATCGTCGCCGAGGATGCGGTCACCGTAGGCGGGCATGATGCCCCGCCCGTGGCGGATGATCGCGTGGAGGTAGCCGTCCGTGTAGCGCTTCGCCTGATCGGTGAGCAGGCTGGGCGCCACGAGCAGCTTGGCGTTCACCGGGCCGTCTCCGGCCCCCTTCTCCCCGTGACATGGCAGACAGTAGGTGTCGAACCTCCGCTTTCCCACGTCGAGCGACGCCGCCGTCCGCTGCACCGGGTTCCGCACCGCGTCGATCGCGGCGAGGTTGGCGGGAATCACCGGCAGCGGCGGCTCGCTCCCCGTGACGGGGATGGAGCCCGCGACCGGCGGGCGTGGCGTCGGCCACTTGTACGGCTGGATGGCGAGCCCCCGATGCATGGTGGCAAACCACGGCACGGCGGCGACCGCATCGTCCGGGCCGGGCAGGCGGCGCATCCACTCCGGCCAGTTTTCGGCCGAGCAGGCGCCGAGCAGGACCACCAAGGCGAGGACGACGGCGCTACGCTTCAATCCGCACCTCCTCCGCCCCCGAGGCCTGAAGCAGCTGCTGGACGGCGCCCCGCCGTTCCGGAGCGCACGGCACGAAGACGCCGATGTGGTCGTCGGTGAAGCGCGGGTCGAACGCGGCCGCCCGCCGGCCCCGCACCGCGTGCACGATCAGGCCGGTGATGGTTGCCAGCGCGCCGCACAGGATCGTCAGCTCGAACATGATCACGATGTACGGGATCACCGAGGGGATCGGCTTCCCTCCAACCACGATGGGGTAGTCGACGGACATCCACATCGTCATCAGGAGGCCCAGGCCGAAGCCGGTGAGCCCGCCCAGCAGGGTCCACAACCGGACCGGGCTGGCCTTGCGGCCGAGCGCGTTGGCGATCTCCTGGTTCGGCACCGGCGTGTAGGCCGTGACGTCCGCGAAGCCGCTGGCGCGCAGATCGCGGATCGCCTGGGCCGCGTCGTCCACGTGGCGGAACGCGGCGAGGACCCCCCCCGGATGGCCGCTCATGCCTGCCCTCCCCGCCGCCGCGGCCACGGGATGATCTCCTTCACCTCGGTGATGGAGACCGTTGGGAAGTTCTTGGCGAACAGCAGGAACCACATGGAGAACCAGGCGAAGCTCCCCGCGAGGATCGTCCAGTCCACCCAGGTCGGCGTGTAGCGGCCCATCGCATACGGCTCGTACTCGTGCGACAGCGACACCACGATGATGACGAAGCGCTCGAACCACATGCCGAGATTGACGAACAGCGACAGCACGAACAGCGCGGGAATGCTCCGCCGGACCTTCTCGAACCAGAGGAGCCAGGGCAGGACGCCGTTGCACACGATCATCGTCCACGTCGCCCACCAGTAGGGCCCGAACGCGCGATTCCAGAACGCCTCGCGCTCGACGGGATTGCCGCCGTACCACGCGATGAAGTACTCGATCGCGTAGGCATAGGCGACGATCATCCCCGTGAGCAGCATCAGCTTCGCGAGGTTCTCGAAATGGATGACCGTGACGTAGCGCTCCAGGCGGAACACCTTGCGCAGCGGGACCGTGAGCGTGATGACCATCGCGACCCCGGAGTAGATGGCCCCGGCCACGAAGTACGGCGCGAAGATCGTGGCGTGCCAGCCCGGGACGATGGACATCGCGAAGTCCCACGACACCACGCTATGGACCGACAGCACGAGGGGGGTGGCGAGGGCCGCGAGGTAGAGGTACGCCTTGATGTAGTGCCGCCACTGGTAGTCGGCGCCCCGCCAGCCGAGCGACGTGATCGTGTAGAGCTTCTTGCGCCAACCCGTGGCATGGTCCCGGATCGCGGCGACGTCGGGGATCAGCCCCACGATCAGGAACAGCGTGCTGACCGTGAAGTAGGTGGAGACCGCGAACACGTCCCAGACGAGCGGCGACTTGAAGTTGACCCACAGCCCGCGTTGGTTGGGGTACGGGAACAGCCAGTACGCGTACCACAGCCGCCCCAGGTGGATCAGCGGGAACAGGCCCGCCGTCATCACCGCGAACACCGTCATCGCTTCGGCCGTGCGGTACACGGCCGTGCGCCACGCCGAGCGGAACAGGTAGAGGATCGCGGAGATCAGGGTCCCCGAGTGCGCGATGCCCACCCAGAACACGAACGTCGTGACGTACACCGCCCACATGACCGGCGGGGAGTACCCGGCGACCCCCAGGCCACGCCGGATCTGGTACAGCAGCGCGACGATGCCGGCGCCGAGCACGAGGAGCACGAACCCGAACAGGACGTAGTAGCCGCGCTTGGGATTCCCGAGGGTGGCCGCAATGTCGCGGGTCACCTCGTGGTAGGTGGGGTGATGATGGTGAACGGGCGTGGCGTCGGGCTGCACGGTCGTGGCCATCGCCGTTACGCCTCCGCCCCGAGGTTGCGCACCTTCATCAGATACGTCACCGCTGGCTGCGTGTTGAGGCTCTCGAGCACCCGGTAGCGCCGCGGGTCGGCGGCGAGCTGCGCCACGCGCGAGCCGGGGTCGGTGAGATTGCCGAACACGATGGCGTCCGCCGGGCACGTCTGCTGGCAGGCCGTCACGATATCGCCGTCCTTGAGCTCACGGCCGGCGACGCGCGCTTCGTTCTGGGCGCCCCGGATTCGCTGGACGCAGAACGTGCACTTCTCCATGACGCCCTTCGACCGGACCGTGACGTCGGGGTTGAGCAGCCAGTGCAGCGGCTCTTCCCAGGCGAACGTCTTGGGGTCGTCCGGGGTCGACTGGTCGTACCAGTTGAAGTAGCGGACCTTGTACGGGCAGTTATTGCTGCAGTACCGGGTGCCGACGCAGCGGTTGTAGGCCTGGCCGTTGAGCCCGTCGGCCGTACGGAACGCGGCGAACACCGGGCAGACCGGCTCGCACGGGGCGTTGCCGCACTGCTGGCACATCACCGGGATGACCCGCGCCTCGAGCGGCTCGCCCGACTCGCCGCCCTCGAAGTAGCGCTCGATCCGGATCCACTGCATCTCGCGGCCCCGGGTCACCTGGTCGGCGCCGACGAATGGGATGTTGTTCTCCGCGCTGCAGGCCGCGACGCAGGCGCTGCACCCGGTACAGCGCGCGAGGTCGACGGCCATGCCCCAGCGCGTCGTCTCGAACGCGTACGGACCGTACTGCGTGGCCGCCTTCTGCCGCTCCGCGACCTCCTCGAGCACCCGCTCCTCCCGCTCGGGGATCGGTGCCGCCTCCTCGATGTGGAACGGGTGCTCCAACGCCCCGGCCGCGATGCCGGCGAGCGTCACCGCCTGGGCGATCCCCCGGTCCATCTGCCGGGTGTTGCCCTCCGTCTTGGCCAGCCGCACGTGCGCGCCGGTGGCTGCGAGAGTCACGGGCGTGTAGCGTGTCACACCGCCGAACGCCGCGGGCTCGGGTCCCAGCAGCCGGAGGGCGTTGGCACCACGGTCCTTGGCGTAACGACCGTACGCCGTATGCCCCTGTCCCAGCGGCACCGCCACCACGTCCGGACGCAGGCCGGGGTACAGGTAGGCCGGCGCCTCGATCGCGCCCGTCGCGGAGCGGACCTCCACGACGTCCCCCTCCGCGATGCCCAGCCGGGAGGCGGTCTCGGGGTGGATCTCGACCCACGTGCCCCACGTCATCCTGGTCACCGGGTCGGGCAGCTCCTGGAGCCAGGGCCGGTTGGCGCCGCGCCCGTCGTACAGAGTGGGCGAGGGATACACGATGGCCGTGAAGGGGCCGCCCCCGGTCGGCGTGGGCGGGTCGAGCACGAGGTCGCGCGCGACCCGCACCGCCATCGCCGGCGTCTCGCGCCATATTCCGCCCCGCTGCACCGCCTCGCGCCAGAACTCCTCGAACGGCCGCCGGTCGGCCAGCTCGCGCTGCAGCTCGCCCCAGCGCTCCTGGAGATACGCCTTGTACCTCCCCTCCGGCGCCGCGCCCGTGAACCGCGCTGCTACGGCGCCCCCCATCCGGCGCGCCACGTCGATCAGCACGTCGCCGGTCTGGCGCGTGTCGAACACCGGCTGCATCACCGGCTGGAGCAGCGAGTGCACGCCGGCGCGCGGGGTGTAGTCGTTCCACTGCTCGTAGGGATCGTGATCGGGAAGCAGCAGATCGGCCAGCGCCGCGGTCTCGTCGAGGCAGCGCGCGAAGCTCACCTTGAAGGGCACCGCCGCGAGCGCCTCCGCGGCGCCCAGTCCGGGCGGCGTCGCGTAGGCCGGATTGGCGCCGTGCACGAGCAGCACCCCGATCTCGTTCCGCCGCGCCGCCGCCACCACGTCCGCGAGTCCGGCGTACGACGAGGCACCCGTGCTCCCGGCTGGGCCGAACACCACCGTGCGGCCGACGTTGCCCGCGACGTAGTTGAGCAGGTTGACCGCGACGGCCGTGAGCCGGGCGTCGGTGTGCTGGGTGCCGGCGCCTCCCGGGAGCGCCACGCTGGGTCGGGCGGCGAACTCGGCCGCCAGCCGGTGGACGGTCCCGGCGGGCACGCCGGTGCGCTCGGCGACCTGATCCGGCTCGTACGACCGCAGCACCCCCCGCAGCTGGACCGCGTCGGCCGGCGCGCGCTCCAGATGGTGGTTCACGATCACGTGCGCCATGGCGAGGGCGAGCACCCCCTCCGTCCCGGGCACCGGGGCGATCCACTCGTCCGCGCTCATCGCCGTCATGCTGAGGCGCGGCTCGACATGCACGTAGCGGCTCATCCGACCGTCGCGGTAGCCGTGCGCCGCCGCGAACCCGCGCGCGTGCTCCACCGGACTGAGCCACGTCTCGAGGAAATCCGCCCCGAACGACACCAGGCACTCGGCCTCGGCAAGCCGATAGGACGGGATCGCGTCGACTCCGAAGACCGCGCGGTTGGCCTGCCGCAGCGCCTCGTGGGCGAACGGCTCGAACGTCACGGCGTGCGAGGACCCCAGCGCGCCGAGCCAGTCGCGCACGAGCCGGTCGAACGAGCCGCCCTCGTTGCCCGTGAGGAACCACAGCGAGCCCTTGGGCGCACCCTTGAGACGCTCGACGACGCGGGCGATCGCCTCGTCCCACGTGATCGGCGCGAACGTCCCGGCGGGCGTGCGCGCCATCGGGCCGCGGATCCGGTCCGGGTTGTAGGTCCCCTGGAGCGAGGCCTGCCCGCGCGCGCACACCTTGCCGCGGTTCACCGGGTGGTCGGGGTTCCCCTCGACCTTCACCGCGCGGCCTTCCCGCACGCGCAGGTGCACGCCGCAGCCCGCCGGGCATTCGCGACAGGTCGAGGCATAGTAGGTCGCGAGGCCCGGGATCTGGTCTTCGAGCGGGACGAGGTAGGGGATCAGCTTCTCGACGCGCTCCGTGGAGCATCCCGCCATCGCCGCCGCGCCGCCGCCGGTGACGCCGAGGACCTTGAGGAACTTCCGGCGATTCATGCCGTCGGTCATCGAGCCTCCACCCTCAGTAGTGACAGGCGCTGCAGTCCGTGGTCACAGGACGCCCCGGCTGACCCTTGTACTCCTTCGTCTTGTGACACGAAATGCACCAACCCATCTTGAGGGACGCGAACTGATAGACCTGCGGCATGCGGTTGACCTGGCCGTGGCATTCCTTGCAGTTGAGCTCCCCCGCCACCACGTGCCGCTCGTGCGAGAAGTGCACGAACTGCGACAGGCGGTGCACCTCGATCCACTGGACCGGCTGCTTGGCCGCGACGGCGTCGCGCAGCTTCTGCACCTCGGGATTGCCCGACCCGACGATCAGGTGGCATCCCATGCAGGAGGCGAGCGACGGGAGCCCCGGGCTCGGACTGCGCTCGACGTTGGAGTGGCAGTAGCGGCAGTCCATGCGGTACTGGCCGGCGTGCACGTCGTGGCGGTAGAAGATCGGCTGGCGCGGCCCCGGCAGTCCCGCCGTGTCCACGTCGGCCGGCGCCTCGTAGTTGAGATCCACCACGGTATCGGGCTGGACCTTGGGACTGACCGGCCCCTGCGAGCGCAGCCCGCGCGCCGCAAACACCGTGAGCGCGCCGACCACCACCACCGCGGCCCCCTTCGTCACCGGCACGACCCACCTGGTCATTCGCTCATCCTCGTACGGCTTGAGACACCCGAGATCGGGCGGGCGTCGACGCGCGACATGCGTGTATACCCAGGCACCGCTCGCCGCGCCCTGGACGCGCGGCATCGGCCGCTGGAAAAATAGTCAGGGGGACCCGGACGGCAACCGCTCGTCGGACGGCTGCTGAAGCCACTGCCGCAGATTCCCCGACGTGATGCGCTCGCGCTCGTCGCGCGGGAGCGCGAGCAGGTCGAGCTTGGCGATCGCCCCGTCCGGAATACGCAGCGGCATGCCCGTTCCGAACGTGAACCGCGCGAGGCCCACGGTTCCGAGCAGTAACCGCAAATGGTCTTCCGGTGGGCCCCAGATCCAGGAGATGTCCCACAGAATCCGGCGCGCCTCCTCGGGCGTGAGTCCGAAATGCACTTCCTCGACCAGGGCCCGATCGGCGTGGGTCACGATCAGGCGGGCGCGCGGATCGAGCCGCGCGAGGGCGCGGATCGCGGCCGCGGGAAGGTCGGGCGCCACATCCAGCGGATGGCGCTGGCGCACGTCCTCGAAGCGCACGGTGAGCATGACCGGGAGCCCGGCCGCGGCCGCCGCGCCGATCAGCGCGCGCATGTCGGGCCCGGCCGGGTCGAGACCCTGGCTGGCGGGATATGCGCGGACGGCCGGCGCCCCCCCCTCCCGCGCCACGCGGAGGTCCTCCTCCCACCGCGGCAGCGCCGGGTGGATCGTGGGGACGCCGCGCAGCCGCTCATGAGGCTGCAGCAGCTCGGCTAGCTCCGCGTTGGCATCGGCCGGATCGCGGTGCCACGCCGACGCCAGGTGCCCGACCCACGCGGTGGCGATCCCGGTCCGGTCCATCTGGCGGAGCAGCCCGGTGGGTGTCGGGTCGGGCAGATGGCGGAACGGATAGCCGCCCACGAATGTCGCGACGTCGATCGTCATCGGAAGCTCCCGCGCGGAAACAGCGCCTCCGCGTTGCCGTGCCGGATGCGCTCCAGGTCCGCGTCGCTCAGCCCGAGCGACTCGAGGTAGCGCAGCTTCGCCAGCCCCGTGTCGAGCGTGACGTCGGCGCCCCACAGCAGCCGCCCGACGCCGACCGCCTCGAGCGCGTGCTCGAGCATGCCGCTGTCGATCCCGCTCCCGGAGAGATCCACCCACACGTTGGGCACGTCCCGCAGCACGCGCAGCGAATGCGCCCAGTCCCCACCGCCGCCGAGGTGCGCCAGGATAAAGCGCGCCCGCGGATGGCGACCGGCGAGGGCGGCCAGCTCGAGGGCATCCGACGCTTCCTGCCCGGGCCACTCCCGCCGGCGGTGTTGCCACACGTGATGCAGAATGGGGAGCCCGCGGCCCGCGGCCAGCGCCGCGATCGGATCGAGCAGGGGATCGTCGGCACGGCGGCTGGCGGCGAGCTTGATCCCCACCATGCCGGCCGTGGCGCGCGCCTCGATCTCGCTCAGGGCGTGGTCGGGATAGTTGGGGTTGACCAGGCAGTAGCCGAATACCAGGCCCGGGTGCTCGTGACACAGCGCGAGCATCCGGCCGTTGGCCTGGTGGACGTCGTCCTCCGACGGGAAGTACACCGGCGAGCGCGTGCCCCAGCTGCCGAGCATCGAGGCCACGTGCGCCGTGATGCCGATCAGGCGCCCCGCCTCCAGCCGTGCCCCGTTCAACTCCCGCCAGTTCGCGTAGGGCGAGCGCTCGGTGTAGAAATGCGCGTGGACGTCGATCAGCATGTGGCGGCGACCTCCCCGACCGCCTCACCGACGCGCTCCAGCGCCGCGGCGATCGTCGCATCCTCGTGAGCGAGCGAGATGAAGTTGTAGGGCGCGCGCCGGAACAGAATGCCCCGCGCCGCCGCCCCGGCCGCGACGCGCGCTCCCACCGCCTCGTCGCGGAACCGCAGGAACGAGAACTCGGCCACGCCGCCGACACCGGTGACGACCCGGGGGTAGGCGTCCGCGATGGAGCGCAGGCCCGCGAGGAATCGCTCGCCGCCCGCGGCGATCCGCGCGACGGCATCCGTCGTCTCGCAGACGTCGAGCACCGCCAGCCCGGCCGCGAGCGCCACGGATTCCGTCGCCAGCGTCGAGGAAATCCACGTGCGGGCCGCCGCCGCCATCAGGGCGCGCGGCCCGGCCACCGCGGCGATCGGGAGCCCGTTGCCGAGCGCCTTGCCGAGCACCACGAGGTCGGGCGGTACCCCGTAGCGTCGCGCCGCTCCCCCCGGGCCGAGCCGGATGCCGGTCTTGATTTCGTCGAACACGAGCAGCGCCCCGGCGCGCGTCGCGGCGTCGCGAACCGCGTGCAGCCACGCGGGGTCGGGCGCCCGCTCCACCACCGGCTCGATCACCAGCGCGCACGGCCGCGGGTGCCGCTGCAGCGCCTGCTCGAGGTCCGCGCCGTCGTTGAACCGCAGCGCGCGATGCAGCCCGCGCACCGTCGCGGGAATGCCCAGCTCGGCCTGCGACCAGTCGAGCCAGCCGTGGTAGCCGCACGACAGGACGTCGTCCCGGCCGGTCACGACGCGCGCGATTCGCACGGCGGCAGCGACCGCCTCCGCTCCCGTCTTGAGGAACCGCACGGCCTCGGCGCCGGGCACCCACGGAAGCAGCCGCTCGGCAAGCGCGCGCTCCTCGACCGGCGGCAAGGTCCCCACGCCGCCCGCGCGCAGCGCCCGCTCCGCGGCGGCGCGCACGACCGGGTGCCCGTAGCCCAGCGCCACCGCCCCGAGCGCCATGCCCAGGTCGATGAACTCGCGGCCCTGCTCGTCCCACAGCCGGCAGCCGGCCGAGCGCACCATGCGGCCGGGGCCCTCCCCGGCAGCGCCGAACAGCACCTCGCGGCGCTTGCTCCCGGTGGACGTCCCACCGGGGATCGGGCCATCGGCGTCGCGCGGGGCCGTCACCGGATGTCCTTCCGCTCGAGATAGCGCAGCACCTCGATGCACATGGCGCGGAGCAGCTTGGCCTCGCGCGCGTCGAGCGGCGTGCGGTGCACGACCCCCCGCACGGTCCGCATCACCAGCTCGGCGTTGCGCGTCTTGAAGAACTCGATCGCGTGGAGCGTCTCCGCGGCCGAGGCGATCAACTGCTCGACGGCCTCGTGGGTGGCCGGTGGGGCGGTCTTGCGCGGGGCCTTGAGCGGCGGGAGCGCCTCGCGCTGCACGAACAGCTCGTACGCCGCGACGCAGAACGCCTGGGCCAGGTTGAGCGAGGAATGCTCCGGGCTCGTGGGAATCGTCACCTGGCGGTGGCAGCGATCCAGCTCCGCGTTGGTGAGGCCCTTGTCCTCGCGACCGAACACGAGGGCCACCCGGTGGCGCGCGGCCGTCTCGAGAATCTCGGGTGCGGCCTCCCGGGGGCGCCGCACGTTGTGCTTCGCCGTGCGGCCGCGCGCCGTGAACCCCACCGCCAGCACGCAGTCCGCCAACGCCGCGTCGAACGACTCGTACAGCGCCACCCGCTTGAGCACGTCCCCCGTCTTGTGGGCGATGCCCTCGACGCGGTGGGGATCGTACACGGCCGGCTGCACGAGCCTGAGGTCGCGCAGCCCGAAGTTCTTCATGGCGCGGACCACCGCGGCGATGTTCACGAGGTCCTGGGGCTGATGCAGCACGACGATGATGCTCATGCGATCTCCGCCACCACCGCGGCATCGGGGCTCTCGCGATCCCCGCGCAGATACACCCATCCGCCGCCCGCAAGCGCCAGCTGGCCCACCCGGCGCTCCCGCCCGGGCGCCATCTCGTTCACGCTGAGCGTGAACCGCACGCGGTCGCCCGGGGCGAGCGGGGTCCCGGTATCGCAGCACACCAGCAGCTCGTAGCCTCCCGCCGTCCGCCGGCAGCGACCGGACACGCGCCGCGCGTCGCCGGCGGTGCCCGCCACGGCGCGCACGCGCAGCGCCCCGCTCGCCAGATCGGGCAGCACCACGTACCCCTCCCACTGCTCGCGCCCGACGTAGCACTGCACGCCGTCAGAGTGGATGTCCGGCGCCTCGTTGTCCAGAGCGGGGTCCGGCGCGTCCGGCGCGCGCACCACGATCTCGTGCTTCGTCACCGCGACCCGGAACCAGAGGGCGCGCCCCCGTGCCGTGACGTCGACGTCGGCCGTGAGCCCCCCTGAATCCCCCCACGCGCGCTCCGACCGGCGGTAGTGCCCGGGGCCGAGGCTGAAGCGGACACAGTCCGCGGGCCACGCCTCGAGCGACGGCTCCGCCGCGGCACGCGCGAGGCGCACGTCCGCCGGCCTGAGCGGCGCCGGAGGATGGGGCGCGGGTCGCTCGACCGATTCCCGCACCGCCAGCTCGATCGCGCCGGACGGGAGCGCGATTACGAGCCCGTCGTCCGCTTCCTGGAATCGGGTCTCGCCCCACGACTCGCCCGTTACCACGATGCCGCCCGCCCGCTCGATCACCGCGCGCGGTGCCAAGTCGCGGCTGTAGAGCTGCACCCACCGTCCCGAGCCGGGGGCGCGGCGGATCAGGAACGTGCGCGGATCGCCGTCCGCGAAGTCGGCGCCCGGTGGGCCCGGCGCCGTCGCGGTGAGCACCATCTCCCCGGCGCGTGGCGCCAGCAGCACCCGGGCACCCGCGGCATCGTGCGGGACGATCGGCTCATACGGTGCGGCGACCTGCGCGATGCCGGCGAGAAACCCGTAGCCCGTCTCGTGGCCTGCCGCGGCAGGCGGCCGCACGGGCGCCGCCCACGGGCGCGATGCCGGCGCGATCCGTCCCAGCGGGTGGATCGGCAGGTCCACCGGCACGTCGGCCGGGGCGTTGACCGTCACGACGTCGAGCACGTAGTCGGGTCCGACCACCACGCTGCGACTCACCCGGGTGCCCTCCCCCACCAGGCCGTCGGCGTGCGCGCGGCACCAGTGCCACCCGTCCCGCTCGTCGAACGCGTCGCACCAGACCAGGGCGGGCCGCTGGCCGACACCCGTCTCACCCGGAGCGTTGTGCGCCAGGGTGGAGCGATACCAGTGCAACGAGCGCTGCACGTAGGAGCCCGTGCCGAAGTCCGCGAGCAGCGGCGCGTCCCAGAACACCGAGAGGTGCAGGCGGTCGGGGTGCGCGTGCCCACCGACACGGCGCCCGCACTCGACCGACACCACCCGCCGCGCCGCGGGACGCAGCACGGCGATGCCCTGCGCCTCGAGCAGCCGGCTGGCGGCCGGCGACGGCGCGATCCGCGGGTCCTCGGGCCGCATCCACAACAGCGCCTTCCACCCCAGGCGATCGCGCCGCTGCCGGGCCGCGGGGCGGTTCTGCTCCTGCTCCGCCAGCTCCGTCAGCCCCACGTCCTCGCCCTCGGGCAGGCCGTCCGCGTAGAGCCGGCCGAGCACGGCGTCGAGCCGCGCATCGTCGGTGCGCGCCCGCCCCAGCTCCCACAGCTCGGCGAACCGCGCCTGGCGCACCGACACCCCGTAGAGCGCGTCGCCCCGCGCCGGGATCGTGAGATCGGGCAGCAGCGTGGCGAGCGGCGCCCCGAACATCTGCCCCAGGCGCGTTCCGGCGTAGGCGTCGTACCCCTGCCAGCGCAACAGCTCCGCGGCGAGCGCGAATCCCCGCAGGGCGAAGAAGTGGTAGTTCTCCCCCTCGAACCACATGCCGTCCGCATCGACGCCGCCCAGCTGGGTGGCGAGACCCGAGGGCCCCAGCCGTCCACGGGCGCCGAGCCGCTGCTCCCCGAGCCAGCCACCCGCCGCGACCAGCGCCGCGTTGTTCCACACCTGGCGATTCGACCACCCCTCGTCGAAGGTGGCGATCAGGCCGGCGGATTCCCGCGCCATCTCCCGCACGGCGTCCCATTCCCGCGCCGACAGCCGCCCCGGCGCGCTGCTCTCGAGCAGCGCCGCCGCGCACGTCACCTGCACCAGCCAGATGGACTCGAGATAGGTGGAAAAGAACAGGCGGGTGGGACCCAGCACGTTGTCGGCGTTGGGGTAGCTGCGATACCGGTCGGCGTAGCCCGTCAGGATCCGCGCCGCGCCGGCGGAGAGGTCGTCCCGCCCGAGCAGCGCCCCGAGCAGGGCGCCGTGCACGGCGCGCTCGCTGAGCCAGATCTGGTAGCGCGTGATCCACGCCCGGTGGTGGCGCTCGCCGGTGTAGGTCACGCCGCACCGCGCGCAGCGGTGCGCGTGCGGCGCGTAGGGGTGGAACTCGAGTCGCGCGCCGTCGGCGGGGCACACCCCCCCGTCGCGCGAGAGCAGCGCCTTGGCCTCGGGGAAATACACCGGCTCATCGCGCAGCCTCTCGAGGCGGCGCGCGAGCCGCGCCGCGAGCCGCGCCAGCACGGGATGCCGTTCCAGCGCGCCGCGGCGCGCGGCAAGCTCAGCCGCGATCGTCTGGAGCATGGTCGTGCGAGACCTGAACGCCGCCGAAATCGAACGCCGCGGACAGCACGCGCGCCCCCGCCCGCCGCACGGCCCGCTCGACGACGGTGCGTTCCCCCGGGGGCGCCACGATCAGGAGGCAGCCACCGGCGCCGGCGCCGGTCGCCTTGAGTCCCCATGCGCCGGCGGCGCGGGCCGCCGTTTCCACGCGCCGCACCGCCGGGGTCGCGATGGTGGCGTCGAGCCGCTGCTGGTGCCGCCAGTTTTCGTCCACGACCTCCGCCAACGCACGCCAATCGCCGGCCGCGAGCGCCCGCGCCGCCACCGGGCCCAGATCGCGCATCGCGCGGAGCGCGGCGACCACCTCGGGCCGGCCGGCGCGATACGCGCCCCACACGCGACCGTGCGTTTGCGACGAGAAGTGCGACTCACCGGTGAATGCGATCACCACCATCGCCTCCAGCTCCGCCACGTGATCCAGGCCGGGCCGGATGGGGTGGACGGCCACCCCGTCCCCGGAGAACACGAGCTCCTGCCAGCCGCCGAGCGCGCCAGCGTACTGGTCCTGGCGCCCGCCCGCGAGCCTGAGCTCGCCCGCCTCGAGCTGGAAGCCGAGCTCCGCCAGCTCTTCGCGGGTGTGGCGCTCCCCGCGCAGCGCGGCGAGCGCCGCCACGAGCGCCACGTCGAGCGCGCCGGACGCTCCCAGCCCCGATCCCGGCGGGACGTCCGCACGCGTGAGCAGCTCGATCCCGCCAGTCACCGGCAGCATGTTGAGCGCCGCCTTGTGCAGGTCGAGCCGCCCGTCGTACGTGAGCTCGGCCGCGTGGCGCACGACCAGCCGCTGCGCGAGATCCTCGGCATGGAGCCTGATGGTGCCGCCGCCCGCGATGCACTCGACGCGGGCGTAGAGCGTGATCGCGGCATTCACGACGACGCCGCCCTCCGTGGCGGCGAACAGGGGTACATCGGACCACCCGCCGGCGAAGTCGATCCGCACCGGGGCGTGGGCCCGGACGCGCTGTGAACCCGCGTGCCGCATCATGGGGGATCCTGCGCGGCGGCGGGCCGGCCGGCCACCCGCCAGCTCGCGACGGACACCAGCTCGCCGCGTAGATCCATGCCCACATCCTGGAGCCGGCGACTGAGGCCCTGGACCCCACGGGCGTGATAGATCCAGGCGGTGGGCTCGCCGCGCGCGAGCGCGCGCTGCACGTCGTGCCACGCATCGACCAGCGCCGTCACGTCCTGGGCCCGCTTCACCCGTTCGAACGCCGCGGCCAGCTCCGCGCTGTGATACCCGGGATACGCCAGCGGGCCGTCCCCGTCGTACATCGCCGCGACGTGGCCGAGCGCGAGGTCGCCCGGGACGCCCGTCACGAGGGCATCGAAGTCGCGTGCCGGTCCCTGGGCCGTCGCGAGAAACGTCGCGAGCTCGCGCTGGCGGATTCGCGCCTCGACGCCGATCCCCCGCCACTCGGCCTGGAGCATCTGCTCCAGCGCCATGTCCCCGCTCCCCACGCTCAGGAGGTCGAACGCCAGGCGCGTGCCGGAGCGCACCCGCACGCCATCCGGTCCCGGCATCCAGCCGGCCGCCTCGAGCAGCCGGATCGCCGCGGCGGTGTCGTGCGGCACCGGCGGCACGGGCTCGTACCACGGGTGCTCCGCACTCACGGGGCCTGCCGCCGCCGTGCCGAACCCGTAGAGGTACGCGTCGACGATCACCCGCCGATCGATCGCGAGCGACAACGCGCGCCGCACCGCCAGCTCGTCGAACGGCGCCCGGCGGAGGTTGAACACCACGCCGTAGGCAAGCAGCAACGGATAGTCGAGCACGCGGAGCTGCGGGTCACGCCGGACGAACGCGGCGTGCGGCGGGCTGATCCCCGCGACGTCGAGCTCGCCCGACGTGAGCGCGGCGAGCTTGGTGATCGGCTCGTTCACGATCGCCACCACGAGCCGGTCGATGGCGGCCCGGCCGAGGTCCGTCGGGAAGTCCGCGCGACGCCGGAACACCCACCGCTGGTTGGGCCGATGCTCCACAAACGCGAACGGACCGTTCCCGACCGGCGCGGCATTGAACGGCGCCGCGCGAATCGCGGCAGCTTCGACACCCCGGAAGCGGTGGGCGGGCAGGATCGCGAGATCGGTGAGCACGTCCGGGAACACCGGCTGGGCGGCCGCGAACCCCAGGGTCACTGTAAAGGAGTCGACGCGCACCACCCGCTCCAGTGCCGCCAGCTCGGCGGCGCGGGGGTAGGCGACCGCCGGATCGCGCGCCCGCTCGATGGTCCACACGACGTCGTCCGCCGTGGTCGGCACGCCGTCGTGCCACGGCACGTCGTGCCGCAGGTGCAGCGTGAGCAGCCGACGGCCGTCACTCCAGTCCCAGGCCGCCAGCCGCGGCCGCGGCACGAGCGTCGAGTCGTATGCGGCGATCGTGAGGAACAACACGTGCTTCTGCACCTGCTTGGCGAACGGGTGCACGGCAATCAGCGGGTTGATCGACTGGAGCTCCGCACCGGAGGCCACGAGGACGGTAGCCCTGCCCCCCTGCCCCTCTGCCCCGCAGGCGCAGAGGAGCAGGGGGGGCAGGAGATGGAGCAGACACTGCCTCCTTGACGGGCGTCCGGGCCTCGGGGCAGCCTTCACCATGCTTCGTCGCGTGTCGCTGCGCCTCCTCGCCGGTCTCGGTCTGGTGCTCGTCGTCGTCACCGTCACCTTCGTGCTGCTCAATCTCGCCCCCGGCGACCCGGCGCGCCTGTGGGTCGGGCCGGGAGCGGATGCCGCGGCGCTCGACGCGGCGCGGCACGCGCTCGGGCTCGATCGACCGCTGCTCGTGCGCTACGTGTCCTGGCTCGCGGCGTTCGCGCGGGGTGAATGGGGCACGAGCTTCGCCCAGCAGCGCCCCGTCGCCCGCGTGCTGGCGGACGCCGTTCCCTACACCCTGCTCCTCTCGACCGCGTCCCTGCTGGTCACCTACGTCGGGGGGATAATCGTCGGATTGTTGCAGGCGGTAAAGCGGGCGCGCGCCGTGGACACCGCGCTCACGGTCGCCACACAGGTCGTCTACGGCATGCCCGCCTACTGGTTGGCGCTCATGCTCGTGCTGGTCTTCACCTACGGCGCGGCCCGGTACGGCTGGCCGGCCTGGCTGCAGTTGCCGGCGTTCGGGGTAGCCGGGCTGGACGCCGACTTCCTCTCCCCCGCGGCCCGCCTGCTTGACCGGCTGCGCCACCTCGCGCTGCCGCTGATCACGCTGGGGTTGATCGGCGTCGCCGGCACCGCACGCTACGTGCGGGGCGCCGTGCTCGACGTCTTGGGACTCGAGTACGTTCGCGCCGCGCGGGCCAAAGGGCTCGCTGGCACGCGGGTGCTGGGCCGCCACGTCCTGCGCAACGCCCTGATCCCGGTGATCACCCTGCTCGGCCTCTCGCTGCCGGCGCTATTCTCGGGCACCGTGTTCGTCGAGGTGATCTTTGCCTGGCCCGGCATGGGACGCGAGCTGGTGGCCGCCGTCGCGGCGCGGGACTATCCCGTGGTCATGGCGGCGACCGCGATCTTCGGGGCACTGGTGATCGTCGGCAACCTGCTCGCCGACCTGCTGTACGCCGTCGCCGATCCGCGGCTCCGGAGTCGCAGGGCATGACGCTGCGCCGCGCGCTGCGCGATCGGCGGCTCGCCGTTGGCGGCGCGGTCCTCCTGCTGCTCGGACTGGTGGCACTGGCCGCCCCGTGGCTCGCCCCGCACGACCCGCTCGCGCAACCCGACATCCTGCGGACGCGCTACCTTGGCCCGCTCACGCATGGACCGGACGGCGTGATCCGCTGGCTCGGCACCGATCAGCTGGGGCGCGACCTGCTGAGCCGGCTGGTGTTCGGCGCGCGGGTCTCGCTCTCGGTGGGCGCCCTGGCCGCGCTGCTCGCGGCCGCACTGGGCATCGCCGTGGGTGGCACGGCCGCGGTCGCGCGGGGTCCCGTCGAGCGCGCGCTCATGACGTTGACGGACGCGGCGCTCGCGCTGCCGCGCATCGTGCTGCTGCTGGCCCTCGTCGCCTTGCTGGAACCGAGTCTCCCACTCGTGGTGCTCGTGCTGGGGGTGACGGGCTGGATGCCGGTCGCGCGGCTCGCGCGGGCGGAGATGCTGGCGGTGCTCGGCCGCCCCTATGCCGAGGCCGCGCGCGCCGCCGGCGCCGGCGGATGGCGCCTGTTTTGGCACCATCTGCTGCCCAACGCGGCCACCCCACTCATCGTCGCGACGGCGCTGGGCGTCGGCAACGCGATCACGCTGGAAGCGGGGCTGTCGTTCCTCGGCCTGGGCGTGCCGTCGCCCACGCCGTCCTGGGGCAACATGATCGCGAGCGGGCGGGACGCCCTGGTGCAGGCGCCGTGGATCGCCATACTGCCGGGCCTGGCCATCGCGGCGGCGGTGGTGGGATGTAATCTGGTCGGTGATGCCCTGCGGGATCTGCTGGACCCCACGGTGGGCGACACGTATGGCGTGTAGCGTGCAGCGTGCAGCGTATGGCGCGTGGATCGGGGAAACACGCTGCACCCTGAACGCTGCACGCTGCACGTTCTAGGGTTCCACCACCATTGTCACGATCCCCCTGGCTTCCGCCCGGAACGCCACCACGCGCCGCCCGGCGTCGAGCCGCACCTCCTCGAGCACGGTCTCATCGAGCCGGGCACGCCAGGCCCGCGCGACCGGGTACGGCCAGTGCCACGCTCCCGGCTGCTCGACATCGGTCAGGTTCACGCAGCGGACGACGATCCCGGGGCCCTCGTCGCGCGGCTTCAGGCACTTGAACGCCAGGCCCGTCCCCACCAACTCAGGTCCGGTTACCGCCTCGGGAACGTCAACCCCCCAGCGCAGCATGCGGCCTGCGAGCGGAGCGTGAAACTCCTCGGCGGCGGCTTCGACGGCATCCCATGCGGCGGCGCCGCTCCCCTCCTCGGCGGCGACCGGAACGAGGGCCAGTTCCACCCGGAACGGACCCGGCTCCTGGGCGCCCGGGGTCGGCGCCGGCCAGGCGGCGTGCCCAGGCCGCGCGCGCAGGCTGCCGCGCGACAGCTCGCCCACCGCGCGCAGCAGGGTGACCGCGATCGCTCCATCGGGCAGCAGCTCGTACTCGTGGACCCCGCGCGCCAGGATCGTCCAGCCGCCAGCACTCACGAAGCGGTGCATCGGTCCGGTGGGCACCGGCCACTCGCGCCCGCCGCGGCCGGGTGCGCGCGCGGCCATGCTGCGGGTCACGGGCCCGAACGGCATGTCGGCGGTGGCACACCCCGGGGCGCCGACCGGGAACATCATGCGGAGCCGGTGGTTGCGGCCGAGGTTCGTTCCCTCCACCACGCAGCGCAGCAGGGAGGAGCCTGCATCCACGCGCACGAACAGCGTGCCCTGCGCGCGGCCCGGGACGACGAAGGCACGCGCGACGGCGGCGACGAGCGGCCCCTGCCAGACGACGCGCGGCGAACTCCATTCCGCGACCACGGGCGCATCGTCACGCCCGGGCTCGAACGTGTAGGTGTCGCCCTCATCCCGCTCGCTGAATAGCTGACCGACCCCCGCGAGCGTCCGATCCCCCACGAGCACCTGGAGCCCCGAGCGCTCGAACCGCACCGTTCCCCACGGCGCGGTGAGGCCGGTGCTCCGCGCGGACACTCCACGTTCCGGCGTGCCCCGTTGCTCACCACGCCGGCCGGTGGGCCGGCTCACCTCGAGCGGCAGCAGACCGAGCGCGGCTACGTCCGGCGCGTGGAGCGCTACGCGAACGGCCCACACCCGGTCCTGATCGGGATAGGCGCGCGGCGAGTCGAGCCGCTCATAGGCCTCGTAGGCCTCGAGCACCTGGTGCGGCACGATCCGTCCGGCACGGTCCCGGAGCGAGAAGCCCGGTTTCGCCCCGGGGTATGCCGCGCCACCACGCCGTCCCGGCCGGCCGACGACCACGTCGCCGAGGAACAGCGTGACGGTCGCCTCCACGAGGCCGCCGCGCGGGCGCGGCGACGGGTTCACCAGCACCAGCGCCGGGCTCCACGAAGCGCGGCCCCGCCGCGCGCGCACCGGATCCTGGCCGAGTCGCTCCAGCAGCGCGTCGTCCACCAGGCCGCGGGCCTGCAGGGTCACCGCCCGGGCGCGTGTCCCGACCTCTTCCGCCACCTCATCGGTGACACAGCCCGCGAGGACGTCGTGCGACAGGTTGAGCAGGTGGTGGCGCCATGCCCTCTCGAGCTGCGCGCGGCGGTCCCTGCCGCCGGCCGCTGCGGCCAGCGCGCTCTGCGGCTCGGCCCAGCGCACCAGCAGGGCCGCGCCCTCCGCGATGCTCCGCTTGAGGCGCGCGCGCGTCGCGTGCACCCCCTGCAGCACCCACGTGGTGCGGGACGGGCCCCGCAGCTCACCCCGAACCACCGCGATCGTCGGCGCGGCGGGGGCCGGACCCGGCATGGCTGCCCGCACGCGATCGAAGTACGTGCCGAGGGTGCCGACCTCGATCTCGTGACCCGGCGCCGACTGCTGCAGCGCGCGCACCGCCGCCGCGAGATCGGGCTGCAGCACGTGGTGGTCCGCGCCGTTCATCACGAGCAGCACCGGGACGACGGCGCGCGGCGCGAGCGCCCGCTCGAGCTGTCGCCAGCGGGCGCGGGACCGGGATGGATCGGTGGGAAGCTCCGCGCCGTACTCGTAGCCCGCTGGTGGGAGGCGATGGGCGAGGACGCTCGACCCGTCCGGCGCCTCCCACCGGAACAGATCGGCATCGTCCCCATCATCCCCGGAATCAGTGGCGCCGCGCCACAGCACGGCTAACGCGATGCCGAAGCCCCGGAGGATTGCCGGAAGGGTGGCGGGGTGGCCGAACGCGTCCGGGCTGTAGCCCACCGGCAGCCAGCCACCGAGCTCGGCGGCCCGCTGCCGCCCGACGAGGAGGTTGCGGACCAGCGGCTCGTCACCCGCCAGCAACTCGTCGGCGAGCACGTACCACGGGCCGATCGCCAGGCGCCCGTCGCTCACCAGGGCCGCGACGCGGCTCCGCATCGCGGGCCGCACATCGAGGTAGTCGTCGATCAGCGACACCTGCCCGTCGAGGTGGAACGCGAGGGAGGGATCGCCTTCGAGCTGGCTGGTGGCGTCGTCGAGCAGGGCCACCAGCCGCTGCGCAAAGCGACTGGACGGGAGATACCACTCCCGATCCCAGTGGGTGTGCGGGACGACGACGACGCGAAACGAGGGCATCGCTATGGAAATCTACCGTCCCCGCCCCGTGACGGCTCCGCCCGGCGCGGGGGGGACCATTACCTTTCTCCCGGACCTATGACCGGTACCGCCAGTCCCCATCCCCAGATCGACCCCTCGGTGGATGCCGCCGCCCTGTTCCGGAAGGCGCGGGAGGTGTTTGCCGGCATGTTCCATATCGAGGAGGTCGTCGCCGCGAACGACGTCCGGGCGCTGTTCATCGCCCGCCACGTCGTGCTGGAGCGCCGGGTGGCGGTGCGGGTCCACCTGCAGCCCGATACGCCGGGGCGGCGGTGGTTCGAGCGCGAGACGGTGTTGCTGGCCAACATCGACCACCCCGGGATCCGTCCGATCCACTCCGCCGGCTATCGCGGCGCCTGGGCCTATCGCGTGAGCCGCTTCATCGAGGGCGAGAGCCTGCTCGAGGCCGTCGCCCGCGGCGCGCGCGCGATCCCGGACGTGCTCCAGATGGCGCGCGACCTGCTGAGCGCGCTGGACTACGTCCACACCGAGCAGCTCATCCTGCGGCGCATCGTGCCGTCGTCCCTGATGCTCAATCGCGCCGGCCGGGCGATCATCACCGATCTGCGCTGGTCCAATCCCCTGCTGGATCTGGCGGGGCCCGACGTCGATCCCGCGGCGGAGGCGTTCCTGGCCCCCGAGTGTCGCGGCGGGCATCCCGGCGAGCCCGGGAGCGACATCTACACCGCCGCCGCCCTGCTCTACTTCGCGGTGGCGGGTGAGGCGCCACCCGTGAACCCGCTGGAGATCCCGCCGCCGACCGTGCTGCGGCCGGCGTGCCCGCGCGCCCTCGAGCGCGTCGTGATGCACGCGCTCCAGTCCAATCCCGCCAAGCGCTACCTGACCGTCGCGGAGATGGCCGACGACCTGCTCTCGGACCTCGGCGACTTCGGGTTTCAGACGAGCGCGCAGCCGTTGGCGGCCGAGTCCGACCCCGCCGCGTGGGAGAAGCTGCTGCGCCGCGCGCTCGGCGACGACTACGAGCTGCTGAGCCCGCTTGGCCAGGGCGCGTTCGGGCGCGTGTACCGCGTGCGCGATCTGGCGCTGGAGCGGGAAGTCGCGCTCAAGGTGCTGCACCCCTCGCTCACGGCGGACCTGGTCGTGGTCGAGCGGTTCCGCCGCGAGGCGCAGCTCGCCGCCCAGGTGCGCCACCCGCACATCGTGGACGTGTACGACACCGGCGGCCGCGGAGGGTTGTTGTGGTACACGATGGCGTACATCCCGGGGCTCAACCTCGCGCAGCTGATCCACCAGGATGGAGCGCTGTCGGTCGAGCATGCGATCGCGTTGCTCCGGCAGGGGCTCTCCGCGCTCGGCCATGCGCACAGCCAGGGGCTGGTGCACCGCGACCTCAAGCCCGAGAACATCCTGATCGAACGGCCGGAGTGGAAGATCCAGATCACCGACTTCGGGCTCGCGCTCGCGATCGAGGGCCTCAAGGACGACAAGCGGGTCTCGCGCTCCGGGACGCCGGAGTTCGCCGCCCCCGAGCAGATGCTCGGCGAGCCGGTGGACCATCGCGCCGATCTCTACTCGCTCACCCTGGTGGCGCTCTACGGCCTCACCGGGCACTTGCCGTTCGGCGGGGGATCGATCGAGTCCGTACTCGCCCGGCAGACGATGGGGGAGCTGCCCGACGTGCGCTCGCACCGGGCGGACGTGCCCGGCGAGCTGATCCGCGTGCTGGCCCGCGGCGCCGCCCGCGAGCCCGCGGATCGGTTCCCCTCCGCCGAGGCCTTCGAGGACGCGCTCGAGGACGCGCTGCGGGCGGAGCGCCTCGGGGCGCTCAAGTTCTTCCGGCGGTTCCCATTCCGGCGGTGGCGATCGAGAGGAGTGCGGTGACGGCGTGACGGATCGCGATCAGGACCGTGTCACGCGGGTGCGCGACGTGTTCGACGACTGGGCGCTGCGCGGCCGCGCGACGGCGATGGCGGAGAGCCACGCTCCCGTGGCGCGCCGCGCGGTGGACGCCCTCGCCCTCACCCGGACCGCGTGGTTCCTCGATATCGGCTGCGGCAACGGCTACGCCGTGCGGTGGGCCGCCGAGGCCGCGCCCGACGGCCGCGCGCTCGGGCTCGACGTCGCACCCGAGATGATTGCGCTGGCGCGCCGGCTCTCCACCGGTCACCCCAATGCCGAGTTCGCGGTCGCGCGGTTCCCCGAGCACGACCTGCCGCATGGCCGGTTCGACGCGATCTTCTCGATGGAGGTCTTCTACTATCTGCCGGACCTCGACGCGGCGCTCGCCGAGACGGTCCGGCTGCTCCGCCCGGGTGGCCGGTTCGGCTGCGCGGTGGACTACTATGGCGAGAACGCCGCAAGCCATGGCTGGCCGACCGACCTCGGCGTCGAGATGACGCTGCTCGATGCCGCGGACTGGCGGGAGGCGTTCCGCCGGGCGGGCTTCCCGACCGTGACGCAGGATCGGATTCGCATCCCCGCCGCGGACCCGCGCGACGGGTGGAAGGAAACCGAGGGTTCGCTCATGACGATCGGAGTCCGCGCATGACCTTGCGCATCGCGCTCGCACAAATCAGCGCCGGACCGGACGGCGCCGACAACCTGCGACGCGCACTCACCATGATGGACCGCGCCGCCGACGCCGGGGCGGCGCTCGTGGCGTTCCCGGAGCTCGCGCTGCTGCCGTTCTTCCCGCAGTGGGAGCAATACGCCGGCGCGCGCGCGCTGGCCGAGCCAATCCCCGGCCCCACCAGCGGCCGTATCGCGGCCAAGGCGGCGCAGCGCGGGCTCGTCACCGTGTTCAACCTGTACGAGGAATCGGGCGGCCAGTACTTCGACAGCTCGCCCGTGTTCGACGCCGACGGCACGCTGCTCGGCGTCACACGGATGGTGCACATCACCAACTATGCGTGCTTCCACGAGCGGGCCTACTACGCACCCGGCGACCGCGGTGCGCCTGTCTACCAGACGCGCGTTGGGCGGGTGGGCGTCGCGATCTGCTACGATCGTCACTACCCGGAGTACATGCGGGCGCTCGGCCTGGGCGGCGCGGACCTCGTGGTGATCCCGCAGGCGGGCGCGCTCGACGAGTGGCCCGAGGGCATGTACGAGGCCGAGCTGCGGACGGCCGCGTTCCAGAACGGCTACTTCGCGGCGCTGTGCAACCGCGTGGGGATCGAGGACCGGCTCATCTTCGGGGGCGAGTCGTTCGTCACGAGCCCCACCGGCGAGATCCTGGCGCGCGGCAAGCGGCTGGAGGAAGACCTCCTGCTCACCGACGTCGATCTCGCCGCGTGCGCCAAGTCGCCCGCCCGCACGCTGTTCCTCAAGGACCGGAGGCCGGAGGTGTACGGGGGGTGGGGGCTGGGCTAGATCCTCGGGTGTGTCGTGGACCCTCCTATGCTCTTGTACCCTCCCGTCGGTTTGCAGTAGGACGCCGCTCAAGCGGCTACTCGGCACCATCTGTCGCGCGAGGGCGACGGGGTCCGAGGGGTGCCAGAATCCCGAGTAAAGCTCACCCTACTTCTGGTAGCAGTTGCGCGGGGAGTCGAGCGCCCCCACGTTAGGGGAAGGGATCGCCGCACCCTTATGTTCGCGCTCGTCCTGGCCCTCCAAGTCCCACAAGCCGCGCCGCCCGTCTGCGAGGCCAGTTGGCCGCGTCCCACCGTCTCCTGGGACAGCTCGGCTACCAGAGACTCGATGACGGCCCGCCTCCGCGAGGCCGCGCGCGCCGCGCCCAAGGACGGCGAGGCGTGGCTGGCTTACGGCCTCTTCCTCACCGTCACCAGCAGCGAGAACCTGAGCGACTGGCGCGGGCGCTTCGAGGCCCAGAAGGCGCTCGATCAGGCGCTGCGGCTGCTGCCCGGCGACCCCCGTCCGCTCGCAGCGTTCGCCGTCCTCCGGCGGAAGCAGGGGGCGCGCGTTGATGCACGGCGCCTGATCCGGCATGCCACCGGCATGGTGGCGAACGGGAAGGGCGACATCGGCCACTGCTTCGAGGCCGAGTTGTACTACCAGATGGCGATGATCTACCGCACGTGGTGGGACGACTGGGAAGGCATGACGTTCATGGGCGGCGCGGTCGGCTCCATGCTGCCGTGCGTCACCAAGCAGCCTCGCAGCCCCGACACCCGCGAGGAGATGGCGTGCCCCGAGAACTTCTACGACGCCATGAGCCGCCGGGCGGATCTCACGCAGCATGCGGTTCAAGGACCGCGACGCGATGATCGAGAACCTCGAGGCGGCGGTCGCCGCGAATCCGCGGCACCGGGACGCGCAGCACGCCCTCCTGCTGGCCCTCTACGAGCTGCAAGACCACGAGCGGTTCGCCAGGGTGCTGCGCACCGCAATCGTGGCGGACTCCCTCGATCCGTGGCTTCCGCTCTGGGGGGCAACCGAGGCGTACGCCCGGCGCGACATCGCGCGCAGTGAGCGGTTCGTGCAAGCAGGGTTGCGACTGCTCCCGGCTTCCGAGCGGGAGGCGCTGCTCTCGGTGGCGCGCATCGTGCCGCCACGCATGGACGCGACCTGGAACCCTGACAACGACTCCCTCTACTGGCGGGCCGCCGATCCGCTGCTGCTGACCGACGTGAACGAGCGGCTGCTGGCGCACGTCGCGCGCGTCACGTACGCCGTGACGAAGTACAATGCGCCGCAGATGGGCATGCGCGGGCCCGACACGAACGCCGGGTTCATGTTCGTCCGGTACGGTCGCCCCTGGCGGCGCTGGCATGATCCGGCTTCGGCGGTCGGCACCGCGAGCTGATCTGGGCCATGGACTCGACCAACGGGCCGCTCCGGCTGGCAGCGCGCCGTCACCATGCAGCGCTGGCGGTTCGACGAGGAGAGCGCAGGGCACGATCTACGCCTACGCGGAGAGCGTGCCGGAGCGGTGGAACGCGCGGGAGGTGTTCGACACGCTCGATTTCCTCCCCGTCGAGGCCGCCCGCTTCGAGGACGCGGGGCACACGGTGCTGGACGTGTACGCGCTGTGGCGGAACCCGTACACCGACGTCACGCCGGACTCGCGTGCGCATCGGCTTCTTCGTCAGCGACGCGGCCATGAACCCGCTCGTCGATCGTCGCCAGGTCGTCACCCGGCCGGGCGCGCGTATCCGGCTCCAGTTCCGGGCGCCGCTCGGCCCCGCGTTCTACTGGTACCGGGTGGAGACGCTCACGGGGCCCATGCGCGCCGCCGGCCGAGTGCGGGCGTCGCTCCAGGTCACCGCTCCCGCGCTCGACTCGCTCCGCACCAGCGACCTCCTGCTCGGGAGATCGAGCCGGGAGCCGCCGCTCACGATTCTCCACCGGGACAGCCTCCGCATCGATCCGCTCTACAACCTGGAGCTGGCGCCGGGCGACTCGCTGGTGGTGTACTGGGAGACGTATGGCCTGAGGCCCGACTCGACCGGCACCGTGCGCTACCACGTCACCTTCGATGCGCGCGAAGCGGATCGCGGCGCGCTCGCCGAGGTGATCGCGCGCCTGGGCGCGGCGATCGGCGTGGGGCGGCGCAGCGGCCTCTCGGTGGAGTGGGACGTGGACGCGCCCGCCACCGACGGCGTGCGGCGGGATGTGCTGGCGGTGGGTCCCGCTGCGTGGAAACCGGGCACCTATGTCCTTCGGGTCCGAATCGACGAGCGCGGATCGGGCCGCACCGCCGTGTCGGAGCGACGCGTGGTCATGGGGAATGCGGGATCCTGACGGATTCGGCCACTTCTGCTCTCCGCGATTCAACCATGGCCGCGAGAGGCAACTGCTGCCGGTGAGGGCACCATGCCGCCTTCCGACTCTCCTCATTTGTGGGTTGATCGTGGCATGCTCGGCCGCCCCGAGATCCACATCGCTCCAGAACCTCGCTTGCCGGCGGGCAGACAACTTGAAGGCGACCCCTATGCCGCCGGATTCGACCGCGCCCACGCATTCCTGGTCGCACAGGGCTTCGACGTGCAGCGGCAGGTCGCCTCTACCAGTCACCCCGAGTTTGAGTTCAGGGCAACGCGCGAGCGGACAGTGGGTGGCGACGGGACGGGGCGGCGCCGGGACGAGGTGCGTGTGACGTGGCGGCCCGCCACGTCCGGCGAAGCGATCGGCCGGGTGGGCATGACGCCGAGCACCGTCGACATTCGTGTGACGTGTTACGAGTTGCTCCCAACGGGCAAGTGGCGGGCGGTCGACCCGGAGCCACTGCGCAACCTGGCAGAGGCGATCAAGCGCGAGTTCGCATCCTAGCGAACCCCGATACGGGGGGGGCGTCCCACAGCCCCCACTGCCGCCCCTGCCCTCACTTCCGCCCCTGCCCCTCCCGCCGCTACCGCGCCCCACCCGTCCGCCCCTATACTCTACCCGTGCCGACCACCGCGCTGCTGCTGCTCCCGGGGATGTCGCTCAACGCGACGCTGTTCCCGCGCTTCAACGTCCCGACTGTCGCCGCCGAGTTCAATCGCTCGGCGCCGCCGGCGGAGCGGCGCATGGAGCCCTACCTCGAGCGCGTGGACGCGCTGGCGACGCAGCCGACGTGGGTTGGCGCGGACAGGCGGATCGTCGTCGGTCACAGCTTCGGCGGCATGCTGGCGCTCGCCTGGCTACTGCGGCACGCCTGCGCCGGCCCGGCGCGCGCGGACGGCCTCGTGCTGGTGAGCACGACGGCCGGGCCGATGTTCGACGCGGTGCGCGTCCGACTCGCGGGGGCAGGCCCGCTCGAGTGGCGGGTCGGCATCGGGCCGCTGCTGCCGCTGTGGAACAGCACCACCGTGACCCGCGGCGTCAAGCGGCTCCTGTCCGGCGGCTCACTCACCACGACCGACGTCGATTTCCAGCGGCTTGTGCTGCGGAGCGATATCGCCGTGGGGCTCGCGGGCTGGCGCAACACCAGCTGGGACGCGCGGCGGGCCTATCGCGGGGCGATGGACGGCTTCGACGTGCGACGCCGCCTCAAGGAGATCGCGTTGCCCACGATCGTGCTGCACGGCACCCGGGACCGGCTGTTCCCGTGCGGGACCGCGCGCGCGCTCGCGGCGGGCCTGCCCCGGGCGGAGCTCCGGATCGTCGAGGGCGCCGGTCACGTGCTCCCGCTCACCCACGGCGACGCGGTGGTGACGGCGGTCAACGACCTGCTGCCCCGCCCCTAGTACCGTTGGTCATACGTTCGATGACGCGTCTCACCGCGGAGTCCGCAGAGACCGCAGAGCAAGCCTGTGATCGTCGGTCGCTGGGGTCGGCGCATGGTGCGCAGCAGTTCCCTCACTCCGCGTGCTCGGCGACCTCTGCGGTGTAATACGTAACCGTAGTTGTGAGCTGATGTATTAGCCGGAGTCCTCGCGCGCCGCCTGCCGTTCCTTGTCGTACACCGACTTCTCGGCCCGCTCCAGCGCCGGGCGCAGCGCCGCGACGTAGTCCCGCAGTCCCCGGATCTTGCTCTGCGTCACGCCGCCGCGGCGCGCCAGCATGCCGAGCTGGTTCGCCTGGTCGGCGATCACCCCGAATCCCTTGCCGAGCAGCAGCCGGCCGAGGTCCAGGGCCGCCCGCCCGAGCACGATCGCGATCTGATCCTGTCCCTTCATGCCGCTGCCGTACTGCTCGACGAGCCCGTGAATGCGATCGAGCTTGCGACGGGCCATGGCGATGGTGTCCAGCTCCTGCTGCGCACCGGCGCTCAGCTTTCCGGTCATGGCCAGCCCCTTTCGACGCCCTGGGCGTCAGCTCCAGCGGAAGATCTTCAAGGACACCGCGAAGCTCGCGGCGGCCCAGATCAGCATGTTCGCGAGGTGTCCGGCGGTGGCGCGGACGCCCGCCCCGTCCAGCAGTACGGCCCGCAGCCCGTCGTTCAACGCCGTGAGCGGCAGCGCCTGGATCAGCGGATGCAGCGCGTCCGGGAAATGCGACCACGAGAAGAACACGCCCGAGAACACCCACATCGGCACCATCACCACGTTCATCAGGCCGGAGACGCCCTCGACCGTCTTCGCGCGGCTCGCCACCAGCAGCCCGAGCCCGGAGAACGCCAGGGCGCCGGCGAGCACGATCACCGACAGCAGCGGCAGCGACCCGCGGACCGGCACGTCGAACGCGAACGCGCCGAACGCCAGCACGGTCACGACTTCCGCGACCAGGAAGACCAGCCGGGCCAGCGCCTGCGACAGCAGGAATTCGCTCTTCCGCATCGGCGCGGCGAGCAGGCGCTTGAGCAATCCGCGGCTCCGCGTCCGCACGATGCCGAACCCGATACCCCACATGCCGGTCCCCATGATGTTGAGGCCGAGCAGTCCGGGAATCAGGAAATCGATGTAGCGCGAGCCCGGCTCCGTGACGGTGACGTCGCGGATGTCCCGTACGTCGCGCCGGCCGCCGGCCGCCTGCAACGCGTCGTTGACGAGCAGGCGGGCGAGTCGCGCCTCGTCCCGCGTCGAGTCGTAGCGCAGCTCGACCGGGTCGTGCGGATGGACCACCAGCGCCACGCGTCCCGTCCGCAGCCGGGCTTCGGCCTCGCTGCTGTCGAGCCGCACGACTCGGAGACCGCTCGCCGCGGTGAGCGCCCCCGCCACGACATCGGCCCCCGGCTCCTCCTGCACCGCGACCGTGATGGCCTGCGGCGCCCGGTTCTTGAACGCGATCCCCAGCGCGAGCGCCAGGAGGATCGGGAACGCGAACACCCAGAAGATCGCCTCGGGCTCGCGCCACAGCTCGCGCAGCCGCCAGAGCGTGAGCTGGACGAGCGGGCCGCCGCCCCGGTCACTCATCGCGCAGCGTCCGCCCGGTGTGATGCAGGAACACGTCTTCCAGCGTGGCGGTGTGGGTCGTGAGGGTGCTGAGCGACACGCCGCGCTCCGCGAGCAGCGCCATCAGCGCCGGCACGGCGGTGTGCACCTGCGCCACCGTGAGGCGGGTCGTGCCGTCCTCCGCGTGCACCTCGCGCACTCCCGGCAGCGCATCGAGCTCGGCGCGCTCCGGCGCGCGTCCCGCCGCCACCCCGAACTCCACGACGTGCGCGGCGCCGAGCGAGGCCACCAGCTCGCGCGGCGTGCCGAGCGCGATCACGCGGCCGTGGTCCACGATCGCGACCCGGTCGCACAGCCGCTCCGCCTCGTCCATGTAGTGCGTGGTGAGCAGCACTGTGCGCCCTTCGGCCTTGAGCGCCGTGATGAGATCCCACAGCTGCCGGCGGGCCTGGGGATCGAGCCCGGCCGTCGGCTCGTCGAGGAACAGGATCTCGGGCGCGCTCACCAGCGCCACCGCGATCGCGAGGCGCTGGCGCTGCCCGCCGGAGAGGTTCTTGACGTAGGCGCCGCGCTTCTCCCGGAGCCCGACCACGCCGAGCGCGTCCTCCACGCGCATGCCCGCCGGGAAGAAGCTGCGGAACAGCTGCAGCGTCTCCCGCACGGTGAGCTTCTCCGGGAACAGCGTCTCCTGGAGCTGCGTCCCCATGCGGAGCCGCAGGGCGTTCGCGTCCCGCGCCCACGTGCGGCCCAGCACTTCGACCTCACCGGCGTCGGCGGCCAGCAGCCCCTGGAGGATCTCGACCGTCGTCGTCTTCCCCGCTCCGTTTGGGCCCAGCAGCCCGAAGCACTCGCCGGTCGCGACCTCGAGGTCGAGGCCGTCGAGCGCGACGACGTCGCCGTAGCGTTTGACGAGTCCGTGACAGCGAATCGCGAGCGGCTGAGCCATGCGGCGCAATCAACGACGGCACCCACCCGAATGCAAGGCGATCCGCCACGGCGCCGCGCCCCGATTACCTTTCTCCGCCCATGTGGACCTACGTGCTGCGCGCCCTGGTGCTCGCCCTCCTCGTGTACGGGCTGCTCGTCGTGCTCGGCTGGCGCTATCAGGATCGCCTGGCGTTTCCCGCGCCGCGGACGCGACTCCCGGCGCCGTCGGACGCGGGCCTCCCCGACGGCCGTCGCGTGGAGGTCCGCACCGCCGACGGCGTGACGCTGCGCGGCTGGTACCTGCCGCCCGTGAGCGGGACGCCGCGTCCGGCACCCGGGCTGCTCTGGTTCTGCGGCAACATGGAGACCGTGGCCGGCATGGGGCCGCTCGCCGCGGCGTGGCGCCCGCCCGAGGCGGCCCTGCTGTTCCTCGACTACCGCGGCTACGGCGAGAGCGACGGGCAGCCCACCGAGACCGGCTTGTACCGCGACGGCGAGGCCGCGTGGGCGTTTCTCACCGCGCAACCGGAAGTCGACCCCGCGCGCGTGGCCGTGTACGGTCGGTCGCTCGGCAGCGCCGTGGCGTTGGAGCTCGCCGCGCGCCATCCGGTCCGCGCCGTCGTGTTGGACAGCCCGTTCTCGAGCGCCAGCGCGCTCGCCCGCCTGCACTATTGGTTTCTCCCGCCCGGCGTCGTGCGCCTCTCGATGGACAACCTCGCCCGCGCACGCCTGCTCACCGCCCCGTTGTTCGTCGCGCACGGCACCGAGGACCGCATCGCGCCGATCGCCATGGGACGCGCGGTGGCGGAGGCCGGCCGCGCCGCCACGTTCCTCGCGATTCCGGACGCGGGCCACAACGACACGTACGACCTGGGCGACGCCCGCTACCGCGACGCGATGACCGCCTTCCTGCGCGACGCCTTCCGGTGACCGCTCCCGACCGGCCGAACCACCGCCTGGCGGACCGCGTCCGCCTTGAGCAGCGCAGGACACCGCCGTATCCTCATTCGGGGCGTTCACCCGCATTCGTTCCATCTCTCGTCCAGGATGCCGTCATGCGATTCTCGCTCGTCGCCGCCGCCTTGCTGCTGAGCCCGCTCGGCGCCGCGGCTCAGCAGCCCGCCGACCTCATCATCGTCAATGCCCGGATCTACACCGCGGATCAGAACCACCCCGTGGTGGCGGCGCTCGCCGTCCGGGGCGACCGGATCGCGTTCGTGGGCAGCCGGCGCGAAGCGGAGGCCCTCGCCGGCCCGAACACCACGCGCCTCGACCTGGCGGGCAAGACGGTGATTCCCGGCATGGTCGACGCCCACACCCACCTGCTCGGCCTCGGCCAGGCGCTGCGCATCGTGGACCTCGTGGGCACGGAGTCCTCTGACGCGGTGATTGCCCGGGTCGCGGAACGGGTCAAGACCGCGCGGCCCGGTGAGTGGATCCGCGGGCGCGGCTGGGATCAGAACGACTGGTCCGACCAGCGGTTCCCGACGCACGAGGCGCTGTCGCGCGCCGTGCCGGACAATCCGGTGTACCTCACGCGCGTGGACGGCCACGCCGCCCTGGTGAACGCCAAGGCGATGGAGCTGGCGGGCATCACGGCGGCCACCAAGGATCCGCAGGGCGGCCGCCTGATCCGCGACGCCAAGGGCAACCCCACCGGCGTGCTGGTCGACGCGGCGCAGGGACTGGTCGGGCGCGTCATCCCGGCCGATTCGAAGGACGAGATCAAGGCCGCGACCCTGGCGGCAATCGCGGAAGCCAACCAGTACGGCCTCACGGGGATCCACGATGCCGGCGTGAGCCCCGACGTGATCGCCAGCTACGAGGAGCTGGCCCGGGCCGGCCAGTACAACCTGCGGAACTACGTCATGGTCCGGGCCGACGAGCAGACGCTCGCCGGGATCATGCGGCAGGGCCGCCGCCTCGCCGTGGACGACCGGCTCTGGCTTCGCAGCATCAAGATCGTGGCGGACGGCGCGCTGGGGAGCCGCGGCGCCGCCATGCTGGAGGATTACTCCGACGAGCCGGGCAACCGTGGCCTCATCACGACCGACACGGCGGCGTTCCACCGCATCGCCGTCCAGGCGCTGAAGAGCGGGTTCCAGGTCAACGTGCACGCCATCGGGGACCGCGCCAACCGCATCGCGCTGGACATCTTCGAGGCCGCGCTCGACGCGGTGCCGACGGCCGATCACCGCTTCCGGGTCGAGCACGCGCAGATCCTCACGTACCAGGACATCCCGCGGTTCGCCCAGCTCGGCGTGATCCCGTCGATGCAGGGGAGCCACCAGACGAGCGACATGTACTGGGCGATCAACCGCATCGGCTGGAGCCGTGCCGCGGGCGCCTACGCGTGGCGCTCGCTGCTCAACACCGGCGTGGTGATCCCCAACGGGTCGGACTTCCCGGTGGAATCGCCCAACCCGCTGATCTCGTTCCGTGCGTTCTTCACGCGGATGGATGCAAACGATTTCCCGCCGGGCGGCTGGTTCCCCGGGCAGCGCACCACGCGCCAGGAGGCGCTGCTCAGCATCACCCTCTGGCCGGCCTACGCCGCGTTCATGGAGGACGTGAGCGGGTCGCTGACCCCGGGGAAGTACGCCGACTTCGTCGTGCTGGACCGGGACATCATGACGGTCGCCGAGACGGAAGTGCTCGGCACGCAGGTGCTGGCGACGTACCTGGGCGGGAAGCCGGTCTACCGCCACTGAGCGCGGTTCAACCCCGCGCGCCACCAGCCGCCGTGCGCCGGCAGCGGCGCGGCAGGAGGTTTTTCCGTCCGGAGCCATGAGCACGATCGAGTTCAGTCTGTGGACGGCGGTGGGGTCCTTCATCGCCGGGTTCATCGGCTCCCTCACGGGACTCGGCGGTGGGGTCGTGATCGTGCCCATGCTCACCCTGGTATTCCACGTCGACATCCGCTATGCGATCGGCGCGTCCCTGGTGGCGGTGATCGCCACGTCCTCCGGCGCCGCCGCGGCGTTCGTCAGGGAGGGATACACCAATCTGCGGATCGGCATGTTCCTGGAGATCGCCACCACGTTCGGCGCGCTGGGGGGGGCGGCCCTGGCCGGGTGGATCTCGCCATCCATCGTCGGTCTGATCTTCGGGCTGGTGCTGGTCTATTCCGCCTTCATGGCGGCCCGACCGCAGCCGCACGACCGCACCGCGGGCGAGGCTGAGCGTCTCGCGACGGTCTTGCAGCTGGACTCGTCGTTTCCCGCTCCCGAAGGCACCCGGGACTACCACGTGCGCGCGGTCCCGTTCGGGTTCGGGATGATGTTCCTGGCCGGCACGATCTCCGGGCTGCTCGGGATCGGCTCGGGCGCCTTCAAGGTCGTCGCGATGGATCAGGTGATGCGCATCCCGTTCAAGGTCTCGACGACCACGAGCAACTTCATGATCGGGGTGACCGCCGCCGCCAGCGCGGGCGTGTACCTCAACCGGGGCTACATCGACCCCGGCATGGCGGCGCCCATCATGCTGGGCGTCCTCGCCGGGTCGCTCGTGGGCGCCCGGCTGCTCTCCAAGGCCGCCACCGGCATGCTGCGCGTGCTGTTCGCGATCGTGATCCTGGTGCTGGCCATCGAGATGATCTACAGCGCGGTCGCGGGGAGGCTGTGAGCCGGTGTTCAGACGCCTGAAGGAATGCGGCGAGCTCCAGATGGAAGTGTATCTGGCGCGCCTCCTCCGGATCGGGGTGATCGTGGCGGGGGCCGTCGTGGCGGTCGGCCTGGGCCTGTTCCTGTACCGACACGGCTCTGCGGTGCCAGACTACCGGGTCTTCAAGGGTGAACCCGCCGACCTCCGCAGCATCACGGCCATCGTGCACGAAGCGCTGGACTTCAGGCGGCGCGGCGTGATGCAGCTGGGCCTGCTGCTGATGATCGCGACACCGGTGGCACGGGTGGCGTTCTCCGTGCTCGCCTTCGTCTGCCAGCGCGACCGGGTCTATGTGCTGGTCACGCTCATCGTGCTGGGCGCGCTGCTCTACAGCATGGCCGGCGGCCTGCCGTAGGGCGCGGCCTGCCGTCGCCTGGGGTCACTCCACACCAGGTGCCTGGCCGCAGGTCCCGGAGGACGCGTCGGTGAGCGGCGAGCGCCCTACCGACCCGCCTCCCGTGCGCATTGCGGCGATCGAAGTCCCCCGCGGGACGTGTCCGGCGGTTTTCTACCGGCGCTCGAACACCCCGTCCCGGCTGCGTTCCACCTGCCAGGCGAGCACGGCCGCCAGGCCGACGACGCCCGCCGCGACGAAGAACGGCACGCCCGTGCCGAGTGCCTGAAACGCCGCCGTCGCCCCGATCGGCGCGACCACGCGGGCGACCCCGCCGAACGTCTGCTGCACGCCGAGCACCTGGCCGCGCTCGGTTTCCGGCGCGTGGTGCGTCAGCAGCGCGGTCGTGGCGGGGAACAGCAGCGCGGTCCCCATCGGCACGAGCGCGAGCGCCAGGGCCAGCAGCGGCAGCGCGTGCGGCAGCGGGATCAGCACGAGTCCGAGCGCGAGCAGCGCGCCCCCGATCCGCATCACGCCGGTCTCGCCGAACCGGTCGATCATCCAGCCGAGGATCACGGCCCGCATCACGACCGACAGTCCGCCCGTGAACACGAACACGAGCCCGATCGTCTTCTCGGTGAATCCGAACTCGGCGCGCAGGTAGAGCGCGAGCACCCCCGTCATCGCCGTGAATCCCAGCATGCCGACCGCGTAGATCCACACGAACCGCGGGATCGGGCTGCGCGGCTTGCGCAGCACCTCCCATACGGCGCCGCGGATCGACCGGGGACGCGCCGGGCCCAGCGGCGCGGCGCCCGGCTGCCGGGACGGGGACGTCTCGGGGAGCCAGCGCCACGCGAACGCAACGTTCAGGAAGCACAGGGCGCCCGCGATCAGACCCGGTGCGGCATGCCCCAGGTTGATCGTGAGCGAGCCGATCGCCGGACCGATCATCACCCCGGCCGACGTGGCGGCCGAGAGCCAGCCCAGGGCTTTCGCCCGATTCTTGGACTCGATCGCGTCGCCGATATAGGCCTGCGCGACCCCCGTTGTGCCGCCGCCGCCGCCCTGGATGATGCGGGAGAGGAACAGCATCCACATCGAGACGGCGAAGCCGAACACCACGAATGCGACGCCCGATGCGGCGAGCCCCACCATCAGGGCGGGACGGCGCCCGAACCGGTCGGAGATCCGGCCCCACAGCGGCGCCGAGGCGAGCTGGGCGATCGAGAAGCTCGCGATCATCCAGCCGATGACCCATTCCGGCGCATGCAGCCGCAGCGCGTAGAACGGCAGCAGCGGGAAGATCATCGCGAAGCCCAGCATGTCCACGAACCCGATGCCGATGAGGACCGAGACCTTCTTCATCGCGGGGTCCCTCATCGTCGCGTTCCCACCGCCATGGCGGCGGCGGAGATGCCCATCAGCACCACCCCATAGGCCGCGGCGACCCCGACGTCGAACTGGCGCAGCGCGCCGAGGATCTCGATCGCGATCGGCCGCGTCTCGAACGTGTAGAGCACGACCGAGGTCACGAAATCCCCCAGCGCCGTGGCGAAGGCGAGCGCGCCGCCGGCGAGCAGCGCCGGCCGGAGCAGGGGGATCGTGACGCGGGCAATCCGCCGGAGCCGGCCCGCGCCGAGCGACGCGGCGGCCTCGTCCAGGCTCGGGTCCAGCTGCCGGAACCCGGCGAGCACGGAGCCCGCGGCGATCGGCAGGTTCCGGATCACATAGGCGAGCGGCAGGATGACTGCCGTGCCAACCAGCACCCAGCGTCCGATCCACGGCTGGCGCGCGCTGAACGCGGTGGCGAGCGCGATGGCGAGCACCGTCCCCGGCACCGCCCACGGCAGCGTCGTGAGCGCTTCGACCGCGCGCGCGAGCGAGGCCCGGCGCTGCACGACGACGCGGCCAGCCCAGAGGGCCAGGCCCAGCGCGCCGGCGGTGGCCGCCGCCGCCATCCACAGCGAGTTGAGCAGCGGCCGCAGCCGCTCCGGCTCCCGCAGCAACGCCGTGTAGTTCCCCAGCGTGTAGGCGGGCGGCAGCAGCTCCGTCGTCCAGGTCCCCAGCGGTACGAGGGAGACGACCAGCAGGGTGACGTGCGGCAGCAGCAGGACGATCGCCAGCGCCCATCCCAGCGCCGTGGCGACGCCCCGGGCCAGCGGCCGGTGCAGCGCCTGCGCGCCGGGGGCCGTGCCCTTGGCGAGCACCGCCACCGAGCGCGTGCCCTGCGTGCGGCGCATCAGCACGAGCCCGACGAGCGCCACGGCCGCCAGCGCCACCGTCTGGACCATCGCGAGCCCCAGATCACCGTTCAGCTTGGTGGTGACGATCTGCGTCGTCATCACGCGGAAGCCGCCCCCGAACACGTACGGCGCGCTGAACGAGCCCAGCGACGTCATGAACGTGAGCAGCGCCGCGCCGGCGATCTGCGGCCGGAGCAGCGGCAGCGTCACGCGCCGGAGGATCGACCACCGTCCCGCACCGAGCGATTCCGCGGCCTCGACCATCGCGCGATCCACCCGCGCGAGCCCGGCCCGCGTGAACAAGTAGAAGTACACGTACATCGAGTACGCGTGCACCAGGAGGATCGCCCCCGCGCCCTGGAGGCGCCACGGCGGCCCTGCGAGCCCGAAAACCCGCGTCACGAGCCGCGGGATAAACCCGCTCTCCCCGTAGAGGAACAGGAACGCGATCACGCCGACGAGCGGTGGCAGCACGGCCGGGAGGGCCACGAGCCCGCCGAGCAGCCGCCGGCCCGGGAACGCGATCCGCTCGAACACGAACGCGAGCGGCACGCCGACCGCGCCGGCCAGGAGCACACTCGCGAGCGAGATCCACACGCTGCCCCACAGCGCCTGCCATTGCGTCGGCTCCCGCGCGAACGCCGCGATGTGCGAGAGCGTCCAGCCGGTCCCGCCGCGCAGCGCGTCCACCAGCACGAGCGCCAGCGGGTAGGCAACCAGCCAGACGAGCACCAGCGTGAGCAGCACGCCGCGCGGCCGGCGCGTCATACGGGCGCCGCCGGAAACGCGTGCGCGAACACGGCGGTCACCGACACCGCGTCCCCCGGGCGCGCCACGTCCACGGGGGCTTCCACTTCGACCACCCCGGCTGCGGTCCCGACCTGGAACAGCGCCTTGCCCCCGAGATAGCGCACGTCCTGCACCCGGCCGGCGAGGCCGCCGTCGGTCACGAACCGCAGCGATTCCGGCCGCACCACTACCGCGACGGCCTGCCCGGCCGCCGTCCCTCCGGGCGCGCGCACCGGCCACGGGGCGCCATCGACCACACGCGCATGTCCCCCGTCGTGCATCACGCCGGGCAGCACGGCGCCGCGCCCCACGAACGTCGCGACGAACAGCGTGGCCGGTCGCTCGTAGAGGTCCGGGCCCGTGCCGACCTGCTCGAGCCGGCCGTCCCGCAGCACGGCGACGAGATCACCGAGGGCGAATGCCTCCTCCTGCTCGTGCGTCACCAGCACCGTCGTGATGCCGACCTTGGTGAGCGCGGTCCGCAGCTCGCGCCGCGTGCGCTCGCGCAGCGACGGATCGAGATTCGAGAGCGGCTCGTCGAGCAGCAGCAGCCGCGGCTCGGGCGCCAGCGCGCGGGCCAGCGCCACGCGCTGCTGCTGCCCGCCCGACAGCGCGTCGATCGTGCGGTGCTCGAACCCGGCGAGGTCCACCAGCCCGAGCAGCGCCCGCACGCGCTCCAGCCGGTCGGGCCGGGCGTGAATCCCGAAGGCAACGTTCTCGCCGACCGTGAGGTGGGGAAACAGCGCGTAGTGCTGGAACACCATCCCGAAGCGGCGCGCCGCCGGCGCGAGCCGCGTGATGTCGCGCCCCTCGAGCAGCACCGCGCCGGCGTCGGGCTCCTCGAAGCCCGCGAGGATCCTGAGCGTCGTGGTCTTGCCGCTGCCGCTCGGACCGAGCAGGGCGAGCACGCTGCCGCGCGGCACCGTGAGCGAGAGGTCCCGCACGGCCGCGTGCCCCGTGAAGTGCTTGGTGACGCCCTCGAGCTCGAGGAACCGCTCGGCCATCAGCGCGCCGTCCCGCGGCCGCGCACGGTCCGGTCCCAGTAGCTCATCCACTGATCCCCGTGCTCGCCCAGCGCGGCCCAGTCCATCGGCTCGACCACCAGGCGGCTCCGCACGTCCCGCGCCCAGTCGGGCAGCGAGTCCGCGGGAAGGTCGAGCCGCGCGGGCAGCCGGAACGCCTCCCGCGTGGCGAGGAGCTGGGCCGCCGGCGACCCGACCCAGTCGATGAACAGCCGCGCAGCCACGGCGTGCCGCGCACCCCGGACCAGCGCGATGGCGTCCTCGATCACGGGCGTGCCGCTCGTCGGCAGCGTGAATCCCAGCGGCTGCCCCTTGGCCCGCGCCACGAGAATGTCCGGCAGGTCCCACAGCGAGATGAGCCCTTCCCGTCGCACCAGCTTCTGATCCATCAGCACGGGGTTGAGCACGTACTCCCGCGTCTGGGCGTCGAGCCGCCGCAGCCAGCCGAACCCCGCCGCGGTGTCGCCCGTTTGCGTGAGGCCGCGCAGCACCACCATGCCGAAGATCGCGCGCATCGTGCCCGACGCGATCGGGTCGCGGATCAGCACCTGGCCCCGCCAGCGCGGGGCCAGCACGTCGTCCCAGTCGCGCGGCGCCTGGTCCGCCGGGATTGCCGCGGAATTGTAGGTGATCACGGCGGGCGTCTCGTACGCCGCGAAGTACAGATCGCCCGCCCCGCGACCGCGTGCCGCCACGTCGTCGGCCCAGCTGGGCCGGTACGGCGCGAGCAGCGATTCCGCCGCGGCGCGCTGGAACAGGATCGCCGGGCCGCCGAACCACACGTCCGCCTGGGGATTGACCCGCTCCGAGCGGATCCGGTCGAGCGCTTCCTGCGATCCCATGTCCAGCCAGCGGACGTCAACGTCGGGATGCAGCGTCTCGAAGGTCCGTTCGGCGAGGCCGAGCAGGTCCGGTCCGTGCGGCGAGTAGATCACCAGCGGCGTCCGCCCCGGGCCGCCGCACGCCGCGCCCGCGCCTGCCAGGACGATCCCGGCGATCAGCCGGACCGATCGACCAACGGGGCGTAGACCAGCCGATACCGCAGCGATCGCAGAGCACGCAGAGCTGTTGTGTGCCCTGTCGTGCTCCAGCGTGTCCTCGGCGCCCTCGCGCGACGCTCCTCTCTGCGTGCTCGGCGGTCTCTGCGGTGCGTACGTCACGATCAGGCTACGGGACAACGCGTCCCCGCACCTCCAGCAGATTGAAGAACAGGCGGAATGCGCCGGGCACGCCCGCGGGCAGGGCCCGGAAGAAGCTCAGGCCCGTGTAGCTGTACGTTCCGCTCCCGTACGGAGCGATGAGCAGCGCGCCACGCAAGGGCGGCATCCCGGGATCGTGCATCTCGAGCAGGGGCGTGTAGGCCGGATCCCACGTGCGGGGAAAGTAGAGGCCGCGCTCCTGCGGCCAGTCGTTCCAGTCGGTACCCGTGATGGCGTTCGGCTCACGGAACACGGGGCTCCCGGGCTCCAGCACCGTCACTGGTGCCGTTTCGTCGGTCACCCGGTCGTGCGGATTGGCGATCTGCAGCGGGAACGGCGCGTAGCCACCGCGCACGTACGGGTACTGCTGGTACTGCACGAGGACATGCCCCCCCGCGCGCACGTAGTCGAGCAGCCGGTCGTTGTTCGCCACGAGGGCCGTGTCCGTCTCGTACGCCCGGCTCCCGATCACGATGGCATCGTACGCGGCGAGATCGCCCCGCGCGAGCGTGTCGGGACCAAGCAGCACCACCGCGAGGCCGGCGCGCGCGAGCGCTTCCGGCACCTTGTCCGACGCGCCGCGCACGTAGCCGATCCGCCGGGCCGCCGGCAGGGCGATCCGCGCCACGCGAATGCGACTCGCGGCCGGGCGGAGCCAGGCCGTCGGCCAGATGTGGGGGTAGGCCACCGTCTCCGACCCCGCGTCGAACACCTCCCCCGACGCCGCGCGCGCCACCGCCCGCATGATCACGTCCGCCGAGTCGAGCCCCGCGGGGCGCCGCACGACGAAGGTGAAGCGGTGCGTCTCCCCGCGACGAACCAGGCGGAACGGCTGCGCCGGCGGGGCGCTCCAGCCGTCCAGCGCGAGCGACACGTCCCCCGCCGTCGTGTCGGCGCCGTTGTGCCGCAGGGTGATGGTGAACGTCCGCTCGGCCCCGCCACCCGCCGGCCAGACCAGCGTGTCCGGCTCGAGCTGCACCTCGATCTTCGGCACTAGCCGCTCGGGCTCGCGGAGCTCGCCGAACGCCTGGTCCTGAATCCGCTGGGTGACCTCCCGGCGGAGCTCGACCGGCGCCCCGGCAATCGTGAGCTGGACCCGGGCGGTGAGCGGCGGCGGCGACATCGGCAGTCCGCGCACCGCCGCCGCCGCGCTGGACCAGTCGTACAGCCATCCGTGCAACGGCCGCTCGAGGAAGTAGGGGCGGGTGGGTCGCGCGGCCGACGGGGGCACCGCCACTGCACGGCGCGTGACCGCGCTCCCGGGCGGGACCGCCCCCGGCGCGCCGTCCAGCGACAGCGCTGCGGGCCAGCCCTCGACCGCGGGCTCCACCGCGCCGCCGGTCCACCGCACCGAGTCCGTCCCCGCGTCATACACCTCCACCTCCACCCCGACGGCCTCCCCCGCCACCAGACCTGACGACGCGGCGCGCGCGTCCACCACGACACCTGCCGCCACCGCCAGGGCTTCGGCGAGCAGCTGGCGCCGCTCCGGTGAAACCAGCCGGTCGGCTGCCGCGCGGCGCACCGCCGCGGCGAGCGGCGCGACGGCCTGGTCCAGCCCCTCCGGCGTCACCACCCCCCGGAGGGAATCCGCCAGCGCCCGGAGCCACGACGAATCCGGCGGCACGCCGCTGAAGATGTCCGTGTCGGGGACCCCGGCCGCCGCGGGCCGCTCCAGCGCGAGCCGCGCGTCGCTCGGCCCGAGACGCTGCAGCATCCCGAAGTCCTGCGAGCGATGCTGGCTGCGCGCCGCCATCGCGATCTGGGAAAACGAGCGGCCGGTGCGTGGGTCGAGGCGCCCTTCCGGCAGCGACAGCGTCGCGGCCTCCGGACTGAACCGCGCGGACGTGTAGCGCTTGAGCGGCTGCCACGGCGCCAGTCCCTCCTCGCTGGCGAGCTCCGGGAAGGCCCGCGGGTCGCCTGCCGCGTCGAACGCGCGACGCGCCATCACGCCCGCCATCTGGTGCTGGCCGTGTCCGTCCCGCGGCGTCCCCGAGAACACCGACACGATCACGTGAGGCCGGAACCGGCGGATGACGCGCACCACGTCCTTCAGGATCGAATCGGGCGGCCAGAACCGCTCGGTTTCGGGGAGGGAGCGGGTGAACCCGAAGTCGTACGCCCGGGTGAAGAACTGCGATGCTCCATCCATCCGCCGGGCGGCGAGCAGCTCCTCGGTGCGCAGCAGGCCGAGCGACACGCCCAGCTCGGAACCGATGAGATTCTGGCCGCCCTCGCCCCGCGACAGGGACAGGTAGGCGCTCGCGGCGCCGTAGCCCCGGGAGAGCAGCGCGAGCAGCCCCGTGTCCTCGTCGTCGGGGTGGGCGCCGATCACGAGCACCCGGCGCGACTCGGCGAGCCGCTGGAGCAGCAGATCGAGGCGCTCCGCGCCGCCCGATGCCGGCGGACCGACCTGCGCCTGCGCCGCGGCCTGGACCACCAGACCGCCGAGCAGCAGGAGCGGACGCAACGTTCTAGGCAGCAGCCTGGCGGGCAACGACGATGCTGCGGAGCCGCTCCGCACTGGGGTCCTGCGGATCGCCGAACGGTCGGGGATGGCCTTCCGGATCCAGCACGACGCTGGGACAGACGAACTCGAACTTGTGGGCAAACACCCGCTCCTTCACCGCCTGCGTGGCGACGGCCGCCGCCGCCAGGACCTGTTTCCCGCCGAGCTGTCGCACGGTGTGCGCGGCCGCCAGCAGCTTCCACGGCGAGGTCACGTGCCCGTCGATCACCACGACCGTCTGGTCTCCCAGCGCGCGCATCTGACGCTGGCCGCGGAACAGCAGGCGCTCCGCCTTGACCGCGCGACGCGCCCGATCGATCGCTTCGTTGAGCGCGTCGAGCAGCTCGAACCGCGGCTCGAAGAACTGATCGATCACGGCATCGGCATCTTCCGCCACCGCCCCGATGATCCCATGGCCCTCGACGCGGACATGCGCCCCGACGATCACGTCGAACACCGACGCCGTGCCTTTGGCGGCGCTCGCGGCGATTTCGACGCCCGCCGGCGTCACCCCCAACAGCATCACCGGTGGCGTGCAGCGCTGATACACGAGGCGACCCAGCACGGCGCCCGCGGCGGACCGCGATGGATACAACGGGACGGGTTGTGGGGTGCTGGTCACGCGCCCAATCTTGCCACGACCACCCCCGCCGCGCAACGGGCGCGGCGTTCGGGCCATGGGTGAATGTTATATTGCGACGGAGCGTCGATGATGCACGCTGCAATCCTCCCGTGTGCCAAGACTAAAGGATCGCTACCATGACGGCGATGGCTCCCCAGACGCCGGGCGGGACACCGGCGGACCCCCATGGCGTGAGCGCACAGGAATCCCGTGCGGTCGCCGAGGCGGCGCGGGAACGCGAATGGGCTCGGCCGAGCTTCGTGCGCGAGCTGTTCAACGGCCGCCTCCTGCTCGACCTGATCCACCCCTACCCACAACCCGATCCCTCCGAGATGGAGCGCGCCGGCCCCTGGCTGGCCGAGCTCGAGCGGTTCATGAAGGAGAAGGTCGACTCGATCGCCATCGACCGGAACCGGCAGATTCCGCGCGACGTCGTCGACGGGCTCAAGGCACTCGGCGCATTCGGCATCAAGATCCCGCGCGAGTACGGCGGCCTCGGCTTCTCACAGCTCGTCTACAACCGGGCCATGTCGATCGTCGGCAGCGTGGACGGGTCGGTCGCGACGCTGCTGTCGGCCCACCAGTCCATCGGCGTGCCCCAGCCGCTCAAGCTGTTCGGCACCCCGGAGCAGAAGCAGCGGTATTTCCCGCGGCTCGCCCGGGGCGAGATCAGCGCCTTCGCCCTCACCGAGCCCGAGGTCGGCAGCGACCCGGCGCGCATGCGCGCCACCGCGGACCTCGCGCCGGACGGCACCCACTACGTGCTGAACGGCGAGAAGCTGTGGTGCACCAACGGCACGATCGCCGCCATCATGGTGGTGATGGCCCGGACCCCCGACAACAAGATCACCGCGTTCATCGTCGAGAGCGCCTGGCCGGGCGTCGAGGTCCTGCACCGCTGCCACTTCATGGGACTCAACGGGATCGAGAACGCGCTGCTGCGCTTCACCAACGTGCGGGTCCCGACGGAGAACGTGCTGCTCGGCGTGGGGAAGGGCCTCAAGCTGGCGCTCGTGACGCTGAACACGGGCCGCCTCACCATCCCGTCTATCGCCGCGGCGGCGGGGAAGCGCTCGATGGACATCGTGCGCCGCTGGGGCGCGGAGCGCGTCCAGTGGGGTGCGCCGGTCGGCAAGCACGACGCGGTGGCGCAGAAGATCGGCCGCATCGCGGCCACCACGTTCGCCATGGATGCCCTGGCCGAGCTCGCCACCCTGATGAACGACCGCGGTTACGACATCCGCCTCGAAGCCGCGATCGGGAAGATGTGGAATACCGAGCAGGGCTGGCACATCGTGGACGAGACCCTGCAGGTCCGCGGCGGCCGCGGCTACGAGACGGAGTGGTCCCTGGCCCAGCGGGGCGAGGAGCCGGTGCCCGTCGAGCGGATGATGCGCGACTTCCGCATCAACACGCTGTTCGAGGGATCGAGCGAGATCATGCGGCTGTTCATCGCCCGGGAGGCGCTCGACTCGCACCTCAAGATCGGCGGGGCGATCGCCGACCCGAGCGCATCGCTCGGGGCCAAGCTGGCGGCGGGCGTGCGGGCCACCCTGTACTACGGCTGGTGGTACCCCGCCCGGTGGCTCGGCTGGGGACGGTGGCCGCGGTACGCCGAATTCGGCAAGCTGGCGCGCCATATCCGGTTCCTGAATCGCGCCTCCCGCCGGCTCGCGCGCGCCCTGCTCCACGCGATCGTGCGGTTCGGGCCGCGACTCGAGAAGAAACAGGCCGTGCTGGGCCGCCTCGTGGACATCGGCGCGGAGCTGTTCGCCATGGCGGCCGCCTGCGTCAAGGCGCAGTCGTTCCGCACCAGCAAGTCGGCCGAAGAGCGCGCGCACGCGGAAACCGCGTGCGACCTCGCGGACGTCTTCTGCCGGCTGGCGCGGCGGCGCGTCGCCGGACATTTTGCCGCATTGTTCGACAACGACGACGCGGTGGTCTACCGCACGGCCCTGCGGGCGCTGGCCGGTGAGTTCCGCTGGCTCGAGACAAAGGGCGTCGCGCACTAGCCGCCGGCCGCCCGGGACCGACCGCCGGATGGTGCCCCGGTCCGCCGGCCGGCCCACCACACCGTCGCGCGGGCGCGGCAGTCCCCCGGCCGCAGCGCCGGGCGGCGTGATCGGGACCCGGCAGGCCCGGTCCTTGCTCTTCGAGGCGCTTGGCGAGACTTTGAGCGTGATGCGTCCAGCTTCCCGCTCCGCCGTCCTCTGGCACACAGGGGCAGTGACACCATGCGACGTCTGATCCTTGCTCTCGCCGGGGCCGCGCTCGCGGCCGCCGCAATTGGCAGCGCCTGCACCGACCGCACGGGCCCTCCGCAACCCGCCGCGGGCATGCTCGTGGTGCAGCCATCGTTCGCGAGCGCCGCGCTGGCCGGCATCGTCCCGCTGGCGCGGGCACGGATGGTCCTCACCCGTGTCCCGGGTGGGGAGGTCGCGAAGGACACGGTGGTGACGCTCGCCGCGGGCCAGGACTCCGTGGACCTCCGGCTCAGCGTCTCGGTCCTGGGCTCGGCGAACACGTTCCTTCTCAGGATCGCGCTGATCACGCCGCAGGGCGACACCGCCTTCCGCGCAGGTCCGGTCGCAGTGCAAGCGGGTACCGGCGGAACGCCTCCCGTCGTGCCCGTGACGTTCGTGTACACGGGCGTCGGGGCGAACGCGGAGCTGGTGACGATCACCTCGCCGGTGCTCACGCTCGCGATCGGCCAGTCGCTCACGCTGCAGGCGGACGCGCTCGACAGCGCGGGAGGCATCATCCCGGGCACGCCGATCGGGTGGCGCTCTCTCGACCCGACCGTGGCCACCGTGCCCGCTCCGGAGGCCGGCACCGTCGTCGGCGGCGCGGCGGGCACCGCCCGCATCGTGGCGGAGCTGCTCACCGGGCCGGCCGACACGGTGTCGGTCAGGGTCGCGGCCTCCGCGATCGTCTTCGCCGGCGATTCCGCCGGCGGCCTGTCCACCGGCGTCTTCCGCGTCAACCGCGACGGGTCCGGCCGCGCCCGGATCTACGCCACGAGCCTCGGCGGGTACCAGTGGGTCAATCCCCGCTGGGCCCCCGATCGCTCGCGCGTCGCGTTCGGACTCGAATCGGCGGCGAGCGGGATCATCGGGCTGGAAGTGGTGAGCCCCGATGGACTCCAGACGGCGAGCGTCGTGTCTGACGTCAGCGTGCGCTACCCCCGCTGGAGTCCCGACGGTGTGCATCTGGCCTTCGCGTGCGGCAGCACGTCGGCGTCGTACTCGCAATGGGACGTCTGCGTGATCAACGACGCGACCGGCGCGATCAGCGCGCTCGCGGGGCGCGGCAACGGCACCGGCAGGGTCGTGCTCACCGACATCAGCCGGCAGACCCGCCCCTACGGGATGCCGGCGTTCGGGTGGGATCCGACCAATCCCGACCGGATCGCGGTGGTGCGCGATTCCGTGGGCGCCCTGAACTCGAGCCGCATCTTCGTCACGACGTTCACCGGGACGGGGTGGACCGCCCCGGCACCGCTGTCGCCCGCCGTGATGGACGCGGGCACCGGGCCGCTCACCGTGGCGGGCGATTGGCTCGATTGGTCACCCGACGGGCAACATCTCGTCTTCGCCGCCTACGACCCGCAGTACAGCTGGCGGATCTATCGCATCAACCGCGACGGCACCGGCCTGGTGGCCCTCACCGACGGCTCGGGCTACGACGACGCGCCGCTGTACTCCCCCGACGGGAGCGAGATCCTGTTCTGGCGGGATGTCAGCTGCTCGTTCGACGCGTGGCTGATGAACGCCGACGGCTCGAATCCGCACCAGGTCACCGCGGAGGACGTATGCGACTTCCAGACGTCCATCCTCGGCTTCGACTGGTCGCCGGACGGGCAGGAGATCGTGATCACGGGGTTCGACGCCCCCTACAGCAACGTCCTGATCTACCGGCTGCCGCGGACCACGACGGCGGCCACGTACTTCACCGATCGCGTCCTGATCGGGCGTGGCGCCGCAGGCCCCAATCTGGTCCAGGACATTCAGCCCAGCTGGCGACCGTAGCGCGGAAGCAACACCGCCTCCCATCACCCTCTTGCCGCCCCCGTCAGGGGGCGGCACTTTCTTTGCTCCCGTGGCGCCCGGCCTCAAGGCGAAACCACATGTCCCGCAGTCCGGCAACGCCCCTGCTACCGCTGATCCCCACCGTCCTGGCGGGGATCCTGTTGCTGAGCTGCACCGAGCAGGGGCCGCGCCCGCCGGTCCCCGTGCGGTTCGACCTGGCACCGGGCTTCGCCAGCGACGTGGCCGGGATCGTCCCGCTCTCCAAGGGGCGGTTCATCCTCACCCGCGTGCCCGGCGGCGAGCTGGCCAGGGACACGGTCATCGACTTCCCGGCCGGGCAGGATTCGATCGATCTCTCGCTCACCGTGATGCTGCTCGATCCGGGGGAAACATTCATGCTCAGCATCGCCCTGGTGACGCCGACCGGCGACACGGCGTTCCGGGCGGGCCCGATCGAGGTGCACCCGTCGACCGGCGGCGACGCGACGCCCGTCACGGTGACGTTCGTTTACAGCGGCGTTGGGGCCGACGCCGCGTTCGTCACGATCGGCGCGCCAGGCGGGCCCCTGTTCGCCGGAGACTCCGCCCGGCTGGTCGCCACGGCCTACGACAGCGCCGAGGGACCGATCCCCGGCACGCCGGTCGCCTGGCGCTCGCTCGATCCCACGATCGCCGCCATGCCCTTCCCGGACTCCGGCCTCGTCGTGGGGATCACGCGCGGCACGGCGCGGATCGTGGCCGAGCTGCTCACGGGCCCGGCAGACACCGTGCCGCTGAGCGTTCTCCTGCCACCGGCGACCATCGTCGCGGACTCGGGCTCGGGGCAGACCGGACCGGCCGGCGGGCTGCTGCCCAACCGGATCGTGGCGCGCGTGCGCGCGAGCGACGGCGTTGGCGTCGCGAATCTGTGGGTGAGGTTCGTGGTTTCGCTGGGTGGCGGAGCCGTGTCCGCCGACTCGGCGCTCACCGACGTGAACGGGCGCGCCGGCGTGACATGGACCCTCGGGAACGTCGTCGGCAACCAGACCGTGACGGCCAGCACGCCGGCCCTGCCGACGGATTCGGCCGTGTTCAGCGCGACCTCGACCGCGACGGGACCCGGTGCGATCGTCATCTCGGCGGGGAACAACCAGAGCGCGTTGGTCGGCACGGCGGTCACCACGGCGCCGCGGGTGCGCGTCACCGATGCCCTGGGCAACCCGGTCCCCGGCATCGTCGTGACCTTTGCGGTCACCCAGGGGGCCGGCACCGTCACGGGCGCCACGCCGACCACCGATGCGAGCGGATTCGCCGCGGCCGCGAGCTGGACCCTCGGCCCCGCAGTCGGGCTCAACGCCCTCACGGCCGCGGTGAGCGGCCTCACGCCGGTCCAGTTCCTCGCTCTGGGGACCGGGCCGGGCGGCGTGACGCAGATGACGCTGAGCGCCGGGGACGGCCAGACGGCGCTCGCGCACACCGCGGTGCCGATCACGCCGGCGGTGCTGCTGCGGGACACGAGCGGCGCCGTGATCAGCGGCGTCACGGTGGCGTTCGCGGTCACCGCCGGCGGGGGCGCGGTCACGGGGGCCGCGGCCGTCAGCAATACCTCCGGGGTCGCGACCGTGGGGAGCTGGACCCTTGGCGCCCCGGGCGTCAACACGCTGACCGCGTCCCTCTCGGGGCTTCCGGACGTCGTGTTCCAGGCGACCGGCACCGTCGGCGCGCCGGACACCGTCGTGGTCGTGTCGGGGAACAACCAGTCGGCGGACGCCGGCACGGCGCTCCCGCAGCCGCTCGTCGTCGAGGTGCGGGACTCCGCCGGCAATCCGGTGCCATCCGTTGCCGTGACGTGGGCCAGCATCAACGGCACGGTTTCGCCCACGACGGGCTCCACCGACGCGTCGGGGCGGGCGCAGACCGGCTGGGTGCTGGGTACGAACGCCATCACGCAGACCGCGACCGCCACGGCGACGGGCATCACCCCGGCGGTGTTCACGGCGACCGCGGTGTTCCCGAGTCCCACCGTGCTGCTGGCGCTTGCCGGCACCGACCGCATTCGGCTGAGCGACAGTGCTCAACTCAACGTGACCCTCACGGCGCCAGCCGGCGCCAGCGGCGTGGTCGTCAACTTCTCCGTGGACAACCCGGCGGTGGTGGGGCTCGACACCACCGACCTGTTCATCGCGCAGAACGGCACCACGACCCAGACCAGGCTCTACGGGCTCGCGTCGGGAACGACGACCGTCCGGGCCACGGCGACCGGCTACGCGGCGGGCGCGGCTCCCCGTCCTCGTGACCGTCCAGGTTCTCAGCATGCCGACGGTGCTCAACGTGCCGTATGGCGGCACGGCCTCGCTCCCGCTCCAGATCTCGACGCCCGCACCCTCGGGAGGGGTGGTCGTGACACTCGTGAGCGACAACCCGGCCGCGGTGGGGGTCCAGACGCCGACGGTCACGATCCCCCAGGGCCAACAGACGGCCAACGCCATGCTCACGGGCGTGGCACCCGGCACCGCGACCCTCACAGGCTCCACGGCGGACTTCGGCATTGACCAGACGACCGCAGCGACGCGCGCCAATCTGAACATCGTCGAGGGGAGCATCACGATCTTCGCCACGCTGCTCGACACGCTGACCGTGCGGCTGGAAAGCAGCGGCCTGCCGGTGGCGGCACCGGGGGCGGGCGTGCAAGTGACGCTGACGCCCCGCAATGCGGAGTGCGTCGCCGCAACGTCGCCCATCTCCATCCCGACCGGGCTCGTCAGCCAGGCGTTCGTCGTCTCGTACGGCGGAACCGCCACCACGCCGTGCAACACATACGTGGTGGCCCAGGCGACGGGCATCGACCCCGACTCGGTGTACGTCGTCGTCAACCCGCCGCCCGGGATCACGCTCTACGCGAACACGCTGGGCGCGGGGCTGCAGTTCCCGTCAAACACGTACGGCTATCTCGCCGCGGCGAATCACGGCGGCGTGCGGGTCTGGATCAAGAGCGCCGACCCGAGCATGCTGCTCGTGGCGCCGGACCAGAGCACCGTGGGCGGCGACTCGATGTTCGTGGACGTACCGAACGGGACGCAGTACTTCTACTTCAACCTCCAGGCGCTGGAGGGGGTGGCGGACACGGGGGTGGCCGGCGTCCAAGTGACGGCGCGCGCGCCGGGGTTCACGTCGGGGGCGGCGACCACCACCATCCGCCGGCCGGCGTTCGATCTCTATCCGCTTCCGTCCACCACCACGACGCTGTCCGACAGCACGCCGTTCTTCGCGTACGTGGGCTACGGCTCCGGCGGCTACGTCAACGCCCAGCCCGTCCGGGCCGGCGGCCAACCGCTCACGGTCACGCTGGTCAACGACTCGGCCAGCGTGGGCGACCTGGTGAAGAGCGGGGGGCAGCGCGGGGACACGCTGACCGTGCAGATCCCGGTGGGGTCGTCCCAGTCCCCGGGCACGGTCGCCACCGGCGGGGTGGCCTACGATCCGGACAACGGCGGCGTCACGAGCATCGGCGGCAGCATCCCGGGCTTCGACCTGACGTCCTACTACAACCGCTCCGTGACCGTGACGGCTCCCAACATCACGCTCTACGCGAACACGCTGGGCGCGGGGCTGCAGTTCCCGTCGAACACGTATGGCTATCTCGCCGCGGCGAATCACGGCGGCGTGCGGGTCTGGATCAAGAGCGCCGACCCGAGCATGCTGCTCGTGGCGCCGGACCAGAGCACCGTGGGCGGCGACTCGATGTTCGTGGACGTGCCGAACGGGACGCAGTACTTCTACTTCAACCTCCAGGCGCTGGAGGGGGTGGCGGACACGGGGGTGGCCGGCGTCCAAGTGACGGCGCGCGCCCCGGGGTTCACGTCGGGGGCGGCGACCACCACCATCCGCCGGCCGGCGTTCGATCTCTATCCGCTTCCGTCCACCACCACGACGCTGTCCGACAGCACGCCGTTCTTCGCGTACGTGGGCTACGGCTCCGGCGGCTACGTCAACGCCCAGCCCGTCCGGGCCGGCGGCCAACCGCTCACGGTCACGCTGGTCAACGACTCGGCCAGCGTGGGCGACCTGGTGAAGAGCGGGGGGCAGCGCGGGGACACGCTGACCGTGCAGATCCCGGTGGGGTCGTCCCAGTCCCCGGGCACGGTCGCCACCGGCGGGGTGGCCTACGATCCGGACAACGGCGGCGTCACGAGCATCGGCGGCAGCATCCCGGGCTTCGACCTGACGTCCTACTACAACCGCTCCGTGACCGTGACGGCTCCCAACATCACGCTCTACGCGAACACGCTGGGCGCGGGGCTGCAGTTCCCGTCGAACACGTATGGCTATCTCGCCGCGGCGAATCACGGCGGCGTGCGGGTCTGGATCAAGAGCGCCGACCCGAGCATGCTGCTCGTGGCGCCGGACCAGAGCACCGTGGGCGGCGACTCGATGTTCGTGGACGTGCCGAACGGGACGCAGTACTTCTACTTCAACCTCCAGGCGCTGGAGGGGGTGGCGGACACGGGGGTGGCCGGCGTCCCGGTGACGGCGCGCGCGCCGGGGTTCACGTCGGGGGCGGCGACCACCACCATCCGCCGGCCGGCGTTCGATCTCTATCCGATTCCGTCCACCACCACGACGCTGTCCGACAGCACGCCGTTCTTCGCGTACGTGGGCTACGGCTCCGGCGGCTACGTCAACGCCCAGCCCGTCCGGGCCGGCGGCCAACCGCTCACGGTCACGCTGACGCACAGCACCCGTGGCGTCGGCCGGCTGATCACCACCGCGGGTACGGGTGACACGGTAACCGTCCAGATCCCGACCGGCAGCTCTCAGTCACCGTACGGAGTGACGGCCGGCGGCGTGGCGTTCGATCCACTGACCGCAGGGACGACCACCATTGCCGGGAGCATTCCGGGCTTCGACCTGACGTCCTACTACAACCGCTCGGTGACCGTGACAGCCCCCGGCATCAGCGTCTATGAATGGACGGTGGGCAGCGGGCTCCAACGGAGCGCGTACGGCTATCTCGGAGCGGCGAATCACGGCGGCGTCAACGTCATCGTGAAGAGCAGCGCGCCGTCGGTCGCGCGCGTGGCACCGAACGACACCACGCCGGGGACCGACTCGATCGTGATCTTCGTCCCCAATGGCCAGACCTCGATTGACTACTACGTGCAGGGCGTGGAGGGCCAGACCGGGACGGTGACGACCACGGCCCGGGCTTCCGGCTTCACGGATGGCACCGCACCGCTCAACGTGGTCCAGCCCGCGGTCGGCTTCTACGGCCTGCCCGGGTCCGTGAGCCTCGGCCAGCCACCCGACAGCGTGGCGTTCTACACCGAGCTTGGCATTCCGTACGCCAGCAACCAGTACCTCCTGGAGGGGCAGGCGGTGCGGGCGGGCGGGACGGCCGTCACGGTGGCGCTCAGCAGCGGCGCCGCGGCGGTCGGCGAGCTCGTCACGGCCACGCAGCGGGGTGCCGGCGTCACGGTCCAGATCCAGCCCGGCCAGTACTACTCACCCACGACGGTGGCGGCGGGCGGGGTCGCGTTCAAGAAGTTGAGCCAGGGCTCGACCGTCGTCACGGCCGCCATTCCGGGCTTCATTACGCTGACGCTCGAAGGGATTCGTACCGTCATTGTGAATCCCTGAGATTCCGGATTCCTCTTGACTCGGGCGCCGGAAACCGCCAGATTCGCGGGCGATAGGGCCCCGGCCGCGAGGCGGGGCCGCTTTCGTACCCCCCGTCACCCGAGACGGCTACATCCAGAGTCTGGTTACCACGGCGCGGATCTCCCAGTCGACCCGCGCCATGTCAGTCTCATTATTCCACAGCGGGAGGAGTACATGCAGATGCTTCGGAAACTGAGTACGGTTGTACTGGTCGCCGCGGTCGCGGCGTGCGGCGACAGCACCGGCCCCAACGGGACCACACTGACCGCACAGGAGAAGCAGACGCTCGTCACCGCCCTCAGCTCGACGGAGTTCGGCGGGCTGGCGGCGATCGTGGTCCAGCAGGTGGGTGAGGTCGGCTCGCTCAGCGCCGTCGCGGCCAATGCCGCCCGGAGCGAGGCGTTTGACAAGGCCATCCGCATGGCCGTGTCGCGGTCCGCGGCCACGGCGTACGAAGGCGCGGTGGGAATCGCCATCGAGTTCACGGAGACGGTCACGGGCCAGAGCCCCACGAGCGGCTGGTTCTACGGCGTGGTGGGCTGGAACGGGATCAACACGTCCACCAACACGATCGACGAGCTGGTGCTCGTGGGCGGCTTCGGCGACGTGGCAGGCCTTCCCACGTCGGTGTCGGGCACGGTCGAGAGCGGCGACGTCTTCGCGCTGTACGACGCCGCCGGGACGACCTACACCGGCACGACCGGTACGGCGGCGGTCACCGGGTCGAGCTTCACCGGCTCGGGCACGGACTGCTCGGCGAGCGGGTCGGGCTTCACGTACGACTGCAACGTCATCGTGGGCTCGTTGAACGCGAACTTCGCGTTCGACGCGATCAACACCAGCGAGCAGACCTACGCGCAGGCGGCGGTGGAGGGCACGAGCCTCCCGGCGATCAAGATGACCCTGGATATCACGTACACCGCGCCGGCAGCCGCGCGCATGCACGTGCGATAACGCTTTCCGCCGGATGCACGAGCGCCGCGGGCTCACACCCGCGGCGCTTTGCTTTGCTCCCCCCTGCCCCTCTCCCCGCCGCCCCCCTCGCCCCAGCGGTCTGGACCGGCGGTCTCACACCGCTTCCAGTGCCTGCTCGAGATCCGCGATAGTGTCCTCGAAGTGCTCGATGCCGACCGAAATGCGCACCAGACCCGGCGTGATTCCCATCCGCGCCTGGTCCTCGGGCGGGATGTCCGAATGCGTCATGCTCGCCGGGTGCTCGGCCAGGGACTCCGTCCCGCCGAGGCTCACGGCCAGCCGCACCAGCTTGAGCGCGTTCAGGAAGCGGAACGCCGCGGCTTCGCCCCCGTCTACCTCGAAGGCGATGAGCGAGCCGGGGCCGGCGCACTGCTTGCGGTATACTCCGTACTCCGGATGGTCCTCGCGCAGCAGCCCGAGGTAGTGTACCGCCCGCACCTTGGAATGCTCGGTCAGGAAGTCCGCCACGTAGCGGGCGTTCTTCATCTGGGCGGTCATGCGCATCTTGAGTGTCTCGAGGCTCCGCATCAGGAGCCAGCCGGTCCACGGCCCGGCCATCGTCCCGATGAACGTCCGCAGCGCCCGGATCGGTCCCATCGCGTCCGCGGTGCCCAGCGCCGCCCCGGCGATCACGTCGCTGTGCCCCCCGATGAACTTGGTCGCCGAGTAGAGCACGATGTCCGCGCCGTGCTTGAGGGGATGCTGCCACAGCGGCCCGAGGAACGTATTGTCCACCATGACCACGGGCTTCAGGCCCTCCCGCCCGAACGTGCGCGCGAACGCGACCGCGTCCTGGATGTCCACCATCGCGTTGGTCGGATTGGCCGGCGTCTCCATGTACAGCACGGGCATGCGTCGTCCGCCGACTCGCTCGCGCACGCCCGCCGCGATCGCCGCGATCGGTTGCCCGGCCGGGAACCCGACCGGCGTGATGGCAAACTGCGGGAGGATCGTGGTGAGGAAGTGCTCGGTGCCGCCGTACAGCGGCTCGCTGTGGACGACCACGTCGCCCGGGCGCAGGTACGCGAGCAGGCTCGTGGCGATGGCCGCCATCCCGCTCTCGAACACGGCGCAGGCCTCGGCACCGTCCCACAGGCCGAGCCGGTCTTCCAGGATCTCGAGGTCCGGGTTGTTGAGACGGGAGTAGATCAGTCCCGTCTCCTCGCCGGGTCCCTGCTCGCGCAGCCCGTAGGCCAGCTCGAAGAAGTGCTTGCCGGCCTCGGCGGTCGGGAAGACGAACGTGGATGTCTGGAAGATCGGGCACTTGAGCGCGCCTTCGGAGAGCATCGGATCGTACCCATACCCCATCATCAGGCTCTCGGGCCGCAGCGCGTGCTCGCCGATCGCATGTTCCTTGTACTTGGCCTTCGGCATGGAGTCCTCCGGTCGGTGTGGCAGCGTGAGTCTGCGCCCGCGGGCGAGGAGAATCAAGGCACGCCCGCGAAGCTGAAGAAGCCTTCACGGTGCAGCAACGCCATCGTATCTTCCCCTTGCCCCCTTGCGCTGTCACCCGCGCTTTCCCGGAGTCCGCATGCCCGCCGTCACCGTCCCCTGTCAGTTCTGCGGCACCCTCAACAAGGTCATTGCCGAGAAGATCGATCAGGGCCCGAAATGCGCGGAATGCGGCAGGCCGTTTCTGCTGGACCGGCCGATCAAGGTCGACGAGGCCCAATTCGACGCAACGGTGCTGAAAGCGGAGATCCCCGTGCTGGTGGACTTCTATGCCGACTGGTGCGGCCCCTGCCGCACGATGGCGCCGGCCCTCGACGAGATCGCCCAGGAAAAGGCGGGGAAGCTGCTGGTCGTCAAGATCGACACGGATCGCAGCCCGGGCGTGAGCGCCCGCTACGGCATTCGCTCGATCCCGTTCTTCGGTCGGTTCGAGCACGGCGCGCTGGTGAAGACCGTGGTGGGCGCCGTCGGGAAGGCGGGACTGGCGGACCTGGCGGCCTGAGGATCAGATAGGAGGGGGAGAGGGGCAGAGATGAGCTTCCCTCTGCCCCTCTGCCCCTCTCATCTTCCTGGCCCTAGGCAGGCAGTCCCTGGTTGACCACTTCCGCCATCGCCGCCGTGAACTGATCGACCTCCCCCACCATCGTGTACACGTTCGGGGTGACCCGGATGCCGGTGCACGCCGGATGGCCGATCGGGGTGACGATGATCCGCCTGGTGTTCCAGAGATGTGCGGTGAGCTTGCCCGGATCGACGCCCTCGATGCCGACGTTGGCGACCCCGGACTGCGTGACGTCGAAGCTCGAGTGCAGCTGCACCCGGGACAGCTTCGCCAGCGGGCGCATCCACCGCTCGCGGAGATAGCGCAGCCGCGCGGCCTTCCGCTCGACGCCGATCGCCCGGTGAAACGCCAGGGCCTCGGCAATCGCGTTGTGCGTCGCGGCCGGGTGCGTCCCGATTTCCTCGAACTTCCGGATGTTCTCGTCCATGGAGGGCGGCGCCGCCATCAGGGGCCACACCTCCTTGATCAGCTCGCGACGCGCGAACAGGAACCCCGTGCCGATCGGCGCGAGCAGCCACTTGTGGAGCGACGTGCCGTAGTAATCGCACTCGAGGTCGGCATGCGTGAACGGGAACTGGGCGAAGGCATGCGCGCCGTCGACGATGGTGCGGATGCCGCGGGCGCGCGCCATGCGGCAGATGTCGCGCACCGGGAAGATCTGCCCCGTGATGTTCACCACGTGGCAGAAGTGGATCACCCGGGTGCGCGGCCCCACGGCGTTGGCGAACAGATCCACCAGCGCCCGCGGGCTCGGCGGCGGCGTCTGGAACGGCAGCTGGCGGACCACGATGCCCTCCCGGCGCGCCCGCTGCTCCCACGTCGTGAGCATCCGGCCGTAGTCCTGGTCCGTCGTGAGGACCTCATCACCGCGCTCCAGCGGGAGACCGAGCTGGACGTTCTCGAGCGACTCGCTGGCGTTGCGCGTGATGGCGAGCTCCTCCGGATCGCAGCCGAACTCGGTCGCGAGCTGCCGGCGCACGCTCTCGACCTCCGGCTCGAGCAGCCGCCACATGTGGTACACCGGCGCCTGGTTCGACAGCTCGAGGTAGCGCCGCATCGCATCGAGCACCACGCGCGGGCTGGGGCTTACTCCACCGTTGTTCAGGTTGATCAGGGTGCGGTCCAGCGTGAACGCCTGCTGGATCTGGATCCAGAAGTCCTCGTCGGCCGCCACGTCCTGGGCGGAGCGGTGCGCGACGGGGGCGACGGCCGCGAGCACCCGCTCGACGCCGTCGTTCCGGAGGGAAGGAACCAGTGCCGCACTGCCACCCGCGGCCATGAGCGATCGAACGAAATCACGTCGGCTGGTCATGCGCAGCACGCCCTGGGGAAGAGGACGAGGCGAGATTGGAGTGGCGGCGGGGGGTTGTCAATAAGGCGCGGCGTGTTCCGGCGTGGAGTGGGGCTCCCGCGTTCTCAGGGGTCAGTCTCCCCGGCAAGTGCCCGAACGCGTTTCGACCGCTGAGTACGCAGAGACCGCAGAGACTATGGTGCATACAGCGTCTGTCACCCGGTAGGCAACAACGAGTACCAGAGACGCGTCCGCGGTCGGTGCGGCGGGCATCTCTGCGATCTCTGCGGTGCTTCACCCTCGCAGCTACGCGCGCGAGGACGGACCCGACTTGCCGCGGCGCCACCCGAGAATCGCACCGCCCACGAGCGCGATCACGGCGAACGAAAACCACTGGACGGCGTACGACAGGTGCGGTCCCTCGTCGAGCGCCGGGAGCTCCGGGATGGCCAGGCCGGCCGGCAGAGAGTCGGGTGCGGCCGTGCGGCGCAGCACCAGCGAGAAGAGCCGATATCCCAGCCGCAGCGTGTCCGGCCGGATGGCGCGCCGTCCGGCGGGGACCACGAGGACGCCCTCGACGACCGTGCTCTCGGCCTCCGCCAGCGCCGCCTGATCGACGGACCGGGCATCCGCCGCGAACGCCCAGCCACGATCGACCAGGATCGCGCTTCCGTCGGCGCGGCGGAGTGGGGTGAGCAGGTGGACGCCGGGAGCGCCGCGATACGATTTCTCCCCGTCGATGAGCTCCCGGCTGAAATCGAACGCGCCGCCGGCGCGGACCCGCCGGTACTGCAGCGAGTCGAGCCGCACGCCGGCCGTCATCGCCTCGCTCGTGAGATCGAGCGGGGGCTCCGCCATGCGCTGCGCCAGCAGCGCGTTGTGGGCCCGGCGCTGGTGCAGTCGGTCGAGCTGCCACACCCCAAGCCGCGCGAACAGGATCGCCAGCAGCACGCCGAGGATCGGGCCGATGGCGCGCACTAGCCAGGGAGCTCGCGCGTGCTCACCCGTCGGTCTTCCCCACGATCACCGTGGGGTGCATCCCCAGGAACAGACCCGTCTCCACGACCCCAGGGCGCGCCCGCAGGACCCGCGCGACCGTCGCGGGACTCGAGATCCCGTCGACGAAGCGGCACTCGATGAGCAGGTGACCCTCGTCCGTCCGGTACGGCAGCCCATCGGGACCCCGGCGGATGATGGGGTCGGCGCCGAGCGCCCGCAGGGCGCCGAGCTGGCTGCCGGCACCGAAGGCCACGACCTCGACCGGGAGCGGCGACCGCGTACCGAGGCGGGGCACGAGCTTGGTCTCATCCACAACAATGACGAGCCGGCGCGACGCACTCGCCACGATCTTCTCCCGCAACAGGGCACCGCCCATCCCCTTGATGAGCTCGCCGTCGGGATCGACCTCGTCCGCGCCGTCGATCGTGAGGTCCACGACCGGGTGGTCCTCCAGCGTCCCGAGCGGGACGCCGAGCAGCACCGCCTGCTGGTGGGTGGCGTTGGAGGTGGGGATCCCCACGATGTCGCGCAGCTCACCGGCGCCGAGCCGCCGGGCCAGCTCCTCGAGCGCCAGCGCCGCCGTCGAGCCCGACCCGAGCCCGACGACCATGCCGGATTCGATGAGCGAGACCGCCTCGTTGGCCGCCTGGCGTTTCGCCGCCCGCGCCGGATCGCTCACGCCCCCACCTCCTGCCGCAGTCTGTCCCACTCATCCACGCGAAGCGTCGGTCGCCCGCGGGCCCGCAACGCCTCCCGGTCACCGTCCGCCTGCGCGGCGATCAGTCGCCCGAAGTCGTACGACGCGCCCGGGATCGCGGTTTCCACTTCGGGGCGATCCACCACCTGCAGGAAGTGACCCCGTGGCGGCCCACCCTTGTGGTACTGGCCGGTGGAATGGAGAAACCGCGGCCCATACCCCGCCGTGACCGCGACGTGCAACCGCCGTTCCAGGGCCCGGCGCAGCTCGGCGAGCTGCGCGTCCGCGGCGGGCGAGGGTGGAAGATAGGCCATGATCGCCACATAGTCGCCCGCCCGCACGCCGCGAAGCCACCGGCCGATCGCCGCCGTGTCGTCGGGGGCGGCGGCTGGCGTGCCCGCACCGAGCACCCGGTTCGTGTTGGCCTTACTCTCCGCCACGTTGGGCTGATCGAACGGGTTCACCTGCAACACGGCCCCCGCGACGGCCGTCGCGAATTCCCACCGCAGGAATTCCCCGCCGATGCCGTACGCCGACGGCAGGACGGCGGCATCGACCGGCGCACCCGCGGCCGTCGCCCGCCCGCGCAGGGCCGCCAGCGCGGGATCGGGTTCGCCTCCAAGCGTGCGGGTCACGAACACCCGGTCGGGCTCCGCTCCGGAGAGATCCGGCGCGCGCTCACCAACCACGGGCAGCACGCCGCGGCCCGCCTTGCCGGTGCTCTCGGCCACCAGCTGCTCGACCCAGAGACCGAGCGCGGCCAGCGACCTGTCCGTCAGGAGCGTGCACTTGTCACGGCCCGCCAGCGCCCCTTCCGCCATCAGGACACCAAGGGCGATTCCCGGGTTCTCCGCGCCGGGAGCGTGCAGGGCCGCCTCCGCCTCCCGCGCGCCCGCCAGCACGCGCTCGATGTCGAGCCCGATCAGCGCCGCCGGAACGAGCCCAAACAGCGAGAGCGCGGAGAACCGGCCACCGAGGTCCGGCGGGTTCAGGAAGACGTGGCGAAACCCCCGCGCGACCGCACCCTTGGCGAGCACGGTCTCGGGATCGGTGATCGCCACGAACTGCTCGCCCCGCCCGCCGGCCAACTCCCAGAAGTAGCGGTCGAAGCTCGCCGTCTCGAGGGTCGTGCCCGACTTCGAAGCGATGAGGAACAGCGTCGTGTCCAGCGTTCCAGGGGGGACCGCCCCGCGCACCGCTGCGGGGTGCGTGCTGTCGAGCAGGTGGAGCTCCGGGTAGCCCTCCCGTCGTCCGAACGTCCGCCCCAGCACCTCGGGAGCGAGGCTCGAGCCGCCCATGCCGCACAACACCACCCGCGCAAAGCGTCGCCGCGCCGTCTCCGCGAACTCCGTCACGACCGTCACGTGCCGCTGCATCGTGCGCGGCAGCTCGAGCCACCCCAGCCGATCGGCCAGCTCCGGCGTGGCCGGATCGGGCGACCACACGGATACGTCGCGGCGCCAGATGCGCGGCGCGACGTTCTCGCCCGCCAGCCGTGCGATGCGGCGCTGCACGCGCTCGCCGGGCTGTCCCGCGCCCATCATCCCAGCAACGCGCGCACGCGCTCGGCCACGACGGCACCGGTCAGGCCGAACTCCTCGTACAGTCGCTTGTAGGGGGCCGAGGCACCGAAGTGATCGAGGCCGACGACGTCGCCCTCCCCCACCCAGCGGTACCAGGGCTGCGGATGGGCCGCCTCGACGGCGACCCGTGCCGTAAGGGCGGGGGGCAGCACCCGATCGCGGTACGCCTGTGGCTGTGCCGCGAACAGCTCGAGGGACGGCATGCTCACCACCCGCGCGGCCACCCCGTCGGCCGCGAGCCGGCGCTGCGCGTCGAGCGCGATCTCCACCTCCGAGCCGCTCGCCATGATGATGGCCTTGGGACGCGTCGCGTCGGCCAGGACGTAGCCCCCCTGCAGCACACCCTCCGCCGACCCGAGCGCCGCGCGGTCCAGCACGGGAAGCCCCTGCCGCGTCAGCACGAGCGCCACCGGGCCGTCCCGGCGCTCGAGCGCGGCACGCCAGGCATACACCGTTTCGTTCGCGTCGGCCGGCCGGACCACGACCAGGCCGGGAACCGCGCGCAGCGCCGCGAGCATTTCGACCGGCTGGTGGGTCGGGCCATCTTCCCCCAGGCCGATCGAGTCGTGGGTGAACACGTAGATCACATGCCGGCCCATCATGGCGGCCAGCCGGATGCTCGGGCGCATGTAGTCCGAGAAGATCAGGAACGTGGCGCCGAACGGGATCAGGCCACCATGCAGCGACATGCCGTTGAGGATGCCGCCCATCGCGTGCTCCCGGATCCCGAACCGGAGATTGCGCGCCGTGCGGTTGGCCGCGGTGAAGTCTCCCGAGCCCTTGAGCAGGGTGTTCGTGGACGGCGCCAGGTCCGCCGAGCCGCCGATCAGTTCCGCGATGAGGGGCGCCACCGCCTGGAGCACGCGACCGGACGCGACCCGCGTCGCCAGCGCGCCGCCGTCGGGAGCAAAGGTAGGGAGCGCAGCCGCCCAGCCTTCCGGCAGGCGACCGGCGAGGCGTCGCTCCAGCTCGGCCGCCAGCTCCGGGTAGGCCTGGCGGTACGTCGCGTACCGCTGCTCCCAGACCAGCTGCAGGGCCTGGCCCCGCTCCGCCGCCTTGCGCCACTCCGTGAGGGCCTCCACCGGCACGAAGAACGGCTCCGCCGACGGCCAGCCGAGAGCTTCTTTCGTCAGGCGCACCTCCTCCGCACCCAGCGGCGAGCCGTGCGCCTCGGCCGTATCCTGCTTGTTCGGGCTGCCGAACGCGATGTGGGTCGTGACGATGACGAGAGACGGCCGCTCGGCTTCCGCCCTGGCCGCCACGATGGCCTGGTCGAGCGCCGCCAGGTCGTTCCCATCCGGCACGCGCAGCACGTGCCAGCCGTACGCCTCGAACCGGGACGCGGCGTCGTCCGAGCATGCCAGGCTCGTGCCGCCCTCGATCGTGATGTGGTTGTCGTCGTAGAAGCCAACCAGCTTGCCCAGCTTCAGGTGGCCGGCGAGCGAGGCGGCCTCGTGCGAGATCCCTTCCATCAGATCGCCGTCGCTGGCGACGAAATAGGTCCGGTGGTTGATCACGTCTTCGCCGGGCCGGTTGAACAGCGCGCCGAGATGCGCTTCCGCGATCGCCATCCCCACGGCATTCGCCAGGCCCTGGCCGAGCGGGCCGGTCGTGGTCTCCACCCCGGGCGTATGCCCGAACTCGGGGTGCCCCGGGGTCAGGCTCTTCCATTGGCGGAACGCCCGCAGGTCGTCCAGGGTCACCGCGTAGCCCGTGAGGTAGAGCAGGCTGTAGAGCAGCATCGACGCGTGGCCCGCCGACAGCACGAAGCGGTCACGCCCCAGCCACCGCGGGTCGGCGGGATTGTGGCGCAGGTGCCGGGTCCAGAGCACGTAGGCCAGCGGCGCCAGACCCATCGGCGTACCGGGATGCCCCGAGTTCGCGGCCTGCACCGCGTCCATCGCCAGGACGCGAATGGCGTTGACGCAGAGGTCGTCGAGCGAGACGGCGCGATTAGCGGCTTCGGGCATTGGGGACGCGATCCGGTTCTGGGCGTCGGAAAAATAGATCATGTGGCGGACCGGCGAAACGGCGACCCGGACCCCTGGTTATTTTTCCCGGCATGACGACCAATCCCTTTGCCTCCCGCGCACAGCTCGCGTTCCCCGAAGGCTCCGCCACCGTCTTCCGTCTCGACGCGCTGGCCCGTGCCGGGCTCGTGCAGCTCGACCGCCTGCCGTTTTCCATTCGCGTCCTCCTCGAGAACGTGCTGCGCCACTGCGGCAACGGCGTCGTGACCGAGGATCATGTCCGGGCGATCGCCGCATGGCGGCCGAAGCCGGCGCACGGCCAGGAGGTGCCGTTCATGCCGGGCCGCGTCGTGCTCCAGGACTTCACCGGCGTCCCCTGCGTGGTGGACCTCGCCGCCATGCGAGACGCCATGGTCACGATGGGTGGCAACCCGAAGAAGATCAACCCGCTGGTGCGCACCGACCTCGTCATCGATCACTCGGTGCAAGTGGACTTCTTCGGCACGGCGCGGGCGTTCGAGCTCAACGTCGAGCGCGAGATGGAACGCAACGGCGAGCGATACGCCCTGCTCCGCTGGGCGCAGCAGGCGTTCGACAACTTCAGCGTCGTGCCGCCGGGAACCGGCATCGTCCACCAGGTGAACCTGGAGTACCTCGCCAGCGTCGTGCGGCTCGAGCGGCGCGACGGAGGCCTCGTGGCGTTCCCCGATACCCTGGTCGGCACCGATTCCCATACGACGATGATCAACGGCCTCGGCGTCATGGGCTGGGGAGTCGGCGGGATCGAGGCCGAAGCCGTCATGCTCGGCCAGCCCTACTTCATGCAGCTGCCCGAGGTGGTGGGCATGCGCCTCTCCGGCCGGCTGCCCACCGGGACGACGGCCACCGACCTGGTGCTCGTGGCTACCCAGATGCTCCGCAAGCATGGCGTGGTGGACAAGTTCGTCGAGTTCTTCGGCCCGGGTCTCGGGGCGCTCGGGCTCGCCGACCGGGCGACCCTGGCGAACATGGCCCCGGAGTACGGCGCCACGATGGGCTTCTTCCCGGTGGATCAGGAGACGCTGCGCTACCTCGAGCGCACCGGTCGGCCGGCGGACCTGGTGACTCGGGTCGAGCGCTACTGCAGGGAGCAGCACCTGTTTCATACGGAGGCTACGGCCGATCCCGAGTACTCGAGCGTGTTGACGCTGGACCTCGGGACCGTCGAGCCGTCGCTCGCCGGACCGCGTCGCCCTCAGGACCGCGTGTCGCTTGCGGGCATGAAGCCCGCGTTTCGCCAGGCGCTCCCCGGCCTGATCCCGGCGAGGGCCGCGCGCGCCACGGCCCCCGGGGGCTCGCCCCCGGCGGCGCCCCACGCCGACGTGGAGCTCGAGGGGAAGCGCTTTGCGCTGCAGGACGGCTCGGTAGTGATCGCGGCGATCACCAGCTGCACCAACACCTCCAACCCGTCGGTCATGATCGGCGCGGGCCTGCTGGCGCGGAACGCGGTCCAGCGCGGACTGCACCGCCGGCCGTGGGTGAAAACGAGCCTGGCCCCGGGCTCGCGCGTGGTGACCGACTACCTCAAGGCAGCCGGACTCATGGGCGATCTCGAGGCGCTGGGGTTCCACGTCGTGGGCTACGGCTGCACCACCTGCATCGGCAACAGCGGACCGCTCGCCGATCCGATCTCCCGGGCCGTGAGCGAGCATGAATTGATCGTGGCTGCGGTGCTGTCGGGCAACCGGAACTTCGAGGCCAGGATCCACCCGCTCGTCCGGGCCAACTACCTCGGCTCGCCGATGCTGGTCGTGGCCTATGCCTTGGCCGGTCGCGTGGACGTGGACCTGATCAACGAGCCGCTGGGCGACGATGCCGCCGGCAAGCCGGTGTTCCTGAAGGACGTCTGGCCAAGCGCGAAGGAGATCGCGGACACCATGACGGCGGCACTGACGCCGCGGATGTTCACCGAGCAGTATGCCTCCGTGTTCGAGGGCACTCCGGCGTGGAAGGCGCTTCCCGTGCCGAGCGCCGCGGGCGGCCGGTTCGCCTGGGACGCCGGCTCGACCTACGTCGCCAACCCGCCGTTCTTCGCGGGCCTGCGTCCCGTACCCGCTCCGCTCACGGACATCGAGCGCGCCCGAGTGCTCGCGTGGCTCGGCGACTCGGTCACGACCGACCACATCTCCCCCGCCGGCGCCATTCCCAAGGACGGCCCGGCCGGACGCTGGCTGATCGAGCGGGGCGTGAAGCCGGTGGACTTCAACACGTTCGGGGCGCGCCGCGGGCATCACGAGGTGATGATGCGCGGTACGTTCGGCAACATCCGCATCAAGAACCGGCTGGCGGACGGGAAGGAGGGCAACTGGACGGTGCACGTCCCCTCGGGCGAGGTGACCAGCATCTACGAGGCGGCCATGCGCTACCAGGCCGAAGGCACGCCGCTCGTCGTGCTCGCCGGCGTCGAGTACGGCACCGGCAGCTCGCGGGACTGGGCCGCCAAGGGCACCGCCCTGCTCGGCGTCAAGGCCGTGATCGCCCAGAGCTATGAGCGGATCCACCGCGGCAACCTGATCGGGATGGGCGTGTTGCCGCTGCAGCTCGCGCAGGGGAAGACCGCCGCGGACTACGGACTGATGGGCCGCGAACGATTCACGCTCACCGGCATCGCGCGGGGGCTCAAGCCCGGCGGCCGCGTGCGGGTTCGCGCCGAGGCCGACGGCGGCAAGGTCAGCGAGTTCGACGTGACGGTGCGGCTGGATACGCCGGTGGAAGTGGAGTATTACCGGCACGGCGGGATCTTGCCATACGTGCTGAGGCACCTGGCGAAATAGGGAAACGTGAGAAGTGAAACGTGAAACGGCGCTCCACCCCGTTTCACGTTTCACTCCCGACCACCTGTGACGTTCGCCATCCCCGAGCACGAGCTCGAAATCCGCGCCACCCGGGCCGGTGGACCCGGCGGGCAGCACGTCAACAAGGCCTCCACCCGGGTCGAGGTCGTGTGGGACGTGGCAGCGAGCCCGAATCTCACGGAGGAACAGCGCGCGTTCCTGCTCGAGCGCCTGGCGTCGAGGCTCGACCGCCGCGGCCGTCTCCGCGTCGTGGCGGACGAGCACAGGAGCCAGCTCCGGAACCGCGAGGCGGCGCGTGAGCGGCTCGAGGCCCTCGTGGCCGGGGCGCTGCGACCGCGGAAGCGCCGCATTCCCACCAAGCCGACGGCGGCCTCGATGCAGCGCCGGCTCGACGAAAAGCGGCGGCGGACCACCCGCAAGCGCAGCCGAAAGCCCCCGGCGGAGGAGTAAGGCACCAAGGCTGAGAAACGCAGAGGGGCAGAGATGATCCTCCATCCCTGCCCCTCTCCCCTTCTATCCCTCTCCTCAGCTCAGTGCATCCCGCCAGGCGAGAGGTGCTTCACCAGCTCTCCGATCACGTGTTTCGCGTCGCCGAAGAGCATCCAGGTCTTCTCCGAAAAATAGAGCTCGTTGTCGATCCCGGCGAAGCCCGGGTTCTTGGACCGCTTGATCGCGAACACGGTGCGGGCCTTGTCCGCGGCGATGATCGGCATGCCGTAGATCGGGCATCCCTTGTCGTAGCGCGCGGCGGGGTTCACCACGTCGTTCGCCCCCACCACCAGGGCCACGTCGCACTGCGGCATGTCCGGGTTGATCTCGTCCATCTCGATGAGATCGGTGTACGGGATGTCCGCCTCCGCCAGCAGCACGTTCATGTGCCCCGGCATGCGGCCGGCCACCGGGTGAATCGCGAACTTCACCGTGATGCCGCGCTTCTTCAGTTGCTCGTACAGCTCCCGGACCTTGTGCTGCGCCTGCGCGACGGCCATCCCGTAGCCGGGGATGATGACCACCAGGCTCGCCTGCTCCATGATCTGCGCGGCGCCTTCCACCGTTTCGGGCTTGTAGACCTTCTCCTCGCCGCTCGCCTTGGCCGGCTGCACCTGCCCGAAGGCGCCGAACAGCACGTTGGTGAAGGAGCGGTTCATCGCCTTGCACATGATGATGGACAGGATCAGGCCGCTCGAGCCGTCCAGCGCGCCCGCCGTGATCAGCAGCTTGTTGTCCAGCACGAAGCCCATGGCCACGGCGGAGAGGCCGGCGTACGCGTTCAGGATCGCGATCACCGTCGGCATGTCCGCGCCGCCGATCGGGATGATCAGCATCACGCCGAACAAGAGCGCGATCCCGATGATCACCGGAAAGATCTTCGGCGCCATGGAGTCGCCGGGGTTGAGCACGAGCCAGACCCCGATGGCGACCGCGGCGAGCAGCGCCCCGATGTTCACCAGGTTCTGGCCGCGATACGTCACCGGGCGCTGCGGAATCCACTTGATTTCCTGGAGCTTGCCCGCCGCCATCAGGCTGCCCGTAAAGGTCAGGTAGCCCAGAATGATCTCGGCGATGATCGCGATCATCCGGAACTGCGTCAGGTTCTCCGGGCCCTCGCCGTACCACAGGTAGTACTTGGCGGTCCCCACCAGGCCGGCGGCGAGGCCGCCGAACGCGTGCGACAGCGCCGTTCGCTGCGGCACTGCCGTGAGCGGCACCAGCGCGAGCGGCCAGCCGACCGCGATGCCGACCAGAATGGGAATCACGACCCAGAGATGATGCACGACCACCGGCTCGGCCCACGTCGACAGCACGGCGATGAGCATCGCCGTGACGCCCGCGAACACGCCCCGCCGCGCGGTCTTCGGGTCGTTCATCCAGTGCAGCGAGAAGACGAACAGCACAGTCGCGATCAGGTAGGAGGCCTGCACGAAGGAGGAGGTCATGGCTTGCCCCCTTCACCCTTGCGCGGCTCCGTCTTGAACATCTTGAGCATCCGGTCGGTGATCAGGAACCCGCTCACGATATTCGTCATCGACGCGAACAGGGCGATCGCGCCGAGGATCCGGATCTTGGTCGGGTATTCCGACCCGGCCACGATGATCGATCCGACCACCGCGATGGCCGAGATCGCGTTGGTGATGGACATGAGCGGCGTGTGCAGCAGCCGCGATACCCGGCGGATGATGCCCAGCCCGATGAACGAGGCCAGCACGAACACGAACAACAGGGGCCAGAGATCCGTCTGCGGGACTTCGTGCGCTCCAGCCGGCGACGCCGCCTCCTGGAGCCGCCCCGCCTCACCCTGACCGGCCAGGTTCCTGTCGGCCGTCGGGACGGCGATGCTCTCCGCCGCGGCGGGCGATCGGCTCGCCTCCTGGGGCGGTACTTGCGCCGCCGCCCGGACGGCCACCCCCAGGCCGAGCGCGGCCACGAGCAGCGGCGCGCCCAACCGTTGGATCAGTCTACGCGACATCCTCACGCCTCTCCTTTCGCCTGCAGGGCCTGCTTGGTGCGCGCGTGCACCACCTGGCCGTCGTGGGTGATGAGCGAGCCCTGCTGGATATCGTCATTGAGATCGAACTGGAACACCTTGTCCTTGGTGAACGCCTGGAAGAACGCCAGGAGGTTGCGCGAGAACAGCAGGCTCGCGTGGGTCGGCATCGTGGCCGGGATGTTGAGCGGCGCCACGATCTTGACCCCCTGCACCTCGATGGTCTCGCCCGGCTTGGACAGCTCGCAGTTCCCGCCGCCGTCGGCCGCGAGATCCACGATCACCGAGCCCGGCTTCATCTTCCGCACCATGGCGGCGGTGATGAGCCGCGGCGCGAACACGCCGCCGATCAGCGCGGTCGTGAGCACGACGTCCGACGCGGCACACTGCTCGGCCAAGAGCTCGCGCTGCCGCGCCTTGTCCTCCTCGGACAACTCCTTGGCGTAGCCGCCGCCCGCCGACGCGCTCTCCTTGAGCTCGATGCCGACATACTTGGCGCCGACGCTCTCGATCTGCTCCTTCACCTCGGGTCGCACGTCCGTGGCCATCACGTTCGCGCCCAGTCGCTTGGCGGTCGCGATAGCCTGCAGGCCGGCGACCGCGGCGCCCACCACGAACACCTTGGCCGGGAACACCATGCCCGCGGCCGTCATCAGCATCGGGAAGTACTTGTTCAGCTCCGCCGCCGCGATCAGCACGCCCTTGTAGCCGATGATGTTGTTCATCGCCGAGAGCGTGTCCATCGATTGTGCCCGGGTCGTGCGGGGGATCGCGTCCGTCGAGAACGCGCTCACCTTGCGCGCCGCGAGGGCGCGCACCACGTCGAGGTGCCGCAACGGCATGAGCGAGCCCAGCAGATACGCGCCGGGCTTCATCCACTCGACCTCGTTGCGGCCGCCGGCCCCGCCGATGGTCGGCGGGTTGACCTTGACGACGAAGTCCGCCGAGGCCACCATCGCGGCCGGATCGGTCGCGATCGTGACGCCCACCTCGCGGTACGCCTCATCGGAGTAGAACGCGGATGCGCCCGCCCCCGCCTCGACGGCGATCGTGTAGCCCGCCTGGATCAGCTTCTTGCACGACTCCGGGACCAGCGCCACGCGGCGCTCGCCCGGCCGTGTCTCCTTGAGAACGGCAATGTTCATGGTTGTGCGCTCCGTGTCGCGCCTGTCGTCGAGACCGCTCCGTTCACCGGTCGTCTCCTTGATGGTATGTCAGTAGAGCATCCAACTCGGGCCGCACCCGGCTGCCGAATACGCTCGCCGCCGGGACCGTGATGACCTGTGGGCGCTGACCCCGCTCGCCCCGCGGCCCCTCGGGACCGGGACGCCCATCAGGCCCGTTGGCGCCACGCGGTCCCGCGCCGCACCGCCGCGGGTCTCCCTGCGCCGCGCCACCGTCACCACCCACGCCCCCCTTCCCCGCCCGACCCCCGTCTCCACCCGACCCGCCCTCGCTCCGCGCGTCCACCAGCCCCGCGAGAAACGGATCGGTGTCGGCGACGATCACCGTCACGTGACCGCCCGGTCCACCCGCACCACCGCCGCCGCCGCTCCCACCCGCGCCGCCCGCTCCCCCGGGCGCGCCCGGGCACCCCGGCTGGCCCACGAGGCCCTTCGTCCCCGTCGATCCGTCCGTCCCTCTCCCGCCGCGACCGCCGCGCGCCGCCACCACCAGCCAGTCGGCGGGCGGCACGACGTCGGCGTCCGCCAACAGGTGGAATGGCGGCGCCGCCGCCACCGTGATCTCGGCCACGACGAGACGCCGCACGAACGGCGACTCGGCGAGCGCCAGGCGCACCGTGACATCCGGCCCCGCGCCCCCCGACCCACCCCGCCCTCCCGCCTCGCCCTCAAAGCCGAATGCGTGGGGGAGACACCCGTACTCCGGGGCGACCGCGACTTCCGCGATGGCGCTCGGCTTCGCGCGCAGGATCGCCCGCAGGCGGAACCCGTCGAGCGCGCTGAGCAGCGGGTCGTCCGCCGTGTCCCAGTTGCCGTTCTCCAAGGCGCGCGCGCTGGGGCTGTAGCGGGTGAGGAACGTGACGTGCAGCGGCGGGGGGTGCTTCTCGTCGAAGCGCGTGGCGAACGGGACCTCGGCGCCGTCGTCCAGCACCGCGACGTAGGAGACCTCGATCACCTGACCCGGACAGGCCGTGGCCGGCGCTTCGATCCGGATCGCCTCGATCCGCGCCACCAGACCGGGGTCGGGCGCGAAGTCCGGCGGCGGCTTGTGGGCGCAGGCGGCAAGGAGCCCCGCCCCCACCACCAGTCCCGCGCTCCTCCTCATCCGCCCCTCGTGTGCATTTCCTTGTGTGGATCGGCACGCAACGGCTCGATACGGTACAGCGCCTGGCGATCGGCCGCCCCGGCGCGCTCCTCGGCCCCGCGGTCGGCCCGATCGATCCAGGCGCGCCGGATCACCTCGGCGATCGCGTCATCGCTCGCGCCCTGGCGCACCAGGTCCTTGAGGCTCACGCCGCCGCCCGCGTACAGGCAGAGGAGCCACATGCCGTCGGCCGTGATCCGGCTCCGGTCGCACGTGCGACAGAACGGCTCGGTGGTCGACGCGATGATCCCGAACGCCGTGCCATCGGGCAGGACGAACCGCTCGGCCGGCGCCCGCGGGTCGCGCTCCGGCGCGGGCTGCGCGGCGCCGTGGCGCGCGCCGATCCGTTCCAGCATCTCGCGGCGCGACACGACCCGCTCGGGCGACCACCGCGTGGCGCCCCCCACGTCCATGTACTCAATGAACCGCACTTCCGCCTGCCGCGCGCGCCCGAACTCGAGCAGATCGAGCAGCTCGTCGTCGTTCACGCCCCGCACGATCACGGCGTTGATCTTGAGGGCGGTGAACCCCGCCCGCTCGGCGGCCGCGATCCCGGCGAGTGCGTCGCCCAGCCGGTCGGCGCGCATCATCTCCCGGTAGCGGTCCGGCCGGAGCGTGTCGAGGCTCACCGTGAGGCGCCGGAGGCCGGCCTGGCGCAGCGCACCCGCGAGCTGGGCCAGCAGCACGGCGTTGGTCGTGAGCGCGAGGTCGCCGACGCCCTCGATCCGGGCCAGGCGCGCCACGAGGTCGGGTAGATCGCGTCGCAGCAGCGGCTCGCCCCCGGTGAGCCGCAGCTTGCCGACGCCGAGGCGCACGAACACCGCCGCCAGCCGCTCGATCTCCTCGAAACTCAGGATGGACTCGCGGGGTAACCAGACATAGGAGTCCTCCGGCATGCAGTACGCGCACCGGAGATTGCACCGATCAGTGACCGAAATGCGCAGGCTGCCCAGCGGGCGGCCGAACCTGTCTCGCATGGATGATCGTAGGTGGTTGTATTCGACCGTCTGGTAGTCGGTTGCGCCGGTCGGAAGGTACGGCGATGGCAGTCGAGGCGGTAGCCCGCGCCCGTAGTTTCTGAAGGGGCCTTACCAGTTCCCTTACGGCCGGGATGCGGCCATGGGGTACGCGGCAAGCATGGTCGGGTGCAGGCCGCTTATACTTCAGCTGGGAACGACCATGACACGGTGCACGACGGACAACCGGCCAGACCTGATCCGGCGGCTCGACGAGACGCTGGACCGGCTCGTGACGCCGGTGACCGACCTGCTGCGGCAGCTGGGTCCGACCGAACCGTCCTTCACCCTGGACGGTGAGGTGCGCACCCTGTCGGTCCCGATCCGGTTCCCCGACGGCATCGGGCACGGCGATGTGGTGGCCCGCGTGTTCCGCTATCGCACGGCCGTGCGCGTGGACGTAGAGATCCGGCACGACCGGATGCTGGCGACTTCGAGCGGGAGCCCCACCTCGCGCCAGTGCTTCCTCAACGACTTCGTGGCCTCCGTGATGCTGCCGCCCGGCACCCCTGCCCTCCCCGACGAATTCGCCAGGAGCGTGCTGGCGGGCGTGCGCGCCGCCGTGACCGCCGTGGAGGCGCACAACCGGCACCACCAGGAGCCGTGGAGCCAGGTCAGAGTGGTCGCGCCGTAGCGTCCCCGGCCTGTCCCCTGCAGCGCTCGCACGGGCACAGACGCAGCAGATGATCGTAGGTGTACAGGCCCGTGTTGTGTCCGTCACTCCAGTCGATCCGGATGGCGTAACCGCCGACCAGCGACACGGCGAGCGGCCGGATGTCCGGTGGCACGCCGTCGGGGAGCAGCAGCGGGCGTCCGGTCAGCTCTTCGACACACACGGCGCATGGGCACGCCAGGCGGAGGTCTCGCGCCGGGTAGCGCCCGACGTGGCCCTCCGTCCAGGTGATCGTCACCGCATCATCCGCGCGATGGATGCGGAGCGGAATCGGGTACTCCGTCACCGCTCCAGCGTCGCCACGAGCTCCACGGTGGGAATCCCCTTGAGCGCCCGCGAGACCGGGCAGTTCAGCTTGGCGTCCTCCGCAGCCTTGGTGAACTGCGCCTGATCGAGGCCGGCAACGGCGCCCCGCACCTCGAGCCGCATCTTCGTCACCGTCGCCACGCCGCCCACCATGTCCATCGTGCACTGCGCGACGGTCGCGATGCGCGTCGCGGGGGTCCCGGCCTTCTCGAGTCCGCCCGACAACGCCATGCTGAAACACGCCGCGTGGGCCGCGGCAAGCAGCTCCTCCGGGTTGGTGCCCGGTTTCCCTTCGAACCGCGTGGCAAAGGTGAATGCGCCCTTGAAGGCCCCCGAGCCCGCGGTGAACTCCCCGCGACCATCCTTGAGCTTGCCGTGCCACACGGCATTCACTTTCGACGTCACCGCCATGAGAAAGCTCCGAAGTGAGAGTGCGCTACAATGTAACCGCCCCGCCATCCCGCGGGCCGCCCGCCACCCCGGCCACGTGCTCGGCCGCCATACGCTCCGCCCAGTAGACCCGACGCCAAGGTGGCCCGGAGACAAAACCGACGTGACCACCCCGCTCGGTGAACTGTGGATCGAGCGCAGCGTTCCGCGCCGCCACCTCGCGGGGGACCGCCGTGCCGGGAAGGAACGGGTCGTCGACGGCGTGGATCAGCCGCGTGGGGACGCGGATGGCACCGAGGAACCCGGCGGAGCTCGAGCGGCGGTAATAGTCGTCCGCGCCCGCGAACCCGTGGAGCGGCGCCGTGGCGGCATCGTCGAACTCCCGGAATGTCCGGGCCGCGAGCGCGCGGCCAAGGTCCATGCGGTTGCCAAGCGTGTCCGCCCGCGCCCGCAGCTTCCGCCGCAGCGAGCGCAGCAGCCGCCACACGTATGCTCGGGCGACCCCACGCTCGGTGCAGGCGGCCCCGGCCGCAAGGTCGTACGGCACGGACACCGCCGCCGCGGCCACGAGCGCCCCGCGCCCCTGCTGCGCCTGCCCGCTCTGCCCCTCTTCTCCGAGGTACTTCAGCAGCACGTTACCGCCCAGGGAAAACCCCACGGCCGCCAAGGGGCGACCGGGAAACCGCCGTGCCAGCACGCCAATGACGAACCGCAGGTCTCCGGTTTCCCCCGAGTGATACAGGCGCGGCGCGCGGTTGAGCTCGCCGCTGCAGGACCGGAAGTTGAGGCCGACAGCCGCGACCCCTAGCCTGGCAAGCTGGCGGTACGTTTCGAGCGCATAGCCGGACTGGGCGGACCCTTCCAGGCCGTGGAGCACCACCGCGAGCGGTGCGTCGCCGAGCGGGCCCGCCGCGGTCTCCGCCCAGTCGAGATCGAGGAAGTCGCTGTCGGGCGTGGTGAGGCGCTCCCGGGTCAGCCGCACGCCCCCGCGGGGTCGGGTCGCGCGGGCGCCCACCGTCTGGGCGTGCCGACCGGGCAGCCACCACGCGGGAACGAACGCGTCGCTCACCAGGTCTCCCGCAACAGGGCCCGTCGCCGGTCCGGCGGAAACCGCTCAATGGCGTAGCGGAGCGCGGTACGCGGGACCCGGGGCCCCCGCGCCCGCAGGAACCGCTCCAGACGCCGGGCGTCCGTCTTGCCGGCCTCCCGCAGCAGCCAGCCGGTGGCCTTGTGGATCAGGTCATGCTCGTCAGCGAGCAGCCGGTCGGCCACGTCGTAGGCCAGCCCGAGGTGGCGTCCGTGGCGGGCGAACCGGACGAACGTCACGGCCGCGGCGCGCCGGACCCACAGGCTCCGGGCCGACGTCCACGTGGCGATCGTCGCCGCCAAGTCGGGGAATTGCTCGACCAGGGGCTGCAGCACCTCCGGCGCCAGCAGGTCCACAGCCGCCCAGGTGGCACAACGCTCCGCCGCGAGCCACGCCCGCGCCGTACGGACCAGACCGCGCGGGTAGCTCCGCCGCCAGCGGCCGAGCACCAGCAGCCCCACGCTCTTCGCCTCGAGCTCCGGGTGGCGGAGCATGGCGTCGCAGAAGGTGACGGCGGCCCGCGCGTCCCACGCGCCGCGGTGCGCCTGCGCGACGGCGGCGGCGATCCGGCGCAGCGCCGGCGTCGCCACGCCAAAGAACGCCACCGCCTCGTCACGCTTGAAGTAGCGCCGCATGCCTGCCGCCCGGCGCGCGCTCCCCACCCGTTGAAGCGAGGCGACCGCCTGGCGCGCCGTCGCGATCACTTCGCCTCGCCGGACTCCGCTTCCCGCCATTCCCATCGCGCCCGCTCCTCGATCCGAGGTTGCAGCCGGTGAGACGAAACGTGCCACCGCTCCCGCCCGTCACTCCGGAGTCTTACCTTCCCCGCACCCCAGCCCCACCGGTTCGCCTCCGGGAACTCCCGGTCGCCGCGCGCGGTAGGAACTGGAGGCAAACCAATGTCGATCGCCCTTCACGTACAGAGACTGGTCTTTCGCATGCGACACCACGCCTCGCGCTCGACCCTGTTGCCGGGTTTCGGGCTCGCGCTGCTCGCCCTTGCCCTGAGCGGGCCTCCCGCCGCCGCCCAGTATTTCGGGCGCAACAAGGTGCAGTACGAGTCGTTCAAGTTCCAGGTCCTGCAGACCGAGCATTTCGACGTGTACTACTACCCCGAGGAGCGGGAAGCCGCGCTGCTCGCGGGCCGGATGGCTGAGCGCTGGTACTCACGGCTGTCGCGGATCCTGGGTCACGAGCTGGGAAGCCGGCAGCCGCTCATCATGTACGCCGACCACCCCGCGTTCGAGCAGACCAACGCGCTCTCCGGCGAGCTGGGCGAGGCAACCGGGGGCGTGACCGAAGTCCTCAAGCGGCGCATCGTGCTGCCGTTCGCGGGCGGGCTCAAGGACACCGACCACGTGATCGGTCACGAGCTGGTGCACGCCTTCCAGTACGATATCACCGGCCAGGGACGCTCGGTGCAGACGGGGGGCCTCCCGGGGGCCCTGCGCCTGCCGTTGTGGTTCATCGAAGGCATGGCCGAGTACCTCTCGATCGGTCCGGTCGACCCCAATACGGCGATGTGGATGCGGGACCAGACCCGGCAGAAGCTGCCCACGATCGCCCAGCTGGGCGACTCCTACCGGTGGTTCCCCTACCGCTACGGGCAGGCGTTGTGGGCCTACCTCGCGGGCCGGTACGGGGACGAGGTCGTCGGCCGGCTGCTGAAGGTCGCCGGGCGGGCCAGCGACCCGGAGCTCGCGATTTCCCGCATGCTCGGGGCCGACCTCAAGGAACTGAGCGAGCAGTGGCACGCCGCGCTGCACGCCGCGTACGACTCACTGATCCCGGTCACGCGCCCGGCGACGGAGTACGGTCAGCCGATCTTCGCCCAGCGCGACGTGATGAACGTGGCCCCGGTGCTCAGTCCCGACGGGCGGCAGGTCGCGTTCATCTCCACGCGCGACCTGTTCTCGGTGGACGTCTACGTGGGCGACGTCGAGACCGGCCGGATCGTGCGGAAGCTCACGCACACCGCGGTCGACCCCCATTTCGAGAGCCTGCAGTTCATCAACTCCGCCGGCACCTGGAGCCCTGACGGCACGCGGTTCGCGCTCGCGGGCGTGAGTGAGGGTCACCCCATCCTCACGCTGATCGACGTCGCGACCGGCCGGCGCGAGCCGGACATCGCGTTCCCGCAGCTCGGCGAGATCTACAGCCCCGCCTGGTCGCCGGACGGTCGCTACCTCGCGTTCTCCGCCCTCGCGGGCGGGCTGTCCGATCTGTTTCTCTACGACCTCGAGACGCATCAGATGCGGCGGCTCACGAACGACCCGTTCGGCGACCTCCAGCCGGCCTGGTCTCCTGACGGGACGCGCCTGGCGTTCGCGTCCGACCGCTTCACGACGCAGCTCGACGATCTGCAGTACGGCAACTACCAGATCGTGGTGATGGACGTGGCGAGCGGAGCGATGCAGCCGGTTTCCGGCTTCGCCACGGGCAAGCAGATCAATCCGCAATGGTCGCCGGACGGCCAGAGTGTGTATTTCATTTCCGACCACAGCGGCATTCCCGATCTGTACCGCGAGCGCCTGTCGGACAGCACCATCTATCAGGTCACGAATCTCTACACGGGCGTCTCGGGCATCACCCCGACGAGTCCGGCGTTCAGCATGGCTCCGCGCGCGGACCGGGCGGTGATCAGCGTGTACCAGCACGACAGCTACGGGATGTACCGCGTGGAAGACGCCCAGGTGCTCGCGGGCCGGGAGGTCGCCCCGGCCTTCGCGCTGCAGGCCGATCGCCTCCCGCCGCTCGAGCCCATCGGGAACCAGCTCGGGGACGTGCTGGCGGACATGCGGACCGGCCTGCCCGACACCGCGGAGTTCGCGTCCAAGCGGTACAGGGCGGGGCTGGGCCTGGACTACATCTCTCAGCCGCAGCTGCTGGTCGCCTCCAGCCAGTTCGGGACGTACGTCGGCGCGGGCGCCGCGCTCTACTGGAGCGATATGCTGGGGAATCGCAACCTGACGACGGCGCTGCAAGTCAACGGCGGCTACAAGGACATCACGGCGCTGCTCGGCTACGCCAACCTGCAGCGACGCCTCAACTGGGGCGTGTTCGCCCAGCAGGTGCCATACCTGTACGGCCAGACGTACCAGGGTATCGGCACCTACAACGGCCAGCCCGCGTACGTCGATCAGATCCTCAAGTTCCGGCAGACCAACCGGGAGCTCTCGGGCATCGTATCCTACCCCTTCAACCGGGCGATGCGGCTCGAGTTGTCGGCCGGCGGGCGCGACATCCGGTTCGACCAGGAGAATCGGATCGTCGTGACCGATCCCGCGGGCAACAAGCTCTTCGACTCCACCGAAACGACGCACCCGTACCCCGCGATCACGCTCGGGACCGCGAGCGCGGCGTTCGTGTACGACCAGTCCCTGTTCGGCGCCACGTCGCCGATCCTCGGCCAGCGGTTCCGGTTCGAGGTGTCGCCCTCCCTGGGCTCGCTCAACTTCTACACGTTGCTCGCTGACTACCGGCGCTACGTGATCCCCGTGCGCCCGTTCACGATCGCCGCTCGGGTGCTGCACTACGGCCGCTACGGAGGGGCCGCCGTGGACACGGTGCTGCAGTCGCTGTTCATCGGCTACCCGGGCATGGTGCGCGGCTACAGCGACGGCTCGTTCCAGGCCAGCGACTGCGTCCCGCAGGGCACCGATCCGTGCCCGGCCTTCAGCCAGCTCCTGGGCAGCCGGATCGCGATGGCGAACCTCGAGCTGCGGTTCCCCCTGCTCGGGGCGCTCGGAGTCGGATCGGGCTACTATGGGTTCTTCCCGATCGAGATGGCCCTGTTCGCCGATGCCGGCCTGGCCTGGTGGGGCGATCACCGGCCGGGATCTACCGGGAATGACAAGGCGTTCTTCCTGGGCGGCGACCGCAAGCCCGTGTACAGCGTCGGCGCGGCGGCGCGGATCAACGTGTTGGGCTTCATGATCGTCGAGATCGACCTGGCCCGGCCGTTCCAGCACGGACCGAACGGCCGGTGGATCTGGCAGGTCGGCTTCGTCCCCGGATTCTAGAGGACGTGGCGGCCTTCGCGCCGGCGCGCCCGGTTGGGCGCGCCGGGCCGCGTCACGGAGTTCGTCTTGCCATGCCGCACCGCACCCAGTCGCGCGGCGCCCCGGTCCGGGGATCGGGCGGGAGGACGGCGCGATCGCGCGGAACGCGCTCCGGGTCTTCCGAGGCCGCGTACGCCAGCATCGCCGCCAGGGTCGCGTTGTTCCGCAGGTCGTCGAACACGATCTTGTCGTACGTGTCACGGTTGGTGTGCCACGTGTACTGCCGGTACTCGTCGTAGGCGGATTGCAGGCGGAACGCGGGCACACCCCGGCAGAGGAACGAGGCGTGGTCGCTCCCCATGTTCTCCTGCGTCCCGGGGAAAACCAGCCGGATGTTCGCGGCGATCGCCCGCGGCACGAGGCCGACCCAGCGCGCGATGTTGCCCCCCGCGCGCGCGAATCCGGACGCCTCGATCAGCTCGACCCGCCAGGTGCCGTTGTCCTGGTTGAACAGCGCCTGCAGCCCCTCGAGCACCTCGGGGTGATCCTCCGCGAAGGCGCGCGACCCGACGAGCCCCACCTCCTCGCCCCCCCAGTGCCCCACCAGAATGGTGCGGCGGGGCGCGGGGTACGCCGTATGCAGCAGTCGCATCGCCTCGAGCATCATGATCGTGCCCGTCCCGTTGTCCGTGGCACCGGTCGCCGCGTGCCAGGAATCGTAGTGCGCCGACAGCATCACGTACTCGTTGGGCAGCTCCCGTCCCTTGAGCTCCGCGATCACGTTGAATTGCGGGGCCGTCCCGAGGTCTTCCGACTCGACCGCCACGCGCAGCCGCGGCCCCTGCCCGTGGGTGGCCAGCCGGAACAGGAGGCCGTAGTCCTCGCACCCCACGTCGACGGCGGGCAGCGCGCGTGACGGCGCGCCGAACACCTTGTTCACGCCCCACCCGCCCGACCACGACGACGTGATCACGCCGGCCGCCCCGGCCTGCTCGAGGCGGTCGGCGTAGCCGCGCCCGCCGAGCGCGCCGAGTCGCGCGCTCCACGCCACCGCGACACTGTCGCGCTGCGCGCGCAGCCGCTCGACGGTTTCCGGGCGGGCGTTCTGTTCGAGCTCCTGGTGCGCCCGACAGGTCGGTTCGGGTGCGGAAACGAGCACGAACGCGCCGCGCACGCGGCCGAGCCACGCGGCAAGATCGGCACCCGGCTCCGGCGGGACGGTCACGGCGCCGTCCACCGGCCGCGCGGTTGCCGCGCTCCAGGCACGGACCTTCGCTTCCAGGGACTCCACGCGCGGCGCGATGAGATCGACGTGAACGGCCCCGTGCCGCCACGCGCGGTACGTGCCGTACTGCTCCCTGCGGACCGTGACACCCCAGCCCTGGTACGTGCGCACGAGCCAGTCGGCCGCCGCCGCCATGCCGGGTGATCCGGGGAGCCGCGCGCCGATCGAATCCGTCAGGACCTGCGCGAGTCGCTCCGCCTGGGACCGCTCCATCCCTTCCTGCCAGATGCGGCGGATCACGGAGTCCGTGGTGGTGAGCGACTGGGCCCCGGCGGGTCCTGGGACGAGCAGCAGCAGGCACACGGCGATTGGGCGAGCGAGCATCACATCTCCAGATCGTTGCGGTTGCTGAAGCGAACGGTCGGGTTCCGTCCGTCAGGGCACGGCCGGAACGGCGACCCGGCAGCTGGGTCAGTCGAGCACGTCGGCCAGCGTCGTATCCCGGAAGAAGGTCGCGATCTGCTCCGAGGTCGCGCGCCAGCGATGGTGCACCGGGCACGGCGCGCGATCGTTGCACTCGGGCCGGCCGAGCAGACAGCGGCGGCGTGGCTGGATGTCGTCGAACGGGGACACGATGCGGAGGAGCGGCAGCTCCGCCGGCGGCACCGCAAGCTGGAACCCGCCGCGCTTGCCCCGTGTCGAGCGGAGCACCCCGGCCCGCACCAGCTCGTGCAGGATCTTGCCGAGGTAGTTCCGTGGGACGTCGACCGCCTCGGCGAGGTCTTCGGCACGCACCGGCGTCTTCGCGCCCTCGCGGGCCAAGTGCACCGCCGCGCGGAGCGCGTACTCAGCCGTTCCCGACAGCACCCGGGTCCTCCCAACAGAGGGTCTCGCCCGCCAATGATACCACAGCGTCATGGCGATAAGATCATGATAAAAACATCTTTCTGACGGCGCCATCCCTGCCTCCCCCCGCCCCCCTCCTGCCCTCCCCGACGGTGCCGCATCATCTTAGGTGCATGTCGCTCGCTCGATCGTTGCTGCTCTGGGGCTCGCGGAGCTCCTGGCTCGCGGCGCAACTGCGTCGCCGCACATTTGCCCGTCGGGCCGTCCGTCGCTTCATGCCGGGGGAGGACCTCGAGGCGGCGCTCGCGGCCTCGGCGGACCTCGTCAGGCACGGCACCGCGGGCACGGTGCTCACGCAGCTCGGGGAGAACCTGTCCCAGGCCTCCGACGCGGAGGCGGTGCGGCGCCACTACCTTGGCGTGCTCGACGATATCGCGGCCCGCGCGCTGCCGACCCAGATATCGGTCAAGCTGACGCAGCTCGGTCTCGACTTCGACGTGGACCAGTGCGTGTCCGCGCTGGAGTCCCTCGCCGAACGGGCCGCGCCCGGGCTGATCTGGGTCGACATGGAGGACACGCGCTACACGGACGTCACGCTCGACGTGTTCCGCCGGGCCCGGGCGCACCACACCAACGTCGGGCTGTGCCTGCAGGCGTACCTGCGCCGCACGCCGGACGATCTCGCGTCCCTGCTGCCGCTCAATCCGGCGATCCGGATCGTGAAGGGCGCCTATGCCGAGCCGCCGGCGCAGGCGTTCCCGCGCAAGCGTGATACCGATGACGCGTATCTCACGATCGCGTCCCGGCTGATCGCGCATGCCGCCGCCACCCGCGCTCCCGCGCCGGTGCTGGGCACGCACGACGGCCGGCTGATTGCCGAGCTGCAGCGGCGCGCCGCGGCTGCGGGCCTGCCGCGATCGGCGTGCGAAGTGCACATGCTGTACGGCATCCGGGTGGCCGACCAGGAGAGGCTGACGCGGGCCGGCTGTGCGGTACGCGTGCTGATCAGCTACGGGACGGCCTGGTTCCGCTGGTACATGCGGCGGCTGGCGGAGCGGCCGGCCAACGTCTGGTTCGTGTTGCGTAGCGCCTTCTGACCTGCGGGTTCAGGGCCGGCGACGGCCCGTGGCGATGCTCAGCGGACCCCCGCGCGTCTGGAACTCCCACGTCGTGTCGGCGATGAGCTGATTCCCCGCGGAATCGCGCACCGCGCGGGTGATGGTCGCGAGGTAGACGGTGAGGGAGTCGAGCGGCTGGTCGGGCGTCGCCGTCGCGGTCCGGCCCGCGTAGCTGAAGGCCAGCGGAATCAACGCGGGTGCGAAGTTCTGGCGCAGGGAAAACGAGGCCGTCGCGATGGTCGCAGGGTTGACGGCCTCGGTGAACGTCACATGGATCACGGCCCGGAGGTCCACACCGGTGTCGTGCGGGGCCGGGCTGAGGGATTCGATCATCGGCGGGATGGTGTCGCCCGGTCCCGGGGGCGGCTCCAAGCCATCGCCGCTGCCGCAGGCCAGCGACGCCGGCACCGCCAGCAGCCCTGGCAGGAGCCGAACGGTCCGTCTATTGTGCATGGGTTCAAGCTACTTGACCGCCCGCCGGGCCGGGTGAAGTGTCCCGGATCACGGGACGGGGCCCCGCCGACCGTGCATATTGGGGCCCAACCCAGGCCGCCCCGGAAGGAGCCAGACCGGAATGCCGATGTTCGATGACCGCGCGTCGCCGGACCGCACGAGCCGCCGGCAGCAACCCGAGACGCTGCGCCTGCGCGCCGTGATGCCGGTGATCACCGTATCCGACCTCGAGCGCAGCCTGGTGTGGTATCGCGATATCCTCGGCTTCGTGGTGGCGGAGGAGGCTCGCAAGGACAAGCGCCTGACCGTCGTGCAGCTCAAGGCCGGCAAGGTCCGGTTCCTGCTGCGGCAGGATCCCGAGGTACGCAGCCACCGGCGCCAGCCGCAGACTGTGCAGCTGTACTGCGCCACCCGGCAGGACGTGGACAAGCTGGCCGCAGGGATCCAGGTCCGCGGGGGGGTCGTGGAGGAAGCGCCTGGTGAGGCCCATGCCGGTCGGGACTTCACGGTGGTGGACCCCGACGGCGTGCGGATCTCCATCTTCTGGCGCCCCGAAGCCTAGGCGACGTGCGCCTGCTCGCCGGCACGAGCGGCTTTGCCTACAAGGAGTGGAAGGGACCGTTCTACCCGGAGGACCTCCGGGACGACGCCATGCTCGGCTATTACGCCGGGCGCCTGCCGACCGTCGAGATCAACAACACGTTCTATCGCATGCCGCGCGAATCGGTCGTCGCGTCCTGGGCGAGCCAGACGCCTGACGGGTTCCGGTTCGTCCTCAAGGCGTCGCGTAAGATCACCCACTTCGGCAGACTGAAGAACGTCGAGGGCGAGCTGGAGTATTTCCTGCGCGTGTCGACGGTGCTCGGCCCAAAGCGCGGCCCGTCGCTGTTCCAGCTGCCGCCCACCATGCAGAAGGACGCCGCGCGGCTGCGCGATTTCGTCGCGCTGCTGCCCCGCGCCTGGCCGGCAGCATTCGAGTTCCGCCACGCGTCCTGGTTCGATGACGAGACGTACGGCATCCTGCACGCCCGGAACGCGGCGCTCTGCGTGGCAGACAAGGGAACCGACGAGGACGCCACTCCGCTGGTGGCGACCGCCGACTGGGGCTACGTGCGGCTCCGCGCCGAGACGTACGGCGAGGCAGACCTCGCGCGCTGGAGTGCGGCCCTGCGGGGCCAGCCCTGGCAGGAGGCGTACGTGTTTTTCAAGCATGAGGACGCGGGAGTCGGCGCGCAGCTGGCGCTGCGCCTGATGGAGACGGGACTCACCGGATAGCCCCCCCGGGTCCTCCCCACCGCGCCACCGCGGCCGCGATCTCGCCCAGCACGTCGGCCTCGGACCGTCCGGAGCGCTTCGGAACCCTGAAGGAGTGATCGGCGTCCTGCACCACGTGCAGCGTGGCGCGGGCGCCGAGCCGGTCGCACACCCGTTGCATCAGGTCGAGCCGCGCGAGCGCGTCGCGCGTGCCCTGCACGAACAGCTGCGGCAGGGTGACGCGGTCCAGGTGCGCCGCGCGGCTGTCCCCCGACCGCCCCGCGGCGTGCAAGGGAAAGCCGATGAACGCAAGCCCACGGACCCCTTCGAGCCCGCCGTGCGCCGCCGCCTCCGAGGTCATCCGACCACCGTAGGACTTGCCGCCCGCAACGATGGGGAGGTCGGGTGCGGCCGCCTGCGCGGCCCCGAGTGCCGCCCGCACGGTGGCCTGCGCCACCGCCGGCGCATCGGGGCGGCGGGCGCCGCGCTCCATGTAGGGGAACTGGTAGCGCAGCGTGGCCAAGCCCCGTTCGGCGAGGGCGCGCGCCAAGCCTTCGAGAAACGGGTGCCGCATCCCCGCGCCGGCGCCGTGCGCCAGCACGAGCAGCAGCATCGCGTCGGGCGGCCGCAGCAGCAGGCCGCCAACGGCCCCCGCCGCGGATTCGATCGTGACTGGACGGGCCGTCATCCCCGTGCGATCCGGGCCTGGAGCCTGCTCAACGCCTGGGCCAGATCCGACTTCTCCTGCAGCACACCCGCGAGCGGGTCGGCCTTCCACCGGGCCACGCGGCGTGGCACGGTTTTGATCGTGAACTTCCGGATGTCGAGCTTGGGCGTCACTTCCTGCCACGTGAGCGGGGTCGACACGGGAGCCCCCGGCAGGGGGCGGACGCAGTATGGCGCCACGAGGAGCTTGCCGCGACCATTCTGCAGATAGTCGAGATAGACCTTCCCCTCCCGCTGCGCCGGCAGTCGGCGCACGGTCGCGATGGCGGGCAGCTGCGCCACGAGCACCCAGGCCAGCAGCTCGGCCAGCTGTCGGGCCTGCTCGTGTGTGCACGCGCGCCCCAGGGGGATCATCAGATGCAGGCCCGATGATCCGCTGGTCTTCACGAACACCGGGAGCGCGATCTCGTCGCACAGCCGGCGCGCCGCCCGGGCGATCTCGACGACGTGCGCGAACGGCGCGTCGCCGGGGTCCAAGTCGATGATGGTCCAGTCGGGGTGCTCGAGCGTGGCGATCCGGCTGGCCCACACGTGGATCGGGATGGTCCCCAGATTCGCCACGTACACCAGCGCGTCGGCCTCGTCGGCCACGAAGTAACGCACCTCGCGTTCCGCGTCGTCGCTGTAGACGGTCTCCGTGCGAATCCAGTCCGGGGCGAACACGGGCGCGTCCTTCTGGAAGAACGACTTCCCGTCGATCCCGTCGGGGAAGCGCGTCATCACGAGCGGCCGATCCTGGAGGTACGGCAGCATCCACGGGGCGATCGTCCGGTAGTACGCGATCAGATCGCCCTTGGTGTATCCCTCCGCCGGCCAGAACACCTTGGCGAGGTTGCTGAGCGCGAGGTCGGCGCGCGGCGCGCGTCCAGCCGGCGCGGCCGCGGGCGCGGGCTCGCCACCCGCGCGCTCGGGCATGACGCAGTCCTCGGGGGGCTTGTCGTCGCGGAACCGCAGGAACACCGGCTGGCGCAGCAGCCGTTCCTCGGTCAGCTCCTTGTAGCGCACCGCGCACACCAGCTGCGGCGCCACCCACGTGTGCTCTGGGCCCGCCGGGGCGTCCCGACAGGGCGGTTCGTCGCGGCGCATCTCCTCGAGCGCGCGTCGTACCGTATCCAGCTCCTCCGCCCGGAATCCCGACCCCACGCGTCCCACGTACACGAGCCCGCTCGCGTCGAACGCCGCGACGTGCAGCGCCCCGAACCCGTCGCGCGAGCCCTTGGGGGCGGTGAACCCCACCACCACGAAGTCGTCCACCAGGTCGGCGCGGACCTTGAGCCACTGGCCGGAGCGTCCGGCCCGGTACGGGGCGTCGGCCTGCTTGGCCACCATGCCCTCGAGACCGAGCCCCACAACCTGCTGGTAGAACTGCTCGCCCTTCTCGTCCACGTGATCCGCGTACTTGAGGGGCCCCGCTTCGGGGAGCAGCTCGCGGGCGAGCAGCTTGCGCTCGACGAGGGGCAGCTCGCGGAGATCGTGATCATCGAACGCCAGCAGGTCGAAGACGTACAGCGTGGCGGGCAGCTCGACGGCCGCGCGCTTCACGTCCGGCGCCCGGGTCAGGCGCGCGCGCTGTTGCAGGCGTTGGAAGCTCGGGAGGCCGGAGCGGTCGTGTACGACCACCTCGCCATCGAACAGGACGTGGCGGTACGGCAGGGCGCGCAGCGCGCGGGCCAGCTCGGGGAAGCTCGGCGTGAGGTCGTTGCCGTTCCGGGTGAGGAGCCGCCCCTCCCCCTGCCCGGCCGCCGCGAGCATGCGATAGCCGTCGTACTTGATCTCGAACAGCCAGCCCGCCCGCGAAAATGGCCGCTCCCGCGTCTCGGCGAGCATCAGCGTCACCTGCTCGGGCATGATCTGCCGCTGCGGCGCTCCCAGCTCCGCGATCCGTGCCCGCACCCGCTCGGCCCGGTCGCGGCCAGCCTTGAGATCCTCGACCACGAGACCCGACAGGACCGATCCCTCGGGGAACACGTCGCCGGGATCCCTCACGAGCGCATCGCGCTCCTTGATCAACAGCCACTCGCGCTCGGCCTTCTTGATCTTCACCAGGGTCCAGCGCCCGCGCAGCTTGTACCCCCGGAGGTCGAACAGCAGCTTGCCCTTCGCCCACCCGGCCACCGGATCCTCGAGCGGCACCCACTCGCCGCGGTCCCACACGATCACCGCGCCGGCGCCGTAGTTGCCCTCGGGGATGATGCCCTCGAAGTCGCCGTACTCGAGCGGGTGGTCCTCGACATGGACCGCGAGCCGCTTGTCCGCCGGGTTCGCCGACGGCCCCTTGGGCACGGCCCAGGAACGGAGCACACCCTCCATCTGCAGCCGGAGATCGAAGTGCAGGTGGCTCGCCAAGTGCTTGTGAACCACGAACAACCGACCTTCCCCACCGCCGACGACACCCGCCGGCTCCGGGGTCTCACCGAGCGAACGCTTTGCCCGGTAAGCACTTAGCCGCTCTCGAGGAGACTCACCCGTTGCGCTCATGACCTGGAAATTTTATAGTAGCGCCCCTATGAGCGCACGCCCCATCGGTTCCGCCACCCTGTCCTTCGGGCTCGTCTCCGTGCCCATCCAGATGTACTCGTCCTCCGAGTCCAAGACCGGGATCTCGTTCAACTGGATTCACAAGGACTGCGGCTCGCGCCTCAAGCAGCAGTACGTCTGCAAGCAGGACGGCAAGGTCGTCGAGCGCGAGGACATGGTCAAAGGGTACGAGTTCGCCAAGAACCAGTTCGTCCTGTTCACACCCGACGAGCTGAAAGCCCTCGAGGAACAGCGCACCGAGACGGTCGAGATCACCGAGTTCGTGCCGGCCGACCAAGTGGCCCGGATCTGGATCAGCAAGATCTACTACCTCGGACCAGACAAGGGAGGCGCCCGCGCCTATCGGCTGCTGAGCCGGGCGATGCGCGAGACCGGGCGCGCGGCCCTGGGCCGCTACTCGGCGCGCGGCAAGCAGTACCTCGTCCTGATCCGCCCCGAGGGCGACGGGCTTGCGATGGAGCAGCTGTACTACGCGGACGAGATTCGCGCGTTCTCGGAGGTGGCACTCGACGAGGGCGACGTCAAGCCCGAGGAGCTGAAGCTCGCGGTGCAGCTGATCGAGCAGGCCGCCGCGACGCAGTTCGACCCCACGAAGTACGCGGACGACGTGCGCAAACGGATCCTCGCGCAGATCGAGCGCAAGGTGCAGGGACAGGAGATCACCGCGGCCCCGGAGGAGGAGCCCCAGGCGCAGATCCTCGACCTGATGGAGGCCCTCAAGAAGAGCCTCGCGCAGGCGGACGCGGCCGGCGCGAAGCCCGGCGAGACCGCGGCGCCGGGCGGCGCGCGGAAGCGCAAGGCAACGGGAGGGCGCTCCTAGGCCACCAATGCAGGGCTTCGGAACCGCCGACGTCTCCAAGCTGCTTGGCCTGACGCCCGGCCAGATCCGGACGTTCGCGCGTGCCGGGTTCCTGCGGGCGGCGCGGGGGTCCCGCGGCGAATATCGCTTCTCGTTTCAGGACCTCGTGCTGCTGCGCGCCGCCAAGGAGCTGCACGCGGCGCGCGTCTCGTTGGCCCGCATCAACCGCGCGCTCCGCTGGCTGCACCGCCAGCTCCCCGCCGACCGCCCGCTGAGTGAGCTGCGCATTACGGCCGAGGGGGACCGCATCGTGGTGCGCGACGGGCGGACCGCCTGGTATCCCGAGTCCGGACAGCTCACGCTGGACTTTCCCGTCTCCGAGCTCGCGACGCAGATCGCCCCGCTGCTGCTGGTGCGGGCGCGGAAGTCGCGCGGCGCGACCGAGCCGTTCAGCGCCGAGGACTGGTTCGACTTCGCCCTCGAGCTCGAGGTATCAGCCCCCGCCGAGGCGCGGGATGCGTACGGTCGCTGCCTCGAGCTCAATCCCGACTATGCCGAAGCGCTGGTGAACCTCGGCCGCCTGATGCAGGCGGAAGGGCGGGTGCACGAGGCGGAGGATCTGTACCGACGGGCACGGACGGCCAGACCCGATCTCGCGGTCGCGGCGTTCAATCTCGGCACCGTGCTCGACGAGCAGAAGCGCCCCATCGAGGCGATCGACGCCTACCACGCGGCGCTCGAGGCCGATCCCGACCTCGCGGACGCGCACTTCAACCTCGCGGCGCTGTACGAGCAGGTGGGCAACACCGTGGCGGTGTACCGCCATCGGCGGCGGCATCGGGAGCTGACGGGAAAGAAGGGGCGCTAAGTGGCGGCGGGTCGCGAGGTTGCGCATCCCAGCCAGGCATCAGCGTGCATGAGGAGGTCGCTGACACCGGAATTCACGGCCTCAACCCGCCGGGCAGTCGCGGCGAGCCGAGCAGGGCGCCGAACACCTCCCAGCGTCTCGCGACATCGTCCCCCGCGGTCCGCTCGACGTACGCGGCGACCAGGTCCTTCCCCAGGGTGTAGTTGATCACGTAGCTCCGGTAGCGGTCCATGAACCGTACGCGCTGCGCCGCGCGCTCCGGGCTCGTCATGGCATACGTCACGAGCCAGTCGCCCGCCTGGTCGGCGGTGATCTCGCCGTCCAGATAGCGCCGGGCCGCCTCGTTCCCCGTGTAGTCGAGCTGCGCCACGAGACCCTGGACGCGGTAGTACCATTCCGCGCCCGCGGGATCGAGACCCGCCAGGGGGAACAGCACGTCGCGCTCGAACGCGACCCGCTGCGTATCGGGAAACGCCAGGTCGATGCCGTAGTTGGCACTGCCTTCGGCGATGAGTGACTGCGGGCTGAACAGCGGGTAGACCGTGTACTCCATCCAGCCGCGCTGCCGCACGAGCTTGTCCTCGAGCAGCGTGTTGTACACGTGATGCCCGGGGTAGCCCTCGTGGCAGGCGAGATCGATGGCGCGGTCGATGAAGATCGGCAGGTCCGTGTTCACCTGGATCCGGCTCACCGCCTTCCCCTGGTACCAGTTGTAGCCGCTCCACGGCTGGTCCGTCACGTACTCGACCGTGAACCGCTCGCCGGAGGGCAGCTCGAGATGCCGCAGGGTGCGCGCCCGGCATTCGGCGATCGCCCGCCGGAAGACCGTATCGATCCGGTCCGCCGGGATGACGAACGCCTGCCGGAAATGCTCGTAGCGCTCCTGGACCGGGCCCTCGCCCGGCAGGGCGGCATCGATCTGCCGCAGCACCGCCTCGAACCGGCTGTCCGGGCTGATCGGGGCGACCGCGTCGTACAGCGCCCGCGACTCCTCATCGAACGAGAGCTGTTTCCCTTGGAGCAGCTCCACCATGGCGCGGACCGCGCGGAGCTGCGTGCGGAGATAGGCCTGCCGCAGGCGGCGCATCTCGTCCTTCGGCGCGCGGATCTCATCGAGCCGTGCGAGCAGCACGTCGGTACGTCCGTGCAGGGTGATCAGCGAGGCGCTGTCGGCCCGCGCCGAGTCACGCCAGTCCGCGGGACCGTAGTAGGCGTCGATGTAGTCGGGCTGGTGCTCGCCCACGGCGAGCACGAGCTTGACGTAGGCTTCGGCGATCTCGTTCACGGGCTTGTTGGATGCGCAGGCACTCGCCAGCGTCGCGAGGATCAGGAGGGCGGGAACGGCGACCTGGCGTCTCATGCCGAGAATGTACGTCGCGGCGCGCACCGCGACCATACGGGTTTCAGGGTAATTTCAGCACCTCTTTACCTGGCCGGCCTTATGGAGGACGTGGGAACGTCCCCGGAGGTCCCAATGCTGAGCCGTGCGCTCAAGCAGTTCCTCGACGACAGCCACGTCCGCTACATCACGGTCCACCATTCGCCGGCCTTCACGGCGCAGGAGATCGCCGCGAGCGCCCACATCTCCGGCTACGAGCTCGCCAAGACCGTCATTCTGAAGGTGGACGGGAAGATGGCCATGGCGGTCGTGCCGGCCCCGCAGCACGTCGACCTGATGCACCTCGAGGACCTGATCGGCGCGGGGGAAGTGGCGCTCGCGACCGAGTCGGAATTCAAGCAGCGGTTCCCGGAGTGCGAGCTGGGCGCCATGCCGCCGTTCGGGACGCTGTACGGGATGGACGTCTATGTGTCGGAGCGTCTGGCCGACGACGAGTACATCGCGTTCAACGCGGGGACGCATACGGAGCTGATCCGCATGCGGTACCGGGACTTCGACCGGCTGGTCAATCCCAAGGTCCTGGCGTTTGCGCGCTAGGCGCTAGCGCAGGTCGCCGGCCTCGAACTTGAGTCCCACGATCCCGCTTCGGCGGTCGACCTCCGGGACGAGCGCCTCGGAGAACGTGGCCGACCGGCCGCCGGGGGCCACGACCTTCACCGTCGAGTTCCGGAACAGCGGGTAGTAGCCGATCATCTGGCGCACCGCCCCGGGCGGCACCGTGCAATTGCACGGTATCGCCGCCTGGAGCCCGGCGTTCACCACCGCCGTGAGCGGCTGCCCGGTGTTGTTGGTGATCAGCGGCGCGAAGAACGCGCCATCGCCGGCAGCGGCGTGCGCTTCGACCAGGAGTCGCCCGCGGGGCTGGGCGAGGTTGATGCTGCCGGAGACTTCGACCCCCTCCGGCGCGCCGTTCGGACCCGTGGGGCGCACGAGCGTCCAGGCCGCGACGAACGGGCGGCCACGCCGGAGCGGCGCCCTGATCCGCCCGCCGGGCTCGACCACCTGTTCGCGGCCCGCCGCGGTGATCCGGACCGGCGCCACGAGGCGATTCTCGAACACCAGCGTCGGGCGCGCCAGCCAGAACCACCCGGCGGCGGCCAGGACCACGACGGGAACGCCGATCACCAGCCAACGTCTCGCGGGATTCCGCTCGTTCCGTCGTTCCGCCGTGGCGCCCGGGGGCTGGGGCTTGGCCGCTTTCCGCTCGCCGCTCGGCACGAGCTCGGTCTTGGCCTCCGTGCTGACGCCCGCCACCACCCGCCGGGCCGATACCTGCTCTTGTGACCCCGAGGCGCGCTCCCGGCTCAGCGCGTCCAGCACCATGGCGGCCGACTGATAGCGCTCGTCGGGCCGCTTCTGGAGGCAGCGCGTGATCACGTTCGACAGCCAGAGCGGAATGCGCGCGTCCACGTCCTTCGGGACCGGCGGCGGCTCAGCCAGGTGCTTACCCACAATCTCCTGGGAGGTCTGGCCGTCGAACGGCGGACCACCGGTCACCATCTGGAACAGCACCGCGCCGAAGGCATACAGGTCCGAGCGCGCGTCGAGGTTGCCCTGCCCCAACGCCTGCTCCGGGCTCATGTAGTGCGGGGTGCCAACCACGAAGCCGGTTTGGGTGAGGCCCGCTCCGCCGTCGAGCTGCTTCGCGATGCCGAAATCCACGAGCAGCGGACGGCCGCTCGTGGTCTCGATCATGATGTTGTCGGGCTTGATGTCGCGGTGCACCAGCCCCTGCTCGTGCGCGTGGCGCAGCGCGTCGAGGATGGGAGCGGCGATGTCCACGGCCCGTTCCGGCGCCAGGTGGCCGGTGCGGCGCAGCAGGTCGCCGAGCGACTCCCCCTCGACGTACGGCATCGCGTAGTAGACGATGCCCTCGCCGTCACCCACGAAGTGGATCGGCAGGATGTTGGGGTGCTGGAGGCGGGCGATGGCCTTGGTTTCCTGTTTGAACCGCTGCAGCATGCCCGACGTCCAGGCGATGTCGGGGCGCAGGACTTTGACCGCGAGGCGGCGCTCCAGCTCCTTGTCGAGCACCTCGTAGACTTCCGCGAACCCGCCGCGACCCACCAGTCGCCGGACTTCGTACTTGGGGCCGAGCGCCTTGGCGAGGCGATCGATCGTATCGGAGGGAGTGGTGGGATCGGTCACGCGACAAATCTACAGCGCGCACGCAATGAGCGCGCGACCCACCGGGTCGCGCGCTCGAGCCCTCCATGCGGAGGACTTGTCAGTCGGGAATCGGCGGCGCGTGGTGAATCGCGACCACCGCCCGGCTTTGCACCCGGCATACCAGCCCACCTTGCGGTTGGGCCCGCGATGCGCGTTTGTGCTCTGCGGGGTGCCGGTGTCCTTCGCGTCCGGGCACACAGCTCGCCGCGTCGCCCAAGGTGCATTCTCATGTTACGCACCATGGGGTGAAGCCGGGATGAAACCCGCGTGAGACACGGGGCCCCGGCGCTGGCTCGTCAGCGGATGATCACGAGTTTCCCCCGCGCCCGGCCCGGCGTGCTGTGCGGGTTAGTGGGATCGCTCGGCGCCGTCAGCACCCAGAGGTACAACCCGCTGGTGACCACCACGCCGTCCAGCGATTCGAGATTCCAGAACAGATCCCCATCGCCCAGCAGGTCACCTGGCCCCCAGGTGATCTGCTGCACCAGCTGCCCCGCCACCGTGTAGATCCGGAGCGTCCCCGTGGGCGGCACGTGCGTGAACAGCACCCGCAGGTGGTCCAACGACGTCTGATACGCCGAGTACACCACGAACGGGTTCGGCACCACCCGGATCTGGGCCAGCGCCGAGTCCGTCACCGCCCTGATCTGATCGCCGGTCACCGCCCCGGTCACGGTGAACCCGTACTCCGTGGTGGGGGTGAACCCCACGTAATAGCCAAACCGCGTCTGATCGCCGTGGCGCATCGGGTCGTAGCCCGTCGCCCCCGGCGTCGCCAGCGGCACCGGGTTACACGACTCCCGCACCTGGTCGCACCCCAGCACCGCCCGCGAGAACGTCACCGCCCGCCGCGTCCGGCGGAGCGGCTCCGTCGGGCTGCTCATCACCAGCCGGCCGTCGACTGTCGAATCCTCCACGATGTTCTCGAGGAGGTATAGCCGGTCGCTGGGCACCCACACGTCTGCCGGCACCGCCACCGAGATGGTGTCCTGGCCGGTCCCCAGCACCACTCGGTCCAGCAGCCGCTTCACCATCGCGATCTCGACCGGCCGGTCGAACGTCGTATTCCGGATGGTGAACGGCAGCTTCACCGCCACCAACTCCAGCTGGATCACCCCCAGCAGGTTGGCCGTCGCCTGATCCGTGAGCCCCGTCGCGGCCACCGGGCGCGCCACCAGCGCCTCCCGCACCTCGGCTTCCGTCGCCCCCGCATTCGCCAGGTCCAGCACGAAGCCCCGCGTGGTCCCGAACGGATCGTCGGCCCAGGCCACCGCGTAGCGCCCCCCACCATCCGGCGTCCGCACCGACGACACCTCCCGCCACTGCACCATGTAAGGGTTCACGATGTCCCGCGGCACGATCGTGTCCGCCGGCAGCAACTTGAGCTCGGTGATGGACTGCTGGCCCCGCCGCTGTGCTTCCGCCCCACTCTCGAACGCCCCCCGCAGCGTGTTGTTTGCCTCCACCGTGAACCCCGGATAGTCCGCACGCCCCAGCAACGCCGCCGGCGTCACCTGCCCCAGCCGCCAGCGTCGTGCTGCCGAACACCGGACGCCCTCCCGCCTCCGCCAGGACGAACCCCAAGCCGGCGTTCTGCGCCAGCCGCCCATACACCGTCGACGTCCGCGCCGTATCGCCCTCCACCACCGTTCCGAGATCCGTCACCGTGGTCGCCGTCACCAGGAACACCGCCGGTGAATCGTCAATGAACGTCTCCCGCCGGATGACCGAGTCCACCCCCACCCCCGCCACATCCACCAACGCCCGCCGCTGCACCGTCACGACCGACCGAAACGCCTCTCCCGTCACCGTGTTGGAATCCCGCTCCACCAGCATCTCCGTCCCGAACACCGCCCGGTACGACGCCGAGGCCACGTTGTCGCTCAGGCTCACCGCGAACGGCACCGTCGCCGTCGTCTGCGCCGTCAGGGCCAGCGCCGCCGCCCGGTAGCCGGCCGGCTTGCTCGCGGCCACGTAGACCGCCGCCACGTTCGGGTCCGCCGTCGCCCGCGACAGGGGGTTCCACAAGCTCGGCACAAACGTGTACGTGATCGGGATCCCCGCGCTGTCGAGCGTGAACGTCGCTCCCCGCGAGCGCCCCACGATGGTGTACAGGTAGGTCCGGCCCGCCAGCACCTGCTCGTCGGTGAACGCGTTGGGCACCGCCCCCGTCCCCGGATCCGCGTCGTACACCGCATACGCCTGCCACCCCAGGCCCAGCGCGCTCTGATCCACGTCCACCGCCCGGTCCCCCAGGCAGTCCGCATCCGCCGTCCACGTCTCGCCGCCATCACACGACTTGTAGATCTCGAGCCGCGCCAGATTGTGCCGTGCCCGCGCCCGCAGCGAGTCCGGCAGCCAGGGATTCTCCGCCCGGAACATCGCGTACGGCCCCGTGGGGATCGTCGCCACATCCTCCGCCAGCTTCAGCAGGTACGGGTCCACCCACGTCTCGGGCGCATCCGAGAAGAACAGCCGCACGGCCGGCGCCGTCGTGCCGCGGTTGTCCGTCCCCGGCGTCACCGCCGTCGACAGTACCCGCGCCGGCGGCGGCGGCTCCGGCCCGGCAAAGAGGTTGAGGTAGAGATCGATCACCGCGTCGATCTGGGCCCACAACGCCGTCGAGTCCCCGTCGCCCACCATGGCGTAGACCAGCGAGGTCGTATCGCCCGCCGCGAGGCGGAACGGCCCGAACGACTGGAGCGCACCCATGATCCCGCGAACGTTCAGCCAGCCCCCCGGCATCGTGTCCGAGTCCACCGCCGCGCAGCCGTGTCGACCGCACGTGTCCAGGGCCAGTGTGTCCGGCGTGCCATCATGGTTGTAATCCCACGGCGGGCTCGCCGGCGGCACGTACTTGTTGTAGTGCGCCTTATTGGTCGTCCAGGCCTCGCTCCGAAACACCGTCCACAACGTGTTGTCGGGCTGCGTTCCAGGATCCCGGCCGGCATTCGTGAGGCGCTCGCTGGCCGCCAGGTAGCCGAACGTCGGCTCGGCGCCGGAGAAGTACGTGTAGTTGTGTACCCACGGGTACTCTCCGAAGGCCTGGCGATTGAACGTGATGGTGTCGCCCGCCAACGGGTGGGCCGGCCGGCAGAACGGGTCCGTCCCCACCGTGCATGCGGTCCCCGCCCGCGTGTGCGTGAACAGCTTGTTGCGCAGGTCGCCCAGCGGACTCTTCAAGAAGATATTGGCGACCGCCCCCGAGCCGTAGCCGCGGGCCGGCGAGGTCGCCCCGGTGCAACCCTGTGGATCCGGACGGCGGTACGCGTCGTCGCAGGGGCCGCCGGCTCCCTGCACGTTCGAGTTGTGATACAGCACC
>CAVYSW010000007.1:0-26908 GCA_963771275.1 uncultured Gemmatimonadales bacterium
CTGTCGCGTACCTACTGGTTCGGTTGGTCTTGCTGCATCAGGTCCTCACCGGAGCGGGTACTCGCAACGCTCGTCATAACGTCTCCCTCGGCTGGTGGCCCTCGGCGCTGGCTAACGGACATGCGGTTCTGCTGCGGGCGCACTCCTCCCAGCAGCAGGGAATCCCGATTCATGCTCAATCTCGCCAGCATCGCGTATCCACCGCCAGCGCTGCGCGCCCGCCAGCAGCAAGCGCCTGTTAGACGGCCGCTTGTAGCTGCGCAGGCCTAATCAGCAGTCGTGCTCAAGAGCCGCGTTGCCTCAGCGACATTGCCAGGACGCACCAAGAGGCGCACACCCCTGACGAAAGGCTGCCCGGGTTGCCAACCGCCGGCGTCATCAGCCGCCACGACCGCCTCGATGTCGGCTGCCGCCAACCTGGCCTTCGCGGCTTCAGCTTCGGGGCGATCCCGGAACACTCGGACGGAGATGAGCGCTGGCATGGTCCTTTCCTGCGGCCGTCTAACGGACTTGCGCTTAAGCTGCCGGCCCTAGCTCGCCAGCAGCAACGTAGCATGAACGTACCCGGGAATTCACCACGCGAGCAAAGATCCGTTCCTTTGTGAACGTACAGGGCCGGCCAGCTTCAAGCGCTTGTTAGGCAGCGAGTCGTGCGGGAGGGAATCCGTCTGCGCGGCCCGGTGTCGGATGATTGGTTGGTCGACGAGGACACGTACCGGCTGTCCCTTGAACGTCCCAGGCTGGTATTGCCACTGTGAGACGGCATCTCGCACCTGGTCGAGAAAGCCGGGTGCTTGCGGGAATGCCCGCTCGCGACGGTGGGCGTCAAGGATTCGAATGGTTTCACGTTCCGGCCGCCCATCGAGCCCGACGACGAATTCCAGGAGGAAGAGGGTGTCCTGAATCGTGGGCGGCACACTGAACATCGGCTCCGCGCGTCGCAGGAGGCTATGGGAGGCCTCGGTGCCGAGCACGATGGGCTCTATGGAAGCAGGTGCTCGTGCTGACTGGCAGCCTGGCCCGAGAAGCATCAGACCGGTGGCGAGGAGGAGGGGCCGCTGCGCTGTGGTGAAGAGATGCATGGCTCGCTGCCTAACGGATCTGCGCTTAAGCTGCCGGCGCTAACGTGCACCAGGCAGCCGTCTGGTCAATGACCTGCTCCTGGAGAGTACCAGGCGCTCAATGCTACGCCCGGCGGAGGCGCCGGTCAGCTTCAAGCGCCGGTTAGGCGGTGCCGCGCGAGGAGTCTAAGCCTGATTCGCCGCGGCGCGTGAGCCGGAGCCAAGGCGACCCGACAAAGTACCGTGTGCAATCGGTCCCAAGACGGTCGACGGGGGGGGTATGTCACCGATGCTGCGGGCCGCGCCCCACATGGCGCCGTCCGCGCCAACTGCAGCCAGCCGCGGCCAATCCACGTGTCAAGAAGGTGCCTGCCGGCCTTCAAGACCTCAGCATCGGAAGCGTGCGGGCGCTCGCCGCGGATGAGGCCGAAGACCTCCCAGAGCGAGTAATCGTCCTGGCGGAAATCCTCCAAGATGCGGGATCCCAGGCTTCCATCTGAATCGGCCGGTCGGGCCGCCGCCTAACGGACTGCGCTTAAGCTGCCGGCGCGAAAGTGCACCAGGCGCACCGTCTGGTCAATGACCTGCTCATGGAGCCCCCCAGCCACTCATTTCTACGCCCGGCGGGAGCGCCGGCCAGCTTCAAGCGCTTGTTAGACGGCACGCGCGCACTAGCTTTCGGTCCGGGAGGACTTGATGACCTGGACTGACCACATCACGGCTGACCCCAAGGTGCTCGGCGGCAAGCCCGTTGTGAAGGGCACCCGCCTGGCTGTGGACTTCCTGCTCGGCCTGCTGGCCGAGGGCTGGACGCGGGAGCAGCTCCGCGAGAACTACCCCCAGCTGACCGATGACGCACTGCGCGCCGTTTTCGCCTACGCGGCCGAGGTGCTGCACGAGCAAACGCTCGTGCCCCTACGGCCGGGCGCAGCCTGATGCGCCTCCTTGCCGACGAGAACATCCCCCTTACTACCGTCCGTGCTCTGCGTTCCGCAGGGCACGATGTGTATTCGGCCACGGAGGCGAGCCCGGGGGCTGCGGATCGCAGGTTGCTCGAGCGGGCCGTTACAGACGAGCGGCTGGTGGTCACCTTCGACCGAGACTTCGGCGACCTGATCGTGCGCGGGACCCAGCGGCCCGAAGCTGGGGTGCTCTTGCTGCGTTTCGTTCCGAAGAGTGCGGCCGAGGTGACTGAGCTGCTCGTCGCACTGCTTGCGCGTAGCGACGTGACCTGGCGGGCGCACGTGAGCGTGTTCGACGGGAGGCACGTCCGGCAGCGACCGCTCTGATTTGCGTGCCGTCTAACGGACTTGCGCTTAAGCTGCCGGCCCCAGCTCACCAGCAGCAACGCAGCAGTGAACGTACCCAGGAATTCACCACGCGGGCAAAGACCTCTTCCTTCGTGAACGTACAGGGCCGGCCAGCTTCAAGCGCCGGTTAGGCGTCACGGCTCCGGTACCTCCAGGTCGCGACAGATCTTCCGGGCCATAAAGTCATCGACCTCGCGATGCCGAGGCACCGTCGAGGTCTTGCGTCGTGCGCGATTCACGTAGACCGAGTGCTGGGCGCCTTCCCGCAGCAGCTCACACCCGTTGGCCTCCAGGTGGCGGATGAGATCGCGACGCTTCACGCCGGCAGGCGCAGCGGCTCGCGAATCACCTCCTTGGTCCCGATCGCTTCCTCCGCGAGCACGCGGTTGGCCTCGAGCACGAGCCGGACGGCTTCGGCGAGGTTGGCCCGGGCCTCCTCGAGGGTGGTGCCCTGGGTATTGGCGCCGGGCAATTCCTCGACGAAGCCGATGTAACCGAGGGGCACCTTTGGAACACGGCGGTCAGTTCTGGCATGCTTCAATCTAGCAAGATCTTTCAGTGACGCCTAACGGATTTGCGCTTAAGCTGCCGGCGCGAAAGTGCACCAGGCGCACCGTCTGGTCAATGACTGCTCATGGAAGTCACCAAGCGCTCAATGACTACTGCCCGGCGGGAGCGCCGGCCAGCTTCAAGCGCCGGTTAGGCGCGCTCGTCGCGATCGTCGCCAGTCATCGAAACGGTAAGGGCGATTCCCGCGTATCCGTGGCACCGACCCGTGCCGCGATGGCGGGCGAAGCGCACCAAGACATCGGCAGTGCGCGCCGAGCGTCAAGCTATCGACGAACGCGGTAAGGGAGTCCGCCGACATGACGGCCGCCGCGTGACGGCTTGCGGTATCGCCAGGCACGAGCGTTCGGTACTGCATCGCGAGCAAGTGAAACGCCCCGCACCGTGCCGAGTCTCGGCCACTGATGACGAATACCCCGAATCGCGCGGTCCAACCACGAGAACCACCCAGCCCGGGGCCAGCGGCCGATGGCCTGGGCGCTACCAGGACTGCACAGGCGACGGGCGGTGAAGTCGGCCCCAGTTGCCGTCGCACGGTGCCGGGCGCCAAGAACGTCGCTGCAGGCCGCGACGGCGAGTGCCGCCGCCAGCGAGGGCAAGATTAGGGGATCAGGTCTTGATCGCTCATTGGCGAGGCGCCTAACGGACTTGCGCTTAAGCTGCCGGCCCTAGCTCACCAGCAGCAACGCAGATTGAACGTACCCAGGAATTCACCACGCGCGCAAAGACCTCTTCCTTCGTGAACGTACAGGGCCGGCCAGCTTCAAGCGCCGGTTAGGCGGCGACCTGCGATGACGGATCCCGTCAGCGCGCACAGTGGACGATGCCAAGACGATGTCGACGCGGCCGAGCATCCGCCGACGACCCAGTTCCATGCTTACGCGCTCGGTCGAGTTCCTCGACGCAGTGCCTCGTGACAGCGCTGCAAGTCGGCGAGCGCCTGGGATTCCACGGAAGACGATAGCAGACGACCTCGAGACCCCCTGTGAGTGGCGCGACTCGGCCACGCGCTGGTGGCGTCGCTCTCGAGCTGCAGATCCGGGACCATGACGGCGTCGGCTGATTGACCGTGACCTCGGCCGGAGGGCCCGCTGTCGACCGGAGCTCATGCGCGGCTCTGCACTGCCGTCGGAGTCGATAATCGCGAGCCGCAGTCGGGTCACGCGCAACAGCTCCTCGGTGGGCAACTGCCGATACCGGCCAACTGAGTTCGTCGAGCTACGCGCATCGGCGCTCAGGAGCGATTCGCGACTGGCCTGGCAATGAGCATCCGATGTGCAGCTGTCGCCGCCTAACGGACTTGCGCTTAAGCTGCCGGCCCCAACTCACCAGCAGCAACGTCAGTTGAACGTACCCAGGAACTCACCACGCGGACAAAGACCCCTTCCTTAGTGAACGTACAGGGCCGGCCAGCTTCAAGCGCCGGTTAGGCGGCTGCTGGTGCGATTGGATCCCAAGGGCACCGTACCGGAGCCATCACGTGCTTCCGGCAGGTTTCCACGAACGTTCCCTCCTCCACGGGCGGGTAGTAGCAGGAGTGCTGCCCCCAGTCGATACGATAGTGACCGCTCAGCGTGGCGGTGAACGCCTGAAGACGAAAGGGCCAAAGCCAGTCGTTGAGGAGAACCTCCCTGGCGGTCGCGGGCCGAATGCCGGTTATGTCGTCCCAACGCACGAAGGTCGGTGGACCGGCGGCCCGCACGAATCGGATGCCTCGCGGGGTCAGTTCGAGCCGGCGGACGAGGAACCGCCGAATAAGGAAGGGGAGGAGGAGGAGCACGAACCACAAGGAACGGAGCTCTGGCAGGAGACGCGTCAGCGGTACGAGAAGCGTGACGAGGACTAGGAGGAACGCGACACTTACCGCCGCGGCCGCCGCGACATCGCGTGCATCCCGGGGGGCGTGAACCGGCGCGATGATTGTCGCTTCCATAGCAACCCCCACTTGCAGCCGCCTAACGGACTCTGCGCTTAAGCTGCCGGCCCTAGCTCGCCAGCAGCAACGTGTGTCAATGAACGTACCCAGGAATTCACCACGCGAGCAAAGACCTCTTCCTTCGTGAACGTACAGGGCCGGCCAGCTTCAAGCGCCGGTTAGGCAGCGCCGGACGTGCGCCGTGCATGGCGACTCAGATAGCTGTCCGCCCGGCGGCCTGGCCGTCGATCCCGGACACGCCCACGCGCTGCCGGATGCCGCGGTGCAGCCGAGCTCCGGCAGGCCACGCAGGCGAAGCTGGACCGACGTTGACCCGCAGGATCTGCCAGACATCGCGTCTCCCGCCGAGCCATCGCGCCCGTCACAGCAAGCGCCTGTTAGACGACGCCCGTGGTGCGTGAGGGGCCGCGCCGCTGCCGCGGCACAGTGCCCGGGGCCACCGGCTGGAAACCCACCGCCGACTCCTGGTGCGCCGACGGCGCGGCCCCGAACGCGGTGGGACCGGGCGCGCCGGAACGCGCGGGGCCGCGCGGCGCAGCGGAGCGATTCCTCGGGCAGCGAGGAGGAGCTGGTTGCGTTGTGTGGTGCGCGGAGCGGCGAGCGCGGCCCGAGAGTGAGGAGCGTGACGGGCCGCCACCCGGATCCTGCTTTGCTCACCACCCTGGTTCATGTCGTTGTGCCTGGCGACGTCTAACGGACTTGCGCTTAAGCTGCCGGCCCTAGCTCGCCAGCAGCAACGTCAGTATGAACGTACCCAGGAATTCACCACGCGGGCAAAGACCTCTTCCTTCGTGAACGTACAGGGCCGGCCAGCTTCAAGCGCCGGTTAGACGACGCCCGTGCTGCGTGAGGGGCCGCGCCGCTGCCGCGGCACAGTGCCCGGGGCCACCGGCTGGAAACCCGACCGCCGCCCCCGGGTGCCCCGACGGCGCGGCGCCGAACGCGGTGGGAACGGGCGAGCCGGGACCGCGGGGCCGCGCGGCGCAGCGGAGCGATTCCTCGGGCAACGAGGAGGAGCTGGTTGCGTTGTGTGGTGCGCGGAGCGGCGAGCGCGGCCCGAGAGTGAGGAGCGTGACGGGCCGCCACCCGGATCCTGCTTTGCTCACCACCGTGGTTCATGTCGTTGTGCCTGGCGACGTCTAACTCATAGTAGACTGACGCATCCCCTACTACACACCTCCGGCCAATCGGCCTCGGCGAAGTCCCTCGCAGGAGATGCAACCCTCCTACCAATATGCTCCTACGTCACTCGGCCAGCCAGATTGGTGGTGCCCTTGGGCGGACGGGGGGTCGGTGTAAGACGCGGTCGGCCTACGGGTTTTGGGGAGGATTGGAGGGGTGGACCTCAGCCGAGTGGGGCCGCAGGGAGGGCAGGGGAAGGGGGAGGAACCGAGTGGCGGGGAGCGGGGCAACCAGGAGGTCAGCGGGACTCCGCACCGCCAGCCCCCCGCGATTGAGCACGTGGGTGTAAATCATCGTGGTGCGGACGTCCTGGTGCCCCAACAGCTCCTGGACGGTCCGGATGTCGTAACCGGCTTCGAGCAGATGCGTGGCGAAGGAGTGGCGGAACGTGTGACACGTGGCCCGCTTGGGGATCCCCGCCGCCCGGACGGCCGCCCGCACGGCCTTCTGCACCGCCGACGGATGCCAGTGATGCCGGCACACGGCCCCCGACGCCGCGTTCACATAGCGCCGGGTCGACGGGAACACCCACTGCCACGCCCAGTCCAACACGGCACCCGGGGCCTTGCGATGCAACGCCCCCGGAAGCGGCGCCCCGCCGGCTCCCGCCTCCCGATCACGCTCCCACCGCATGCGCACCCGCCCGAGATGCACCCGCAGCTCGTCGGCGACCGAGAGGGCAAGCATCGTGACACGATCGCGCGCGCCCTTGCCACTCCGGACCCGGATCTCGCCGCGCACCAGATCCACATCCTTGACACGCAGCTGAAGCGCCTCCATGAGCCGTAACCCCGACCCGTACAGCAGACCCACCACCAGCCGGTTCACGCCCTGCAACTGCTCGACCACCCGCACGACCTCGACCGGCGAGAGCACCACCGGCACCCGCACCGGCTCCTTTGCGCGGACCACCCCATCGCCCAAGCGCAGCCGCCGACCGAACAGGTGCTCATAGAGGAACAGCAGCGCGCTCGCCGCCTGGTTCTGCGTGCCCGCACTGACCTTGCGCTGCACCGCGAGATCGGTGAGGAAGGCGGAGACCTCACGCTCGCCCATCTCCCGCGGATGCTTCACGCCGCAGAACCGGACGTAACGACGCACCCACCCCGCGTACGCCTGTTCCGTCCGCGGGCTGTAATGCCGCGCCCGAATCTCGCGGCGCACCTGGGAGAGGAGACCACCCGTCACCACGCCCGCACCATAACGGGCGACCCGGCAAGACCCGCAACCACCGCATCGCGGCACGTGCCATTCCTCGGCACCACGCCGCGCCTCATAGCACCGTCACAGCCCTCATACCCACCGCCACACGTGTGCGGCGGCCCGGTCTACTTCCCGACCTCCACCCGATCGTACACGCGGCGGAACTCCAGCGGCTCGGCCATGCGCGGAGTCTTGAACGACACGATCACGTACAGCTGCCCGGTCTCGGACGAGCGGAAATACGTCTCGCCCAGCTTGACGCCACTGCCCCAGTCCCGGTCGATCACCAGGTTCGCACCCTGCCACCTGGTCTTGATCTTCACCGCACCACGACCCGCCAACTCCTTGATCACCTTGCCGTCGGTGCGGAATGAGCGGGACCAACCCAGGTCGGACGCGAACCTGACCGTCGAGTCGTTCTGGCTGAGCGTGAACGCCTCGGTCGCCTGACGCAGCATGGCCAGGCCCTCCTGCATCGACCCGCGATCGCCGCCGGGCCCGCTACCCGGCCCCGCGCCGCCGCCCGCGCCCCCGCCACCTCCCCGGCCGCCACGGCCCCCGCCGCCTGCCCACCCGCCGCGACCGGGACGAGCGCCGCCAGGCCTGCCAGCTCCCCCTTCCTCCCCACCGGACCGGCCTTCCTGCAACGCCCGGAGCCGGGCACCCGGGTCGTCACTCTCGTCATGATTGAGCTTCCAGGCGCCGGCGATGTTCCGCAGCTCGGGCGCCACGGCCACCTCGGGCTGCTTGCCGGCGCAGCCGTGGCCGACGACCAGCAATGCCACGAGCGCCACGGCGGGCAGCCACAGCCGGGCGGGATCGATCGAAGGGCGTTTCATGGGCTCGTCTCGGGGTGGGGTGATCTGCGCCTCCTCGTACACCGGCGACCGGCGGGCGTTTCCGGCGAGCAGGACGCTCCCCCTGTCGCCCTGGACGACAGTCCGGGCCGAGTGGCGGCTCTCACGCCGCATCCTACGACCGCCGGATCGGAAGAACGGGCACGGGGATCCGACTCATCGGGAGCGCCGAGCGGCGGCGTGGAGTAGCCGATGCGCGACGTGGCTCTGTCACGAATGGGCCGGGTGGGCCCGGATTGGAAGGACGGGCACGGGGACCGATTCATCGGGAGGGCCGAGCGGCGGCGTGAAGCCGCCGATGAGCGACGCCGCGGACCCGCACGCGCGGGTCCCGCCGCCACCGCGTGCTACAGCCGGTAGCGCGCGATGCCGAGTGCCCGCGCCGCCTCGGCGAGGCGGCGGTCGTAGGCGGCGAGCTGCACGGGCTGGCCATGCGCCCGGAGGAACTCGATCGAGGCGAGATGGAGGGCGTCGAGCGTGCGCACGGCCAACGGGAACGGCTCGAGCGCGCGGGCCAGCACGGGCGGAACGAGCTCGAGCATCGCCAGGTGGCCCAGGGCGAGCCGGGCCGCGTCGCCCAGCGCAGCAGCCAGGCCGTGCGCGTGCAGCCGCGTCCAGACCTCGTACGAGGTGAGCCGGCTCGAGACGAGCGGTTCGTTCCAGAGACGGGCGGGTGGGCGCCGCCCTTCACCGAGCAGATGTGCCAAAATCACCGAGGTGTCGACGTAGATCATCGCGCATCCCGATCGGCCCGCAGCCCGGCGAGGACATCGTCGAGCGAAACCGCGTCCGACACGGCCGGGGGCGCGGGCGGCGCCTCGCCCCCCGCGACCGGCGGCGTGAGCCACCCACGGCGCACCGCGTCCGCGAGCACGGCGTCGCCGACCGCCGCGGCGCGCCCCGCCCGGGGCGGGCCCAGCTCAGCGACGACGGCGTCCCGATCGGTGACCAGCACGGTCTCGCCGCCGGCCGCCAGCCGCACGTACTCGCTCAGCTTGTTCTTGAGCGCCTTGATGCCCACCGCACGCATGCCGGCAAAGTAGCTACCGGTAGCTACCGACCGCAACCGCGGGACCGGCCGCGCGGCTACCGGTCCGATTCCCCGGCGCTGCCTTTGGGGAGCAGCGTGTCCAGCAGCTGCCACGTGTAGAACGACGCGCGGCCGCGGAGCGCGGCCAGCCGCTCGGCGACGTGCGCCGGCACCACGCCCCGCGCCTGGGCGATGGCGAGCTGGTAGGCGAATTCCGATAGATGGCCGGCGGCGCGCTCGGCGGCCCGGCGGAACATCCCCCGGCTGCGCGTGCCCGACCCGAACGCGATTCGCCCCACCGCGCGGAGCGCCGACCGATGGAGCCGCGCGACCTGGGCCGCGTGCGGCGCGGCTCGCTGGGCGCTCGGCGGCAATGCCTCGTACAGCGCCAGCACCAACGCGTGCGTGCTCTTCCACGCATCGAGCTGCTCGTAGGCCAGCATGCGGCGCCTCCCATCCCCGCGAGGTGGATCGATGCCCCAACCTCGCACGGGGGTGGCGAGACCGCAGTACCGGAACGTCGCCGAGTGGTGCAGAACAGCGCGGAGCGTGAAAGGAGACCGCTCAAGGCCAACGGGTGGAGCGCGTCAGGGCTTCGGGCTCCTGCGCGGTCTCGGTCAGCCTCCCAACCCGCGCGTGATCGCCGTGGCCAAGAAGATCATCACGATCAGGAGCCCGAGCTGCGCATCGCTGATCCGGGCGAAGGTCTTGGCCTTGGCCAGATCCACCGCCGCGCCGCGGCGTCGCGCCCCGCGCCACCTGATCAGCGTCGCCATGGGCCAGATCTCCAGCAGCAGGATGATGCGAGGGCGACCAGGTGGAACGCGGCGACGAGCCAGCGCAGCGTCATGGATGGAAGCCGCGCCCTGAAGCCGGGTTGCCGAGCGTCACGTCGGCCGGATGTTCCGGTTCGTGCGGAACACGTTCTGCGGGTCCCACCGCGCCTTGACCTCCGCCAGGCGCTGGAGTCCCGCGCCGAGCGCCGCCGCCGTGCGATCGACGCCGTCGTCCTCCGTCAGGAAGTTGAGGTACGTGCCGCCGGTGGAGAACGACTTCATGTCGGCCCACGCCTCGCGGGCCCAGGCGATGTTGGCCTGGTCGTCGCCCGGCTGCTCCCACGCGCCGGCGACGTTGAGCACGTAGCGCGCGTCGCGGTTGCCGACCGGCGAGTGGTCCGCGGCGAGCCGGTTGAGCGCCCCGCCGAGCTGGAACAGGATCACCGCCGAGTGCGGCGAGCGGATCTTGGCCGCGTGCGCCATGACCTTCTCGCACAACGCCGGCTCGATGCGCGGCAGATACTCGCTCTTCCAGTAGTAACGCCGACCTCTGGGCTGGGTGGCGTCGAGCAGCGACTGGAGCTGGGCGTACGGCCGGCGCACCAGCACGTCGCCGATCGGCTTGCCGAACGTCTTGATGGGCGCGACCGCCTTCTCGCCGTCCTCGGGCTTGCCGGTGTGACAGGCGAGCATCGCCACGATCGGCTTCCCGTGCATGTCCTTTGGCAGCCACGGGGCCGGGGGCGCCGGGCGCAGCAGCACGACGAGCGTGAGCTCGGGCGGCGCCTGCTCGGCGAGCGTGCGGTACAGCTCGAGCACCTTGGGGGCCTCGCTCACGGGCCAGGCCACAAGGCCACCCACGACCTCCGGACCGACGGGATAAAGCGTGTACTCGATGCCGGTCACGACGCCGAAGTTCCCGCCGCCCCCGCGCAGGCCCCAGAAGAGATCCGGATTCTCGTCGGCGCTGGCCCGCACCACGCGCGCGTCGGCGGTCACGAGGTCCATGCCGGTGACGTTGTCCGTCGTCCAGCCCCACCGCCTGGTCAGGTAGCCGAAGCCCCCGCCCAGCGTGAGCCCGGCGACGCCGGTGAGCGAGACGAACCCGAGGACCGCGGCGAGCCCGTGCAGCTGGGTCTCGCGATCCACGTCGCCCAGCAGGCAGCCGGCCTGCGCGCGGGCGAGCTTCCGCTTGGGGTCCACCCAGACGCCCCGCATGAGCGACAGGTCGAGCATCAGCGCGCCGTCGGCCGTGGCCAGGCCGCCGATGTTGTGCCCGCCGCCCTTGAGGCACAGCAGGATCCCGTGCTCGCGCGCGAACTGCACGCACGCGACCGCGTCGGCGACGCCCAGGCAGCGCGCCACGAGGGCGGGGTGCCGGTCGATCATGCCGTTCCAGACGGATCGGGATTCCTGATAGCCCGCGTCGCCGGGCACGAGCAGCGGGCCCCGAAGACGCGTCTTCAGACCGTCGACCACGCCCTGCGCGAGGTCGATCTCGCGACCTTCCGCCGTTCTCACGTTCACGCTATTCCCTCGGGAGTCAGTCCACCGACGCCGCGCTCGAGCTGGGGGGAACGCGGCGGCCGCGGCGGGACGGGGCGCCGTGGCGTATGGGTCACGCACAAGATAACGGGGGCGGGCGCGATCGCCAGTCGCTGGCACGATGCCCGGGCACTCGCTAGACTCCGCCGGCTCAGCCGCCGGGCGCCCCGACGGAAGCGGCGTCTCGACGCCGCGCCTGGTCGGGCTGCGAGAAAGCCGCGCAAGCGGCCAGTCGGCGCGCGCTGTCGCGCGAGGGCGACGCGAACGCGGGCCCGTCTCATCGGGCAGACCGGGCTGGCCGTTCACGCCACACTCTGCACCCTGCACTCTGCACTCTGCATTCCGCACCCTGCACTCTGCATTCTGCACTCTGCATTCCGCCGTCCTTCTGGGTAGATTTTCCCTCTGAAATCGAAGCCTTCACCCCAACCGCTGTGGACGTCTTGATGTCACAAATCACGGTACCCACCGACCAGGTCTTCCCCATTCTCCGCCAGAACATCCTGGTGGACGGGTTCCATCTCGTCATCGACCTCGAGCGGTCCCACGGCTGCTACATGGTGGACGCGCTGGAGGGCAGGGAATACCTCGACTGCTACTCGTCGTTCGCCACGCTGCCGCTCGGCCACAACCATCCCAAGATGGCCGACCCGGGATTCCGGCAGTCGCTGCTGCTCGCGGCGCTCGGCAACCCGGCGAATAGCGATCTCTATACGCGGGAATACGCCGCCTTCGTGGAGATCTTCCGGCGCCACGCCGTGCCCGACCCGTTCCGCTACCTGTTCTTCGTGGCGGGAGGGTCGGTGGCGGTGGAGAACGCGATGAAGACGGCGTTCGACTGGAAGGCGCAGAAGAACCGCGCGCGCGGCATCACCGGCGGGGCCGACAAGATCCTGCACTTCACGAACGCGTTCCACGGCCGCACGGGCTACGCGCTGTCGGTCACCAATACCGAGCCCGCCAAGACGGCCGACTTCCCGCAGTTCGCGTGGCCGCGGATCGCGAGCCCGGCGATCCAGTTCCCGATCGACGTCGCGGCGGTGGCCCGGGCCGAGCGGCAGGCGTGCGACGAGATCGAGGCGGCGTTCGCCAAGGACCCCCACGGCATCGCGGCGATCCTGATCGAGCCGATCCAGGCCGAGGGCGGCGACCGGCACCTGCGGCCCGAGTTCCTGCAACAGCTGCGGCTCTACGCCGACCGGCACGAGGCGCTGCTGATCTTCGACGAGGTGCAGACCGGGTTCGGCACGACCGGGACGATGTGGCTGTTCCAGCAGATGGGGGTGGTGCCCGACGTCGTGGCGTTCGGCAAGAAGACGCAGATCTGCGGCCTCATGAGCGGCCCGCGGATCGACGAGGTGGAGAAGAACGTGTTCCACGTCTCCTCCCGCATCAACTCGACCTGGGGCGGCAACCTGGCGGACATGGTGCGCTGCGCCCGCGTGCTCCAGATCATGGTGGAAGACGATCTGGTGGCGAACGCGGCCAAGACCGGCCGGACGTTCCTCGCCGGTCTCCAGGCCCTCGCCACGCGGGTGCCCGAGGTGACGAACCCCCGGGGTCGGGGCTTCCTGCTGGCGTTCGATCTGCCGACCCGCGAGGCGCGGGACGCCGTGCGGCAGAAGCTGTGGCGCGCAGGACTGGCGGTGCTCCCCTGCGGGCCGCGGTCGATCCGGGTGCGGCCGGCGCTGACCTTCGGCGAAACGGAAGTGGCGCGCGCGCTGGAGATCTTCGGGAACGTGCTGGTGGGACGGCACGCGCTGGTGTAGCGCCGGAGCGCGAGGCCCTCAGCCCCCTTACAACACGAACGGGATGATCCGCTTCGTGCTCCGCGCGTACTCGGCGTAGTCGGGGAACCGCTGGCGGAGCAGCCGCTCCTCATCCGCCACGCGGATCGCCACCAGGGCCGTGACCACCAGCCCCACGACGACGGGCACCACGGACCAGTGGGCCACGATCCCGGTCCAGAGAAACAGCAGCGCGCCGGCGTACATCGGGTGGCGCATCAGCCGGTACGGCCCCCGCCGCAGCACCGCGCCGGGGCCGGGATCGGGGGTCACGCGGAACTGGCGGTCGGCGAAGGCGCGCCGCGCCCAAACCGTGAGCGCCAGCGCCAGCAGCTGCAGGGCGATCACGATCGGCGAGAGAGAGAACAGGCTGCCGCGCACTGCAAGGAACACCAGGGCGAGCAGCAGCACGGGGAACGAGAGCTTGGAGAGCAGCTTCATGGGCCGGGTGCCAAGGGCCGAGGGCCGGAACAGGGTCGAGGGAAGTACCCCTTTGCTGAGGCCACGATCCCGCAAACGGACCGGCCGGACCCGGCTCAGTCGTGCTGGGCGGTCTGGTCGAGCCAGAACCGGACCGGCAGGCGGAGCAGCATCGGCGCCGGCTTCCCCTGGAAGACGGCGGGCTTGAACTCGGCGCCGCGCACGGCCGTCTCCGCCGGCGCGGCGAAGACGCTGTCCGACACGGCGACCAGCCGCACGTGGCGCCCGTCCACCTTGCCGTTGGCGCCGACCACGAAGTCGAACACGGCCCAGCCCTGGAGTCCGCGGTTCCACGCCTCGGACGGGTACTTGAGCTCGCCGAGCTGCACGAGGCTCGCCGCCTGCACGCCCACGCCGGAGGTGAGCACGCCGACGATCGGGCGGGTGAAGGTGCGCACCTGCGAGAGGTCGGGGAGCGGCGGCATCGGCTGCGCCACCACGGGCGGTCCGACCGTGGTCTGCTGCACCGGGGGCCGGCTCCCGCCGCAGCCCAGTGCCGCGATCGCCGCCACGGCCACCAGGCCGGTCAGGATCCGGCGCGCTCGAGGGAAGGTCGCGCCGACGCTCGCCGATGCCCTGCTCATGTCCGCTCCACCAAAAAGGGTGCCGCAGGATCGCAAGGCGGACGGCGGCAGACAAGTGCACACATCACAACCGCGCGGCGGCGCGCGGGCTTGCGCGGTCAGCGACGGACGGCGTCAGGGGTGCCCCATCGAGTCGTGCTGGTGGGCTCCGGCGTGGTGCGCCGCGCGCTGGAACTCGAGGAACGCGTGCACCGCCGCGAGGGCCTCGGGATCGGTGGTCGTGATGCGCACCTCGCCGCCGTTCGGCACCGTGCCGGCCGCGTAGCTGATACGGTCGCGCCGCGCGGCCATCACGGCCGTCCCCGGCACGGTCTGGGCGTGCACGAAGCCCGGAATCGCGAAGTCGCCCGCGGCGAAGCGCTCGGCGATCATTTGCATGTGGGCCCGGATTGCCGCGACGCCGGCGGAGTCGGGCACGTCGCGTTGCAGCACGATGCGGCCGCCGTCCGGCAGCAGCTCGAACACGTGCGACGACGTGTATTGATCCACCCCCATCGCCTCCGCCCCGCGCGCCTGCATGGCGGCGAAGGCGGTGTCCTGTCCGGCGGCGTTCTCCTGGTGGGCACCGGACCCGCCGCAGGCGGCGAGCAGGCTCCCCAGGAACAAGGACGCGAGCCGTGGAGTGATGCGCAGCATTGGCTTCCTCTCGTTGAGGGACACTATGCGTTCCGTGCGCGCTCCAGCCGTTTCATGTCCCGCACCGACGCCACCACCAGGCGGCGCAGCACCGCGAGATCGAGATCGGCCAGGCGCTTGATGTAGACGCACGACTTGCCGTGCTTGTGCTTCCCCAGCTTGGCCTGGAGCTCGGGGTAGCGCTCGATCCCGGCCATGAGGTAGAGCGTGAGGTCCTGCTTGCGCGGCGAGAAGCCTGCGAGGAACCACTCGCCCTCGCGCCCGCTGCCGTACTTGTAGCGATAGCTGCCGAACCCCACGATGCTCGTGCCCCACATCCGGGGCCGGGCCTTGGTCACCTGCTGCATCAGCCTGGCCACGGTGCGGCAGTCCTCGCGCCGCGCCTCGTCCGGAATGCGGGCGAGAAACGCCGCGACGCTCGCGTTGGTGCGCTGAGTCTTGAGCTCGGCCATGAAGCCTCCCCTTACCCTTCCCGCGCCGCGGCGATCCCGCGGCGCTCGTTCACGGTCGCCAGCAACAGCCCGCCCACGAGCAGGAACAGCAGCACGGTGGCGACCCCCGCCCGCTGCGAGTGGAACATCGTCGCCGCGGTGCCGAGCAGAATGGGCCCGAGGAACGAGGTCACTTTCCCCGAGAACTGGAAGAACCCGAAGAATTCCGCCTGGTGCTTCTCGGGCACGAACCGGCCCATGAGCGACCGGCTGGCCGACTGGTTCGGCCCGACGAACAGCCCGATCAGCACGCCCGCCACCCAGAGCCACGTCCGGGTGGGCGCCCACACGGCGATCCCGGTGGCGATGGCGAGCGCGATCAGCGTCAGCATGATCGTCCTCTTCCCGCCGATCTTGTCGTCGAGGAAGCCGAGCGCGAACGCCCCGACGCCGGAGGCGACGTTGAGCGCCACGCCGAACACGATCACGTCGGCCAGCGACATGCCGAACGTGCCGGCGGCGTAGATCCCGCCGAAGGCGAACACCGTGACCAGGCCGTCGTTGAAGATCAGCCGGGCCACGAGGAACTTGACGATCTCCTTGTACCGGCGGATGGCGCGGACCGTCCGGCCCAGCTCCCGAAACGTGCCGCGCACGTCGAGCCGGACAGCGCCGGTCTTGCGTTCCGGGATTGCGAAAAACAGGGGCAGCGCGAAGATGAGATACCACCCGGCGACGAGCAGGTTGGTGGCGCGGACGTTGAACCCCTCGGCGGTGGACAAGCCGAACCACGGGACTTCGGGCTTGACGAAGCCGACGAGCGCGATCCCCATGCAGACGAGCCCGCCGACGTAGCCCAGCCCCCAGCCATAGCCGGACACCCGGCCGATCCTCTCCGGCGAGGCGATCGCCGGCAGGAACGCGTTGTAGAACGTGTAGCCGGTCTCGAACGACCAGTCGCCGATCACGTACAGCGCGAGCGCGAGCATCGCCGCGTGCGGCAGGCTCGGGCTCACGAAGGTGAGCGCCGCGGTGGCGAGCACGCACAGGCCGGTGGTCACCGCGAGGAACCGCTTGCGCGTGCCGGCCCGGTCGGCCGCCGCGCCGAGCACGGGGGAGAGCAGGGCGGTGAGCACCGCGCTGGTCGAGACGGCCCGCGACCACCACAGCGTGCCCGTCACCTCGTCCGGCGCCATCGCCTTGGTGAAGTAGGTCGAGTAGATGAACGTGACGACCAGCGTGGTGAACGCCGAGTTGGCCCAGTCGTACAGGGCCCACGACCAGATCACGCGCGGGATGTCGCGCGGCGCGGCGGCGGTGCCGGGTGCGGGCTCGGGCGGCGTCATGCGGTCTCGCTCCCTCTGGTATGGCGATCGTACAGCGCCTGCAATCGGAGCCCAAGCTCGTGCTGGGTTTGTCGCAGGGTCTCGATCAGCTCGCCGCGCGAGCGGAGCAGGAAGAAGCGCCGGGCGTCGCTCCAGGCGCCGCGCCAGCGCTCCCGCACGGTGAGCCCGAGCATACCGAGCGCCGGGAGCCCGAGCAAGAGGGCGACACCCCCGACGAGCCCCCACCGGATCGCGCCGAGCACCGCAAGCAGCAGGACCCAGACTTTGTACAGCGCGATGCCGACCAGGAGCTTCCAGGTGGAGGTCTCGTCGGGCTTGAGGCGCACGCGGTCCACCACCAGGCCGGTGGCGCGGTACGGCGGCCAGAACGCGACGAAGCCGGCCACGGCGAGCAGGATCGCGAGCGGCATCAGCAGATGCATGCGGCGCACGCCCCAGAACAACCCGTGCGTGAGCCCGACGTCGGCCGCGAGGTCGCCGGGCCGGAGCCCGAGCCGCTCGAGCCGCGCGTCATGGGTGGTGACGTCGCGCACCAGATCGAGTCCGGTGGGGTCCGCCGCGCGGCGCACGTCGGCGAGAATCGCCGTGGTCGCCTCGAGCCGGCGCACCCGCTCCCCGGGGTCGCGCGCCGCCGCCCGCTCCGTCTCCCAGATGCGCACGGCGCACTCGACCAGCGGCCGGTCGGCCCACTGGTCGAGGTTGACCGTCACCTGACGCAGCGCGGCCGCGATGCGCTCGGTGAGCAGCCGCACGGCGTCGGCATCCGCGATGCCGCGCAACACCAGGTCGTCCCATGCCACCCGGCTGCCGGTCACCACCAGGGCGGCCGAGCGGAACACGTCCTTCTCGCGGAACACGAGCCCCACGGGGACGATCGGGAACGCGCCGCCGGTGATGGCGGCGGCGCCGAGCGCGATGCGGGCCGCCCCCGTCTTCAACGGCGCGAGCGCCGGCTCGCTGTGGCTCAGGCCCTCGGGGAAGATCCCGACGGCGGCGCCCGCCGCGAGGGCGGTGTGCACCGCGCGGAACGTGTCGAGGTTCTTGTCCATCTGCGCCGGATCGTCGGCGCGCCGGTACACCGGGATGGAGCCCGCGCCCTTCACCAGCCAGGCGGTCTTGCGATCGGCGAACAGCGGTGCCTTGGCGAGAAACCGCACGGGGCGCCGGGCGCCGGCCGCGACGAGCGCGGGATCGAGTAGCGAATTGGGGTGGTTTGCGACGAGCAGGACGGGGCCGGCGACCGGCACCGCTTCACCCGTGTAGGTCACGCGGTAGTAGACGAACGCCGCCACGCGCGCCACGCGGGGCAGCAGACGCTGAAGCCAGGGCATGCGCCAAAGTCTGGGGTCCGAGGGCCCGCCGCAAGAGCGGGCGGCGCCCGCCGTCGCCCTCGCGCGACAGGCCGCGCCGAGTAGCCGCTTGAGCGGCGTTCTAGAACGTGGGTCGTCATCGACGGCGTTGGTGCGAGGGTGGTCAGTATGTAGGAAGCTGCCAAGGCAGCCACTCGGCGCGTTCTGCCCGGTGAGACGGGCCGCGCATCCCGGTTTCTCGATCGCTACCTGCGCGCGGTCGCGCGCCAGGAGCGGAGCCGCGTGATTGCCCTGGGTATCGTCGCCACCCACGTCCACGTGCTCGTCGAGTCGCACCCAACCACGTCACTGCCGCGACTGGTACAGCGATTCAACGGGGGGAGCTCAGTGCTGATTAACCGCGAAGGGCATGCGGGGAACGGGAGAGTGGTCCGGTGGTCCAAGGGCTACACGATTCACACGGTGGGACCGCGGGGCCTCGAACCGGCACGAGCCTACGTCCTGAGTCAGGAATCGCGGCACCCCGCGGAGCGCATCAGAGCTCCGGCGGAAGCGAGCCTGCCCGACGGTCGCCCTCGTGCGACAGCACGCGCCGAGTAGCCGCTTGAGCGGCATCCTAAGACCACAGCCACTCGGAGGCTGCCAAGGCAGCCACTCGGCGCGATCGCGCCTACGGCGTCACCACTTTCACCCCGCGCGGCACCGTGAACGACACCTCCGCCGGCGGGATGGTGGCGTTGGGGGAGAACGCGGTGAGCACCAGCGTGCGCCGCTGGCCCGAGGTCTCGACGATCGCCAGACGGCGGAGCCAGCCGGTCCGGAGCGAGACCGCGATCGTCGCGCTGCGGAACGGCACGTCCCGGGCCGTGGGCACGAGCGCCACCAGCTCGACGGAGTCGCCGGCCACGACGTCCCGGCCCGCGTAGGTCGCCTCGTAGCGCTCGAGCGGCCGGTCGACGAACTGGGCGAACAGATTCGGCGTCGCCGCCCCCGCCTTCGGCATCGGCTGCCGGATCACCTGGCCCGGCACCGTGCTCGGCGTGTAGGCCCACAGCCAGCGGCCGTCCACCACGATGCGGTCGCCCGCCGGCTCGGCGAACCGCATGGCGAACCGGTCGGGCGGCGCGAGGTACAGCGTGCCGTGGCTCAGCTCCGGCGCGCCGAGCATCGGGTTGGTGATGGTCTGCTCGAACTCCGCGCGCACGGTCCGCAGCGCGCGGTAGGCGCGCTCGGCGCGCGCCAGCGCGGTGGGAGCGTCCTGCGCGAGGAGGGAACCCGGTGCCAGCAGCGCGGCGAGCAGCGCCGCCTTCATCGCGCCGGCGCGTGCACCGGCTCGGCGATGCGGCGCCCGATCGCCTCCGCCACGCCGACGATCTCGCGCATCAGCGCCTGGAACTGCTCCGGGTAGAGACTCTGCTCGCCGTCGGACAGCGCGCGGTCGGGCTGCGGGTGTACCTCGACCAGGAGCCCGTCGGCGCCGGCCGCCACCGCCGCGCGGGCCATCGGGATCACCTTGGTGCGGCGGCCCGTGCCGTGGCTCGGGTCCGCCACGATCGGCAGGTGCGACAGCTCCTTCACGACCGGGATCGCCGTGATGTCGAACACGTTGCGCGTGCTGCCGTCGAACCCGCGGATCCCGCGCTCGCACAGGATCACGTCGTGGTTCCCTTCGGCCAGCAGGTATTCGGCCGAGAGCAGCAGCTCGGTGATGGTCGCGGCCGGGCCGCGCTTCAGCAGAATCGGCTTGCCGATCCGGCCCGCGCGCTTGAGCAGCGAGAAGTTCTGCATGTTGCGGGCGCCGATCTGGATCACGTCGGCGACCTCCGCGACCGCGTCCACGCTCTCCGAGTCCATCGCCTCCGTCACGATCGGCAGGCCGGTCTCCGCGCGGGCGAGCGCGAGCAGCTTGAGGCCCTTCTTGCCCAGACCCTGGAACGAGTACGGCGACGTGCGCGGCTTGTACGCGCCGCCCCGCAGCATCGCCCCGCCCGCGTCGCGCACGATGCGCGCGGTCTCGAGGATCTGCTGCTCGGACTCGACGGAGCACGGGCCGCCGATCACCACCACCTCGGGCCCGCCGATCTTCACCCCGCCTGCCAGCTCCACGATCGTCGGCTCGGGCCGCCACTCGCGGGACACCTGCTTGTACGGCTGGGTGACGTGAATGACTTCCTTCACGCCCGGGAGGGCCGACAGCCGGCCGGCCTCGACGCGCCCGTCGTTGCCGACCAGCCCGACGGCGGTCCGCTGCGCCCCCGGCATCGGCCGCGCCTGGTAGCCCAGCTCCTCGATCGTCGTGACGACGCGCCGGACATCGTCCGCCGTCGCGTCGTGCCGCATCACCACCAGCATGGTTCCCTACGCCTCGATGAGAAAGCGGTCACCGTCGCGCGCGGCGGTGACCCGGCCGTCGAAGACCTCGCCGGCCAGCCGGGCGGCATCGACCGCCTCGGCCGGAGGGTAGAAGTGCGTGAGCACCAGGCACTTGGCCTTCGCGTCCCGGGCCATCGCACCCGCCCGGGAGGGGGTTAAATGTACGTCGATCGCCCGCGCTTCGGGGAGCGAGCACTCGGCCAGCAGCAGATCGCAGCCCGCCGCCCAGCGGGCGAGCGCGTCGCTCGGCCCCGTATCCCCCGTGTACACCAGACGGCGGCCGGCGTGTCGCACCGCGTAGGCCAGGCTCTCGTCGGTGTGCGGGGTGGCGTGGCACTCGAGCGTGACGTCGTCGGCCAACGCCGCGCTGGCTCCCGGCGCCAGCTCGCGGATCGCGAGCGGGAATCCCGGCTCGAGCACCCAGTCGCCGAACGCGCGGGCAAGCGCCCCAAGCCGCTCGCGCAGCCCCACCGGCCCCCACAGCACGAGCGGCGCCGACCGCGCCGGCTCGATCCCCCACCGGCACGCGAACAGGAAATGCGGCAGCTCGCCCCAGTGATCCACGTGGAAATGGGTGATCGCGACGTGCTGGACGGTGTGCCACGGCAGGTCGAGCGCTGCGGCACGGTGCAGCGTCCCGGCGCCGCAGTCGAGCAGCAGCCGCGTGGCGCCCGCCTCCACCCAGTGGGCGGGCGCGGTGCGCCGCGCCGACGGCGCCACGGTGCCGGAGCCGATCACCACGAGCAGCACGGTGGCCTCAGTTGCCGCGGAAGACGATGCGCTTGAAGAACGTGCCGGCGGGCGTCTCGAGCTTGGCGAGATAGATGCCGGCCGGAACGGTCGACCCGTCGGTCGCGCTGCCGTCCCACGTCAGTCGCGGATCGCAGCCGGTGCTGCCGGGCGGCGGGCGGCCGTACCGCCCGGCCTGGAGGAACGGGCCGAGGCCGGTGGTCGGGATCAGGGAGCGCACCAGCAGGCCCCGCACGTCGAGGATGTCGAGCGTCACGACGCCGGGGACCGAGAGGTCGAACCAGAGGCAGGTGGTCGGCTGCGCCACGCCCTGCGGGAACGGATTGGGGAAATTCTGGAACAGCGTGGTCACGGGCGGCACGCTGTCGTCCACGATGACGAACGTGCCGCTGCTCTGGACCGTCTCCTGATCGGGGCCGAGATGCGCGGTGACGCGCCAGCGGTACGGGGTGTTGCGCTCGAGGTCGATGGCGGGGACGTAGCTCGTGGTCGTGAGGCCGCTCACCGCGAGCTCGACCCGGCCGCCGTTGGCCCGCACGATCACCAGGTCGTAGACGAACGGGCCGGGCGGCGCGGCGGCGCCCGGCGACGACCAGCGGAACTCGGGGCGGAACTCGCGGATCGTCGAGCCGGCGGGGTCGTTGAGCGTCTCGAGGGTGACCCACGCGGGCGTGCTGAGCACCGCGCTCGACCGGGCGCGGCCCCGGGCCGAGTCGGCGGAGACGGCGCTCACCTCCGCGAACAGGCCGAGTCCGCTGTGCTGCGGCGCCGCCAGCGTGACGCTCGTGTCGCTCAGCGTGGTGTCGAGCACGACGACGGCGAGCCCCGTGTCGCGCGCCACGCGCAGGCGGTAGCGCACCGGCCTGGCGAACGTCGGGATGTCGGGCACGCTCCACACGAAATCGGGGGTGACCGAGGTGAGCGGCGCGGCGGGGCGCACCAGCGTGACGCCCTGCGGATAGGTCGTCGCCTGGAGCAGATCGGGGCGACCCCAGCCGCGCGCGTTGTCGGGCGCGGCGCGGTTGTCGGCGGCGGTGCGGAACGCCGACCGCAGCGCGATGGGCCCGTACCCGGGGTGCGCCTCGAGGAATAGCGCGGCGCCGCCCGCCAGGATCGGCGTGGCGAACGACGTACCGCTCCCGCGCCCAAACGTCTGGCCGCCGCCCGGCACGGGCGACGCCACCCAGATGGCGACGCCGGGCGCGGCGAAGTCCGGCTTGATGCGACCGTCGGCGGTGGGCCCGCGGGAGCTGAAATTCGCCACCACGCCGAGCGAGTCTTCCGCGCCGATCCCCAGGGCGGAGTCGGCGTCGGCCGGCGTGATCAGGGTGCCGGCCGCCGGACCTTCGTTCCCGTTGGCGGTGAGCACGAGAATGCCACGCTGGGCGGCGAGGTCCACGGCCACCGTGGTGACGGCGACGTCGCCGTTCAGCTGCGCGTACGTGTAGCCGGTCCCGTCGTCGAACGTCGTATAGCCCAGACTGCTGGAGACGAGGTCGACGCCGATCGAGTCGGCCCACTCGAGCGCCGCCACGTAGTTGTCCTCCTCGACCCGCGTCTCGGACCGGACATCCTCGGTCTTGGCGAGCAGGTAGGCGGCCTCGGGCGCGATCCCCATCATCGTGTCCGGGACCTGGGCGGCGAGCAGCGACAGGACCGACGTGCCGTGCGACGACGCCGTGGCGGCGTCGTTGGCCTCGTTCCGCACGACGGAATCGTTGAACACGAAGTCGTACTGTGCCACGATCAGCGTCTGCGCGAAGGCGGGCAGCCCGGTCTCGAACCCGGTGTCGAGCACGGCGATCCGGACGCCCGCGCCCCGGAGCCCGTGATCGACCAGCGGGAACAGCTTGAGCCGGCGGAGCGGCATGGCCGAGGGGCCGAACAGCGTGTCCTGCGCCGGCCCGAGCGCCACCGGCGGCAGCGCGATCGGCTCCACGACGGCGGCGGTGTCGGGGCCCGGGCGGCGGCCGAACCGCGCGACGGGCTGGATCCGGGCGAGATCGCGCCGGTCGCGTGCGGCGGTGAGCGCGGCAGGCGGCAGCACCGCCGACAGGGCGTGGAGCCAGCGGCTCTCGCGCCGCACGGTCCCGCCGGCCCGGACGACGAACGCCCGCACGCTGTCGAGCGATCGGCCCGGGCGGACGAACAGCCACACGGGGGCCGTCGCGTCGCGGGCCAGCGCGGTGGCGAGGCGGCGCGACACGTCGGGGCGCTGCGCCGCCGCCGGCAGGGCCGGCAGGGCCAGCGCGCACCCCGCGGCGAGCAGCAGCAGGCCGCGCGCGCTCAGACCTCCTCCAGCTCGCCCAGGCGCACGCCGACGATGGTGGAGACGCCCGGCTCCTGCATCGTGACGCCGTACACCGCGTCCGCCACCTGCATCGTCCGCGGGTTGTGCGTGATCACGATGAACTGGGTGTCGCGCTTGAACTCGCTGAGCAGCCGGATGAAGCGCACCACGTTGGCGTCGTCGAGCGGCGCGTCCACCTCGTCGAGCAGGCAGAACGGGCTGGGCTTGGTGAGGTAGATCGCGAACAGCAGCGAGATGGCGACCAGCGCGCGCTCGCCCGACGACAGCAGGTGGATGCGCTGCGTGCGCTTGCCGCGGGGCGCGGCCTGGATCTCGATGTCGCTGTTCAGCGGGTCGCTTTCGACGGCCAGCCGCACGTCGCACTCGCCGCCCTCGAACAGCGTCTGGAACACCGTGCGGAAATGCCCGCGGATCGCGGCGAACGTCTCGACGAACATCGCGCGCGCGGTCTGCTCGATCTCGCGCAGCGCCTCGTGCAGCGTGGCGCGGGCCGCCACCAGGTCGTCGCGCTGGGTCGTGAGGAACTCGAGCCGCTTCACCTCCTCGGCATGCTCCTCGACGGCGAGCGGGTTCACCGGGCCGATCGCCTCGAGCGCCTGGGCGATCCGTTCCGCCGCCGCGCGCAGCGTCGCGAGGTCGCCGGCCACCGGCTCGCAGCCCGCGAGCAGCTGCTCGAGCGGCTGGCGCCACTCGGCCTCGACCCGCTCGACCAGCGCCTGCCGCCGTCCGTGGAGCTCGGTGCCCTCGACCTCCGCGCGGTGCGCCTGCCCGCTCGCCGTCTCGAGATCGCCTCGCGCCACCGTCACGGCGCGCTCGACCTCGAGCAGCCGGGCCTCCGCCGCGCCGACGCCGGCCTCCGCGGCCGCGGCGGCGGCGGCGAGCTCCTGCGCGGTGACGCGGCGCTCCGCGAGTGTGTCGCGCCACAGCTGCTCCTGCTCGCCCACGCCGCCGGTGTCGCGCTCGATCGCGCGCAGCTCCTCGTCGAGCGCCGCGATCTCCTGCCGCGCCGCGGCGAGGGTGGTGGCCGCCCGCTCCTCGCTCTCGCGCGCGGCCGCCTCGCGGGCCGACACCTGGGCCTCCTCGACCTGCCAGTGCACGCGCCGCTCGCGCGCGGCCTCCTGCTGCGCCTCGAGCTCGCCCAGCACGGCGCGTTGGGTCGTGCGCTCGGCGTCGAGCCGCCCGCGCGCGGTCTCGGCGGCCTCGACCTGGCGCGCGGTGGCCGCCAGCCGGTCCGCCCGGTCGCTCACCTGCTCGCCGAGGCGCGTCGCGGCCTGCTCGGCCTCGAGCACCTCACGCTCCAGCCGCTGCAGCACGCGCTTGGCGTCGTCGGCCGCGGCCTGCGCCTCGCGCGCTGCGGTGCGCGCGGCGTCGAGCGCGCGGCCCGCACCGTCGAGCGCCGCGGTAGCCGCCGCGTGCGCCTGCGCCGCGCCGTCCTGCGCCGCCTGCAGGCGCGCCACCCGGCGCTGCTGCTCGGCGATCTCGTCCGTCAGCGCGGCAAGATCGGCGCGCCGCGCCAGCGGGCCCGCGCCCGCGCCGGCTGCGAGCACGACTGCGCCGTTGGGCCGCCGGATGCCGTGTCCCTGCGGGTCGAGCACTTCCTGGCCCGCGAGCAGGGCGCGCGCCCAGCCCGCCGCCGGGCCGGCGGCCTCGACCGGGAGCGCGGCTCCCGCGGCGGCGCCCACCGGCCCGCTCGCCGGCAGCAGCACCAGCGGTCCCGGCGCCTGCTCGTCGTGCCAGCGGCGCACCGCGTCCACCGCGTCGTCCCGCACCAGCACGGCGTGCAGCCATTCGCCGAACAGCCGCTCCACCAGGCCCGCCTCCGCCTGCGAGGTGCGCAGGAAATCGCTCAGCGGGCCGAGCACGGCCCCGTCCCCGAACCGGTCGCGCACCTCGAGCAGCCGGCGGGCGGCCGGGGCGAGGCCCTCGCGCTCCCGCTCCAGCCGCTCCAGCGCCTGCTGGCGCGCCGAGAGACCGGCGACGGCATCATCCACCGCGCGCCGCTCGCTGCGCAGCGCCTCCTCGTGCTCCCGGGCGGCCGCCAGCGCGTGCCGCGCGCGCTCCATCTCGGTGTCGGCGGCGCGACTCTCGTCGCCCCGCCGCTGGACGAGGCTCTCGGTCTCGCGCCGCCGCGCCTCCGCCGCCTCGCGCTCGGCCCGCCGCACGGTCCGGGCGCGGTCCGCGTCGCTGGCCCGCTGCCTGAGCTCGGCGAGGTCGCGCTCGAGCGCGCTGCGCTCGCCGGCGAGCGCCCGCAACCGCTCCGCCTCGCCGTGCAGGCGCTCTTCCAGCGCGCGGACGGCGCTCCGCGCCTCCCCCAGCCGGTGCCGCGCGTCTTCCTCGCTCTGCGTCCGCAGGTCCAGCTCGCCCTGCACCGACTGCCGCGCCTCGGCCGCGATCCGCCGCTCGGCCGCCGCCGCCTCACGCTCCCGCTCGGCGGCCGCGGCGCGTTCGCCCGCGGCGGTGCGCTCGGCCTGGGCGCGGGTGCGGCGCTCGGCGCCGTGCTGCAGCCGCTCACCCGCCAGCTTGAGATCGCCTTCGAGCCGCTCCACGTCGACCCGCGCGGCGGCGAGCCGCCGCTCGAGATCGGTCCGCCGCGCTTCCGCGGCGTGCCGCGCCTGCGCCGCCGCCTCCCGCTCCCGCTCGCGCCCCTCCAGCGCGGCGCGCCGCGCCGGGAGCGCGTGCTCCAGCTGCTCGCGCGTGACGGCCAGCGCCCGGGCCTGCTCGTCGAACCCGGCGAGCTCGCCCCGCGTCAGCGTCATCACGATGGCGAACCGCTCCGCCGCCAGCGTGCCGGAGCGCTCCGCGCGCCCCCGCTGCCGCGCCAGGCTCCGCACCTCGCGCTGCACCTCGTTGATCACGTCCTCGAGCCGCTGGAGATCCTCCGTCGTCCGCGCGAGCTGCCGCTCGGTGGATTCCTTCCGGTCGCGATAGAGCCCGATCCCCGCGGCTTCCTCGAACAGCGAGCGCCGCTCGTCCGCCCGGTCGGACAGCAGCCGCTCGATCATCTGGGCCTCGATCACGACCCCGGCGTCGCTGCCGAGCCCCGTGCCGCGCAGCAGATCCTGCACGTCGCGCAGCCGCACGGAGCTCTGGTTCAGCAGGTAGTCGCTCTGTCCGCTGCGCGACAGCCGCCGCGTGATCTCGACTTCGCGGTACGACACCGGCAGCAGGCCCTCGTGGTTGTCGAACACGAGGGAGACCTCGGCCACGCTCACCGGCCGGTGCCGCTGCGCGCCGTGGAAGATCACGTCTTCCATCTTGGCGCCGCGCAGCAGCCGCGCCCGCTGCTCGCCCAGCACCCAGCGGACGGCGTCCGAGATGTTCGACTTGCCGCACCCGTTGGGGCCGACGATGGCGGTGATGCCCTCGTCGAACGGCAGCTCCACCGTGCCGGCGAACGACTTGAATCCCGTCAGCTGGAGGCGCGTGAGCTTCA
>CAVYSW010000008.1:0-11275 GCA_963771275.1 uncultured Gemmatimonadales bacterium
CGACTACATGTACTCGGTGTGGGGCACCTCCTCGGCGGACGTGTATGCGGTGGGCTGCACGTACACCTCCGTGGGGAATCTGTACGAGGCAACGGTCATTCACTACAACGGCACGAGCTGGACCGAGCAAATGCGGCGTTCCACGGGGATGGACGGGACTTCCAGTTGCGACCTCCATGGAGTCTGGGGCAGCTCACCCACCCAGGTCTTCGCCGTTGGCGGCTACGGAACGGTGTTCCACGGAACGCGGTGAGGGCGGCCATCGAGACATGCTGCCGGCGCTCGGCTTCGGGTCGTCAGAGTGATAGGGGCGTACCTGTTGGGCACGTGCAACAGCACCCTCGTTCCCATGCTCCCGTGTGAAGGTTGCGGACTGGGCCGTCAGGGTGAAGTATTGCGAATCCGACTCCGCTAGCGACGAGTGCCCAGCCATTGGAGGCGACGATGCAGCCTGTTGTCCGGCACCTCACGTGGACCCTCGCGGTATGCGCCGTGCCGCTCCTCGCCAACGGTTGTTCCGACCTGCCGGTCGACGGGTCCCCCCCGGCCGTGACTCCGGCCGGCCCCAGCGCGTGGCGGAACTTCGCGGTCGCCGTCACCTGTACCGCGAGCGTCGCGGAGAGCAGCCTTACCTGCAAGCAGCCTCGTCCAGGCCCCGGCGCCCTCGGGCCGAACTTCCTGATCGTGGGTGGGCAGAACCAGTTCGTCCGGCTCGCGTCCAGCGGCGTGAGCTACGACGGGAGCGACATCTTCCAGGCCAACGTGACCGTGACGGTCCTGTTCGGTCAGCCAATGGGTACGACGGACGGGGTGACGAGCACCGGCGTGCGGGTGTTCTTCCACAGCGGACCAACGATGACCGGCGGCTCCGGCGTGGTGACCGTGGCCAATGCGGACGGAACGGACACGTTCACCGGCACAGACCAGCCGTACCACCTGTACCCCCAGATCCTGTCCACCAACACCCCCTCGGCACCCAAGACGTGGCGGTGGCATGTACCGCCCACGGTCACGACGTTCGAGTTCGAGGTCTACGTCGAGGGCGACGTCGTCTACCCGGACGGATGGGTCGTGGTGCAGCCGCATCCGTGGTACGTCATGCCGGGAGGACAGCTCCAACTCGGGGCAACCGTCCTCGACGTCGTCACCCGTGACGTTGGGGGCGCGGTCACCTGGTCCTCCGGGGACGACGCGATCGCGACGGTCGACGGCACCGGCCTGGTGGGGGGTGTCGCGCCCGGCGTCGTGGACATCGCAGCGTCGAACGGCGGGCCCCAGGCGGACGGCTTTTCGCGGGTCACCGTGCTCGGCAGCGGCTTCAACATCGCGCTCCGCCTCTGGCCCGGCACGCCGGCACCGACGCAGTCCATCCTGGACGCGTTCACGAACGCCAAGGGACGGTGGGAATCGTTGATCACGGGCGACCTGCAGGCCGTGCTGCTGCACCAGGCGGCCATCCCGTGCGCACCGGCCCTCAACGAGGTGATCGACGACCTGTTGATCTTCATGGCCGTGGTGCCGATCGACGGCCCCGGGGGAATCTTGGGGCAGGCCGGCCCATGTTATTACCGCAATTCTGGATCCCTGCCAATAACGGGTAAGATGGAGTTCGACGTCGCCGACCTGGCTGATCTGCAGGCAGCGGGTCAGTTGGAAGACGTGATCGTGCACGAGATGGGGCACGTGCTCGGGTTCGGAGTCTTCTGGGGCGGGTTAGGATTGCTGGTACCCAGCACGTGCAGTGGGACGTCGGTGGACCCATATTTCAACGGTGCCTCCGCCCAGGCCGCATTTGACGCGGCCGGCGGCACAAGCTACAGCGGCAACAAGGTACCGGTCGAGAACACCGGTGGTGCAGGCACGGTCTGCAGTCACTGGCGCGAGAGCGTGCTCGGCAACGAATTGATGACGGGATGGCTCGATGCGGGCGCGAGTCCGCTCAGCGCGATCACCGTGCAATCCCTGGCCGACATGGGGTACACCGTGGACGCGTCCGGCGCCGATTCGTATACTCTGCCATCGGCGCCGGGGCCGGCCCTGCGCACGGGGGCAGTCGCCCTCAACAACGATATCCGCCCGGGGCCCTTCTACATGGTGGACGAGCAAGGCCGGGTGACGGTGATGACGGCGCCGCGGCGGCGGCCCTGAGGCACCGGACGCCAAGCGATCGAACCGACAACGAGCGCGGACTACGAGGAGTCATACGATGAAGCCCACCAACCAGCAGTCGCGAACGCCGCCGGATGACTCGCTCCGGGGACCGGGACGCAGGCAGTGGACCCCCCCGACGGTGGAGGAGCTGCCGAAGCTGACCGACCTCACGCTCCTGACGGGAGACCCGATCGGCGGCGGCGGCGGCACCGGGGGCGGAGGGTCGTCGGTGTTCTAGGCCGTGCCGATGCTCGTAGGCTTTGCCGTCACGGAGCACTGCAACCTGCGGTGCCCGCACTGCATCCGCGACGACGTCACCACCGTACGCTCGCTCGAGCCCGAGCTGATCGTCTCGGTGCTCGATCAGGCTGTGGCCCTGTTCGGGCCGGTCACGGCGAGCTTCACGGGCGGCGAGCCGCTGCTGCACGCCGAGTTCGGCCGCATCGTGGCGGACTGCTCTGCCCGCGACGTGCCGTACCGCTTCGTCACCAACGCCTGGCACTTGAAGCGGGCCGTCCCGCTGCTGCGCCGCCATCGCCCGCAATCCGTGCGGCTGAGCCTCTCCGGGGCGAGCGAAGCCACCCATGACGCCGAGCGCGGCCAGGGGAGCTTCCGCCGGGTCCTGCTCGGCGCGGCGCTGCTCACGAACGAGCGGATTCCCGCGTACCTGTCGATCGTGATCGACCGCAGGAACCGCCACGAGCTCCGGACCGCCGCGGACCTCGCCGAGCAGCTGGGGTGCCTCGGCATCGGGTTCATCCTGCCGCAGCCGACGCCCGGCAGCGCCGCGCGGAACAGCGATCTCCCACCCGAGGAGTGGGTGGCGACGGTGCGTGCGGTCCAAGCGCTCGCCGCTGAACCGGGACGACGGTCGGCGGTGACTCTGGACTACGGCCACCCGTTCGAGGGCGCCGAGGCCCCGTGCGAGACCTTCGCGCGGCAGCGGATTTACGTGGACACCAAGGGCCGGCTCTGCACCTGCTGCCAGCTCTCCGGGTTCGGCTTCAACGAGACTGAGGTCGTCGCCGATCTGCACGACGTCTCGCTGGCAGAGGCGTACGAGCGATACGCTCATCGGGTCGAGGCGCTGCGCCGGGCCCAGCGACCTGTCATCGGGAGTCCGCACCTCACCGATCCGTTCCCCTGCCTCCGGTGCTGCGTTGCGAGCGGGAAGCTCGAGTGGCTCTCCCAGCACCCGGGGTCGCACTGGCACCGCGCCGCGCTGCGGACGGTCACGTCGGCGGCGTGATGCCTCGGTCTCGTGAGTGCGTTGCCGAGCGCCTCCCAAGCGGGAAGCGCCGAGCAAGCACGCTGGTCTGCTGCCTGTGCGGCGCACTTGCGTGCGGTGACTCCACGGGCCCTGACGCGCTCGCCATCGAGATCGCCGGCCGCCTGGAGCGCAGTGCCGTGGTGACCCTGAGCGCGAGCTTCGAGGGGACGCTCCTGGCCGATTCCGCGGTCACCTGGACCGCCGAGCCGGCCGGTGCCGTGATGTTCCTCGGAGGAGGCATCGCCACACTCGCCCAGGTAGGGCAAGTCACCCTCTCCGCGCATGCGGCGGTCGGAACCGGTGAGCGCACGATAACGGTGGCGACGCCGCCGACCATCGTGTTCGACCTGCTGCGCGACGGGAACCGCGACATCTATCGGGTAGCGCTCGATGGCGGGGACCTGGCGCGCCTCACCACCGACCCGGGGGACGACGGCGATCCGACGGCCGTGGGCGACCGCGTCGTCTTCGTCAGCTATCGGGATGGGAACGGCGAGCTGTATGCGACATCGCTGAGCGGAGGGGCGCCCACGAGGCTCACGTTCACCGACGTGGCCGAAGCGGGACCGGCACTGTCGCGGGACGGCGCGTGGCTGGCCTACACCAGGACCGATGGGGGAGTACCCAAGCTGTGGGTGTCACTGTCCAACGGCGGGGGGGCGAGCCCGGGTCACCGGGAGCTTCGGGTTCGCGGGCTCGATCGAGGCGAGCCCGTCCTGGGCTCCGAGCGGGGATCGTCTGGCCTTCGTGTCCACGTCCGAGGGGACGGCGGACCTGTTCACCTATGCGGTATCCACTGGAGCGTTCGCCCCGCTCGTGCCGGACTCGGCGGCGCGCGCGGAGGTGGAGCCCGCGTGGAGTCCCGATGGCGCGTGGGTGGCGTTTGCGACCGACCGCCCCGGCGATACCGAGATCTACCTGCTCGAGGTCGCGACGGGCGAGCTGCGTCGCCTGACCAATCGTCCCGATAGCGATGGACAGCCGACCTGGGTGCCGGACGGGCGGCTGGTGTACGTCGCCTGGACCGGGGCGCTCCCGGCCTCCGCTGGCTCGATCCGCAGGTACCGAGCGAGATTCACGACATCGACGTCGGGCCGGGCGAGCCACGCCACCCGGCCGGCGTTCTCCCGCTACCGGCGAGCCAATGAGCGACGGCGCACCCGCTCCGCGATACGCGGTCTCGAAGGACGTGCTGACCGCCCATCTCGAGGGTGAAGCCGTGTTGCTGCACCTCGAGACCAAGCAGTACTACCGACTCAACGAAACCGCGGCGGCCATCTGGCGGGGCCTGGAGGGCGGCCTGGATCCGGCCGACATCGTTGGGGGCCTCGTCAAGGACTTCGAGATCGACGCCGCGACCGCTGAAGCCGAGGTCGAGCGGGTGCTCGGCGATCTGCGCGAACGGGGTCTCCTCGCATCGTGACGAGCCGTTTGCTCGAGATGGCGATCGGGACCGGCGCCGCACTCCGCAGTCCCCTGTGGATCACGGGCTCGCGCCTGCAACGGCTGCTGCAGGACACCCCCGGCGTCTCGCGGGGCTCCCGTCATCCCGAGACTGCGACGCGAGCTTCTCTGCTCGCCCTGAGGGCGCTCGCGCGCCTTCCCCTGCTCCCGTGGCGGAATACGTGCCTCTACCGCAGCGTCGCCGAGTGTCTCGTGCTGCGGAGCTGCGGGATCGGCTGCCGGCTGCAACTCGGCGTGTCGCACGACGCCGCGTCGGGTGACGGGATCGTGGCCCACGCGTGGGTGGAGCGCAGTGACCGAGAGCAGGCCGATCACCCTCACGTCCTGCTGCGCCCTGGTTCGTGAGCATTCGTGGAGACGACGGGCAGATCGCGCACGCGTTGCTGGCAGATCAATCGCTCGTGCTGCGGTCGGACCCCCGCTGCTGGCCCCTCGTCCAGCCGTGGGTGCCGCTGAGCTGCGATCCGGCAGAAGCGGGCGCACCACCTCGCGCCGTCGTGGCGGTCGAACCCATGCAGTCCCCGGCACCGGCATCGGGACAGGTCGGGCTACCCACACTGCAAGTTGGGCCCGTCCGTGCGTGGCTCGACGCCTCAGCGGCAAGCGTGGTGCTGAGGGGGGCCACGGGCAGCTCGGGCCGGCTCGACCTCGAGGCGCTTCGCGCCACGCTGTGGGCAGACCTCGCTGCGGGCGAGGCAGCCGGTGCCGACCTCTACTCCATGCTCACTATCGCGGCGGCGCTGCTGCTCGGCAGGATGCGACGGCCCGTGATCCATGCCGGAGCGGTCGTGGCACCTGATGGGAAGGGTTGGCTCGTCGTGGGTGATGCGCGGTCGGGCAAGTCCACAGCGTGCGTGAGCCTGGCGAGCAGCGGCTGGGGACTGCTGTCGGACGACCAGGTGGTGCTCACGCCGAACGGCCCCACGCTCGAAGTCGAGGGTTGGCTGCGACCCGTGCATCTCGACGAGGGATGGAACGACGGGATACCGCGGGGCAGCCGCCGCACCGTGCACCCCTCCGAGCTGGGCGCCGGCGCGACGCGCCGCGTCGTGCCGCTTGCCGGCACCGTGCACACGTCCGTCGATCCTGCCCAACCGACGCGCGTCTCCGAGATTTCGGCGGGTGATGCGTTCACGGGACTGGTCCGCCAGTCCCCGTGGCTCCTTGCCGACCGCGTGGTGGCGCCGTCGCTGGTCGACATCTTGTCGGCCGTCGCACACCTGCCGCGGTTCTCCTTGCGCTTGGGGCTGGATACGTTCGGCAGGCCAGACCGGGTGCAAGCGTTGCTTACGCCGGCGCTGTTCTAGCACCACCCTTCCCCCTCGCGCGGGCCGACAAGACAGCGGCGGCCAGGGCGAGCGGAAGCCCGAAGGCCATCCCGATCGCCACACGCAGGACTCTCGCAGCAACTCTGACACCCCGGCCGAGTCGCGGTGCCCGCCGCTCGATCCATGCAATGGGGGGTGACAACGAGACGCCCGTGGTGACCGCCCGCACCCGGTCCCACTCGGTGCGCATCTCGGCCCGGCCCGCGAGAAGCGCAACCGCCCACCTCCCGACGTCGCCGCGGACCACCTCTGGGAGGGGGAGCCACCGGCCCTGCTGGCGTACCGAGGCGGACACGGCAGCCTGGTACGTGAACCTGTCTTCAAGCGGCGCCGTGCCGGCTAGCGCTTGGGCCATGAACAGCATGTCGCGCAGCGTGAGCGCATGCGCGTCACACGCGATCTGCGCCTCGACATCCGCCAGTTCTGACTTACTGCACTGAGCCAGGGCCCAACTCACCAGCAGCAGGTCCCGAATTGCCCCCCTCCGGTAGGCGTGGAGCGCACCAACGTGCACGAGGAGGTGCCAGAGATGGTCCCTGGCACCCAGGCGACGGAGACCGGTCGCGCCGGCCAGCGGGGTGACCCGGCTCCAGATGGACTCGGACCAGTCGCACCCCACCATGTCGATCTTGGCGTGGACCTCGACCGGGAGCCCGGCCCCCGCGGCGATCCTCCCCTTGAGGTGGAACGGACTACTGGGCCCAACGTCACGGTAGCCGGTGGAGTCGAGAGCCGCAGCAAGCGCCCGGGCATCGTCCGGCCTTGCCAGGACGTCGATATCTGCCAAGTCCACCGGGTTCTGGTCGGTCAGCGCCGCGACGCCACCCTTGAGCACCACCACCTCCCAGCCGTGTTCCGCCGCCAGGCGATCGATCAGCTGCAGCTGCGCCCGCGCGCTGAGCACCCGCTGCAGCTCAGTCCGGGCGGCGTGTCGAGCAGCAGCTGGGATTCCTGGTCGAGCAACGCGCGCTGGCCGCTCGCGACGAGGCGGCCCTTGAGCGGCAGCGCACATCGCTCGGTACGGAGAAAGAGGCCCCAGGAAGCGGGGGAGCATCGAGGCGGCGCTGAAGGGGCGCGCGCGAGACTCTGGAGCACCCAGGCCCGCAGGTCGAGGACTTCACTGATTCGCATTTCATCCGCCAGGGCGACCGGTTGGGCTCGATGCGCCAAGAATATGCCCCGGGGGATCACACCGCGAGGTCGAAGGCCTCCAGATCGCTCGAAGGCCGTCTCACGGCCGGCCTTCTTGGCCCCAGTTGGCCGATCTCCCCTCGCTAGTCCATTGACCGGCCGCTACGTAGGCGTGATGTTTTCGAGGCTTGCTGATTTCGAGCGTCTCGATGGAGCCGCGGCGATGTGCTGGCATCATGGTACGCGCCGTGCTTACCTTAGCCGCCGCCATTGCACTTCCTCTCGAGCCTACAGGGACGGCTGAGTGAGCATGCGAAAGGGAATCATCCTGGCCGGTGGGTCCGGCACGCGTCTCTACCCGATCACGCGGGCGGTGAGCAAGCAGATGCTCCCCGTGTACGACAAGCCGATGATTTATTTCCCGCTGACGACGCTGATGCTGGCCGGCATCCGGGACCTGCTCCTCATCTCCACGCCGACCGACCTGCTGGGCTTCCAGCGCCTGCTCGGGGACGGCTCCGCGTGGGGACTGAGCCTGTCCTACGCGGAGCAGCCGTCGCCGGATGGGATCGCGCAAGCGTTTCTGATCGGGCGGGAGTTCGTCGGCGGCGCGCCCAGCTGTCTGGTCCTCGGTGACAATCTGTTCTATGGCAACGACCTCACGGCGGCCCTGCGGCGCGCGGACGCGCGGGCCAGGGGCGCGACGGTGTTCGGCTACCACGTGCGCCGATCCCGCGCGCCTACGGCGTGATCGAGTTCGACGGCACGGGGCGCGCGGTCAGCATCGAGGAGAAACCCGAACGGCCGCGCTCGCACCACGCCGTGACGGGTCTCTACTTCTACGACGAGCGGGCGTGCGACTTCGCCGCCGCGCTGACCCCGTCGCCCCGGGGGGAGCTGGAGATCACCGACCTGAACCGTCGCTACCTCGAGGACGGCTCGCTGCACGTCGAGGTCCTGCGGCGCGGGACGGCGTGGCTCGATACCGGGACGCCGGAATCCCTGCTCCAGGCCGGCCAGTTCATCGAGACGATCGAGCAGCGCCAGGGGCTGCCGCATCGCCTGCCCGGAGGAGATCGCGTTTCGCATGGGCTTCATCGATGCGCGCGCAGCTCGAGGCGCTCGCCGCGCCGCTCGCGCGCACCGCGCTACGGCCGGTACCTGCTCGACGTGCTCGCCGAGAGTCGCGGCTCGTGAACGTCCGCCGGACGGCGCTGGAGGGCGTCCTCGTGCTCGAGCCCCGCATCTTCGCGGACGGCCGGGGCGCGTTTCTCGAGACGTGGCACGCCGAACGCTATGCCGAGGCCGGGATCTCCCGGTCCATTCGTGCAGGACAATCTCAGTCGATCGGTGCGCGGCACGTGCTCCGCGGGCTGCACTATCAGGTCGAGCAGCCGCAGGGGAAGCTGGTGTGGGCGGTCGCGCGGCGAGATCTTCGACGTGGCCGTGGACCTGCGGCGCTCGTCGCCGACCTTCGGCCGGTGGATCGGCGAACGGCTGTCGGGCGACAACGGCTGCCAGCTCTGGATCCCGCCCGGGTTCGCGCACGGCTTCCTCACCCTCTCGGAGCGCGCGCACGTGGCGTACAAGTGCACGGCGCCCTACGCCCCGGCACACGAGCGCACCCTGCGATGGGACGACCCCACGCTGAGCATCGCGTGGCCCCTGCCGGACGGGCGTCGCGCCGATCGTCTCCGAGAAGGACGCCGGGGGACTGACGCTGGCCGAGGCGCCCTGCTTCCCGTGACGCGCGTGCTGGTCACCGGTGCGCTCGGCCAGCTCGGCAGCGAGCTGCGGCGCACGGTCCCGCCGGGCCACGAGATCGTGGCCCTCGACCTGCCGGACTTCGATCTGACGCACGCGGCCGACGTCCGGCGCGTCGTCCACGATGCGGCGCCGCACGCGATCATCAACGCCGCCGCCTACACCGCCGTGGACCAGGCCGAAGACGAGCCGCGACCTGGCCCGCGCGGTGAACGTGGATGGCGCCGCCGCGATCGCCGCGCGCAGCCGTCGAGGCCGGCGCCCGACTGATCCACGTGTCCACCGACTACGTGTTCGACGGAACGGCCGGCCGCCCGTATCGCGCGGACGATCCGGTCTGCCCCACCAGCGTGTACGGCGAAACCAAGGCGGCGGGAGAGCGTGCGGTGCTGGAGGCCACGGGAGGCGATGCCGCGGTGGTGCGCACCGCCTGGTTGTACTCCGCGACCGGCAACAACTTCGTGAAGACCATGCTGCGCCTGCTGGGCAGCCGGGACCAGGTGGGCGTCGTGGCGGACCAGATCGGCTCGCCGACCTGGGCGCGCGGCCTCGCGGTGGCACTGTGGCGCCTGCTGGAGGCCCCCGACGCACGGGGCAGTCCACCACTGGACCGACGCGGGCGTCGCGAGCTGGTACGATCTGGCGGTGGCGGTGGCGGAGGAAGGACGGGCCCTGGGTCTGTTGAAGCAACCCGGAGCGGTGCGGCCCATCACGACCGCCGAGTACCCGACCCGCGCGCGCCGCCCCGCGTACAGCGTGCTGCAGCGGAGTCCCGTGTGGGAGGCACTCGGCGTCCCCGCGGCCCATTGGCGAACCCAGCTGCGCGGCATGCTCGGAGAGCTGGCACATGGCTAACCTGCTCGTCACCGGCGGTGCCGGCTTCATCGGCGCAATTTCGTGCACTACTGGCTGCGCGAGCACCCGGGCGACCGCGCTGGTGGTGCTCGACGCGCTGACCTACGCCGGGCAATCTCGCCAACCTCGCCGCGGCCGACGGGCATGCCAGGCTTCCACTTCGTCCACGGCGACATCGGCGACGGCGATCTGGTGGAGGCAGCTGCTCAAGCAGCACGCCATCGACACGATCGTGCACTTCGCCGCCGAGTCGCCACGTCGATCGCTCGATCCACGGCCCCGGACGACTTCGTGCGCACCAACGTCGTCGGCACCGCCACGCTGCTGCGAGGCCCGCGCAGTGTGGCTCGAGCGGCGGCGGCTCCGCGAGGCCGGTCCGCTTCCACCACGTCTCGACCGACGAGGTGTACGGCTCGCTTGGGCCCCGACCGGCCGTTCACGGAAGACGACGCCCTACGCGCCCAACTCGCCGTACGCGGCGAGCAAGGCGGCGTCCGACCACCTGGTGCGCGCCTACCACCACACGTACGGGCTGCCCGGTCACCACCACCAACTGCTCCAACAACTACGGACCGTACCAGTTCCCGGAGAAGCTGATCCCGCTGATGATCGTGAACGCGCTGGAGGGCGCAGCCGCTGCCGGTCTACGGCGACGGCCAGAACGTGCGGGATTGGCTGTACGTGGAGGACCACTGCCGCGCGATCGATCGCGTCCTCGAGCGGGCCGAGTCGGCGAGACCTACAACGTGGGCGGGCGCACCGAGCGGGCCAACCTCGACCTGGTCCGCGCCCTCTGCGCGCTGATCGACGCGGCAGTTCGCCACGGACCCACGGCTGCGCGAGCGGTTCCCGCGGCAGCCCGGCGGCCGCGGGCAAGCCCACCGCGTCCCTGATCACGTTCGTGAAGGACCGCCCCGGCCACGACCGGCGCTACGCCATCGACGACGCCAAGCTCGCGCGCGGAGCTGGGGTTCTGCCCGCACCAGTCGCTCGACTCGGGCCTCGCGCTCACCGTGGCGTGGTATCTCGGATAACGAGCCCTGGTGGCGCTCGGTGATGGATGGCAGCTACAAGGACTGGATTCGCCACCATTACGGGGGTCCCTAACACGTCCTTCGGGACCCCCGCTGGCGACTTGTGCAGGGTGTCCCCGTCTCATCGGGCAGAGCACGGCCGAGTGGCCGCTCTCAGCGGCCTCCTATGTCAGCGCGACACCGATCGCCGATGCCGCTGGGGCCGCCGTTTCGGATGTTAGGATGCCGCTCAAGCAGCCACTCGGCGCTCGCTGTCGCTCGAAGGCGACCCCGGTGCC
>CAVYSW010000009.1:0-460881 GCA_963771275.1 uncultured Gemmatimonadales bacterium
TGCCGCATTCGCCTTCAGCTGGTCGTTCCCCGCGAACCCTGCGTCCAGGCACACCACCCGTTCCGGCTTGTGCTCCGCCATGGCCCGGATCAGCTCCAGGCTCAGCTCTCGCTCGAGGCAGACGAGTAAGGCCCCGCCCGCCACGCTGTGAACCTCCCGCTCCACGAGCGTGATGGTCTCGACCGGCGTGGTAAGCGGGAAGCCGCTCTTGAGCAAGATCTCATAGAGGAGATCGTGCGCGGTTCTGCCAGCACGGATATGGTCCACATGCAGCTCAAGCTGCTTCGCGAGTGCATCCGCGTCCGCTGGCTTCTCCGCCTCCCAGGTTCTGAAATTCGACTCGGCGAGCCTGAAGGTCCGGAAGCCGCGGTCTTGCTTCTTGCCGCCGTCGAGGTCGCGCTGGCCCACGTCCTCGTCATTCAACTTCTTGATAACGCGGCGCAGGCGTTCCTTGCAGATCTCCGCGATCGTGCGATAGTCCTCGCGGCCGGTGGGTTCGGGAAGTTGGACAAGGATGAACTTGCGGGAACCGCCGTCGTCGCGGTTCTGCGCCAGCACCGCGTGGCCTGTGCTGCCTGAGCCCGCGAAGAAATCCAGGATGATCGAGTCACTCGCCGTCGCGATCTGAAGCATCCGGCGTACAAGTCCAGTCGGTTTGGGTGTTATGAAGAGGTCTTCGCCACTCTCGGCCTCTAGAACGCGACTCAGTTCTTGCTTCGCGTTGCGAGTGCTCCCGACCTCTTGCCATGGCCAGTACGTTTGAGGAACCACACCTTCGCGCACCTCGGAGAAAAAGCGTTTGATTCCCGGGCGATTACTTCCGGACTTCCCCCACCAGACACGGTCGTCACGCTCCAGCTCCTCAAACCGCTCCTTGCTCACACGCCAATAGCTACCGGCCGGCGGACCGGGGATCACCTTCCCCGAAGGTGTAGTGATCGGATAGCGGCCCTCACTGTAGTAGTTTCGTGCGGCGAGATCGCTGAGAAGCCATGGTCCCCGAGGGTCGTTGTCGGGGTTCTTGTATCGTGCGACCATCTCTTCAGATCGCTCGAGCGGATTCGGACGCCAAACTTCGCCGTGCCGAGCGTAGAGGACGAGATAATCGTGATCTTCGCTAAGATGGATTGCTGAATTCTTGGGACTGTCCATCTTGTGCCAGATCACAGTGGCAATGAAGTTCTCCTCACCGAAGACCTCGTTGCATAGCTTGCGCAGATTCTCCAGCTCCCCGTCGTCGATGCTGAACAAAGATGACGCCATCCTCCCGCAGCAGATTCCTGGCCAGATAGAGCCGCGGATACATCATGTTCAGCCATTTCGAGTGGAAGCGCCCATCCGCCTCGGTGTTCGTGCCGAATCGTCTTCCCCTCGGCGTCTACCTGACCGGTGTACTCCAGGTATGTCTGCAGGCTCTCGGTGTAGTCATCAGGATAGATGAAGTCGTTGCCGGTGTTGTACGGCGGGTCAATGTAGATCATCTTGACCTTGCCCGAGGTACGACTTCTGGAGCAGCTTCAGCACCTCCAGGTTGTCGCCCTCGATGATCAGGTTCTCGCGTGGTGTCGAAGTTGACGCTCTCCTCCGGACAGGGTCGCAGCGTACCGAGGCTCGGCGCCTGGATTGCCTTGAAGCACTCGGCCTTGCCCGGCCACGTCATGCCGTAGCGCTCCTTGCCCACGTCCACGGCGTCACCGAGTGCGAGCTCTGAGGCGGTCGAAGTCGAGCTTTCCGCCCTCAGTGCGGATCTCCGGAAACAGCCGCAGCAGCTCCTGTCGCTTGTCCTCTGCGATGTCGTGAGATCGAAGATCGAGCCTCTCGGGCTTCAACCCCTCGCCCATCGTCTTGTTCTCATTTGTCATGCTCGTTGCCTCTTGGCTTTGACCGTCGCAGGCCGTACCGGGAATGCGAGGTCTCCCGGTTCTTCTGTCGTGAGGAGTCGCATCAGGCGCGGATTGATGAACAGCTTCTCGCGCCCCGACTTGACCTCGTCCAGCACGCCCTCGGTAGCGAGGCGCCTGAGATACACCGCGGCCGTCTGCCGCTGGGCGATTCCCGCGTCGACGACGTTGGTAATACGGCAGTAGGGTTGGACGAAGATCAGCTCAACCAGCTCACGACTGTACGCACCATATGCGTACTGCCGCACGTACTCACCCGTGCGATTCATCAGGTCACGCATCGCCTGAATGCGCGCCGTCGTCCATCGAGCGGTTTCATCCACGGCACGCAACAGGTACACGATCCAATCCTGCCATGCCTCCCGCTCGGTCACCGCCAGAAGGAGACGGTAGTACTCAGGCTTGGCACGAATGATGGCGCGGCTCAGGTAGAGGATGGGCAGGTCGAGGAGGCCCTGTTCGACGAGAAATACCAAGTTCAGGATCCGCCCCGTGCGGCCGTTGCCGTCTGTGAACGGATGAATGGCTTCGAACTGATAGTGGGCAACCGCCATCCGAATCAGAGGGTCCAGATCTTTCTCGTCATGCAGGAAGCGCTCCCAATTCGCAAGCAGGTTCCGCAGCCGCTGTTCACCCTCGGGCGGCGTGTAGACCACGTTCTTGCTCGCTTCGTTCATCAGCGCCGTGCCCGGGATCCGCCGCACGTCGAGATCCACCCCGAGCAGCGTGCGACACACCGTCACTGCTGTTGCGGTGGCCAAGGGTCGCTTCTTCAGCAACTCGATCCCGCGGCGGAGGGCCGTGCGGTACCGCAAGGCCTCCTTGGTCGCCGGATCGGCGAGCGCCTCCCGGTCGGGCTGCGCGAACCGAAACAGGCGGTCGGCCGTAGTCACCACATTCTCGATCTCGGAGCTGGCCCGGGCCTCCAGCAGAGGGATCGTGTTGATGAGGACATCCTGGTTCGGGAGGAGTCCTCCCGCTTGCTTGAGCTCGGCGAGCGCTGCCCGCGCTTCGATGCACGCCTTGAGTACTCGCCGGCTTTCCAGCTCAGCCTGCGGAGGCAGCAGCGGCAGATCATTGTAAGCTCTTGTGCGATCAAAGCTTACCATTTGCGACCTTCTTCGCGCGTAGTCGACATGTTCGGCCAACCTGTCGATCGCTTCGACAGGTGCCGCCTGATATGTCGAAATCCTAGCAGAATTTCGACATATATGCCAGCCTACCGCAGGTGCCACCGTACCGTGAACAGTGATTCCCGCTCGGCCGTTTGCTCCAACCGCCGCCCGATCTCGTCCAATAGCTCGTCCTTCTTGCGATCGACCTCTCGGCTGGCCTGGTCGAAGTCGCGCCACGCCTCATCCCGCTTCGTCTCGAGCGTGCGCGCCTCGCGCTGCCGTTCGAGCTTCTCGGGTAGGTTGGGCGCCAGGCGTGCCGCGCGTTTGGCCACCTTCAGTGCGTCGTCCAGCTCGTCCAGCGTCGCCTTGAGCGACGTTCTCCGATCTTCCGCCCAACGGTCGAGCTTGTCCATCTCCACGTCAAACCATCGCGCGTTCCGAGTCGCCAGCTCCTCCAGGATCTCTCGTGCGCGACGCTCCTGGGCGTCGCGGTGCCGGGTTGCGACCGACTCGGGAATGTCCTGTAGAGCACCGATAGTGCCCGGAAGGTCGAAGAAGCGGCGACACTGTGAGTCGTCCAACGCCTCCCCGCCGTCCGTTTCCCCGGTGAAGAAGAGGTGGTCCTCCGTCTCCATGGCAGTGACCGTGAGGCGACAGCAAGACAACCATCCAGTCTGTCTCACGAAGGGCTCCAGAGCGGCGATTCGCCGACCGCTTTCCCGATAGCCGAAGGTCACCGCCGCCGGAGCAACGGCGAGTCCCCGGCCTAGTCCGAGCACCCGTTGCGCGAGCGGATGGCCCACGCGATAGGTGTTCACATCTTCCACCCGCTTCCCCATCCGGTATGGGCCCGGGTGAATGCGTTCGCCTGCAAACGGATTCGTGTGCAGCGTGAAGGCGTACGCCGAGTCATCGAATCGCGCATAGTCGCGCAGGAGATGACGGGTAAGACGCCAGAGCCGCTCGTTGAAGCGGTCGAGCACGTCCTGGGCCTCTGATGCGGACCTTCTCTACGACTTCCTGATCGAAGTTGTCCAGGAGCTTCTCACGGGCGTCACGCTGGCCGGCGACGATGTCGTCTTCCAGTTGCTTCTGAAGAAAATCGAACTCGAACTGGATCTGCTCTGGGGTCCGGCATCGCTGGTAGATGGCAGCGATCCGTTTCTCGAAGTCCACGCCGGACTCGACCGCACCGAGCACCTCGTCGCTGGCTCCGAACACGCCGTTGAATAGCCGGAATTTCTGATCGAGCAGCTCGTAGACGCGCTGATCGGCGGCGTTGGTCTTGTTGAGGAAGTTGACGACCACCACGTCGAACTTCTGCCCGTAGCGATGGCACCGCCCGATGCGCTGCTCGATCCGCTGAGGATTCCAGGGCAGGTCGTAGTTCACGACCAGGTTGCAGAACTGGAGGTTGATGCCCTCGGCGCCGCCTCGGTGGCGATCAGAATAGCCGCCTCGTCGCGGAAGTTCTCCACGAGCGCCGCCCGCATGTCGGCGCTCGGCGAGCCGCTGACATGGTCGGTGCCACGCGTAGCGGTCCAACCACTGCTGGTAGATCGCTTTGGATGTCGGGTCGGTGTTGGTTCCGTTGAACAGCATCACCTTGCCCGCGGAACTCCGTTTGCTCCAGCAGCCGAAACAGGTATTCCTGGGTGCGCCGCGATTCCGTGAAGATCACCGCCTTCTGCTGCAGCGGCGCGGTGCGCCCTGGCTCGCCCGGGCCTTCGCCGCCTCCGCAAAGCCCTTCCGCGAGAGCGGTGAGCAAGACTTCGCCCTTGGAGTTCTTGATGATCGACTTGGCCAGCGTGTGGAATGCGCGCAGCTCGCCCATCTCGCGCTTAAGGCCCGCCAGTTCCTCCGTGCTCAGTTGCTTCTTGAGAGGGCCTTCTGAGTCGCTACCCTCTCCCCTCCCACTCGTCAGCTAGCTCGTCCAGGCCCTCCCAGTCATCCGGTAGCCCTTCGGGACTCGCATCCACTGCCTGAGCCGCGGCGACCGCCGCCTCCAGTCGCCCCGCCATCCCGCCAAGCGTCCCGGAGATAGCGTACGATCGACGACGCCAGGAGCTTCCGCAGGATCAGGGTGATGAGCTGCCGCTGGCTCGCCGGCAGCGCGTACAGCGTCGGCTCGCTGCAGGTAGTCGGAGACGAGATCGTAGAGGCGCTGCTCCTCCGGGGTGGGCACGAACTCCTGCACCAGCGCGTGCCGGTTGGTGTACTTGACGTATTCCAGCACCTGCCGTCGCAGGGTTCGCTTGCAGATGGGCTCCAAGCCGTTCCTTCAGTCGGCGAAGTCGGCGTCGTTTCCCAGTCGTGCGAACCGGGCTCGGAAGCTCTTGCAGATCGCCAAAGGCGTAATCGTCGATGATGCTCACCAGGCCGTACAGCTCGAGCAGCGAATTCTGAAGCGGCGTGGCCGTGAGCAGGACCTTCGGGTAGTCGGCGCGACGGCCTGCTTGATAGCAGTTGGCGATCTTGCTCGAGTTCTTGTAGACGTTCCGCAGGCGATGCGCTTCGTCGATGACGACCAGGTCCCAGGCGGTCTGGCGGAGGTACGGCTCCTTGGTTCGGGCGAATTGATAGGAGCACAAGACGATCGCGTCCTGCTGGAACGGGTTCAGGTTCCCAGCGCGGATGGCCTCGTTGAACGTCCGCGTCTCGAGAATCACCGACGGCAGAAAGAACTTGTCGGCCAGCTCCTGACTCCACTGCTTGCGCAGGTTGGCCGGCACGATCACCAGCAGCCGTCGTTTCCGCTCGGCCCACTTCTGGGAGAGCAGGAGCCCGGCTTCGATGGTCTTTCCCAGCCCGACCTCATCCGCCAGGATCGCGCCCTTCGAGAACGGGCTCTGAAAGGCAAACAGGGCAGCTTCCACTTGGTGAGGATTCAGATCGACCTGAGCGTCGGACAGCACTGCCGCCAGCTTCTCGACGCTGTCGGTAGCACAGCGCCTCGTCAGCTCGTGGGCCAAGTACTTAGCATGAAAGTCCGTCAGACTCATCCCGGGCTCACGACGCCGCCATCTGGCGGAGACTATCCAGCAGATCGACGAGGTACCGCGTGTCCATCTTACAGTACTTGAGCAGCTTCGCGCGCAGAGCCTCCCGCTCCTCAGGCGCAAGGACATCCGTGGTGAGAAGTAGCCGGACCAGGCCAAGCGTCGCTTCGCCGCCCGATGCGATCTCCAGTTCCTTGTAAGAACCCAACTTGAGCGCGGGCACCACCGCCTTCAGGCTGAAGCTCCCGTCGAAATCCGGGTGGTACACATTGTCCCGCACGATGGGAAGCAGATCAACGAGGCGTTCTGCAACGGACAGCAGTGCTTCGCGAAGGTCTGGTAGCACTTTGGCGAGACCGACAATACAGCCTTCCTCGAATGCCGCGTTGTACGCGAGGATGTACCGAGCACCGCTGCAGGCTTCGATCAGCTCCGTTGCAATGCCGGGCCGCGGATCACCAGGGCCATTGGCAAGCCATTCGAAGTGACGCACCTTGGCGTCTTCGCCGCGGACGTGGCAGCTCAGTTGCGCTGGGACCTGCTCCCATGGCTTGCATCCGTCCCATACCGGGATCGCACGAGCCAGAGTCTCGAAGTCCAGAAACGCCAACGGCTCCTGCAAGCGTCGCAGCGCCTCACCGAGCGTTGGCTCGACGATGATGCCGTCCTCATGGACGGCTCGGCGCTGCCGAGCGTTGATAGGCGTGATCTTGAAGTCGTCCGGAATCTGACCCGATGGTCTCCACACCCATGTCGGCCAGCATGCCGAGCTTCTTCTTTCGCACGTTGTGGAGTGTGCTTACATGGAACCGTGGCAGAGGGGGCCAGCATCGCTTCAGGAACGGACAGTCGTCCGGTGTGGTGCACTGATCGCCCGTTTCTACCTCCGGTAGCTCACCACCATCCACCGCGACCAATGCCGGTATTGCTCGTGGAAGGACCGGAAGGACGGCGTCCACCTCGGCGGTGAGATCTGCTCGAACGAACAGGTTGCTGAGATCAGGATACTGGCAGTCAGGGTTGAGATGCATGAGCTGAGCCCAGCGCACGGCCAGGCCGGCGCGCCGGCATACGTGAACCTGCACGGCGAGGTCGCCCAAATGCGCCCGCTTCACGGAGCTGCTCCCTTTCACCTCCGTGACGCAGAATGCGGCGCCATCCCTCTCCAGGACATCAACGAGGACGACGACCCCATCGGCCTCGAAAGCGGCTTCATAGAGTACCTTGGCGCCACGGTCAAGCGCGGCGCGTGTGAGTGCCACGCGTTCCTGAAGCGGCACGAACGGTGTTCCGATCAGCTCGCCGCCCGGGACATACGTCCGAGCCAGCTTCCCAACTTCGCGTCCTTGGTCGAATCGGTCTTGCAAAACGTCGTCGATCTGAAGTTCGGGAGCTTTGGGTTCGTGACGGAGCCACCACAGGTACTTCAGGCATCGGAGTCCTGCTAGGACCTCGGCCTTGGACAACGCCGCCCCCGACGATGAACTCATGAGCTATCAAGCCGAGGGGGAGAGGAACCAGACCGGCCTGAGCGGCAGGAGGCTTCGGTCTTCCTGAGGAATGCGCTCGTAGTGCCGTATCCACAGATCAAAGAGCTCCTTCGGACCAACCAGGGTGACCTGTCGCTTCTCCTGCTCCCTGGCCTTATCCTCGGCGTCCCTGGTAAACCCGCTTACGCAGACGAACAGTCCCACATCCTGGTCTCCCAATACGGCCAAGAACGAACGCAGGCCCTCTACGGACACCTTCGACTCGGTCCGCTTCACCTGAACCTTGATTCGCGGCCGATCGGCACCGAGCGGATCACGATAGGCGACGATGTCGACGCCCCCGTCCTTACCCTGCGGCGCCACCCAGGCGACGTGGTACCCCATCCCGACCAACAAGCCGCCCACCAACCGCTGGGAACTCGTACGGGGGCATCTTGCTGAGGTAGGCTTCGATCTCCTTCCAAGCGTCCTCCTCGGCTTCCTCCAGCGTAACGCTCGCAGAAGCTTCGTCCCCGACCCCCTCCTCGTCTTCGATCTTACTGGTTCGTGGCTTTGCGCTCCGCCACTGCTTGTACCGCTTCCGGACTTCATCATAGAGAGCCTTCGGGCTCGGATAGCGCTGACGGACATCCACCCCATCCCGAGTCAGAGTCCACATGCCCTTCTCTTTCAGCATCCAGCCGGCCTTAACCGACGAGATCGTCGCGAACCGCACGAGCTTATTGAAGCGTCGCACGCCGGGGGCGCTGGGGTACTCTGCTCTCTCAAAGTCGGTGAGATCCAGTTGCTGCTCCAAGCGGGCGATGACGTCCTTGGCCTGCAGACCATCGGGCGCGTTCGCGAGAATCCCGAAGACACCCCAGACGTATTCAGCAAAGCGCACCTTTGGTACGTGTGCCATGTTGGCGCCTCCGCAGCCTAGGGATCCGATGGGTCGTGAGCCGGTCTCTCGCCGACCGCGGCTGAGCGCGGCTGGGTAGTTCGCCCGGTTCACGGCGATCTTGGCCCGTATGGCATCAACAAGATCTAGCCCGATCCGATCGCAGAACAGCAGCAGGGCGATCCCCACATCCGCAGCCTCCGCAGCGACCCGCTCCCTGTTATTCTGAGCATCGGACCAGGCATCCGCCTCCGAGCTATGCAGCCACCGGTACTCGGCCAGCAGCTCACCGGCCTCGGACGAGATCGCCATCGCCAGGTTCTTCGGGTCGTGGAACTGCGCCCAGTCCCGCTCAGCGACAAACGCACGCAACTCTTGAACGAGAGCATCGAGTCGACTCATGCCGTCATCCTATCTAGGAAGACGACGTCGTTGTGCCACTCCAGAAACTCCGCACCGGGCTGGCATTCGGGATCAGCCGGCACGTGGATTGGCTGTCCCTGAAGGAGCGATACGTCTCGCCGTCGTCGAACTCCTCTTCCAGCCGATCGCTGACCCTGAACTCGAACTTCCGACGTGACGGTCACATAGCCATCATCGAACAGCTTGTGAACGTCGGAGCGCAGCAGGAGGCCGTTGTCGAAACGGTGCTCGCCGCCCCGATGCACCGGGCGGATGTGCGCCGCTTCGAGGACGGGTAGGGCCTTCTCGCCCGTAACCGCACACCGTCGTCCGTACGCGTCTGTGATGCGAGCGCTGAACACCCCTTGCCCAGATCGCCGCCGTCTGCCAGCCGTAGCTCTCCCTGCGTGGGCCCGAATAGCTCGCGGGTACGGCCCGAGCCTCGGGTACCTTGCAGCCGCAGCTCCACATCCCGCCACAGTGAGGCCCCGACCGGGCTCGCTCAGATCGAACCCTTTCCCGACTACGATGGCCTTGGCGAACTCTGGGGCGGGAAACCAGTCCCGTTCTTCGAAGAAGAACGGATCCCGCAACATGATGCACCCGATGTTCTCGCCGAACGCCACACGCGGCGCACCCTTCTTCATGGCGATGACCGCGGCGAAGTCCTCAAACGAAGCCACGGCCGTTCTTCCGGCCGAACGCATTCCACGCCACCCCGATCGGCAGGACCGAGGAGTACGCGAAGAACCCTCCCCCGGCAATCACGTTCCGAGGGGCCTTCAGCTTGAAGAGAAAGGGCTCGCCGATCGCCAGAGCCTTGAACTGAGTCTTCCCACTGGGCTGCCAGAAGTTGACCTCGTCGAGGTCCGGCGCTCGGCCGCAGGAATGTCGTACCACTCGATGTCGGTGACTGCAACGAAGGCCTTCACTCTCCTCACCGCCTCACTTCCCAAACACCTCCGCCCACGTGCTCGTCCACCGCCTCCGCTGCCCGTCCGCGGTGTTCACCCACTCGAACTGCACCCCCTCATCGGTCATGAACAGGTTCAGCTCGACGTCCGGCGTCCCAATCGGCGCTGCCAACTCGGTGAAGTCCACCGCCTGGAGGAAGTCCAAGGCCGGCGCCTTGTACCACTGCGCATAGACCGTCATGAACGTCACGATCGTCATCTGCGCCGTGAGCGCCACGAAGTTGTCGCGGCTGATGAGGCCGCCGGCCGGCGCCTCGGCGTGGACCTTGACCTGGAATTGCGTCGCCTCGTAGTTCGGCACCGCGATCTTCACCAGGTCGTACTCGTCGGCCACCATCTTGCCGGCCTGGATGGTCGACGAGATCCTTGCTCAGCTGCTGCTTCCAGTCCTGGGCGCCGAGCGGAGCGGCCAGCATGGAGACGACGGACAGGGCGATTAGGACGCGCATGGGACGCTCCTTTGCGGGGCCGCCGGACCGGCCGGCCTTCACGACATCACACCCCGACGGACACTGCCGCCCAAACTAGGGACCCGGTGCGTCAGTCGCCACTGCTACTGGTAGCAGGTATTGCACAATGCCAGACCCGCAGCCCGGCGGGGTCGGCTAGAACCGAAGCGCTGCCGGGGTTACCTTTGCGATGGCGCGAGTCTACCCCTCTCCGCCTCGATCGCCGGCAGTCGACGGGACGTAGCGCAGCCCGGTAGCGCACCTGAATGGGGTGGCTCGCAGTGGCTCGCACCGCCCCGCTGCGCGGGCCGATGCGACCCGTGCAAGCGTGCTCGCCGACGCTGGCGCGCCGGCATCGCATCAGGGGGATCGCGGGAACCCGCAACCCCCGGCAGATCCGGGTAGATTGCCTTCTGACGGGACGTAGCGCAGCCCGGTAGCGCACCTGAATGGGGTTCAGGGGGTCGCGGGTTCGAATCCCGCCGTCCCGATTCGCAGAGAGCGAGCCACTCGGCTCGCTCTCTGCGTTTCGGGCCGCCGCGCTTCCGCCAACGGGACTCGCCTGCGGCTCGTCCCTTATGGTCGAATCCCGCCACCTCCCGTTGGCCCTTTCTTCTCGGCCTTCCACGACGGTCGGCTTCGCAAACCCACCAGAACGGAGACGAGAGAACGGAACGGACGGGTGACAGGGATCATGGGCGCCACGGACTAGGCGGCCACCTCCACGTAGGTCACGTAGCTCGTGGGCTCCGGGACCGGAAACCCCTCGGCGCGCAGCCCCTCCAGGTGAAACACGATGGCGTCACGCATCTTGCGCTCCACCAGCTCGCGGTCCGAGCCCGTCGTGACGCAGCCGGGGACGTCCGGCGAATACGCCGAGAACCCCGTCTGCGTCTGTTCCACGATGACCAGGACCCTCATGGCTCGAGCCCCGCCTGCGTGACGCCCGGGGTGACCGGCCATGACATCACAGCAGCATTACTCCCCATCGAGCACCTCCCGCACCCGTCGCGCGATCTCGCCAATGCTCCACGGCTTCGGGATCAGCGGCACGTTCGCCAACGCCGTGACGTCCCGGGTCTCCGCTTCACAGTCCCCGGTGGACAGCAGGAACCGCACGCCGGGATTCTCCTGGAGGAGCACCTGGTACACCTCGCGCCCGGAGAGGCCCGGCATGAGCGCGTCGCTGATCACCAGGTCGATCTCAGGCCGGTGGCGACGATACAGGTCCACGCCCTCCACGCCGTCCTTGGCCGCCAACACCCGGTACCCCAGGCGCTCCAGCACGCGGGTGGCGGTGTCTCGGAGCTGGCTGTCATCGTCGATGACCAGGATGGTCTCGTGCCCACCCGGTGCCCCAGTGGGACGACGGTCCTCCGTCACGGTCCCGACGGGCGCGCGGACCACGGTGGGAAAGTGGAGCTGCACCGTGGTGCCCTGCCCCGGGACGCTGTCGAGGTCGATGAAGCCACGCTGCTGCTTCACCAGCCCGAACACCATGGACAAGCCCAGCCCGGTGCCCGCACCGACGTGCTTGGTGGTGAAGAACGGCTCGAACGCCTTCCCGCGCGTGGCCTCGTCCATCCCATGGCCGGTGTCGCTCACCGTGATGCGGGCGTACTCGCCCGCCGGCATCCAGGACCGCGCGGCCAGCGCCTCCCCACCGAGGCTCACCCGCTGAACCTGGATGCCGAGCACGCCGCCCCCCGGCATGGCGTCGCGCGCGTTGGTCGCCAGGTTCACCAGGATCTGTTGCATGGCCCCCGGGTCCACCGCCGCGATGCACTCCTCCGTGGCGCTCAGCTCCACCGCAATGTGGTCGGGGAGGATCTGGCGGAGCGTGGCCTGGAGGGTCAGCATCAGCTTGGCCAGATCGGTCGGCATGACCTCCAGCGGCGCATCCCGGCTGAACCCCAGCAGCTTCTCGATCATCGCGGTGCCGCGCGCCGCGGCCGTCTGGAGCACGTCGAGGGCCCGGCGCGGCTCGGTCGCCTCCGGGTCGAGCGCATCCCCCAACAGCTCGGCGTTCGCCCCGATCACCAGCAGCAGGTTCCTGAAATCGTGCGCGATGCCGCTGGTCATTCTCCCGACCGCTTCCATCCGCTGCGCCTGCTGCTGGTGGACCTCCAGCTGGTGGCGTTCGGCCTCGAGCCGGCTCTGCCCCATGATATCCTCGACGGTGGTGTGCCAGCACGGGCGACCCCGGAACCGCACGGGAGTCAGGGTGAGCAGCGTCTCGTAGGGTGATCCGTCCTTGCGGCGGAATTGCACCTTCTCGCGCCACACGAACCCCCGCTCCCGCGCCATGCTGAAAACCCGCTCGCCGTCGGCGCTGCTGGCATACAACAGCGACAGGTTGCCGAGTCGGAGGAGGTCCTCGCGGGTATAGGCGCCGGGCTCGAGCAGGGCGTCGTTGAACGCCAACAGGTTCCCGTCCATGTCCGTCACGCCCAGACCGACCAGCGCCTTCTCGAACAGCTCGCGATAGGAGCCGTCGTCGTCCCTCAGCCCCTCAGCCATCTGTCCGGGCAACCGGCTCAGTGAGGTTCTCACGGATGCGGCCGATCTCCTTGGTGGCCGCGCTGGCCTTCGAGGTGATCCCGGCGGGGGCCGCCATCAACTCCGCCACGGGGCCGTTACCTAGATGCCGGCCGGCGCTCCGAGGTTACATGCCGTCGCCGTGGAGCAGGGCGTCGCGCCTCGAGCCACGGCGAGCGAAGTCGAGGCTCCTTCCCCAGGCCGCAGCCGGCGTTGGCGGCGTAAGTCCTTCCCCTTCAACGCATTCCGTGCTGCGGAGCACGCGTCTGCGCAACCGGTAGAGGTCGTTGGCCACCAGCTCGAGATCGGCCGCAACCCGGGCTACGGATCGTTGCTGGAGACGAGAGACCTGCCGGAGGTGCGCCAAGGTCAGCCAGTCGAGCAGGGCTTTGGGACTGGGGAGACCGTCCGCTCTGAAGCGGCGCTGGAGGGTGCGGGGCGAGAGCCCCAGGGCCCGCGAAAGGGCCGCCACGCTCGGACGACGTCCCGACGCCAGGACGCCCAACGCGCGATGGCCGAACAGGTAGGAGGCACTGGACAGGCCGGGTACCGCGCGCTTCAGGTGGTCCATGATCCACACCCGGGGGACCGCCCGGATCAGACCGACCGCCGCGTCCCGGAGGTGGGCCATGCTGTCGGGGTCCCTGGATTGGACCTGCACCCGGACATCGCCGGCCCGGGGAAGCTGGGAGTACGTCGTGAAGGCGGGCCCGCTCGCCGGCAGGTAGAGCAGAACGGGCCCTCCCAGCACCCCGTGCACCAAGCCACCAAAGCGCCGCGCCGCGCTCTGCGTCCAGGGATTCAAGTCGTAGACCAGGGCGGCAGACCCCGCGAGGGCCTGTGGAGTGATGGCGGACGACTCCAGGCGAACCGCCACGGCACCCGCCTCCCCCAAGGCGCGGGACACGGCGCGGCCCGCCCATTCCGACTCCACGCACACCCCCACCCGCACCCGATCCAGGGGGGGGGCCAGGGGGGGGCCGGCACTCCGCCAATGACGGAGTGAGCGTGCGGTCTGTTCGATCATCACGTGCGAGATGGGATTCCCTCCCGGCGCCGCCCAACACCTCCTGCCGAAGTCAGATGCCGTGGAGCAGCCTGAGGTTACATGACCGCCCGGCTGGGTGTCGCGTTTCGCCGATGTCTGGTCGCGAATCGCTCACGCCCCCCCCGCTGAAACGTGCCATCCTGGACGATCCCTTCGTCAGGAGCTGCCCATGACCAAGCGATTCCTCGGAGCGGCCGCGCTGGCCGTAGGTCTGACCGTCGTGCCCGTCACCATGCAGTTGGCGTGACCATGCGAAGACGCCCACGCTGGCGGTGTCGCGAGGCGTGTGCCGAGGGAGAAGAGTGCTGCCTCTCCTTGGGAGACCTCTGCCTGCTCGGGGGTAAGATCCTCTCCAACTATCGGCCTGCCGGTGGACAGTCGTGCTCGATCAAGCCGAGCTTCTAGCCCGAGGGCGCTGGCTCGTACCGGTCGCGCTGGCGGCTCTGCTGACCGCGGGAGTCGCCGCGCGGGCTCGCTCCGGGCCCGGCGGTCCGAGCTCGGGAGCCGCGGGCACGGTGTGCGCGCCGCCCGGACTCGAACGGGGTGGAGCGACGCTCTCCGCCACCGTCGTGAGCGAGGCAGGCGACCTCGCCCTGCCGACGAGATTGCTGCGTCCATGACCCCTGGATCTTCGTCCTGGACGCGGCCTCGGATTCGGTCGCTGCATCTGTTTCGCCTCGATGACGGCGCCCTGTTCCAGTCGCTGGGGCGGCGCGGCCGCGGACCGGGCGAGTTCTGGAGCGCCTGGTCCATCAGCTACGACAGCCGATCCAACGATGCCTGGGTCTACGACATCTCACTGACCCGTCTCACCAGAATCGTCACCCCACGTGGCGCCACGCGACTCGCCTACGCGGACACGAGCATCCAGCTGGCCGCCGAGGGCATAGCGACCGGTGCCGCCTGGCTGGACTCGACGCGGCTGTTGGCGCCCGGCTTCTTTCGAGATGCGCGTCTCGCGACGCTCGATGGATCCGGGCGCCGCGTCGGGGGAATCGGCCGGAGCTCCACGGACTGGTCAAGGAACTATCCGCAGGAGAGCCAGGCTCGGCATGGCGCTGCATCCGGATGGTCATCGGGCGGTATTGGCCGATCGCTATCGCGACGCGATCGAGCTGATCGATCTCGATCGGGCCACGACCACGACCGTTCAAGGTCCGGTGGCCCTGCCCCATGGCTCCGGCCCGCCGGGACTCGAGTGCGGTCGCCTACGTGGACGTCGCGGTAACGTCACGATCCATCTTCGGCTTGTTCTCCGGCCGCGGCGTTGCCACGTTCGGCCAGCGAGCCAGCTTCGGAGAGCTGCGTCCACGTGTTTGGCTGGGATGGGACGTTCCAGGCGGCGCTCCGCCTGAGCGGGGACGTGATCGCCATCGCGGCCACCGAGGACGGGTCGGCCCTCTACGCGCTCAGGCACGAGCCGCGTCCCGCCCTCGTGCGATTCGATCTCCCCGCCGTCAGGGTCGCTCGGAAGTGACCGCTCGGCGCATCGGCTCGCGTCATTCCCGGCGGCAATACCCTGCATCGGGACGAGCGTCATGATGCGCCGTGCCAGATCGTCCAGGGACGTATCGCGATACTGAATCACGCCGCGTGGGTCGACCACGAAGACCCCGGCCGTACCCCAGACCCCGAACGCCCGCATCGCCTCATCCTTCCCATCCACCGTGACCAAGGAGGCGATGCCGGCATCGTCTAGCCTATCCCAATCCGCCGGCTCGAGCGGGCGCCGGCTCACGATCGCGAGTCGTGGCGCACCCGGCAGGCCGGCCACCAGATTGCTCAGTTTCTCGAGCCCTGCAAGGCACGTGCGGCACAGCGGGTGCCAGAACGCCACCACCGTGACATGCCCCTGCAACGCTTCACGCAGGTCTACGGTGTCCCCCAGGCGCCGCGTCACACGCACCGAGTCGAACAAGCTCCGCGGCTCGGCTTCACGCCGCGTTTCCCTCATCATGTCTGACAGCGCGCGCTCCCGCTCCGCCGCCCAGACGAGAGGCGCCGAGGAGACGGCGGCCGGTTCGGTCCGCGTCTCGATCGTTCGCCGCCGGATCGACCGCGATCCTCGCCAGGAGCTGCGCGGCACCCAGGGTATCGGCCGCGGCCAGGCGGACCGTCGCCGCCGCCCGGAACCGGGCGATATCCCAGCCCTGCGCCACCGCGGAGTCCAGGTACGCGCGCGCCTCCAGCGTGTCACCCATGGCCAGGAGGACCTGGCCCTTCAACCCCAACAGGTCCGAACGGGCACTGTCCACAGACCCCCGGTAGCGCGGCACGCTCGAGAACAGCGGCCGGTATCTGTCATCGGGCGTGCCGAGTCGCTCGATCTCACCGTCGATCCAGGCGAGCACCGTGTCCCTGAGCGACGGGAAGGACAGGAGCTGGCGCGCCATGATCGCGCGCTGCCGCGGCTCGATCGCGATCAGGCGCCGCGCCCACCGCAAGCACGCGTCCGGGTCTCCCGCCTCGTAGGCGACTCCGAACGCCTCGGTGGGAAGGACTGCGGATACCGCGCCGACATCCTGGTAGAGACTGTCCAGCAGCCGCAGACGCTCGCGGGGATTCGCTTCGTGCCCCAGCAGAATGTCGATGGTCCGGAGCTGCACGGCGATGGGGCTCCGAGGGGCTTCACGCAGCGCCCGCTGGCGCCACCGCTCCGCGACATCCGCGACGTTCCATGCGACTGCATAGCGGTACATCGCCCCGAGCACGTCCGCGGAAACGGGCGTTCGGCCCAGCCGATCGTCGAGCGCGTGCACCCGTTGGGCATGGACCACGCGGAGACTGTCGAAGGCGTCGGGTCCATACGCCTCCAGCTCGAGTGTGCTCCTGATCGACCATGCCTCGACGCGGTCCGGGTACAGCCGAGTGGCCTCGACGGCGCTCTCGAGCGCCTCCCCGAGGTCGCTGCCGACGGCCTCTTGAGTGCGCTGAAGGAGGGCGTCGTATGACGGGCGCCCGCTGGCGTACGCCAGCAGCTCCCACCCCAGGCTTCCACGGTGGTCAACGACCTGTCCCGCTTCATCTTCCACCGCGAACGTGGCGTAGGCGACGTCGGCGGGCAGGCGGAGGCGCGCGCGGTAGGTACGGTCGGATCGTCGTTCGAGCAGCGCCGTGCCGACCTGGGGTATGCCGTCCGGCCCCTGCTGATCGCCGGATCGACGGTACAGCGCGCGCAGCCTCAGCGCGGATTCCGAGCCGAGCTGGCCGCTGGCGTGATACGTGACCGTAATCTCGTCGACCCGCGGACGGCTCGGCTCGGCGTGAACTCCAGGGAGCTCGCCTCGGATTGGAGTGCATTGTCGAATGCCAGGCGGACGCCGCCGATGATGACGAGGACCCCGGCACCCGCCCAGACAAGCCGCCTCCATGGCCATGCCTGTACCAGCGGATCGGCGACCGGGACGATCACCGGCTCACCGACCGCGAGCCCGTGCAGCACCCGGTTCCGGAGTCCGGGTGGCAGCGGCGGGATACTCAGCTCCCTGGCATCACGGCTCAATCTGCGGGTTGCCGTGACTCTGGACCGGCAGCGACCGCACCCCTGCAAGTGCCGGGCAACCCGGCGGACTGCCCGTGGCGGCAGCTCCCCGTCGGCGAAAAGACCAAGCCGGAGATCAGTGGGATGAAGCAGCATCAGTACCCCTTGAGCAGTGTGCCCAGTATGCGCCGTGCGCGGAGGACTCTCACCTTTGCCGCGCTCATGGAAATCCCGAGGAGATCGGCGACTTCCTCGTAGCTGTATCCCTGCATCTCTCGGAGGACGAAGGCGGCGCGGAGCGTTGGGCTGACCTCGCCGAGTGCGGCCTCCAGGTCCAGACCCGAATCGAGGTCTGGTGGCCGTTCAAACCGTGGGAGGGCCCAGCTCCACCGTCGAGTCCGCGTGTCTCTCGAGCGCGCGTGCCGCAGCTTCATCAAGCCGGTGCGCGTGGCGACCCGTTTCAGCCACCCTTCGAACGAGCCTCTGCCTTCGAACGTCACGAGGGCACGCGGCAGGCCCAGGAACACGTCATGCACGAGATCCTCGGCCTCGGAGGTGTCTCCCAGCAACGAGTATCCAATGCGAAACAAGAGCCCCGCGTACCGGTCGTACAGCCAGGCGAACGCCTCCGGATCCTTCGCTCGGAGCCGCTCCACCAGGTCCCGCTCGGCATCGGTGCAGGGGCCGCTCACGGCGCGCTCCGTCGCAGCAACCGGCGCGCGTCCGGGCCACCGAGCCAAGGGCAGAGCGCGAGGTCACTCTCACCTACAAACCCAGCCTTTCGAGCACATCCGCGGCATCGCTCACCAAGATGGGCTTCTTCATGAAGTCATCCGCGCCCAGCGAGACGGCGCGCGCCAGCCGGTCGAGGCTGGCGCAGCCCCGCCCGCCATCGATCACGGCTATCCGCATGCCCGGCATGCGCGTACGCGCGAGCACGACCATAGCCAACCCGCGGTCCCCGTTGGTCGACAGGTCGAGGAAGGCGGCATCCACCGGCTCCTTTGGGCATAGACAGTTGGCCCGGCACAACCTCAGGGCTGGCTGTTCACGCATGGAGTGGCCGCGCTCGCTCACCAGCTTCCGCATGTCCCGGCGCAAGACATCGTCGTCACTGATCAGGACGATCCTGGCCATCTAGAACCAAGATGCCGCCCGAGGCGGAACGGTTACTTCCTGCTTCCGCGCCTGGGTACCCTCCGGATGGTGCCGCTGACAGAAGTAAGGTGAGACCGCGTCACACCAGCTCGATCTCCGCCCCGTGCCCCGGCGCCCCGGCCAGCCGGGCATCCGCCGTCAGCAGCGGCGCGCGCAACGCCTCCGCCAGGGCCACGTACGCCGCGTCGTACGCGGTGAGGTTGGACCGCAGCTCCCAGATCCTGGCGAGCAGCGGCGCGTGCGGATACCGCACCAGGGGGAATGCCGCGAGCAGCTCGATCGCCTCTTGGCCGCGTTCGGCCCCCAGCTCGCCGCGCGCCGCGTAGCGCCGCAACGCCTGCGCCACCTCGACATCCAGCAGCGCCGGCGCGCACAGCCGCTCGCCGGCGCCGGCCAGCCGCGCTTGCAGCCGCTCCGCCCCCGGCACCCGCAAGAGCACCTCCACCACGACCGACGCGTCCACGACGATCACCGGCGGTCACGCTCCCGCCGGATCAGCGCCGCCGGCGGTTCCTTGACCGTCACCGGCGCCATGCGCTGCAGGCGCTCGTAGACTTCGTCCATCGTCGGTTGCTCCGCGATCCGCCGCACCTCGCCCAGCAGGTACTCCGACAACGACTGGCCCGCCATCACGGCGCGCATTCTGAGCTTGCGGTGCAGCTCGTCGGGGACGTTGCGGATCTGAATCATCTTTGGCATGTGGCAAGCATGCGTGCATGTGCTGCACATGTCAAGCGGCACGCGCACACCCCGCACACTCCAGCCGGCGGCTGGCGCGCACGGGCTCTTTCTTCTTGGCTTTCCGCGATGAGTGGCATATACTCATCCATATGAGTCAGCGACTTCAGGTCCTGCTCGACCCACAGGAGTTCGCCGAGCTCCGGCGCGTGGCCCGCCGCCATCACATGACCGTGGCGGAATGGGTGCGTCAGGCCCTCCGCCAGGCCCGCCGTGCCGAGCCGGCGGGCGATCCACGCCGCAAGCTGGCGGCGGTCCGCGCGGCCGCCGGGCACGACTACCCCACGGCCGACATCGCGCAGCTGCTCGCCGAGATCGAGCGCGGCTACCTCGGCGGCGACGGCCGGTGATCTTCATCGACTCCAACGTGCCGATGTACTTGATCGGCGCCGCGCATCCGCTCAAGGACACCGCCCGTCGCCTCCTCGAGCTGGCCGTCACCCGCGGCGACCGCCTGGTCACCGACGCCGAGGTGTTGCAGGAGATCCTGCACCGCTACCACGCGATCCGCCGGACCGACGCCATCCAGCCTGCCTTCGACGCCCTGCTCGGCGTGGTGGACGAGGTGTACCCCATCGAGCAGCTGGACGTCGAGCGGGCCAAGGCACTCCTCTTGGCGCCCGTTCCCTTCTCGGCGCGCGACGCCGTGCACGTCGCGGTCATGCAGCGACGCGGGCTCTCCCGCGTGATGAGCTTCGACGAGGGCTTCGACCGGATCGAGTGGATCGACCGGTTGCGCTGACGGGGCGCGCTGCGACACAGCCCGGGACATCCGGTGAGTGCGCGGAGAACCGGGTGGGGATGTTCGCTGACACCCACACCATCCCACTCCCGTAGGGACCCCGCAGGGTAGGCTCCCCGGGCGGAGGGATCCATGGTCGGGTTGGTCGCGCTTGTCGGATTGCTGCTGAGCCCGCCGCGCGCGCAGGCGGAGCGACCGGCCGACAGCGCGAGGGCGGACCCGCCCACCGCGCGGGCCGCGCGGGCCGCCCAGCCCCCGGTGATCGACGGGCGCGATCTCGACGCGATCTGGCGAACCACCCGCGCCATCACCGACTTCCAGGAGTGGTCCCCGACGGAAGGGAAGCCGGCGCGGTTCGCCACCGCGGCCCAGGTCGCCTACGACCGCGCGAACCTGTACGTGTTCGTCCGCTGCTTCGACCCCCACCCCGACAGCATCATCCGCCTGATCGGGCGCCGCGACGACTTCCCGCAGTCCGACCGGGTGATCCTGCTGATCGACTCCTACCACGACCGCCGCACCGGCTACGAGTTCGGCGTCACCGCCGCGGGCGGCCGCTACGACGCCGCGATCTACAACGACGGCGACGAGGACGGCGCCTGGGACGCGGTGTGGGACGTGGCCAGCCGGATCGACTCGGCAGGCTGGACGGCGGAGTTCCGCATCCCGCTCTCCCAGCTGCGCTACGGCCCCGAGCGGGAGCACACGTTCGGCTTCGCCATCGATCGCGACCTGTACCGCTACAACGAGCGGATCGCCTGGCCGCTGTTCCGCCAATCGGCGGCGGGCATGGTCTCCCAGTTCGCCGCGATCTCCGGGTTCGACGACCTCGAGGCCCCGCGCCGGCTGGAGGCCGCCCCGTACGTCGTCACCAAGAACGTCTCGCGCATCGAGGCAAACCGCTTCGTGCGCGAGCAGGACCTCTCCCTCGGCGCCGACGTCAAGTACCGGGTGGCCTCCAACCTCACGCTCGACGCCACGATCAACCCCGACTTCGGGCAGGTGGAGGCGGACCCCGGCGTGCTGAACCTGACCGCCTACGAGACGGTCTTCCCCGAGAAGCGCCCGTTCTTCGTGGCGGGCCGGGGGCTGTTCCAGGTCTCGATCAACTGCAGCAGCGTGAACTGCGGCAGCGACGGGCTGTTCTACAGCCGCCGCATCGGGCGCGCGCCGACCCTCGCGGAGACGTACGGCGACACGACGTCACCCGCGTTCACCACGATCCTCGGCGCCGGCAAGCTCACCGGGCGGCTGGCGGGAGGCCTGCGGATCGGGGCACTCGACGCCGTCACGGCAAAGACGACCGGCGTGGACGGCCAGACCATCGAGCCCGCCACCAACTACGGGGTCATCCGGCTCGACCAGGACTACCGCAAGGGTGACGGGACGGTCGGCGCCCTGATCACCGCGGTCACCCGCGGCCTCGATACGTGGAGCACCCCGTACCTGCCGAGCAGCTCGTACGCGGGCGCCGTGAGCTTCCGGCAGCGGTTCTTCAACCGGACCTGGCAGGTCTCGGGCCTGGTGGCCGCGAGCCGCGTGTCGGGGAGTGCCTCGGTCATCACCGCCCTCCAGCGGAGCCCGGTGCACTACTACCAGCGGCCGGACGCCGGCCTGCCGTACGACACGACGCGCACCGTCCTGGGCGGCGACGCCGAGGAGATGAAGCTCGCCAAGGTGGCGGGCCGCCACCTGCAGCTCGAGACCGCCTGGCAGCGGCGCTCGCCCGGCTTCGAGATCAACGACCTGGGCTACCTCCAGCGCGCCGGCGCGCACAACTGGTCCACCTGGGCCGGCTACTTCGACCGCCACCCGCGCACGCTCTACCAGAGCTTGCAGTGGAACTGGAACTGGTGGCAGATCTGGACCACCGAAGGCCTGCCGCTGGAGCGGGCGGCCAACACCAACCTGAACGTCACCCTGCGCAACAACTGGAGCATCCACTTGAGCGGGACCCTGGGCCAGCTCGGCGCCACCTACGACGACCGCGCGGCCCGGGGCGGGCCCGCCGTGCGGCAGGATCCGTACGTGGCGCCGGGGATCTACATCAACGGCGACGACCGGCGCCGGCTGGTGCCGTATCTCTCGGTAAACGGCTTCCGCGGCGGGGCCGGGCATGCACACTCCGTGAGCGTGGGCCCCGGGCTCGATCTCAAGCTGTCGAGCCGGCTCGCGGTATCGGCGTCGCTCGACTGGTCGAAGAACGACAACGGCTACCAGTGGTACGGCAACGCCACCGACTCGCTGGGGCAGACCCACTACGGCTTCGCCCGCCTCCGAGCAGACGACGGAAGGGATCACCGCGCGGATCAACTACACGATCACGCCGACCATGACGCTCCAGGTCTACGCCCAGCCGTTCGTCTCGAAGGGGACCTACAGCGACCTGCGCGAGCTGTCGGCGACGCCGCGCGCCGCGCGGTACGACGACCGCTACCAGCCGTACTACGACGCGGCGACGGCGGCCGACCCCGGCGGGTTCAACTACAAGCAGTTCCGCTCCAACGCGGTGTTCCGCTGGGAGTACCTGCCCGGCTCGATCCTGTTCGTGGTCTGGACCCAGGGCCGCCAGGGCGCGGTCGGCGAGGAAGGGGCCGCGAGCTTCTTCGGCGACCTGCGCGAGCTGTTCCACCTGCGCGCCGACAACACGTTCCTCGTCAAGCTCTCGTACTGGCTCAACCGGTAGCCGCGACGGCGGGAGGATGTCGGGGGCCGCATCTCGATGTATCATGAATTGCAGTCACGAATACTCAATATTCAATGATGAATGCTCAAATGAGGAGCAGGCATGGGACGGCGCGTATCTGAGCCCACTCCCGTCCAGGTGTACCTCGGGGCCGAGGATCGTGGCCGCCTCGAAGCCCTAGCCGACCGGCTGGACCTCACGCGGTCGGACGTGCTGCGCCGCGCGTTGGCCGCCCTGGAACGCGAAGTCACCGACCCCACGCGTCACCCGGTGCTCCGGGTGATCGGCATCGCCGGGGGCGCTCCCGCCGACGACCGCGACTTAGGCTACTCGCCGGCCGTCGAGCACGACCGCTTCCTGGCGGACGCCGAAAAGGCGCGGGGCCGGTGACGACCAACGCTCGCGTTCCTCCGCGCCGCCCGCCACCCGCCCCCTAGCCCGCCCGCTCCATCGCCCCCGCGCCCGATCCGGCAGCCCCGACCCCCGCTTGCGCCGGAGGTTGGAGCATCTCAATTTCCCTCTCCCCCAGCATCGAGGCTCTCATGTCGCGGTCGTCGAGCATCCCGCTCCTGCTGTCGCTCTGCATTCTGCCTTCCGCCTTTGTGACGCCCCTGTCCGCGCAGGCCGCGCCGGCCGCCGACAACGCGTCGGTCGCCGCGGTCGGCATGTTCTGGCAGCAGCTCGCCGGCTACATCCTCCAGTCCGCGAAGGACATGCCGGAAGAGAAATACGGCTACCGGCCCACTCCCGACGTCCGCACGTTCGGCCAGATCGTCGGCCACGTGGCCGGCGCGCAGCGGATGATCTGCGCGGTGGCGCTCGGCGAGCAGCCGTCGGGCGAGGACGAGATCGAGAAGAGCGTGACGACGAAGGCCGGACTGATCGCGGCGATGGAAGCCTCCAACGAGTACTGCAAGCGTGCCTACGCCCAGCCCGACGCCGCCACGCGCGCCCCCGCCGAGCTGTTCCGCATGAAGATGACCCGGTTCCACGCCCTCACGCTGAACGCCACGCACGACGGCGAGCACTACGGCAACATCGTGACGTACTTGAGGATCAACGGGATCGTGCCGCCGTCGAGCCGCGGCGGGATGTAGCGCGGCGGGCATCGGACGGAAGCGGACGGCAGGGCGGTCGTCACGAGGCCCCTGCCGTCCGCGGCCGCCGCTACCGCCGCAGCAGCACCACCTCCAGGGTCGCCGGGTCGCGCGTCCCGTTTCCATCGAAGTCCCACGCGTCGAGACCGGTGAACGACCACGCCCCGCCGTCGAGGGCGAACGTGAAGACCCGCGACCCATGGGGCCACTGCACCCCGGGGCTGGATTCCATGCTCTCTCCCCGAACCAATAGCTGACCGTCGTCGAACAGCAGGTTGCCCGTGTTGGTCCACCCGGGATCGAACACGATGGTGTACGCGGCGTCGAGCCCCACGGTCATCGTGACCGCCGCGCTGGAGCTCACCAGGTCCACCACGTCGGCCGGATTCGACGCGCTCGTGTACCGCCACCGGGCGGCGTTCCACGTGCCCGCCACGTCACCGATGAGCGTACCGGTCGTCTGCGGCTGCACCAGGAGGATGACGTGGGACCAGTCGTCCACATCGTCGCCGTTGAAGTCCGGGCCCGGCTGGTCACCCTCGATCCACACCGCGCCGCCAACGTGCCACAGGCGGACCGCCTGCGTGACGCCCGGATCCCCGGGCGAAGTGATCAGCGCCTCCCCGTTCACGATCTCCATCGTGCCGACGGTGTTCTCGACGATCTCACCGGGAACCCACCACACGATGGAAAAGTGTCCGTCCGGCGCTACCGTCATCCGCATCCGCCCGCCCTGCTTCGCCCATGTCGACCGTGCGGCTGAGATCCTCGAGCCAGGTGTACCTCATCAGGGTCGCGTCCCAGGCACCCTGCATGCCCGCGAGGCTGAAGTCCTCGTTGTCGCCGCGGATCTGCACGTTGCCGTTGGTCCATGGAGTCATGGCCCAGGACGCGGGCTCGGGCTGCCAGAGACACGCGGCCGGCGGGTAGTTCTGCTCAGGGCGCCAGACGAAGCTGCTGATCCGGTCGGGCTCGGCGGATTGGCCCTGGCCGTTGTCCCGCACCCGCCACAGCATCACGACGCCCACAGCAATGTCCGGGTGGTCCGAGCGCGTCACCGGTCCCGACAGCCACGCTTCGTTGCCGCGGACCACCAGGCACTGGACGTCGATGTGGAGCTGTGCGGGCGTGGTGGTGAAGTGCACTTCGGCCTGTCCGGAGGCGTGACCCGTCGCGTCGAGCGTCGCATGGAACGCGTACACGGACCGGCGCATGCCGGACGGGTCCTCCCGGACGACGGAGCCGCCGCCGCTCACCTGGTACACGGGGCGACTGCCCACTGCGGCAAGGAGTGGTCCGTCCGCGGGAATGGTGGGAACATCGTCGTGGCACGCCGCGGTGCCGGCGGCCAGCAGCAGATATGGCATCATGCGTCTCATGGTCTTGCCCCTCCGACACCGGGAACACGAACGCACCGCCGGCGGCCTGGCGGTCACGGGTGTCGGTGGGGCGTCTGGCGGGGAGGCGCTCGCGCTGGCAACGGTAGGCCGTCACGGCCAACAGCGGTTCTCGAGCGACCATAAGGTGGGGAGCCGCCGGGGGGAGCGCAACCGAATTCCGGACCGGATCAGTCGGGTTGGAGGCACCGCAGTGCCGCTCGACCGCTCGCGCTCACCCCCGCCGAAACATCGGGAACGCCACCCGGGTATATCGGTGGTCCAACCAGCAGGAGGCGACTCCGGAGCACTGGCCGTCCGACCCGTTAGAAAGCGCAGGACCCCCTCATGCAGGCTCTCGTCTGGGTCGCCCTGGCGGCCGGTCTCCTGGGATCGGCGCACCCAGCCGCCTTCCCGGCATGGACCCCGGCGTCCGCGGTCGCCGTCCAACCGGCCGACTCGGGCGCGACGCCAGGCCCGGCGCTGCCGGCGTTCGTGGCGGGCGTGGATCAGGGCCCGTTCCTGGCCGACGCGTCGGCGCCCCAGCGGCCGCGCGCGATCGAGTACGGCAACGGCTACTACACCCGCCTCGCGATCCACCGCTACGCGAGCTACGCCACCCTGCCGCTGTTCGTGGCGGAGTACTTCATCGGCCGGTCGCTGTACAACAACCCGACGACCAGCTCCCGCTCGCTCCGCTCGGCGCACACCGCGGTGGCCGAAGGGCTGGGCGGCCTGTTCGCGGTCAACACCGTCACCGGCGTGTGGAACATGTGGGACAGCCGGCACGACCCGGCGGGCCGCGTGCGGCGCTACCTGCACGGCGGCTTGATGCTGCTCGCCGACGCGGGATTCGTGGCGACCGCCATGATGACGCCGCACCGGCGCGATTTCCGCGGGTCCGGGACCGGCACGCCCAATCCGGCGGCCGCCAACCTGCACCGCGGGCTCGCGATCTCGTCGATGGGTGTGGCGCTCGGCAGCTACGTGATGATGCTGCTGTGGAGGCACTGATGGTGGCCGCCGTCGCCGGCCTGCCGGCCGCCGTGGCGCATTGGGCCAAGGTCTACAACGACCGCAGCAGCCTCAGCACGGCCGTCACCTGGCTCCACCTCGCCGGCGTCCTGGTGGGCGGCGGCTTCGCCGTCGTCGCCGATCGCGAGGCGCTGCGGCTCACCGCCGGCTCCCAGCCGCCGGACCACTGGTCCCGGGCGCTCGACCAGGTCCACGGGGTCCACCGCTGGGTCCTCGCGGGCCTCGCGCTGACGTTGGTGACCGGGCTGCTGATGATGCTCGCGGACCTCGACACGTACCTCACGTCGGTGGTGTTCTGGACCAAGATGGGCCTGATCGCCGTGCTGCTGGGGAACGGCTACGTGCGGCTGCGCGCCGAGCGCGTGCTGCGGAACGGGGTTGCCGCCGGCTGGCGCCGGCTGCGGCAGAGCTCGGTCGCGAGCCTCGTGCTGTGGTTCGTCGTGCTGCTCGCCGGCACCATGCTCACCACCCTCTGACCCGTGCGACGCGACCATTCCCCTTCCGCGGCGGGGTGCGACGCCTGTCCCCTGGTAGACCGGCGGGCGTTCTTCGCGGACGCGGCCCGCCGCGCCGCCGGGGCGCTGCTGGCGCTCGGCGCGAGCCCGGCCACGGCCGCCGCGCTCCGGATCGGCGTCGCCCGCGGCGTCCGGCTCACCGGCGACGAGCACGCGTTCCCGATCCCGGCGGGCGACGGCGCCACGATCGACGCGCACGAGCAGGTGATCATCGTGCGCTACGAGCAGAAGGCGTACGCGTTCAACCTGTCGTGCCCGCACCAGAACACGGCGCTGCGCTGGCACGCCGACGACCAGCAGTTCCAGTGCCCCAAGCACCACTCGCGCTACCGGCCGGACGGCGTGTTCATCTCGGGCCGGGCCACGCGGAGCATGGACCGGCTCGGCGTGCGGCGCGACGGCGACAGCATCGTGGTGGATCTCGACAAGTTCTACCGGCAGGACAAGAACCCGACGGAGTGGGCGGCGGCGTTCCTCGCGCTGTAGCGGCCCCGGCGCCGTGGGCGCCGGGCTACGGCAGCAGCGGCGCGCCGAGTCGCTCGGCGTAGCGGGCGAGGATCCCGTCCATGTCGGCCGTGAGGTCCCCGCTCGCGGTCACGGCGGGCCCCACGTGGATTGCCTTGTGCGGGTTGTCGAACGTGACGAGCAGAATCGGCACGCCGGCCCCCTGGGCGATGTGATAGAACCCGGTCCGCCACCGCTCCACCGCCTTGCGGGTGCCTTCCGGGGCGATCGCCAGCAGGAACCGCGGCCGCCGGTCGAACTCGCTCACCATCTGGCGCACGAATCCGTGGGACGAGCGCCGGTCCACCGGCAGCCCGCCCAGCCAGCGGAAGAACCAGCCGAACGGCGGCCGGAACAGCACGTGCTTCCCCATCCACGTGAAGCCGAGGCGCAGGGAGAAGGCGGCGGCCAGCGCCACGACGAAATCCCAGTTCGACGTGTGGGGCGCGCCGATCATCACCAGCTTGGGCTCGTTGGGGAATGCCCCCGTGACGCGCCATCCCAGCGCCGCCAGCACGCCGCGGCCGAGCGCGCGGGTGACCCACGTGCCGCGCCGGGGGATCGCATCACCGAGCGGCGCGATCGAGGGATCGCGCGGCACCGCGCGGGGCGGATGCGCGGCGGTCACCGGCGGCCGCCGGGATGGGGCGGGAGGATGGGAATGCGCACCTGAGGAGTCCGCCGCTAAGGTAGGGTCGGCGGCGCCTCGGGGCCATGCCCGCCCCGGTATCACGCCGCACGGCGGAAGCCGCCGTCCTGGTCAGTTGCCGAAGCGCGCGCGCCAGAAGCCGGCGACCGTCGCGACGCTCCCCTCGGTGATGCGGGCGCCGAGCGTGACGAAGGCGCCGTGCCCGCCGCGGACGGCGAAGTCCGGGTCGCGCAAGTCGCCGAACCGGTAGCCCGCCGCCACCTCGAGCACGTCGATCAGCCCGACCGCGAGCGACGGCGCGACATCCCACCGCGCGGAGCTGCTGGTACGCTCGATCAGCAGGCGGCCCTCGGAGCGGAACGTGAGGAACGCGTTGAGCCGCAGCTCGGCCCGGGCGCCGGCGTAATCGGCCCGGGACTCGAGCCGCTGCAGCGTGCTGTCTTCGTGCTGCCGGTCGGCGGCCGTGCGCCGGATGGCGTAGCGGCCGGCCAGCTCCACCCGGCGGGTCGGCGTCCAGATCAGCTCCGCCGCGCCAATCAGGCGCTGCTCCTGGCCGAGACTGGTGAGCACGCCCCGATCGAGCGGATTGGTCTCGTCGAGCCACGAGAACTTCGTGAGCACGTGCACCGCGTCGCTTCGGATCGGGCGGAACGCGACGCCCCAGAGTGACGCCACGCGCCGGCTGTTGCGGCTGCCGGTCGCGAGCGCCTGCTCGGTGCGCAGCAGCTCCTGGCGGGACAGGATGGCGAGCGAGCGGTTGATCGACACGTCGCCGGCCAGGGTCACCAGCCGCGTGGACAGCCGGTCGCCGTCGCGGTACTCGCCCCGCCCGGTCACGCGATAGGGCGCGCCCGCCGGCAGCAGCTCGACGCCGCCACTCACCGACCAGTAGTCCTCCTCGTCCTGCAGGAACGGCAGGGCCCGCACCGGATCACCCGGGTCGGCGCCGCTCACGCCGAAGCGGCGCTCGAACATCGTGTTGACGGTCCAGGCCGACCCGAGCCGGAGCCGGTTGTTGAGGCCGATCACGGCGGCGTTGTAGCGCGCGCCCGCGCCACCGGCGAGCTGGTACGAGCCCCACGCCTGCGTGCCGAAGCCCAGCTCCGACCGGACGCCGATGTTGGTGACGCCGTACGACTGGTCGTCGGGCAGCAGCGCGAAGCGGTGCCGCAGCTCGAGGCTCACGTTGTCGGTGAGCTTGAGGCCCGCGCCCGCGCCGATCTGGTTGGGGCGCACGAGGCTCTCGCTCGCGCCAAGCTGCTGGCGGCCTTCCGCCCACAGCCGGAGGCGCGGGAACGGCGTCCAGCTCAGCTTGCCCTCGAGCGCGTTGGATCGGTCGCCGTCGGCGCCGTTCTCGAAGCTGTCGAGCGCGTCGGTGGCCTCGACCTGGAAGTGCGCGCCGATCGGCTGCACGACGCCGAGGCTCGTGCGCCGCCGGCTCACGGCCTGGGACGCGGAGCTGAAGTACTCGTGCTGGGCGCGGAACGTCGTCCCCGTGGCGGCGAACCGGTAGCTGCCACCCGCCTTGAGCTCCGCGGTGCCGGCACGCAGCGCGATGTTGGACGGGTTGCCGAAGCCGTCGCCGATCTTCATCCAGGCGGCCGAGAGATGCAGCGCGCCCTGGAACAGATCGGCGGACCCGGTGAGCGACGTCGCGAGGCCGCTCGAGTCGGGCGCATGCGAGTAAGACAGCTCAGCCCCCAGGTCCAGCGCCTTCGTCTTCAGGAGCCGTACGTCGACGCCGGTCAGGTTGAACGCGCCGGTCGGCTCGTCGGCGTGAATCGCGCTCACGCCCAGCCGCAGCGAGTCGAGCCCACCCAGGCCGGACCGGGGCAGCGCGCTCACCGACGCGCGCAGCCCGCCCACCAGGCGACTGGCGCCGCCGCCCCGCCCCTCGTACGTCACCACGAGGAAGACGGGGTTCTCGTTCTCGTCGGCCGCCGGGACGGGGCGCTTGAACAGCAGCGTGCCGGTCTCGTAGTCGATCTGGTAGTCGACGAACCGCACCAGCCCCTGGCGCGTGACGACGCGCTGCGGATTCTCGCGATCGCGCGTCTCGACCACGATCTGCTCGCTGGTCGGGATCGCGGCGCCACCGAGCGCGTACGGCCCCGAGACGCCGGCGCCGCGGATCTGCTCCTGCCGCAGGCTCTGGCTGGTGAGGCTCGCGAACCCGCGCCACGCGACCGGACCCGTGGTGATCTGCGCCATGCCGCCGGACAGCGCCCGGCGGTAGGCGGCGAGGCTCAGGCCCTGCGCGAACTCGGCGGTGGCCACGTCGCCCACCGTGAGCCAGTCGAAGCCGCGCTCCACGCGGGCCGACACCGCGTAGCGCGACGCGCTGAGCGTGCGCACCGCGCTCGCGTCCCCGAGGATCGGGTATTGCGCCTCGTCGAGCGGATCGTAGTCGCGCCCGAAGTTCTCGCGGCCGGCGTTGAGCCGCCGCGAGTCGACACTCAGCACCACCGACGTGCGCGCGTCGAGCCGGCCCCGGGCGGTGAGCGCGCCGTAGGCGTCGGGCGCCGCGCCGACGCCGACCCGCCCAACCGCGGTCACCATGAGGGGACGCGCCGCGGGCAGGGTCTCGAGCGGGCGCTCGTACATCGCGTCACCCGTCCGGAGCGTGAGCCGGCCCCGCGTCACCACGAACCCCGGCTTCACGTCGACGGTGAGCCAGCCGAGGGAATCGCTCTGGAGCTGGAGGCCGACCGACGAGGGATCGCTGTCGCCGCCCGACACGTCGGCCCCGTCCACCGTGACGGTGACGTCGGTCGGCGTCACGACCGGCACGCCCCACCGGTCGAGCAGCCGCACCCGGACCGGCGCGACCGTCTGGCCGTCGGCGGTAAGCTGCAGCGCGCCCGTCGGTCCCACGAGTGTCGCCGGAAGGCCGCTCACGTGCACCGCGATGCTGTCCCAGCGCTCCTGGTTCCAGGTGTTCCGCAGGGCGACCCGCAGGCGGTGCGGTCCCGGCGTGAGTGGGACGGCGATGAAGTCGTGGATCCCGTCCACCCGGACATCACCACGAGCGAGCACCGTGTCACCGTCGTACAGCGTGACCGGCTGGCCCGGCTCGCCCCGCACGCCAATGAAGACGCGGTCGCGCGCCGTCACCGTCCCGTCGGTCAGGCCGAAGATCCGCACCGCCGGCCCCATGAGGAACGCGTTGCGCGCGTCCGCATCCCGCTCCGCGTCGGTGCGCAGGGTCGGCACCACGACCGGCTCGGCCACGACCCGCGCCGCGACCGGCGCCAGGGCAAGTGTGACGGGGCCCGGCGCGTCGCTGGCCTCGCGCGCGACGCCGGTGGCGGGGGTGAGCGAGTCCACGACCGCGGTCGCGATCCGCCCGGCGCTCTGCCCCGCGATCTCCAACGTCGCGTATGCGGAGTCCGCCGATCCGGTGGTCCAGGCGGTGAGGGCGAGCCGGGTTCCCGGCGCGAGCGCGGGCAGATCGAGCGGTCCATCCACGGTGGGCACCGGCGCCTCACCCATCACCAGCCGCACGGAATCCACCGGGGCCCCGAACCGCACGGCCAGGCCCTCGAGCGGGCGATCGCCCGGGTTCGCGATGGTGACCGTGTACTCGGTCACGGGCGGCGCGGGCGGAGGCGCCTCGGCAGGGAGCACCGTCGCCACACCCCGCACGAACGTGGCGGTCGTGCTCCGGCTCGCGCCCGGCACGAGGCGCATCTCCACCCGACGATTCCGTGCCCGGCCTTGCCGCGTGGCATTCGAGACGGCGGGCCGGTCCGGCCCGTAGGCCAGCACGGTCAGGCGCGCCGCGTCCACGCCCTGCGACACGAGGTAGTCGGTCACCGTCGTGGCCCGCTCGAGCGAGAGCCGCAGGTTCAGACTGCGCGGTCCTTCGGAGCTGGTGTGACCCGCGATCTCGACCCGGATCTCCGGACTCGCGTTGAGTAGCGCGGCGAGCTCGTCGAGGACAGGACGGGAGGCGGCGGTGAGCCGCGACTGGGCCAGCTCGAACGTGACCGGCAGGACCCAGATCGGCACGGCGGGGACGGCGGCGGTCACCGAGTCCGGCTGGCCCGCCACGGCGGGCTCCGCCGGGGGCTGGGGAACCGTGTCGGCGGCCGCGGCGACGGTGCGCGCCCCGAAGCTCCACGTCAGCGGCACCCGCGCGCGCTCCACGCGCGCCGCGCGCGGTACGAGCCGGAACTGCACGATGGGAGTGGTCCAGCCGCCGGCGTCGCGCGTCACGATCTGGTCGGACGACGCGATGCGGTAGTCCGCCGGCACCGTCGCCGGATCCAGCCGAAAGGCGTGACCGCCGGCCCGGACGTTCTGGAACGAGAACTTGCCGTCGGCGTCGGTCGTCGCCACTTCGCCATCGTCGGTCCAGACGTCGAGGCCGGCCACGCCCGGCTCGTCGCCGCTCTGCACGCCGTCGCCGTTCCGGTCGAGCCACGCCTTGCCGATTACGGCCCGGGTCTCGAGCGGCCAGCTGCTGCGCAGGCGGACCCACGCCACCTGCATCGGCGCCGTGACGCCGCCGCCTTCGGCGGTCGCGTACGCGCGGTTCTCGATCACCTGCTGCTCCGCCGACACGATGGCCACCTGGTAGCGCACCGTGTGGCTGGCGCCGGGGGCGAGCGGCCCGCTCCAGAAGAACGTGAGCACCCGGCCGTCCACGTGCACCGAGTCCGCGCCCAGCGCGCTCCCCGTGGCGTACCGGCCGCCCTCGGGCAGCGAGTCCACGACGCGGAGATCGCCGAGCGGGTTGTCGCCGGTGTTCTGGAGCACCAGCGTGTAGGGCACGGTCTCGCCGAGCCCGACCTCGAGCACGTCGGCCGACTTCTGGAGTCCGAGCTGGTTGGGCAGCAGCCCTACCAGCACGACCGGGGCGGAGAGCGCGGCCGCGGGCGGCGCGTTGGCGGCCGCGACCACCGCGACGTTGCGCACCGTCACCGTGTCGCGGACCTGGTCGGAGACGCGCACCGTGAGCGCGACGCTCACGGAGTCGCCGGGCGCGACGTCGCCCATCGTCCAGGAGAGGACGCCGCCGCTCACGGTAGCGGCCGGTGCGGCGGACACGAAGTCGAGGCCGGGCGGCAGCGTGTCGACCAGCGTGACAGCGCGCGCCGGCATCGTGGGCGAGCGGTTCGCCGCGACGAGCGCGTAGAGCACCTGCTCGCCGATGCGCGCCGTCACGGGGCCCAGCAGGGTGTTCGCGAGGCCGAGCTGCGCGTGCACCACCGTGGTCACGGCGGTGTTGGACGTCACCGAGTCGGCGCCGGCGAGCGTGCCGTAGACGGCCCCTGCGCGGTTGGCGATCGGCGTCTGGTCGGCGAGCCCGTTGGCGATCCGGACCTGGAAGGCGAGGGTGCCGCGCTGCCCACTCGGCAGGTCGCCGAGCGCGAACACCACGCGGTTGCCGGCCGGATCGAACCAGGCGGCGTCGTCCCCGACCGCATCGGTCAGCGCGGTGCCGCCCCACGTCAGCGACCCCGCGATGTAGGTGGCGCCCGGCGGGATCGGATCGCTGACGACCAGACTCGTTGCCGGGTTCGTCCCGCTCACGTCGCAGGTGAGCGTGTAGCTCAGCACGTCGCCCGTGGTCGCGGTGGTGCGATCCACCAGCTTGGCGAGCGTCACGAGCACACCCGCGTCCGGGACCTGCAGCACGTCGAGCACCGCGTCGGCGGCGCCGTCGAACTCGCTCACCGCCGTCACCGTCACCGTGTCGGTCGTCCCGCGGACGGTCGGGGATCCCGGCACATCCACGGCGGCGAGCACGGACGCGACCGCGCCGGCCGCGAGCGTGAGCCCCTGGATCGCGGGATCCGAGGCGTCGAGCACGCCGTCGTCGTTGAGGTCGCGGTACAGGGTCACCGCCCAGCCGGTTCGCGACACGGCCGCGAGGCGCAGGCTATCGGTCCCGTTGCCGACGTTCGTGACGGTGTGGGCGAAGACGACACGGCTGCCGGGGTTGGCCGTCGCGGCGCGCGGCGGCGCCAGGTCGACGCCACCCACCTGGGCCACGGTCACCACCAGCACGTTGGAGCGCGCGGTGAAGGTGAGTCCGTTCTCGGCCACGTAGGTAGCGTCGGCGACGTTGGAGATCTGGGTGCCCGCGGGCGTCGGGCCCTGGGCGAGCAGGTCGGTGCCGATCAGGCACAGCACGAGCGCGGCCCCGAACAACGCCATCCCGGGCCGCGACGCGCTCTGCTGGTTTCGGTGTGACCTGCTCATGGCATCCGCGCTCCAACGCACAGGCGTAAAGGGCACGCTACATGCCAGCTCGTGCGCTCTGAGAAATCATCTAAAACGTTATTGATAAACGACTTAGAAACTGACGATTGGGCTACAACTCGTCCGTCACGGCCGGGGGTTACCATTGGTAACCGGCCTGGTAACGACGCTCGTGCCAGGCACTTGGGGGATCCGGTGCGGGGCGGGAGAAAAGACCGAGGCGGCCGCCTCCGACCCTTGAGATCGGAGAGCGACCGCCCGGAAGGGAGTCGAGCTGGAGGCCGCCCTCAGGCGGCGGCGCGGTCTAGTTCACCCGGGCCTGGATCCAGAAGAACCGGGTCGCGCCGGCGCCGAGCGCCACTGTGAGATCGGCATCGACGTCGTTGCCGCTGTTGGCCAGCGTCCACCCGGCCGAGCCATCGTTGGCCAGCGCGAGGAACGTCAGCTCCGCCGGCAACAGATCGTCCACGTGCACGCTGGTGGCGTTCTGGTCGCCGGCGTTGGTCACGCTCACCCGGTACCAGATCACCTCCTGCGGGACGACGCGGTCGGTCGGCCCGATCACGGTGACCTGATCGCTGCGATACACCTGCTTGGCGATGGTCACGCGCGGGCGGATCACCGTGAGGTCCACGTAGCCGTTGTCGAGCGTGGCCGGCTGCGTCACCGACCGCGCCACCAGGTAGAGCGTGTCCCGTGACCCAACCGCGACCTCGGCGACCGTGTAGGTCACGTCGATGGACACCGACCCGCCGGTGGGGATCGTCACCCGCGTGCTGTCCGGCGGACCGGCCACGCCATTCACCGTCAGGATGCCGATCACGACCGACCCCGGACTCGACGCGAGCAGATCGAACGCCTCGGCGGCGTTGCCGGTATTGTTCACGGTGAACGTCTCGGTGTAGGCCGATGCCCCGCTCGGCAAGCGCTGGCGATTGACGCCACCGTCCGGCGTCACGGCCACCCCGTAGGCCGCGGGCGGCGAGATGTTCGTGGTCGCGGCATCGCTCATCGTGCCGTCACGCTGCGATGTCGCCGTCAGCGTGTAGCCGGTGGTCTGGCCCCCCTGGCCGGCGTTCACGTCGTAGATCACCGTGACGGTGAGCGATCCCGTGATGCCCGCCAGCGACTGCGTGAGCAGCGCCGTGTTCAGCGCCGCCACGCTCGCGTAGACGGTCCCCACGCCGTTGATCTGGTATCCGGTCACGGTGATCACCGCGCCGTTCGAGATCGTCTCGCCGACCTGCACCGTGTCGGTGCCGTTCCCGATGTTGGCCACCGTGAACGTGATCGATTGGCCCGACGAGGGCGACGCGGGCGTGACCGACGCCACCCCCGTCACGTCGAGACCGGCCTGGAAGCCCACCGTGACCGACACCGAGGCGCTGTCGGGCGCATACAGCCGTCCCGTCGCATCGCGGTAGTTCACGATCGCCTTGTTGGTGATGACGGTTCCCTCAGGCGTTTGCGCCCGGGCCGGGACGGTCACCATGGCCACGGCGACTGCCGCCAACGCCACGGCGCGCATCATCCAATTCGAGTTTCTCATGTTCGCCTCCACTCTCCCCCCTCAGGTGTTTACCGTTGCTGCGTAGCGCTTCACCGACTGGCCGCGCTGGTATCCGGCCGCGGCTCCGCCCCAGGCAGCCGCGCCCGGAACTCGGCCGTCACCTGGGCGCCGGGCTGCACCCAGCCCTGCACGGTCCAGCGGACATGCGTGTAGCGTTGCACCGGGGCCGGCCGCTGCTGCGGCTTCCCGTCCACCATTACCTCGATCATCGGTTGGGCGGAGAATGTGGCTCCGCCGTCGATGGAGTACTCGATCAGCGTGTCGTCGCGATCCGTTTTCGCCGACGCGATGACGTAGCGCAGGCCGGACGGGATCGGGTCTTTCAGCTCGATGCTGCGCACTGGTGTGGCGTTCAGGTTGGTGAACACGAGCCGGTACTCCACGACATCGCCCGGCAACAGCGCGTTCGAATCGGCGAGTCCACGATGTCGCTCGTCGCCCGCCATGAGATTCACCGCGGTGATGACGAGCGCCTGCGGCTCGCGCTGTTGTGCCGCGACGCGCATCCCCGCCGCCGCCACGACCAGCCCCGCGACCAACCCCGCCTGCAGTAGTCTCGTGCTCATGACTCGGTCTCCTCCGTGCTGCGTCGGCTGGTCCGGCCCCACTTGGCCTTGGCACGCTCCGGTGCGCCTTGCGCCTCCTGCCATGCGAACGGCACTTCGCACCCGTGGCAGATCACCCATTTGCCCGAGAAATCCCCTCGAGCGTAGTGCGTGCTCGTTCCGCAGTGTGGGCACCGCAACACCATGTGCGACTCCTGTCGTCCAGCTGTTCGGCCGCTAGGGAAGCACGGGCCATGCCGGGTGGCGAGCATCGACCAATATCGTCGTAAGGTATTGTCATAAATCGTCTTACAGAGATGCCAACCAGGCAGACTGTCTGTCGCTGCGGGATGTCTGGTTACCGAAGGTAACGGCCGGGGTAACGCGAGATCGGAACCGGGCTGGTCGAAGGGGACTACTTGATCCGGGCCACGTACTGGAACGTGCACGTGTTGTTGGGGGCCACCGCGCTCAGGTCGTTGAGCAGCATCCAGCGGATCCGGTTGACGCACCCATCGTAGCCCGCCAGGGCCCCGCAGCCGAGCGACGCGGGGGTGTAGGTCCACGTCGCGCCGGCGTCGTTGGAGTACGCGACGGCGGTACTCACACCGGGCGGCAGCGTGTTCACCACCGATCCGACCTTGAACGTCACCTGCCCGGCGATCGAGTCCACCACGGTGACCGCCACGGCATCGATCGTCCCGGTGTTGACCGCGTCGATCAGATAGGTGAGATCGGTTCCCGGCGCGACGGCCCCACTGGGATTCGCGCTGCGGCTGATCGTCACTTTCGGTCCGCCGGAAATCGTGACGTCCTCACCCGTGCTCGATGCCGGAGCGTATGCGGCGCTGGTGGTGCCCGCGGCCGTGGTGCGCGCCGGATCGAGGTAGATGGCCCGCGCCGGATTCTGATAGGTGCCATTCGGCGTGGCGGCGGCGATGTTGGCGGTGAACGTGAGGCGCACGCTGCCGCCACCCGGGATGGAGAATGTGCCCCAGGTTGGGATGGCCGCCCCGACGGCAGGGTTCGTCGTGCTGGGCCGGGAGGCGCCCCCGCTGAAGACCGGCGCCGCGGTGGACGCGTAGGTGAACCCGGTCGGGAGCGTGTCGGTGATGGTGAGCGTCCGCGCCGTGTCGCGACCCGCGGCGTTCGCCACCACGACGGTATAGGTCGCCGTGGTCCCGGAGGGGGAATAGGTCACGGACGGCGTCGACGTGGTCTTCGTGACCGTGAGTGCCGGGACGCACGCGGCGCCGGCCGACGTGCCCGGAATCTGATTCGCCGTCAAGGTCGCGACGGAGGATCCGGACGCGCCGGCGGTGGCGTTGAACAGATTCCCGGGCGAAACCGTGTATCCCGGAGCACCCCCCGCGACGTCGACGGATGCCGCGCCGGAGAGCGCGACGAACCCGCCACCACCACCAGCACCGGGACCATGCGGGACCCCTCCGATGTGGGCGTTCCCGCCATCGCCGCCCCGCGCCTGGACACTGAGGCCGGCGAGCCCGCCGCTGGCGGCATACACGACGACGCTGCCGCCGGCGCCCCCGCCGCCGCCGCCGTCATTCGCGGGCGTGTTCCCCACCTGTCCATTGGCGCTGATCGCGCCGACGCCGGTCACGCTCCCGGCGCGGATCATCACGATGCCACCACCCGCGCCACCCGAGCTGGCCGTGCCCGAGGAGTTGTTGCGGGTGCCCGCTCCACCACCGCCCCCCAACACGATCAGGCTAGCGGCGGCGGGGACGCTCGCGCCCCCGCGTCCCCCCACCGCGAGATTCGAGTTCCAGGAGTTGCCGCCGCGGCCCCCCGCACCCGCATTCCCACCGCCGCCACCGCCGGAGTTCTCGTCGTTGGCGGAGGGACGTCCGTCGGTGCCACCACCCCCCGCGTTTCCCGGCGCGCCCCGCGCCGTGCTGCCGTTGGGGTATCCCTCCGTGCCGTTGTTGATCAGCGCCGCCGTCACGGGATCGACCACGTAGCGCGGCATGCCCGCGATGCCCTCGCCCTTCGACCCGTGGAAGTTGTACGTGGCGAGGTTCCGGTAGTCGGTATTGGAACCGCCAGACCCTCCCGTGAGCCCCCGGCCGCCACCGCCGCGAAATCCCTTGGCGTCGACGCTCACCGTGCCACCGAGCGTCAACGTCCCGGCGACATCGATCGCGAGAATGCCGCCGGTGGCCCCATTCCAACCCGACGCCGTGAGGCCGGAGCTGAGCGACGCGCTGGAGTACTGCGGGACGCGGACCACCTGATAGCGCCGCTGGCCCTGCGATCCCGTGGCCGCCGCGTTGGTGTAGGAGTAGTTCAGACCGTTCCCTGTCCCGGTTCCCCGGAAGGTGACGGTGCCGCCCGCGAGGCCGACGGTACTGGTCGCCGTCACGTACTCGTACCGGCCCGCGTTGTTGAGGCTGGTCGCCCCCGCACCGGACCCGTTGTTGGCCCCGTACGCGCTCGAGTTGGTGGAGTTGATCGCCGCGTCCTGCATCTGGATGATCAGCAGCAAATCGCCCGGCGTGATCCCCACGCTCGCCCCCGTCGCGGACCCGACCACGAGCGACGTGGCGCCCGCGGCGAGATTGGCGGTGGAGCCGGGGAAGTACGTGTTGACGATGCCGCTGAGCACGCCACCGGGACCGTCCTTGCCCGGGATGCCGCAGACCTGGGCTCCCGCCGGTGTGAGGGGCACGGACGCGAGCAGCAACGCCACCGTCACCTCGGCACTCAGGCGGGAGCGTCGAGGGGCCGTGACGGCGCGGACGGCACACGACCGCCAGCTCCGTTTCGCAGCTCGACGTCGCTAGTCATCCACGGGCGAGTGAGCAGGACATGTGCCATGCCGCAGCACATGATAAGCTCATGCAATTCGGGCGGTTACGTGAAGTATCGCCATCCCGACCGGCGGTACGCGATTCCTGCCCTGTTACCGTCACGTAACCGCGGCGGTAACGGTGGGGCGGCCTGGTGAGCAGCCAGCGCCGGTCACGCGAGGAGGCCGTACCGCTTCCGCTTCTCCCAGAGGTTCTTGCGCGAGATGCCAAGCGTCTCGGCGGCCTGTTGGACGCTATTGCCACACGCATCGAGGGTGGCCTGAATGTAGGCCTTCTCCACTTCCGCCAGCGTGAAGTTCTTGGGGATGGCAAACGCATCCCCGCCGGTGGTCGGTGTCGGCGCCACCATCGTGCCGAGTGTCGGCAGGTGCGCGGCCTCGAGCACCGATCCTTCGGCGAAGATCATTGCCCGCTCCATCACGTTGCGCAGCTCCCGCACGTTCCCGGGCCAGTGCCACGCGCCGAGCAGCGCGAGGGCGGCGGGGCTGAGCGCGGTGATGCTCCTCCCGAACTCCTTGTTGAACAGCGCGCGGAAGTGGTTGGCCAGCGCGGGCACATCCTCGCGGATCTCCCGCAAGGGCGGCAGCGTGTGCACGGCAACGCTGATCCGGTAGAACAGGTCCGTGCGGAACTTGCCGTCCTTCACCAGCTGCTCGAGGTTCCGATTGGTGGCCGTGATCAGGCGGACGCTCACCTCCAGCTCCTCGGTGCCGCCCACGCGGCGGAACCGGCGCGACTCGAGAAAGTTGAGCAGCTTGGCTTGCAGGTCGGGCGGGATGTCACCGATCTCGTCGAGGAACAGCGTGCCGCCATCGGCGACTTCGATCAGGCCCCGCTTGGACTCCTTCGCGTCGGTGAACGCCCCCTTCTGGTGGCCGAACAGCTCGGACTCGAGCAGCTGCGGCGGGAGGGCGGCACAGTTGATCTCGACGAACCGACCCTGCGCCTGCGGACTGGAATAGTGGATGGCCCGCGCAACGAGGTTCTTCCCCGTCCCGCTCTCCCCGAGCAGCAGAACCGTGGCGCGCGGCGTCCCCGCCACCTGCGTCACGAAGCGGCGCACCTCCTCGATCCGGGGGTGCGCGCCGAGGATGGCACCGACCGAGAACTCGTCGTGCCGCACCCGCTCGATGGTCGCCGCCTCTTCCCGGAGCGGGCGTTCCTTGAGCGCACGGTTGAGCAGCGTCTGCAGCTCGTCGAGGTTGGCGGGTTTGGTGAGGTACTCGGTCGCCCCGTTCTTCAGGGCTTCGACGGCACTCTCGATGTCGGCGTGGCCCGTGAGGACGAAGATGGGGAGATGCGGGTCGGTGGCGCGCAGGGTCCGGGTGACGGCGATCCCGTCGACGCCCGGCATCAGCAGGTCCGTGATGACGGCGTCCGGCGGTTCTTCCTGGCAGCGCGCGAACAACTGCGCGGGTTTCTCGAACACCTCGACTTGGAATTGGCCCGGCCGGCCCAGGTTGATCGCGAGCAGCCGGGAATGGCTGACGTCGTCGTCGACCACGTAGATTTTTCGGTGCATGAGCGCAATACTTGTGCGACAGGCCAGCAATTACAAGGGCTTACGTGCCCGGGACCCCGGAGCGGGGCGGCGATGGCACCTTCCGTTCGCGTGGTCGTGATCGACGATGATCGCGACCTCCGTCACCTGATCAAGCTCACCATGGAATTCACCGCCGGCTGGCAGGTCGATGTCGCCGGCGACGGGGAGGAAGGAATTGCCCTCACGCAGCGGGTCCGGCCTGATGTGGTAGTGGCAGATCTCATGATGCCGGGGATGGATGGGTACGAGGTCTGCCGCCGCCTCCGGACGGACCCCGCCACCGCGGGAATCCCCGTCATCGTCCTGACGGCCCGCAAGAAAATTGACGCCGCGCGGCTGACGGAGGCCGGCGCGGCCGGCGTGCTGTTCAAGCCGTTCGAGCCCGACGAGCTCACGACCAGCATCCTGAAATTCATCCGTCCACCCGATGCCTGAGCTACCAATCCCGGCTGATCGCGCGGCCGCACGGCAGGCCCTGGACCGGGAGTTTGCCGCCGGTCTGAGCGAGCGGACCGCGGTGCTCCGGGCCGCGCTCGCGGCGTGCGCGGACGTGTTCGCGGCGGCCGAGGTCGAGGCACTCTACTACCGCGCACACGCCCTGAAGGGCACGGCGGCGGCGTATGGGGCCGATGAGCTGGTGGAGCCGGCGGCCCGCCTCGCCGGCATCGGACGCGGCTGGCTGGAGCGGCGGGCCACCGTCGCCAGTGAGCGCGCCGCGGCCGTTGCGGCACTCGGCGACCTGGAAGCCGCCGTGGCCAGCTACCGCACCCGGATCGGCGCCACCACCCTGTGACCACACCGCCGCCGCGCGCCGACCGGGCCGCCGAGCGCCTCGAGATCGTGGGCGAGCTGGCCTCGCTGATCAACACGACGTTCGACCTCCACGAGATCTTCCGGTCGGCAATCGTCAAGCTCCGGCGCGTCCTCCCGTTCCGGCGCGCGAGCGTCACCCTCCTCTCGGACGACGGCGACCACTACCAGCTCCACACGCTGTATGACGGCGCGCGGGGCGGTTTCCAGGACGCCGAGCAGCGCTTCCCGCTCGACTACGGCCTGCCGGGGCAGGTGATCCGCTCGGGCGAGGCGATGCGCGTGGACGCGTTCGGCGGGACCGAGGGGATTCGCCAACCGGGCGAGGGCACGATCTCGGCGCTCATCCTGCCGTTGCGGGTCGACGGAGCGGTGATCGGCTCGCTCAATCTGGGGGCGGAGGAGTCGCTGCGGTACGGGGACGAAGATCTGGAGCTGGCGCGGCTGTTGGGCCGACAGATCGAGACGTCGCTGCATTACTCGAAGCTGCTGTCCACCATCGAGCGGCAGCGCGTGGATCTCTCGGCCGAGCATGCACGGGTGCAATTACAGCAGGTCCGGCTCGAGGCGCTGGTCGAGGCCGGGGGCTCCGCGATCATGATGGTCGATGGCGGGAGGGTGGTGCACGCCAATCGCGCGATGGCCGGGCTGCTGGGCCTGCCCCTCGAGGTCGTCCGCAGCGCCCCGCTCGATCACGTGCACCGGGCGCTGGCACGTTCGCTCCGGGACCGGGCAGCCCTCGACGCCCAGGTAGCGGCGATCCAGCCCGGCGGCGAGCCGCTGCGGGATCAAGTCGATCTAGTGTTCCCGCGCCCGCGCACATTCCGCCGCACCGTCGATCCGGTCGTGAGCCGGTACGGTGAGCCGATGGGGCACCTCGTGGTGTACCGGGACGTCACCCGCGCGGCCGCCGCCGAGGCCGCGAAGGACGAGTTCGTCTCGATGGTGAGCCACGAGCTGCGGACCCCGCTGACGTCGATCAAGACCTCGCTCAGCCTGCTCACTCGCGGGGCGGCCGGCCACGTGACAGAGGCGATGGCGGAGTTCATCGCCATCGCGCTCCGCAACCTCGAGCGACTGATCACGCTCGTGGACGATCTGCTCGACCTCTCGCGGATCGAGAGCGGGCGCCTCGTGACGCACGTGGTGCCGACCTGCGTCGGCGACGTGGCCGCCCACGCCATCGAGATGGTGCGCGCGTTCGCCGACGACCAGGGCGTCATCCTGGAGTGCGACGTGCACGCGCCGTGCCGGCCCGTCCTGGTCGACCCGGCGCGTCTGGAACAGGTCTTCGTCAATCTGCTGTCGAATGCCATCAAGTTCTCGCCGCAGCGAGGGCGGGTGGCTCTGCGGTGGACGGAGGAAGCAGGTGCCCTCGTCACGGAGATCTCCGACGAGGGTCCGGGCATTCCCAAGGAGCAGCTGGGGGTCGTGTTCGACAAGTTCCGGCAACTCGAGCCGGCCGCGACCCGCGGGCACGGTGGCGTCGGACTTGGGCTCTACATCAGCCGTGCCATCCTCGCGCAACTCGGTGGCGACCTGTGGGCGGAGAGCGAGGGAGGGCGCGGAACACGATTCTATGTGAAGCTGCCGCTTGCGACCGAAGCGCCGTCGACGGCCGCGCCCTCGCAGGACGTCCAGCCGGCGGCAGCGGCCGTGCGGCGCGCGCTCCTGGCGGTCCCGGATCCCGACTTCGCCCTGCTGGTCCGGACACAGCTGGAACAGGATGGCATCAGCGTCGAGCTGACCTCCAGCGGCTGGGCTGCCCTCGGCGTGGTCGCGCGGGAACCGCCCGACGTGGTCGTCGCCCACGCCGAGTTGGAGGACATGCACGGGCTCGAGTTCATGCAGCGCCTCCGGTCCCGACCGGAGGCGGCGAACCTGCCGGCCATCCTGGTGGGCGGCGACCCGATGCCGGCGCAGGCCATTGCATACGGCGCCGACGCCTGGCTCGCCGCCGATCCCGCCAGCGTCGCGGCCGAGATTCGCCGATTGGGCACGACCCCCCGACGGCCCGTGATCCTGTTCGTCGAAGACGACCCCGCCGTCCGCGGCGCGCTCGCCCGACTGATCCGGCGGCAGGGGTACGCGGTGGTCGAGGCCACCCACGCGACGTTGGGGCTGGAGCTGGCCCGGCGCCGGGTGCCGGACGCGGTCGTGGTCGATCACCACCTCCCGGGGATGTCCGGTCTCGACCTCTTGCGCGCGATGCGGGACGACCCCGCGTTGGCTGCGGTGCCGGGACTCGTGCTGAGCGGGCACGCCACGCCACAAATCGTGCGTGACGCAGCGGCGCTCGGCGCCGAGTTCCTCCCCAAGCCCATGGACTGGACGGTGATCGCGCAGGCCGTCGCGCGCCTCATTACGGACCCGAGCGCGCGCCCTCCGTTCGCCCGCTGAGCCGCCCGCTCCCTACGGCAGCTTGACCGGCGTCGCCAGCAGGTAGGTCTCGATCGTTCGCACCTTGCCCGCCGGCCAGGTGCTGTGCTTGGCGCTCCACGCGTACGCCGTCGTGTCGAGCCCGATGCCCTCGTGGTACAGCACGGCGCGATCGGGGTCGTACAGGTTCCACAGCCCGTGCGTGTCGTAGTTGGCCGACACGATGGCGCTGCGCCGCCGGCCGGTGGGCATGTGCAGCACCACGACGCTGGTGAACGCGGCGTCCTCCTGGAAGCTCAGGTCCGGCCGGACCACGTAGTCGCCCGACTCGGCCAGCGCGTAGCCCGACAGGATCGACTCGCGGAACAGCAGTTGATGCTCCAGCAGGCCCTCGACCTTGGCGATCTGCGCCTTGAGCCGGGCCTGCTGGAACGACACCACCAGCTCGAGCACGGACTTGAAGAACGCCACCGTCGCCATCTGACGCGACCAGGCGGCGTTCATCCGTCCCTTCATGTCCGAGAGCGAAGCTCCCATCCCGTCCCCCAATGACGACCGGGAGGCCGCCTCGCTGCGATACTGGTTGGAGAGATTCTGATAGCGGTTCGACTCCTGGGTGGCCCAGGTGCTCGATCCGTACCCGCCGGTCCCGCCGCCGCCCCGGAGCCCGGTGGACAGGTCGGCGATCTCCGTCTGGAGCCGCGGGATGGCGGCGTCGAGCCCCACGAGGCTCGCCTTCTGGGAAAGCGGGGTCACGCCCACGCGATTGCGCACCGCCCCCGTCGCGGTGTCCAGCGCCACGATCAGGTACTCGCCGATGAAGACGACGCGATCGGGGTAGGCCCGGAGCCGCACCGGATAGAGCCGCGCGTTGGGCGCCACGGCCACGTCGAGCAGCGGCTCACCGGTCACGGCGTTGAACGCGAGCACGTGATCGGACGTGGCAGCGAACAGGCGGCGGCCTACCCGCACCAGGTTGCTCACCGTGGGCAGCACGGTGCGGCGGTGCCAGCGGGCGGTCCCCGCCGCGCGGTCCAGCGCGCTCAGCACGAACGCACCGGTTCCCGGCAGCCGCTGGCGGCCCGCGGCGTCGGCGATCCCGCGGAGATACACAGTCTCGCTATCAGGGTAGATGTTGGTGATCGCGGTGTAGCCGTCGGCGGCGTAGGTCCAGCGGGTGGCCCCGGTTTCCAGGTCGAGGGCCAAGACGGCCGCGCCCCGCCCCACGTAGAGCGTGGTCTCGTCCGTCTGGGGCGGCGGGTCGTCGGGCGCGAGCGTGAGGTCGGGCCGGGCCCACACGACCGCGCCGTCTTCCAGCCGCACCCGTGCCACGCCCTCGTAGAACAGCAGCGCGCCGTCGCTCCAGGTGAGGACCGAGTGGGTGGTGTCGTCGGGCGCCACCTTGAAGGCCGCGCTCCAGGCGTCACGCCCGTCCGACAGGCCGAGGGCCATGACGTCGACCTTGTCCTTGCGGCGCCGCTCGAGCAGCAGCCGGTCGGCCGCCGGAGCGGGACGCGCCTCGACGTCCTCGCCCTTGAACGACCGCTTCCAGCGCTCCTTGCCGGTCTCGCTTTCCACCACGCTCAGCGCGTACTTCTTCTCCCCGACGGTCGAGATCACGATCCCGTCGTCCAGCACGAGCAGCGGCTGGGACGTGCCCTCGGCATCGCGCCGCACGCGCCACAGCACCGCGCCGTCCTCCAGCCGGACCAGCAGGAATTCCGTGTTGGGGACCTGGGCGTCGTCCTTGCGCAGGCCCACCAGCAGGCGTCCCCTGCCGGCCGGCCGCATCAGGTCGACGCGCGCGGCGCCGAGCGGCAGCTTCCACAGCGGCGCCACTTGCCGAGCCGCCTGGCGCGCGATCACCGGGTACGGCGCATCCGGCTTCACCTGATCCTGCGCCGTGGCCGGAGCCGGAGCGCCCGCGATGGTCCACGCGGACGCGATCACGCCGGCCGCCCGCAGCACGCTCCCCAGCGGCGATCGCATCGGGCCGCCCTACCGCAGCGACTTCACGATGGCGAGCACCCGCTCGAGCCCCGTATCCCAGGCCGACTGCGTCGCAATCCACATGAACCCGATGCCGCGCCGGTCGTCCTTCACCGCCGCGACCAGCCCCGCATGGGGCAGGCTCTGCCCCGCCGCCACGATGGTCCCCTCGTACTCGGCCACCAGCGCCGTCCCGCCCGCGTCGAGCGGAACCTCGTAGGGCGGCTTCGTCTGGTTGAACGACGGCACCTCGCTCTGGAGCCCCTGCACCAGGCCCCGGAGGACCTCATCCCGGTTCTTGCCGAACTTGTTCTTCTCGAGCCCGAGCACGTGCAGCGTGGGATACGAGGCGTGCGAGATCTGCGCGATCGCGGCGCCCTCGCCGGCTTTCGCCGTCCACCCGGCGGGGATGCTCAGGGTGGCCAGCGGGTGCGCGAACGTGCTCGCGGGCGTCTCGGGCGCCGGCGCCGCCGCCGGGATCGCGATCTCCTGCCCGGCCGCGGGAGCCGGCGGCTTGACCGTCGCGGCAACCGGCTCGGTGGCGCCGGTCAGCGGCGCACCGGGGAGGCGAATCGAGTAGAAGGCCTGCACCGTCGGCTCGCCGTACGGCTTCAGGGTCTTCTCGTTGAGCAGGGCCATGTAGGCGAGGCCCGTCTCGGTCCCCTCGAGCATGACCACGCCCAGCCGGCTGGTGAGCTTCACCGTCTTGCCACCGCTCTCCACGTCGAAGGCGTACTGCGCCAGGCGGGCGGGGTTGCCGTTCACGTCCATGTCGAACACGGTCCCCTCGGGCGGCACCGGGACGGTCTGGCTGGTGAACGCTTCGAGCGCGCTGGCCCACACGGCGTCGCGATCGCTCACCTCGGTCGCGACGTACAGCATGATCCTGGTACCGCTCCGCTCGAACACGTAGACGCGGTCGAGCTGCTCGCTTTGCAGCTTGAACCCGGCCGGGAGATCGATGGCGAAGCGACCCAGCGGATCCTGATGCGTGTTCTGCGCGGCGAGCGGCCGCGCGCCAAGCGCCATGAGCCCCACGAGTCCCGCGACGATGTGTGTGCGCACGCCCCACCTCCCGTGTCGAGTCACGAACACCGACTGGCGTTGGATGCGGACATCGACCTGAGCCGGAGAGACGCTAACGCTTCCTCCGGGAACGGGCCGTGAATCCCGTGTGAAACCAATCTGTATCGAAACGCTGCACCCGCACCGGTCCGGGCCACCAGCCTGCAAGGCAGCTCATCCGCCGCAGCTGCGCCCAAGTGATTGTGGGACAATGAGTTAGCCAACTCGCCGACAGCGCTGGTGCGAGGCGCGGCAGTTGCGTCGGTGGCATGGCAGGACGGGCGGGCCGGAACCGCTCGTACATTAGCAGAAGCCAACTCACCGGACAGCACCACGGAATCCAAGGAGATATCGCAATGCGCGCGCACCAATTGTCGTGGGCCCTGCTGGCCGGCGGTCTGGCCCTGGCGGGCTGCTCGGGGGGCAACGTCCTCGGGCCGGACAATCAGCTCGAAGTGACCAATGCGACCGACAACTTCCAGCTCCAGGCCACCGCGCTGGACAACGTGTCGCAGACGCTCACCTACCTGTGGGAGAACACCGGGACGAGCGCCAACGTGAATCAGTCGGGCACCGTCACCGCGGGCTCGGCGACGCTCACGATCTTCGATCAGGCGGGTGCCCAGGTCTACGTCGCGAGCCTGGCGAGCTCGGGCACGTTCCAGTCCGGTGCCGGTCTCACCGGGGGGTGGACCGTCCGGGTCGAGCTGCACGGCATGAGCGGGGCGTTGAACTTCCGGGTGCAGAGGCCGTAGGGCGACGCGCGTACACGCAGGCGCTGGCGCCGGCGGGGAGATACTCGATCCGCTCGAGTCGCTCACCGAGCAGCTCCCGCACGAACGCTTCCTCGATGCGGCACGGGAGCGGCGTCACGCCCACCACCGCGCTGATCGGGCAGTGCGCCAGCCGGAGCGTCGGGCGCCCGCCGGCGCCCGCCACCACGTCGGCCATGAACCCTTCTTCCGACAGGATGCGCGCGACTTCCGCCAGCCGGGCGGAGCCGGTGAGCCCCGCGACGCGCGCCCGCGCGGCCGCGCGCCGGGCCGCCACCCGCGCGGCAAAGAACTCGGCCAACAGGTCCGACTCATCCCGCTCCAGCAGAAACCGCGCGAGGTCGCGCAGCACGTCTCCCTCCCCCCGGGGGAACAGCGTGTCCGCCGCGCGCGCCAGACCGTAGACCACCTCGGGCCGCCCCGGGCCGATGCGCCGCGTGCCGTGCCGCACGACGAGCCCGCGCCCGATCAGCGACTGCAGATGCTCGCGCAGCGTGGCGGGCGCGTAGTCGAGCTCGGCACCGAGCTCGGCGCGGGTCGCTCGGCCGCGACGCTTGAGCGCCAGCAACAGCCGCCGCTGCGTGGCGCCGAGTCCAGGCCCCGGCAGATCGGTCGTCGCGCTGCGCAGCGCGCCCCTCCGTCGGTGAGCCTGACGTCCCGCGGACCCGCGGCGCGCCGCCCGCCCCATGCTCAGCGCCCGCCCCGCGCCACCTGGCCGGGCTCGGTCACACGGATCGTCCCCACCGCGCCTTTCGACGCGTCGGCGAACGCGTGCGTCACGAAGGCGTAGGTCCCCGCCCCGCTCGCGCCGCGCTCGAACCGGGTCTCGAACACGGCACCGCCGCCGGGCGGCACGGACCATGTCTGCACGCCGCTCATGGCGTGCGCCGGATCGCCATCGGGGTACACGTGATCGAACACGGCGCCGACCACGTGGAAGTCGCTGGCGAAGCTCGGGCCCGCGTTGACGACGAAGAACCGCACGCGGTCGCCGACCTGCGCCGTGAGGGGCGTCACCTGATACTGGAACGCGCGCCCGTTGAACGCCACGTAGCTCGCCTCGCGCCCCAGGGCCGCCTCGTAGAACGGCTGCGCGGTCCCCGCGACGGCAGCGTGCAGGTAGAACTCGCTCTGGAGCAGCACGTACTCGCGGTCGGCCCGCGTCGGCCAGCCGCCCCTGGGATCGACGATGATGGCCAGGTACATCCCCTGCAGGAGGTGCAGCAGGACGGGCGGGGTGCCGCAGTGCACGAGGAACACGCCCGGATCGCGCGCCGTGAACGCGAAGTCGAGCGAGTCGTGCGGACCGATCGTGCGGTACGCCTCGCTCATCGGAATACGGGCCGCGTGGAAGTCGATCGAGTGCCCCATCGGGGCCTCGTTGACCAGTCGCACCCGCACCTGATCGCCCGCGCGGACCCGCAGCACCGGGCCCGGCACCGTGCCGCCGAAGGTCCAGCCGGGGTAGCGCACGCCCGGGGCGATCTCGATGGTGTCGTGCGTGATCGGGATGCGGAACTGCTTGACGGGAGCCGGGTCGCGGCGCGGGGCGACCGGATCGTACGCGGGGTCGGTTGGCGTCACGGTGACGCCGAAATCGACGGCCGCGACCTGCGCCGGCCGCTGCGACACGGCCACCACGGCGAGCGCGGCCAAGGCGGCGGTGGCGAGGATGAGGACGAGGGGGTGGACGCGCACAGCGAGGCTCCGGCGTCGAGGATAATTAAAATGGCTTTTCCCATTTTAACTCATGGCCGCGCCGCCGCAAGAGGCCGCGCCCATGCCGGCCCGGATGCCGCGCCGTCGGCCGTCCACCTGCCAGCACCCTGACGCCGGGAGTAGCTTGCCGCCAGCCTCCGTGGAGACACTCCCATGTCCATCGCCACGTCCCTGATCCCCGAGTTCGACCTCGAAATGGCGAATCTCCGGCGCGCCCTCGAGCGAGTGCCGGAGGCGTCGTTCGCCTGGAAGCCGCACGACAAGTCCATGACGCTGGGGCGGCTCGCCACCCACCTGTCGGAGATCCCGTTGTGGGTGGTGAACACCTGCACCAGGACCGAGCTGGATGTCATGCCGCCGGGCGCGCCGCGGTTCGTGCCCCAGACGCTCGCCACCACCGGCGCGATCCTGGCGCAGCTCGATCAGAACGTCGCGCAGGCCCGCGCGGCGATCAGCGCGACGTCGGACGCGGAGTTCATGGTGCCGTGGACGCTCAAGGCGGCTGGCAAGGAGATCTTCACGCTGCCCCGGGTGGCGGTGTACCGCTCGCTGGTGATGAGCCACATGATCCATCACCGCGGCCAGCTCAGCGTGTTTCTGCGGCTCGTGGGCGCGCAGGTGCCGGCGATGTACGGGCCGAGCGCGGACGAGGTGGGTGGGGCCGCCTAGGGCGAGAGCGGGAGTGGGGGAGCGGACCTCCTCCCTACAGCTCTGCTCTCTGCCCCTGCTACATCACGGGTAGGGGTTCAGGCACTCCCACACCATGTCCTCGAAGCTGCCCGGCGGAAGATCCGCCTGGTCCACGAGGAACTCGTCGAGCATCTCGGTCGGGATCTGGAGCGCCTCGCCGTCCCGGCCGGTGAGCCGGCGCAGCTGATCTTGCTGTTCCGTGGTCAAGCGCAGTGTGATGCAATCCGACACCGTGGCCTCGCTCGCAGGGTTGCGAGCGGGAACCTGCGGCGGGGCACGTGAAATTCGGGTGAAGCGGTGGTGAAAGAAGGAGGAAGCCGTGTTACGGCTTGAGCGGCGGCCGTTCTTCCGCCTGGCCGCGCGTCAGCACGCGCTCGGTGAACTCCATCCGCTCCTGCAGATCGGCCACGTCGCCCCGGAGCAGGTACATCTGCTCCCTGAGCTCGGCGAGTCCCTCGCCCAGCTCCCGCGGCGCGTCACCGCCGCCTTGGGCCTGCAGCCGCTTGATGCGGTAGCTGAGCAGCATCCGCAGTCCCACGAGGCCGACCCCGCTCGTCGCCAGGAGCGCGATCAAGGCGAACACGGCATCGGGATCCACGGGGCCCATCCTCCTCAGTTGCCTTCCGCCAGCTTGGCGCCGTCGCGGCCGCGCGCCAGAACCCGCTCGGTGAAGTCCACCCGCTCCTGCAGCTCGGTGAGATCGCCGCGCAACAAGTGGACCTGGTCCCGCAGCTCGGCGAGGCCGTCCTCCAACTCGGGGCTGGGCACCCCACCGCCCTGGGCCTGAAACCGCTTGATGCGGTAGTTGAGGAACATGCGCAGGCCGACGAGCGCGAACGTCCCGAACCCGAGGAGCGCAATGAGGGGGGCGAGCACTTCCGCATTCATGCGTCGTTCTCCCGCTCAGCGTCCATCCGGGAGCTTGGCATCGTCGCGGCCGCGCACCAGCACGCGCTCGGCAAAGTCCATGCGCTCGCCCAGCTCGACCAGCTCGGTGCGGAGCTGGGCCACCTGGTCGCTCAGCTCGAGCACCGTCTCCTCCAGGCGGCGCTGCTCCTCGGGATCGCCCGTCTCACGGTGCCGGCGGGCGCCGCCCCTGCCGTAGCCGTACTTGTAGGACAGCGACATCCGAACGATGGACGTGACCATCGACCCGGCGATGGCGACGATCACGATGGTCAGAATGAACCCGGGCATGTCAGGGCGCCTCCGCGCTGGGGTCCTTACGGGGGCCGCGGCCCGAGGTTTCGCGCTGCAACGGAGCCGCGCCGCCGCATCACGTGGCCCGGCGCTGCAGCGCGCCCACCAGCGCCGCGGCCGCGGCGGCGGCGATTGCCGGGAGCGCGAGGGTGAGCAGGAGCGGCACCCATCCCGGAACGCCCATGATGCCACCGAGCTTGCGGGACAGCTCTCCCACGGGGCCGGCGGTCGCGCGCAGGGCGAGCAGCAGCACCCAGCCGAGGGCCGCGCCCACCGCGCTCGTCGCGACCGGGTACCCTTCCCCCCGCGCGGCCGCTCCCCAGGCAGCGGCCACCAGCGGGACCGTCCACCACCCAATCCACCACGTCGCACCCGCCACGGCGAGTGCCAGGACGCCGATCTGGACCAGCGCGCGCCTCATCGCCGTCCTCCCGTCGCCACGACCTCACGCAGTCGCCGCTCCGCCGGCAGCGCCGCCGGGTCCGTGGGGAACGGCAGCTCGTCGAGCTCGCCGTTGGCCCATTTCGGGATGCGGTCGGCGTACCACGGACTGAGCGGATTGCCCGACTGGCCGCCGGGGTAGACGCCCCACGCACGCACCACGGGGCCAAGGTCCACGACCATGCGCCAGCTGGCGCCGTGCGTCCCGCTGCCCGCCGACGGGTTCAGCAGTCCGGGCCCGCCCTGGACCGGGATGTCGAGCGCGGAGAGGCTCCGCATGCGCAGCAGGTGCCAGATGTTCTGGTGGCGCACCGCGTCCCAGCGCCAGCCGCCCCGGTCGGGGGGGCCGTGTTCCGCGACCAGCCGGCGATAGCCGGACGCGAGACTCGCGGCGAGGATCTGATCGCGCGTTTCCACGACGGCCGGTGTCCGGTGGTCGTCCCACCACGGGCTCGACGGCCGGCGCAGCAGGGCGGCGAGCACGGTGCTGGACGGCGAGAACGTGCGCCGGCCCGTCGTGTCGCCCGGGACGGCCAGCTCGTCCCAGGTGGCGGCGTCGAGCGCCTGCATGGCATACTCGAACAGCACCGCCCGCTCGTTGTCCTTGGTGTAGCGCCGGTCCCACTCGCCGAGCAGCCGCGCGGCGGTGCGCATGTCGTCGGTCGCGCGGCCCGCCAGGGCCTCCCGCTCGACCGCCCCCAGCAGCTCGGGCGCGAACCAGTCGGCGCGCGCGCTCCCCGGATCCGTCTGGAAGCGGCGCATCGCCTCGGGCGTGATCGACGAGTCGCGACGCAGCAGCGTGTTGATCCAGATGGCCCGCCAGGGCGCCGGCCAGTTGGCGCCGAGGTAGGTGGAATCCGCGGCGGGGTCGACGGGCTGCTGGTTGGCGGACGCCAAGTACCCCTGGGCCGGGTCGAGGGCGTAGGGGAACTGCGCCGGCGGCAGGAAGCCGCGCCAGTCGCTCGCGCTGGTGCCGCCGTCACGGATCGTGAGGCCGTTCCCGCCCGGCGGACGGATCGGATAGGCGCCCGCGGACAGCACGGCGATCTCGCCGCTCCGGTCGGCCACCACGCCGTTCTGGATCGGCGCGCGGAACGGCTCCATCGCCCGCACCCACTCGGCGACCGAGTGCGCGTGCGCGGCGTGCCACAGCGCGAGCACCGCGTCCTGCCGCTCGAGCACCGTCCACCGCATCGAGCGCGCGTGGCCCCCGGCGCGCAGCAGCGGGCCGCGCTGCGTGAAGTACAGCGTATCCACGGCGAGCACCGCGCCGTTCGGACCACGGTACGTCTCGAGCTGACTCTCCAGCGGGCGCCACGCGCCGTCCAGCTGGTAGCGGGTGGGGCTGACGGAGTCGTCGAGCACCTCGTCATAGAAGTCGAGCGCGTCGGCGCCGGTGTTCGTGAAGCTCCACGCGATGTCGCGGTTGAATCCGATCGGCACGATCGGGCCGCCGGGGAACGTGACGCCGTAGACGTCGAGCTCGCCGGCCACGACGAGGTGGGCCTCGAACCAGATGGAGGGCAGTGAGAGATCGAGGTGCGGATCACCGGCCAGCAGGGCGTGCCCGTCGGCCGAGCGCCACGGCGCGACCACCCAATTGTTGCTGGCCTCGCCCCGCTCCTCCCCCCCCCTCTCTTCTCTGCTCCCCTGCCCCTCTCCCCCCGGGGCGGTGTGGCCGGGCAGGGGAATCTCCCCCCCCTCCACCCGCAGTCCCGTCCGGGTCGGGACGATCGGCTCCTGGATCGGGCTGTTCACCGGCATCAGGGCGGCGGCGGTCGCGGGACCGACGGCGGCGGTGAGCCGCTCGTAGGTCAGCTCCTCGGGCAGGTAGGCCAGCACATACCCCATCCGCTTCATGAGGGAGAAGCTGTTCACCGGTTGCCAGCGCGCCGGCCGGACGCCGAGCAGGCGGTACTCGAGCGGGAGGTCGCCGGGGCCGAGCTCGTCGATCCGCGCGTTGACGCCTTCGGCGTAGGCGTTCACGAGGCGCGCCAGCTCGGACGTGGAATCGAGCGCCGCGTACTCGGCCGTCGCGCTCCGGGCGAGACCGAGCCGGCGCTGCTCGCGGTCGAACCCGAGCACGGCCGGCCCGAGCCACTCGCTCAGCGTCCCGTTGGTGGCCCGCGTCTGGAGCTCGAGCTGAAACAGGCGGAACCGCGCGTGCAGGTAGCCGAGCATGCGGGCGGCGTCGGCGGTGGTGCGCGCGAAGATGTGCGGCACCGCGCGCTCGTCGAACACGACGCGGACGCTGTCGGCCAGCGTCGGCAGGGTGATGCGCGCGCCCGGGAGATCGGGGGCCGCGGCCACCGCCCACACGCCGTGCGCCGGGTCGAGGAACGTCCCGAGCGGCGGCAGCGCCCCGACCCGCCGGAACCCCGCGAACAGGACGGCCGCGAGCACGACCGCCGGCCCCCCCGCGCGCAGGCCGCGCCCGACCCACCGCACGAGGCGCTCGCGTGGCATCAGCAGGTCATCCGGTGAAAGCCCGTGAGCTGGCGCACTGGTGCATCTCCCTGTCGGAAGCGGGGACCGTGGCGGGTCGGTGGTGGAAGATACGAACGGGCCGCAACGGAAATCCAGATCAGCGGGGAAGAAGGGGCAGAGATGAGAGGATCCCCCTCACCCCTGCCCCGCTTCCCCTAGGGGTAGGGACGGCCGCGGGGCTGGGTCCGGGGGTGGGGTCGTCGCGCCGCGTACCGCCTCGTATCTTTCAGGGTGTCGCACCGTTCACAGGAGCCGTTGGCACCATTGGCGCCGGAGGACACATGGCACCAGGCGCAGCAACCGTTCCGGGAAAAGAACCCTCCGCCAAACCCGAGGGCACCGTGGCAAAAGACACGTTGACCATCACCGACAACCGTACGGCCAAGTCGTACGAAGTCCCGATCCAGCACGGCACCATCAACGCGATGGATCTGCGCAAGATCAAGACAGGTCCGGAGGACTTCGGGTTGATGAGCTATGACCCGGCGTTCACCAACACCGCCCACTGCGAGAGCAAGGTCACCTTCATCGACGGCGACAAGGGGATCCTGCGCTACCGCGGCTACCCGATCGAGCAGATCGCCGAGAAGGGCACGTTCCTCGAGACCGCCTATCTCATCCTGTACGGCGAGCTGCCCACCAAGACCCAGTTGGACGCGTGGGCCAACAAGATCATCCATCACACCTTCCTGCACGAGAACGTCAAGATGTTCCTCGACGGGTTCCGCTATGACGCGCACCCCATGGGCGTGTTCATCAGCACCGTCGCCGCGCTCTCGACGTTCTATCCGGAAGCCAGCAAGATCCACGACGCGGAGACCCGCGAGCACCAGATCCACCGGCTGATCGCGAAAACCCCCACGGTCGCCGCGTTCGCGTACCGCCACATGCGGGGCATGCCGTATGCCTACCCGGACAACGAGCTGTCGTACGCCGGGAACTTCCTCAACATGCTGTTCAAGACCACGGAGACGAAGTACAAGCCGAACCCGGCACTCGAGCACGCGCTCGACGTGCTGTTCATCCTGCACGCCGACCACGAGCAGAACTGCTCGGCGGCCGCGATGCGGGGGATCGGCTCGAGTCACGTGGATCCCTACAGCGCCATGGCGGGCGCGGCGGCGGCCCTGTACGGCCCGCTGCACGGCGGCGCCAACGAGCAGGTGCTGCGGATGCTGCGCGAGATCGGCAGCGTGAAGGCGATCCCGGAGTACATCAAGCGGGTCAAGAACAAGGAACTGCGGCTGATGGGCTTCGGCCACCGGGTGTACAAGAACTACGACCCGCGCGCCCAGATCATCAAGCGGATCGCCGACCAGGTGTTCGACGTCACCGGGAAGAACCCGCTGATCGACATCGCGCTCGAGCTCGAGCGGATCGCCCTGTCGGACGATTACTTCATCTCGCACAAGCTGTATCCGAACGTCGACTTCTACTCGGGCATCATCTACGAGGCCATGAACTTCCCGGTCGAGATGTACCCGGTGCTGTTCGCGATCGGCCGTACTCCCGGCTGGCTGGCGCAGTGGCAGGAGATGCTGGTCGACAAGCTGCCCATCGCCCGCCCGCGGCAGGTGTACCTCGGCCCGGAGACGCGCACCTACGTACCGATCGAGAAGCGGAAGTAGGCGATAGCCGATAGCCGATAGCCGTTAGCCGTTAGCCGATAGTACGAAGGAGCCCCGGGGGTCTTCCCCGGGGCTTCCGGCTTCCTACCATCGATCGGCTGTCGGCCATCGGCCATCGGCTACCCCCCGATCCCCGGAATCCCGATCAGCGCTTTCGCCCGGGCTTCGAGATCCCGCTTGGCCTGATCGAGCCGCTGCCGCTCGGCGGCCACCCGGTCGAGCGCCTGCGTCTGGAACGCGCTCACCGCATCCTGGGCCTGGGTGACCCGCTGATCCACGAGCGCGTCCACCCGCGCGCGGACGGTGGCTTCGGTCTCGGCGAGCTGCCGGCCGACCTGCTCGCGCAGGCCATCGGCCACCGCGCGCGCCACGTTGGACCCCACGGCGAGCCGCGGCCGTTGCACCGACCCGGTGAGCCGGGCGTCGATCCGCACGTCGGTGAGCCCCGTGAGCGTGCGCCACAGGATGCCCTCGGCGGCGCCCTGCAGCGACTGCCCCACGGCCCGCGCATCGAGCCGCCCTCCCCCGGCCGCTGCGGCCGGCGCTGCCGCCCCGGCCGTGTCGGCAAGGCGTCCCCAGTGCAGGTCGGACGACGACCACGTGAACCGCGTGTCGAGGCTGTCGCCCACGCGGCGCAGCACCAGCTCGGTGGTGCCGCGTCCCAACCCCAGCTCCGCGCCGAGCGGGGCGAGGGCGATCGTCGGGAGCCGCACGTCCCCGACGAACGCGCTGAGCGAATCCCGGATCGTCTGACCGACGTGGTTCAGCAGCCCGCCCACCCGCACCGTCCCCGGTCCCACCCTGCCCTCGGTGCGCGCGGCCTGGAACGTGGTCGGTCGCCCGAGCAGGTCCGGATCCGACGTCGCGTCCACCACCCGCGCGGCGTAGTTGCCCGCGCCGGCCCCGCTGCCGCCGATCGCGAGGGTGGCTTCCGCGAGGTGCAGCAGGAAGCTCGGCAGGCGCTCTCGCTGCGGGAACACGACGGTGCTGCCGGCCGCGCGCGCGCGATCGGGGCCCTGGTGCAGCCGCGCCTTGAGGCCCGGCGGCATGTACCGCTCGGCGATCCCCAGCCAATAGAGCACCGGCGCGAGCTGCTGGGCCGCGAACCGGCCGAACAGCGCGGGCCCGAGGCTGGGCGCGTCGAGCGAAGGCAGCTTGAGCAGCCCCATGGCGTACGCGTAGTCGACGCGGCGGGCGTCGGCCAGGGCGGCAAGCCCGCCCCGCGCCCGGGCCACCCCGGAGTCGACGCCGCGTTGCAGCCCCGCCAGTCGATTGTCGAGCTGCGTGAGCGCGGTGATCGTGCGCTGGGCGGAGCTCGCGGCGTCGCGCGCCCCGGCGAGGCCGAGCGAGCGCACGCTCTGGCCCTCGAGCCGCTGCGCGAGCGCCACGGCGGAGTCGATCTGCGGCCGCGGATCGAGCTGGGTCACACGCTCGAGCCACGCGGCGCGCGCCGAGTCGGCCAGCGCCGCGAGGGCGCGCGCCTGGCGCAGCGTGGTGAGGCTCTCGGGCGAGACCGCTTCCACGTTCACCGCCCGCCCGAGTCCCGCGAGCGAGAACTCGGGGATCGGCAGCTGCGCGAGCCACGACTGGACCGCCCGCCCGACTTCGCCGGAGCGGCCTTGGGGATCGGCGATCGCGCCCGACGTGCGGCGCGGCGTGCCGAACCGGAGCCCGCGGAACGCGACGGTGTCGATGATGACCTTCTTCTCGAGCAGCGGCGCCATGCGGACGTTCACGACGATCCGGTCGGCCTCGATCAGGTTGGTCATCGGGCTGCGCGGGTTCGTGACCGCGAGGCCCTCGAGCATCACCACGCCGTCGCGCAGCCGCACGTCGGCGGCGGCGAGATCGACCTTCGCCCCGACGAACGCCGTGCCCCCGGCCTCCACGCCGCGGCGCACCAGCGAGTCGGCCAGCAGCCAGTACAGCACGCCCACCAGCACCAGGAACGCCGCCAGCGGGCCGATCGCCTTCCAGCGAAACAGCTTGCGGCGGGGCGTCATGGCCGGAACAGGGTGTAGACGTTGTACAGCTTGGACGCCGTGACCGCCTGGAACGCGCGGGTCCGCCGCAGCCGCTCGTAGACCGTCGCGCGATACGTGGCGACCGCCCAGCGCAACAGGAAGAACAGCGGCACGAACGCGACGGCCCAGCAGACGAAGCTCCCGAGCACGATCGTGTTGTTGAAGTTCGTGAGCGGCACGACCGGGGCGTTGTAGCACCAGGTCCAGAACGGCGTCAGCGCCGGCAGCCCCACCAGCAGCGTGCGGCCGACGAGGTCGAACAGCGGGTCGAGCGCGAACCCCACGGGTACGAACACCGCCCAGCCGAGCATCACGCCGGGGAACGACACGTTGACGATGATCGCCAGGCTGAACAGCACGAGGTTATGGAGGTTCATCAGCGGCGTCAGCCCGAGCACGGCCCCCAGCGCGATCCCCGCGGCCACCTGGCCCGGCGTGCCCTCGGAGTTGAGCGCCTTGACCAGGGACTGGAGCAGCTTGAGGAGGAGCATGGCCCGAATGTCGTCGGCGGAGGTCGAGTTGTCCAGAGAGTGAAAAGTGCGACGGGAAAAGTGAAAAGGGAGAGCGCGCACGAGGTCCGTTTTCACTCTTCACTTTTCACTTTTCACTTTTCACTCCATCTCTCGCTTTTCACTCTCACGCCGTATCTTCCTGCCATGTCCGCCCCCCCGCACCCGCACACGCTCGACCCGATTCTCCGGCCGCGTTCCATCGCGGTGATCGGGGCGTCGCGGCAGCCGAACACGATCGGCTGGCAGATCCTCGACAACCTGCTGCGGTACGGGTTCCAGGGACCGGTTTACCCGGTGAACCCCAAGGCGGCGGCGATCCACTCGGTGCCGGCGTACCCGTCGGTCGGGGCGATCGGCGCGCCGGTGGATCTGGCCGTGATCACGGTCCCCAAGGACGCCGTGATCGCCGTCGCACGGGAGTGCGTCGCCGCCGGCGTGCGGGGGCTGGTGGTGATCTCGGCCGGGTTCAAGGAAGTGGGCGGCGCCGGGATCGAGCGGGAGCGGGTGCTACGCGAGGTGATCCGGGCGGCGGGCATCCGGATGGTGGGGCCCAACTGCATGGGGGTCATCAACACCGAGCCCGACGTGCAGATGAACGCGACGTTCGCGCCGATCACGCCGCCGCCCGGCCCCGTGGCGTTCATGAGCCAGTCGGGCGCGATGGGGCTGAGCGTGCTGGACTACGCGCACAGCCTGGGGATCGGGTTCTCCTCGTTCGTGTCCGCCGGCAACAAGGCCGACGTGAGCGGCAACGACTGCATCGAGTACTGGGAGCGCGACCCCCACACCTCGATGATCCTCATGTACCTCGAGAATTTCGGCTCGCCCCGGCGGTTCGTGGAGCTGGGCCGGCGGGTCACGCGCGCCAAGCCGATCTGCGTGGTGAAGTCGGGCCGCACGGGGGCGGGCGCCCGGGCCGCCGCCTCGCACACGGGAGCCCTCGCCGGGGCGGAGCTCGCGACCGACGCGATCATCGCCCAGGCCGGCGCCATCCGGGCGCAGACGGTGGAAGAGCTGTTCGACCTGGCAATGGCGTTTTCGAACCAGCCGCTCCCCCAGGGCAACCGCGTGGCGATCGTGACCAACGCGGGCGGCCCGGGGATCATCATCGCCGACGCCTGCGAGGCGGCCGGCATGGAGGTGGCGCGGCTCACCCCCGCGACGGAGGCCGAGCTGCGCGCGCAGCTGCCGGAAGAGGCGAGCGTGCGGAACCCGGTGGACATGATCGCGAGCGCGCGGCCGGAAGGCTACGAGTTCGCGCTCGACTGCGTGCTGCGCGATCCCAACGTGGACGCCGCGTTCGCCGCGTTCGTACCGCCGCTCGGCATCCAGACCCGTCACGTGGCGGAAGCGATCGTGCAGGTCAACGCTCGGCATCCCGACAAACCGCTGATCGCCGTGCTGATGGGGCGCGAGGGGCTGCCGGCTGGCCTCGCCGAGCTGCACGAGGCCAAGGTGCCCGCCTACATCTTCCCGGAATCGGCGGCCCGGGCGCTCGGCGCCATGTGGCGCTACCGGGAATACACCCGCCGGCAGCCCGGCCGGCCGGTGGCGTTCGCCACCGACGACGCCGCGGTCGCCGCGATCCTCGACGCGACCCTGGCCCGGGGGCACCATAAGGTGAGCGAGCCCGACGCGCTCAGGATCCTCGAGGCGTACGGCATCGCGGTGGCCCCCTGGCGGTTCGTGCCGGGCGCCGACCCGGCGCCGCTGGCATGCGACGCCGCCACGGCCGCGCGGGCGCTCGGCTTCCCGGTCGCGCTCAAGCTGGTCTCCCCCGACATCACGCATAAGACCGACGCCGGCGGCGTGGTGTTGGATCTGGAAGATGAAGACGCGGTGAGGCGAGCGGCGAGGGAGATGCTCGGGCAGGAGCGGCAGGAGCGGCAGACGGGGGAGGACGGGAGGGGGCTCCTGGTGCAGCAGATGGCGCCGCCGGGACGGGAGACGATCGTGGGCCTCACGCGCATGCCCGGCGTCGGCGCGATGGTGATGTTCGGGCTCGGCGGCGTGTACGTCGAGGTGCTGCGCGACGTCGTGCTGCGGCTCGCGCCCTTGCTCGACAGCGATGCCGCCCACATGGTCCGCGCGGTGCGCACCGCGAAGCTGCTCGAGGGCATCCGCGGCGAGCCGGCGCGCGACCTCGCCGCCCTCGAGGACGCGTTGCTCCGCGTGTCCCAGCTCGCCGAACGGCACCCGCGGATCGCGGAGATGGACGTCAATCCGCTGCTGGCGCTGGAGCGCGGGGCCGTGGCCCTGGATGCGCGCGTCCAGCTCGACGCCGCATGAGAGTGTTCCTGACGGGCGGCACCGGCTTCGTCGGGCGGCACCTCGTGCGCGCCCTGGTGGCGCGCGACGCGGAGTGCGTCGTGGTCTCGCGCAGCGGGCGCGACCCCTGGTCGGACCCGCGGGTCCGGGTGGTGCGCGGCGATCCCGCGCGGTCGGGCCCCTGGCAGGCCGCCATCGCGGGCACCGATGCCGTGATCAACCTGGCGGGCGCCGTGATCGTCGACCCGCCGCACCGCTGGACCGAGAGCCGCAAGCTGCTGCTGCGGACCAGCCGGACCGAGGCCACGTTCTGCGTGGTCGAGGGCATGCGCGCCGCCGATCCGCGACCGCACGTGCTGGTCTCCATGTCGGCGATGGGATACTACGGCTCGCGCGGCGACGCGGAGCTCGACGAAACGGCGCCACCGGGCGACGATTTCCTGGCGGGCCTGTGCGTGGAGTGGGAGGAGGCGGCGCGCAGCGCGCAGGATGTCGCCCGGGTGGCGATCCTGCGGTCCGGCATGGTGCTCGGTCCGGACGGCGGCGTCCTCGAGCGCCTGCTGCCGCCGTTCCGGCTGGGGGTGGGCGGGCCGTGGGGCAGCGGCAGGCAGTGGTGGTCGTGGATCCACATCGCGGACCTGATCGGGCTGGTCGTGCTCCTGCTGGAACGGGACATCGCCGGAGCCGTGAACGCGACCACGCCCCACCCGGTCCCGGTGAACGAGTTCGCGCGCGTGCTCGGCGCCGCCCTGGGCCGGCCGGCGTTCACGCGCATGCCGGAGATCGCCCTGCGGGTGGCGCTGGGAGAGGCGGCCGACGCGCTGCTGGCGTCGCTCCGCGTGCTGCCGCGCCGCGCGCGCGACGCGGGCTACACGTTCCGGTTTCCCGAGCTCGCCGCCGCGCTGGCGGACGTGGTCCAGCGCTGACGGTGCGGGATTACCTCTCCAGCGGCTTCGTCCTGGAGCACGCGCCCGATCGGCTACTCGTGGCGTGGGGACCGTTCGCGGCGCGCGCCACGCGGATCCCGGACCGGCTCGGCTGCTACGCCCCGGATTTCTTCCTCGACGACCCCGCGCCGTGGCACCACCCCGCCGGCTGGCAGGTGATGACGCGCGCCGAGCTCAGGGCCGCGCTGGGACCCGCGCCGCGCGCGCCGGCCGTGTCGTGGACGCCACCGGCGCGCGACGCGTATCTCGCGCTCTACCGGGCGGTGATGCAGGCGATCGGCGAGGGATCGATCGCCAAGGCGGTCCCCGTGCTGATCGAGCGGGGGCGCGCCGCCGCGGCGGGGGCGCTGGTGCATGCGCTGCTCGCGCGCGTGCTCGACGTGCCGCCGGGGAGCGCCGTGTACGGGCACTGGACCCCCGGGGCCGGCATGCTCGGCGCGACGCCGGAGATCCTGTTCCGCGCCGACGGGTGCCGCGTGGAAACCGCGGCGATCGCCAGCACCCGACCGCTCGAGGCCGCCGCCGAGCTGCTGACGGACCGCAAGGAGCTGGCCGAGCACAAGAGCGTCGTGGACGACCTCCACGAGGCGCTCGGCCGGTTCGGAGACGTGGGGGTCGGGCCGCTCGACGTGCTGTCGCTCCCCGCGCTGGCCCACCTGCGTACCACGCTGTCCGTCGACGCGGCGCGCCCGCCCGGCTTCGCGGCGCTGGTCCAGGCGCTGCACCCCACGGCGGCGCTCGGCGTGGCGCCGCGCTCCGCCGGGCTCGGCCTGCTGCGCGCGCTCGACCGCGACGTCGGGCGGCGCCGGTTCGGCGCCCCGATCGGCGTCGAGTGGCCCGACGGCAGCGCCACGTGCCTCGTCGCGATTCGGGGCGTGCAGTGGGAGGGCACCGAGCTGTCGCTGGCGGCGGGCGGCGGCGTCATCGCCCGCAGCCGGCCCGAGCGCGAGTGGGAGGAGCTGGTCCTCAAGCGCGCCGCCGTGAAGGACATGCTCGGCCTGTGAACCTCGCCCGCTCGGCCCGACTGCTCGAGCGCCTGGCGGACGCCGGCGTCGGCCAGCTGTGCCTCTGCCCCGGCGGCCGCAACTCGCCGATCGTGCTGGCGGCGCAATGCGCGCGCGGCTTCCGGTGCTACTCGTTCTTCGAGGAGCGGTCCGCCGCGTTCTTCGCCGTGGGCCGCGCGCGCGCGACCGGCGCCCCCGTCGCCGTGGTCACCACGTCGGGCACCGCGGCGGCCGAGCTGCTGCCCGCCGCCGTGGAGGCCTACTACGCGGGCGTTCCGCTGGTGCTGGTTACGGCCGATCGTCCGGCGGCGTATCGCGGGACCGGGGCGCCGCAGACCATCGAGCAGGTCGGCCTGTTCGGCGGCTACGCCCCCACGGTGTTCGACGGCGAGCGCGCGGACGACGAGCTCGATCTCGCCGCGTGGGACGCCGCGGGCCCGATCCACCTCAACATCTGCTTCGACGAGCCGCTGGTGGACGGGCCGATTCCCCAGACCAGCGTGACGGTGCGACCGCGCGCCGCCGCCCCGCCCGCGGCGGACGCGGGCCCGCTCGTCGCGTTCCTCGCCCGCGCGCGCCGCCCGCTGGTGCTGGTCGGGCCACTCGACGCCGCCGACCGCGCGCCGGTGCGCGATTTCCTGGTGCGCTACGCGGCGCCGGTCTACGCGGAGGCCGCGTCGGGGCTGCGCGAGGAGCCAGCGCTCGCCGACCTGGTGCTCACGTCGGGCGAAGGTGCGCTCGCCCCGGCGGACGTCGACGGCGTGCTGCGGATCGGCGGTGTGCCGACCCCGCGGCTGTGGCGCGATCTCGAAGGGCGGCTGGCCCAGCTCCCCGTGTGCTCGGTGGCCCGCACGCCGTTCCCCGGCCTCACACGCTCCACGCTGGTGCGCGGCCCGGTCGGCGCGATCCTCCAGTCGGTCGCGGCGCCGGCGGCGGACCATGCGGCCACGCACGCGCTGATCTCCCGCGACCGGGCGCGGGCGGAGCGGCTCGCGCCGCTCTGGGAGTGCCACCCGCGCGCCGAGCCGACCCTGCTTCGCGCGCTCTCCCATCTGGTGCCGGCCGGCGCTTTGGTCTACCTCGGGAACAGCCTCCCGATTCGCGAGTGGGATCTCGCCGCGCTGCGCCGCTCCCGGGGCTGGGACGTCGGCGCCAACCGCGGCGCCAACGGGATCGACGGGCAGCTGTCCACGTTCTTCGGGATGTGCCGGCCGGGCCGGGAGCATTGGGCCATCGTGGGCGACCTGACCGCGCTGTACGACCTGAGCGCGCCGTGGATCCTCCCCCAGCTCGACGCCGGCCCGACCCGCATCGTGGTCGTCAACAACGGCGGCGGACAGATCTTCGCGCGGCTGTCGCCGCACGCCGGGCTGCGCAACGAGCACCGCCACGAGCTGTCGGGCTGGGCGGCGCTGTGGGAGATGACGCACCACCGGTGGGAGGCGGTCCCCGGCGCGGCGCCGGCCGACGCCCACGCGGTGATCGAGCTGCTGCCGGACCGCGCGCAGACCGCCCGCTTCTGGCGGGCGTACGACGCACTCGACGAGCGGTCGTGATCTGGGCGCTGCACGGCTTTCTGGGACGCGGCGCCGACTGGGACCCCCTGCGCGCCGCCTGCGCCAGCAAGGACCTCCCGGCGTTCCACACTCCCGATCTGTTCGGCGCGCCGCCCACCCACCGGTCCCTCACGGCGTGGGGTGACCACTTCGCCGCGTGGGTTGCCCAGTCCGATCCGGCCCCCGTGCTGCTCGGCTATTCGTTGGGCGGGCGACTCGCGCTCCACGCGCTGCTCGCCCAGCCCGCGCTGTGGCGCGGCGCGGTGATCGTCTCCACCCATACCGGCCTGACCGATCCCGCGGCGTGCGCTGCGCGCCGCACCGACGACGCGCGCTGGGCCGCGCGGTTCCTGCACGAAAACTGGGACGCGGTGCTGGCGGACTGGGACGCGCGGGCCGTGTTCGGCGGCGCGGCACGGACGCTTGCACGCCCCGAGCGCGCCTACGACCGGACGGCGCTCGCGAGTGGACTGGTGGACTGGTCCCTCGGCAGCCAACCGCCGCTCGTGCCGCGCCTGCGGGAGATTCCCTGCCCCGTGCGCTGGATCGTGGGCTCCCGCGACGCGCCCTACGTCGCGCTGGGCCGGCACGCGGTAGCCGAGCTGCCGCTCGGCGAGCTGCGCGTCGCGCCCGCAGCGGGGCACCGCGTCCCGTGGGAATCACCCGCGTGGTTCGCGGAGCAGGTGGTGGAATTTGTGCGTGTCGCGTGCAGCGTGTAGCGGGCGAATGTCCAATGTCCAAGGTCCAAGTACCAAGTACCAAGTACCTGGACATTGAACATTGCGTGTTGGACATTGGACATCGCACCGTATGTTCCAGCATTCTCCAGCCGAACCGCGGGCACCTCATGGGCAATCCAGCGACGTGGACTCCGATCCACCAGTTCACCGACATCCGCTACGAGCACACCGGCGACGGCATCGCCAAGATCACGATCAACCGGCCGGACGTGCGCAATGCGTTCCGCCCGCTCACCGTGCGCGAGATGCAGGAGGCGTTCGCGCTCGCCCGCGAGGACGGGACGATCGGCGCCGTGATCCTCACCGGGGAGGGCCCGGAGGCGTTCTGCTCGGGCGGCGATCAGCGGATCCGCGGCGACGCGGGCTATGTGGATCACGAGCAGGGCGGCACGATGCGCCTCAACGTGCTCGACCTCCAGAAGCAGATCCGCGCGCTGCCCAAGCCCGTCGTGGCGATGGTCGCGGGGTACGCGATCGGCGGCGGGCACGTGCTGCACGTGGTGTGCGACCTCACCATCGCGGCCGACAACGCGCGGTTCGGGCAGACCGGCCCCAAGGTAGGCTCGTTCGACGGCGGCCTGGGCTCGAGCTACCTCGCCCGCATCGTGGGGCAGAAGAAGGCGCGCGAGATCTGGTATCTCTGCCGCCAGTACGACGCCCAGCAGGCGCTCGCGATGGGGCTGGTGAACGCGGTGGTGCCGCTCGCCCGGCTCGAGGAGGAGACGCTCGCCTGGTGCCGCGAGATGCTGCAGCACTCGCCGCTCGCGCTGCGCTGCCTCAAGGCCGCGCTCAACGCCGACTGCGACGGCCAGATCGGGCTGCTCGACCTGGCCGGCAACGCCACGCTGCTGTACTACATGTCGGAAGAGGCCCAGGAAGGCCGCAACGCCTACAACGAGAAGCGACCGCCGGATTTCTCCCGGTTCCCACGCTATCCGTGACGGCGTTGCTCCCGACCGGCCTGCTGCTCGCCGCGCGTCCCAAGACGCTCACGGCCGCGGTCGTGCCGGTCGTGGTGGGCACGGCGCTCGCCGCGGCGCTCGGCCACCCCGTGATCTGGTGGCGGGCGGGCGGCGCGCTCCTGGGCGCGGCCGCGATCCAAGTCGGCACCAACCTGTTCAACGACCTGCTCGACTTCTCGCGCGGCGCCGACACGGCGCACCGCGTGGGGCCGACCCGCGTGACCCAGGCCGGGATCCTCACGCCGGCCCAGGTCCGGGGGGCGGCACTCGCGAGCTTCGCCGTCGCGCTGGGGTGCGGCATCCCGCTGGTCGTCGTCGCGGGCTGGCCGATCCTGACGCTCGGCCTGCTCTCGCTGCTGTTCGGCTACGCGTACACCGGGGGACCGTACCCGCTGGCCTACCACGGCCTGGGTGAGGGGTTCGTGCTGGCTTTCTTCGGGCTCGGGGCGGTGGGCGGCACGTACTACCTGCACGCCGGCGCGCTCGCCTGGCCCGTGGCCCTCGCGGGCGCGCAGGTGGGGCTGCTCGCCTGCGCGCTGCTCGCGATCAACAACCTGCGGGACGTGGCCGAGGACGCGCGGAGCGGCAAGCACACGCTCGCCGCGCGACTCGGCGTCGGGTTCGGGCGGGCGGAGATCGCGCTCTGCGCGTTCGGCCCGCTCGTCCTCAACCTCCTGTGGCTCCAGGCCGGGGACCGGCTCGCCGCCCTGCTGCCGCTCGCGGCGCTCCCGCTGGCGTTCGCCGCCGTCCGCGTCGTGTGGCGCGACGCGCCCGGCCCGAGCTACAACCGCGCGCTCGCCCGCGCCGCCGGGCTGCAACTCGCGTTCGGCGTGTTGCTCGCCGCGGGCCTCGCCCTGTGATCGACTGGGACGGCAGCGACACCCCGGTCTTGCTCAACCCACGCCTCGCCGAGGCGGACGCCCGCTCGATCCGCGCGCTGATCGAGCGGATCCCGCTCGCGGCGCACGTATGGGTCACCACGTCGGGCGCCACCGGCCGGCTCAAGCCGGTCGCCCTCGCCAAGCGCGCCGTGCTGGCGTCCGCCGCCGCCGTGAACGCGCACCTCGCGAGCGACGCGTCCGACGTCTGGGTCAACGTGCTGCCCCCGTTCCACGTGGGCGGGCTCGGCGTGCACGCCCGCGCCCACCTGAGCGGCGCCCGCGTGGCGACGCTCGACCGCTGGGACACCGGGGGCTTCGTCAGGCGGCTCGCCGGCACGCGGCGTGCGCTCAGCGCGCTCGTCCCCACTCAGGTGTTCGACCTGGTGCGCGCCGGCCTCCGGGCTCCCGCGTCGGTTCGGGCCGTGGTGGTGGGCGGCGGGGCGCTCGGCGCCGAGCTGTACGCGCGGGCCCGCGCCCTGGGATGGCCGCTGCTCCCCAGCTACGGCGCCACCGAGTGCGCCTCCCAGATCGCGACGGCAAGTCTCGCGTCCCTCTCCGCCGGTGGATTTCCGGAGCTGGCGATCCTGTCCCACGCCGAGGTGCGCACCGGCGCCGACGGCCGCCTGGAGGTGCAGAGCGCGGCGCTGTTGACCGGCTACGCGACCGCCGACGGACTGGACGATCCCAAGCGGGATGGCTGGTGGCGGACCGACGACGTGGGCGAAGTCCGTGGCCGGTGCCTGACGGTGGGGGGACGCGTGGATGCCACGGTGAAAGTCGGCGGCGAGCTGGTGCCGCTGCCGCCGCTCGACGCCAAGCTCGAGCAGGTGCGTCTCGGCATGGCCCCGGACGCGGACGCCGCGCTGGTGGCGCTCCCCGATGACCGGCTCGGCCACGCGATCCACCTCGCCGTCGCCGGCGTCCCGGCGGCCACCGCCGACCGACTGCTCGCGGCGTTCAACGCCGGGCTATTGCCCTATGAGCGTGCGCGCTCGGTGCGGCGGGTGGCGGAGATCCCCAGGACCTCGCTGGGGAAGGTGAGGCGCGAGGAGCTCGTGCAGCGCGCAGCGGGCAGCGTGCAGCGGGTTCCCGACGGAGCTTAACGCTGCACGCTGCACGCTACACGCTACACGCTGCACGTTACTGCCTGCACTGCCCGTTCGGATCCGGCTTCGGCTGATCCACCACCACGCGGTGGTCGAGGTTCGCCACCGTCCGGGCGATGTCCGCCACGAGGCGACCGACCCGGGACATCTTGTCGAAGTCGATGTACTGCACCTCGTCCGTCAGCATGTGGTAGTCCTGATGGCTCCCGGTGGAGAAGAACACGATCGGGATGCCGTACCGCGCGTACATGTAGTGGTCGCTGCGGCAGTAGTACTGCTGCGGGTGGCCCGTCGCGTCGTACTGATAGTCGAACGTGAAGCCGTAGCCGTCGCGCGTGTTGACGGTCTCCACCAGATCGCCCAGCTCCGTCGAGAGACGCCGCGAGCCGATCAACTGCACGTAGCCGGGTCCGCCGCCCTTGACGTCGGTGGCGCTGCCCCGGCCGATCATGTCCATGTTGAGCTCCGCCACGATCGAATCGCGCGGCACCGTGGGATAGTCGGTGAAGTAGCGCGACCCGTACAGGCCCGCCTCCTCCCCCGTGTGCCACACGAACAGGATCGACCGCCGGGGCTTGGCCGGCGTGAGGTGGAACGCCGCCGCCATCGCCAGCGTGGTGACCGAGCCCGACCCGTCGTCGTCCGCGCCGTTGTAGATCGAGTCGGGGCCGGACGGCCGCAGGGCGCGCAGGCTGTCGCGGATCGCCTGGATGCGGGTCTGCTCCTCGGCGGTCGCCGCCCGCATCGGGCTCTCGGCCCCGTCGGGCCGCACGACGTGATTGAACGCCCAGACGGAGTCGTGGTCCTGCGGCCGGCCGGTGCCGACGTGGTCGTTGTGAGCGCCGATCACGACGTACTCGTTGCGCAGCGCCGGATCGCTGCCCCGCACCACCGCGACGACGTTGCGCGATGGGAACGCGCTCGGCGTGAGCGCGAACCGGATGGTCCCCTGAATCGTCGTACCCGTCCGGCCGGGCGCGAGCGTGGCAACCGAGTCGACCGGGACCCCGAACAGCGCGCCGACGGTCGCCAGGCGCACCAGCATGCCGAGCGGCCCTTCGGGCAGCTTCGCGCTCATAGCGGGAGGCGGCTCGCGCAGGAAGCCCAGCTGGGCCGGCGGCATGAGATCGAGCATGGCGAAGGCGATGCCGGCGGCGGTGGGGTATTGCGCGAGGGCGGTCCCCAGGCCGGCGGGGCCAGCCGGCCCTCGCGGCGGCCCCACCACCACGAGCTTCCCGGTCGCCAGCGCCGGGCTCAGCCCCGTCGTGTCCCCCATCGGACCGGCGTAGATCGCCTGCGCGCCGTCGAGCGATCCCGCCATCCCGAACGGCAGGCCGAAGTCGGGGAACGACGGGATCGGGGCGAAATCCTGCCAGATCACCAGCGCCTTGCCGCTCACGGACAGGCCGGACGCCGCGGAGTCCACCGCGCGCTCGTGGAGCGGCAGCGTCTGGAAGTAGCTGCCGTGCTCGCCCGCGGGCTCAACCCCCAGGCGTTGCAGCTGGGCGGCCAGATAGTCCGTGGCCTTGACGTTGCCGGCCGTTCCCATCTGGCGTCCCGCCAGCGAATCGGCCGCGAACACGGTGAGATAGCGACGCAGCTCGGCCGCGCTCAGCGCGGCGGTCGGGAGCGGCGCGTCGGACGCGACCGGCACGCGCGTCGTCGGCGCGGGCGCCTGGCTCGGTGCGTGACTGCCGCAGCCGACGAGGATCGCGGCGGACGGCCAGATGAACCGCAATGGAAGGCGACGCACGGCGCGACTCCTGCAAAGAGGGAATGGGGGTCTCGAAAGCTAATCGGAGTACGAGCGCCGCGGCCGGGAGTTTCGCAGGGACCCGAACGGGCGGGGGCGCCGGCAGCTGCAGCGGGCCCGGGCGCAGGTGAACGATCGGGAGAACACGATGCGGGCGATCGCGGAGTGCTGGCCGGTGAGGCGGGAGGGAAGCCAGCGGTGGGGATTGAACCCACGACCCCCGGTTTACGAAACCGGTGCTCTACCACTGAGCTACGCTGGCACGAAGATCCCGGGCACGCGACCCCGTCAGGGTCCGGCGCCTCGCACGGCGCTACGGTGTCTGGAAATGCCCTGGCCCGGATTCGAACCGGGACGCCTTGCGGCACTGCCCCCTCAAGACAGCGTGTCTACCAGTTTCACCACCAGGGCGGCAGCGGCTCGTCTCGAGCGGTGGCAAGTTACCCGCGGCCCAGGCGGGAATCAAGCACACCGAGGGCGCCCCCTGGCGCTCCCGACCGGGTGTGTCATACGTTAGCGGGTGGGGAAGTCAGCGATCGCATACGCCCGGCGAAAGGAGGCTCCGTGCAGGTGCTGCTGGTCGAGGACGACCCGCTCGTCCGGACGTCCATCGCCAAGATTCTCCAGCGCGGTGGGTTCACCGTACAACCCGTCGCCAACGGCCTGGCGGCCCTCTCGGAGCTGCGCGATCAGCGGTTCGCGGCGATCGTCACCGACCTCCGGCTTCCGTTCCTCGGCGGCGACGATTTCTTCCGGCAGATCCAGCAACTGTTTCCCGACATGGCCAAGCGCGTGGTGTTCGTGACCGGGTGGGCGCAGGACCAGTCGGTGAGCGAGTTCCTCGAAAAGACCGGTCAGCCGTGCCTGGCCAAGCCGTTCGAGGCGGGGGAGCTGATCGCGGCGGTGCAGCGGGTGGCGTCGAAGGTCTGACGCGGATCCCTACTTGAAGTACGGCTTCTCCCCGGCGGCGTGGTCGGTGATGTCCTGAATCCCCCGCAGCTGCGGGATGACGCGCTTGAGCTGGCTCTCGATCCCCTGCCGCAGCGTGACGTTGGCCATGCCGCACCCCTGGCACCCGCCCATCATCCGCACCACGACCGTCCCGTCCTGCACGTCGATCAGCTCGATCCGGCCGCCGTGCTGGGCGACCGCGGGATTCACCTCCCGCTGGAACATCCGATCCACGATCTCGTAGATCCCGTCGTCGCTGAGCTCCGGGCCCGCCGCCGGCGCGCCGGGGGCCCGGGCCTGCAGCCCCGTGCTGATGGCGTACGCCACCCGGTCCTCGAGGTCCTCCCACGAGACCTCGTCGCGCCGGAGCACCAGCACGGAGTCGTTCTCGATCATCGCTTCCTGCACACCCGGCACCGCGAGCACCGCCTCGGCGATCGGGTTGCCGGATGCCTCGTCGGCCGACATGTAGTGGTGCCGGCCCGGCGGCGCGAGGGGATCGCCGGTCTCGACCACGAACCGGCGAATGCGGTCGGTTTCGCTGGCGGTATACGTGCGGACGTCAGGCATGCACGAATCATAGGCGGACCCCGTCGCCCGCGAAAGACGGCGGCCGGGGTCGGGGTGGGGGTGGGGGTGGGGGCCGGGCGTTACCGCACGATCACCGCCGGCAGCCCGAGCGTCGCCACCGCCGTGTTGAACGCCGGAATTCGGTCCCGCAGCACCGCCGCCAGGCGGTCGAGCTGCTGCTGCAAGGCCGCCGACAGCTCGTCGAACACCGCGTACGTCTGATCGGTGGGCCTGGCGTCGACGCCCGCCACCACGCCGGCCAGCGCCGCGATCTTGTTGTTCAACCGGATCGGGAAGTTGAGCGGGTCCTGGCTGCTGCGGTTCTTCGTCTGGTAGATCGCCTCCTCGACCGCCGTCAGCTCCGTCCCGATCGCGCGGGCCAGCGCCCGAACCGAGTCGGCGGCCGCGCCGCGTGCAGCGGCTCCAGCCGCGTCCAGCCGGCCGACCACCCCCTCCATGTCGCGCCGCACCGCGCGGATCCGGCTCACCGCGTCGTTCGCCGCGCTCAGGCGGTCCCGAATGCGGATGAGGAAGTCGAACTGCGCCTGATAGTCGGCCGCGCTCACCGTGACCCGCGGGTCCGGCAGCAGGTCGACGCCGCGCGTCACCGACCAGTCACCGGCGGTCAACCGGACCTGATACGGGCCGGGCACCGCCACCGGCCCCTGCGTCCCGCCGCCCCACATGATCAGCCCGTCGAACCGGCTCGCGTCGGGATACCGCAGGTTCCAGACGAACCGGTTCATGCCGGCCGTGACCTCGAGCCGCTCGCCGCGCTCCCTGGCGCTCGTCGAGAACGCCTTCACGAGCTTCCCGTCGGCGGCGAGCACCTCGAGCTTCACCTCGCCCGCGGGCGGCTCCCGGAGGAAGAAGTGCACCATCACGCCGGCCGGCGGGTTCTCCCCCACGCCGGCGGCCGCGCCTCCGCCCCCGAAGCCGCCGCCCTCCAGCCGGTACGTCGGTCGCGGGGTGTACAGCACCCGATCGGCGCGGGCCACGTCGGCCGTGAGCTCGCGGAGCGGCGTGACATCGTCGAGGATCCAGAACGAGCGCCCGTGCGTCGCCGCGACGAGATCGCTCCCCTTCACCGTGAGATCGTGCACCGGCACCACCGGCAGGTTGAGCTGCAACGACTGCCAGTGGGCACCGTCGTCGAACGACACGTACGCGCCGAACTCGCCGCCCGCGTACAGCAGCGCGGGACGCACCGGGTCCTGGCGCACCGTGCGGATGAAGTGCCCGGGCGGGATGCCGGTCACGATCTTCTTCCAGGTCCGGCCGTAGTCGGCGGTCTTGTAGACGTACGGCGCGAAGTCGTCGAGCTTGTAGCGCGTCGCCGCCACGTAAGCCGTCCCGGCGTCGTGCGGTGAGGCGTCGATGACGCTGATCAGCGCCCACTCGGGCAGGTCCTTCGGCGTGACGTTCGTCCAGGTCGTGCCGCCGTCCCGCGTCACGTGGATCAGGCCGTCATCGGAGCCCGCCCACAGCACGTTGCGGTCGCGCGGCGACGGCGCCAGCGCGAAGATCGTGGCGTAGTACTCGACGCTGGTGTTGTCCTTCGTGATCGGCCCGCCCGAAGGGCCGAGCTTGGTCGGGTCGTGCCGCGTGAGATCGGGGCTGATCGTCTCCCAGGTCTGGCCCTCGTTCGTCGTGCGGTGCACGTACTGCGAGGTCACGTACAGCACGTTGGGATCCTGCGGCGACGGCGCGATCGGGTAGGTCCACTGGAAGCGGTACGTGATGTCGCCGGCCCCCCACCCCATGGGGTTGTCGGGCCAGACGGACACGTTCCGCGTCTGGCCGGTGCGTCGATCGTTGCGGTCGAGCGCGCCGCCGTAGCAGCCGGCGAACGACACGTCCGGCTGGTCCGCCCGGGTGACGACGAACCCGCTCTCACACCCGCCCACCGTGTAGTAGTCCGCCGTGGTGATCCCGCCCGACGTCGTCCGGCTGGGCACACAGATCGTGCTGTTGTCCTGCTGCCCGCCGCAGACGTAGTACGGGAAGTGACTGGTGGTGAACGCGTGGTACATCTGGGCGGTGGGCTGGTTGTCCTGGCCGGTCCAGCCGATCCCGCCGTTGTACGACACGTTGGCCCCGCCGTCGTTGCCGTTCACCATGCGGCGGGCATCATTCGGAGCGATCCACAGCGCGTGATGATCGCCGTGCGGCGCCCGCAGGGTGGTGAACGTGCGGCCCCCGTCCACCGACTTGTGGAGCTGCACGTTCAGCACGTACACGGTCTCCTCGTCCGCGGGGTCGGCGTAGATGTTGGTGTAGTACCAGGCGCGCTGCCGCAGGCCGCGCTCGTCGTTCAGCTGCTGCCAGGTGTCGCCGCCGTCGTCGGAGCGGAACACCCCGCCGCGCTCGTGCTCGACCATCGCCCAGACGCGATCGGGACGCACCGGCGAGACGGCGAGCCCCACCTTGCCCACCACCCCCGAGTCCGGCAGGCCCGCGTTGCGGGTGATCTCCGTCCAGGTCGTGCCGCCGTCGCGCGACCGGAAGATCCCGCTGCCGGCGCCGCCGCTCTCGAAGCCCCACGGCGTGCGCCGCGCCTGCCACAGCGCGGCGTACAGGATCCGCGGGTTGGTCGGGTCCATCGCGAGGTCGATGGCGCCGGAGTTGGCGTCGCGATAGAGCACGCGCTCCCAGGTCCGGCCGCCGTCCCGCGAGCGGAACACGCCGCGCTGCTCGCTCGGCCCGAAGATGTGGCCCAGCACCGCGGCGTAGACCAGGTCGGGATCCGCCGGGTGGACGCGGATCTGGGTGATCTGCCCGGCGTCGGCGAGGCCCGCCGCCGTCCAGGTCTTGCCGCCGTCGGTGGAGCGATACGCGCCGTTCCCCGGCGAGACGTTCCCGCGGGGCGGCGCTTCACCCGTGCCGGCGTACACCACGTTCGGGTCCGACGGGGCGACCGCCAGCGCGCCGATCGAGCCCGCCATCCGGGTGGAGTCCGTCAGCGGCAGCCACGTGAGGCCGCCGTCGATCGTCTTCCACACGCCGCCGCCAGTCGTGCCCATGTAGAAAACGAGCGGCTGGTCGGCGTGCCCGGCCACCGCGGCAACCCGCCCGCCGCGATAGGGGCCGATCATCCGCCAGCGCAGGGCGTTGAACAGGGTCGAGTCGTACGGCGCGCCCTGCGCGAGCGCGGCGGCGGGCGTGACCAGAATCGCGAGCAGCGCGAAGTGTCGCGGCATGCGCATGGGGAGCCTCGCGGGAGAAGCCGGGATGGCAGGGGTCAACTGCGGGCGAGCGAATCGACGCCAGGGGGAGCGGCAGAGGCGACCGCCTCTGCCGCTTCTGCCGCGTTCGACTAGGCCAGCACCTCGCGCACCTCGCCCAGCGCCCACGCGAGCGCTTCCCGCTCCACCACGAGCGGCGGGGCGAAGCGGATCACCTGATCGTGGGTCTCCTTGCAGAGGATGCCGCGCCGGGCGAGCGCCTCGCAGAACGGCCGGGCCGGGCCGCTCGACTGCTTGATCTCGACCCCGATCATCAGCCCGCGGCCGCGGACCTCCTGCACGTGCGGCGATTTGAGCTGCTGCAGCTCTCCGAGGAACCAGGCGCCCTCGCGCTGGGCGCGCTCGGGCAGCGCTTCGTCGACCAGGACCCGCAGGGCCGCGCGGCCGATGGCGGCCGCCAGCGGGTTGCCGCCGAACGTGGAGCCGTGGCTCCCCGGCTCGAACACGTCCATCAGGGGCGCGTCGGCGAGCATGGCGGAGACGGGGTAGACGCCGCCGCTCAGCGCCTTGCCGACGATCATCGCGTCGGGGCGCACCTGTTCCCAGTCGCACGCGAACAGCTTGCCCGTGCGGCCGAGCCCCGTCTGGATCTCGTCGGCCACGAATAGCACGTTGTGCTGCCGGCAGATCTCGGCGACGTCCTTGAGGTAGCCGGCGGGCGGGATCAGCACGCCGCCCTCGCACTGGATCGGCTCCACGAGGAACGCGGCGGTCTGCGGGGTGATCGCTTCCTCGAGCGCATTGGCGTCACCGAACGGGATCACCACGAAGCCGGGCGTGAATGGCCCGAAGTCCGCGCGGTAGTGCGGATCGGACGAGGCGGACACGATCGACACCGTCCGGCCGTGGAAGTTGTTCGCGCAGACGATGATCCGCGCCTTGTCGGCCGGGATCCGCTTGACGCGATAGCCCCAGCGCCGCACCGCCTTGAGCGCGGTTTCCACGGCCTCGGCGCCCGAGTTCATCGGCAGGGCGCGCTCGTAGCCCGACAGCTCGCACAGCTCGCGCAGGAACGGTCCCATCTGGTCGTTGTGGAATGCGCGCGAGGTGAGCGTGATCCGGTCGAGCTGGGCCTTGGCGGCCGCGATGATGTCGGGATGGCGGTGGCCCTGGTTCACCGCCGAGTAGGCGGCCAGGCAGTCGAGGTACTTCTTGCCCTCGACGTCCCACACCCACGCGCCCTCGCCCCGTTCCAGCACGATCGGCAGGGGGTGGTAGTTGTGGGCGCTGTAGCGGTCGACTTCGCTCAGGTAATCCGTGGCGGCGCTGGTCATGGCCTGTATGGGAAAAGGGGTCGCAAAACTCCGAATCGCATAAAAATACATCTCACTGCATAAAATTCCAGTGGCGCCTCACAGCTGCGCCAGCGCCCGCTCCACCCGCGCCTGCTCCTCGGGCGCGAGCGCGGCGGCGGTCGCGTCCGGCGGCGGCGTTCGGCGCGTCGCGCGCCGCAGCCACCACCCCACCCCCACCGCCCCGACGGCGAGCACGGCGCCCGGCACGAGCCACGCGAGCAGCCCAAACCCGCGGGCCGGCGGCGTCGCCCGCACCTCCTCGCCGTACAGCGCCAGGAGCACCGCCCGGATCGAGTCCGCCGGCACGCCGGCCGCGATCCACGCCCGGATCGTGTCGCGCAGCACGCCCGCCTGTGGCGAGGGGCAGTTCGCCAGCAGCAGGCCGGGGCAGAACGGGCTCATGGTCGAGTTGAACAGGCGGGACGCCGCGGTCTCGACGCCGACGGGAAACCGCGGCGCGACGGTGTCCTGCGCCGGGGCGGCGCGGGCGGCGCGCTGCGCCGGCCCCGGGGCCGCGTCCGCGCCCGCCGCCGCGCCCACGAGCAGGGCCGTCAGGACGAGCATCCCCGCCCCGCCGCCGCCCGCATCGTGCGTCACGTCAGTCCTCGACTGTGAAGCCGATCTTCACGCCGACCTGCCAGTGCTGGATCTTGCCGTCCTCGAGATGCCCCCGGATCTCGGTCACCTGCATCCAGCGCATATTGCGGACGCTCTCCGCCGCCTTGGCGACGGCGCGCTCGATCGCGGGCTGCAGCCCCGTGGCCGAAGAGCCGTACATCTCGATGATCTTGTAGCAGTGGTCCGACATGGCTCGCCTCCCTGTCGCGTCGCCCGCGCGGAGCCGCCTGGCCCCGTGCCGGTACGTTAGCCACCGCGCCACGCTGCGGGAAGCGGCGCGGCGGCCACGCAGTTGCCCCGCCGCATCCCGACGCGCACAATTGACCGGTCCATGGCCGTCGATCCCGCCTTCTCGGAAGTCCAGCGCCGCCTCGTGCGCTTCGTGCTCGCTTTGCTCGCCATCACGGCCGTCGGGACGCTGGGCTACGTCCTGATCGAGGGGTGGCCGCCGTTCGACGCCCTGTACATGACGGTGATCACCCTGGCGACGATCGGGTTCCAGGAGGTGCACCCGCTGTCCACGGCGGGCCGCGCCTTCACCATGGGGCTGATCGTGGCGGGCGTGAGCGCGGTGGGCTACTTCGTCAACGCCGTGGGCCAGCTCGCGCTGAGCGGCGAGCTGGCGGCCCGGCTCCGGAGACGACGCATGCAGGAGCGACTGGAAGCGCTGAGCGGGCACTACGTGGTCTGTGGCTACGGGCGGGTCGGGCAGGAGGTGGTCGGGGACCTGCTGCGGCGGGGTCGCCGCTGCGTGGTGGTCGACAGCGCGCGCCCCGCGTCGCCGGCCGCGCCCGACGTGCCGTTCGTGGTGGGCGACGCCGCCAACGACGACGTGCTGCGCCAGGCCGGCATCGACCGGGCCCGCGGGCTGGTCGCGGTCACCGGCGACGACCCCACGAACCTGTTCGTCACGCTGAGCGCCCACGCCTTGAACCCCAAGCTCGTGATCGTGGCGCGCGCCAACGACGACGCCACCCAGCCCAAGCTGCTGCGCGCCGGCGCCGCGCACGTGATCTCCCCCAACATCCTCAGCGGCCGCCGCATCGCCGCCCAGCTGCTCAACCCGGCCGTGGCGGACTTCCTCGACGTGGTGATGCACTCCGGGCAGCTCGAGATGTGGCTGGAGGAGTTCCAGGTGGCGCCGGGGAGTGAGCTGCACGGCCGCACGGTGGCGGCGGCCGACGTCCGGCGGCGCACGGGGGCGAACGTGCTCGCCGTGCGGCGCCACGATCAGGGGACGATCCTCACCAACCTGCCCGCCGACCTCACCTTCGCCCCCGGCGACATCCTGATCGCGCTCGGCACCGGCGAGCAACTCGCCGCGCTGGGGCGCGCGGCGGGCCTGACGAGCTGAGCGCGGCGCCCGGCCCGCGGCGCTACGGCCGCGGCAGCGGCTCCGGCAGATCGGCGATCACGTAGGCCATCACGGCCATGGCCGCGACGCACAGCCCCATCTCCCGCGGATCGAGCTTGTCCATCGTGTCGGCGTCCGTGTGGTGGTACCAGAAGTAGCGCGTGCCGTCGACGTCGAGCCCCATGCCGGGAACGCCATCCCGCATGATCGGGCCGATGTCGGAGCCGCCGCCACCGCGCGTGATCGAGTCGGCGCCGATCCCCGCGAGCAGCGCGCCGACCTGCCGCACGATCGCGAACGCGGCGTCCGATCCGGCAAAGCCGAAGCCGCGCGGGGCGAACACGCCACCGTCCGCCTCGATCGCGAGCACGTGCGTCGCCGCCTCGGCGCGGTGCGCGTCACGGTAGGCGTCGCCGCCCCGGCCGCCGTTCTCCTCGTTGACCCAGCCGACCACCCGGATCGTGCGGCGCGGCGTGAGCCCGAGGCGCTTGAGCACGCGCAGCGCCTCCCACGCGACCACCACCCCGCCGCCGTCGTCCATCGCGCCCTGCCCCACGTCCCAGGAATCGGTATGCCCGCCCATCACGACGACCTCGTCCGGGCGCTCGCGGCCGGTGAGCTGGCCCATCACGTTGCGGGACGGCGCGTCGGGCAGCACGTGCCCGCCGGTGCGGAGCCGCACGACGATCCGGTCACCGCGGTCCTGCATCCGGTGGAGCATCATCGCGTCCTCCACGGTAACCGCGGCGAACGGGATGCGCGGCGCGGAGTCCGCGTACACCATCTGGCCCGTGTGCGGCGTCTGCTGTGAGTACGGCGTGACCGATCGCAGCAGGGCGGCGACCGCGCCCGCCCGCGCCGCGGCGATCGCGCCCAGGGCGCGATACCGCACCGTCTGGCCGTACGTCGTGAACGGCACGTCGAACAGCACGATCCTGCCACGCGCCTCGGCGTGGTGGGCGGCGAGGTCGTCCCAGCTGGTGACCACCAGCACCGGCGCCGTGATCCCGGCGGGCGGGGTCGCGATCGTGCCGCCGAGGCCCAGCATCGGGAGCCGCCGCGGCCGGGGCTCCAGCAGCTCGGCCGACTCGTCCCCCCGCACCCACACCGGCACCATCACGGGCTCCGCCCGCACCGAGTCGAGCCCGTCCCGCCGCATTTCGTCCAGCATCCAGTCGAGCGCCCGCTCGAGGCTGGACGAGCCGCTCAGCCGGCTGCCGAACCGGTCCGCCAGGACGGCGAGCCGCGCGTACGCCGCGCTGTCGCTCAGCGCCGCCGCAATGATCCGATCGGCCGCGCCGCGGTAGCGTTCGGCGACGGCGTCCTGCGCCACGAGCGGCGCGGGCAGGGCGAGGGCGAGCAGCAGGATCGACGGGCGGTGCTTCACGGGTCCTCCTCACTCATGGCGAATGGCGTCGATCGGCGCGAGGCGCGCGGCACGCCGGGCCGGGTAGATCCCGAAGATCAGGCCGATCGCGATCGCGGCGACCGCCGCCACAGCGAAGGTCGGCCACGTGAAGGCGGGTCCGATCGTCGCCGCGGTCCGCGCGCGCATCAGCGCCGTGACGCCGATCGCCGTCACGGCGCCGAGCACGGCGCCGAGGGCGGCCCCCGCGCCGGTGATCGCCACCGACTCGGCAAGCACCTGCACGAGCACGTCGCGGCGCCGGGCCCCGGCGGCGCGCCGCACGCCGATTTCCCGGGTGCGCTCGCTCACCGACGCGAGCAGCACGTTCATGATGCCGATGCCGCCGACCACCAGCGAGATGCCCGTGATCGCCCCCATCAGGAGCTTGAACACCAGCATGGCCTGACGCGTCTGGCCGACGCGCAGCTGGTTCGTGACGATGGCGACGCGCTCGCGCCAATCGACCCAGCGGCCGCCGAGCCAGCGCTCCACGTCCGTCACCCGCGCGGGGACGTCCTCCACCCGCTCCGCCCGAATGACCAGCGCGGCCGGCGGCGCCGGCGCGGCGACGATCGCCCGGGGAAACGCCGCCAGCGGCACGAACACGCCCGGCCGCTGCGGGCGCGCAGCCCGCCCCACGCCGACGACCGCGAACGGCGTGACGCCGAGCGGGACGGTGTCGCCCGGCCGGACGCCGAGCAGGGCGGCCACGGTGTCGGCCAGCACCGCCACCCGCGCACCGCTCCGCGCCTCGTCGTCCGAGAACGCGCGCCCCGCCAGGAGCGCGAGGCGGCTCGTGACGCCGTCGGGCAGCGTTCCCGTGACGCGCACGCCGCGGCCCGTCGTATCGCCGGGCCGGCGCGCCAGCGTCGGCGCCACGGCCAGCACGGCGACCTCCGCGCGGGCGCCGAGCGCCCGCCGCAGCAGGGCGCCGTCGCCGGCGGCGAACCCGAGCACGTCGGTCACGGGGAGGCGCACGTCGTCCACCTCGCGCGTGGTGAGCGGCGCCACGACGATGGACTGGAGGTCCGTGGTCTGGGCGATCTGCTCCCGAGCGAACCGCTCGACCGCGTCCCCGACCGCGAGCACCGCCACCAGCGCCCCGACGCCGATCACGACGCCGAGCGTGGACAGGGCCGTCCGGAGCGGATTGCCGCGGAGGGCCTGGAGGCCGATCAGAACGGCATGGCGCACGATCGGCGCAATCTAGTGCCGTTTCTGCCGCTCCGCGCCGCCGACGGGTAGATTCCCCGAGGCCATGCTCACCCTCCTGCTGATCGTCGCGGCGGCGCTCGCCGTCTCCTTCCTCTGCTCCCTGATGGAGGCGACGATCCTCAGCGTCACGCCGTCGTACGTCGCCGCGCTCGACGCCAAGCACCGCTCGGTGGCCAAGATCCTGCGGCACCTCAAGGAGGACATCAACCGCCCGCTGGCGGCGATCCTGACGCTCAACACGATCGCGAACACGTTCGGCGCGGCCGCGGCAGGAGCCCACGTGGACCGCCTGTTCGGCAGCCACCTCGTGGCCGTGTTCTCGGCGGTGTTCACGCTCGCGATCCTGTTCCTGTCGGAGATCATCCCCAAGACGCTCGGCGCCCTGTACTGGCGGCGCACGGCCCCGGCCGTCGCGCACGCGTTGCGCGTCATCATCCCCGTGCTGTGGCCCCTCGTCTGGATCGCCCGCCACCTCACCAAGGCGATGGCGCGGGGCAAGCGCTCGGCGGGCGAGCAGCGCGAGGAATTCCGGGCACTCGCCGAGCTCGGCGCCCGCGAGGGCGTCTTCCGGGTGGAGGAATCGCGCGTCCTCAAGAACCTGTTCCGGCTGGGCTCGCTGCGCACCAAGCACATCATGACGCCGCGCATCGTGGTGTTCGCCGTCCCCGAGCAGGAGACCGTGAGCGGCGTGCTGCGCGCGCACGCCGAGTTCCGGTTCTCGCGCATCCCGACCTACGGGCAGGACCTCGACGACGTCACGGGGTACGTGCTGAAGGACGACCTGCTGCTGGCGGGCGCGCGGGACGAGCACGACCGCCGCATGGTGGAGCTCAAGCGCGAGATCCTGGTCGTCCCCGAAACCCTGCCGATCTCACAGCTGCTGGAGCGCTTTCTCGACAACCGCGAGCACATCGCGCTCGTGGTGGACGAGTACGGCGGGACGGCCGGCGTGGTCGCGATGGAAGACGTGGTGGAGACCGTGCTGGGCCTCGAGATCGTGGACGAGGCGGACAAGCACAAGGACATGCAGGAGCTCGCCCGCGAGCAGTGGCTCAAGCGCGCCAAGCGGCTCGGCGTGGTGGGCGAGGATTTCCGCGAGCCGCAGCACGACGGGCGCCGGTCCCCTTCCTGACACCCCGTTGCGGTTCGCGCCGGGACTCGCTAAGCTCCCCCCCTTCACCCCAGCCAATTCCCGGAGGCATCGTGCGCGTGCTCCTCGCCGTCGCGCTCGCCGTCGTGCTCGCCACGCCGGCGCCCGCGCAGCAACAACCGACCCCGCAACGCCCCGCGACCTGGAAGGTGCGGTTCGATCGACCGGGGACTCCCGACACCGCCATCAGCTACGTGACGATGCCCCCAGGATGGCACGTCACCACCGGCCAGGCCGCGATCCTGTACGACCCGGCATGGACCGCGCAGGGCAGCTTCCGCGTCGAGGCGGAGACCTACCTGTTCACCGGCGACCAGTCCGAGGGCTTCGGGATCTTCTTCGGCGGCCAGCACCTCGACGACGCGCAGCGCACGTACACCTACTTCCTGATCCGCAAGGACGGCACCTACCTGATCAAGCAGCGACAGGGGGGCGGCACCACGACGCTGGCCGGCTGGATGCCGAGTCCGGCCATCGTGAAGCACCCGGGCGGTGACACGAACGTGAAGAACGTGCTCGCGGTCGAGGCCGGGGCGGACTCGGTCCGCTTCCTGGTGAACGGCCAGGCGCTCACCACCCTGCCGCGCGCCCAGGTGGGGAGCTGCGACGGAACGGTGGGACTGCGGGTGAACCATCATCTGAGCGTGCACGTCACGCGGCTCGACATCGCGCCCGCGCCAGCCCCGTAGAGCCGCCGCCTGCGGCGGTACGAGACAGGCTGTCCCGATTCGGGACAGCCTGGCCGCCTTGGCCTTCCGCATAAGATATTGGCAATAAACGACATAGCGTAATTGCAACGAAGGAACGTGGCTTGCGTCACCGCAGGCGGGCATGCAGGCCTGCAGCCTGTTTCCCCTTCCCCCCAGCTTCTGGAGATCGGGTATGATTTCGCCGACCCTTCGCCACCTTGCCCTGCCGGTGGGGCTGCTCGTCCTCGCCGCCTGCTCCGATTCGACCACATCAAACGGGCAGAATCCCACCACCCCCGTGTTGTCGCGTGACATCACGCTCGACCACCTCGGCCAGGCGATCGACAGCGCACCCCAGCGCGTCGAGATCAAGCTGGTGACGGGCTCGCTGGTCGCGACCCAGGTCGAGTTGAAGACCGGCGACGAGCTGATGCGCCCCGAGATGCTACGGGGTGGGGTCACGGCGGCTTCCGCGTCGGGTGACGCCGGCACGCTGACGCTCGACCTCGGCGGGCTCCAGGTGGGATTCGGCGCCGGGACGGAGCTCCGCGCCGCGGACGGAGCCATGCTGACGTCGGCCGACTTCGTGGCCCAGATCCAGGCCGCGCTGGCCGCCGGCCAGACGCCGTTCGTGCGCGCCATGCGCCCGGCGCCGGCCCAGCCCCAGGCGCCGGACGACGCCTCGTTCACCGCAACCGCCATCCGGCTCACCGACTGCCTCGTCGCTCCCAAGCTCGAGCTCAACGTCGACGGCGACAACTTCGCGCTCAACGATACGCCGCCGCCCAACGCCTCCTTCCACGTCCTCGGTCTGACGATCGAGGTGCGGGACAGCACCGACATCAGGGGCGATCGCGATCATCGTGAGGACTCCGACGTGCGCGGCTGGGTCGAGTCGGTGGACGTCGCGGACAGCACGGTGACGCTGACGGACGGCAGGGTGATCGTGATCCTGGCGGAAACCCGGATTGAGGGCGGCGAGGACGAGGATCACCTCGGCTCACTCGACGCCGTATCCGCGGCCCTTGCGGCCGGCGACTCGATCAAGGCGGAGGCCGAGGGCGTGGTGGACAGCACCGACGCGACGCGGTTTCTCGCGCGGGAAATCGAGTTCGAGCGGCCCGATCGCGAGCACGAGGGGGACCATCAGGGGCACGACGGTGCCGACCTGATGGAGTTCCACGGGGGTATCACCACCGCAAGCGTCGCTGACGGCACTTTCACGATCGGCGACGGCACGCTGGTCAAGCTGACCGACGCGACGGTCATCAGCGATCACGGGGACCTGCACACGCTCCAGGCGCTCGCCGACGCGCTGGCCGCCGGCACGATGGTCCGGGCTGAAGGGTGGGCGGTGGTCGAGTCCGCCGGGCCGCCGCGCGTGCTGGTGGCGGCGAAGGTCATGTGGGAGACGGAGGGTTCCTAGCCGTTCCGGAAGAACGCCGTCACCCATCCGGTTGACGCGGAGGCGCTGCGGGATGTCCGGGCCAGGTCGGCGGTCGCGTCGGCCGCCTCGGGCATCCCCGGCGCGCGGTCGCACAGCAGCGCGGCGATGGCGCGCAGGTTGAGCCGGTGGCGCGGCTCACGCGCCCGATCGAACCACACCACGGGAATCGGGCGCCGCGCGGCGATCGCGCCGGGCAGGATGCCCTCGAGCGAGAACGCGAACAGCAGGGCGGCCAGCACGGCCGGAATGTGGCGGGGCGCGGCTGCGGCGCACAAGCCCCGCCCGCCGCGGAGACGGCGCGCAGTGGCGCGTGGGGCCTTCCCTGGGTACATTGCGCGAGCAGTTGCACGAACCGCGAGCTGGCATCCTTTCGTAGGACGGTCCCGCTCAGGAGCGGGTCCGGCGTCAAAGACACGCCCGGTCTGGTCCCCAGGTTCCACAAGGCAACACCGAAGCGACGCTGCCCGCGGCCGTTTGCCGCGCTGGTGGGCGTGCGTGTCTCGACGCTATTTGCAGGAGTCACCGCAGCACATGCCGTTTGCCGCATTGGGCCTCAGGCCCGAGCTCGTCCGCGCCATCTCGGAGGAGGGGTACGAAATCCCCACGCCGATCCAGCGCGATACCATTCCCCTCGCTCTCACCGGCCGCGATGTCGTGGGCTCGGCGCAGACCGGCACCGGCAAGACCGCCGCCTTTCTGCTGCCGATCCTCGATCGGCTCGCCCGCGTGCCGGGCCACCGGCTCCGTGCCCTCGTGCTCGTCCCCACGCGCGAGCTGACCGAGCAGGTGCTGGAGCGCGCCCAGGCGTACGGGCGCCACCTGGGTCTCCGCGCCGCCGCGATCTACGGCGGCGTCGGGATGGAGCCCCAGACGCGGGCCCTGGCCCGCGGCCTCGACGTGGCGATCGCCACGCCCGGCCGGTTCCTCGACCACATGGGTCGGGGCCACCTCGATCTCTCCGCCATCGAGGTGCTGGTGCTCGACGAGGCGGACCGCATGCTCGACATGGGGTTCGCGCCCGACGTGCGCCGCATTCTCGACGCGCTGCCGCGGGAGCGCCAGACGCTGCTGTTCTCCGCCACGATCTCCCATGACGTCGATCTCCTGGCGCGGCGCGCGCTCAAGAACCACGCGGAGGTCGAGACGGCCCGCCGCGCCACCCCCGCCGACGGGATCGAGCACGGCATCGTGGCCGTGGACAAGCTGCTCAAGAAGGACGCGCTGGCCCGCATCCTCCAGCTCGAGTTCGTCGATCGCTCGCTGATCTTCACCCGGACGAAGTACGGGGCGGACAAGCTCACCCGTCATCTCCGGCACGAAGGCGTGCGGGCCGAGGCGCTGCACGGCGACAAGGCCCAGTCCACGCGGCTGCGGACGCTGGAGTCGTTTCGCAACGGCGGCGTGCAGACGCTGGTGGCGACCGACGTGGCGGCGCGCGGCATCGACGTCGAGGGGATCCAGCTGGTGGTGAACTACGACGTGCCCAACGATCCCGAGATCTACGTGCACCGCGTGGGCCGCACGGCACGCGCCGGGGCGCAGGGATTGGCGCTCACCCTGATGTCGCCCGACGAGTGGCTGCTCATGGCGGACATCGAGAAGCTGGTGGGGCGGACGTTCCCGCGGGAGACCCTTCCGGGATTCGAGCCGTCGGTCCCGCCGATCCCGCCGGCTTCCCGCGCGCCGGCCCCGCCGTCGGGGCCCTCGGTGCGCAGCCGCCGCGGCGGTACGCGGCGGCGCTAGCCGCGGCGGGAATCCGACCCGGCTCAGTCCCGCAACCAGGTCGAGCGGCCGCGTATCCGGCGTGGGATGTCAGCCCGCGCCGGCGCGGGCCGCTGGTGGGCGATCACCTTGCCGTTCCGGTCGCTGCGCACCCGCCGTCCGCAGCGGGGGCAGTCGAGCGCTGTGAAAGGCGGCGCGTCAACCGGCCCGCGAAAGTTGCACCACTGGCTTTGCCGCACGCTGCTCCCTCCGCCTGAGACTGTGCGCCAACGTGCTCGCGGTTTCCATCGCGAGCGCGAGGTGGTACGAGCGCATGAGTCCCGCCTTCGCAACCGCAGTCATTAGGGTGGCACCCGCGACCCCGGCGAGACCCACCGCCGGGGCCGTGGGTGTCGGCGGAATCGCCTAGCTCCGGACCACGATGAGGAACCGCGACGGCAGCCAGAATCGCTCGGGCTGCGTGATCTGGAGGCTGCCCTTGACCTTCCCGTGGTCGTCCGGCGGCGTGATCAGGTACGTGAGGTCCTGACGTGACGCGATCTTGTACGTCGCGCTGGAGTCGGGCAGCGGGATGGCCGTCACCATGCGCGTATCGATGGGCGTGAACTCGCTGGGATCGACGTCGCGCGCCGGCACCAGCGTCTGACCCGCCTTCCCGAAGATGAACAGGACGCGGTGTCCGCCCTCCTTTTCGATGATGCCGCGCTGGAGCAGCTCGTCCTTCGTCCCGACCACGTAGTACGCCATGCTGGCGTGCGCCTGGATGGTGTCCACCGTATCACGCAGCGCCAGGTTGGCGGCCTCGAGCGTGGTCACCCGCTCCGTGAGCCCGCTGATGGTGGTCTTCTGGCTCTCGACCAGGGCCTGGACATCCGCCAGCATGTGCTCGAGGTCCGCGACCCGCCCCGTGAGCGAGTCCCCCTTGGTCGATGCCTGCTTGAGCTGGCGGCGGGCCGTGGCGAGCCGCTGCTCCGTGGTCGCCAGACGCGCGGTCACCTGCTGGACCTTGTACACCAGGTTGTCGCGCGCGCTGCTGATCGGTGACTCGGCCACGGCATCGCTTTCCTTGAGACCCTTGACCTTCCCCAGCTCGGTGTTGATGTCGTTCATCAACCGGGCGTTGTTGGCCACCTCCGCGAACAGACTGTCGCGCTGGGCGGTGACCGAGTCCAGTTGGGTCATGCCGGCCCCGCCGAGCTCCGCCTGGGCCTCCCGGGGCACCGCCCGCTGGCACCCGACGGCCGCGAGCAGCGCCACCGGCAGCCAGCCGAGGTACCGGGCGCTCCGAATCGGTCGCATACGCTCCTCCCTTCTTAGAGTCGTCCTGGTTGGGCGCGGGATCCCGCGCACGGAGGGCAGCATGCCGACGGGGCGTTAGGTGGGCGTCGCCCGGTTGTCGGGTGGCGCTGGGCGGACGGCGTTAGATCGGCCCCCATCGAGTGGCGGCGCCCATCGACGCCCCGCTAACGCCGGCCCGGTACCCTGCGCCCGGAGTTCGCCGGATCGAACGGCGACAACAGTGACCGGGGATGTCGGGGCGCGCGACGCCGCCGACGGTCTGGGTCCGCGGGCCGTCCCCGCCGCGCGGACCGTATAGATCCGCGGGACGACACAAGCAGACGAGGAGGGCCCATGTCGCCAATCACCGTGGCACCTGGACGCGACCGGTGGGTGCGGCTGCTGCTGCCCGTCGGGTTTGCGGTGCTGGCGGTCGGGGTGGTCGCGGCCGCCGTGGTCACGCACAGCAGCAAGGGCATCGAGCAGGTCACCCTGCCGGCCAGCACGGCCATCGTGGCGTCGCTCGAGCACAGCGTCACAACCGAGGGGGCCGACGTGGGCGACCGCGTGACGCTCCAGACGGTGGACCCGGTCGTCGTGGACGGACAGACCGTGCTCCCGCCCGGCAGCGTGATCCGGGGCGAGGTGACGCACGTCAGGGACGGTGGCCGGATCGCCGGCGCGCCCGAGCTGACGCTGCGGTTCACGGAGCTCGAGTCCGGCACGGGCGCGGCGCCGATCACCGCTCGTCCGCTGCGGCTGCGCGGCACGAGCGACGCCGCCGAGAGCGCGGCCGAGATCGGCGGCGGCGCGGTGGCGGGCGGGATCCTGGGCGGGGTGCTGGGCGGCGGCAAGGCCGCCGTGGCAGGGGCGGTGCTCGGCGCCGCGGCCGGCACGGCCGTCGCCGTCGCCACCAAGGGCGGGCACATCGTGCTCCCCGCGGGACAGCGGCTCACGGTCCGGCTGACCGAGCCCGTCACGATCGCGTATCGCGCCGGCTCGCCCGGCTGAGTCGGTCTAACACCACGTCATTCCATTGATTGACGACCCGTCCGGCGGGGAGCGGCCGGGCGGGTCCGCCTCTTGCCTCACCCCGCGGACCCTTGTGAGGCTCTCCTGCCGGGGCGACATTGGCCGGTACCCCAGCAGGCATGCATCGGCCTCATGACGCGCTACCGACTTCGGACGTTGGGAGGGCTCGCGTTGACACGGCTCGACCAGCCGTCCGACGGGGCGACGCTCGCCAATTCCAAAGCGCTGCTGATCGTCGCGATCCTCGCCACGCGGTCGGGGCACACCTCGCGCCGGGCGGACCTGGCCGAGCTGCTCTGGCCCGACGCGGAGCGCCCGCGGGCGCTCCGGGCGCTCCGCCAGGCCCTGTTCTTCCTCACGCGACACGCCGATGACATGCTGCTGCGCGACGAGGAGACCATCGCGCTCAACCCCGACACGCTGGAGGTCGATCTCTGGGAGTTCGACCGGGCGGTCGCCGAGGAGGATCACGCGCGCGTGCTGGAGCTGTACGCCGGCCGCTTCGCCGCCGGACTCGAGCGCAAGGTGGGCGTCGAGGTAGAACATTGGATCGAAGCGGTGGACACGCGGCTCTCCGTGGCGATCGACGTGGCGTACACCCGGGAGATCGGTCGGGCCCTGGCGAGCGGCGGGGGCGGGGGCGCGCGCGCGCTCGAGCTGGCCCGCGCGTTCGCGGCCCTGAACCCGCTCGACGAGCAACGCCAGGGCCTGCTCGCCCGGGCGCAGCTCGCGCACGGCGATCGGGTGGGGGCGCTCCAGACCCTCGAGGAATACCGCCAGCTGGCATCGACCGAGCTGGGCGAGGAGCCCTCGCCCGAGCTGGAAGAGCGTTTGCGGGTGATGCGCGAGGAGTTGTTCCACGAGTCGTCCCCCACCCCGGCCCAGCCCACCGCCCCGGCGCCGCGCGCGCCGCGCATCTCGCAGCCCGTGTTCTCGGTCCGCGGCTATCCGCTCACGCGCACGCGACTCCTGGTCGCCGGAGGGGCCGGTCTGGCCCTGGTGATCGTCCTCTTGGCCCTGCCGCGCGGCGGCCGCCCGACGAGCGACCCGTTCGCCGGGCTCGAGGGGCGGCTGCTCGCCGTGGTGCGCGACGGCAGCCAGCCGGTCGTGGTGGAGCTCGCGGTGCACGACACGGCCGTGAGTCAGGCCGAGCGCAAGGACCTCCAGGAGGGGGACCTGCCGTCGCCGGACGGGCGCGCCGTCGCGGGCAGGGTGCAGGCCGCCGACGGCTGGAACCTCGCGCTGCGGCGCGCCTCGGCGGACCCGCAGGTGATCACGACCAGCGTGGGCGACGAGGTCCCCCTGGCCTGGTCTCCCGACAGTCGCTACCTGCTCTACGCGGAGCGGCGGCTGCTCCAAGACAGCCGCACGCAGGCGTACTCGCTCGCCGTCTACGATCTCGCCGCCGCCACCTCCCGGCCGCTGACCGCGCTCACCAGCTCCGACCCGCCCGCCGTCGCCTGGTCCCCGGACGGCACGCGCATCGCCTTCACGGCGAATCCGCAGGGCACGCCCGGGATCTTCGCGATCCAGTTCGACGGGGCCGAGCTGCGGGACCTGTCCCGCCGCGCGGGATCGGAGGGCGACCCGGCGTGGTCGCCCGATGGCGGCCGCATCGCGTTCGTCTCGCGCCGAGGCGGCTCGGTGGACCTCTACAGCATGCGGGCCGACGGCGGCGACCTCGTGCGCCTCACCCACGACGACGCCGAAGAGAGCCGGCCCGTGTGGCTCTCGCCCACCGTGCTGGCGTTCCTCGCCGGGCCGGAGCGCGCCCGGACGCTCCGCGTGCTCGACACGTTCACCGGGCAGGCGCGCGATCTCGACCGGACGGACCGGTTCCTGACCTTGCTGCCCGCGCCGACGGACGGGAAGACCTGGATCGAGCGGCTCGCGATCACGCCGCGGGGCGCCCTGGCCAGCCCCGGCCAGCACGTCGACCTGGCCGTCGCGATCCTCGGCCCGGGCGGGGATACGCTATCCGGCGACGCGCCACCCATCGCCTGGCACGTGACCGACCGCCAGGTGGCCCGCCTCGAGGGACCGGGGCAGCTCAGGGTCCTGAGGCCGGGGCAGACGGCCGTCATCGCGGATGCCGCGGGATGGCGGGCCGACACGCTGGAGCTGCTGTCGGTGCCGCTGGTGCAGCGCGCCGCGACGCCGGCGTTCGCGGAAACCTGGCGCCGCGGGCTGGACACCACGCGGTGGCATCCGTTCGGCGACCCCACGCCGCTGGCGCGGCCGACGGGCGGCCCCGGCCGGTCCGGGGTGTTCCTCAACAACGGCGACGCGTTCTTCGCCAGCGGGGTGGTGAGTGATTCCGCGTTCCCGCTCAAAGACGGCCTGGGGGTGGAGGTCGAGGGCCGCATGCCGTTCACCGGGCGGCTGCATCAGGAGTTCGGCCTCGCCCTGTACGCCGAACCGCTCCCCGACAGCGTGCTGGCGTCGGGTCAGGCCCCCGCGCTGGCGGAGTTCCGCGTGCGCGGGCCCAGCGCGGACCAGCCGGGCCAGGCGTGGATCAGCACGCCCGAGTGGCGGCAGGACCTGGCGATGCCCGACCAGCCCACCGAGTGGCACGCCTACGCCCTTCAGGTCGAGGTGGACGGCACCGTGGAGCTCATCGTGGATGGCGAGCTGCGCTGGCGCTCGCCCACGCCGCTCAAACGGCACGGCGGATCGGTCCGGATCGGCCTCGGCTTCGAGTCGCTCGAAACCGAGATCGCGCACGGGCGGCTGCGGGTCTACACGCCGCCCCGCTTCACCCTCCCCCAGCTCACCCTCGACGCCGCGGCGCCGGCCCATCCCTGACGGGCGGGCGGGTCCACGCCCTCACAGCATCAGCAGCCGCAGCTCGGTCATTTCCTCGATGGCGTAGCGCATCCCCTCGCGGCCCAGCCCGGACTGCTTCACCCCGCCGTACGGCATGTGGTCCACGCGGAAGCCCGAGATGTCGTTCACCGCGACGCCGCCCACGTCCAGCGCCTCGAAGGCCTGCCACGCGCGCTTGACACTGCCGGTGAACACGCCGGCCTGGAGCCCGTAGGGCGAGTCGTTCACGGTCGCCACCGCCTCGGCGAAGTCGTCGTACGGCCGGACCGTCACGACCGGGGCGAAGACCTCTTCGCAGTTCACCTTCATCGCGGAGCTGGTGTCGAGCAGCACGGTGGGCTCCAGCACCGCGCCCTTCCGGGCGCCGCCGGTGGCCAGCCGCGCGCCGGCCGCCACGGCTTCCTTGATCCACGCTTCGGCGCGCACCGCCGCGGCCTCGTCGATCATCGGCCCGAGGTCGGCCTGCTCGTCGAGCGGCGCCCCGACCTTGAGCGCCTTGACCCGCGGGACCAGCCGGCTCACGAACGCGTCGAACACGGACCGCTGCACCAGGATCCGCTGCACCGAGATGCACGACTGGCCCGCGTAGGCAAAGCCGCCCGCCGCGCAGCGCGCCGCCGCGTGGTCGAGGTCGGCGTCGGCCTCGACGATCACCCCGGCGTTTCCGCCCAGCTCCAGCGCCACCTTCTTGCGGGCCGCCTTCTCGCGGATCGCCCAGCCGGCCCGGGCGGAGCCGGTGAACGTGATCATCCGGATCCGGGGATCGTCCAGCAGCGGCGCGGCATCCTCCACGCTGCACTGCACCAGGTTCACGCCGCCCCCCGGGTAGCCGCAGTCCCGCAGGGCCTCGCCCAGCAGCAGCACGCACAGCGGGTCTTGCGGCGGCGTCTTCACCACGATGGTGGCGCCGCACGCCATGGCGGGCGCGATCTTGTGGGCCGCGAGGAGCAGCGGGAAGTTGAACGGCACGATGCCGGCAATCGGGGCCAGCGGGAAGCGGCGCGTGATGCCCCAGCGCCCCGTCCCATGCGGCATCCGGTCGAGCGGGATCACGTCGCCGCCGATCCGCATCGCCTCGGCGGCGGCGTCCCGGTAGATGAACAGCATGCGGTCTACTTCGACGCGCGCCTGCGCGATCGGCTTGCCGGCTTCCAGCGCGAGCAGCACCGCCAGCTCCGCGCGCCGCGCCGCCGCGGCGTCGTGGATCCGCTGGAGCGCTTCCGCCCGCTTGTACGACGGCAGCGCGCGGGCCTCGGGGGCCGCCCGCGCGGCCGCGGCGATCGCGCGGGTGACGTCGGCCCGCGTGGCGGCGCCCGCCACGCCCACCGTGCCGCCGTCGTGGGGAGCGCGAATCGGCACCGGCTTCCCGCCACCGGGAACCAGCTCGCCGTCGATCAGCAGCGGATAACTGCGCGCGGGATCGGGGATATCCGTCATGACATGAGCCTCGTGAGGGCGGGTTCAAACCGGACGACGCTGAACAGATAACCCCGGGTCGCGGCCGTGCAAGCCGCCGGCCCTTGCGGCGACCGGGCGCGCGGACGCAACCTGTGGCGCCCATTCGGAGGTTCCCATGCGCCGCTTCGCATCCGCCCTGCTCCCGCTCCTCATCCTCGCGGCGCCCGCCGCGCTCCCGGCTCCGCTCGCCGCCCAGGCGCGCCCGTTCCTCGTGGGATCGATCACCGCCCGCCCGGGCGAGAAGGCGTCGGGCTATCTCGACGTCCCCGCGGGCGTCGACAGCGGCACCCGGATCCCGGTGACCGTGATCCAGGGACGCGAGCCGGGTCCCGTGCTCGCGCTCATCGGAGGGACGCACGGCGTCGAGTACAACCCGATGCTCGCGCTCCAGCGGGTTCGGCGGGACCTCGATCCCGCCAGTCTCCACGGCACCGTGATCATCGTGCACGTCGCCAACCTGCCGTCGTTCCAGCGCCGCACGATCTACTACAGCCCAGTGGACTGGAAGAACCTGAACCGCGTCTACCCCGGGAAGCGCGACGGCACGGTGTCCGAGCGGATCGCCTGGACGATCACCCACGAGGTGATCGACCGGTGTGACTACCTGGTGGACATGCACTCGGGCGACGGCAACGAGGATCTGCTTTCCTACGACTACTGGAACCGGCAGGGCCTCGACGCGCGCACCGATTCGATCGGCCGCGAGATGGCGATGGCGTGGGGCAGCCACGGCATCGTGATCGACACCGAGCGGCCGCGCGACCGCGACGCGTCGCTCTACACTCAGAACACGGCGCAGCTGCGCGGCAAGCCGTCGATCACGGCGGAGGACGGCTACCTGGGGCTGGTCCGCGAGGACATGATCCAGCGCAACTACGAGGGCGCCTTCCGGATCCTGCGCTACCTCACGATGCTCCCGGGCCCCGCCGCGTTCACCGACCACCCCGTCTGGTACGACCCGACGGTCGTGCTGCAGAGCCCGGCGACCGGCATGTGGTTCCCGCTCGTCGCGGTGGGACAGTGGGTGCCCGCGGGCAAGATCGTGGGGTACGTGACCGACTACTTCGGCGAGCGCATCGCCGACGTCACCGCGCCGTTCGCGGGCGTGATGCTCTACGTCGTGATGACGCCGCCCACGATGCAGGGCGAGCCCGTGGGAATGGTGGGAACACCCTCACCCCAGCCCTGACCCGCCCGCCCGGGGGGGAGCGGGGCAGAGGGGAGAGGGGCAGAGGCCCTCACCCCTGCCCCGCTACCCCGCTCATCATTCCAGGCGCACCGCCTCCCGAACCGTGTTGACGTGAATCTCCACCGTGTCCCGCTCGTTCGCGGCGTACCCTCCCGCGAGGGTCACGGCGACGGGGATGCCGCGCGCGCGCGCCGCCTCGAGCACGAGCGCGTCGCGCCGCCTGAGCCCGTCGATCGTGAGGGCGAGCCCACCCAACTGGTCTCGCTCGTAGGGATCGGCGCCCGCGAGGTAGACGACCAGGTCGGGGGCGTGGCGGTCGAGGATGTCCGGGAGGTGCCGCGCGAGCAGCGCCCGGTAATCGTCGTCACCGGTCTCGTCCGGCAGGCCGAGGTCGAGATCGCTCGGCGGCTTCCAGGCGGGGTAGTTGTTCTGCTGGTGCATCGAGAACGTGAACACCGACGCGTCGCCCGTGAAGATCGCGGCGGTGCCGTTGCCGTGGTGCACGTCGAGGTCCACCACCGCGGCGCGGCGGATCACGCCATCGCGCTGCAGCATGCGGATCGCGATCGCGACGTCGTGGATCAGGCAGAATCCCTCGCCATGATCCGGGAACGCGTGGTGGTAGCCCCCGCCCAGGTGGACCGCGACGCCGTCCCCGAGGGCGGCGCGCGCGGTGCGCAGCGTGCCGCCGGCGCAGAGCCACATGCCGTCCCGCAGCGCGGCGGAGAACGGCACCTCGAGCGTCATCCGCTCCATCGGCGACAGCCGGTCCGCTCGGATCTTCGCGACGTATTCCGCCGTGTGCACCAGCCGCACGTCGTCGTCGGTCACCGGCTCGGGAGTGACGCAGTCGTCCGCACCCACGATCCGCTCGGCCAGCAGCCACTCGCGCACCAGGCGGTACTTGCGGGTCGGGAAGACGTGGACACCGATGTCCACTTCGTAGCCGGGATGATGGATCACCTGCATGCGTCACCACCCTGCGCTCAGGCGGCGCTGCAGCGGGCGGCCGCGAAAGCAGCCTTGCGCCGCGAGGGGCCCGCCGCTCGACAGGAGCAGCAGCCAGCTCGTGAGCAGCAGCAGTCGTCGCATCGTCATGGGTCCTTGCGGGGGTCGCCTCGGGTTCCAGCGGGATGCTCGCCCGGCGGAGCGCCGCGCCGCAAGGGGGCCCGCCCATCGCGTCCCGACTTTCGGCCTCGGCTGGCGGGCTTAGCTTTCAGCGTTCCCGTACCCGGCTCTCACCTCCGGATCTGCCATGACCGAGCTCGCCGAAACCGCCGCCTCGCTGCTCTGGGAGGAGTGGCCGCTCCTCACCGTGGACGAGCGGGTGACGCGCTTCCGGGCGCTGCCGCCCGACGAGAGCGAGGACTTCTTCCTGAGCCTCGACCCGCGGGAGCAGGTGAACCTGATGCTCGCGCTCCCCGGCAAGGAGCGCCGCCTGTGGATCCGCCTGCTGGCCCCGGACGACGCGGCCGACCTACTGCAGGAGGCGCCCGCCGAGCAGCGCGCCGGGCTGCTGGACCTGCTCGACGACCCGACGCGGGCGGAGGTGCGTGCCCTGCTCGCGTACGCCGAGGACGAGGCCGGCGGGCTGATGAACCCGCGGTTCGCGCGCGTCCGGCCCGACATGACCGTGGGCGAAGCGATCCGCTACCTGCGACATCAGGCGGCCCAGCTCGAGACGTTGTACTACGTCTACGCGCTCGACGAGCAGCAGCACCTGGTGGGTGTGCTCTCCGTCCGGCAGCTGTTTCAGCACACGGACGACAAGCTCGTGCGCGACATCATGGACGGCGACGTGATCACCGTGCCGGAAACGATGGATCAGGAGGCGGTCGGCCGGCTGTACGTCGAGCAGGACTTCGCGGCCATTCCGGTGACGGACACGGCGGGTCGCATGAAGGGGATCATCACGTTCGACGACATCGCCGACGTGGTGCGCGAAGAGGCGACCGAAGACATTCAGAAGATCGGCGCCGTGCAGGCCCTCGAGGAGCCGTACCTCACCGCGCGGCTCCAAGACCTGGTGAAGAAGCGCGCCGGATGGCTCTCGATCCTGTTTCTCGGCGAGATGCTCACGGCGACCGCGATGGGCTACTTCGAGCGCGAGATCGCCCGCGCCGTGGTGCTCGCGCTGTTCGTCCCCCTGATCATCAGCAGCGGCGGCAACTCGGGCTCGCAGGCCTCGACGCTCGTGATCCGCGCGATGGCGCTGGGCGAGGTCAAGCTGCGGGACTGGTGGCGCATTCTGGGCCGCGAGATCGGCGCCGGCCTCGCGCTCGGGGCCGTGCTCGGCACGATCGGGCTGATTCGCATCCTGGTGTGGCAGGCCGTGGGCCACCCCTATGGCGAGCACTATCTGGCGGTGGCGTTCACGGTGTCCTTGAGTCTCGTGGGCGTCGTGCTGTGGGGCAGTGTCTCGGGGTCCATGCTGCCGTTCGTGCTGCGCCGGGCCGGGCTCGACCCCGCGAGCGCCTCCGCGCCGTTCGTCGCCACCCTGGTGGACGTGACCGGGCTGATCATCTACTTCACGGTCGCGAGCGTGCTGCTGCACGGCCGGCTGCTGTAGGCTTCACGTGCGCTTCACGCCACCTTGCGGGAGGGCGCGATACGTTAGCGCCGTCCGTCGCCCGGCCGCTCGCGTCCGGACGGTCCGTTCCCCGGGAGGCTGCATGACCCCTGACGATCGCCAGCCGCGTTCAGCCCGCGTGAGCCCGCCATGCTGAGCTTCAGCTCGTTCGACGAGGCCGCGGCGTTCCTGCGCGCGCGCGAGATCGCCATGGTCGATCTCAAGTTCTGCGACCTGTGGGGGCGCTGGCACCACGTCACGCTGCCGGCCAAGCGGTTCCAGCCCTGGCTGCTGGAGCGCGGCGTGGGATTCGACGGGTCCGCCCTCGGCTTCAAGCCGGTCAAGGCGGGCGACATGCTGCTCGTCCCCGACCTCGCGGCGGCATTCATCGATCCGTGGTGCGAGGTCCCCACGCTCTCGTTCATCTGCCAGACCTACGAAGCGAGCACCACGCGGGAGCTGTTCCCCTACGATCCGCGCAACATCGCGCATCGCGCGGAGGAGCACCTCCGGGCGAGCGGCCTCGCGGACCGCAGCGTGTGGGGACCGGAGTTCGAGTTCTACCTGTTCGACGGCGTCGCGTTCGAGAACGCCGGGAACACCGCGAGCTACCGCGTCGAGTCGTCCGAAGGCGCGTGGCGCGCCCGGGAGCTGGGGAGCGGCTACACCGTGCCGCTGCGCGGGGGCTACCACACGATCCCCCCGCACGACCACCTGCACAACGCGCGGACGCGCATCGCGCTCCATCTCGACGCGATGGGCCTCGAGGTGAAATACCACCATCACGAAGTGGGCGGGCCGGGGCAATGCGAGATCGAGATCCCGCTGATGCCGTTGCTCCGGGCGACCGACGCCGCGATGCTCGTGAAGTACGCGGTGCGCATGACGGCGATCGAGCTGGGCATGACCGCGACCTTCCTGCCGAAGCCGCTGCACGGTGAGGCCGGCTCGGGCATGCACTACCACCAATGCCTATGGATGGGCGACTCCAACGTTTTCTACGATCCCGGGGGGTACGGGCGGCTGAGCGAGATCGCCCGGCAGTACATCGCGGGCCTGCTGCTCCACGGCGGCGCGGTCATGGCGCTGAGCAATCCCTCGACCAACTCGTATCGCCGCCTCGTCCCGGGCTTCGAGGCGCCCGTGAGCGCGTTCTTCTCGGCCGGGAACCGGAGCGCGGCCATCCGCATCCCGAAGTACGCCGACAAGCCCGAGAGCACCCGATTCGAGTTCCGGCCGCCCGACGCCACCGGCAATCCCTATCTCGCGGTCGCGGCCCAGCTGCTGGCCGGCCTCGACGGCATCCGGCGCCGGCTCGACCCGACGCAGCTGGGCTTCGGGCCGGTGGACGAAGACATCTTCACCTGGCCCGCGGAGCGGCGCGCCACCATCCGGGCGCTCCCCACCTCCCTCGGCCAGGCGCTCGACGCGCTGGAGGGGGACCACACGTTCCTGCTCGAGGGCCACGTGTTCAGCGCCGACCTGATCGAGCGCTGGCTCGCCAAGAAGCGCGCCGAGGAGCGCGACGTGCTCGGTCGCCCGCATCCCTACGAGGTCGAGCTGTACTACGACCTGTGAGCCCGGCGCGGCGCACGGGGTTCCGGCCCGGCGCGGCGCGCACTAGCTTGCCAAGCACCGGTCTCCCACGAGCGCCATGAAGCACGACGACGTGATCCGCCCCGAGCTGGCTGGCGAGCTCGCCCACATCGGCCAGGCCGACATCCTCGTCGGGATCCCGAGCTACAACAACGCGCGCACGATTGCGCACGTCGTCCGCGCGGTGAGCGCGGGGCTCGCCAAGTACTACCCCGACCGCGCCTGCCTGCTGGTGAACTCGGACGGTGGCTCGCACGACGGCACGCCGCAGCGCGTGCTCGACACGGAAACCGGCGACTTGCCGACGCTGCTGGTGGCGCACCGCTCCCGGCCGTTTCACCGCGTGGCCACGAGCTACGTGGGACTTCCCGGCAAGGGCAGCGCGTTCCGCACGATCTTCCGGATCGCCGAGCTGATGAAGGCCAAGGCGTGCGCGGTCGTGGACAGCGATCTCCGCAGCATCACCCCGGAGTGGGTCGAGCTGCTGATCGAGCCGGTGCTCGGCCAGGGCATGGACTACGTCTCCCCGCTGTACGCGCGCCACAAGTACGACGGCACGATCACCAACAGCATCGTCTACCCCCTGACCCGGGCGCTGTACGGGCAGCGGGTCCGGCAGCCGATCGGCGGCGACTTCGGCTTCTCCGGCCCGTTCGCCATCCGGCTCCTGGCGGACGGCGCGTGGGACACGGACATCGCGCGCTATGGCATCGACATCTGGATGACGTCGATGGCGCTCGCCAACGGCTTCCGGGTGTGCCAGTCGTACCTCGGGGCCAAGATCCACGACGCCAAGGACCCGGGGTCGGACCTGAGCGCGATGTTCACGCAGGTCGTGGGCACCGTGTTCGACCAGATGGAGACGTACCACCACGCCTGGAAGGACGTCAGCGGCAGCGCGGACGTGCCGACGTTCGGGTTCCGCTACACCGTGGGCGTCGAGCCGGTCGGCGTGAACACCGAGCGGATGATCGGCCTGTTCCACCAGGGAGTCGCCGACCTGATGCCGGTCCTGCACCGCATGCTGAGCGCCGAGACGTGCGATGCGCTGCGGGCGGCTGCCGAGCGACCCGCCGAGCAGTTCGACTTCCCGCCCGCGCTGTGGGTGCGGGTGGTGTACGAATCGGCGGCGAGCTACCATCACCACACGCTCCCACGCGACCATCTGCTCAAGGCGATGATTCCGCTCTACCTCGGCCGCACCGCCGCGTTCGTGCTCCAGACCTCCGCCAGCACGGGCGACGAGGTCGAAGACGAGATCGAGCGCCTCTGCGGCCTGTTTGAATCCATGAAACCGTACCTGCAGGAGCGCTGGCGCGCCCGCTAGCGGCCGTCACCTGAGGAAGGGGCCCCCGATGCAGACTTCATTCTGGAACGACACCGTCCTCGAGCCGCTGCGCCGCTTTGCGCACGAGGCGCTCGGCTTCCTGCTGAACAACCTCCTCGCGATGCTCGTCGTCCTGGCGCTGGGGGTCCTGGTCGCCCTGGCGGTGCGCGTCCTGCTGCGCCTGCTGCTGCGCCTCGTCCGGTTCGATCAGATGTGCGAGCGCCAGGGCATCACGGGGCTGCTGCGCACCGCCGGCATCGGCCGCCCGCCGTCCGCGGCGGCCGCCCGGCTGGCCTATTGGCTCATCGTGTTCCTGTTCCTGATGTTCTCGCTCGCGGCGCTCAACGTTGAGCCGATGAACGACCTGATCTCGCGCGTGTTCCTGTTCGTTCCCCAAGTGATCGCCGCCCTGGTCATCCTGGTGCTGGGCTATCTGGCCGCGGCGTTCCTGCACCGCGCGGTGCTGCTCGCGGCCGTGAACGCCGGGCTGCCGCGCGCGCGCATCCTCGCCACCACCGTCCAGGTGCTCGCCCTGCTCTTCACGGTCGCCGTGGCGCTCGAGCAGGCCGGGATCGGACGCTCCATCGTGCTGGCCACGTTCACCGTGGCGCTCGGCTCGGTGGGCCTCGCCGCCGCCCTGGCGTTCGGCTACGCCGCCCGGGACCTCGCCCGCTCGGTGCTCGAACGCCAGATGACCGCGCCGGAGCGCGACCATCTGGGCGACATCTCGCACCTGTAGCAGCGCGTGAGGGCGACGTCGCGGTCCGGCGGTGGAACGCATGCCGTGGCGGTGGGAACACGACGCACCGCGGAGGCCGCAGAGGTCGTGACGTCCCTGGCGGGATCAGGGGATGGTGACGACCGCCGCGATGAGCAGGGGAAGCACCGCGAGGATGACGAGCATCGCCAGGAACGCGCCGCCCAGGAGCCAGGTCTCGCGCGGTCGCGGGCCGGGGTTCCGCAGCACGAGCCGGCCCCCGCTCACGCCGGCGGCGACGCCGCTCGCCACGAGGAAGCCCGCCGGATTCCACCACAGCCAGGACACGCCGGGCGCGAAGCGGGCGAGCAGCAGGTTCGCGGCGAGCCCCGCGGCCAGACCGCTCACCGCCGCGCCCCCCGTCACGCGCCGTGTCACGACGCCGAGGACGAACACGGCCAACACCGGCCCGTAGAAGGCGGAGCCCACCTGATTCACCAGCTCGAGCACGCCCCCGCCGCTCCGCGCGGCCACCATCCCGGACGCCACCGCGAACAGCCCCCAGAGCAACGACGTGAGGCGCCCGACCCACGGGCGCTGACGCTCCGGGCTCATCCCGAAGACGTCCTCGAGCGTCACCGCCGCCAGGGAATTGAGCGCGGAATCGATCGACGACATCGCGGCGGCCAGGATCGCCGCGAGCAGCAGGCCCCGGAGGCCCTGCGGCAGATAGGTGGTGATGAAGACCGGCACGAGCGCGTCGAGCGGGCGGCCGCGCATCGCCTCCGCCAGCGCCGGATCGACGGCGAGCAGCCCGGCGAGCAGCAGCCCGAACAGGCAGTACGTCAGCACGAGCGGGAACCGCAGTAGGCCGTTGAACACGAGCGCCCACCGCGCCTGCGTGTCGTCCCGCGCCGTGAGCAGGCGCTGCGCCTGGCTCTGGTCGCAGCCGTAGTACGACAGGTACAGGAAGAACCCGCCAATCAGCATCGGCCAGAAGGCGAACGTGTTGCCGTCCCCCAGGCCGAGCGAGCCCATCACCAGCGTATGCGTCCGCGCGGCGGGGATGGCGCTCAGCGGGTGCAGGCCGATGCGTGCGAGCACGTACAGCGCGGCGACCAGCGTGCCGCCCCAGAGGAGTACCAGCTGCAGGACGTCGCTCCAGATGTCGGCGACGATACCGCCGAGCGATGTGTAGGCGACCGACGTGAGCCCGACCGCGAGGAGGGCGGCGTCGATCGACCAGCCGAGGGTTTCGGCGAGCACCAGGGCCGACGCGTAGAGGATGACCCCGAGCGAGAGGCCGCGCGAGAGGAGGAACGCGCCGGCGAGGGCACGCCGCGTGCCCGGCCCGAAGCGATGCTCGGCGAACGCGTAGATCGACGACCCCGGGACGGCGCGCAATGTCGGGAGCAGCAGGAACACCGCCGCGAGCATCGCGAGCGGCACGCCCAGCTCGTACTGCAGCCATACCAGCCCGCCGCCGGCCCGGAGCGCCACGAACGCCGGCGCGCCGACCAGGCTCACCGCACTCGCCTGGTTCGCCAGGATGGAGGCGGCGAGCGGGGCCGTACCCATGCGGCGGCCCGCGAGGAAGTAGTCGCTGCCGCTCCGCTGCCGCCTGGCGAACGCAAACGACATCCCGAAGATCGCCGCGACGTAGGCGACCAGCACGGTGAGGTCGATCGCGGAGAGCCGCACCGTGGGCTACGGGTCGAGCAGACGGCTCACCGCGGCGGCCCAGCCCGCCGGGCCCGGCGCCGGCGCCACGCGGGCGCGCGGCACCCGGCGGCGCAACACGGGATCGGGGCGGCCGTCGGGACGCGGCACGATGATCGGCACGTCGGCCACGGCGAGCATCGGCGCGTCGAGCGCGCTGTCGCCGAGCGCGACCAGCGTGACGGGGCCGCCCGCTTGCTCCAGCAGCCGGCGGACGAGCAGCGTGGCCCGCCCCTTGTCGGTGTCGCCGTGGAGGTGGTGGAATCGCCCGCCGCGCGTTACCGCCAGCCCGTGCCGCGCGGCGAGCCGGTTGAGGAGGGCCAGAACCCGGCGGGGCGCGCGCGTGATGACGAACGGCTCGTCGAACTCCCGGCTCGCCGCGCGCCGGGCGGCCGCCAGCGGCAGCTCGGCAAGCCGCGCGATGTCCGCGACCTCCAGGTCGCCGAACCCCACCACCGCGTCCCCGCTCCGTCGCCGGAGCTCGGCGAACACCCGGCGGACCCGCGCGTACGGCGCGCTCAGCGCGACGAGTCGGCCGTGGCGCGTGCGGCGCGCACCCGCCGCCGCCGCGCGCGGCACCACCCCCGGGGGCAGCAGCAGCCCGCCCCCATCCTCCACCACGGCCACGTGCGGCCCGCCCAGCCGATGAAACAGATGGGCCACCTCGCGCCGCGTCTTGCTGGTGCACAGGACGAGCGGTACGCCGGCGCGGCGCAGCCGGCGGAGCGTCTGACGCGCCGGCCCGCAGTCGTACGTCCGCGCGTCGAGCAGGCAGCCGTCGAGGTCCGTGATGACGGCGAGCGGGCGCCGGGTCGCGGCCTCAGCGGTTGTCGGCGGCAACCGCCTCTCGCAGCTCGTCCAGAAAGTCGGGCAGCGCCGACGTCACGCGCGCCCACTGCGGCATCGGCGGGTCGCCCAGCGGGTCTTCGTAGACGTCCTTGGCGGCCAGCTCGATCGCCTTGGCGAAGATCTCGACCGCCGTCCCCTCGGCGTGGCGGTCGAACTGCAGATGGTTGATCGCCGCATCGTCGGCGTAGCGGCGCACCTGATCCTGCCCCATGCGGAGATAGGCGGCGCGCACGCTGCGGAAGAACCCCTCGGAGATCTCGATCCCCTCCTGCGCGAGCGTGCAGAACAGGGACTTGGCGATGTCGACGGCCATCTTGAACAGGCCCGATCCCGGCCAGTCCATCTCGAGCGACTTGTGCTTGTGCTCGTAGGCGTCGGCGATGTCCACCTCGCACACGCGCCGCGTGGCGATGTTGCGGTGGACTTCCGCCAGCATGCTGATCTCGAGTCCCCAGTCGCACGGCACGCGCATGACGCGGGCGACGTCTTCGTCCATCGCGAACTCGCCCGCGAGCGGGTAGCGGAACGAGTCGAGGAACACGAGCAAGGGGTGGTACCCCACGATCTTGAGCAGCGTGCGGAGCAGCGGCGTGACGAACAGCCGGGCGACGCGCCCGTACATGCGATCCGTCAGGCGGGCGTAGTACCCCTTGGCGTACTCGTAGCCAAGCGACGGGTTCATCACCGGATAGCAGAGCCGCGCCAGCAGGTCGCGCCGGTAGCTCACGATGTCCGCGTCGTGCAGCGCCACCGTCCGGCACGCCGGGTCCGCGAGGACGCAGCCGAGCGCCATCCACACCAGGCGCCCCTTGCCCGGGGTGCCCGTGAAGATGCCCGCCGCCTCGAGCTCGCGGTTCAGCGCCTGAATCCGGTCGCCGTCGCGCCACAGGATGTCGACGGGCTGCGGCAGCACGCCGAAGAACGTCCGGGCCCGCTCGAAGTCGGTGCGTGTCGCCGCGTCGAGGCCGATGAGAATGCGATGCAGATAGGGGACGCCGCCGAGCTCGCGGACGATGCCGCCCAGGGCCGGGCCGTCCATCTCGGAGGCGAGCGATGGGATGATCAGCGTGAGCGGCCGCGTCGCCGCGAACTCGACCAGCTCGGCCTCCAACAGATCGAGCCGCATCTCGCCGAGGCGGTGCAGCGTCGTGATGATGCCGGTTTGGTAGAAATCCGCCATGCGACCCGCGCCGGCTGATGGTCCAGCAAAGGTGGCCCGCGCGTCCCACCGGGCGCAATGGGCGCGGAGGCACGGCCGTCCTCGGGGCTTTGCGGTCAGCGCCCCGGGACGGGGTGCGGGCCGGTGACGGCGACGGTATCGCTCACGACCCCCGTCGTCGCGGCGTCGGCGAGACCGCGGAACCCGGGCTGCTTGCCTCCCACGCTGATGGCGAACGCCCCCGGCTCGATCACACGCCGATTGGCGGTGTCGATCACCGACAGCTGTCGCGGCGCGAGCGCGAAGGCCACGCGCCGGCGCTCGCCGGCCTCGAGATGGATGCGGCGGAACCCCGCGAGCGCCCGGATCGGGACCGGCACGGACGCCGCGAGGTCGGTGACGTACAGCTGGACGACCTCCTCGCCAGCGCGGGTCCCCGTGTTCGCAACCTCGACCGAGATCAACACGCTGTCGCCGGCCCGCACCGCCGCCGGCACCCGCAGGTCGCGATAGGCGAACGCCGTGTAGCTCAGGCCGTAGCCGAACGGAAACAGCGGCTCGCCGGTGAAGTAGCGGTATGTCCGCCCCTGCATGCGGTAGTCGGTGAACGGCGGGAGCTGTTCAACGGAGCGGTAGACCGTGACCGGGAGCCGCCCCGCCGGATTCTCGTCGCCGAACAGCACGTCTGCGAGCGCCGTGCCCGCCGCCTGGCCGGGATACCACGCCTCGACGATTGCCGGCACGTGCTCGACCGCCCAGTTGATCGCCAGCGCGCTGCCGTTCAACAGCACCAGCACCACGGGCTTCCCCGTCGCCACGACCGCGCGGAGCAGGTCCTCCTGCGGTCCGGGCAGGCCGAGGTCCACCCGGTCACCCCCGAGGAAGCCGGGCACCTCGACCGGCATCTCCTCCCCCTCGAGCCGGGGCGAGAGCCCCAGCACCATGACGACGACATCCGCCGCGCGGGCGGCGGCGAGCGCGTCCGACCGCAGGCCGGAATCCGGCCTGGCCCAGACGAGCTGGACTTGGGCGTCGGCCCGCCGGTCCTGGTATTCGACTCGGAGCGCGTGCGGCACGCCGGCCGCGAGGTCGACGGTCGCCCACTGGGTGAGCACGACGTGCCGATCGGAGAACTCGACCAGCAGGGAATCGTCGAGCAACAGGCGCACGGCACCGAACGCCCGGAGGCCGAGCGCGTAGCGTCCCGAAACCGGCGGCGTAAGCCGGCCCGTCCAGCGGACCGAGAAGCTGTCGGCGGGCATGCCCAAGAGCGGCGCCGCGTCCCACCACGTGAAGTCGAGCGCACTGTCGGCGCGGGTCGCGAACGGCGCCCCCGTGAAGTCGTGGTTGGCGAAGTACTGCCCGGTGAGCGCGAGCGCGCCGGCCGGCACGACCTCGAACGACGGGGTGTTGGGCGCGACGTCGCTGCCCCGGGCGTAGAGCACGCGGGTTCCGGGCGCGACCGCGCGGCGGAGCCCCAAGAGCGGCGTGACGGGGTCCGTGGGGATGCCGTTGTAGTTCCCCAGCAGCACGTCCACGTCGGCGGCGTTGGGACCGATCACGGCCACGGTGCCCAGGTCCTTGCGGAGCGGCAGCAGCCCGCCCGCGTTCTTGAGCAGCACGATCGCCTTGCGCGCCGCTTCCCGCGCCAGCATACGGTGCGCCGGCGCGTCGTTGACGCTCGCGGGAATCGCGGCGTACGGTACGCGCGCCGGCGGGTCGAACATGCCGAGCCGGAAACGCGCGCGGAGCAGGCGGGCGAGCGCCGTGTCCACCTGCGCCGTGGTGACGAGGCCCTGCGCGACCGCCTGCGTGAGACTCGCGTACTCGGGCCCGCAGGAGAGATCGGTCCCGGCCTTCAGGGCCAGCGCGGCGGCCTCGGCCTCCGTGGCCACCATCTTGTGACCCTGGGAGATGTCGGTGATCGCCCAGCAGTCGGACACGACGTAGCCGCCGAATCCCCACTCGCCGCGCAGGATGTCGTGGAGTAGCAGCGGGCTCGCGCAGGCCGGCTGCCCGAGCACCCGGTTGTACGCGCACATCACCGACCCCGCGCCGCCTTCCACCACCGCCATCTCGAAGTGCGGCAGGTAGGTCTCGCGGAGATCCCGCTCGTCCACCACGGCGTCGAAGCTGTGGCGCTCCGGCTCGGGACCGCTGTGCACGGCGTAGTGCTTCGGCGTGGCTACCGTCTTGAGGTAGCGCGGGTCGTCGCCCTGCATGCCCTTCACGAACGCCACGGCCAGCCGGCCGGCGAGGTACGGGTCCTCGCCGTACGTCTCCATGCCGCGGCCCCAGCGCGGATCGCGGAAGATGTTGATGTTGGGCGACCAGAACGTGAGCCCCTCGTAGATCCCGCGCCGGCCCTGGCGCGCGGCCTCGTGGTGCTTGGCGCGCGCCTCGTCCGAGATCACCGTGGCCACACGGTGCAGCAGGTCCGTGTCCCAGGTCGCGGCCAAGCCGATCGCCTGCGGGAACACCGTGGCGCGGCCGGCCCGCGCCACGCCGTGGAGCGCCTCGTTCCACCAGTTGTATGCCGGGATGCCGAGCCGCGGGATCTCCGCCGAGGTGTACTGTAGCTGCGAGACCTTCTCCGCGAGCGTCATGCGGCCAATCAGGTCCTTCACCCGCGCTTCGAGCGGCTGGTCGGGGTCGAGATACGCGACCGCGGCAGCCGGCTGCGCGGTCGGTTGCGGCGGCTGCGCGGCACAGGCCGCGAGGAGCGCGAGGCACGGCGGGAACACGGCGCGTCGCAGCGGCATGGCATCCTCCCTCGGTCCTCGGGGTCGCGGGGAGCTGACCGCCCTCTGGACGGCCGCCCCGCGGGGCCGCTGGGAATCTCCGCCCGGGTCGGGCGTGCGGCAACCGGCCGGCCGGCGCTTGACGCCCACTTGACGCCCCTGCGCCAGCGTCCCGGCACCAACGCTCCGATGAGGGCATCCCATGCGCGTCCCGGAGCCTCGGTTTCGCGGTGCGGATCGGGTGCTGACGCCGCGCCGCAGGGCGTCGTTCGCTTGCGGAGATCGCGCCCCGCTGCCGAGACTTGGGGAGTCCCCCCTCTTCCCCAGTACCTCCGCGTGGAGCGGTCATGACCGGTTCTGACAACGTCGCCGATCTGCGCCGGCGGCTCGGTGAGATCGACGCCGAGTTGCTGGCGCTCGCCGCGGAACGCATTCGCATCGGCCGCGCCGTGGGCGAGGCCAAGCTGCGTGACGGCCTGCCGACGGTGGACTACGCCCAGGAGCGGGTCGTGCTCGATCGCGCCCGGGCGGCGGCGCGGCAGGTCGGGCTCGCCGAGCCCGTGGCCGAGGATCTGCTGGCCGGGTTGATTCGCGCGTCCGTGACGGCGCAGGAGGCAGATCGGGTGCGGGGCGCCGCGGTGGGCACCGGGAAACGCGCGGTCGTGGTCGGCGGCGCCGGGCGGATGGGCGCCTGGTTCGCGGAGTTCCTCGCCGCCCTGGGCTACCGCACGGCGATCGTCGACCCCGCGGCATCGGCGCTCGAGAACGAGCGCGGGCGCTCGAGCCTCGCCGAGGCCGACCTCGTGCTGTGCGCCACGCCCCCGCGCGTGACCGCGGACCTGTATGACGCGTGGTGCAGCGCGCCGCCGCGCGGGGTGGTCTGCGACATCGCGAGCATCAAGACGCCCATCGTAACGCCGATCGCGCGGCTCCGCGCGGCGGGCGCCGGGGTCGCCTCCATCCACCCGATGTTCGGGCCGGGCACGGTGCTGCTGCGCGATACCGACGTGGTCGTCTGCGACACCGGCGACGCGGAGGCGCGGGCCCTCGTGGAAGCGCTGTTCGCGCCCACGACCGCGCGCCTCGTGCGGCTGCCGCTCGCCGAGCACGACCGCGTCATGGCCGACCTCCTGGCCCTGGCGCACGCCACGGCCATCGGGTTCTCCCTGGCGCTCCCCGCGGACGACCATCCGGTGCGGAGCACGACGTTCCAGGCGCTGGAGCGGATCGCGGCGGGTGTGGTGCGGGAGAGTCCGGCGGTCTACTACGAGATCCAGGCCGCCAACCCGCACGCGGCGGCGGCGGTGGCCCGCCTGCGCGCCGCGCTCGACCGGCTGGCGGGCGCGGTGGCCGGCCAGGATGCCGCCGGCTTCGCCGCCCTCATGGCGGAAGGGACGCGCCGCACGCCCGGGGCGTGACGATCGCGCGCCCTACCACTTCTTCCAGCGCCAGACGGTCCCCACGGCGAACGCCGAGATCAGAGCGAACAGCATGATGATCCAGAATGCGTACGGATGGCGCTGGAGCGGGATCGTGACGTTCATCGAGAAGGCGCTCACCACCAGGGTCGGCAGCATGATCCCGATCGTGATGATCGTGAGCGTCTTGATGAGCTGGTTCAGGTTGTTGCTCACGATCGACGCCCGCGCGTCCATCAGGCTGGAGAGAATGTTCGAGTAGATCTCCGCCTGGCGGTAGCACTGCTGGTTCTCGATCGCCAGGTCCTCGAGCAGCTCCTGCTGCTCCGGGGTGAAGCCGGTGCGCGGCGCGTTGTTCCGCAGCTTCTCGATCACCACCGCGTTGGCGTTGAGCGCGTTCAAGTAGTACACCAGGCTCTTCTCCAGGGTGAACAGGTTGAGCAGATGCTTGTTCTCCATGGAGCGGTTGATCTTCGCCTCCACCTGATCGGAGATCATCGTGATGGTGCGCAGGTGCCCGAGGAAGTGCGCGATCGTGGAGGACAGGACCCGCAGCAGCAGGTCCGCCGGTCCGGCGGCGGCCGCGAGCGGCTTCCCTTCGAACAGCGGGACCTCGTCGGACAGCACGACGACCAGGCGCTCCTTGAACAGGAACAGCCCGGTGGACAGGACCCTGAACACCAGGTCGTCCTCCGCGCGGTACGTCTTGGGGCGCTTGAACACGACCGCGAGGTGCTCGGGCTCGAATTCCAGGCGGGACACCTCGTCGGGATCGAGCGCCGAGTTCAGCGTGTGCTCGTCCACCCGCAGCGTTTCCACGAGGTAGCGCTTCTCGGCGGAGTCCGGGTTGAGGGCCACCAGGATCGGCGCGGACTCGGAGGACGAGGGAACGATCTTGCCCGCCTGAAGCTCAAGCGTCTGGAGCATCGGTGACTCCTGCGGTTCGGGTCGTGCGGCGCTCGACGGCGCCACGCCCCGCACTAGTGCTCCTGGTGCGCCCCGGCGTCCGGTGCGGGCGTCATCTGGTGCTGTTCCCCATGCGCCGGCATCCGGTGCGATCCCACGATCCCCTGCCGCATGGCGACGGACCACAGGCCCGCGGCGAGCACGGCGGCCGCCATCAGCCGGCGGAACCGGATGTCCCGCGCCACGACGCGTCGCACGCCGAGGGCCACCGCGGAGAGGGCCGGCAGGGTCCCCGCCCCGAACGCGAGCATCGCGAGCGCGCCTTCCGCCGGCCGCCCGAGCGCCACCGGCACGCTCAGCGCCGCGTAGACCAGCCCGCACGGCAGCAGCCCGTTCACCACGCCGAACGCGTAGCGCATCGCGCCGGCCGGGTTGCCCGCGACGGCGCTCCCCAGCTGCTTCAGCCCGGGGATGACCACCCGGGGCTCCGGCACAGGCCCGCCAGGCCCGCCGCAAACCACACCATGAGACCGATCGAGACGAGCGCCGCGAGCCAGGAGGGTCCGGGCACGAGCGAGCCGGACGCGCCCGCCAGGCCGCGGGACGGCTCAGCCCGCCACGTCAGAGCGGCTTCTGATACACCCGGTACTTCTTGACCAGCTTCGCCCCCCACCGCTCCATCTCGGCCCGAACGAGCGTGTTGCTCTCGAGCTCGTGGTGGGTATCGAACACGGTGAATCCGGCCGCGTGCGCCGAGCGCAGCATCTCGCGGCCCATCAGCATGTCCACACCCCGTCCCCGGTGTTCTTCCTTGATACCGCCGAGCAGCAGGTCGAGCTGCTTGGCGCGCTTGCCGGCCCGGAGCACGTGGATGAAGCCGAACGGGAACAGGCGGCCGCGTGCCTTGACGATCCCCTCGTAGAGGTTGGGAATGCCGATCATGAACCCGACGACTTCGCTGTCCTTCTCCACCACCTTGACGAACCGCACGTCGAGCAGCGGCACGAACTTGTCCGCCAGGGCCCGCATCTCCTCGTCGTCGAGCGGCGAATAGCCGTACACGCCGACGAACGTGGCGTTCATCAGACCGAGGACCGGCAGGATGTAGCGCCGCGCCTCCCGCTTGTTCTTGAGCCCCACCTCGCGAAAGCCGCGGCGCTCGACGCGCTCCGCCACCTTGCCCATCAGCGGCGGGACCTCCGCCATCACCGGGACGTGGTAGACGAAGTAGTCCACCTCCTTCGTGTACCCTTCCACCTCGAGGAACCGCGGCACGAACGGGAAGTTGTAGTAGGTCACGATCGTGGGCGGGTGCTCGAACCCTTCGATCTGAAACCCCTCGGGATCCTGGTCGTTGAAGCCGAGCGGCCCCACGCTCTTGGTCATCCCCTGGGTACGCCCCCACTCTTCGACGTAGCCGAGCAGCGCGTGGAACACCTCGGGATCCTCGCCGGACTCGAGGCACGAGAAGCGCACGTTCCGCTCGTTCATCTTCTCGTTGTGGCGGCGGTTGATGATCCCCATCACGCGGCCGACCGGCGCGCCGTCCCGCCAGGCGAGCGCCATCGTGGCATCGCAGTACCGGAACGCGAGGTTCTTCTTCGGGTTGAACCACTGGCGCTCGTCCCAGTAGATCGGCGGCATCCAGAGCGGGTGGTCGCGGTGGAGCACCTCGGGCAGATACATGAATCGCCGCAGATCGCTACGCGACACAACAGGCACGATTCGGACGGTCATCCTTGCACCCGCGGGTCTCGAGGTTACCGGGCTGTCGGGCTGCGGTACGCGCCTCGGGACAAAACCTACCACTGGAATGGGAGCCTGCAAGGCTGTTCCCGGAAGGAGGCCTCCGCAGCCGCCGAGCCCGGCCGCAGCCGGGCTCGGCGGCTGCCTCGGGGTCAGAACAGCAGGTGGGCCTCCAGGCTCCAGCGGTCGAGATCCGTGGTCGCCTGGGGAATGTCGGCCAGCAGCGTGTAGAACCCCGCGAGCCGCACGAAGGCCACCGGGAAGAACTCGAGCCCGAACCGCGCGCGGACCTTCTGATCTTCGGGGACGTCGAGGTTCTTGTCGAGGTACCCGTAGGTGACCTTCGCGTTGAGCCCGCGCCGCACCAGCCAGTCCGCCTCCGCGTAGGCGGCGAGCTGCCGCACGGTATCGCCCTGCACCGGCGTGTCCCGCACCCAGTCGACCTCGCCCAGCAGCGCCAGCGGGCCCAGCGCGACCCCGCCAAACGAGCCCACCGCGTCGCGCCGGCTGCTTGCCGTGCTGTTGCGCGACGCCGACGCGCCCAGACGCCAGCGCCGGAAGATCACCGCGGCGCTGGACGTGATCTGCTTGCCGTTGTCGCTCTCGGCCGCGCCCACCGAGCCGTTGGTGAGCGCGACGGACACGGTCAGGGGGCCCGGCTCGAAGCCCACCTCCACCCCCTGGTCCGGCGTGTAGTAGGTGAACCCCGTGCGCTCCCGCACGAACTCGGCGTTGTCCGGGAGGCGGAGCCCGTAGGGGAGCAGGAACTTGCCCGCCTTGGCGTAGCCGTTCCCCGGGAGCCGGCGCACCATGCCGAACGCCTCGCGCGCGACCGCGCGGTCCGGCCCGACGGTCTGATCGATGTACAGCGTGAGGCGGTCTTCGAGCAGGCGCGCCGCCACGTAGAGCTGCGCCTCCTCGAGCTCGAGCGCGGTCTGCGGCGTCGCGGCCTTGAACGTCCCGGACCCGTCGAGCCGCAGGTCCCACCCGATGCTGAGAAAGTCGCTCAGCGTCTTCCGAACGATCGCCCCGGCCGGCCGCATCGGCAGCTGCGTCTGGGCGAAGATCGCGCCGTAGTCGGTGCGGTTACCGCCGCCCGTGACGTTGGTGTGGCACTGGGAGCACTTGAGGCCGGTCCGCACCGACAGGTACGGCTCGGCGACCGCTGGCGTGACGATCGTGACGAAGGCGACCGCGCCCAGCACCACTCCGACGGGGAATCGCATGTGAGCCTCGCTCAGTTGTTGGGGGCGCCAGCCGCGATCCAGGCGCGAATCGTGGCGATCTCCGCGTCGCTGAGCGGGGGAGCCCCCAGCGGCATCCGGCCCCCGGAGCCGCCCAGCTCGCCGGGCGTGCCCTCGATCTTGTGCACCAGGTAGCTCGAGTCGGGCAGCGACGGACGCACTCGGAAGAAGCCGGGCGCTTCCTGGGCGGGCACGTTCACGATGCTGGCGTACGCGAGCCCGGCGCTCAGATTCTGGCCGAGCACCGGGGCACTCCCCGCATGACAGCCGGAGAGCGCGCAGTTCGCCGTGAAGATCGGCTGGACGTCCCGGGCGAGCGAGATCGAATCGGGCGGGCCGCCCGACCCGATCGGATTGCCATCCGGGTCCAGCCCCGTCCCATCACCGACACAGGCCACCACCCCACTCGCCACCAGCAGCACGCACACCGTTCGTCGCACGCCACCCTCCCCGGCCGGTTCGGCCGACACCCGGACACCTGCGTTCCCGGGGTAACAGCAGTCCCGCCTCCCGGGTTCCCGGACGCCGTTCCCGCCATCCCGCCACGGCCTGGGGAGCAGACCCGGGAACCTCCCAGGCGGGTCCCGTGTTCTCGCCTCTGTGTATATGGGAGTCTGTTTGTCTGGATTTCACCTGAGGGAGGGCTCATGGCACTGTCGCGTCATGCCGGACTCAGCATCCTCGCCCCTGTGGTCATGCTCGGGATCGTCACCCAAGGCTGTGGCGATGGCGGCACGGGACCGGATACCACCCCCGCCGCGGTCGTGATCGTGAGCGGCAACAACCAGACCGCCCAGGTGGGGACGGCGCTGGGGAGCCCCCTGGTGGTCCGCGTGACGAACGCCGCGGGCGGCGCGTTGAGCGGGATCACCGTCACCTGGTCTGTCCTGGCGGGCGGTGGAACGCTGGGGAGCGCCTCCAGCACGACCGACGCGCAGGGTCAAGCCCAGGTGACCTACACCGTCGGCGCGACCGCCGTTGCCAATCAGGTGCGGGGCACCGTCCAAGGTGCCGCGAGTCTGACGGCGACGTTCGGGGCCACCGCCTCGGCGGTGATCGACAACACCCCGGCGGTCATCACGGTGGTGAGCGGTGACAATCAGTCGGCCTTTGCGGGCGAGCCGCTGGGCAGCCAGCTCGTGGTCAGGGTGGCGAACGCCGCGAACCAGGTGCTCCAGAACGTCACGGTGAGCTGGACCGTCGTGCAGGGCGGCGGCGCGCTCGGCTCCGCCACGAGCACGACGAACGCGCAGGGCCAGGCCACCAACAGCTACACGGTCGGCGCCTCCGTGGGGGCGAACCAGGTGCAGGCCGCGGTCCAGGCCAACACCAGCATCAACACGACGTTCAACGCCACGGCGCAGGACGCCACTCCGGCGGTGATGTCGATCGTGAGCGGCAACAATCAGTCGGCCACGGTGGGCAACGCGCTGCCGAACCCGCTGGTGGTCCGCGTGGCGAACGCCGCGAATCAGGCGATCCCAAACGTCGTCGTGAGCTGGACCGTGACGCAGGGTGGCGGCACCCTGGGCTCGGCCACGAGCACGACCAACGCCCAGGGGCAGGCCAGCAACACGTACACCGCCGGAGCGGCGGCGGGCGCGAACGAGGTGCGCGCGGAGCTGCAGGCGAACGCGGCGATCAACACACTGTTCGCCGCCACGGCCAACGCCGTCGCGACCACCGCGAGCGTCGACGTCACGAACTTCCAGTTCACGCCGCCCAGCGCCACGGTCGCGGCGGGTGGCACGGTGACGTGGAACTTCAACCTGGGCACGCACAACGTCACCTGGGTTTCCGGCGGGTTCACCAACTCGGGCGACAAGTCGTCGGGCACGCATCAGGTCACGTTCCCGAGCGCCGGGACCTTCCAGTACTACTGCTCGATCCACGGTACGCCGACGACCGGGATGCGGGGCAGCGTGACCGTGCAATGACGCGGGGAATCACACACTCGAACCTTCAACCGGAGCGATGTTCATGACGCGCCTACTCGCCTGCACCTTGGCTGCGCTCGCCCTCACGGTCGGCTGCAGCAGCAGCACCGGCCCGAACGGGACGGGCGTTACGGTGCAGGACAACTCGTTCAACCCGTCGAGCAACACCATCACCGCCGGCGAGACGGTCACGTGGACCTGGGCTGGCAGCGCCGCGCACAACGTCACGTGGGATAGCGGCTCACCGGCGGCGTCGGCGACCCAGTCGAGCGGCACCTACCAGCGCACGTTCAGCCAGGCGGGCACGTTCAGCTATCACTGCTCGATCCACGGCAGCCCGGGCTCGGGTATGCACGGCACGGTGACGGTGCAGTAGACCGTTGAGACCTGCGGGCGGTGCTCCACCTGTCGGAGCACCGCCCGGCCTGCCTTCCGCCTCGTGGAATCACCCCACGGCGTCACGGCCTGCAAGGCGTGCTCCGCCCGCCATCACGAGCCAGGTGCCGGCCGCGTAGACCAGGAGATCGAATCGCGCCTCCCGATGCACCGCATGCGCGACGAGCGCGACGGCGAGCGTCAGGAGCAACAACAGGCCACCCGGCCGCACCGTCCCAGGAAAGAGAAACAGCGCGGCACCGATCGCCTCGACGGCCGCCAGGGCGGCGAGTGGCAGATCGGCGCCGCCGATGGCGTGCAGCGCGGTGTGGGCGCTCCCGACCAGCAGGGTGATCCCCAGCGTCAGGTGGAACGCGATGAAGGAACGTCGGAGCGCCGTGGTTGGCATGTGTTCCTCGGCGCGCGCTGGGTGTGGGGCGGTCACTCGATCCGGGCGGGATCGAGCACCACGTGGCGGATCCGCTCGCGGTTCCAGGTGAACGTCACGTGCACCAGGCCGTCGCGCGTCTGGATCATCGCCGGATAGGAATACTCCCCCGCCGAGTCCGCCAGCACGGCGGCGTCACGCCACACGGTTCCATCGCGCGAGCGCGCGATCGCGAGCTTCTGGCGATCGCGGCTGGTCGGATTGTATGCCAGGAGGAATCGGCCATCGGCGAGCCGCGTGGCGTCGATCCCCGCGCTCGGGTTCGGCAGCCCGGTCGCGGTCATCCGGCTCCAGGTGCGGCCGCCGTCCCGGGACCATGCCTCGGTGATGACGCCCTGCCGGCTGCGACACAGGATCTGGAGCCGCGTCGGCGAGTGCACCAGGATCGTCGGCTGAATCGCCGCGAACGCCGTCGGGTCGTTGAGCGGGCCAATCGTCCGCCAGGCGTCCGGTGACGCGAGCGCGATGCTCCAGTCGGCGCGTCCCAGCGCGCTGTCGCCCGGGCCCCGGAACCGCTCGAGGTGCACCACCCAGCCGGCATCCTCCGTGCTCGACCCCGCGAGCACGTTGCCGTCCGGCAGCTCGACCGGCTTGGCGCGGATCGGGCCGAGCATCCCGCGCGGGAGCCTGACCGCGTCCGACCAAGTGCGGCCGTTATCCCGCGACGTGCGCACGAGGCCCCACCACGCCGCGGGACTGGGACCGACCTTGTAGAACAGCAGCAGCGGGCCGTGCGACGGCTGGAACAGCACGGGGTTCCAGCACGGGTACCGCGTGCCGTCGGGCTGCGCACCGCTCGCCACCTCGACCGGTGCCGACCACCGGTCGCCATCCTGCCGCGACAGCCAGATGCCGACGTCGGGGTTTCCCTCCTCGGTCCCGCCGAACCACGCGGCCACCAGACCGTCGCGCGTCTCGACGATGGTCGATGCGTGCGCCGAGGGAAACGGCGCGCGCGCGTAGACGAATTCGGACTTCACGACGGCACCCGTGGACTGCTGCGCCGCGGCGGGGGACCCCACCGTCATCGCGGCAAGCGCGCCGAGGATCGGTGTTCGCGCCGCCATGCCCCTCCCTGCGGACCTACGCGGCGTTCGGCGCAACCCCGCGCCGGACCGCGTACCTGAGCAGCGTGATCCCGCTGGGGAAGGTCTCCGTCTTCGTGAGCTCGAGCCGCGTGGCGGCGTCCCCGCCCGGGAGCAGCGGAACCCCCTGCCCCAGCAGCACGGGCACGACTCCCACCTCGACCGTGTCGACGAGACCGGCCTCGAGCAGGCTCCTGAACAGCACGCCGCCGCCCATGAGCCAGATGTCTTTCCCCTGCTCGGCACGCAGCGCCGCCACGATGGACGCCGCACCCTCGGTCACGATCGTCACGCCCGGATGATCGTCGGCCCGCAGCGTGCGGGAGAAGACGTACGTGCGCATGCCCGGCATGCCGGCGCCGCCCTGTTGCAGCACCACCTCGAAGGTCCGCCGGCCCATGAGCACGGTGTCGATCGTCTTGAAGAACGCGGCGAAGTCGATGGCCGGATCCATCACGATCCAGTCGTATTCGCCATGCGGGCCCGCGATGTACCCATCGAGGCTCGCGGCCACGGAATAGCGGACTTTGCGCATCGGGGACCTCCGCGGGCTGGGCGGCTGGTGATGCTGCGCGGGTATGGGCGCGCCGGGGGCTAGGTCACCGGCGGCTCAGAGGGCGCATCGAGCACGTCGCGCACCCTCCGCGCCAGCACCTCCGGCGTGAACGGCTTCTGCAGGAAGTGGAGCCCCGGCTCGAGCGCGGCTTGCTGCAGCGCCACGTCGTACGCGTAGCCGGACATGAGCAGCACTTTGAGGCCAGGATGGTCGGCGCGCAGTCGGTCCGCCAGCGCGGCGCCGTCCATCCCGGGCATGACGACGTCCGTCACCAGGATCGCGATCGGTGTTTCCTGTCGCCGGGCCACGAGCATGGCTGCCCCCCCGTCGGCCGCCTCAAGAACCGTGTACCCCAGTCGGCGCAACGACTGACACGCCACCGTGCGGACCGCTCCTTCGTCCTCCACGAGCAGGATCGTCTCGTTCCCTTCCAGGGATCCGGGCCGGTCGGGCCCCGCCTCGCCCAGCTCGGCGGATCCGCGGACCCGCGGCAGGTAGATGCTGAACGCCGCGCCACGGCCGGGCTCACTCTCCACCGCGATGTAGCCGCCGCTCTGCTTGACGACGCCATACACGGTCGCCAGCCCGAGCCCGGTGCCCTTCCCGAGCTCCTTGGTGGTGAAGAACGGCTCGAACAGATGGGCCATGGTCTCGGCGTCCATCCCGCTGCCGGTATCGGCGACGCGCAGCAGCACGTAGTCCGCCGGGGGCATGACGGTCACGAGATCCGCGGGCGCCACGGTCCCCAACGGGACGTTCACGGTCTCGACCGTCAGGGTCCCGCCATCCGGCATCGCATCCCGCGCGTTGACCGCGAGATTCATGATCACGTGCTCGAGCTGCCCCGGGTCCGCCTTGACCGCTCCCAGCGTCGGGTCGAGCCGGGTGACCAGGGTGACGTCCTCGCCGATCAGACGCCGGAGCAGGCGCTCGGCGCCGGTGACGACGGTGTTGAGCGACACGACGCTGGGCTGCAGCACCTGGCGGCGGCTGAACGCGAGCAGCTGACGGGTCAACACGGTGGCGCGCCGCGCCGCCTCGCGAATCTCCTCGATGTCCGCGCGGCGCTCGTCCTCGGCCGGCAGGCCATCGAGGATCAGGTCACTGTAGCTCCTGATCACCGTGAGGAGATTGTTGAAGTCGTGCGCCACGCCGCCGGCCAGCTGGCCCACGGCCTCCATCTTCTGCGCCTGGCGGAACTGCTCTTCGAGGGCGAGGCGGTCGGTGATGTCCCGCACGATACCGAGGATCCCGACGATCGCGCCGTCCCGACGCTGTACGGTGGTGTGAAACTCGCCGACCCGATGCCCACCATCCCTGGTACGCACGCGGAGCTGGGCGGTGGGGCGCGGCTCGTCCTGGAGGACCCGCTGCAACAGCCCGACCGCCGCCGGGACATCCTCCGGATGCAGCAACCCCACGAACGGCCGGCCCAGCCACTCCTCCCGGGGCCATCCGGTGATCTCCGCGAACGCGGGATTGAGGGCCTCGAGCGTCCCGTCCGGCGACATGGCGAAAATCACGTCGCGCACGCCCCCGACCAAGGCCTGATACTGCTCCTGTGACCTCCGCAGCGCCTCTTCCGCCTGCTTCCGCTGCGTGATATCGACGAAGGCCGAGAGCAGCAGCGACTGGCCTTCGAGCTCGATCGCTTGCGCCGAGTAGCGCAGGGTGACGATACGGCCGTCCTTCGCGCGCAGCTGCAGCTCGAGGTCCTTCACCTCCCCCCGCGCCGCGAGCAGCCGGAGGATCCGGCCCCGGTCGCCGGAATCGAGCCAGAGACCCAGCTCGAACGACGTGCGCCCGATGGCCTCGTCCCGCGTGTGGCCGAACAGGCGCGAGAACTCCTGGTTGATCTCGAGCAGCCGCCCGTCGCCCAGCCCGCTGACCGAGATCCCCGCCGGGGCCGCGAGGAAGACCTTGGAGAACTTCTCCTCGGACTTGCGCAGCGCCTGCTCGGCCCGCCGGCGCTCGGTGATGTCCCGGACGGCGACCACCTTGAGACCCCGGCCCCGATGGGTGAGGGCGCGGCCCTGGACTTCGACGGGGAACACCGAGCCGTCCTTGCAGAGCGCCAGCAGCTCGTGGCGATCGCCCGCCCCGGTCCGGAGACGCTCGCTCACGACCTCCCGGTGCTCGGGTGCCACGATGTCCAGCACGGCTTTCCCGATCAACTCCCGCGGCGCGTAGCCGTGCATGGTGGCCAGGCGCTCGTTGCAGTCGACGATTCGCCCCAGGTCGATGACGGCGATGCCCTCGAAGGCGGCCTCCGACAGCAGACGGAACCGGTCTTCGCTCTCCCGCAGCGCCGCTTCATGCAGCTTCCGGTCCGTGATGTCCTGGATCGTGCCCAACATCCGCAACACCCGACCCGCCGCGTCGCATTCCAGGTCGCCCAGACCATGGACCCAGCGCTCGCGCCCGTCATCCGGCCGGACGACCCGATACTCCCGGTCGAAGCGCTGCTGCTTTCCCAGGACCTCGTGTTCGAAGTACTGCTGCATCTCGGATCGCGCGTCCGGGTGGATGACGGCGACCCATCCCGCGACGTCGTGCGGGTGCGTCCCGTCGATCCCGAAGATCTCGTCGAGCACCACGGAGCTGCGCCACCGCCCGGTCTGGACGTCGAGCACGTAGCTGCCGAGCCGCGCGACGGCCTGCGACTGCTGCAGCAGGCGCTCGTTTTCGGTCAGCTCCACCTCGGTGGGACCCCAGCCCTCCCGCTTGCCGCGCGCGCGGCCGGCGGCCCGAGGCCGAGGACCCTTCTTGGCAGGCGCCACGAATGACCTCCGGATGAAGCGCAGTCCCCGCGGGGCGGGTGCCCTAAAATGGGGCATGCCCGGCGCAAACGCGAGCGGCAGCGCGGCCGGGCGCTATGCGCTGCGCGAAGCGTGACCTCGCACGTGAGCCGATGATAGTCCTCTCGCGCATGCCGGCTGCCGAAACGCCAAGGCAGAAGAAGCAGGCGTGATCACCTTCATAGCTCACCTCACGCGCACCCGCGGTCGCACCGGCCAACACGCGAACGGGCGGCCAAGAGGCCGCCCGCACTCGATTCGTGGTCCGTCGTCGATGCGCCGCTCAAGCGTCGAAGGTGGAACCTACAGAGTCGCGCCACGTCGGCAACCCGGACGATCCCGTTCGGTCAGGCACGCCACACCCCGGCGCTGGGAACGGCGGGTCGCCGGGAGTGCCGCTATTGGACGCCGACGCTCGGTGCGCGAGCGTCTCCCTCCCCCACGGCTGTCCCGCCGCAGACCCCCAGGGCCGCGCTGACCTCGCCCAACACACCGTCCGCCCGGGATCGACCGAGACTCCAGCTCCGCCAGTCGGACTGCTGCCGTTCTCGGTACTGCTCCGCCAAATGCCGCGTGAGGGCACAGCGCTCGGGGAGCGCGAGACTGGCCAGTGCCGCCGCGAGTGCGGGTGTCGCGTCCGCGCTCAGCCGCTCCAGGTAGCGCGCGTCCAGCTCGTGGCCCCGGCTCGCCTGGAGCAGGTTGGCTCGTGCGATCACGGCGTCCGGGTTGAGCACGTTCATCCCCGCGACGACCGCGAAGCCGGCGATGATCGCGCCGAACACGAAGCGCTTCCGGTGACCGCGGAGCACCGTTGTCCCAAACCAGGCCAGTGCACCCGCGATCCAGACCATCACCGCCGCGGCGTAGAGCCGGTCCTGCGTCAGCCCGTACGCGGCACGGTACAGGCGCAGCCGAATCGCGGCGGACGCGATGATCAGGCCCACCAGCAGCAGAATCAGCGTGGCGAGGATACGGAAGACGCGTGCCGCCGACCGGTCACTTGCCTTCAGCGACCACTCGCCCGCCATCAGCAGCGGGAGCACGAGGCCCGCGACCGTGACCAACTCGAAGAACCCGCGTCGCGCGTATTCGGCGTACGTGAGCCCGACCGCGCTGCGGATCAGGTCCTCCCCGCCGAACAGGTAGCGCGCCTGCACGACCACGAAGGCCAGAAACAGCACCGCCAGCGCCGCGAGCGGGATGCCGATCTCGACCGCACCCCACGTCGGACTGCCCAGCGCCACGAGGGGGCGCGAGCGTTCGGGGCCGGCCACGACGACGCTCCGGAGATATCCGGCGGCGAGCCAGCTTACGATGCCGATCACGATCACGTGCGAGAGCAGTCGCTCGAAGTCCCAGTCGACGAGGAATCGCGTCAACCGCTCGAACACGGGATCGGCCGAAGCGAGCAGCGCGCCGAAGACGATGATGATGGGAATCGCGACCAGGATCCCGAGCACCACGGCGCGCATGCTACCATGGGGTGGTCGTCCGCCGGTGGCCCGATCGATCAGGTCGCTGCCGAGCAGCACGATCGGTCCGACGGCGGCCCGGAAGGCGACGCTCGCGCTCTCGGCGACGTAATCGACGAGGCCGGTGGCGCGGAGCCTCAGGTTGCCGAGCTGCAGCAGGCCCAACGTCAGCGCGGCACAACAGGCCAGCACGTTCCAGCCCTTGAGGCTGGTCGCGTCACGCCAGGCGAGGCACATGGCGAAGCACGCCGCCGTGAGAAGCAGCGCGGTGAGGGCGGGAAGGCCGGTCCGCCGGGCGGCGCGGGCGGCAGCGAGGGCGGTACCGATCGACAGCAGGAGCCACGCCGCCGCGCCGGCTCCCCAGGGAGCCGGTCGCAGGAGTTGGTCGCCAACCAGGCCGATGACGAGAGCGGCTCCGCAGAGCCACCATGCGGCGCGCCTGGGCATTCGGGCCTCCGGTCCGGGGCAGGGTGACCGGCTACTATAAAGTACTTTGCTACTTAAAGTCAAGCCGCGAGGACCGCCGCGGGAGAACGCTCGCCGGCCGCGGCGTGCGGCTCGGCACCAAGGTGATGGGAGAGGTGAGGTACGGCAGGTTGGAACGGACCGGAGTGCGCCGCGGAGGAATCGAACCTCCAACCTACTGATTAAGAGTCAGTTGCTCTGCCAATTGAGCTAGCGGCGCGCGGACGTGAACCTAACAGGGCCGGGGCCCCGCTTCAACCCTGCGCCGGCCCCGCGCGGCGGGACACGGTGCTACCTTACGCCGGTTGGAGGTCCCATGACTCGATTCGTGCGCGTGGCAATCGCCGCGCTTGCCGTTACGTTCCCGTCCTCCCGCGCCGGCGCTCAGCGCCCCGATTCCCTGCGCCAGGGCGCCGACTCCGCACTCCGCATGGCGGCCATCGTCGTCACGGCCACCCGCTCCGAACAGGTGCCGGCGGGCGAGAGTCCCGTGGCCGCGTCGGTGGACACGGTCACGCCCGCCGATCGCGCCGAGGGCCGGATCGCCGTGGATCTGCTGCGGAACGCCACGGGCGTGCACGTCCAGCAGACGTCCGCCGGCCAGGGCGCCGTCGTGCTGCGCGGCCTGGTCGGCAACCAGGTGCTGTACCTCGTCGACGGCATCCCGCTCAACAACGGGACCTATCGTGACGGCCCAGGGCAGTACCTCGCCACGATCGATCCCGAGAGCATCGACCGGTTCGAGATCATCCGGGGCCCCGCCTCGGTGCTCTACGGCTCGGACGCGCAGGGTGGCGCCATCAACGTGATCACCCGCCCGCACGCCGTGGGAGTCGGTTGGAGCCTGGGAGCCACCGCCGAGGCGCGGTCGGCCAACATGGGGGGACGGGTCCACCTCTCCACCGGGTACGGCACGAGCGCGCTGCGCCTGGGCATCGGCGCGACGCTGGCGGATGCCGGAGACCTGCGCGCGGGCGGCGCCGTCGGCACGCAGCGGCCCACGGGCTTCACGACGGCGGGGGTGGACGCGCGGCTCGAGTGGGCGCCGAGCACGCGGCACCGGCTCACCCTCGCGGCCCAGCACTTCGCGATGGACGGCGTCCCCCGCTACGACCGGTACGTGGACTTCCGCGGCCCCGCGCCGGGGCCCGACGCCCGGTACGAGTTCGACCCCCAGACGCGGCAGCTCGCCTACGCCCGCTACGCGTGGCACGCCGGCACGCAGCTGCTCCGGGTCCTCACCACGACGGCCAGCCTGGCGGTGCAGCGCGAGGGCCTGCTGCGGCAGCGCCTGCGCGGCGGGGCCCCCGAGGCCGCCACGACCTACACCCGAGATGACGTGTTCACGCCCGGGCTGAGCCTGGTGGGCGAGTCCCGGATCGTGGCGGGTGTCCGCGCGATCACGCTCACGTGGGGCGCCGAGATGTACCACGACCGGCTGTACAGCTACGGCGAGATGACGAACCTGGTGACCGGCGCGGTTGCACCCGTCGTGCGCGAGACCGCGACCGGCCTGATCGCCGCCGGCAAGTTCCCGACCGGCGCCACGATGGACCGGACCGGCGCGTTTCTCGAGGTCAGCACCCTGGTGCTACCGCGGCTCCGTCTGTCGGCCGGTGGGCGGTGGAGCGGCTTTCGCACGAAGGCCGAGGTGGGCACCGAGTTCGGCGGCCTGGTCGAGAACACCGCGAGCGCGCTCACCGGGCAGGGCGGCCTGGTGCTCTCCGTCACCGAGTCCGTGGACGCGGTGGCACGGGTCGCCCAGGGCTTCCGCGCGCCCAACCTCTACGATCTCACGAACATCGGCGCCGTGCCGGGCGGCGTGGTGATCCCCAACCCCGACGCGCAGCCCGAGCGCTCCCTGAGCTACGAGGCGGGCGTGCGCGTGCGCACGCGGCGCACCGGCGCCGCGATCACGGCGTACCGCACCCTGATCAACGACTTCATCGACCGCGTGCCGGCGAGCTTCCACGGCGACACCCTGCTCGACGGCGAGCGCGTGTTCCAGGGCGGGAACGTCGGCGAGGCGCGGTTGTGGGGCGTCGAGGCGGAGGCGCTGCACGCAGTCGACCGGATCGAAGGCCGCGCCACCCTGCTCTACACCTACGGCCAGCAGACACTGGGCGACGGGACGCGCGAGCCGATGTCCAAGATCCCGCCGCTCGCCGGCACGCTGCGGCTGCGGTGGCTGGGGTCGGCGGGACGCTGGTGGGCCGGCTACCAGCTGGCGTGGGCCGGCCGGCAGAATCGGCTCTCGAGCCGCGACCTCACCGACACCCGCATCGCGCCCGACGGCACGCCCGGTTACGCGGTCCATTCCCTGCTCGCGAGCGTCGCCGTGACGCCGCTGCTCAGCGCGAGCCTCGGGTTCGAGAACCTGGCCAACACGCTCTACCGTACCCACGCGAGCGGCGTGGACGCGCCGGGGCGGAACGTGTGGGTGGGGGTGCGGTTCCTGCAGTAGAAGCGGCGGCAGGGGCGGCAGATGGCCCCAAGGGGAATCGAACCCCTGTTCCCACCTTGAAAGAGTGGTGTCCTAGCCGTTAGACGATGGGGCCTGCGAGCCTGCCGGAGGGAAAGGTAATAGCGGTAACGGGAATCGAACCCGTGTTTCAGCCTTGAGAGGGCCGCGTCCTAGTCCCCTAGACGATACCGCCGCGCGGGCTGCAATATCGCGACCCCTCCCACTCCGCCGCAACCGGCTGCACGGGAGGGTCCGCGCCCGCGCTCTGCCCCTACCAGATCTTCACGCGCTGCTCCGGCGGCAGATACATCTTGTCGCTCGGCTTCACGTCGAACGCCGTGTAGAAGGCCGGCACGTTCCGCACCGTCCCGTTCGCGCGGAATTCGGCCGGCGAGTGGGGGTTGGTCTTGAGCTGGTTGAGCAGCGCCTGGTCGCGCTGCTTGCCCCGCCACACCTGCGCCCACCCCAGGAAGAACCGCTGGTCGCCCGTCAGGCCGTCGATCACCGGCGCCTGGCGGTCGCCGAGCGCGAGGTGGTACGCCTTGTAGGCGATCGAGAGCCCGCCCAGGTCGCCGATGTTCTCGCCGATCGTGAGCGCACCGTTGACGTGCTGCCCGGGCAGCGGCTCGAACTGGTTGTACTGCTGGATCAGCATCGTGGTGCGCTGCTCGAATTCGGCGCGATCCTGCGGCGTCCACCAGCTGGTGAGATTCCCGTCGCCGTCGTACTTGCTTCCCTGGTCGTCGAATCCGTGGCCGATCTCGTGCCCGATGACCGCGCCGATCCCGCCGTAATTCACCGCATCGTCCGCCGCCATGTTGAAGAACGGCGGCTGCAGGATCGCGGCCGGGAAGACGACCTCGTTCATCGACGCGTTGTAGTACGCGTTCACCGTCTGCGGCGTCATGCCCCACTCGGCGCGATCCACCGGCTTGCCGAGCCGCGACAGCTGCCGGGCGTAGCCGAACTCCGCCATCCGGCGCACGTTCCCGACCAGGTCGTCGCGCCGGATCGCCAGCGTGGAGTAGTCCCACCACGTGTCGGGGTAGCCGATCTTGGGCGTGAACTTGGCCAGCTTGGCGAGCGCCCGCTGCCTGGTCTCGGGGCTCATCCAGTCGAGCTGCGTGATGCTCTGCCGGTACGCCTCGATCAGGTTCGTGACGAGCGCCTCCATCCGCGCCTTCGCCTCCGGCGGGAAGTACCGCTCCACGTACATCCGGCCGACCGCGAAGCCGAGCCCTCCGCCCCCCAGTCCGCCGCTCAGCTGCTGGACGGCGCGCTTCCAGCGCGGCCGGATCTCCTCGGTGCCCTGGAGCGTCCGGCCGTAGAACTCGAAGTCCGCGTCCACGAAGTCCTTGCTCAGCACGTCGGCGTAGCGCCGGATGACGTGCCAGGTCATCCAGCTCTTCCACTGCTCGAGCGGCACGGAATCCAGCGCTCCCGCCAGCGCCGTGAAGTAGCTCGGCTGCCGCACGATCACCTCGGTGACGCCGGTGGCGCCCGCGGCCGCGAAGTACGCCGCCCAGTCGAGCCCGGGCGTCAGCGCGGCGAGGCCCGCGCGGTCCAGCTTGGTGTACGCCTTGTCCCGGTCCCGGCTCTGCACCCGGGTCCAGTGACTCCGCGCGAGGCGCGTTTCCAGCGTCATGACGTTCCGGGCGCCCTCGGCGGGATCGGGCACCCGCGCCAAGGTGAGCAGCCGCTCGACGTGCGCGACGTACTTGTCGCGCAGCCCCTTGAACGTGTCCTCCCGGTAGTACGACTCGTCCGGCAGGCCGATGCCACCCTGGGACAGGTTCACGACATAGCGGTCCGACTGCTTGTCGTCCTGGCGCACGCCCGCCGCGAACGCGCCGGGCACGCCGTCGCGCGCGAGCCGCGCCATCAGGCGCAGCAGGTCGACCTTGGTCGCGACGGCGCGCACCGCCGCCAGCTCGTCCGCGATCGGCCCGGCGCCGAGCGAATCTGCCCGCGCGGCGTTCATGTAGGCGGCATAGAAGTCGCCGACCTTCTGCGCGTCGGAGCCCGGCGCGTTCGACGCGCGCGCGGCCGCCTCGATCAGCGCCTGGAGTTGGCCCTGCACGCTGTCGGCGAGCTGCTGGAACGAGCCGTAGCCCGCCTGATCGGCCGGGATCGCGAACGTCGCGAGCCACTTCCCGTTCAGGGAGCGGAAGAAGTCGTCCTGCGGCCGCACCGCCGGATCCACGTACTGCCTGTCGATGCCCGAGACCGCGGCGCGCTGCTGCGCGGAGAGCGGGCCGCCCAGGACGACGACGGCGAGCACCAAGCCGAGAAGGCGCTTCATGGGAATCCCTCGTGCCGGGGAGATGGATGGCGAATAATAGGGTGGCGGCCGGGTGGTGTGCAGCAGGCGTAGTCTCCGAGCCGGCGCCGGTCCTTCAGAATGCCCTGGGGAACCCTCTCACCAGCGGCGCCCGGACTTGAGCAGCGCCTCGACGCCGCCGGGCTCGAGCGGCCCCGCGAACAGGTACCCCTGCATCGCGTCACAGCCGAGGCCCTCGAGATAGGCCCGCTGGCCCTCGGTCTCCACGCCCTCGGCGACCACCGCCATGCTGAGGTTGCGGGCGAGCGTCACGATCGTCCGCACGATCTCGCGGTTCTCGGCGTCGACCTCCACGCGGTTGACGAACGAGCGGTCCACCTTGAGCGCGTCGAGCGGGAAGCGGTGCAGATAGCCAAGCGACGAGTACCCCGTCCCGAAGTCGTCCACCTCGACCTGCACGCCGAGCTCCTTGAGCCGCGTCAGGAGCCGGACGCTCGCTTCGGCGTGATCCATCAGGATGCTCTCGGTGATCTCGAGCCGCAGCCCCGAAGCGGGGAGGCCGGTGTCGGCGAGGGCCCCCGCGACCGTTTCGACCAGCGCCGGATCGCCGAACTGGCGCGGCGACAGATTGACGCTGACCGCCACCGGATGGCCGTTCGTCACCGCGCGCCACGCGTGCATCTGGCGGCACGCCTCGCGCAGCACCCACTGCCCGATCGGCACGATCTGCCCGGTCTCCTCCGCCACCCGGATGAACTCCTGCGGCGACACGAGCCCGCGCTCCGGGTGGTGCCAGCGGAGCAGCGCCTCCAGGCCCGACACCCGGCCGGTCGCGACGGAGACGACCGGCTGATACGCCAGCCCGAACTCGTGCCGCTCCAGCGCGCGGCGCAGGTCGGTCTCGAGCCGGAGCAGCGAAACCGCCGTGCGATGCATGTCGGCGTCGAACACCTCGTGCCGCGCCCGCCCGCGCGACTTGGCGCGGTACATCGCCGTGTCCGCGTCGCGCAGCACCTCCTCCGGCCGGAGGTAGTGCACGTCGCTCAGCGCGATGCCGATGCTGGCGCTGGTGAACACCTCATGCGAGCCCACGAGCACCGGGGAGATGAACTCGGCCTGGATCCGTTCCGCCACCTGGATCGCGTCGGCGGAATCGTGGATGTCCTCGAGCAGAATCGTGAACTCGTCGCCCCCGAGCCGCGCCACCGTGTCCTCGGGCCGGACGCACGCGCCGAGACGACGGGCCACCTCGACCAGCAACTGGTCCCCGACCATGTGGCCCAGGCTGTCGTTCACGTTCTTGAACCGGTCCACGTCGAGAAACAACACCGCGAAGCGTGTGTCGCGCCGGCGCTTGAGGCGGATCACCGCACGGTCGAGCAGCGTGGTGAACAGGGCCCGGTTGGGCAGGCCGGTGAGGGTGTCGTGCAGGGCATCATGGACCAGGCGCTCCTCCGCCCACTTCCGGTCGCTGACGTCGGTGAGCGAGCCGGCCATCCGTGTCGCGCGACCCTGGGCATCCCGCTCGGCCACGCCGCGGCACAGCGCCCAGCGGTAGCTCCCGTCCCGGTGCAGCAGGCGATGCTCGCTCTCGAAGTGGTCCGACGCGCTGCTGAGGTGATCGTCCAGCTCCCGGCGCACCCGCTCGACATCTTCGGGATGCACGCGGCCGAGCCAGTCCTCCAGCGTCGCCCCCACGTCGCCGCCCCCGTACCCCAGCATCGCCTTCCAGCGCGCCGAGTAGTAGACCGCCCCCCGCGCCAGATCCCAATCCCACAGCCCGTCGTTGGAGCCGCGCGCCGCGAGCGCGTAGCGCTCCTCGCTCTCGCGCAGCGCCTGCGCGGTGCGCAGCCGCTCGGTGGCGTCGCGCATCATGCCGCGATAGCCGACGATCCACCCCGACCCGTCGCGGACCGGGGCGACCGACGCCTCGACCCCCCGCGACTGGCCGTCGGCCCGCGTGATCACCCACTCGGTCCGCTGCGGCGTCCCGCTGGCGTACACCTCGCTCAAAACCCGCTCTACGCGCGCGGCGTTCCCCGCGTCCACGAACTCGCGATAGGCGGACCCCACGAGCCGGCTCGCCGGATGGCCCAGCAGCCGCTCCAGCGCGGGGTTGCACGCCGTGAGCTTGCCGGCGGTATCGAGCTCGTAGTAACCGTCCTCGATGGTCTCGAGAATCGTGCGGGCGCGCTCCTCGCTCTCGCGCATCGCCTCCTCGGCATGCTTCCGCTCGCTGATGTCGTTGGTCAGCCCGAGCAGACACGGCTCGCCCTGCAGCTGAACGAGGTCCGCCGAGAACAGGCCGGTGCGCAGCGCGCCCGTCTTGGTGCGGAACGTGTACTCGAAGTCCCGCACCTTCCCGTCCCGCTCCACCCGCGCCATCATGCGGTCGCGCTCGCGCGGCTCCGCCCAGAGGCCGAGCGTGATGCTCGAGCGCCCCAGCACCTCCTCCCGCGCGTACCCCATGATCGCGACGAACGCGTCGTTGACGTCGACCAGTCGGCCGTCGGCCGCGCTGCTGATCGTCGCCGGCCCCGGGGCCGAGCGGAATGCCAGCGAGAACTTCTCTTCGGAGGAGCGGAGCGCTTCGAGAGTCTGCTTGAGCTGCGTGACGTCGCGGTAGATGCCGTACACGACGGTCCGCCCGCCGGCGAGCCGGATCGGCGTGCCGAGCACCGAAACGTCGATCGGCGTGCCGTCCCGGCGGCGGCGCACCGTCTCGAAGCTCACCCGCCCGCCGGCCGCGACCCGCGCCGTGGCAGCCGCGGCCTCCCCGTGCAGCGCCGTCGGGGCCAGCAGGTCGTCGAGCGACTGCCCGCGCGCCTCGTCCGCCGTGTAGCCGAACATCCGGGTGAACTCGGTGTTTGTCCGGATCACACGGCTCTCGATGTCCGCAAGGACGATCGCCTCCGGCGCGGTCTCGAACAGCTGCTCGAGCAGTACGCCCTCGCTCCCGTTCGACGATCCGCCCCGCGCGCGCGCGCGTCGCCCCCGCGCCAGCCACGCGGCGAGGGCCCCCAGCAGGAAAGCCAGAGCGGCGGCGAAGAGGGTCGGCCACATGACCCAACAATAAGGAAGAGTCGTGCCCGACCGTCACACTGGTTGGATCACCAAAGGCACTGAACGGCAATCACTTGGAACGCGAGCGAGCGCTCACGTCATGGCAGGGGCCCCGCTCACTGTGGCACTATGCGGTAGAGGCTGCCGCTTTGCGTCATGATGTAGAGGTTGCCACCCCCATCCTCGCCAAACGACGTGACGCCGCTGCCAACCGCCAAGGCGGGCCAGTCCCGGGGGTCGGTGGCCTGCCCCGCGACGTAGGTGAAGCTCCGGATCCAGCCCGTGCAGTAGTCCGAGTAGAGGTAACGGCCACGCAGCACGGGCAGCGCCTGGCCGCGGTAGACGTACCCGCCCGTGATCGAGCAGGCGTTGTCCGTGTGGGGATAGTCGATGACGGGGCGAGTGAGGCCCGCCTGCGCGCAGCTCGCCGCGCCGTAGCACGCGGTGCCCTCCATGATGTTCCAGCCGTAGTTGGCTCCACCCGCGCTGCCGGCCGGTTGGACGTCCACTTCCTCGCGCGCCGACTGGCCCACGTCGGCGATGTAGAGGTCGCCCGTCGCCGCGTCGAAGGAGAAGCGCCACGGATTCCGCAGCCCCCACGCCCAGATCTCGCCCCGCACGCCGGTGACCCCCACGAACGGGTTGTCGGCGGGAATCGCGTACGGGCTGCCGCCGTCCACGTCGATCCGCAGGAGCTTGCCGAGCAGGGTGCCCCGGTTCTGTCCGTTGCCCTGGGGATCGCCGCCCGATCCCCCGTCCCCGAAGCCGATGTAGAGCATACCGTCGGGCCCGAAGGCGACGAGCCCGCCGTTGTGGTTCGCGTAGGGCTGGCCCAGGAAGAGGACCTCGGCAGCCGAGGCCGGATCGGCGACCTCGGGATTGGCGCTCGTGCGGTACCGCACGACGCGCGAGTCGCCATTCGTATCGGTATACGAGACGTAGCAATACCGGTTGGTCTGGTAGTCCGGGTGGAACGCCATGCTGAGCAGGCCCCGCTCGCCGCCCGCGCTCACGAGGCCGGAGACGTCGAGAAAGGGCGTGGCCAGCAGCGTGTCGTTCCGGATCACGCGGATCAGCCCCCCCTGCTCCACCACGAACAGCCTGGTGAGGTCGCCGGGCGGGGTCGTGAGAAACAGCGGCGCGGCAAGCCGGTCGGTGACGAGCGCGAGCCCGGGCACCGCCACGGGCCCCGCGCTCACCGTCACGGCCGCCGAATCCTGCAGCGTGTCGACGGCGGCCACGACCTGCGTCAGCCCGGCGGCGACACCGCGCACGAGCCCATCCGCCGAGACCGCCGCCACGTCCGTGTCCCGGCTCGTCCACGCCGCAGCCTGGGCGACCGTATCGCCGGCGCCGGTGGCGAGCAGGGCGGCGAGCCGGGCCGTGTCGCCCACCGCGATCAGCAGGGTGGCGGGGGAAACGACGAGAGCGGTGTCGACCGACCCGGGCGGGCCCTCCCCATCACCGCAGGCGTGGAGGCCGGCGGCGGCGAGACAGCTCCAGCAGGCGAAGGTTCTCAGCATCAGCGCAAGATAGCCCGGACCGGTCCATGGCGCCCCGGTCTCGCTGCTATAATCCGGCGTGCGCAAGTCGCTCCTCGCCCTGCTGGTGCCCGAAGGGCTGATCGTGCTGGCGGCCGCGGCGCTGCTCCGCTGGGACGCGACGCTCGCCCCGATCGCTCCGTTTCTCCCCGCCTACCCGTGGGTCGCCCTCGCCGCCGCGGCCCTCCTGGCCGTGCGGTTCGGCCGGAGCGGCGTGGTGTTCGGTCTGGCCGCCCTGGCGCTCGCCGAGCGCGCCGTGGCGTTGAGCGGCGCCGCGCCGGCGGTGCTGCGCGCCACGGGCCTGCTGCTCCCGCTCAACCTCGCCGCGTTCGGGGCGCTGCCCCAGCGCGGGCTGCTGAGCGCCTCCGGGGCGCGCCGCGCCCTCGCGCTGCTCAGCCAGGTGGCCCTCGTGCTGGTCCTGGCCCGCCCGGACCAGCGTGACGCGGCGGCTCTGCTGGACGCGCGGTTGCTGCCCGGCTGGCTCGGCGGGGGAGCGCCGGTGGGCGATCTCGCGCTCGTGGCATTCGCCGCCGCGGCGATCCTGTTCGTCGTGCTGATCGTGCGCCATCCCGGCCCGCAGCCCCGCGGGTTCCTCTGGGCGCTCGTGGCGGGCGTGCTGGCGCTTTCCGCCGGATCCGGCGCCGTCGTGGCCGGCCTGACGGCGGCGACCTTCCTGTTCGGCACCGCCGCGCTGGTACTGCTCGTGGCCGTGGTCGAGGGATCGCACGCGCTCGCCTTTCGCGACGCGCTGACCGGCCTGCCCAGTCGCCGCGCGTTCGACGACGCCCTGCGGCGGCTCGCTGGACCCTGCGCGATCGCCATGGTGGACGTGGACCACTTCAAGGCGGTCAACGACCGGCACGGGCACGACGTCGGCGATCAGGTGCTGCGCATGGTGGCGCGCGTGCTGGAGGACGTGGGACACGGCGGCCGCGCGTTCCGCTACGGCGGTGAGGAATTCGCGCTGGTATTCCCGGCCGCGAACGCCGCGGATTATACCAGGGCGCTCGAGGAGCGGCGCGCCGCCGTGGAGGCGTCGGCATTCACGCTGCGCTCGCCGGATCGCCCGCGGAGGAAGCCGAAGCGGCCGGCGCGACGCGCGGCGCAGAGCCGGCTGGGTGTGACGATCAGCATCGGCGTGGCCGAGCGCGCCGGGGCCGACGTCCCGCCAGACGCCGTGGTGCTGGCCGCGGATGAAGCGCTGTATCGCGCCAAGGACGCCGGCCGCAACCGGGTGATCGTGGCGGGCGGCCGTGGCGGACGGCCCGCGCGCGCGCCCTGAGCGTGACCCGGCGCCTGGCCTACCAGGGCGCTGGTTTCGTTCCCCATCCCGTGTTAGCCTTAGGCCTGCTCATCACCCAGAGGACATGCCATGACGCCGGTCTCGGTCGCGCGGTTCGCGCAGGAGCTCGAGCACCTCAAGAAGCAGATGGACGTGGGCGCCCTGAAGCACGGCGAGTATGACCAGCGCCTGGCCCGCATGATCGGCGAGCTGCGCGAGCGCAAGGTCGAGGGCGGGCGGGACGACCTGACCAGGACGCTCGACGATCTGCTGAAGCGCGGCGTCATCACCCCCTCGGTACAGAGCCACATCACCAAGCGGCTCGGCCTGGAGTGACGCATGGACGTCTAGCGTGTAGCGTCTAGCGTATAGCGTATCCCTCTCACGCTGCCCGCTGCACGCGAGACGCTACACGCTACACGCTGCACGCTGCACGCTGCCCGCTGCACGCCGCACCCTGCACGACTACGTCCGCTTCAGCTCCACGCCCTCCCATTCCAGTCCTTCCACCGTTCCATCCGCGGCGAGCCGGAACGTCACCAGCGTCCGGCCGAGCCACGCGTTGCGCCAGCTGAGGGCGAACGTGTCGAAATGCCAGTGCGCGAGGTCCGCCGTGAGAAACGGCGAGCGGGCGAACACGAGGTGGTCGCCGGCCAGCGTGATCGTGACGGTGCCGCGCGTGCTGTCGGCGTACGTGCCCGCGTAGCGCTCCAGGGCGAGGGACGGATGCGTACCGGGCACGCGCCCGGCCTCGAGCGCCGCGCGGCGCGCCAGCGCCTGCGCGTCCAGGCTGTCGTACATCGCCTTGAGCTCCGCACTCCAGTCGCGCCGCGGCCCGCCCAGGTAGAGATCGAACACCCGGAGCATGAGCGCGTGCCGCAGCTCCGCGTGCTCGCGGTTGGCGAACACCACGACACCGAGCGTGCGCTCGGGCAGCAATCCCACGATGGCCACGGTCCCGTCGATGCTCCCGGTGTGGAACGCCACGAATTCCCCGCGATAGTCCTGCAGGAACCACCCCATGCCGTAGGCGGTGAAGTGCGGCAGAGTGCGCCGCGCCGTCGGGTAGAACGAGGCCGTCGGGATGATCGTCTGCGGCCGGAACAGCTCGGCGAGCGTCTCCCGCTTCACGAGGGCGCTGTCGCCCACCCGCCCGTCGTTCAGCAGGAACCGGATCCACCGCGCCATGTCGAGCACGCTCGAGTACATCGCGCCGGCCGGCGCGATCGGGTCCACCAGCCGGCCGACGTCGGGGATCGCGCGCAGCGTGTCGTGCACCAGATCGTGCGGGCTCGCGACATCGGCGCCGGCGCCCAGGTCGTGGCCTTCGGTCACCGTCTCGCGCATGCCGAGGGGCTCGAGGATCCGCTCGCGGACCAGCGCGTCCCAGCCGCGCCCGTACGCCGTGCCGGCGATCACGCCGGCCGTGGCATACGTCACGTTGTTGTAGGCGTAGCGCGAGCGGAAGCTCGACTCGGGATCCACGAACCGCAGCCGGTGCAGGATCGTCGCGTAGTCGTCATCCACGCCGTACCACAGGTAGTCGGGATCGCCGAACCCGACCTTGTGGCTCAGCAGGTCCCGCAGCGTGATCTCGCGGGTGACGAACGGATCGCGCAGGGTGAACGCCGGCAGATGCCGCGTCACGGGGTCGTCCCACGCGAGCTTCCCCGCGTCCACCATCAGCGCCACGCCGACGGCCGTGAACGCCTTGGTCGTCGAGGCGTTGGCGAACAGCGTGTGGGCCGTGACCGAGTCCGTCGTGCCGAGGGTGCGCACCCCATAGCCGCGGGCGAAGACGACCGAGTCGCCGTGCACCACCGCGATCGCGAGCCCGGGCACCTGCCAGTCGCGCACGGCGCGCGCGACGTAGCTGTCGAGCGCCCGCAGGTCGGAGGCGCGGGGCGCCTGGGCGGCGAGCGGCGTGGCGCCGGCGGTGCCGGCGGCCGCGCTCGCGGTGAGCAGGACGATCGGATACAGCCGCATGCGCGAGAGCTCCGGTGAGGGCGCGCCGGAACATCCGGGCCGCGCCATGCCCCGTCAAGCCGGTGATGGCGCCGGCCGGGACGCCGGTGTTATTTGCGGGTCACCGGCGGGCCTCCGCACGCGCCGCCGAGTCCCGTGGAGGATCGCATGTCCCGCAGCCGCGTTGTCGCCGCCCTTCTGCTGTCCGCCCTGCCCTGTGGGATCGCCGCCCAGCAGCGCGCAGCGTTGCCCGACTGGGAAGACCCCGCGGTGGTCGGCCGCAACAAGCAGGCGCCGCACGCGTGGTACATCCCCTACCCCGACACCCGCGCCGCGCTCGCCGCGCGGGCCGACACGTCACCGCTGGTTCGCTCGCTCAACGGCACCTGGAAGTTCCGCTACGTCGACCGCGTCATCGACCGGCCGGTCGGCTTCGAGCGCGACGGCTACGACTTGCGTGGCTGGGACGACATCGCCGTGCCGGGCAACTGGGAGGTATACGGCTGGGGCGTGCCGATCTACACCAACATCACGTATCTCTACGTCCCCAATCCGCCCTACGTGCCGCACACCGCCAATCCGGTGGGCTCGTACCGCCGGAGCTTCACGGTGCCCGAGGCCTGGCGCGGCCTCCGGGTGTTCCTCCATTTCGGCAGCGTGAAATCCGCGGCGTATGTCTGGATCAACGGCCGCGAGGTGGGCTACACCGAGGGCAGCAAGACCCCCGCCGAGTTCGACGTGACCGACGTGCTCCGGCCGGGCGAGAACACGGTCGCGGTCCAGGTCTACCGCTTCAGCGACGGGGACTATCTGGAGGACCAGGACTACTGGAAGATCAGCGGGCTCGAGCGCGACGTGTTCCTCTACGCCGTCCCGCCGGTCCAGATCCGCGATTTCTTCGCGCGCGCCGGGCTCGACAGCACGTACACGGACGGGCGCCTCGCCCTGGACGTCGCCATCCGCAATGCGCTGGCCGGCGGCCCCGCCACGCGGCGCCTGGCCGTGGACCTGCTGGCCGCCGACGGGCGCTCCGTGCTGGCCCGCCCGCTGGTGCGGACCGTCCGCGTGGCCGCCGGCGCGGAGTCGGTGCTCGTGCTCACGGCCAACGTGCCGCGCCCCGCCAAGTGGAGCGCCGAGGCCCCCACCCTCTACACACTCGTGCTGAGCCTGGCCGGCCCGGACGGCGCGGTGACGGAGGCCATCGCCACGCGCGTGGGGTTCCGCACGGTGGAGGTGAAGGGCGGGCGGCTCCTGGTGAACGGGGTCGCCGTGACCCTTCGGGGCGTCAACCGGCACGAGCACGATCCCCACACCGGCCGCTGGGTATCCGACTCGATGATGCGGCGGGACGTGGAGCTGATGAAGCAGGCGAACATCAACGCCGTGCGCACATCGCACTATCCCGATCACCCCCACTGGTACGACCTGGCAGACGAGTACGGGCTGTACCTCGTCGACGAGGCGAACATCGAGTCGCACGGGATGGGCTACCAGCCCGACACGACGCTGGGCAACGACCCCGCATGGCGCATCGCCCACCTCGACCGGACGGAGCGCATGGTCGAGCGGGACAAGAACCACCCGTCGGTGATCATCTGGTCGCTGGGGAACGAGGCGGGCGACGGCGTGAACTTCGTGGCCACCTCCGAGTGGGTCCACGGCCGGGACCACACGCGGCCGGTGCAGTACGAGCGCGCCGGGGAGCGTCCGCACGTGGACCTCGTGACGCCGATGTACACGCGGATCGAGCGGCTCCTCCAGTACGTGGCCACGTGGCGCGACCGGCCGCTCATCATGTGCGAGTACGCGCACGCGATGGGCAACAGCGAAGGCAACCTGCAGGATTACTGGGACGTGATCGAGGCGCACGCCCAGCTGCAGGGCGGCTTCATCTGGGACTGGGTGGATCAGGGTCTCGCCGCGACCGGCCCCCACGGCGAGCCGTTCTGGGCGTACGGCGGCGACTACGGGCCGCCCGGCACGCCGAGCGACGGCAACTTTTTGATCAACGGCCTGGTGCTCCCCGACCGCACGCCGCACCCGCATTACCTCGAGGTGCGGAAGGTCTACCAGGCGATCCGCACGCGGCCGGTGGACGTCGCCCGGGGCGCCGTGCGGATCGTGAATCACTACGACTTCCGCGACCTCGCCGGGCTGACGCTCCGCTGGGCCGTAACGGCGGACGGAGACACCGTCGCGAGCGGGGCGATGCCGACACCGTTGGTGGCCCCGCACGACTCGCTCGACGTGCGGCTGCCGCTGCCGTCGATCACACCCGCCCCCGGCACCGAGTACTTCCTCGCCGTGCGGTACGCGCTCGATCGCGCCGAGCCGTTCCGGCCGGCGGGCTGGGTGGTGGCGTGGGACCAGTTCGCGCTGCCGATCGCCGCGCCGGCGGTGGCGCTCGACCCCGCGACCGTCGCGCCGCTTGGACTCGCCGAGACCGACACGACGGCGACGCTCACCGGCCCCCGCTTCGCGGCGCTGTTCGACCGCCGGTCCGGGACGCTCGCGTCGCTGCGGTACGACGGGACCGAGCTGCTGCGCGCCGGACCGGAGCCCAACTTCTGGCGCGCCCCGACCGACAACGACTTCGGCAATGGCATGCCACGCCGCCAGCGGATCTGGAAGGACACCGGGCCCGACCGGCACGTGGACGCCGTCACCGTGCGCCGCACGGGCCCCGGACAGGTGCGGGTGGACGTGGCGATGACCTTGCACGCCGGTGGCGCGCGGTACACCACGGCCTACGACGTTTACGGCACCGGCGACATCGTCGTGACGAATCATTTCGTACCCGGCGACACCACCTTGCCCGATCTCCCGCGGCTCGGCACCCGACTCGTGCTGGGCGGCGCGTTCGACAGCGTCACCTGGTACGGGCGCGGGCCGCAGGAGAGCTACGCCGACCGCAAGACGGGCGCCGCCGTGGGGTTGTACCGCGGCACCGCGCTGGAGCAGTACCACCCGTACATCCGCCCGCAGGAGAACGGCAACAAGGTCGACGTGCGGTGGATCGCGCTGACGAGCCGGGACGGGATCGGCCTGCTGGCGGTGGGGCTGCCGCTCCTGTCGGCCACCGCCCTGCCGTACCTGCAGGAGGACTTCGACGAAGGGATGGCCAAGCGCAACCGCCACACCTACGACGTGACGCCGCGCGATCTGGTTGAGCTCAAGCTCGACGCCGCGCAGATGGGGGTGGGCGGCGACGACTCGTGGGGCGCGCGCCAGCACGTGCAGTATCGCATACCGGTGCGCGAGTACACCTACCGGTTCCGCCTCCGGCCGTTCGCGCGCCGCGACGCCTCGCCGGTCACCCTGAGCAAGCAGGCGTTCTGAGCATGCCGAGCCCCACGTCTCCGCCCGACGCGACCGATCTCGATCGGCTGCGCGCGGCATTCCGCACGCATTTCGGCGCCCCGGACGCGACCGCGCTGGTACGCGCGCCCGGCCGCGTCAACCTGATCGGCGAGCACATCGACTACACCGGTCTCTCGGTGCTGCCGATGGCGCTGCAACGGCATGTCGCGCTGCTGCTCCGCCCGCGCGCCGACGCGACCGTGCGGATCGTGAGTCTCGAGTCCTCGTTCGAGCCACGCGAGTTCGCGATCGCGCACACGATCCCGCACTACCCGCTTGGCGACTGGGGCAACTATGTGAAGGCGCCTGCCCAGGCGCTGGCGCAGGAGTACGGCGCCCTCGTCGGGTTCGACGCGGTGCTCGGCTCCTCGGTGCCGGTGGCGGGCGGGCTCAGCTCGTCGTCGGCGCTGGTGATCGCGGTGGCCCTGGCGCTGCTCCGGGCGAACGACCTGTCGGAACCGCCGATCCCGCTCGCCGAGCGCATGGCGATCGCGGAGCGCTACGTCGGGCTCCAGGGCGGCGGGATGGATCAGGCCATCTGTCTGGGCGCCGAAGCGGGCACGGCGAGCCGCGTGGACTTCCACCCGCTCCGCATCACGCCCCGTCCCGTGCCGCCCGACTGGCGCATCATCGTCGCCTCGTCACTCACGCGCGCCGAGAAGTCGAGCGGCGCCAAGGAGCGCTACAACCGGCGCACCCAGGAGTGCCGCGCGGCGCTGGAGCGCGTGCGCGCCCACCTCGGCTACGAGGCGGAGGGGCCGGCCGCACCGGGCTATCGCGAGCTGCTGGCGGCGCATCAACCGGCGGAGCTCATCGAGGCGGGGACGGCCGTGCTGACGGATCCCGTCATGCAGCGCTACCGCCACGTCGTGACCGAGGCGGACCGCGTGGCGCGGTGCGAGGCGGCGCTCCTGGCCGGGGATCTCACCACGTTCGGGCGGCTGCTCACGGCCGGCCACGCGAGCCTGCGCGACGACTATGAGGTCAGCTCAAAGGAACTCGATCAGCTCACGCGGATTGCCGAGGCGGCCGGCGCCGCGGGCGCGCGGCTCACGGGCGCCGGGATGGGGGGCTGCATTCTCGCGGCCGCCGACGAGGACTCGGTGACGGAGGTGCTGGCGGCGCTGACGCACGAATTCTACGACGGCCGGACGTACGCGGGGCCACTGGACCAGCACCTGTTCGTGGCCGAGCCGGCGGGAGGGGCGGGCGTGGAGGATCTGCGGTAGGGGTAGCGGACCGGCTCGCGCGTGGAGGACCGCCCTGGAGAGGCAGATGACGGGTCACCTTTTCCTTGTTCACGCTTCACCGTTTCACTCGAGCCTGCCCACCAATCGACCGACGTTCGCGGTCGCGACCTTCTCCCGAGTACTGTCTGACAGCTGGCTCAGGAAAAGCCGGATGCGATCGATCTTCCGCCGCTCGTTTTCCATGGAGCGGTAGCTGGCATCGGTTCCAACGATGAAGCGTGTCGCATGGCTTTCAATCAGCGCAAGCCATTCGGGCCAGACCAGCGAGTCGTTGCGAAAGATCGTGTAGTCGGGTGACCGCGGGTGGCGACTCCAGGTGCGCGCACTCAGGTCGTAGACGAGGTTGGGATGAGCGTCCAGCATCCGTGACGCCAGCACCAGCTGCGTGTAGCCGCCGTGGGCCCACATCACCGGCACGCGCGGGAACGAATCGAGCAGCGCCGAGAATTCCCGGAGGCGCGTCACTTCGCAATGAACGAGGACCGGCACCTGGCGGCGGTCCGCCACCCGCATGATGCCGCGCATGATCGGCCCGGTGGGATCGAAATCCGACTCCGGGAACTCGTCACCGCCAAAATGCACGACACTGATTTCGCCGACGCCACGAAACTGGCCCGCCTCGAGCATCCGATCCAACTCGGTGACCAGCGTCGTATCCTGGCTGATCCACCGCTGGCGATACTCCCGCCGCTCGGGGGATACGGACGCGAATGGGATGAGACGGCCGCCGGACCGGCGGGCCGCCTGCAGGATGCCGTCATTCGTCCCGCGGGCGCCGATGAAGGCGATGGCACTGACGATGCCCGCTCGCTTCATTAGCGCCAGCGCGCTGTCGGGTTCATTCAAGTGAACGTGGGCGTCGACGAACGGAATGCGTGGCTCTTGTGGTGACGGGCCGCTCGAGCCCATCGCGCCAGCCATCAGGACCGTGCAACCGAGAGCAAGGAGGACGCGCATGGTGCCTGGTTGGTTGTTGGTTGGCAGTTCCCCGTTCGACACCGTAACCACGGGCATAGCGGGCCGGACAGCCTCGAGCGCCGGTGAGGCGGCTCGCGCGGCTCGGCGCTACTGGGATCGAACCCGATCCAGAACGAATCGGATTACGGCGATCACCAACTGCGGCTCGTCACTCTGAATATCGTGACCGCTGCGCGCCGAATCGATGTGAATGCCGTTGCTCGAGCGCCGAAACCACTCATCGTGCAACGCCCGCCAGACGTCGTGGCCACGGATCGTCGCATTGACGTACGGCGACGCCGAGTCTGCCTTCCTGCTCGTCAGCACGGCGATCGGGAGGTCGGGCAGCGGGGCCATGCCCTCCACGGCTCGAGCTGAATGGTCCGACGAGCCCGGATCGGATCGACCCAAGCCGGCGCGCGAGTACGCGATCGCCGTGGTGTATTCGCCGATGGCAGGCACGAGCGGAGCCCTCGTATCCAGCGAATCCGCCAGACCGGTTTCAAAGATGACGGCTGGGCTTCCCCTCCCGACACGAACTACATCAAGGAACGCGTGTCAATGAACGTACCAGGGAATTCACCACGCGGTCAAAGAGCCCTTCCTCCGCGAACGTACCGGGTCCGACAGCTTGAGCGCCGGTTGTTTCGCGGCCTGCGTCAAGCCGTGCCTGATCGACGACCTCCAAGTCCCGCTCCCACCGCCACACGGGTCCATCGACAGGGTCGACGACCGTGCCGGCGTGGTGGAACCCGCACTTGAGCAGGACACGCGTCGAGGGGTTCGTGGTGGGCAACGTGTGGGCGCGCACCAGCCGGACCTGGCCGCTCCTGACCGCGAACTGGACGAGGGCCGCTGCGGCCTCAGTGGCATAGCCATGACCCTCGAAGCTCGGCACGATGCCGTAGGCGATCTCGACGGTGCCGGTGGAGTCGGGCGGGCCAGTGAATCCGGCACTGCCAATGACCACCCCGCGTTCACGGTAGAGCACGAAGAAGCCGTGGCGCCAGGGATCTGGGCCCACGGAGGTGCGAAGCGTGGCGAGCCACGTGGGGGAGACCTGATCTGACACGAAGAACGCTCGGAGGCCGTCGGCGGGGCGGAGGCCAGCCACCTGCTCAAAGCGCAGCGGATCGTCGATCAACGCGACGACGTGCTCGGGTGAGCACGGAACGAGGGTGAGGCGGAGGGTAGTGATTGCGACGATACGCGGACGATCGTTTTGGCAGGTGCACGTCCGGTCAGTCGACCGTTATTACGACTTTTCCTCGAGCATGCCCTGCTTCCAGGTACCGGATCGCCGCCTGAACCTCGCTCAACCGGTAACGCCGGTCAATGACCGGTGTCAGCGTTCCGGCCTGCATGAGATCGACGCTCCGTTAATCAAGACCTTCTGCCCCGCCGCGATCTTCCCCTGGTCACGAAGACCCTGTAATGCCGTGATGGCCGCCACGGGTACGGCGGCGGCCTGCTCGAACGTCACGTTACCGGGTTTCAGCACCACCGATCGATCCTCGCGAACCGACACATATTCCGCCAGCGCGCCGGTTCTCCCGCCGAACACCTCGTCGCCCGGCCAGAACCAGGGAAATCGCGCCCGCACTCCACTTCGCCGCCCACGCAAACGTCTGGGCTTTCGCACCCCGGAGGAATGCTAGGTCCCCTAACCCTCACTGTTGCACTTCGAAGTTGACTCTGAGCCTCTTGCGTGAGGCTAGAGATCGAGCACAAGCCGGAGGCCGGTGTCCACCCGCCGCAGGGTGGCCGCATCCAACCTCCCCGACAATTCCTGAAGGGCGCTGCGATCGAGCGTGATCACCTGCGAGACGTTGGCGACCGAGTCGCGCGGCAGGCCGGAGACCTGTGCGGGCACCAGGACGTTTCCTGGAGCATCCAACAACCGGACATTGGAGGTCAGGACAACGGCGATGACGGTCTGGATGCGACTGCGGTTAAACGCATCTGCCTGCACAATGAGAACAGGACGGCGAAAGCCGGGCTCCGATCCACTGGGCTCGCCGAGGCCGGCCCACCAAATCGTGCCCCGCGCGATCACCAGGCATCCGTGGCGAGCGCCCGAACCTGGGCGTGGCGCACGGCGGGGTCGAGGGCGCTGGACTCGGCCGAATAGACGGCATCCAGCCGCGCCGTGACCTTGCGGCCTTGGTGCTTGGCCAGAAACTCGGCGAGGGCGGTCGCGAACAAATGACTGCGGGAAACCCCAAGGCGCTCCGCAAGGGCTTCGGCGGACGCGAAGAGGTCATCGGGAAGGGAGATGGCGGTTTTCATACTCTAGTATAACACAGGTATAACAATAACGCAAGAGGCCTTAGGCGGCTCCTCTCCTGAAGTCATTTCAGGCTCTGGCAGACGGAGGTGCGATACAGCGCTCGGAGACTGCGGCGCGCTCCATCATCAAGCTGTCGTACCCGATCGTCGACCACGATGGCGATCCGTCGCGCCTGAACTGTGCGCAAGAAGTCACCGTGTGCAAGATGGATGGAGAGCGGCAACACGACATGATCGCGGGGCCCTACGTAGCTGCCGATCGTGACAGGATAGGGACCGAGGGTGATGGAGTCGTCGAGGCGCACGTGCGCGGGTGAGGCGCGAGCCCCGTCAAGATAGGGGAACGCCTCGGGCGCGCGCAGGAAGATCGTAACCGTGGGATCCGGTGAGGGGTACGGACCGCGGCCAAAGAATGTGACGTCAGCTTGAAGGCCGCTTCTGGACAGGGGACTAAAGGGACCGCCGGCGACGAGCCTACCGACATCTTCGGTCTCGCTGTAGAACCCACGGAGGTCACCGCGCCCGTCACCTCCCTTGGGACCGAGCAGACTGTCCGCCAGGGGGCACGACGGAATCCGCACCGGCCGGTAAGGGCTCTGAGCGCAAACAGCGCCGGGGAACATGAAGGCCGTGGTCCAAAGCGCGAGCAATCCGTCGCACCAGGATTCGGCGGACCACGCCGCTTCTTGCCTCGGGCTCCAAACTGCCCGCGCTCACCTCAGCCGCGCGCTCCTGCTGCTCACGCACGCGCTCACTCGTCGCACCCTGCAGTTTCGATCGCTATCCCCGTTTCCCATTTCCCTTTTCACTTTTCACTTTCGCTTTTCGCTTTTCGCTTTTCGCTCTCCACTGTTCACTCGAACCTCACCCGCGGCAGCATCCTGAACAGTCCCACCCCACCCAACACCGCCCCCCCCGCGCAGAGCACGCCGAGTGCCGTCCGGCCGTAGAGCAGAAACCCGGTCCCGAACAACACGCCGTACACCGTGACACAGCCGAGGAACCAGCACGCGAACGCGGCGGCGAGGCTGTCCTGCTCCACGGCCGCGGTGCGCACGACCTTGCGCCACCCGTGGCCGAACGGCCGGATCCGGTCGTAGAATGTCTGCAGCGTCGCGGTGTCGGCCGGTGCCGTGAGCAGCGTCACGGTGACCCACCCCACGGTGGTGATCGCCACGCCGATCAACAGCGTCGCCCACGCGTCGAGCGGCGCGAATCCCAGCGCGGTGTGGATGAACTGGAAGTAGATCGCCACGAGGAACGAGATGATCATTCCGGAGATCTCGCTCCACGCATTGATCCGCCACCAGAACCAGCGCAGCAGGAAGATCAGCCCCGTGCCGGCGCCGATCTGCAGCAGGATCTTGAACGTCTCCAGCGCGCTCTCGAGCCACAGGGAGAGGGCCGCCGACAGGATCACCAGGACGACGGTCGCCAGCCGTCCGACCGTGACGTAGTGCCGGTCCGAGCGACCGGGCTTGAGGAATCGCCGGTAGAAATCGTCCACGATGTATGACGATCCCCAGTTGAGGTGGGTCGCGATCGTGGACATGTACGCCGCCGCGAGCGACGCCACCATGAGCCCGAGCATGCCGTGCGGCAGGAACACCAGCATCGCCGGGTAGCCGAGGTCGTTCCGGATGATCTTGGGATCGAGATGCGGGAACGCCCGCGCGATGCTCGCAAGATCCGGGTAGACGACGATCGAGGCCAGCGCCACGATCACCCACGGCCACGGCCGGAGCGCGTAGTGGGCGATGTTGAACCACAGGGTCGCCTTCATCGCGTGCCGCTCGTCCTTGGCCGCGAGCATGCGCTGCGCGATGTAGCCGCCGCCCCCCGGCTCCGCTCCGGGGTACCACGTGCTCCACCACTGCACGGCGATCGGGATGACGAACACCGCCAGCGCGGTGTGCCAGTCGCCGAAGTCCGGCAGGAACCCCAGCTTGGGGTGCACCGCCGGGTTGGCCAGCAGGCCCTGGAGGCCCCCCACGGCGGGATGGTGCAGCGCGTAGAACGCCGCCGCGAACGCCCCGATCATCGCGATCCCGAACTGCAGGAAGTCGGTGACGACGACGCCCCACAGGCCGGACGACGCCGCGTAGACCATGGTGCTGCCCGCGGCCACGAGCACGGTCGTGTACTTGTCGAGCCCGAGCAGCACGCCCGCGATCTTGATGGCCGCGAGCGTGACGCTCGCCATGATCACGACGTTGAAGAACACGCCCAGGTAGAGCGCGCGGAACCCGCGGAGAAACGCGGCCGGCCGCCCGGAGTAGCGCAGCTCGTAGAAGCCCATGTCCGTGAGCACGCGCGACCGGCGCCACAGCTTGGCGTAGAAGAACACGGTGCACATGCCGGTGAGCAGAAACGCCCACCACAGCCAGTTCTGGCGCACGCCCCCCGTGCGGACCATGTCGGTCACGAGGTTCGGCGTGTCGGTCGAGAAGGTCGTCGCGACCATGGACGTGCCGAGCAGCCACCAGGGCAACGACCGGCCGGAGAGGAAGAACTCCTGCATGCCGCTCCCCGCGCGGCGCGTGTACGCGAGCCCGACGGCGATGGAGATCACGCCGTACACGATGATCACCATCCAGTCCACCGTCACGAGCTGCATGATCAGGCACGCTCCTGGACCGCGCGCACCGGCGCGGCAAGCGGTTCGGGATAGCGGCCGGCCCGCGTCAGCGCGCCGATGCGCGCGACCACGGCAGCCCGGTCGTCCGGGTAGGTGACGCCCATCCACGCCTCGGCCGTCGGCAGCACGCGCAGCACGATGCGCCCGGCCGCCACGAGGTCGTTCACGGCGGTGCTGATCAGAAACTCGGCCTTGGCGTCACCGCCCTGGGCGCCGAGAAACGCCGCGAACCCCTCCCGCAGCAGCGGGAAGATCGCGGGCGTGAAGCCCCAGAGGTTCATCGAGACCACGGCGTCCGGCGCCAGCGTCATTGCGGCGCCCGCCCCGTCGCGCCCCGTGAGCACCCCGCCCTGCTCGCGCGCCTCGAGCACCTCGGTGACCCGCGTCAGGCACCCGGCGGCATCGGTCTCGCACACCCCGCGCGACACGCCGCCGAACGCGGAGAGCGTCCCGCGGAGCGCGTACCCGATCAGGGCCTGCTCGCCAGCCGCTTCCGCCCGGCCCAGGTGGCGCGCCAGCGCCGCGTACGCGTCCGCGCCGTAGAAATCGTCCGCGTTGCACACCGCGAACGGCCCGCCGACGAGTGCCTCGGCGGCGAGCACGGCGTGCGCCGTGCCCCACGGCTTGACGCGCGCGGGCGCGGCCTGGGGGACCAGGAACGTCAGCTCCTGATAGGCGTACCGCAGGTCCGTGCCGCGCCAGCGCGGCTCCAGATGGGCCCGGAACTGCGCCTCGAGCTCGCGCCGGATCACCAGCACCACCCGCCCAAAGCCCGCCCGCAGCGCGTCATGCACGGCGTACTCGAGCAGCGACTCGCCCGCCGGCCCGAGCGGCTCGAGCTGCTTGAGCCGGCCGTATCGGGTGGATATCCCCGCGGCGAGAATGACGAGCGAAAAGCTCACCGGTAGCCAAGAGAACCGGGAACCGGGAACCGGGAACCGCGACACCGATCGCGACCCGATTCCACGTTTCCCGTTTCCCCTTTCCCGTTCCCCATCTAGTTCGTGGCGGGCGGTTTCGGCTTCCGCGGCACCATCTCGTCGCGATTCGCCAGCGCCCACGCCGTCGCCGCGACGACCACGGCGGCCTGCTCGAGGTCGTCGAGCTGCAGGTGGTCGTACACGTCGAGGAACGTGTGATGCGTCTGGGCGCTGTAGGCGATCGGATCCTGGATGAAGTTGAAGCCGGGGATCCCCGCGGCATCGAACGCCAGGTGGTCGGTCCCGCCGGTGTTGCCGTGCTTCACGGCGACCACGCCGAGGTCGCGGAACGGCCAGAGGATCTGCTCGAAGATCGGGATCGCGGCCTCGTTGGACTGATCCCAGATGCCGCGGATCTTGCCCGTACCGTTGTCCACGTTGAGGTAGGCGGAGATCTTTGCGTGCATCTCGGGGTGCTTCGCCACCCAGCCGCGCGAGCCCAGCAGGCCCTGCTCCTCCGCGCTCCACAGCCCGATCCGGATCGTGCGGCGCGGCTGGAGGCCGAGCGTCTTGAGGATCCGCATCGCCTCCATCATGACCACGACGCCGGCGGCGTCGTCCGCCGCGCCCGTGCCGAAATGCCACGAATCGAGGTGCCCACCCAGCATGACGTACTCGTCGGCCTTGGCGCCGCCGGGGAGGTCGGCGAGCGTATTGTACGCCTGGAGATCGCCGGGGAAGAACCGATTCCTCACGTTGAGCTCCAGGCTCACCGGCACGCCGCGCTCGACGTTGCGATACACCTGCGCATACTGCTCCTGCGAGACGATCAGCTCGGGCAGCGGCTCGGGGTTCCCGGGATCCCGGCCCGCGGTGTTGCCGCCGCCGGCGAGGATGCCGTACGCCCGCGACGACGGCACGAGCACGGCGAGCACGCCTTCGGCGCGGAACAGCCTGTCGGCCGAATCCCGCACCGCCCGCATCTGGCGGAACCGCCCCATCTGTCGCTCACGGTCCGCCGGGTTGCGAGCCAGCGTCGGCTCGGGTGGCGGGCCGAGCAGATCGTCCAGCGAGGTGCGCGACGCCGGCGCCTCCCACGCCTCGCGGATCGCGGGCCGGGGTTGGAGCAGGACCACGGTGCCCTTGAGCTTGCCCCGGTACTGCGCCAGGTCCGCGACGCTGTCCACCTTCACCACGACGGCCGTGCCCGTGACCGTCCCCTTGGTGCTGCCGGTCCAGCCCGTGGGGATCGCCTGGAGTCCCTGCACGTAGGGGGTGAGCATCCGGCCGCTGTAGGCGACGCGCTCCCACCCCTGCCCGAACTCGCCCCACGGCTCGACCATCACGTTCACGAAGCCCCAGCCGCGCAGCTTGTCGGCCGTCCAGTCGAGCGCGGTCCGCATGGCCGGCGACCCGGTGAGCCGCGGCCCGATCACGTCGGTGAGGTAGCCGGCGAGGTCGGGGACCTGCGACCGCTGGAGTCCCTCCTCACGGATCTTCTGGACGACGGCCAGATCGACCCGTTCCTGGGCCACCTGGGCGCGGGCGGACGGCGCGGCGAAACCGACCGCGCCGCACAGCACGATCGCACGAACGTACCGGTGCATGGTGGGTCCTTTCCCGTATCCTGCGGAGCGCTGCGGCGGCGGGCCGGACCGCGGGTCCGGCCGATGACCGCGCGAAACATGTCCTGCCGAGGCACGCGCGGCAACCGCGGGCGGAACGCACGCGGGGGCCGGATCGCTCCGGCCCCCGAGCCGCGCCCACCAGCCGCGCGGTGCCTTGCGGTTCAGCGCCCGCCGAGCAGCTCGTCGGCGAGCGGGCCCGCGTTGTACACCTTGCGCAGGCCTTCGATGATGCCGCGCACGTCCACCCACACCGAGCGGCTCACCGCCTCGGTGAAGAGGAAGCGGTTCGGCAGCATCTCGATGTTCCCGTCGAAAATCAGGCCGACGATCTCGCCGTCACGGTTGACCACGGGACTGCCCGAGTTGCCGCCAATGATGTCGTTCGTGGAGACCGCATCGAGCGGCGTGGCCAGGTTGAGCTTCTCCCGCGCGTCGATCCAGCGGGACGTGAGGTTCCAGGGTTCCTGGCCCGCGAACCCGGCCCAGCGGTCGAACAGGCCATAGAACGTCGTGTACGGCGCGGCGTCGGTCCCGTTGTACGGGTAGCGCTTGATCTCGCCGTCCGAGATGCGGAGGCTGAACGTCGCGTCCGGCGCGACCGAATTGCCGAACACGGCGAGCAGCGCGCGCGCGACGCGGGTGTCCTGCTGCGCCTCGCGATCCTGCAGGTCCGTCACCTTGGCGCTCATCTCGCGCTCCAGCGGCTCGATCACGCGGGCCAGCGCGATGAATGGGTCCGTCGAGGCGGCGATCGCCGCGGCGCCGCCGTTCACCAGCCGCCCGGCCTCACCCGCCTGTGTGAGCGACGTGCCCGCCACCATGGCCTGGGCCGCCGCCTCGGGCGTCCGGTTCCCCAGCACGGCGCGCCGGACGGGATCCGTCGCGGGAAGCCCGGCGGCCATTTGAGCGAAGTACGCGGCGAGCATCCGCTGCTCGAGCTCCTTGTCCACCGCCTCGAGCCCCCCGAGCGTCCGGTCGAGCATGCGCCGGCTGGCATCCCGGTAGATGCGCGCCCGCTCGCCGTCGGGCTTCGCCATCTCGATCGGGTAGCGCACGATGACGCCCGCCGCCGCCATCAGGCTGGAGCCGAAGGCGTTGAAGCCGTAGAACCGCCGCTTCACGTCCAGGGCGGCGAGATCACGGCGCATCTGCGCGATCAGGTCCCACGCGGAGCCATACTCCCCCTTGAGCTTGGGATCCGCGTCCACCCTGGCGCGGAAGCTCTTCTCCCAGGCCTGCTTCTGCGCCATGAGCTTGGGGTCCAGCAGACCGGACTGGTAGCCCTTGGTGGCCTTCTGGCTGTTCTCCAGGCCGAACACCGTGTTGCGGAACGCCTTGGCGCGCTCGGGATCGGCGTTGCCGAGCTCGTGCAGCACCGCGATCTGCCGCGCGTACCCGTCGAGGGTCGCCGGGTACTGCACGTCGCGCAGGTACTCGAGCTGCGCCATCGTGTTCAGCCGTCCGGTCGACCCGGGGTTCCCGACCACGAAGACGAGGTCGTTCTCCTTCGAGCCGTTCGCGCTCCACCGGAAGTAGTCGGTGTGCACCGGCTGGCCGTTGTCGTAGGCGCGGTAGATGCTCAGGTCCAGGTCGTGGCGGGGGTACGTGAAGTTGTCCGGGTCGCCGCCGAAAAAGGCCGCCTGGCCCTCGGGCGCGAACACCAGCCGGACGTCGGTATAGCGCCGGAACGTGTAGAGCTTGAACTGCCCGCCGCGGTACATCGAGACGACCTGACAGTAGAGCCCCAGGCCGGTCGCGGCGCAGCGGTCCTGGATCGCGGTGATCGCCGTGGCGCGCAGATCGGCCGCCCGCGTGGGCGCGGCGGTCGCGGGCACCGCGGCGTTCACGCTGTCGGTGACGTCCCGGATCGACAACAGCTGGTCGAGCGTGAACCCCTGACACGGCCGTTCCTCGTCGCGCGTCCGCGCGTAGAAGCCGTCCGACAGCAGGTCCTCGCCCTCGCGCGTCACGCCCTCGATGCAGCGCCGCGCGCAGTGGTGATTGGTCAGCACCAGTCCGTCCGCCGACACGAACGAGGCCGTGCAGCCGGGCTGGCGCAAGGCCGACATCCGGACGTGATCGAGCCACTGCGCCGACGGGCGGAAGTCGTAGCGCTTGGCCCAGTAGTCGAGCGGCGGCACGTCGAACGTCCACATCTTGCCGGTTTCAAGACCTGGATACTCGGTGCGCTGCTGCTGCGCCGCCACCGGGCGCGCCAGGACGAGCAGGAGCAGGACGCCGAAGAGCCGGGTTGGGAGACGCTTCATGGGACTCTTCTCCGTCAGGAAGGGAAAGCGTAGGTTTTCACGTCAGGCCACTGAGGATCATGGCCCCAGCATATCAAGAGAATCGGTGGGACCGGCAAATACCAGGGGGTGGGAGCACGGGCGCGGCTGACGGGGAACCGGGAACCGGGAAGCGGGAACCGGGGGCCGGGACCCGGCTGCTGTGCGACGTCCACGGGCGGATCACACACGTCTGTCTCGCGCTGCCGACATACCAGTCCGAGACCGTGCCCCGCCTGCTCGTGGACGAGCGCCACGTGGTGCTGGGCCGCTCGGTCGGCACGGGACCGCCGGCGCGTACCGCGGCCCGGACCCTGCGGCGCCTGTTCGCGCCCCCCGGTGGCCGGGCAGCGCCCGCACTGTTGCGCGTGCCGGCCCGCTCGCGCCAGCCCAGCTCCCACCAGGACCTCTACCTCACGCTCGCGGCACAGCCCGGGGGCCGCCAGTCGCGGCCTCGAGCGCGTGGCCCGGACGATGGCGGCCGCGGGCTACGAGGTCGTGCGCCTGCCCTACGCCACGACGCGGCTGCCAGAGGCGCGCAGGGACAGCGTGATCACGTACAACAACGCAATGGTCGAGGTGCGGCCGGGGGCGGGCGGGCGGACCGCGCGGCGCGTGATTCTCGCGCGGTGCGGTACGGACGGCGGGGCGGACATGGCGGCGTTGGACGACGCCGCCGGTGCGGTGTGGCGCAGCTGGGGTTCGACGTGTGCTTCGCGGAAGGACCGTTCACCTGGCTCGGCATCTTCGAGGGCAGCGTCCACTGCCTCACCAAGGTGCTCACGCGGGCCGAACCCGCTACAGCAGCACGTCGTTCCGGAGCAGCTTCCGGACCCCCCACCACACGGCACCCAGCAGATTCGAGCGGCGGACGGTGATGCGCGCCGGTCCGACGCCCCCGGGGCGGATCCCGGCCGCCCCGGCGGGGACCCGCACCCGCACCTCGAGGCCCGAGTCCGCCGCGCTTGCCGCCGCGACGGCCGTCACCGGCGCGTCGAGCCAGCGCCGCTCCCCCACCTCGGACAGGATCGCCGCACGCTGCCCAGCGCGCACCAGGGTGGCGCCCGCCCGCTCGAGCTGGATGCGGAGCTCCAGCGAATCGAGCGCCATCAGCCGCACCACGGGCTCGCCGGCGTCGTACCGGCGCCCGATCTGCTCCTCGATGCGCGGGCTCACCACGGTCGCGGCCGTGACCGCCCGCAAGGTGAGCGCCGCGATGCGGTCGGCCAGCACGTCCCGCCGTGCCGTGGCCTCGCCGAGCGCGCGGGCCGTCTGCTCCGCCTGATCGTACCGCCCCCGCGCCTGCGCCACCCGTACCTCCGCGGCAAGCGAGTCGGCCTGGCGGGCCGCCACGACGGACTCCCCCTCGAGCGCGAAGCTCCGCAGCCGGGCGACCGCCGCGCCGGCGGCCACGCGCCCGCTCTCGCCCACGAATACCTGCTCGAGCACCGCGTCGTCGGGCGCGGCCAGGATCGTCTCGCGGGCCGGGCCGGCCGCGTAGCGCCCGGCGACGCGGATCGGCCAGGGCGTGAGGATCAGCGTCGCCAGGAGCGCCGCGGCGACCCCCGCGGTCCATCGCAGCCCGCGCCGCTCCCGCCACAGCGCGCGGTGCTCCCGCACCGTCATGACGAGGGCGCGGGCCCACTCGCGCACGCCGCTGCGGAGCAGCGCGCCGATCAGCAGCAGCGCGGCCAGTCCGCCGAGCGCGCCCATCGTCCGATTGGCCCAGCCGAACACCGCGCCGGCGATGACGAACAGGATGGTCCCGATATACGCCAGGGACAGCGCGCCGTACACGAAGAACGCGCGCCGCTCGTAGGCGTCCGCCGGCGGCTCGGGCGTGTTGAGGCGCAGCACGTGCCGCTTGAGCGCCCAGGCGACGTGCCCCAGCGCCCGCTGTCGCAGGTTGGGGATCTCGAGATAGTCGCTCAGCGCATAGTAGCCGTCGAGCGGGATCAGCGGGTTCGCGTTCATCAGCACCGTCGTGGCGCCGCCGATCAGCAGCGCCGCGAACGCAATGCGCGACACGAGGCTCCCGGGATCCACCAGCACCCAGACGATGGCGGCGAGGCCGGCGATCACCAGCTGGATCCACGACCCCGCCGCCGTCACCCACAGCCGCTTGCGCAGCTCCGGAAAGGTCCAGGCATCATTCACGTTGCAGTAGAAGGCGGGCTCGAAGTAGATCAGCATCGCGCCCATCTCGTAGACCTGGCCGCCGAAGTACTTGCAGGTGAAGCCGTGGCCCAGCTCGTGGATCGCGATCACCACCATCCCGGTGCCCCAGAACACGGCGATGTTGGCGGGCGTGAAGAACTCGAGCGAGTACATCGCGCGCATACCCGCGAAGACCTGGCTGGCGTGGCCGACGAAGATGAGCCCGTAGACCACGAACAGCACGACCGACAGCACGAGGAACGGCGTCGAGAAGAACCACCGGAGGCGCGGCAGCCAGCGCGTGAAGAACCCGTCGGGGTCCCCCACGGAGAACCGCATGCGCAGCAGGCTGCCCTGATAGTGCGTGTTGCGTGCCCGCCGTGTGCGCTCGGCGCGCAGCCGCTCGAGCTCGAGCACCGATTTCTCGGCGAGCGACCGCTCCAGCAGCCCGAGCTGCCGCAGCCGCCGCGCGAACCCCTCCACCGCCGGCTGGGCGATCGGCATGCCCTGCGCGCGCAGGGCCGCCGCGACGTCGCCGCAGGTCGCGTCGCCGGTGAACTGCTGCATCACCAGCACCTCGAGCGGCTTGAACCGGAAGTACTTCCGGCTCACCGGGTCCTTCACGATGTAGGTGATCGCGCCGCGGTAGCGCTGCTCGACCAGGGACAGGTCGGACCGAAAGGCCGGGCGGGGCGGCACGTCAGGGTCGGACGACGCGCTCGCCGGGGGCGAGCCCCTGCACCACCTCCACCATCCCACCCGCCAGGGTCGCGCCGAGCGTGACGCGCCGCAGCACGGGCCGGCCGTCCTCCCACACGAGCACCCGGTCGCCGTCGCGCACCGCCGCCGCCGGCACGGCGAGCACGCGCCCCGGCTGGGCGCCGAGTCGCACTTCCACGCCCGCGCCCGGCCGCAGACCGGCGCGCGCGTCGAGCTGCAGCACGATCTCCCGCGTGCCGCTCGCCGGGTCGATCGCGGGAGACGCCCGGATCACCCGCGCCGCCACCTTGCTGCCGTCGAGCGCACGCACCTCCGCCGCGGCCCCCGTCGTCATGCCCTGCGCCGCCTGCTCCGGCACCTGCACCGCCACGAGGAGCGGCCCCATGGCGCTCACGCGGAGCAGCGTGTCGCCTTCCTGCACGAGCCGGCCGGGCCGCACCTGGCGCTGCGTCACCATCCCGTCGAACGGCGCCAGGACGCGGGTGAATTCGAACGCCCGGCGGGCGCGGCGCTGCGCGACGTCCGCCAGCCGGTACGCGAGCGCCGCGCGCTCGGAATCCGCCGGCGACACCAGGTGGCCGTCGGCCAGCGCCTCGAGCCGCTCGAGGGTCCGTCGGGCGTTGGCGACGTTGGCCTCGGCCTCATCGACCGCGATCACCTGATCGGTGCTCTCGAGCCGCACGAGCGTGTCACCCGCCCGCACGCGGCTCCCCACGTCCACGTAGACCGATTCCACCGCGCCGGTGGCGCGCGCGTGCACGACCGCATCGTGCTCCACGTACAGTTGCCCGCGCAGCGTGACCGGCAGCGTCACGCTGATGCTGTCCACCGCGACCAGGTTCTCCGGCGAGCCCGTCGCCGCGGGGAGCACCGTTTGGGCCCGCTCGCCGCAGGCGAACGCCCCGAGCAGCAGTCCCGGCAGGGCTGCGCGACGTCCGATCATGGCCACATCCTCCACCACAGCAGGCGGAGCCAGCGCACCGGCCCGCGCAGCACCCGCCCGAGCGTCGAGGCGGGCGCGGTGAGCACGCGCGCGTGGGCGACCATGCCCGGTCGCAGCGCGCCCTCCGGGTTGGGGACGACCGCCCGCACCGCGAACGCGACGTCGGGGGTCGCGTCGAGCGGCAGCGCCCCGAGGAACGTCACCCGGCCGTAGAACGTGCGTTGCGGCAGCGCGTCCACGCGCAGCCGGACCTCCTGCCCCAGGGCGACCCGCTCGACGTCGCGCTGGCTCACCCCGAGATCGAGCTCGAGCGAATCGGTGCGCCCGATCACGAGCAACGAGTCGCCGGCCTCGGGCCGTCGCCCGATCAGCTCCTGCGGGCGCGCCGTCAGCACCACGCCGGGCACCAGGCTCCGCACCGTCGCCGCGGCCACCTGCTCGTCGAGCAGGGCGCGCTCACGCCGCAGCGACGCGGCCCGGCCGCGCTGCAGCCGCTCGGTGGCGGCGTCGCCATGCGCCGCGGCCGCGGCGGCGAGCCGGTCGGCCACGTCCGCTTCCGCCCCCGTCGCTTCCGCAGCCCCGCGCAGCTCGACGGTGCGCAGCTGCACGACGGGGTCGCCGCGCCGCACCATCTGCCCCTCGGCCACCAGCACCCGCTCCACCGAGCCGTCCACCAGGGGACGCACCACCACCCGATCCAGCGCGCGGAACGTCGGCGCGACCCCGACGACCCGGAGCGGCCAGCGAATCAGCGTGAGCGCGGCGAGCGCGAGGGCGGTCGCGGCCACGTACACCTGGAGCCGGCGCCGCGGCAGGGCGAACACCGCGCGCTTGGCGCGGGCCACCTTGCCAAGGACGTCCACCAGCGGCACCTGCGCATACAGCTCGGCGTTGCGGGCGGCCACGGTCGTCTGGTTGGCCAGCACGCCGGCCAGCTCCCGCTGCGTCGCGCTCAGGAAGTCCGGCCGCTCGGCCTCGAAGATCAGCACCCCCAGCGTCCCCTGCTCGTCCCTGAGCGGCAGGTACAGCCCGCTCCGCGCGGCGTCCGCCGTGAGCCCGTCGCCGAACGCGCTCACGAACGCCCGGGCGTCGTCGGCCGTGGGGGCCCCGCCATCGGTGAGGTAGAACGGCTCGCCGCGCTCCACCGCCCACGTGCCCCGGCGTGCCAGCCGGCGCACCGCGTCGTCCTTGGGGTCCACCGCTTCCTGCCCCGCGATCGCCCGGATGTCGAGCCGGCCGTCGTGGTACAGACCGACCGCGCCGCGGTCGAACGGCAGGGCCTGCGTCGCCAGGTTCACCACCGAGCCCAGCACGCGGTCGAGGTCGAGCGTGGCGGTGATCTCCCGCGAGATCTCGAGCAACAGCGCCAGGTTGCGCGCGCGCTTCTCCGCCTGGTGCAACTGCGCGTTGCGCAGCGCCACGGCCGCGCTCTCGGCGAGCCCCTCCAGCAGCAGGCGGTCGTTCTCGTCGAAGATGCGCACGCCGCGCACCTTGTTGTTGACCTGGATCGAGCCGACGGTCTCCCCCTTGGCGACCATCGGCGCGGCCATCACCGTCGTCGTGATCATCGTGCTCGAGCGATCGAGCCGTGCCTGGAACCGCTCGTCCCGCATGGCGTCGGCCACGATCGTGCTGCGCTGCTTCCGCGCGACGTCGCCGACGAACCCGGTGCCGATCGGCGTCTCGCTGCCCACGAGCTTGGCGCTCCCGGGCCCGAGCGCCAGCCGGCACGTGAGCACGTCGCCCTCGGCGATCCAGATGGATCCGCCCTGGGCGCCCAGGGCGTCGAGCACGGTGTTGAACACCCGGGGCAACAGCTCGTCGAAGTCCAGCGAGCTGTTGAATTCCTGGCCGATGGCGCGCAGCAGGCGAAGTCGCTCGATTTCAGCGGTCAGATCGCCCAGGGCGTCCGTCGGGGGGAGGGGAGCCTCGTCCATCGCCGTTCAAGTGGTCGCCGGGTGGGGGCGGTGTCAAGCACCGCAGGTGACAGCCCGACGCCTCGCCCGTCCGCAGGCCCCCCAATAGACGAATCCCCGCGGCGTGCGGCCGCGGGGATTCGGATCCGGAGAGCGGGAGAGCCGCCTACTCCTGGAGGCGGATCAGCTTGCTCGGCGCGATGCGCTCTTCGAGCTCCTCCACCGACAGCTCCAGCACCTCGGCCTGCTTCCCCGTCGCCTGCTTGATCGCCTTCTTCTGATCCGCCGTCAGCGCCAGGCGGAACGTCCCCTTCTTCTCCATGACCCCTCCTCGGCAAGTGGCTCCACCACGGTGACCGTCCACAATATCGGGAGCCGCCGTGAACGGGCCGTGAAACGACCTCGCCGGACCGTGAAACACCGCCCCACGTCACCCCTCGGCGTCCAGGAAGTGCTCGAGGCCCAGCTCGGCAAGCAGCTGCGGGGCCTCGGTGACCACATGCCAGGTGCGCTCCTGCTCGTTGGCCGCCTCGACGCAGGCATCGAGGTGGCCCCGCTCGTAGGGCGGGAAGTCGCCGGCCCGCTCCTCCGGCTCCGCCGAGCGCACGGTCAGGGCCCGGGTGGGCCGCGCCGGATCCGCCCACAGCGCGGCACGCCCGCCCGGCGTGATCGAGCAGCCCGCGGCGTACCCGAACTCGATGCGACCGGTTCCCACCGTGTACGCGATGCCGAATGGGAAGGTGCGGCAGATCGTCGGCCGATGCTCCCAGATGGTGCAGCGGCGCTCCGCCGGATCGTAGTGCAGACAATGCCCATCCACCGAGCGCATCCGCGGCTGATCGCGCGACGACACCCGGAACGCCCCGCGGACGCTCGCCAGCAGGCCCGCCGCCCGCAGCCGCACCAGATCCAGGAGGTTGAGGCGGATGCCGGCGTCCGCCGCCCAGCCGGTGCAGCACACCTTGGCGCAGCGGTGCGGCTGGCAGCGAAACACCCCGTCCCGCCAGGCGCGCGTCACGGTGCGCTCGTCGTCCACCGGCGCCAGCGCCGGATGGGGCGGGACTCCGGCGCGGGACTCTACCCACCGGATGTACTCGTCGGGAGTGGTCGGGTCGGTCACTTGACGCCTTCCGGGGATGGCCGGCCGGAGCCGCGGGTCGATTGGTGAGCCGCTCATGAACGCCTGAACAACACACCGGACGGTGCCGCCGCACAGCCTGCCCGCTGCGGCACCGTCCGGACGCGGCGGTGGCTGCGACTACTTCAGGAACATCCTCGCGGGCGCGATCCGCTCTTCGAGCTCCTCGATCTTCAGCTCGAGCGCCTCGGCGTCCCTCCCGGTCGCGGTGCGGATCGCCTTCTTCTGCTCTTCCGTCAACGTCAGGCGGAAGGTCCCTCCCTTTTTCGCCGGCATGGTGCTTCCTCCATGTGCTGGGGGTACGTGGGCTTAGAACTTGTCGAACAGCTTCGCGGGCGCGATCCGATCTTCCAGTTCCTCGATCTTCAGCTCGAGCGCCTCGGCGTCCTTCCCGGTCGCGCTGCGGATCGCCTTCTTCTGCTCTTCCGTCAGCGCCAGGCGGAAGGTGCCTCCCTTCTTCTGCGCCATCCATCCTCCTCGTGGACATGGGCCCCTCGGGAACGGTCGCAATGTGTTCCGCAAGCGTGAAACCGGCGTGAACGACTGCGCCGCGGCGCGTGAAATACGCCAGGCGGATCGACCGGCCGGGCGACACTTGCCGGGCGGCCGGGCCGGGGTAGGTTAGACGGTGACCCACCCTGCGGGGCAACGCTGGTGCGCCTCACCCTGTTCGGGACCCTTCGGCTGGCGGAGCCTGGTGGCGCCGACCAGGAGCCCCGCCTGGGATCTAAGCCCATGGCGCTGCTGGCGTTCCTCGCCCTGGAGCCGGGGCTTCACCCGCGCGACGAGCTGGCGACCCTGTTCTGGTCCGACGCCCCCACGTCATCGGCGCGGGCGTCGTTGCGCCAGGCGCTGCGCGCGGTGCGATCCGCCGTCGGCGACCGGCTCGAGACGGACAATCGGTCCGTCCGCCTGCTCCCCGGACTCACCTGCGATGTCGCGGAGTTCCGCCGGTCGGTGGAGGAGAACCCGTCCGCCGCCCTGGAGTACGACGTCCCCCGGTTCCTCGCCGGCGTCTCCGTGCGGGGCGCGCCGGCCTTCGAGGAGTGGGCGGACACCACCAGAGCCGCCCTGCTCCGGCAGTACGCCAAGGCGCTGCGCAAGGCCGGCCGCCAGGCGTTGCGGCTTTCGCGATGGGCTGAAGGCGCTGCACTGGGCAGGCGATGGCTGAGCATCGAGCCGCTCTCCGCCGAGGCGGCGATCCTCACGGCGGAAGCGCATTTCATGGCGGGAGAGAACGGGACCGCGCTGGCGGAGCTCACCGAGCACATGCGCCGGGTGCGCGTGGAGACGGGCGCGGAGCCGGACGGCTCGCTGCGCGCCTTGGCTGAGCGAATCGCAAAGGCCGGGCGCCACACCGGACGCCGTTCTTCCGAGACGGGGCTGGAACCCGCTTTCGAGACCTCCCTGGTCGGCCGGGAGACCGAGTGGCGCGCGGTGATGGACGCCTGGTCCGCCGTGACGCGCGGGGAAACGCGTGTCGTGCTGTTCGAGGGGGATCTCGGCATGGGCAAGACACGCCTGGCGGAGGAAGCGCTCCGCTGGGTCCGCGCGGCCGGCGCCACCGTACTTGATGGCCGGGGATACGATGCCGCCGCCGGGATCGCCTACGCGCCGATCGCCGACGCGCTGAATGACGCGCTCGACGCCCCGGGCCTGCCGGCGGTGTCCCCCGAATGGCTGGCCGAGGTGGCCCGGTTGCACCCCGGGATTCGCGACCGGTTTCCCGGCCTGCCCGCCCTGGCCGAGCCGGTCGAAACCGACCGCCGCTGGCGGTTGTTCGAAGCGGTGGCCCAGGTCATTCTCGGATTGGCCGCGGAGCGCCCCACGGCGGTCGCGATCGATGATCTGGAGCTGTGCGACGCCGATTCGTGCGCCCTGCTGCAGTTCCTCGCGCAACGGGTCGACGCCGCCCCCGTGCTCTTCCTGTTCACCTCCAGTCCGGGCGAGGTGGAGCGCACGGCACCGACCGGCCGGCTGTGCCGCACGTTGCGCACCGCGGAGCGGGCGACCGTCGTGTCGCTCGGCGCGCTCGACGCCGGCGCCGTGTGGCGGCTGGTGCGCCAACTGGCCCGGATTACCGAGCCGGAGGGCGGCCGCCGGCTGGCGGAGCGGCTCCATGCCCTCACGGAGGGCAACCCGTTCCACGTCGTCGAGCTGCTGAAGAGCCTGTTCGGGCAGGGGCTGCTGACCGTGGACGCCACCACCGGAGCGTGGCGCGTCGCGCCCGGCGCGACGGACGACCTGGGCGGGGCCATCCCCCTGCCGCGGTCGGTTCAGGAAGCCGTGCAGGCCCGCTGCGCGGGGCTTCCCTACGAGCTGCGCGACCTGCTGGCGGTGGTCGCGGTGGCGGGCCGCCGCGCCTCCACCCATCTGATCTCCCACGTCCTCGGCATGTCACGCCTGCGGGCGGCGGCGCTGGCTGATTCGCTGGTGGACCGCAGGCTGCTGGCGCAGGAAGGCGGCGGCTACCGCTGCGCGCACCCCGTGATTCAGGACGTGGTGCGCGCCGGCCTCACCCCCGCCCGCAGCCGGGAGATGCACCGCGCGATCGCCTACGCCCTCGAGGAGCTGGCCGACCCGGCGGACGCGGGCGATGTCGCGCGCCACGCGGAGCAGGGCGGCGAGCGCGGGCTCGCCTACCAGGCCGCGCTGCGTACGGGGGCGGCCGCCGCGGCGCAGCTCGTTCCCGACGACGCCCTGGCCTGGTTCGAGTTCGCCGCCCGCGTCGCCCCGACGGCGGCAGAGGCCGAGGAGGCAAACCGCCGCGCCGCCGCAGTGGCGGGCGCGGACGCCGCCAAGCCGGCGCGGGCGCGGCGCAGGACGGGCACGCCGGCGCACGGCCTGACGCGCCGCGACCTGGACCTCGGAGTCGGCCGGCGGGACTGAGCCCGGCGCGCGCCGCCCGACCCGGCCGGGACCTGCGGCTACTGCTTCGTGGCGGTGATGCTCAGCGTGGCGGCCTCGTCACCCGTGCCGAAGTCGAACTCGACATCCCCGCCCGTCAGCGTGACCGTATTGCCCGACAGGACGAACTGGAACTCAACGCTGAACGCCTGTCCCGTCTCTTGGAGCGTGAGCAAGTCCAGGCTCGCCGTCCAGGTGCCGGTCGTCGTATCCGGCGCGATCAGGGGCGCGGTCTGGATCGCCCTCCACGTGCTGTCGGCGGCGAACGTGATGCGGAAGGTGACCCCGAGCGTGATGGCGTCCACCTTCTCCGTCGTGTCGGCCACGCGCGTGAACTCCATCTTGGTGGCGTTCCACGTGCCGACGAATTCGTCCGTCGGGGGCGCTCCGCTGTCGCTGCACGCTGCCGCCGCAAGCACGAGTCCCGCGATCACCATTCCCGCCGCGTTCCGCATGTCGTCTCCCGGTGTATCGACCGCGGTAAGATCGCCCGCGTGCGCTCAAGCAGCGGTGAATTGGACGTGAAGCGCGGCGTGAAGACCACCAGTGGGCCATAAGGGGAGGACCGGATCAGTGATTCGCCGGGGAGCGTGAAGAGCGCTTCAGGCCCCGTTCACGTCCCTGCCACCAGGCGCACCGTACCGTTCCCGTTCAGGGACGCTCTCGGACGGGGATCGATGATCACAACCAGCATCACGGTCGAAGACGCCCGCTGGATCGGCGAGGAGCTGGGCGTCGACTGGGCGGTGGTGGGCGTCGACGAGTTTCGCCACGGCATGGAAGTGGAGCTGGAGCACGGACGGCGTCATCCTCTCACCAACGTCACCAACGACGATCTGCTCATGACGGGGAAGATCGCGCTGGCGCACATCGTGGAGTTTCCGGACTACTACCAGCGCCTGGCCAAGATGGAGGCCGAGGCACAGGTGTACTGGGCCCGCCGGAAGTAGCGCGCGGCGCACCATGGCGAAGCAGTACGTGTCCAATGCGGACGTCTCGGTGCGGATCTTCCAGAGCGACGTCCTGGAGTGGTTCAGCCATGTGCACCCCGCCGTGCCCCACGTCCTCTACTGGCCGGTCGTCGCGGTGATGCTGTGGCTCGGCGCGGCCCGCGGTGCGGCGCCGGGCCGCGTCGCGCTGCTGTTCGCCGCGGGTGCGCTGCTGTGGACCATCGCCGAGTATCTCGTCCATCGCTTCACGTTCCACGCCGGTCCGACGATCGAGGGCGACGTCCGCCAGATCGTCGCGGGACTCGCGCCCGGCGAGCCCGCGCTGCGGGCCATGCGCACGTTGCGGCAGAAGCAGTATTTCCTGGCGCACGGTGTGCACCACGACTTCCCGAACGACACGGGGCGGCTCGTCATGCCACCGTCGGTGAGCATCCCGCTCGCCGTCGGGTTCTTTGCGCTGTTTCGCTGGGCGTTCGGCGCGGCCGACGGACCGGCCCTGTTCGCGGGCCTGGTGGCCGGGTATATCGCGTATGACACGATCCACTACGCGGTGCACCACTTCTCGCTGCGCGGCCCGATCCTGCTGTTCCTCAAGAAGCACCACTTTCGCCACCACTATCAGGATGCGACGAAGAACTTCGGCGTGAGCAGCCCCCTGTGGGATTTCGTCGCCGGCACGTTCAGTCGCGGATAGCTCACCGGGGGAGTGCGGCGGCCCGACGTCGCCGGCGGCGCCCCCGCGTCATACCTTAGGACCTCCGGCCGAACGGAGCCACGGGTGCCGAACGCGTCGGATCGCCTCACGAGCGCGCTGGCCGACCGCTATACGATCGAGCGGGCGATCGGCCGGGGCGGGATGGCCACGGTGTATCTCGCCGAGGACCGGCGGTATGGCCGCCAGGTCGCGGTGAAGGTCCTGAAGCCGGACCTGGCCGCCGCGGTCGGCCCCGAGCGGTTTCTTCGCGAGATCCGCATCACGGCGCAGCTCAACCACCCGCACATTCTGCCGCTGCTGGATTCGGGGGAGGCGGACGGATTCCTCTACTACGTGATGCCGTACGCGACCGGGGGCTCGCTGCGGGGGCTCCTGGGGCGGGACACGCCCGTCGAGCACCAGGTCATCCTCCAGGTCACCGCGCAGGTCGCCGCGGCGCTCGACCACGCGCACCGCCACGGCATCGTGCACCGCGACATCAAGCCAGAGAACATCCTGTTCTCCGAGGGGCTTGCCGTCGTCGCGGATTTCGGCATCGCCAAGGCCGTGGCCAGCGTGAGCGACGGCGGCCTCACCCGGAGCGGCTTCCCGCTCGGGACGCCCGGCTACATGAGTCCGGAGCAAGCCGCCGGGCTCACGTCGCTCGACCCGCGCACCGACGTGTTCGGCCTGGCGTGCGTCGTCTACGAGATGCTGGTCGGCGAGACGCCCGGCATGTGGCCGAGTGACGAGGCCCTCCGGGTGGGACGGTTCCTCGACGCGTCTCCCGCGCACCGCGAGCGGCTGGACGCCCTGCCAGGCCGCGTCGAGCAGACGCTGGTCCGCGCCCTGGCCATCCGGCCGGCCGATCGCTTCGCGACCCCCACGGCGTTCGCCGAGGCGCTGACCGCCGCGTTCGCCCGGGGTCCCGCGCTCCCCGATGCGGAGGTGAGCCGGTTGCTGCGGCGGGCCGCGGAGCTCGAAGTGGAGCATCCCACCAGAGAGGGCGCGCTGTCGATCGGCGGCGTCGAGCAGGTGGCGGCCGAGGTGGGCATCCCGCCGCTGCTGGTGCGCCAGGCCGCGCGGGAGCTGGTGCGACCGACCGCCCACGTCCCGGCGGAGCCGGCCACGCGTCGCCGCGGGTTCTTTCCGAGCAGGCTGGTCATCGAGCACATGGTCGCGGGGCGGATCCCGGAGTCCGCGTACGAGAGCGTCGTGGAGGAGATCCAGCGCACGTTCGGGGTCGTGGGGATGGGGTCCACGCTCGGCCGCTCGCTCACCTGGACGGGCATGCCCGGGGGTGGCTCGGGCCGCGACGTGCGCATCGCCATCACGCCCGAGGGCGATGGGACGCGGATCCACATCGAGGAGCATCTCGAGCTGCGCGGCATCACCAAGGCGGCGCCCGGGCTTGGGGCGGCACTGGCCGGCGCGCTGGGCGCCGTGATCGCCGGTCTCCTGGGCGGGGGCGACGCTGCGGGGATCGGCATGCTCGTCGGCATGGCGCTCGGCATTCCCGGAGCGATCCGGTTCATCCTGGTGACGCAGGAGATGCAGCGCCAACCGCAGCTCGAGGAGCTGGCCGAGCGGCTGGCGGCGCGGGCGGAGCGGGCGTTGCCGCCGGGGCGACAGGAGTAACCGGTCGACCGCGCTGGGGGGTCGTCCACGTGGCTGACGTCCCGGAGCGCCTGAGCGGAACCCTCGCTGGCCGCCACACGATCGAGCGCGAGCTCGGCCAAGGCGGGATGGCGACGGTCTAGCTCGCCCAGGACGCGAAGCACCACCGCCAGGTGGCGCTCAAGGTGAGGCGGCCTGGGCTTGCCCCCGTAGGAAGCAGGAGACAGAAAGGCCGGGCGACGACATGTCACCCGGCTTTCTCTCAGCGTAGCGAAGCTGGCTACGCAGCGGCACTCCGTGGTGTCAACGTACGCTGTGCCTTCGACACCGTCAACGACGCGGCGGGTGCTGGCGGTGGGATTCGAACCCACACGGGCTCGCGCCCGACGGAGTGCCGCTCCGCTGCGTCTGCCAGTTGCGCCACGCCAGCACCCATACGACAGCGCACCATGGCAACCCGAGGGCAGAAGACGTGGGAGATTGGACCCGTTGCCGACCGCACGGACACGGTAGCACGTGCGGTCTGGGGCGCCGGCACCGTTTCCTCGCCCGTGGGATCAGAAGGCCGCGGGAGGATCGTCAATGCCGCGCGGGCGCGGGAGCAGGAACGGGCGTGCGACGAGTAACCCCGTCCGGCTGTACCGGACTCACAAGGAGGTTCAGCATGTCTGCGTTTCGCGCTGGCGTGCGCTCGGTCGTCCTCGCGACGATCGTCCCTGCGGCCTGCAGGCCGCAGGGGCCGGCGCCGCTGTCCGAGGCCGACAAGGCGGCATGCAGCAGGTGGCCGATCAGGCCGTGGCGACGATGAAATCCCCCGCGCCGGATTGGCCGGCATTCGCGGCGGCTACGGCCGAGGGCCAGCGGCATCCGTGTTGACTAGTCTGACTAGATCACCTATCATGGCCGCATGCGTGAGACCCGGGACACCTACTCGCTGTACGAGGCCAAGGCCAAGCTCTCGGCCATCATTCGCCGCGTCCGGGAGGGGCGACGGGTCCTCGTGACCGTCCACGGCGAGCCGGTCGCCGAGATCCGGCCGGTCGAGCAGCACGCGGGCGACCTCACGGCCCGGCTGGAACGGCTCCTCGAGAGCCGCATCGTCATCCCCGCCGAGCGCGGGGCCGCGGCGCTCCGGCCGGTGGCGCGGAAGCCCGGTGCGCTCGCGCGGTTCCTCGCCGACCGCGACGCGTGAACATCGCCTACGTGGATACGTCGTGTCTCGTCGCCGTCGCGTTCGGCGAGCGGGGCGCCACGGCCATGGCCCGCCGGCTCGAGAGGTTCGACGTGCTGGTGGCGTCCGACCTGCTCGAGGCCGAGCTGCGGGGCGCGTTCCTGCGGGAGGGGGTGGAGCAGGAACCCGAGATGCTGGGCGCGATCTCCTGGATCGTGCCCGACCGGCCGCTGCACGCGGAGATCACGCGGGTGCTGGACACCGGATACATGCGGGGCGCCGACTGCTGGCACCTGGCCGCCGCGCTGTACCTCGCGGAAGACCCCGCGGCGATCAGTTTCCTGACACTCGACGAGCGTCAGGCTGCCGTGGCGAAGACCCTCGGCTTCCACCCATAGGCGGGAACCGGGCCGGCATCACCTCAGTCCCTTCCCTTCTCACTTTTCACGTCTGCTCCACGCCTCCAGCATCTCCCGCTCCTGCGCCGCCGTCAACACGTAGCGCGGTTGATCCCGCAGCGCCTGCGGCACGGCGTCCGACCCCCGCCAGGCGAGCGTGTCCGCCGCCGTGGCGGCGAGCGGCCGGAACGTGAGCCCCGCGGCGATCGCGCGCCGGCCGTCGATCTGCATGTGGCCGAGCTCGGTCCCCTCCGCCATGATCCACGGCACCGCGTAGCTGAGGCCGCGCGGCGTGCCGTCGCTGCCGCGCCGCAGTGGATACGCCCTGAGCCAGGCGTAGTCCTCGATCCACGTCCAGGACAGGGGGACCGGCGTGATCGCCGCGACGCCGTAGACGAACTGCTCCATCGTCTGCCGCCGTGCGGGGCCCACGGCGTTGAACGTCCCGCCGACGCCGCCCTCGAGCAATCGGATCATCCACTCGGTGAGGTCGCGCACGTCCACCTGTTGCGTGGGATCGGTCTTCCGGCCGGGGACCAGGATCTCGCCCCCGCGGGCGATCCGCACCGGCCAGTAGGTCCACCGGTCGCTCGTGTCGCCGGGACCGACGATGTAGCCGGGCCGCACGATCAGCGCCCCGTCGCCGAACGCGCTGCGCACCTCATTCTCGCTCAGCCCCTTCATGACGCCGTAGCTCGGCGGGTCCTGCGGCGGCTCGTCCACGAGGCGCACGCGACCGTCCTCGGCGATGTCGGTCGTGTGATACGGCCAGTACACGCCGGTCGAGGACACGTACAGGTACCGGCCGACCGACCCCTTGAGCATTCGCGCCGATTCCCGGGTCCACGGGTGCTGGTAGCCCGAGGTCTCGATCACGGCGTCCCAGGTGCGGCCTCGCAGGGCGGCGAGCCCGTCGGGCGCCGCGCGGTCGCCGATCAGGTGCTCGACGCCGGCGAAGTCCTCCTCGTACAGCGACGGCTCGCGCCGTCCGCGCGTGAAGATCGCAAGACGATGCCCCCGCTGCACGGCGGCGTGCACGAGATGCGGCCCGAGGAACCCGGTCCCGCCGAGGATCAGGATGCGGAGCGGCGCTCCGGGCCGAGACGGCGGCCCGGCTGCGGCGCGGTCCGTGAGCAGCAGGCTGCCGAGCACCGCGCCGGCTCCCGCGCCGGCCAGGTCCTGGACGAAACGACGACGGCTGGGCATGTGATCTCCTCGTGATGGACAACCGCACGCGGGCCGGCGGTACCAGGCACCGCGCGCCGGATTCTGAGCGTTTCACGCTCGATCGGCAAGTCGGCGAGCCCGCTCTTGTCCCCGCGTGCACCGCGCCGTATTGATCCCCGACGCCGTGGCCCTGACCTCGCGACCGGAGACCGGCTCGATGGCAAAGGTGGACATCTTCCGCGACTACTCCCCCACGTTCTGGACCGCCAACGGCATGGAGCTGTTCGAGCGGGCCGCCTACTACGGCATGAACTCGATCCTGGCGGGCTACCTCACCCTCGCCGTGGCGGAGGGCGGGCTGGGATTCAGCACGCAGGCCGTGGGTTTCCTGCAGGGCATCGTCTACGCGTTCACCTACATCTTCCCGATCCTCGGCGGCGCCCTGGCGGACCGCTACGGCTACCGGCGGATGCTGCTGGTCGCCTTCAGCCTGCTCGCGACGGGCTACTTCGCGGCGGGCCACGCGTCCGTCTATGCGCTCGTGTTCCTGGCCCTGCTGGTCATGGCGACCGGCTCCGGCCTGTTCAAGCCGATCATCACCGGTACGATCGCCCGCACCACCGACGAGCGCACCTCCGCGTTCGGCTTCGGCATCTACTACTGGATGATCAACCTCGGCGCCTTCTTGGCCCCGCTCATCGTGAGCGTGCTCAAGGGATTCGACTGGAAGTACGTGTTCATGGCGTCGTCGGCCTACTGCGCCGCCATGCTGCTCCCCGCGACCTTCGTGTTCCGCGAGCCCGCCCGCCCCCAGAGCACCAAGCAGCTGCGCGAGGTGCTGGCGGGCGCGGCGGAAGTGCTGGGCGACGCCCGGTTCATGCTGATGGTCGTGGTCTACTCGGTGTTCTGGATCCTCTATTTCCAGACGTTCGGCTCGGTCCTGTGGTACCTGCGGGACGTGATCGACAAGGAGCCGGTGAGCGCCGCGCTGACGTCGCTGCTCCACGGCATCGGCCTCCCCGTCACGTTCCGCTTCGACATCGAGCACGTGACGGTGATCAACGCGGGCACGATCGTGCTGCTGCAGGTCATCGTGAGCCGGCTGGTGGCCACCCGGCCGGCGCTGCCCACCATGGTCACCGGCATGCTGATCGGGGCCGGCGGGTTCGTGCTGCTCGCGCTGTCGCACAACCCGTGGGTGTTCGTGGCGGGCATTGCGGTCTTCTCGATCGGCGAGATGACGGCGCAACCCAAGTACTACAGCTTCATCGGCCTCGTGGCCCCGCAGGACCGCAAGGCCGTCTACATGGGCTACGCCTTCCTCTACGGCGTGTTCGGCTCCCTGCTCGGCTCCAACCTCGGTGCGTTCATGTACGCCCGGATGATCGAACCGGTGCTCGGCACCGCCGCCGTGGGTGGCCGGACGACGATCTTCTGGCTGATCTTCACCGCGCTCGACATCTGTGCGGCCGGTGGGCTCATCGTGTTTTCCCACAGGTTCGGCACGGACACGCCGGCCACCCGCCTGCGCGCGGCCCACACCATGCGTGTAGTCTACGCGCTCATCACGCTGCTGGGCGCCGGGTTCCTGGTGGTCGGCCTGAGCGACAGCCCGGTGCAGGTCCGGACGGTCGTGCAGTCGCTGATCTTCATCGCGCTCGGCCTGGGGGGGATCGTCATCAACCAGCGGGCGCTGGGGGCGGCGCGCGGCGCCACGATCGGCTGATCCCCCGGCCGCTTTGCCGTTATTCCCACGACACCCGATAGCGACAGACCGTGCCGCCCGCCGCCCGGCACTCTTCCTCGATCACCTTGACCCCGCTACAACCGGTCAGCTCGAGCGCCTTGCGATACCAGCCGATCACGGTGAGGCAATCGGGCTTGCTGAAGGTCTCGGCATCGTGCGTGGTGAGCACGCCTTCCTTGTCGCCGATCCGCTGGTACTCACGCCGGCCCGTCCGGTAATACGTGGCGTAGATCGCCGGGGCCATGCTCAGAAAGCGCTGCGGGTCTCCCGGCACGAGGAAGCTCTTGTGCGGCCCGGTGAGGTTCTTCACCGCCGACGCCGCGCCCAGCTGCTCGAAGAAGTCCGGCCGGCCGGCGCCCAGGATCTTGACGATCGCTTCGTCGAGGTGCTTCCCCACCTCGAATGGGTACCAGCCGACGGGCGTCAACGCCTTGAGCGTCGATTGATCCTCGGGCGGCAGGGTGCCCAGGACCCGCGCCACCACCTCGGCACCGCCGTGATCCTCGACGAACGCGAGCCGCGCCTTGAGCACCCCACCTTTCACCTCTTGCATCGCCCCTCCTCTGCCGCCTCTGCCGCTCCCGCCGCTCTGCACGCTGCACGCTGCACGCTACACGCTGCACGCTACTCCCCCGCCCCGGCCGCCTCCCTGAGCAGCGCCCGCGCGATCACGAGCCGCTGGATCTGGTTCGTCCCCTCGTAGATCTGCGTGATCTTGGCATCGCGCATGTACTTCTCGATCGGGAAGTCCTTGCAGTAGCCGTAGCCGCCGAACAGCTGCACGGCGTCGGTCGTCACCTTCATCGCCACGTCGGTGGCCATCAGCTTACACATGGCGGAGACCTTGGTGATGTTCTTGGCACCCGAGTCGATCACGCGCGCGGCGTGATGCACCAGGGCCCGGGCCGCCTCGATCTGGGTCGCCATGTCGGACAGCATCCACTGGATCCCCTGGAACGAGCTCACCGACTGGCCGAACTGCTTGCGCTGGTGGGTGTACTGGATCGCCAGGTCGAGGGCGCCCTGCGCGAGCCCGACCGCCTGCGACGCGACCCCCGGGCGGGCCCGGTCGAGCGTCACCATCGCGTGCTTGAAGCCGTGGCCCTCGTCGCCGCCAAGCAGGTTCGCCTTGGGAACGCGGCAGTTCTCCAGGTGGATCTCGACCACCGGGACGCAGCGGATCCCCATCTTGTCCTCGTGCTTGCCCACGCGGTAGCCCGGCGTGCCCGCTTCGACCACGAACGCCGAGATACCGCGGGCGCCCCGGCCCGGCTCCGTCACCGCGAAGATCGTGTTGTATGACGCGACCGCGCCGCCCGTGTTCCACTTCTTCTCGCCGTTCAGCACGTACGCGTCGCCGTCCCGCTCGCCGCGCGTGGTCATGGAGCCGGCATCGGAGCCCGAGTCCTTCTCCGACAGCCCGAACGCGATGAGCTTCTCGCCGGCCGCGATCCCCGGCAGCCAGCGCCGCTTCTGCTCGTCGGTGCCGCCCACGATGATCGGAAACGAGCCGAGCGCGTTCACGGCGTAGCCCACGCCCATCCCGCCGCAGGCGCGGGAGAACTCCTCGACCACGATGCACAGGTCGAGCACGCCGCCACCCATGCCGCCGTACTCTCGCGGGACCCAGACGCCGGAGAGGCCGGCGTCCTTGATCGCCTGCTGGACTTCCCACGGATAGGTCTGCTCGACGTCGTATTTCGCCGCGACCGGCCGCATGACCGTGTCGGCCAGCTCGCGGGCGCGCTGTCGCAGTTCCATCTGCTGGGGCGTGTAGAGCTCTTTGATCATCGTTCCGCTCACCTGTTCAGTTGTGCCGGGTCTGGGCGGCTGGCGATCCGCCGGGCAGAAAGGTATGCGGTCCCACCGCTCCGCGCGCCCTCCGCAGCCGCGTCAGGAACCCCACTTTTCGAGCTGCACTTCGCACAGCACCCCGTCAAGCTCGTTGAACCGTACGTCCTTCGGCTCAAACGGCATCAGCGGGAGGTCGATCTCGGAGACCGGTCCGCGCACGGTGACCCGCAGCCGGGCGAATCGGTTGTTCCCGAGATCCACGGAGACGGGCACCGGCATGGTGAAATCGTCCGGGACACCGGATTGACGAACCCGCAGCCGCACCCGCCACTTGCCGCCTTCGGCCGGCTGGCTGCGCCAGGCGACCGTGTACGTCGGGATCGCGGTGCCATCCACCCACTCGTTGAAGAACCACTCCATCGGCTGGCCCATATGCTGCTCGACGACCCGCCGGAGATCCGTCGTCGAGGCGCGGCCGCCGGCGTGCGCCTGATAGAAATCCCGCAGCACCCCCGAGAATTCGTCCTCGCTGACGGTCTGCAGATCGAGCAGGAGAATGCGCAGCATGTGCAGCACCCACGCGCCCTTGCGGTACACCATCAGGTCGTAGCCGCCCGGGGAGCTGCTCGAGGCGGTCCGGTAGCCCAGCGAGATCGGGCCGACCTCCGCCTCCTCCCCACTCACCCCCCGCTTCGCCAGCAGCTCATCGCGCCAGCGCCGCAGCATCCCGAAGTAGAGCTCGTTGTCCCGTCGCGCAGTCTGGAGATACCACAACCCGGAGAACTCCGCGAACCCCTCGCTGAGCCACTGGTCGTGATACGTGGCGAAGTCCACGCCGATGCCCCACCACTGATGCGCGACTTCATGGGCGCGGAACTGCGCCTCGTACCCCTTCCTGTCGGGAACCGGCTCGAAGGTGGCCCACGAGAGATGCAGCAGGCCCGGGAACGCCTCGCCGTGGCCGTACGGGATCTCGGTCGCGTAGAACCGCCGCTCCGGCAGCGCGCCGAACACACGGCTGAAGAACTGGAGGCTCAAGCCAAGGTCCTGAGCGACGCCGCGCATGTTCACTTTGCTGGCGCCGAGCCGCCCCAGCAGTCGGCCGATCGCGCGGTGGCCCTCCTCCGACGCCAGCAGGGTCACCGGCGGCCCACTATCCGCGCCCGCCTCGAGGGCCTGGAACTGGCCGATGTTGAACGAGGCGTTGCGCATCGGGGTGCGGACGACCCAATGGCTGGTGACGACGTTCCCCTCGGTGTGCTCCTCGATCCGCTCACCGACGCTGGCCAGGCCGTAGCTCTGCGGGCTGTGGTACGTAAGGTCGAAGGTCGCGAGGCTGCGGCCCTCGAAGGAGCGCGGGTACCAGAAGGCCGACGACTTGATGAAAAAGAAGGACGCGAGGCGATCGATGAGATCGCCGTGGTAGAAGACCTCGAGGCTGAGCGAGTCCCCGGCCTGGAGGGGCGCCGGAAGCCGGATCCACATGACCGGGTCTTTCTTGGGCTTGGCGACGATCGCCGGCTGATCGCCCTCCCATCGCGCCGAGTCCACGGTGAGCTCGGGATAGAGCATCAGCGGTACCCACGGGCCCACGGTCCGATCGGGGGTCAGCTCGAGCCGGGCTCGGGCCGCGAAGCCGAGGCTCCCAATGGTGCTCCGCGACAGCCAGGTCTCGATTGCGTAGTGCCGGACCAGCGCCTCCGCCGTGCGCTCCCGCGCGGGCAAAGGGTTGTCGCGATCGGCGGCCGGGGGGAACTGGGCAATCACTTCGGACACCCGCTGGCCCCGCACCTTGGCCCGTCGCAGCAAGCTCACGCCCTCGACCGCGTAGGGATTGACCGTGAACATCAGCGGCTCGCCGCGTCGCGCGATGTGCGCGTAGAAGAACGCGTTGACCTCCCCGTTGAGGAGGGGGCGGAGCAGATCCGGATCGATGGCCTTCGACTCCTCGTCGGTCAGGTAGGCAAACGCATCCCGGACGGCGGACCCGGCCTCCGCGTGTTGCGCCTGCGGGCCGAACGTGAGCCGCGACTCGAGCTCGCGCAGGGTGGTGTCCGCGAACAGCAGCACGAGGGCCGTGAACGGCTCGGCGACCTCGCGGTGCTTGAGGAACCGCTCGATCTGGTCCTGCTCCGCCCGCGACGGGGCGCTGAACGCGAACGTCCCGCGGCCGACGAACACGGCGCCCACCGTGCGACCACCCACCGGAGACAGGAGGTAGAGCGTGCCGGCTTCGAGCGTGAACCGGCCCGCTTCCCGCTCGATCACCAACTGCGCGACGTCGGCCACCCGACCCGGTGCCGGGCGCAGATCGCGCAGGGCCGCGACGATCTCGTCAGTGCTCCCGGCCGGCTGGAGCGCCGGCGTCGCCTGGCCCGTTGCTGGGGATGTGAGGCCTACCGGAAGCGCCACAAGGGACAGGACTCGGCAGAGGAAGGCACGGCGGCGCACAGGAACCTCCCGGGACGTGGGAAGAGCGGCACCAGTGGGGTCTTCGAGTATGGCACCGGTTCCGTGCGCCGTCCATGGGCAGATGCGCGACGATGGGCCGCCCGCCCGCGCTACGAGGGTGGTGGCTCCCCGATGGTCACCGTGTCGGGCCCGGCGATCCGCACGACGTGACAGCGGCAGGGCTCAGGGGTCGCAAACACGAAATCGGCCGTGAACGACGCGCCACCCACCGTGCCGGTGACCCGGACGACGTCGCCGCCGCTCGAGAGCTCGTCGCGCAGGCCGTCGTCCGCCACGTCGTACACGCCCGGCGCCAGCAATCCCAGCCACCCGGGCTCGAGCACGCGGCCGGTCCGGAGATTGGTGCGCGTGAGCGCCACGCCGTTCTGGGGCTGCGAGGCGTCGTCGAGCACGGTCACCGTGTACACGCGAAACTCCTCGGTGCAGGCGCAGGCGCGCAGCGGATCGTCGCAGCCCGGGCTGGGCGCGACGGCCACGGCGAGGGCAAGGAGCGGGACCAACCGAGCGAGCGTCATGCGGGCCATTCGTGCCTCCCTGCCGAGGTTACCCGGCTCGCGGTCGCGAGGTCACACCCGACCGCCCGGGTCCGCGCCCAGCCGGGCGACCGCGAGCATCCTCCCGTGACCCAACGCCGGTCTGTACCTTTCGCGGTCCCCCGGAGTGAAAGGCCCCGATGCGACGCCACCTCTCCCCAGCCTTGAGCGTCCTGCTCACTATACTCGCCACTCTCACGGTGCCGGCCGGTTCCTTGGCCGCGCAGCGTCCCGACTCGGCACGCGCCGACACGACTCCGTCCCGGCCGGTCATCACGAAGGCGACGCTCCAAGCGGCCCTGGACCTCATCGGTCTCACCTACTCGGATTCCGAGCTCGCGCTGCTGCTCCAGTCGCGCGGCCAGTTCGGCAACGACTTCACGGGCCGCGGCGACCGCCGCAACGCGTGGGACGCCCTCCGGGCGGTCCCGCTGCCCAACGCCGTGCCGCCGGCGCTGTTCTTCCAGCCGCTCCCGCCGGCTGTTCCGATCGCGAACCGGGCGCCGCGTTTCGCGTCGGCCGCCAAGGGCCTCAAGCGACCCGAGCACCTGGAGGACGTGGCGTTCTGGTCGATCACGGACCTCGCGGCACTGCTCAAGAGCCGGCAGGTGACGTCGGTCGAGCTCACCACGATGTACCTCGACCGGCTCAAGCGCTACGACTCGGTGCTGCACGCCGTCGTGACGCTCACCGACAGCCTTGCGCTCGCGCAGGCGCGCCGCGCCGACCAGGAGATCGCGGCCGGGCACTACCGCGGGCCGCTGCACGGCATCCCGTACGGGGTGAAAGACCTCTACGCCGTGCCCGGCTATCCCACCACCTGGGGTGCGGAGCCGTACCTGGACCAGGTGCTGGACGAAACGGCGACCCCGGTGCGGAAGCTCGAGGAAGCTGGCGCGGTGTTGCTGGCCAAGCTCAGCACCGGGGCGCTGGCGATGGGCGACGTATGGTTTCGCGACACGACCCGCAACCCGTGGAATCCCGCGCAGGGATCGAGCGGCTCGTCGGCCGGGCCGGCCGCGGCCGTCTCGGCGGGACTCGTGCCGTTCGCGCTCGGCACCGAGACGCTGGGCTCGATCGTCTCGCCGGCCACGCGTACCGGCGTCACGGGCCTCCGCCCCAGCTTCGGGCGGGTGAGCCGGGCGGGCGTGATGGCATTGTCCTGGTCGATGGACAAGGCGGGCCCGCTGTGCCGCAGCGCAGAGGACTGCGCGCTCGTGCTCGACGCAGTCCGGGGCAGCGATCCCGGTGATCCGTCCGCGGTGGACGTGCCGTTCCCGTACGACGCGGGGGCCAGGCTCTCGGGGCTCAAGATCGGCTATCTCAAGTCCGCGTTCGACGGCGAACGCCGCGGCGCCGATCTCGATCGGCAGGTGCTCGAGGTGCTCCGCGGGCTCGGCGTCGAGCTGATCCCGCTCGAGCTGCCGGACCGGCCGGCGCAGGCGGTGCGGATCGTGCTGAGCGCCGAGGCGGCGGCCGCGTTCGACGAGCTCACCCGCTCGGGCCGCGACAGCCTGATGGTCCGGCAGGACGCGGGCGCCTGGCCCAACTCGTTCCGCTCGGCCCGCTTCATTCCGGCGGTCGAGTACATCCAGGCGAATCGCGTGCGGCGGCTGCTGCAGGAGGACATGCGGGCGCTGCTCAAGGGCATCGACGTGTACGTGTCGCCCGCGACCGCCGGCGCCAACCTGCTCGTCACGAATCTCACGGGCCACCCGTGCGTCGCCGTGCCGGACGGCTTCCTCGACGAGAAGTCGCCGGCGAGCATCACGTTCTGCGGCCGGATGTACGGGGAGGCCGAGATGCTCGAGGTGGCGCGCGCGTATCAGGCGGCGACGCCGTGGGACGAGCGGCACCCCGCGGCGTTCGGCGGACGCTCCCCGTAACTCACCGGTCCGAGGAACGGCGGAGGGGGTGCGCTGCTGGCCGGCGTCCGGTGGAGCTCTTAGCTTAGGGCGGAAGGCGGTCCGACATGGGCACGGCCCCACCGGGGAAGCAGGAGGCGGGCATCATCGGGCGGACCTTGCGCCTGATGCTCGCTCTGCTGCTGGGCTTCATGACCTACACGGTCACGCGCACCGAAGACAAGAGCTTTAGCCTTCGGCTGCTGACGGCGTTCGGATGCGTGACCGTGTTCTACGCGGTCGTGCATCTCGTGCTCCGCCGGTACGGCACCGGCCTCCACCGCTGGTACGGTGCCCTTGGGGCGCTGGCCCCCCTCGTCCTGGCATTCGCGCTCGGTGGGCTGCTCGGCCGGTCGGTGGCGTCCGCCTATCTCGGCCTCTCGCTCCTGCTGCAGACGTTCCGCGGCGACGGCGGCTCGGAGGTCCTGGCAATCCCCGCAGCCCTGTTCCACCGGCCCACCCATCTCGCGGGCATTCTGTTCGCGCCCATCGATCTGGTGGAGAAGCACCTCACCGGCCCCGGTGGGCTGCCGGGGTAGGCAGTCCCGCTCGTGCGAGCGGGACTGACCCGGAGGTCTCGCTTCAGCCCTTCACGAAGGTCGCGTGGAGCTGCGCGGGGATCTCTCCGTTTCCGAAGTCGAACATCAGGTCGGTACTGTGGACGGTGAGCGTCGTCCCCGACAGACCCACGGTCATCTCCGTCCCGTCCGTCTCCCCGGTGCCCGTGAGGATCAAGAGGTCGCCCCCCTGCAACACCCACGTCCCGGTGGCCACGTCGGGCCCGACCCCGGGGATCGTGGTCGTGACCGTATAGTCCCCGTTGGCGGCGATCACGATCTGGACCGAGCCACCCATCCCGATCACGTCGAAATCCATGACGGGATCGCCGAAGTCGGAGAACTTGAAGGCCGTGGCGTTCCACGTGCCGACCAGATCGGCCTCGGTCACGCCGGTGCTGTCCCCGCATCCCCAGGCGAGACCCGCCAGAAGCGGAATCGCCAACCACGATAGACGTCGCACGCAATCCTCCCAGGTAAGGGAAATCGACCACGCCAACTTGCGATGGGTCCAGATCAAGGAATGCTGAAAGGGCGCTGAATGCTGTGTGAAGGACGCTGGGTGGATCATGAAGCGGGTCCTGATCCGTCCCTGACTCGCTTGCTGTCCGCATGATGTCGGACTCGCGTCGGGATCACGAGCAGCGCCGCGCCGAGGAGCAGCGCGGCCCGCTGGTGGTCGCCTTCGTCCTCTGCTTACTTCACTACGAGTATCGTCACGATCACGGCTATCAGCACCAGCGCCAGCGTCGAAATCACGATGGTGTTGGGGGGCGGAGGCGCCGGCGACGCTGCGGCACTGCCATCGAGGATGCTTGGCACCTCAGGGACGAGGCGCGGTCCGGCCAGCGGTGCGCTCGGGGAGCCGGCTTGCGCCGCGCTCGACTCCGGCCGCGGTGGGCGTCGCAGCCGCGGCGCTCAGCCCGGCGACCAGGATGAGGGCAGCGCGATCCGCAGGGCTCGACCACTGGATCAGTCGGAGTCCCAAAGGAACACTGGGTGTGGGCGCGAGTGCCCTGCTCACCGGCGCGCTGCCACGGGGGTGGCGGCCTGCTGGGCCGCGGTTGGTGTGGCTGCGGCGATCAGGAGCGCAGCGACCGACGCGACGACGGCAAGTCGTGCCAGTCGGTGCTTCATTGCAGGTTTCATCGGACTCTCCTAACGGGGTTCCATGTGAGAGACGACATACAGCTCCTGACGTACGGCTTCGTTGCTCGAGGACTTCGGGGTCGAGGACTCCGGTTCAAGATGGCTGCTCCGCCTCCGGCGACGGCGCCTCGTCGTCGGCGAGCACCATCGGCGCGGTAACCGAGAAACCCGCCCTCAACTGCGTTAGCCGGCCCTCGAGTCGGCGGTTGACCTCACGACTCTGGTCGGCGCTGTCGCTCACGACCAGGAGGTGCGTGACCCGCTGCTCAGAAACCAGCTTGCCAGTCCACGTGCGCGCCGCCCGCCGTGCGTCCGAGTGCTCCGTCTCGAGAAGAACTCGGATCGCGTTCAGCTGGTCCTCCGCTTGTGGTGGCACGATCTCATAGGCGTACGCCCACAGGGTCTTTGCGGCGCTTCTTCGCGCTTTCGCCATCGTACGCTCCTCACGTGTCCATCATGCATTGCTCTTCTTGCGAGCAAGCAGCAGGGCGGTACCGGCCACGATCAGCAGGATCGCTCCGATCTTGAGTCCGCTCATCTCGCTTCCTCCGGCAAGAACCCTGGCTGGGGATGGCCGGGCCGCCGTGTAGTGATCCTCTCACTTGGCCGCGACGGTCAACCGCTGCTTCAAGGTCAGGATCAGGTGCGTCCCCGCGGGCAGCACGATATCCACGTCCTTGATGGCCGCGGAGACGGCGACCCCGGCGGCGGCGCCGACCACGCCGCCGACAATTGTCCCCGTCGCGTTCCCGCCGATCACCCGGCCCAGGATCGCGCCGGCCGCTGCGCCCCCGGCTACCCGGGCGGCGTCCATGGTGCTGATCCCCTGTCCCTGTCTGGTCGTCGCGAGGGAGTCGATCGAAGCCTTGATGTCGTACGTCTTTCCGCGCACCGTCACGCTCGAGACGGCCAGCGTGAGCGTGCCCGTGGCGCCGGCGTTGGGAGCGGAGCTCACCTCTGTGATGGTCCCATGCACTGTCGAGCCGGCGGGGATCACCGCCAGGCCGTCGGCGTTCTTGACGTCCTCCACCACGCTCGCCGTGAACGCGTCGCCCGCCTTCGCCTGGCGCGAGCTGATTTCGTTGGTGATCGCCGCGTCAACCAGCGTGCCTGCGGCGAGGTTGTAGCTCGCCGACGCGGTGGACATCGAACCGCCAGAACGGTCGGTCGATTCGCCCTTGGCGCAGGCGGCAAGAAGAACCAGGGAAATGGCCAGAACCGGGCCGTACGGTGTCGTGGAAGTCATGGGTGCTGCCCTCCGTCTCGTGTAAAGGACGCAGTCGGGTTTCTGATGTCTGTGCACGCCCAAGTCGGTCTAGGGGAGCGGCTGTCCCACGACCCACTTGATGAGCCGGCCCGGTTCGAGTGGTGCCTGGGGCTCGACCTGGTTGATCAGCGCCAGCATCGCGGCGGAAGCCGGCGAGGGCCGCAGCCGCGCGAGCGCCTCGATCGTCGTGCGCCGGTCGAGCGTCACGATGTCCAGGCGCTGCGGCTGCACGTTCAGCGCCGCGGGATCGGTCAGGGGCTGGAAGCTCCGCAGCGCGCGCTCGGCAGTCGCCTGGTAGGTGGGCCAACTCGCCTCGGGCGCGTAGCCGATGAGCCCGAATACCACTCCGCGGTGCTCGACGAACAGCACCGTCCCCCTGAGGGTGCCGTCCGCGGTCGCCGCACTGAAGGGCGCGCTCACCGCCGGGAGCCCGCTCAGGCTCGCGCGGGACGGGGCGCCGCCCGTGATTCCCTGCTGCGCGAGGAACGCGCGGGACGCCGCATCGGCACTCGTCCCCAGCGCGAGCGATAGCTCGACCACCGCATCTTTCCCGGGGCTCACCGCGACGACTGCCTGCTTCCCGTTCTGGGTGGCCCACCCCACAGGGAGGGTGAGCTGAAACCGCATGTCGGGATGGAAGTACTGACTACCCTTGAAGTACCCCTCGCGCGGGTTGTTGCCGAACACCTGGCCGTCGAGCCGGCGCAGGTACGAGTCGCGATTGACGACGGTGCCGGAGAAATTCTGCGGCAGCGCGGCGATCTGTCCGTTGATGGCGGCGAAACGGTTCGCTGGACTGGGGTGCGTCGCGAGCCACGTGGGGAGGCGGCTGCCGCCCTCCGCCGCGCTGAGCTGGTCGAGCATCTGGAACACCGCGGGCATCTGACGGGGATCGTAGTTGGCGCGGCGCATGTAGCGCAGGCCGAGCTCGTCCGCCTGGCTCTCGTCGTCGCGGGAGAACTTGAGGTACAGGATCCCGAGCGCCTGATTCGCAACCCCCGCGTATTTCGCGACCTGGGAGCTCGCCATGCTGCCGACTGCGAGACCCAGCCCCATGAGCTGCTGCTTGCTCATCTCGGCGGCCGTGTGCCGGGCCGTGACGTGGCCGATCTCGTGGCCCACGACGGAGGCCAGCTCCGCCTCGGAGGTGAGATGGGCGAGGAGTCCCCGCGTCACGTAGACAAAGCCGCCGGGGACGGCGAAGGCATTCACCGCCGGGTCGTCCACCAGCCGGAACGTCCAGGGAAGATTGGGGCGCTCCGAGGTGGCGGCGAGCCGCGCGCCGAACTGTTGCAGGTAGCCTTGCCACGCGGCGTCCGGATAGAGCCCGATGGTCGCGATGACCGCCGTGTCCGCCTGCCGCCCCATCGCGATTTCCTGGGACTCGCTGACGAGCATGAGCTGATTCCGGCCCGTGGCCGGGTTCATGGCACAGCCGCTCGCGGCAAGGCCGGCGAGCAGCGCGAGCGCGCCGCGTGTCCGGACAGCTCTGATGAAGAACATGTCGCGTCTCACCGCCTCGTGCGGCGCCACGGCAAGCGCGCGACGGAGAAAATCCCTGCCACGAGCAGGAGCGCGTACACGACACCGGTTCCGACGTGGAACACCCACCCGAGCAGCCATGCCGCCAAGAAGGCGCCTAATAGGACCAGCACGGTGGGTGTCTCCATTCTGCGAACCTCTGGTGGTCACCCATGGATGGTCGCACCTTGTACTGCCGGAGAACATCGCTCGGCGGGATGAAAGACGACTTAGGCTCCGTGAACGAGCGCACGGATCCCCTGCCGTTCGAAAGAACTAGGCCGTTTGGCGGAGGGGCTCCCGACCAGCGGGAGGGGTTATGGAGGTGCTTCCATCGACCGAGCGGCCTTGGGCGCGTACGCGGCCAGCCGGCTCCTCCACCAACTCGCTACGAGGCCTTCTCTCTGTGGGAATAGGCGGCGATCTGCAACCGCGTGTGCAGCGTCAACTTCTCCATGATGTTGCGGACGTGGCTCTTGACGGTATGGGTTGCGATGTGGAGCCGCGTGGCAATCTCCTTGTTGCTCAGCCCTTCCGCGATGAGGATGATCACTTCGCGTTCGCGCTGCGTCATGCGCACGGAATCGAGCACTTCCGGCCGACCCTTGGCAACCGCGTCCCGCGCGATCTGGGAGAAGAGCGTTCCGGTCATCTGGGGCGGCAATACGTGCCCCCCATCCGCCACCGATCGGATGGCATGCACGAGATCTTCGAGGGTGGCATCCTTCATGATGAAGCCGGAAACGCCCGCGTGGACGAATTCCACGATGTCCTCGTGCACCGGGAGGAGATCCATCACGATGACCTTGGCCTCCGGGAACTCTCTCTTGACCTTCTCCGCCACGCGCAGGCTGTCGCCGTTCCGCAGGCCGAGATCGAGGAGCACCACCTGAGGGTTCACGCGCTGCAGGAGCGACGTGTCGGCGCTGGACCCTCCGGCGACGACCCGGAAGTCTGGCAGTTGATTCAGTAGCGTGGCGATCCCCTCGCGCACCAGACGATTGTCTTCGATGAGCGCTACTGAAATCACGCCACGCGCTGGGGCAATCGGGGATGTCTCGCCCATGACCTTTACTCTCCCGGTCGCGATGCCACGAATATGGACGCCACCCGCCACTCGTCAACCCGGCAATGCCCGTCGAGCACTTGGGCTCGGGACGGACCAGGCGCCGAGAGGCGCTGCCACTCGCCAGCAGCCCCGCGAGCCTGGCGGCTCAGGTTCTACGACGTGAGAATCCGGCCAAGCACGGCGTGTGTCACGCTGATGTCCTGGCCCGGTAACGGGGATTCCGCCAGCTACGGGAGGGCGGAGCCCGAATAGAAGAGGTCGCACCGATCTGCTCTTCCCAGGTTCAATGCCCCCCCAATCGCCGATCCGATCGCTCCGAAGATCGACTTGGATGCGAGCCCCGGGGCCTGCGGGTGGGCAAAGGAGCCGGTGATCTGCTGTTTCACCTGGGCGCATCCGTGTTGATCGACCGTCGCCACGAAGAAGTGCTCAAGGCTGTCGTTGACCAAGTTCACAGCGCCCCGAAACGCGACCGTGTTCTTCAGGGTGGAGAAGGCCACGTCTTTGGCCGTGGCGATGCCGTCCACGATTTCCCATTCGGAAACGAGCGTCCGGATTTCGCTCTCTCCCTGCCCCATTCCGCCGTACAGCCGGGCAAAGTCGGAACCCTTGGTCAGCAGCGGCCCGAAGGGGCCGGCCACCAGCACGGCGCCCAGGTCGATGAGATTGAACTTCTGGCTCCTGTTGTAGTCCTCGATGAGCTGATCGACGTCCCACCCATGGATGGATAGGTGCTCGCCCCGAATCGAGATCTGCCCCCGGGTGGTCTTCGTGATTGCGCTCAGATCCTCTCCCACTCCTTGGGCCTCGAGGGAGGCCTGCACCGTTCCGGAGAAGTACTGCACCTCCCCGGGAAACACCTGACCGAGATCGATCTGCGGTGCCGCCTGCACGACTTGTATCCGTGGGGACGCTCCTCGCATGTCGAGTATCAGGCTGACCGAGCGAACGCGCACCGAACAGCGTTACTGCGGTGGGATCAAGCTGCGCAGGCCGTCCTCGGCCTTGATTCCGCATCTGCAGATCGGACGCGCGCAGCGTTCCGACTTGCACGGTTGTCGCCTGCAGCGTTCCATGAAGGGAAAGAGACTTGAGCAGAGCTGGGAGCCGCGTTCCCTTACTCTCTCCCCAGGAGATACCGGACAGACTGATCGCCAGGCCCCCGACTTCGACACGCCTGCCCGAGATCTGATCCAGATAGCTGACTTCCCCGTCTTGAACGGAGATGGCGCCAATGGCCCGAGGCCGAGGGAGCGCGATGCGCCGCTCGATCCGGATCCGTGGCTTCTTGAGAGTGAGGCGGGCAATGGCAACTTGCCGGCGGAAGACGAGCGGGATCCATCGCGCTGAAACCTGCAGCTCCTCGGCTGAGAGGATCTCGCTCGTGTCTTTGGTCAGGTGGATGTCCGGCAACGTGAGTCGGGGGCGCGGAAAGAGCTGCAGAGCGGCCTTGCCCCGGATCTCGAACCTCATGGCCAGCGACTGGGACACCGCTCGTTCGATCGAGGGCTTGTAGCGATCGACATCAAGAAACACCTGAACACATACAGCCACGACAAGGACTGCCGCCGCGAGAATCCCCGTTCCGATCAGTGTTCTGCGACCGAGCTTCGTCATATGCCCTACGGCCCGCGGCCCCCTCGCCCAGCACGGAACTTGGCGCCGATTCCGACACCATGCAACCTGGTGCCCGAGAACGACAGCCTCGTAGCGGCATGAGTCACTACGTGGCTCAGCCTTACGAGAGCGAGCCCGCAGGACTTGATCCGACTGGTCCGAGCGCCAGCCGGACCGAGGAAACGGCCGCCTCGTAGCGGCATAAGTCACCCGAGGCTAGTGTTATGAGAGCAGGCCCGGCAGGACTTGACGAAGAGGCCCGAGCACCGCGAGGGCCGTCGCAAGTCTGCCGGGACGCTCAAGCAAAAGGCCGCGCGGTGCGCGGCCTTTTCTGCTTGAGCAGGCCCGGCAGGACTTGAACCTGCAACCCCCGGTTTTGGAGACCGGTGCTCTACCAATTGAGCTACGGACCTATAGAAGGCTCAACGTCCAATGTTCAATGATCAATGTTCAAGTGGGTTCGGCTTCGGGCCGCTACTTCGACATTGAACATCAGACACTGAATATTGGACATTCACAGGGTGGCTGACGGGGATTGAACCCGCAACCTTCGGAGCCACAGTCCGACGCTCTAACCGATTGAGCTACAGCCACCATGAAGCACCGCAACCTAGACCCCCAGTTTGACAGGGTCAAGTCGCCGGCCAGAAATCCCGATCGAGGCGCGCAAGTGCTTCCGCATCAGGCACCTGCACCCCATCCAGCAGGGCGAGCGCCAGCGGGCCCCGCACGGCGTTGACGAGCACCACCGTCTTGCCGTCCAGGGCCGCGCGCGGACTCCGCACCGCCTGCACGGCGAGCCCCGCTCCCGCCGCCACCTCCGCCAGCCGTGCCCGCCCGACGCTCGGCAGGATCCCGAGCGCGAGGTCCGGCACCTGCAGTCGATCACCATCGAGCCAGGCAACCGCGAACCGCGCGGTTTCGGCGACGCAGCCGTCCGCCGCGAGCAGCAGCGGCTCATCGGCCCCGGCCGCCTCGGCCTGAGCCAGCACCCGATCGAACACGTCCCGGCCGACGCTCTTCACCCGGTAGCCCGGATGGGGCTCGGCCACCGTCACGACCCGAACCGGGGCCGCTTCCGGCACGGGACGATCACTCCACGCCACCTCCTGCCCATCCCACTCGAGACGCAGCACGTGATCGCCCGGGCGCTCACGCGCCCACGTCAGCACCACCATGCCGAGCGACTCGGGCGGCGGTGCCAGGCCGACGCTGCGCGACGCCTCATGCAGCCGCCGCATGTGCCCTGCCAGCAGCGGCACCGCTCCGTCCCGCACGCGCAGCGTCTCGAACAACGCGGGTGGCCTGGTCACCCGGGCACTCCCAGCGCCAGCCGCATCGCCGTCCCCTTTCGTAGACTCTCGCGCCATTCGCGTGCCGGGTCCGAGTCCCACACGATGCCCGCCCCTGCCTGCACACACGCGACGCCGTCGCTGAACAGCGCGGAGCGGATCAGGATGTTGAGTTGGCCCTCGCCATTCCCGAGCCAGCCCAGTCCGCCGGTGTAGGCGCCGCGTGCGACGGGCTCCAGGTCGGCGATGACCTCCATCGCCCGGATCTTCGGCGTCCCGGTGATGGTGCCACCGGGAAACAGCGCGGCGACCGCATGGCCGGGGGTGAGGTCCGGCCGGAGGCGGCCCACAACCTCACTCACCAGATGATACACGTGCGAATACTCCTCGATCACTTCCCGCTCCGCCACCCGCACGCTGCCGAACCGCGCCACGCGACCCACGTCGTTCCGCGCGAGGTCGACCAGCATCCGGTGCTCGGCCTGCTCCTTGGCGTCAAGCGCCAGCTCCGCACGCATCGCGGCGTCGCGACCGGGCTCGCCGGTCTTCTTCCGGGTCCCCGCGATCGGCCGTGTCCGGATCGCGCCGTCGCGGCGGAGCTCGACGAGCAGCTCCGGCGAGCCGCTCACGATCTGCCAGTCGCCGAAGTCCGCGAACCCCATCCAGGGCGACGGGTTGATACGTCTCAGGCGACGATACACGGTCCACGCCGGCTCGACCGGCGCAAACCGCTCCGCCACCGTAAGGTTCACCTGATACACGTCGCCCGCCACGATATGGCGCTTGATGCGGGCCACGGCCCCCCCGAACTCGAGCTCGTCGAAGCTGCGGCCGACCAGCGGCGGAACGAGCGGCCCATCCCTCTCCTCCCCTGCCGCCTCTGCCGCCCCTGCCGCTCCTGCCGCTCCTGGCGCTCCTGCCGCCTCCAGGACCGCGAGGCTCCCCGACTCGACCGTTCCCGTTCCGAGATCAGCGATCAGCTCGTGTTCCGGCTCGAACAGATCGGCGAGCGGCTGGCGCAGTGCGGGATCGGCGCGGCGCGCGTGTGGCGGGAGGCCGAGGTCGTAGGCAATCACGCCGTACAGGCGCCGGTCCGACGGCAGGTCGGTGAGCCAGTCCAGGCGCCCAACGGCGCCGGCCGTCCATTCCAGGCGGTAGCGCCGGCGTGCGCCCCACGCGATCCGCGCCCGGCCGGCGCGCCCGAGACCGTCCTCGAGCAGCACCACCGGGCGCGGCAGCGCCGGCACGGCGGCCAGCACGAGGTTGAGCAGCGCGGTGCCGGTCAGCGCTGCGTCGCCTGCTCCGCCACCGCCTTCTGCGCGGCGGCCACGGCGGCGGGGTCACCGAGGTAGCAGTGCCGGATGGGGCGCAGGTCCCCGTTCAGCTCGTAGACGAGCGGGACACCCGTCGGAATGTTGAGCCCGACGATCTCGTCTTCGGAGATGTCGTCGAGGTGTTTCACCAACGCGCGGAGGCTGTTGCCGTGCGCGGCGATCAGCACGCGCCTCCCTGCTTGCACCGCGGGCCCGATCGTCCCGTTCCAGTACGGCAGGAACCGCCCAACCGTGTCCTTCAGCGCTTCCGTGAGCGGGACCTCGGCTCGGGGCACGTCGCCGTATCGCGGATCCCGTCCGGGGTAGCGCTCGTCGTCCGGCGTCAGCGCCGGCGGCCGGATGGCGTAGCTCCGCCGCCAGAGCTTCACCTGCTGCTCGCCGTGCCGCTCGGCCATCTCCGCCTTGTTCAAGCCCTGCAGCGCTCCATAGTGGCGCTCGTTCAGCCGCCAGCTCCGGATCACGGGGATCCACATCAGGTCCATGTCGTCCAGCACGATCCACAGCGTCCGGATCGCCCGCTTGAGGACCGACGTGTACGCCAGGTCGAACGCGTAGCCCCCTTCCTTCAGGAGCCGCGCGGCTTCGTGGGCCTCCGCCACGCCTTTGTCGGACAGATCGACGTCGGTCCATCCCGTGAACCGGTTTTCCTTGTTCCAGGTGCTTTCGCCGTGACGCAGCAGCACGACCGTGTACATGAGGATTCCCGTCGTGTATTGGGGAGTCGTTCCTCAGGAACGTAGGGCTTCCAGCCGCGGGTGCAAGGCGGGACGTGTCGCCCCCCCATCCATCCCCCCCATCGCGCTTACAACCATTCGCCCGGTCATAGTGTCTACTCCTCCGAACCCCGACGCCGCCCGGCATCGTAGGATCACCAACGGCAGGCTGGGCACCGTATCTCAGGGGAGCCTCGATGCACCGGTCCATTCCGATTCCCGCGCTCCTGGCCTCTGCCCTTGTGGCGGGTGCGGCCCCGCGCGGCATCGCCCAGCAGCAACACAGCGCGACCGTTCACGCGGAGCCGCCCAAGCCCGCCGTCGCCTTCCGCATTCCGGCCGGCGGGATCGTGCTGGACGGCCGTTTGGACGAGCCGGCGTGGCTCACGGCGACGCCGATCACGGACTTCGTGCAGCACGATCCTCACGAGGGACAGCCGGTGACGGAACGCACCGAGGCCCGGGTGCTCTACACCGATGCCGCGATCTACGTCGGAGTCCGCGCGTTCGACTCGCACGCCGATGCGATCAGGGGTCAACTGACGCGGCGCGACGAGGACTCGCCCAGCGACTGGATCCTGGTCGCGATCGATTCCTACCACGATCGCCGGACCGCGTTCACCTTCTGGGTGAATCCGGCGGGCGTGAAGCGCGACGTCTACCTGTATGACGACACGAACGAGGATGACTCGTGGAACGCGGTCTGGGACGCCGCGACGTCGCGCGACTCGCTCGGCTGGACCGCCGAGTTCGAAATTCCGCTGAGTCAGCTCCGATTCTCCAAAGGCGACGGGCACGCGTTCGGGTTCAATGTCGTGCGGACCATCAGCCGGCTCAACGAGGAGCAGCACTGGCGGCTCATCCCGAAGAACCAGTCAGGCGTCGTCTCGAAGTTCGGCGACCTCGTGGGAATCACCGGGATCCGGCCGCCCCGGCGGCTGGAGGTGCAGCCCTACGCCGTGGCGCAAGCCTCCCGCTTCCCCGCGGAGGCGGGCAACCCGTTCGCCACCGGCCGGGCCAGCACCGCCCGAGTCGGGGGCGATCTCCTGTACGGCCTCACGTCCAACCTCACCCTGACCGCGACCATCAACCCGGACTTCGGCCAGGTCGAGGCCGATCCGGCGGTCGTGAACCTCTCCGCCTTCGAGACTTTCTACCAGGAGAAGCGGCCGTTCTTCACCGAGGGACTCGACGTGTTCCGCTTCAACATCGGGCTGGGCGACGGTGACGGCGGCCAGGAGGAGCTGTTCTACACCCGGCGCATCGGCCGGGCGCCGCAGGGCGAGGCGGACCCGCGCGGCGGCTACGCCGAAACCGTGGGCCAGACCACGATTCTGGGCGCGGGCAAGCTGTCGGGGAAGACGGCCGGTGGCTGGACCCTCGGCTTCCTCGGCGCGCTCACCGGCGCGCAGACGGCGCAGGCGGTGGATTCCGCCGGCGCGCGGCACGCCGATGTCATCGAGCCGAGCACGACGTACCTCGTGAGCCGGGTGGCCCGCGACTTCCGGAACGGCCAGACCGTGCTCGGCCTGTTCGGCACCGGCACGATCCGCAATCTGCCGGCCGACGGCAGCCTCGCCTTTCTGCGCAGCAGCGCCTTCGCCCTCGGCACCAACTGGGAGCACCGCTTCCGCCACGACACCTACCGCTTCCGTGGCTGGGTCGCCGGGAGCAGCGTCTACGGCTCCGCGGGGGCCATCGACGAGACGCAGCGGTCGTCGGCGCGCTACTACCAGCGGCCGGACAACGACTACGTGACGTACGACCCGACGCGCACGTCGCTCCAGGGGTTCGCCGGCCAGATCGAGTTCGGCAAGATCGGCGGCGGCAGCTACAGCTTCCTGGCGGCGCTCGACACCCGCTCCCCGGGATTCGAGGTGAACGACATCGGCTTCGAGCGCCAGGCGGACCGGACGGTTCAGGTGCTCTGGGGCCAGCGGCGCTGGACCACGCCCGGCACGGTGTTCCGGGATGTGCGCATCAACCTCAACCAGTGGGCCGGCTGGACCTACGGGTGGGACGACACCGGGGTGGGCGGCAACGTGAACGCCCACTTCACCTTCCTCAACTATTGGAGCACCGGCTTTGGCGTGAACCGCAACTTCGCCGGGCTTTCCACCGGCTCGCTGCGCGGCGGCCCGGCGATCATCGAGCCAAGCAACTGGAACGGCTGGGGCTACCTCGAGACCGACTCGCGCAAGACGATCCGCCTCAGCATCAACGGATGGGGCTGGACGCAGCCGGCTTCCGGGAGCAGCTCGCTCGGCGCCTCCGTGAATCTCCGGTGGCGGCCGCTCACCAACCTCGACCTCACGGCTTCGCCGACCGTGGACAAGACGCATGACAACTGGCAGTACGTCGATGCCCCGAGCGCCCTGGGCACCACGCACTACGTGTTCGCCGACCTCCGCCAGACCACGGTGGGGATGCAGTTCCGCGGCAACCTGACGTTCCTGCCGACCCTCTCGCTCCAGCTCTACGTCGAGCCGTTCATCGCCACCGGGGGGTACGGCGGCTACAAGGAGGTCGCGCATCCGCGCGCCGCCGAGTACGCCGACCGGTTCGCGCTATACGCCGCCAATCAGCTCGGCACCGACGCCGACGGCAACGTGCTGGTGGACCTGAACCGCGACGGCGGCACGGACTTCGTCCTGGACAATCCGAATTTCCGCTACCTGTCGCTCCGCGGGAACGCGGTGCTGCGCTGGGAGTACCGCCGCGGCTCGACGCTGTTCCTCGTCTGGCAGCACGGCCGGGAGGACTCCAACCACCAGGGCACCTTCAGCCTGCGGCAGGGACTCGACCAGCTGTTCGCCGCCCCGGCCACGAACACGCTGCTCGTGAAGCTCAACTACTGGCTGAGTCTCTAGCTCGCGTCTCGGGCCCTGGTTCCTCCTCGCGTCACGGGCGATAGAGCCATGCCGCTCCACTGACGTTCTCGCCGACACCGTAGCCGCCGGTGATCAGCACGCTCCCGTCCCACAGACGCGTCGCGGTCGCGAACAGCCGGGACAGCATCCCCGACCCGAGGTCACCCGGCACGGTGCTGAAGCGGCCGCGCCGCGGCCCGTACAGCACCGCGTTGCGCGCCCCGCCCGCGATCAGCACGCCGCCGTTCAGCAGGAGCACCGACGTGCCGACGTGCTTGTAGCGCACCGTCGGCATGTCGCCGGTGGCCGTGAAGGTCCCGGTCGACGGCTGGTAGATCTCCGCGCTGGCGTAGGCCGCGGCGTCATCGCGCTCGTCCGAGCCGCCGGTCACGAGCACGCGCCCATCAGCCAGCAGCACGGCGTCATGCTTGTGGCGCCGCACGGTCATCGAGCCGGTGGCGGCGAACGTTCCGGTCCGGGGATTGTACAGCTCGGCGCTGGCGAGGAACGTCCAGCCGGTGCCGAGCCGCCCGCCAGCAGGACCCTTCCGTCGTCGAGCAGGACCGCGACGTGGTCCATGCGCGGCGTCGTGAGCGACCCCGTGGGGGTGAACCTGCCCGTGGACGGGTCGTACAGCTCGGCCGTGGCGGTGTACGTGTTCTCTCCCCGCCCGAATCCCCCCACCACGAGCACGCGCCCCTCCGGCAACGCGGCGGCGGCATGCGCCGCACGCTCCGCGTGCTTGACGTGAACCGGGCGGATCGCGCCGACTCCGCCCGCGGCCGCACCGATCAGCGACTCACCGCAGACGATCACGCGAACACGCCCGTGCCACGTGCTCGCACAGGTTGCGCCTCTCACGGCACCGACCCGTGCCGTCGACGGCCGCTCGTCCATGGCCCGCCCTCCGCATCGGTCTTCGCCATCCGTCGCTCATTAGTGACGAGCGAGCCGCGCGTTTCCTTCCCCAGGCCGGAGACCGCGCGCAGGTTGCCGCGGGCCGGCTACCGTCGGATCGTGGCGCCGGCGAGCTGGGCGACCGCCGCGAGCGTGGTCTGCGCCGCATTCAGCCCGAGCAGGAAGTCCTTGTCGGAGTACGTGGCGTAGACGTCGGTCGGCTGATGCCACTGGGGATCCCAGCCCGTGCCGATCTGCGCCAGGCGCTCGTTCTCGCGGAGACTGATGGCCGGCACGAGGTCCTGGAACGGCTGCGAGTCGGTGTTGCTCATCCGGTTCCCCACGGCGGCGGGGTAGTCCGTGGCGTAACGGTCGTTGGCGGCGCGGAACAGCCAGGCCAGCCGCTCGGACTCGGCCGCGAGCGTGGAGCCGCCCGCGAATTCGACGTTGACGTCGGCCTCCCGCCGCTGCTCCGGGCTCACGACCCCGTCGGGGCCGGGCATCCCGTGATCGAACAGCATCATGTCGTGCTGGATCATGCCCAGCCACCTGGGCTCGGGATACCGCCCCGAGCCGGGAGGATCCTCCTTGCCCTGGAGGTCCTTGCGCTGCTCGACGTACGCCCGGCTGCCGTTGAGCCCGGTCTCCTCGTTGTTCCACAGGACGAACCGGATGGAGCGCTCGGTCTGCACGCCGGGCGCGCTGAGCACGCGGGCCAGCTCCATCACCAGCGCCGTGCCCGACCCATCGTCGTTGGCCGCCGCCCCGTAGCCGTGGCCGTCCATGTGGGCGCCGACGATGTACATCTCGTCCGGGCGGGTCGCGCCGACCTTGGTGCAGTACACCTCTTCGCGGGCACCGGGCGTATCGGGCTGGGCGTCGATCTCCCGGAGCTGCGGGTCGGGCTGTCGCGTGGGATCCATGTTGACGCCCGTAGGGCCGCGGTTGCCCTTCGCGGGCCGGCGGGCCCGGCCTGCGGAGGCGGGGCGCGGGCGTGGACCGGCCGCCGAATCGCCGCCCGCCCTCCACACCTGCCGCCCGGTGTACTCGTAGCGAATCCGCCCGGTCTCGGTACAGCCGTAGCCCCTCAGCTGCGCCTCGATCCAGTCGCTCGCCGCCCGGTTCCGGTCGGTCCCCTGGCGCCGGTCGCCGAACCGCGTCAGGCCCTCGATGGTGGTCTTGTACCGCTCGAGGTCGAGCCGGGCGACGAGCGCCTGCACGGGATCGTCGGCCTGGGTGGCGGACGAATCCCGGCCCGTCGCCCGAGGCGGAGACGCGCCGGCTGCCTGGCCGGGCAGCATGGAGGGGAATCCGACCGCGACGGTGCAGGCCGCGGCGAAGAGCACCGGCGAGCGCACGTTGGTCCTCCGGATCGATGGGATGGCGCGCATGCTGGAGAGCGCCGCCCGTAAAGTGCATGCTGGCCGCGACCTGCGGTAGGTCTTAGGCCGCAGGAGGTAGTGAAGCGCGGTAGTCGGCTGGTCGACTCAACCCGCTCCCTACATCTCCACCTGCACGCCCACCTCGAACACCTGACCCGGCGGGATCTGGAAGAACGCCGTGGCCGAGAGGGCGTTGCGCGACAGGAGCGCGAACAGGCGCTCCCGCCAGCGGGCCATGGCGGGGCGCTTGGCCGCGACGAGCGTCTCGCGGCCGAGGAAGAAGGTGGTGGCCTCGAGCCGGACCTCGACCCCGTGAGGGCCAAGGCGGCTCAGGATGTCGGGCATGCTCGGCTCCTCCATGAACCCGTACCGCGCCGTGATCGAGTGGAAGCCGTTCCCCAGGAACCGCACCGCAACCCGCTCGTTCGGCGGCACGCTGGGGACCTCCTCCGAGAGCACGGAGACGAACAGCACCTGTTGGTGCAGCACCTTGTTGTGCGCCAGGTTGTGCACCAGCGCCGCCGGCGTCTCGCCGACGTTGGGGGTCAGGAACACCGCGGTGCCGGGCACCCGCGTCGGCGGCTCGGCCGCGATATCGCCGAGGAGGATCTCGAGCGGGACGGCGCTCTCGCGGAGGCGCGAGCGGAGCAGCGCGCGCCCGCGCTGCCACGTCGTCAGGATGGTGTACACCACGGCGGCGACGACGAGCGGGAACCAGCCGCCGTGCTCGACCTTGATCACGTTCGCGGTGAAGAAGGCGAGGTCCACGAGCAGGAAGGTCGCGGTGACGGCCAGCGAGGCCGCCAGGGGCCACCCCCAGAGCTTGCGCGTGACCACGAACGCCAGGGCGGTGGTGACGATCATGGTGGTCGTCACCGCCACCCCGTAGGCGTGGGCGAGGCCGCTCGACGTGCGGAACGCCAGCACGACCCCGATGGTCGCCACCGCCAGCGCCCAATTGACCCCCGGGACGTAGATCTGCCCGATCGTGCGTGCCGACGTGTGGACGATGCTCATCCGCGGCAGGTAGCCGAGCTGCACGGCCTGACGGGTGAGCGAGAACGCCCCGGAGATGATCGCCTGCGACGCAATGATCGCCGCCATCGTGGCCAGCGCGACGAGCGGGTAGAGCCCCCAGTCCGGTGCCAATTGGTAGAACGGGTTGCGCACCGTCCCCGGGGCCGCGAGCAGCAGGGCTCCCTGCCCGAAGTAGTTGAGCACCAGGGAGGGCCCCACCAGGGTGAACCAGTCGAGCTGGATCGGCCGCTCGCCGAAGTGGCCGAGGTCGGCATAGAGCGCCTCGCCGCCGGTCGCCACCAGGAAGACGGCTCCGAGCACGACGAAGGCGGTGAATCGGTTGGCGGCGAAGAAGCGTACGGCGTGCACGGGGCTCACCGCTTCGAGCACGCCGGGCTCCATCAGGATGCCCCGGACCCCGAGTGCCGCGATGGTGATGAACCACACGAGGAGCACCGGCCCGAACACGCTCCCTACCCCGGCCGTGCCGCGGCGCTGGACCAGGAACAGCGCGGTGAGAATCGCGATCGAGATCGGGACGACGTAGGGACTCAGGACCGGGGTGGCCACCTCCAGCCCCTCGACGGCCCCGAGCACCGAGATCGCCGGGGTGATGACGCCGTCGCCATAGAGCAGCGCGCCGCCGAACAGCCCGAGGGCCACCACGACCCATTGTCGCCGTCGCCCCGTCACCGCGCCGCGCACCAGCGCCATGAGCGCGAGGATTCCCCCTTCGCCGCGGTTGTCGGCGCGGATCACGTACACGTGATACTTGGCGGTGACGACGATGATGAGGGACCAGAAGATCAGCGACAGGATGCCAAGGACGTTCTCCCGCGTCACCGGCACGGCGCGGAGCCCGAAGAAGCACTCGCGCACCGCGTACAGGGGACTCGTCCCGATGTCTCCGTAGACGACGCCGAGGGCGGTCAGCGAGAGCGCCAGCAGGTACCGCCCGTGCGGCCGCTCGTGCCCGCCGGACTGCGCCAGCGGTGCCGTCATTCCGCGACGACCCGCACCGCCCCGATCTCGAGCAGCGCCTCCAGCATGTTCGCTGCGCCGCCGTGCTCGACGATGCGGCCCGCGACGACCCGATCGACGTTGACGCCCGTGATCACGACGGGACGCCCGGTGGGCTTGATGCCGAGCCACGTGCCCCGGTGCGTGCCGCGCGCCGTCAGCTGCGTCACCACCCACTCGCCTTCGGCGATCTGGCGCTCGACGGTGAGGCACAAGTCCGCGTACACCTCACGCACCCCACGGACGTGCTGGGCCATGCCCTCGACCCCGCTGGTCACGCGGACCTTGCCGTCGGTCTCGACGCAATCCGTCGAGACGAAGTCAGCCAGGCCATCGACGTTGCCGGTGTTGACGACTTCCTCGATGAAGCGTCGCACGAGGCGCTTGTTCGCTTCCAGAGTCATCGGGCGACCTCGGTCCCGTCCCAGGGTGGCGATCAATGTAGACCGGCGGCGCGCGACGGGCGAGGGACCGGCGGAAAGCATCAGGGAACGGCGATGTCGCGAAACGCGCGCGGCGTGAGCCCGAGTACCTGGCCTCGGCGCTGCCGGGATCGGCGACACCCTGGAGCCGCGGCGCGGGCTCGGGATAGAAGGTCCAGCCCTCTGGGCAACGCTGGCCGGTTGCGGTGGACCCTTGAGCGGACCCTTGCACGTGCGCCGGTCGACCGGTTCGCGCTATACGCCGCCAATCAGCTCGGCACCGACGCCGACGGCAACGTGCTGGTGGACCTGAACCGCGACGGCGGCACGGACTTCGTCCTGGACAATCCGAATTTCCGCTACCTGTCGCTCCGCGGGAACGCGGTGCTGCGCTGGGAGTACCGCCGCGGCTCGACGCTGTTCCTCGTCTGGCAGCACGGCCGGGAGGACTCCAACCACCAGGGCACCTTCAGCCTGCGGCAGGGACTCGACCAGCTGTTCGCCGCCCCGGCCACGAACACGCTGCTCGTGAAGCTCAACTACTGGCTGAGTCTCTGACAGACATGAAAAGTGAGAAGTGAAAAGTCGGTCCCCGGCGCCGACTGGCGTTCACGCTTCCCTCTTCCCTTGGTCGACGGGCGGGCCGGGTTCAGGTAGCTACACCTGACCGTCACCTTTCTGTAATCCGGCCGTCCCGTCACCTACCGTTCCCATCTTGAGGTCAGTCGTCGGCAAGGAGTTCACCCGCCGGCCTTTCCGATGCGCACGCGCTTCAAGTGGCGGTACTCGCGCCAAATGAGCAGCAGCACGGCGAGATCGCCGGCCGTCAACAGCGCCAGGACGATGGAGTGTGCGAGGATGCCGCGGTAGCTCTGGTAGAGCACGAACACCCCGAGGAAGCCGAGTGCCGCCGGAAAGACCCGGAGCCTCTCCCGCAGCAGGCCCACCATCAGCAGCAGCTTGATCAGGCCGTGCCCCAGCAGATATATCGCGGCGGCCAGCGTCGTGGTGGAAGAGATGTGGTTGACGACGTGGCGCAGCAGATTGGCGACCTCGTCGGCCGGGTCCTCGGACAGCTCGTGGGCCGTCAGGAACCGCACGATCGTGTTGAGCGTCCCGGGATCGACGACGAGAAACACGAGGCCGCCGATCACTTCCAGCGCGCCGTCGACACCCTTTACGATCACGCCCAGTCGAAACAGCCGGTGCGCCGTGCCACCCTGCTTCATGCCGCACCTCGGCTCCCACAGGAGAATCGCATCCGGGTCAGGCGGGGCCGGTGAGCTTCTACCCCCCGTTGGGGTACCCTACACGGGGACAACACGGTTGTCCAACTCGATTCCTAGCATGAGACGCGCATCCTGCCCGAGCACGTGACGAACGGCGTGCACGCGCCGCGGCTCCTCGCCGAGACCTTCCGCGGCGACCTCCGCTACCTCATGGCGGGCCGCGCGCTACGCAGCCTGACCCAGGGGTATCTCGCCGTCGTCGTCCCGCTGTTCCTGGTGGAGCTCGGCTACAACAGCATCCATGTGGGCGCTCTGCTCACGGCCGCGGCCGGAACCGGCGCCCTGCTCACGGGGCTCGTCGGCTTCGCCGGGGACCGCTACGGCCGCAAGCCGCTGCTGGTGTTGCTCGGGCTCTTCACGGCAGCCGGCGCGGTCGCCTTCGCCCTGTCGACCTGGTATCCGGTGCTGGTCGTCGCCGGCTCCCTCGGCACCATTGGCCGGGGCGGGGGCGCGGCCAGCGGCGGCGCGTTCGGCCCGTACTACCCCGCCGAGCAGGCGCTCATCGCGGAGCAATCGGGCGACGCCGCCCGGACGACCGTGTTCGCCGGGCTCTCGCTCGTCGGGGTCGTGGCCGCCGCCATTGGTTCGGCGCTCGCCGCCCTGCCCCGGCTGCTCACGGCGACCGGGCTCGGCACCCGAATGGACGGCTACCACGCGATCTTCTGGCTCACCGCCGTCCTCGGGCTCGCCATGGCCGTCGTCGTCCTCCCGATTCGCGAGCGCCGGCCAGCCGGCCGGCCCGAGGCCCCGCGCAAGGCGGCGCCGCTCTCGCCGGAGACCCGGCGTCTGCTCGCCCGATTCGCCGTCACCAACGCCGTCAACGGACTCGCCGTCGGGTTTCTGGGCCCCATTCTGTCCCTCTGGTTTCACCTTCGTTACGGCGTGGGCACCGCCGAGATCGGCGCGCTCTACTTCGCGGTCAACCTCGCGGCGATCGTCCCGTATCTCGGCGTCCCGTGGGCCACGCGACGGATGGGTGGGGCCGTGCGGACCGTCGTGGCGGCGCGGCTCGTCTCGGGGAGCCTGCTCGCGCTCATCCCCCTCATGCCCACGTTCGTCCTGGCGGGAACCGTCTACCTGGTCCGGATGGTGGTCAACGCCGTCTCCGTGCCGGTTCGCCAGTCGTACGTCATGGGCATCGTCCAGGCATCCGAGCGCGCGCGCATGGCGGCGCTGTCCAACCTCCCCGCCCGCGCCTTCGCGATGCTCGGCCCGTTGGCCGCCGGCGTCATGCTGCGGACCATGTGGCTCGGCGTGCCACTGGAGCTGTCGTCGGCCCTGCAGCTCGGGTACTCATGGCTGTACTGGCGCCTCTTCCGGAACGTCCGGCCCCCCGAGGAAGCCCGGGCCCCCGACGCGTACGACAGCGGGTAGCGGCGGGGCCAACGACGCACGCGGCGGAGCCCGACCGGCGCGAGCCAGGGCTCGTCCCGTCGGGCTCCCCAAGCGACACGTGGTGGACTGTGCTACTTCGTGCTCGCCGTGCTCGCCGCGGCCGCCGCGGCCTCCTTGCGCAGCAACACCATCAGGGTATCGCTGATCTGCCCCGTCACGGGCAGGTTGTGGGCCCGCTCGAACTTCCGCAGCGCCTCGTGCGTGTCCGGGCTCATCAGGCCCGTCTTGAACCCATCGTACAATTTGAGCTGCGTGAGCCAGAACTGGACTTCTCTGATGTCGGCCCGTGAACGCCGCGTCGGTGAAGGCACCCACGTGGTGTCGACGGCGCTGGGGGCGTTGCCGACCGGCGTGGACAGGAGCATCGGCGTGGCAGCGGGGTGCCGTGGGGTCGTCACATGCGCGAGCGCGGGTGTCGAGACGGCGACCAGCAACCCCAAGGCAAGCAGGCTGGTTGTGCGGGTCATGGTCGGTTCCTCCGAGTAAGCGGTTCAGAGCGGTGATGCGGTGCGCCGCTCTGCCCCGTGGGAAGGCAACCGTCGTGCCGTTTGTCGCCGGTTCCGCAAGTCTTTGTTGGGAACACGGTTCCGACCCGAGCGCGCGATCGTCCCCTGGCAAGGAAGCCGGGATTGCACAGACAGGGTGTCCCTGCCGGTCAATCTGTCCCGGGACCCCTCACCCTTCCCCCTCCCCGAGGGCCCGCCACATCGCCTCGGCAGACGCCCACCGCTCCCCGGGCAGCTTGCGGAGCGCACGCATGATACCGGCCGCGATCGGCGCGGGCGCGTCCGGACGATAGTCCCGCACGTCCCGTGGCTGCTCGCTCTGCTGGAGCCGGAGCACCATCTCCTCGCGGGGATGCACGAACGGCGGCCGGCCGGCGAGGCACTCGAACAGAACGCACCCGGTCGAGTAGATGTCGCTGCGATGGTCGATCGTCTCCGCGCCGGACACCTGCTCCGGACTCATGTAGGTGGACGTGCCCACGGTGAAGCCCGAGCGCGTGAGCCGCACCATGTCGGCCGCGGCGACGATGGCTTTGGCGATCCCGAAGTCGAGCAGCACCACGCCGTCCGGGCTCAGCACGACGTTGTCCGGCTTCACGTCCCGGTGCACGATGCCGTGCCCGTGCGCGTACGCCAATGCGCTGAGCAGGTCGCGCGCGATGCGTCGGGTATCGCTGAGGGACGCCCGCCGGACGCGATCGAGGTGCTGCCGCAGGGTCGGGCCTTCAACCCAGTTCATCACGTAGTAGAGGAAGTAGTGCGCCTCGCCCGAGTCGACCACCCGCGCGATGCTGGGGTGCTCGAGCTGCCGCAGGAAGGCGACCTCCCGGAGAAAGCGATCGGCCGTGACCGTCACCGCCAGCTCGGGGTGCAGGATCTTGATCGCGACCGCCCGGCCATCCGGCGCCTGCCCCGAGAACACCCGCGCGGCGCCACCCCGCGCGATCTCCCGCTCGACCGCGTAGCGCCCGTGCAGGGCCTCACGCACCAGGGGGAACAGCTCGCGCGACGTGATCGGCTCCGAGGAAATCGGGTTCCATTAAATGTTCAATGTTCAATGTTCAATGTTCAATGTCCAATGTCCAAGGAGTCGAGCAGGCGGTCCATCACTGCCCGACAGCCTTGGTCATGGGACATTCATCCCCGGAGACTGGACCTGGATCAGTCGTGCTTCACCGCCGCTCCCCTGGTTCCCAGATAGATCGCTCCCAGCGCGAGCAGCGCCCCCGCCAGATCGCTCGCACGGGTCGGCCGGTGAAACAGCAGCACATCCCACACGAACGCGAGCGATGGCTGCAGCAGCAGCACGAGACCCGCCCGGCCGGCCTCGACGTGCGGCAGGCCGTGGGAGATCAGCAGCCACGCCACCACCTGCGCGGTCACCCCGTAGCCCAGGAGCAGCGCGCCGGTGCGTGCGTCGGGGATCGCGAAGGTCGCCCCTTCCAACCCCACGCTCGCGGCGAGCAGCGCCGTCGTGACGAAGCAGATCGTCATGAGGTTGGGAATCGGCTCGAGCCGGCCCGCGCGCGCCTGGCTGGCGCGGAGCGCCAGGAGGTACGACCCGTACGACACCGCGGTGAGCAGCCCCAGCACCACACCCCACCGATAGCCCGCCGGCAGCGCCCTCCAGTCCACGCCCACCAGCAGAAACAGCCCCACCAACGCGAGCGGGATCCCGACCACGAGCCGCCAACTCGGGCGCTCCTTGAGAATCAGGATGCCGAAGGCCGCCAGCATGAACACCTGGAAGTTGGCGAGGATCGTGGCGAGCCCCGGACCGACGAGGTGGATGCTGCGGTGCCAGAAGATGAGATCGAACGTGAAGGCCAGTCCCGCCGCCGCCGCGAACCCGAACGCCCGGCCCCCGACCCAGAGGCGCTCGCGCCGCGCCGTGGCCAGCGCGAGCAGCACGATCCCGCCCACCAGCATGCGGTAGAACCCCGCCGCCGTGGGCCCGATGGTGGCCAGCTTCACGAACACGGGCGCGACGCTCAGGAGCACCGCACCCGCCGCGACCTGCCACAGGGCCAAAGTCGGGCGGCGCCGGTCGGGGGATGCAATCACGGGCGGTGAGACCTCGCACCAGGACGGAGGGTATTGTACACGGGAGGTGCTTCCGCGATGAAATCCGGGTGGCTCGTCGTTCCCCTCATGATGGCTGCGGGTGCGGCGTGCAGCGAGCCGCCGGCCGGTCCCGAGACACCGGCGTGCCTGCCGGGCGTGTTCCCACCGGCGGCGATCGCCGGCACGCTGGATTACGTGGCCTGGGCGGACAGCGGCACGCAGCTGCTCGAGGGGGTGCTGGCCATCGCGGCGCAGTCCAACCAGCACATCGCCGGCACGTGGACCATTCACTGGGCGGCCGGCGCGGACACCGCCAACGCCAACGACATCGGCCCGCAGCTCGGGACCGGCGACCTGATCGGCGTGGTGCAGGATACCACCGTGCTCGTCAACCTCACTCCCGACTTCGCCGACAACAACGTCGGGCTGCTGGGCTGCGTCACGGCCGCGGGTTTTGCCGGCACGTGGAGCCACGTGGGGATCGCCGGTGAGATCGCCCACGGGCCGTTCACCGCCACCAGGCGGTAGACCAGCTCGGCACCACCGCGCGACACGGCGCCCCAAGTCGGTGGCGCCCCCTCCCGTCGTTTCATAGATTTCGCCGGCATTCTCCCCATGCTCTCATGACTGCCGTTGCATGCTCCCGTTGCGGCGCCTCGATCGCCTCCGGCGCGCGGTTTTGCTCGCGCTGCGGTCACGACGTGTCGGGCGAGCGAGGGGGGGTCGCGACGGCGGGGAGCGCCCGCCCGTCGTTCCTCCCCGACCCGCAGGCCGAGCTGATGGCCCGGCTCCGCGCGGCGACGCTCGGGGAGTACGACATCCTCGAGGAGCTGGGCCAGGGCGGGATGGCGACCGTCTTCCTGGCGCACGACATCGCGCTGGACCGGCGCGTGGCCGTCAAGGTCATGTCGCCTGCGCTCCGCACCGATTCCATGGTCGCGCGCTTCAAGCGCGAGGCCCGCACGTCCGCATCGCTCAGTCACCGGCATATCATCCCGATCTACGCGGTGCGCGAGACGCGCGACCTGCTGTATTTCGTGATGAAGTTCGTCGACGGACGCGCGCTGGACCGGATCATCCGGGAGCAAGGTCCCCTGCCGGTCCCGATGGTGCAGGCGATCGTCACGCAGGTCGGGAGCGCGCTGGGATACGCGCACCGCCGCGGCATCATCCACCGCGACATCAAGCCCGCCAACATCCTGCTGGACGAGGAAGGCTCGGCCATCGTCACCGACTTCGGGATCGCCAAGGTGCCCGACGCCCAGGCGCTGACGATGACCGGCGTGACCGTCGGCACGCCGACGTACATGAGCCCCGAGCAGGGCATGGGGGTGAAGGAAATCTCGACCGCGTCGGACCAGTACTCGCTGGGCATCGTGACGTTCGAGATGCTCGCGGGGAAGGTGCCGTTCGAAGCGGACTCGATGATGGGGATCATGTGGCACCACTTCAACTCGCCGCCCCCGGTTCTGCTCGAGCGGCGCTCCGACTGCCCCCCGGCGCTGGCCGACGCGGTCACCCGGATGCTCGCCAAAGATCCCCGAGCCCGGTTCGCCTCGATGGAGCAAGCCATCGCGATGATCGGCGATCCCCCCTGGGACGACCCGATCAGAGACCACATCCGGCGGCTGTCGTGCGGCTCCTCCGACGGACTGGTCGCGGCGCAGTTCCACACGCCCGCCAGTCCCGTGCCGGCCGGAGCCCGCGGGCCGCTCGGCGCGCCGCCGTCCGCCGCCTCGCCCGTGAGTCCCGATGCGCCCACGCTTCCGGCGGTCCCGTTCCCCGCTCCACCGCCATCGGGGCACCCGACGCCAGATGCGTCGACCCCTCGCCGGTCTCGCCTGCCGTTGCTGCTCGGCGCGCCCACCGTCGCGGCGGCGATCGTGGTGGGCGGCTGGCTGGTCCTGACCCAGCGCGGCGCGCCGCCCGACACGGCCGCACCTCCCGCGCAATCCCCCGTGGCGGTTCCGCAGCCGCCCGCCCACGTCGCCCGCATCATGATGACCCCGTCGTCGACCACGTCGATCACGGTAGGCGGCACGGTGCAGCTCCATGCGGTGCCGCTGGAGAGCGGCGGTGGAGCGCTCGGCGGCCAGCCGGTCGCGTGGCGATCCGACGATCCCACCGTGGCGCGCGTGACCGGTGACGGCACGGTGACCGGGATCGCGGCCGGTCGTGCGACCATCGTCGCGACCATCGCAGGTGCGCGCGGCGGCGCGACCGTCACCGTGACCACTGGGCGCGCCGCCGTGGCCTCGGTCGCCCTCGGGCCCCCCGCGCTCGTGATGCCGGTGGGGGACTCGGCGGTGCTCCACGCCGAGCCGCGCGATCGCGCAGGCACCTTGCTGGGAGACCGCCGAGTCGCCTGGAGCGTCGACAAGGCGGGCGTCCTGCGGCTGGCGGAAGCCGGCACCGGGGGGACTGCGACGATCACCGCCCTCGCGGAAGGGGTCGCGGCGATCACCGCCGCGGCCGAGGGCGCGCAGGCAACCGTCCGGGTCACGGTGCGCCCGCCCGCGGTGGCGCGCGTCGCGATCGGGCCGCCGCCGCCGCTCCATCCCCGCGATACGGTGACGCTCGCCGTCGAGCTGCGCGACGCGCGGGGCGCACGCCTCACGAAACGGGAGGTTGCCTGGCGGTCGGCCGACGACGCCGTCGCGACGGTTTCGCCCGCGGGCCTCGTCACCGCCCGGGCCGAGGGCGCCACCACGATCGGCGCCACGGTCGAGGGCCGATCGGCGGAGGTGGCCATTGCGGTCACGCCGGCTCCCCCCGGGCCGGTCGCCGCGGCGGCGCCCGCCGCCCCGAGCGGACTGGTTTTGCGGGCGGGGACGCTGGCCGCCGGCGCGGAGCACACGTGCGGCGTCACCGATGGCGGCGGCACCATCTGCTGGGGCGCCAACGATCGGGGCCAGCTCGGGGCGCCCGTCCAGGCGCAGCTGCCCGCACCCGTCGCCGCCGCCGTGCCGGGCAACCTCTCCGGCCTGGTCTCCGGAGCGACGCACACCTGCGGCCTCAGACCCGACGGCACCGCCGTCTGCTGGGGCACCAACACCGACGGACAGCTCGGTGCCGGCCCGATCGACGCCCGGCGGGCCGTCACCACGCCGGTGACGGTCACGGGCGACCGACGCTACGCCGCCCTGGCGGCGGGCGCATCGCACACCTGCGGCATCGTGGCCGACAGCACGGCCTGGTGCTGGGGCCGGAACGCCGACGGCCAGCTCGGCGACGACGCGAAGCGAAGCAGCGGCGTGCCGGTCGCCGTGGAGGGTGGACACAAGTTCCGCGCGATCGCGGCGGGCGCGAAGCACACCTGCGCGGCCACGGGCGCGGGCAAGGTCTATTGCTGGGGCGACGGATTCGCCCTGCAGCTGGGTCGTGGCATCGAGGAGCAGTGGTCGCACCCGATCGAGGCGGATCTCCAGCCTCCGATCGGCCGGCTGTCTGCCCGCGGGACCACCACCTGCGCTCTGGCCCGCGACGGGACGGTGTGGTGCTGGGGCGGCAACCGCCGTCCGCCCGAGCAGGTCGCCACCAGGCTCAAGTTCACGGAGCTCGCGGCGGGCAACGGGTTCGCGTGCGGCCTCACGGCCGCCGGAGAGGCCTGGTGCTGGGGCCGGAACGCCGACGGCCAGCTGGGCGACGGCTCGGGGCGGGATCAGCGGGCCCCGGTGCGCGTTCGGTCGGTGCTGCCGTTCGCGTCGCTGGCGGCGGGTGACACGCATGTCTGCGCGCTCGCCCAGGGCGGCCTGCCCGTGTGCTGGGGGGGGAACCGCCGCGGACAGCTGGGCACCGGGACGCTCACCGGCGAACCGGTGCCGGTGCCGGTGCAGCCGCTGCGACGGCCGTAGCGCGCCGGGGTCCCACCGCAACATCTTTCCCGGCCCGCGCGTAGCGTGGCTGACGCCTTTTTCCCTCGGAGCTCCTCATGCGACGTATCAATCGTCTGCTCGCGCTGCTCGCGGCCGGCTTGGTTGCCGGCGCCTGCGCGACGGCCCACACCCAGGCCCCGTCCCCGACGCCGCAGCGGGCCCCGACCCCCACGCCACAGCAGGGGCAGGCCGGTCCGCAGGGCGGTCCGGCCAACGGCCGCGCGGCGCCCCAGCGCCCGCAGGACCGGAAGCCCAAGCCCTACAAGGAAGTGATCACCGCGGAGGCCAAGACCGACTCCGGACTGTTCATCGTCCATCGGGTGGCCGAGAAGCTCTACTACGAGATCCCGACGGCGGAGCTCGGCAAGGAGATGCTGCTGGTCACGCGGGTCGCCAAGACGCTCACGGGCATCGGCTACGGTGGCGAGGAGGCCAACGAAGCCGTGCTGCGGTGGCAGCGGCAGGATCAGAAGATCCTGCTGCGCGTCGCGTCCTATGTGAACGTGGCCAGCGACTCGCTGCCGATCGCGACGGCCGTCCGCACGTCGAATTTCGAGCCGATCCTCCAGGCGTTCGACATCGAGGCGTTCAACGCCGACAGCTCGGCGGTCGTGATCGAGGTGACGCCGCTGTTCAGCAAGGACGTGCCCATGCTCGGGCTCCAGTCGTCGCGCCGCGAGCAATACAAGGTGCGCCGGCTCGACGAGAGCCGCAGCTATCTCGTGTCGGCCCACAGCTACCCTCGGAACATCGAGGTGCGGCACGTCCTCACGTACGACGCGAGCGCGGCACCCTCCGACCCGTCGACCGGCGCGATCTCGCTGGAGATGAACCAGTCGATGATCCTGCTGCCCGAGCGGCCGCTCCGCCCGCGGCTGTACGACGAGCGCGTGGGGTACTTCGGGATCCGGCAGACCGACTACGGGCTCGACGTGCAGCGCGCCGAGCAGCGGCGCTACATCGCCCGCTGGCGGCTCGAGCCCACGGATACCGCCGCGTTCCGGCGGGGCGAGCTGGTCGAGCCGGTGAAGCCGATCGTCTACTACATCGATCCGGCGACCCCCGTCAAGTGGCGGCCGTACCTCAAGCAGGGCATCGAGGACTGGAACGTCGCCTTCGAGGCGGCGGGCTTCAAGCACGCAATCCGCGCGATGGATCCGCCGACGCCCGAGCAGGACCCAGAGTTCAGCCTCGAGGACGTGCGCTACTCGTCGATCCGCTACTTCGCGTCCGACATCCAGAACGCCTACGGGCCGCATGTGTCGGATCCGCGGACCGGCGAGATCCTCGAGAGCGACATCGGCTGGTATCACAACGTGATGAACCTCGTGCGGGACTGGTTCCTGATCCAGACCGCGGCGGCCAACCCGGCGGCGCGGCATATCAGCTTCGATGACAAGCTCATGGGCGAGCTGATTCGCTTCGTGTCCTCGCACGAGGTGGGCCACACGCTCGGCCTGCCGCACAACATGAAGGCGAGCGCCGCCTATCCGGTGGACTCGCTGCGGTCGGCGGCCTTCACGTGCAAGATGAACACCGCGGCGAGCATCATGGACTATGCGCGGTTCAACTACGTCGCGCAGCCCGACGACAAGGGCGTCTGCTTCATGCCCGGGATCGGCGTCTACGATCTCTATTCGATCCGGTGGGGCTACCGGCCGATTCTCGACGCCGACTCACCCGACGCCGAGCGGCCGACGCTCGATCGCTGGATCCGCGAGCACGAGGGCGACCCGATGTACATGTTCGGCGATGCCACCGGCATGGACCCGGCGTCGCAGACCGAGGCGCTCGGTGACGACGGCGTGAAGGCGAGCGAGTACGGCATCGCCAATCTCAAGCGGATCGTGCCCAACCTGATCGCATGGACCCACGAGCCGCTGACGGACTACAGCCAGCTCGAGGAGCTCTACGGCCAGGCGGTCGGCCAGTGGGCCCGCTACATGGGCCACGTGACGACCATCGTTGGCGGCATCAACGAGACCCGGAAGAGCGCCGACCAGGCGGGTCCGGTGTACCTGCCGGTGCCCGAGGCGCAGCAGCGGGCCGCCATGCGGTTCCTCCGCGCCCAGGCGTTCGCGACGCCTACGTGGATGCTGGACCGTGACATCCTCGATCGGATCGAGAATCCGGCGGCCGTCGAGCGCATCCGGACGCGGCAGGTGAGCGTCCTGAACGGTCTGCTGTCGTTCGACCGGTTGCAGCGCTTGATCGAGTCCGAGGCGGCAATCGGCGGCCGGGCGTACTCGCTGGGCGAGTTCATGGGGGATCTCCACGGAGCCATCTGGAGCGAGCTCACCGCCGGGAGCCCGATCGATGTCTTCCGGCGTAACCTCCAACGCGGTTACATCGACCGGATGCAGTACCTCATGACGCAGGAGCCACCGCCCATCCCGGCCCAGTTCCGGCAGTTCGTGCGGCGCACGGAGGTCAACGTCGCGCAGAGCGACATCCGGCCGTTCGCGCGCGGCGAGCTCGAGGGACTGAAGCGCGAGATCAGCGCGGCGCTGCCCAAGGTGTCGGACCGGGCGACGCAGCTGCACCTGCGCGACGCGCTGGTGCGGATTCAGGACATTCTCGAGCCCAAGAAGTAGGCCGACGCGCGCGCCGGCGCGCGGGTGAACGGACGGAGGGTCAGCGCGTGCCCTCCGTCCGTTCGCCGTTCACGCGCCCGGCCGATGCCAGCATGATCCCGCCCGCCACGCCGTAGGCTGCCGCGGCGCCGGCGAACAGCGCCCCCGAGCCGACCTCGAGTCCCACGATCGCGGCCAGCGGGGCCGCCACCACCGACGCGAAGCCGTTCACCGCCCAGGCCCACGCGGTCCGTCCCCCATCGGGGCCGACAAGCGCGCGAAGACCGAGGGGAAACGGCGTCCCCATCAGCACACCGAGTGGCGCGAGGACCAGCGCCGCGGCGAGCGCGCGCGCCGGGAGCGGCCAGGGTTCCGCGAGATGCACCACCGCGAGCAGGAACACGGCGCAGGCCGTGAGCAGGAGGGCGAGCCCGCCGAGCGCGCCGATCGCGCGGACCGGCCGCCAGCGATCCGACCACCAGCTGCCGATCCCCGAGCACACCAGCAGGACGGCCAGCACCGACGCCACTGCGTACACCGGGTGGCCGAGGAGGAGGGTCAGCTGCTGGATCGCCGCCAGCTCCGCCGCGAGATAGGCGAGTCCGATCGCCCCGAAGTACCCGAGCACGGGTGGCAGCGCCACGCCGACTGCGCGATGCGCACCGACCAGGACGGGCACCAGCAGCAGCAGCGCAGCCAGGACGAGACTCTGCGCCAGGGTCGCGACCAGGGCCAGGTACCCCAGCTCGGCGAACGGCAGCCACTCGCCGGCCCCGTGGGTGGCGAACGCGCGCAGCGCCCCGAGCTGCAGGAAGTGATGGGGATACGGGCGCGCGTCGGTCGCCGGCGCCACGCGGAGTGGATAGGCCTCGGCGAACCGGCGGGCGCCGTCCGCCGACGCCGTGGCCGCGCGTGCCGCCTCGAACAGGACGGGGAACTCGAGGAAGTTGAACCGGCTTTCGGGCGTCTCGAGCCCGGGCCGCCAGTCGACATCGAACCAACGCGCATCGGCCCAGCGCGTGAGCGCAGCGATCGCGGCGTCGGTGAACCCCGACGGCCGCACCAGCGTCGTCACCGTCCCCCAGCTCCGCACCACCATGAGTCCGCGCGCGAGCGCCGCCGGATCGCGTCGGCGCAGCGCCTCCGCGGCCGTGAGGATCACGCGGACCTCCCCCCGGGGCGGCAGGGCGAGCCAGCTCGTGATGGCGAGCACGCCGCCGGGTGCAAGCCGGTCGAGCAGACGCTCGTAGGCCTCGACCGTGTGCAGGAAATCCTCGTTGAGCGAATGGACGCCGGCGGCAACCCCGCCGATGCCTCCCGTAGGCCCGAGCGTGATGAGATCGTACCGTTCGCGCGTCTGCGCGGTGAACGCGCGCGCGCCACCGATCACCCATCGGACGCCCCGTCCGTCGCGGGGACCCGGGAGCCGGGCACGCACCAGGCGTGCGAGCCCGGGGTTGAGCTCGACGACGGTCACCTCCGCCCCATGATCCAGCGCGGCGGGGACATCCACGCCGGCCGCGCCGCTCAGCGCGAGCACGCGTTCCCGACCCCCGAGCGCATACGGCAGGCCCGCCGGCAGCCAATCGAGCAGCGGCGTCGTGGCGGGGTCCCAATCCGTCACCGCACCCACCAGCTCGGCATCGAGGAAGATCCCGGTTTGCGCCGGGAACGCATCCCCGTACGCCAGCGACAGCCCGGGCGCGAAGCGCAGGGCCGGCGCGCGGACACCCACCACCCAGCCGAGCGGGCTGGTCATCTCGACCGTGCGCTCGGCGCCGGGGTACGCCACCGCCTGCGCAAGCGCCTTGTACGGCAGGACATGAAGCCGCCACGGCGGGTGAGCCCACGCGAGCGCGCCCAGCAGCACGGCGAGCATGGCGGCGCTCAGGCGCGGGCGCGAACGGACCGCCGCACTCGCCAACACGGCGCCGGCGCCCGCGACCACGGCCGGCATGGCGAGCGCCCGGACCGGCGTCATGATCGCCAGCGCGCCGACCGCCGCCACGGCACCCGCCCCGGCCCCGAGGAAGCTCGCGCCGTACAGCGCGCCCGCGCGCGCCGGTGCCGCTGTGAGCGCCAGCAGCACCGTGAGGGCCCCCAGACCGAAGGGCAGCCCGAGCAGCAGGTACTCGAGCGCCAGCCTCGGCCACTGTCCGAGCTGCCAGGCCAGTTGGGTCGGATCCACCGGCACGAGACCCACCAGCGCCGGCACGGCCACGAGCGCGAGCGCCGCGAGGATGGCCGACCATGAGAGCCAGCGCCGCGCTGCGTCTCGCCCGGGTCGGGCCAGGGCCACGATCGTCCCGCTCGCGCCCCCACCCAGCATTGCCACGCCGATCGCCATCGACGCGAAATGGTGGAACTGCTCGATGGCGAACACCCGGACGAGGAGGATCTGGTACGCCAGGGTGGCCGCGGCGACGCAGCCCACCGCCAGCGCCGTCACCGCAGTCCTTCGAGCATCGGGACGAAGCGGACCGGAAGCAGCGCCCGCGTCGTCACCCGGCCCCGCTGGTCCTTCTCCACGAGAATCAGGTTCTGCACGCCGTACGCGCTCCCCACGGGAATCACCAAGCGACCGCCGGTCTTGAGCTGCGTCACGAGAGCCGGCGGGATGTAGCCCGCGGCGGCCGTCACGATCACGGCGTCGAACGGCGCCGCCTCCGCCCATCCGAAGTGCCCGTCCCCGTGACGTACGGTCACGCGCCGGTACCCCAGTCGCCGCAGGCGCTCGGCCGCGCTGCCGGCAAGTGCCTCGAAGATCTCGATGGTGTACACCTCGCATCCGGTCGCCGCGAGCACCGCGGCCTGGTACCCGGAGCCGGTGCCGACCTCGAGCACCTTCATCCCAGGTACCGGTCGCAGCACCTCGGTCATGTAGGCCACGATGTACGGCTGGGAGATCGTCTGCCCGAGACCGATCGGCAGCGGGTGATCGCCGTAGGCCATGTCACGCGCGTCGGCGGGGACGAACTCGTGACGCGGGACCGCGCGCAGGGCGGCGAGCGTCGCGGAGTCGCGCACACCCTCGCGGGCGATGAGGTCCACCATGGCCTGGCGGCGGGCGCGTTGGGTGGCCTGATCCTGCCCCGGGAGACGGGACGTGACCGCGACGACCTCAAGCAGCGCCAGTAATGCGAGACGCATCCTCGCTCCGGAAGCATTGTCACGTAACGATAGGCGCCCGCCGGTTGGGCGGTAATAGGAGGCCGCTCAAGCGGCTACTCGGCGCCATCTGTCGCGCGAGGGCGACGCAGAACGCCGCCCGTCTCAGCGGGCAGCGCGCGGCCACCGCGCCAGTCATCACAGCGAGCCCTCCAATGCCGCGTTCACCATCGCCGCTCTCGATCCGTAGCGCGCCAGCAGCTCAGCCGCCACGCCGTGGGGGACGTTGGTGAGCGCGTAGAGCAGATGGACCCCTTGCACCGCCTCCCGCCGCCGCTCGATAGCGATCGCGGTCGCCGACTCGATCGCCGCGGCGGCCTCGGGATGGAGGGGTAGCCGCGGCCGGTCGACGTGCTCCCCGATGGAACGCACCCGGTCCATGACGTCGGCGCGGAACCGGTCGAGGTCCATCCTGCTCACCCTGGTGAAGAACGTGAGCGGCGACCCGCCAGCTGCCAAGAGACCGAAGAGCAGATTCTCGGGCCGAACATCGGCTTGCCCGAGGCGAGCCGCGTCGTCGAGCGCCCGCTCCAGGGCTTCCTGGAGCTTCGGGTCGGGCCGGGGCGGATCCGGCGGGCGCGCGTCGCGCTCGGCGAGGATTGCGTCGGGGTCCATGCCGCACAGCTCCACGATACGCCGGCGTCCGGGATGGTCCGGCGCGCTCTCGAACAGCTCGCGGGCGATCTCACGCGCGGACGATCGGGGGTGCCACCCCCGCAGGTCGAGATCGGCGCCGCAGCGTACCAGGCACTCGACCACCGGCGCCCAGGCGTTCCCGACCGCCACCTGGATCACCGGATTGCCATACACCAGGCTGTCCAGCGGGAAGCCGCGCGACGCCATGTACTCGAGCACGGCCGTGCGGCCGTTGACCATGGCGATGACGAAGGCCTCCATGAGGACCTCTTCGTCGTCGGCATCCCCATGCTGCGGCCCGAAGCCCGGCGGCCCAACGGCGTCGAAGTCCGGACGGAGCCGGCACGCCACGGGCTTGGGCTTGCCCTTGGCATCGAGTGAGCGGCGCACCCCCTCGACGTCGCCGAGCCCGGCGGAGATCCACAACGCCCCGCGCGGCGTGGCGCGCGCGGCCACGAGGTCCACCGCCTCGCCGTTCCAGTACAAGATCAGTGCATGCTCCAGGACTGGAATGCCGTTGGGCGCCACCCAGTTGGGATCCGCGCCGCGGTCGAGCAGCCAGCGTACCTTCTCGGCTTTCATGTGGATGCGACCGCAGAGTTGCCGGTTGAGCTCGAGATGGAGATCGAGTCCCTGCGCGGCGAGCCAATCCATGATCGGACGCGTCGCCGCCCGGCCGAGGATCCGCTCGTGATGGATGGCGGTTCTGAGCAGGCTGCCCCCTTTGGCAACCTCATAGTCCGTTGGGTGCAGCAGCTCGGGATGCGCCTGGACCACGCGCTCGAGCGCCTCCAGGTCGCCCGCTTCCATGGCCTGGCTGGCGAGTGCGAGGGGATGCACCTCCCAATCGTCCACCTGCCTGGGACCTTCCGCCTCACAGCGCTCGAGCAGCACCTCCCAGCTGGGATAGCCGTAGCCTCGCGCCACCGCGAGACGCGCGTCGTCCTCGGTGACCACGGACACGAACACGTCGTCCAGGCGCATCCCATAGAACTGCGGCACGTACGCGGCGAGCTGGCGCGCCGCGACGATCCGCCAGTTGCGATGCCGGGCCAGCAGTCCGCGGACGCTCTCGTCGAGAAAGTCACGGGGGAGATACTGGACCGATCCGTGGTTCAAGCGCTGGCGATGGACGTCGCCGAAGTAACGGACCAGCCTGGGCCAGCTCGTGAATCCATACTCGCGCGCGATGACGAGCTGCGCGTCGGCGAGGCGGATCCGCGCCGGCGCGGACGCGTCGATCGCCGGATGTCGCGCGCGGGCGCGGGCGCGCGCCTCGGAGTCGCCGGCACGCAGTCGGCGGAGCAGCGCCTTGGCCTCTTTCTTCTCGAACTCGAGGTTGGGCTGGGGCGGGAGCGGGCGCAATGCGGACATGAGACCCCTTTCGCAGCGGCCCGTGTCCGCCTGGTGGGCCCGAAAAGAGGGTGACGCGATCGAGCAGGTGGAGCGACGACGTCGGATGGGACCATCCCTTTCCGCGGACCGGTAGCGCTCCGACGGCGCTTCCCCAAGACTCGCGGGCGCCGGGGATGCCGTCAAGTGGGCACCCAGTGGCACGGCGCTTCGTGAGAGCGCCTTTCGCTTCACCGGCGGCTCTTCCCGCGCGCGGCTAGCTCGGGGCCCCTCCCTCTTTGTACCTTGCGCCATGCGCGCGTTTCCCCCGGCCGTCCTCGGCCTCGCACTCACCGTCCCCTCCGTCGTCCTCGCCCAGGGCAGTCCGCGCGACATCGTGGACCAAGTGGACCGCCTGATGCGCGGCCATTCGAGCCGCGCGACGGTCACGATGGAGATCGTCACCGCGCACTGGCAGCGCACCATGGAGCTCCGCGTCTGGTCGCTCGGCACCCGCTACGCGCTGATCCGCATCCTGTCCCCCGCCAAGGACGCGGGGACCGCCACCCTCAAGGCCGGCAACGAGATCTGGAACTACCTGCCGCGCGTCGATCGGACGATCAAGGTGCCGTCCTCGCTCATGGGCGCGGCGTGGATGGGCTCCCACTTCACCAACGACGACCTCGTGAAGGAGAGCCGCATCATCGACGACTACGATATCGCGATCGGCTACGAGGGACCGCGTGACGGCGTGAATGTGTGGGAGTTCGTGCTCACCCCCAAGCCCGACGCGGCGGTGGTGTGGGGCCGGATCGAGGAGCAGGTGCGGCAGGCGGACCTCATGCCCACCTGGGCCAAGTACTATGACGAGCGCGGCCGGCTGGCCCGCTCGATCACGTTCGGCGCCTACCGGCGGATGGGTGGCCGCCTGGTACCGGCGGTGATGACCGTGGTGCCGACCGACAAACCGGAAGAGCGCACCGTGCTGCGCTACACCGATCTGGCCTTCGACGTGGGCCTCGATCCGGCCTTCTTCTCGCTCCGGCAGCTGCGGAGCGACGGGCGCTGACGCCGATGGCCACCCGTCCCTGGTGGCGCATCGGCTGGCGCAACCTCGGCCGCAACCGCCGCCGCACCGTGCTCACCGCCGTCGGGCTGGCGGTGGGCTACACGTCGGTCGTGGTCATTGCGGGCCTGACGGACGGCCTCACCAACGAGATGGTGGATACGGCGACGGGGATCATCACCGGCCAGGTGCAGATCCACACCCCCGCGTACCTGCCGGATCGCAGCGTGTACGAGACGATCGGCGGCGACGCCGGGACCGACGTCGGGGCCCTGCTCGGCGCGGCCAGTGCAGACCCGGCGGTGACCGGCGCCGCGCCGCGCGTCTATGCCGGCGGACTGATCAGCTCCGGCGCCGCGACGGTCGGGGCCATGCTGGTCGGCGTGGATCCGGCCCGCGAGCCCACCGTCACCCGGCTCCCGGCCGCCGTGCGCGCGGGCGGCTTCCCGACAGCCGGGAAAAAGGAGCTGCTCATCGGCCGGGGCATGGCGACCCAGCTGGGCGTGGCGCCGGGCGCACAGCTCGTGCTGGTGGCCCCGGCCGCGGACGGCTCGCTCGGCAACGACCTGTTCACCGTGAGCGGGGTGTTCGAGAGCGGCATGCAGGATCTCGATCAGGGCTACGCGCTCCTCCCGCTCGACGTGCTGCAGGAGCTGCTGGCCCTGGCGCCCGGCCGCATCCACGAAGTCGCCCTCCGGGTGGAGGACCCCTGGCAGGCACCTGCCGTCGCCGAGCGGGTCGGCGCGCGCCTGCGGGACCTCGCCGCCACGCCGCTGCTGGTCCAGCCATGGACCGTGCTCCGCCCCGAGCTGGTGGACTACGCCCGGCTCGCCAGGGCATCGCTTTGGATCGTGCTGGTCGTGATCTTCGCCATGGCGATCTTCGGCGTCGCCAACACGCTGCTGATGGCGACGTTCGAACGACGCTACGAGTTCGCGCTGTTGCTCGCGCTCGGCGCCGCGCCGCGCGGCATCGTCCGCGCCATCCTGATCGAGGGGATGGCGCTGGGCGTCGTCAGCATCGCTCTCGGCGCGCTCACCAGCGTCCCGCTCATTCTCTGGCTCCATCATGCGCCGCTCGACCTGAGCCGCTTCGTCGGCGGATTCACCATGGCCGGCGCCCTGGTGCGGCCGCTGCTCCGTGCCGACTACCCGACGGCGATGTTCTTCGCCGCCGGGGCGACGCTGCTCATCACCACGCTGCTGGCCTCGCTCTACCCGGCGTTCCGCGCGACCCGCATTCCGCCGGCCGACACGCTGCAGGGACGCTGAGATGCAGCGCGCCCGGCTGCTCGTGCGTCTCGCGCTCCGCAACCTGCGACGCCAGGTCCGCCGCAGCTTCCTCACCGCCTCGGCCATGGTGGTGAGCCTCATCCTGCTGGTGTTCTCGCGCTCGATCGCCGACGGCGGCCACGACAAGTGGATCGACGGCGGCGTCCGGCTCGGCTCGGGCCACCTCGCGTTTCAGGCACCGGCCTACGCCGCACGCCACGCGATCGAGAACAGCCTGCGCGCGTCCGACGTGGCGGCGATCGACCAGGCGCTCGACGCGCCCGGGATCCGCGGGCACGTCGCGGCCGTCGCGCACCGAGTCGAAGTGGCGGGGCTCGCCGCCTCCGCCGCCGCCGCCGTGCCGGTCGCCGTCCAGGGCGTGAACCCGGACGAGGAACCGGCCTTCTCCGAGATGGACCGCCGGCTGGTGGACGGCCGGTACCTCCAGGCGGACGACCGGCTGGCCGGCTACGTCGGCGAAGGGCTCGCGCGCCGGCTCCGCCTGCGGCTGGGCGACCGCCTCGTCCTCACCGCCCAGGCCCTCGACAGCTCCATCACGGAGCAGCTGGTCCGGGTCGTCGGGACGTTCCGCACCGGCATCCCCGAGGTGGATCAGGGACTCCTCCAGATTCCGCTGCCCACGGCGCAGAACTGGCTCGGCCTGGACCACGCAGTCACGACGGTCGGCGTGCTGCTGGACGACAGCTGGGTCACGGACCGGCTCGTGGGCCGGGCCCGGACCCTGCTGGCCACGCAGGCGGACCGGATCGCCGTGCTCTCGTGGCGTCGCGCCATGCCGGAGCTCGACGCCGCCGTCCGCGTCGACGACGCCGGCGACTACATCTTCCACGCCGTGCTGTTCCTCATCGTGGCGCTCGCCATCGTGAACACAGTCCTCATGTCGGTGCTGCAGCGCACGCGCGAGTTCGGCGTGATCAGAGCCCTGGGCCTTCGCCGGCGCGACTCGGCAACCCTGGTGACGCTCGAGACCATGCTGCTGGCGCTGCTGAGCGGCGTCGTGGGCATTGCCCTCGGCCTCGCGCTCACGTGGGGGCTGTTCCGGCACGGCATCGACTTGACGCGCTTCATGGGCGACCAGTTCACGGCGGCGGGCACCGTCATCGACCCGGTGTTCGTGCCGCAGTTCCGCCTTACCCAGCTCGTCCAGAGTCTCGTGTTCACCGTCGTGATCGGGCTGCTGGCCTCGCTGTATCCGGCCTGGCGCGCGACCCGGATCGACATCACCGAGGCCATGAAATTCGAAGGATGACTCCCGATCGCCGACCCGCCGTCCGCACCGACGCGGTGTGGAAGATCTACGAGCACGACGGCATCGCCGTCGAGGCCGTGCGCGCCGTCACCTTGCGGATCGAGCCGGGTGAGTTCGTCGTGCTCGCCGGGCCGTCCGGCTCGGGCAAGACCACCCTGCTCAACCTGCTCGGCGGCCTCACGCGCCCGAGCCGCGGGCGGGTGTGGATCGACGAGCGCGACATCACCGACATGACCGAGCCCCAGCTCGCCCAGCTCCGCCTCGAGCGGCTCGGCTTCGTGTTTCAGGCCTACAACCTGCTCCCCGTGCTCACCGCCCTGGAGAACGCCGAGTTCACCCTGCTGCTCCGCGGTCGCCCGGAGGGCGAGCGCCACCGGCAGGTCCGCGCGCTGTTCGAGAAGATCGGCATCGGCGGGCTCGAGGATCGCCGCCCGGGGAAGCTGTCCGGCGGCCAGCAACAGCGGGTGGCCGTGGCACGCGCGGTGGTCGGCGAGCCCGCCCTGGTGCTGGCTGACGAGCCGACCGCCAATCTCGACCGTGCCGCGAGCAACGCGCTGCTGGACGTGATGACCACGCTCAACCAGGAGCTGGGCACCACCTTCGTCTTCGCCACGCACGATACCGACCTCATGGCGCGCGCCCGGCGGCTGATCCGGCTCGTCGACGGTGCGATCACGTCCGACGTCCGCCCGTAGGCGCTCGGCGGCGCGCGCGATCGCGCCCTTCCTGCTGGCGCTCGGCGGCGCGGCGCCGCTCACCGCCCAACAGGGGGTCGGTGGCTACGCGCTCAACGTGTTCCTCGGTGCCGGCGACGGCCCGTTCAGTGCGGCCGGCGTGCAGGATTTCCAGCGGCTGCGCCTGATGCTCAAGCCGGCGCGCGGCGCCGTATCGCTCGATCTCGCCTACGAACAGCTCCTCACCGTCGCCACGACGACCGGCCTGCGGGCGTTCGCCACGTCGCTCGGCCAACCCGCCGGCAGCGGCGACTGGCTGCCGCTCCAAGGAACGATCGCCGCGGGGGCGCATGCGACGTGGCGCCACCGCGTGGACCGGCTCGCCGTCACCGTCGCGCGACCGCTCGGCGAACTGGCCCTCGGGCGGCAACCCATGTCCTGGGCCACGACCCTGTTCCTCACCCCCGCCGATCCGTTCGCGCCGTTCGACCCGGCCGACCCGTTCCGCGAGTACCGCGCCGGCGTCGACGCGGCGCGCGTGCGCGTGTTCCCCAGTGCCATGAGCGAGCTGGAAGCGGTCGTCCGGCCGGCCACGTTCGACTCGGTCACCACGGTAACCGCCCTGGCGCGCGGCAAGATCGCCGTGGGCCGGATCGAGCTGGCCGGATGGGGCGGCGTGCTGCACGACCGGGCCGCGGGCGCGCTGGGCGTCACGATCAGGGTGGCGGGGGCGGTGCTCCGCTCCGAAGCCGCCCTGCGCCGTGCGGGTGATACGACGGTGGTCCGGCTGGCCGTCGGCGCCGATCGGACGTTCGAGATCGCGGGCCGCACGCTGTACGTGCTGGCCGAATACCAGCGGGACGGCTTCGGCGCGGCCGGCGCCGGTGGGCTCCCAACGGTGCTCGGCTCGGCGCCCTACCGGCGCGGCGAGCTGCAGGTACTGGGCCGCCACGAAATCATGGCGCAGGCGACCTATCAACTGCATCCGCTCGTCCGCCTCGAGACGCTGAGCGTGTGGAACGCGGGGGACGGCAGCGCGCTGCTGGCGCCGGCCGTCGGGTATGACGCCCTGGCGAATCTCGGGTTCCGCCTGGGGGCCTTCGTGGGGATCGGCGCCCGACGGACGGCGGCCGGGTTCCCGGGCTCGGAGTACGGGGCGGTGCCGGTCGCGGGGTACCTCTCGGGGAGCTTCTTCTTCTAGAATGTCCGACAGAATGTCCAATGTCCAATGTCCAATATCCAATGCTCAAGTCCTTGGACATTGGATATTGAGCATTGGACATCGGACATTCTCACAGGTAGGGTGAGGCGAGCCGGGCGATCCCGTTCCGGAGACGCCGCGGCAGCGACATGCCGTCCAGCTCCGCCGCCGTGACGAGGCGACCGCTCGCGCGCTTCTCGTCCATGAAGTGCCCCAGCTGCTCGCCCAGCGCCGGGTCGTAGCACTCCACGTTGAACTCGAAGTTGAGCCGCAGGCTGCGCGGGTCCCAGTTGGCGGACCCGATCAGGATCCACGCGCCGTCCACGAGCATCAGCTTGGTGTGGTCGAACGGCGGAGGCGTGTAGTACACGGTGCAGGCGTTCTTCACGAACTGCCAGAGCAGCGCCTGCGACGCCCAGTCGGCGAGCGGGTGGTTGTTCTGCGCGGGCAGCAGGATCTCGACCCGCACGCCGCGGAGCGCCGCGACGTTGAGCATGGCGGTGAGGGTCGCGTCCGGCAGGAAGTAGGGGGTCATGATGCGGATCGACTCCGCCGCCACGCCGAGCGCGCCCTGGATCACCCAGCGCAGCTTCTCGAAGTCCTCGTCGGGACCGTCGGCGATGCCGCGCGCGGCGACCGTTCCCGCCCGGGCCGGCTCGGGCAACCAGTCAGGGCCGGCGAGCAGTTCCCCCGTGGTGAATACCCAGTCCTCGGCAAACGCCTCCATCAGGTGCTGCACGACCGGGCCATCCACCTGAAAGTGGAGATCCTGCACGGGGTGCCTGGCGTGCGCTGTCACGAGATGATCCTGCCGCAGGTTCATGCCGCCCGTGAACCCCACCGCCCCGTCGACGACCAGGAGCTTGCGGTGATTGCGCAGGTTCCAGAACGGCGCGCGCCACGGCGCGATCGTCGGCATGAAGCGCGCGACCCGGATGCCGCGTTGCTGGAGCAGGGGCACGACGGGGGGCCATGAGAAGCGGGAACCCAGGCCGTCGATCAGCACGCGGGTCTGCACGCCGCGGCGCGTTGCCCGCTCCAGCGCGTCCACGAACGCCCTGCCCGCGGGATCATTGTCGAAGATGAAGGTCGAGAGCGCGATCGAGCGCCGCGCATCGTCGATGGCGGCGATCATGGCCGGGTAGGCGGCATCGCCGTTCACCAGCGGGGTCACCGCGTTGCCCGCCGTGAGCGGCCGGCGACACACGCGATCCACCAGGCGGGCAAGCGTGCCCAGGTGCCGGTGCTCGTCACCGAGCACGTCCCCGAGGGCCGCGGCAGCGCCACCGAGCGCGGCGTAGGCGCCCGACAGCCGCCGGGTCTCGCCCCGCAGCATCGCCGCCCGCCGCCGTATTCGATTCACGCCGAGCAGCGCGTACAGCACCGCGCCAACGACCGGGACGAGCCAGATGAGCCCGACCCACGAGACCGCGGCTCGAGTGTCCCGCTTGTAGAGAATCGCGTGCCCCGACGCGACGATCGCGAGGAGCAGGGTGAGGGCGGCGGCGACCCAGTAGCCCAGCTCGGAGAGGAATGCGACGAGCCGATCCATGCTCACGAAACTACCTGCCGCCCGCCTATTGACAAATCCCGGACCGACTTACACGTTAGCCCCGCATCTTCGCAGTCGGACGCAGGACGCACGTCTTGTCGCTCTTCCTGGACCGGATACGCACCGCCGCGGACCACCCGCGGGCGGTGCGTTTGTGTTTGATGCCGACCAGGGTGGCCGGCGCGTAACGGGCGGAAGCCCACAGTCGCAGGAGCGGAACGCGTATGGCGCAGGGAACGGTGAAGTGGTTCAACGACGCGAAGGGGTTTGGGTTCGTGCAGCAGGACAACGGCCCGGACGTCTTCGTCCACCACACGGCAATCACCATGGACGGCTTCCGCTCGCTGCAGGAGGGCGACCGCGTGGAGTTCGAGATCAAGGAGGGGCCCAAGGGGCTCCAGGCGGCAAACGTGCGCAAGGTCCAGAAGTGAGGGCGCGGGAGCGCCCCACCAGGTCGTAACCACGCCGGCGCCGGGCCGCGGGGCGGCCCGGCGTCTTTGCGTCTCGTTCCCGATTCGCTATCTGCCCTGCCCCACGGGGTGCACGTTCTCGCTCCACCCCGCCACCGGCTCCACCGTATAGATCGCCTCCGGGTCCGCGGCGCGCGCGGCCGCCACCACCAGCGGGACGCGCCGTCCAATCGCCGAAACGAAAACCAGGGTCGCCGGCCCCGCGGGCGTCGAGCCGCGGAACGTGGCAAGCACCCGGCCGTCCGGCGCGATCGCCCGTGCAATCTCGTTCGCCCTGCCGCGCGAGATGATGCGCACCAGGTAGCGCCCGAGCGATACCCGCCGCTCGACAATCATCCCCACGCCCGTCCCCGCCGAGAACCCCGCCGCGTAGAACACCGCGAGCCAGAACGAGTGCTGGATGCGGATGACGACCTGGGAGATGGCCGTCACCCAGACGAGCACCTCGAAGAACGCGAGCGTCACGGCGAGCCGGGCGCGGCCCTGGATCATCGAGATGGTCCGCACCGTGCTGATCGGGACGTCGATGATCCGGAGACAGAAGATGCCGAGGCCGAGGAGCCAGATCGGAAGCGAGTCGAGAGTAGACATGGACTGAAGTCTAGACGCCTGGACGGCATGCCGCCCGACCGCCTAAACTGTCTCCGTCTCCAACCCCCGGCCCCGGCCGCCCATGCCCGGACCCCAGTACGTCTTCACCATGTACAACCTCCGGAAGGTCGTCCCGCCCCAGCGGGAGGTCCTGAAGGGGATCAATCTCGCGTTCTTTCCGGGGGCCAAGATCGGGGTGATCGGCGCGAACGGCGCCGGCAAGAGCTCGCTGCTCCGCATCATGGCGGGCGTGGATCACGACTTTCAGGGCGAGGCGCGTCCCGCCAACGGGTTGCGCATCGGCTACCTGGCGCAGGAGCCGACGCTCAACCCCTCCAAAGACGTGCGTGGCAACGTCGAGGAAGCCGTGGCGCCGATCCGGGCGCTCGTCGCCGAGTTCGAGCAGGTGAGCGCGCGGTTCGCCGAGCCGATGACCGACGACGCGATGACCACCCTGCTGGAGCGCCAGGGCGACCTGCAGAACCGGATCGAGGCGCTCGGCGCCTGGGAGCTGGACCGCCGGCTGGACGTCGCGATGGACGCGCTGCGCTGCCCACCGGGCGACCAGGACGTGGCGACGCTCTCGGGCGGCGAGAAACGCCGCGTGGCGCTCTGCCGCCTGTTGCTCGAGCAGCCCGACATGCTGCTGCTGGACGAGCCGACCAACCACCTCGACGCCGAGTCGGTGGCGTGGCTCGAGCACTACCTGGCCGAGTTTCCCGGCACGGTCGTCGCGGTGACGCACGACCGCTACTTCCTCGACAACGTGGCGCAGTGGATCCTCGAGCTCGAGCGGGGCGAGGGCATTCCGTGGAAGGGGAACTACTCCTCCTGGCTCGACCAGAAGCGCCAGCGCCTCACCGTAGAAGAGAAGCAGGCCTCCGCGCGGCGGCGCACGCTCGAGCGCGAGCTCGAGTGGATCCGCATGAGCCCGCGCGCGCGGCACGCCAAGTCGAAGGCGCGCATCTCGGCGTTCGAGGACCTCGCCGCCCAGAAGGGACCGGACCGTGATGCCGGGGCCGAGATCCTGATCCCGCGGCCGCCGCGACTGGGCGACGACGTGGTCATTGCGGAGGGCGTGGCCAAGGGGTTCGGCGACCGGCTGCTGTTCGAGAACCTGAGCTTCCGGCTGCCGCGCGGCGGCATCGTCGGCGTGATCGGCCCGAACGGGGCCGGCAAGACGACGCTGTTCCGGATGATCGTGGGCCAGGACCAGCCAACGGCGGGCGCGCTGCGCGTCGGACCGACCGTCGTCACGCGCTACGTGGACCAGACGCGCGAGGCGCTGGATCCGGCGAAGACGGTGTTTCAGGAAATCACGGGGGGCGCGGACCAGCTCGATTTCGGCGACCGTGAGGTGAATGCCCGCGCCTACTGCGCGAGCTTCGGGTTCCGCGGCGCCGACCAGCAGAAGAAGGTAGCGGGCCTGTCGGGCGGCGAGCGCAACCGGCTCCACCTCGCCAAGCTGCTCAAGGGCGGGGGCAACCTGCTGCTGCTGGACGAGCCGTCGAACGATCTCGACGTGGACACGCTGCGCGCGCTCGAGGACGCGGTGCTCGCCTTCCCGGGCTGCGTCGTCGTCGTGAGCCACGACCGCTGGTTCCTCGACCGGATCGCGACGCACATTCTGGCGTTCGAGGGCGACAGCCAGGTGTTCTGGTACGAGGGCAACTACCAGGAGTACGCGGCGGACTACCGGAGGCGGAAGGGCGCCGAGGCGGACCGCCCGCACCGGATCAAGTACCGGCGGCTGCACGGGTAGACCGACGGGACCGACGCACCCGTCAGAGCCACCCCCACATCACCTGCTTCTCGAAGACGACCTTCCCCAGGTGCCACAGCGGGCTGGGGCGCCGCATGCGCACCGCCGGCCGCGGCTCGGCGTAGAAGTTCCCGCTGCCGAATCCGGCGCCGCCGGCGCCGGTCTCGATGAAACACGCACCGTACCCGTCGAACCGCGCCGTCGTCTCCCGGCCGGCGATGGTTGCGGCGATGTTGTGCGCCACCGCCTTGGCCTGCGCGTGCGCGAACACGCCCGCCCGCGGCAGCGGCCTGCCCATGGCGAGCGGAATGAGCGTCACGTCCCCCACGGCGTACACGTTGGGGAAGCTGGTTTCCATGGTGTGCCGATCCACCCGTACCCAGCCGCTCTCGTCCACCAGGCCGGAGCCGCGCAGGGCCTCGGGCGGTGCGATGGGCGGGACGTACACGAGGAGGTCATAGCCCACCGAGGCGCCGTCGGTGAACGCCACGCGCCCCTGCTCGGCGCGGGCGATCTGGTGTTCCGGGTGATAGGCGATTCCCTTGGCCGCGAGCATGCCCCGCACCGCGGCGGACGCATCCGGCCCCGCGACGCCCATGGGCGCGGGCTCGGCCGAGTGGACCTCGATCGTAGAGCCATCGCGCTCGCCCCGTTTCCGCAGCAGGGCGTCAATCAGCATGGCCGCCTCGTACGGCGCGGCCGGGCACTTGTAGGCCGGCGCCGCCGTGAGCACCACGACGCGTCCCCCCTGGAACCGCGCGAGCGTGTCGCGCAGGGCGACCGCGCCGTCGAGCGTGCAGAACGTATGACCCCACTCCACCAGACCCGGGACGGCTTCCGGCGCGAACTGCGCGCCGAGCGCCACCACCACGTGATCGGCTTCGAGGAGTCGGCCGGCGACGACGGCCCGCTGCTCCGCCGGCTCGATGCGCTCGACCTCGCCATGGACTACCGCGATGCCTTTCCGGGCGAGGCGGGCCAGCGGGCGCGTGATCTGCGCGGGCCGGCGATCTCCCGTCATGACCCAGAGGAACGACGCGGCCAGCGCGAAGTTGGGCTCCCGGTCCACCACCACGACCCGGTGGCGTCGGGGCAGCCGCCGCCGCAGCGCGTTGGCGGCGACCACCCCGCCGACGCCGCCGCCGAGCATGAGAATCGTCTGTTCACGCATCAGAACACCAGGACTTTCTCGGCCGTGGCCGTGAGCTGCGTCAGCTCGTCCAGCGTGCTGCGCCGGCTGCCCGCGACGATGTCCTCACTGCGCAGTCCGCGTGCGTCCATGCAGCTGCCGCACAGGAGCACGTCTCCCCCGCGCGACACGATGCCCTTCAGCATGCGCTCGAGGTTGTAGTAGCCGTTCGGCGTCTGCTGCCCCGTCCGGGCGGCCGCCGCCGCGTCGCCCATGAGGAACACCGTGACCTTCGCCGCCTCGCGCTTCTGCAGCAGGTTGTGCGCGAGTCGCAGTCCGTTGTATGTGCGCTCGGTGCCGTAGGGCGGATCGTTCAGGATCAGCAAGGTGTGCCTTGGCTACCGTGGGTTCGCGCGACGGCCGGGTTCGGGACCGGTGCCGACGGGGAGCCCGGCGTCGCGCCACTCGGGGTACCCGTCCTTGAGGCGCACCGCCGAGCGCCCGTGCCGGCGGATCGCCCGCACCGCCTCGGCCGCGAGCACGCAGTGGGGCCCCCGGCAGTACGCCACGACGCCCTTCCCCCGCGGCAGCGCGCGGAGACGCCGCTCCAACTCCGCCAGGGGGACCGACAACGCGCCCGCGATGTGTCCGGCGGTGTACTCCTCAGGGGGCCGCACGTCGATCACCACCACGTCCCGGCTCCGCACCCGGCGCAGCAGTTCGGCCGACTCCACCGGCTCCAGTCCATCCGTGCTCGAGAAGAAGTCATCCACCAGGTGCCCGACCTCGGCGAGCCGAGCCTGAGCGAGGCCCCGCAGGGAGCGGTACCCCTCGAGCACCAGCGGGTGCGCCAGCCGATAGAACACCTGCAGTCCCTGCTTCCGCGCAACGACGAGCTGCGCGGCTTTGAGGATCTGGAGGTGGCGGGACGTGTTCGCGACGCTGAGCCCGGACTCCCGCGCCAGCGCCTCGACGTGGCGCTCGCCCTGCGCCAGGAGATCAATGATCTCGATGCGCTTGGGGCTGCCGAACGCCGCACCAATCCGGGCGAACTCGGCGAACAGGGCGTCCTTGAAGTCGCGGCCGCGCATCGGGTAGCCTCGCAGTAGTCAATTAATTGATAGAACAATTGAGTATTGGCGTCAAGCCGGTGACAGTTCATATCCTCCTCCACCCCGGAGAGTCGCCATGACCCTACGCTCGCTCGTCCAGTCCCGTGCTCCTGCCGCCACCGTGCTGGTCCGGCTCATCGTGGGCGCGGTCTTCCTGTCCGAGGGCATCCAGAAGTTCCTCTTCCCGGACGCCCTGGGCGTCGGCCGCTTCACGCAGATCGGCATCCCGGCGCCGGAAGTGATGGCGCCGTTCGTCGGCACGGTGGAGACCGTGTGCGGCGCGCTGCTGCTCCTGGGCCTCGCTACGCGTCTCGCCGCCATCCCGCTGGTGATCGACATGCTGGTGGCGATCGGCTCGACCAAGGTCCCGATCCTGCTGTCCAAAGGCGTCTGGGCCATGGCGCACGAGGCGCGCGTGGACTGGTCGATGCTGCTGGGCGCGCTGTTTCTGCTCGTCGTCGGCGCCGGCCCGTGGTCGCTCGACGCATACCTCACGAGCCGTCACCCCAAGCCCTGACGAGGCCCGGTTCCATAGCCAACCACGATGAGGAGGCCTCTCCCATGCAACCCCTCAGACCGAGCCGCGCCACCACCGCGGTGATGGTCGCCCTTGGAGCCGCGGCCGCCGCGTGCGACCGCGCGCCGTCGCCCCCACCGGATGCCGGCTACACGCCGCAGACCCGCGACGTCACCATCACGACGGTGCCGCTGCTCGTGAAGGAGGCGAGGTCGCTGTACCCCTTCCTCGACGAGGATTTCGCTCCCGGCGGCGTCCTCGAAGGAAAGGAGGTCTATGCCTTCTCGCCCAGCACGATCACAGTCGTGGAAGGTGACACCATCCACTTCACGTTCGTGAACCCCGAGGACGACGAGCACTCGTTCGTGCTTCCCGACCTCGCGGTCTCGCTCCCCGGCCAACAGATGATGCACGCGACGTACGTCGCACGGCGGGCCGGCATCTATCCCTTCCTGTGCGCCATCCCGTCGCACTTGCCGATGATGGCGGGACAGCTCGTGGTTCTGTCTCCCGCAGCCGTCGCTGGCGGGAAATAGGACGCAGGACCATGCCGGACACCGGGCCCGGGCCGGCCCCGGGGCGAACCTCGCTCGCCGAGCTCGCGAAGCTGTTCCTCAAGCTCGGGACGATCAGCTTCGGCGGGCCCGCGGCGCACAACGCCCTCATGGAGGACGAGGTGGTGCGGCGCCGGCGCTGGCTCACGCGCGAGCAGTTCCTCGACTACCTCGGCGCCACCAACCTCATCCCGGGCCCCAACTCCACGGAGCTGGCGATCCACATCGGCCACGCCCGCGCCGGCTGGCCGGGGTTCTTCGTCGCGGGTGCCTGCTTCATCTTGCCGGCCACGCTGCTCGTCGCGGCCATCGCGTGGGCGTACGTGCGGTTCGGCAGCCTTCCCGCCGCGACCGGACTGCTGTACGGCGTCAAGCCGGTGGTGATCGCCGTGGTGCTCCAGGCCCTGTGGAGGCTCGGCCGTACCGCGCTCAAGACGCGAGGGCTTGTGGTCCTCGCTCTCGCGGCCGTCGCCGCGGCGGCCTTGAGCGTTCACGAGCTCCTCGTCCTCGCCGTCGCCGGCCTGCTCGCGGCCCTCGGCCGAGCGCTCTCGCGGGCGCGCCCCGCCCATCCGGGCCCGCCGGGCGACGCTTCCCTTGGGTGCCTGCTCCCCACGCCCGCCGCACCCCTTGTGTTACAGGCGAAAAGCGGGCTCGCGGTCGCGACCGCCACGACGGCCGCCGCGGCGTCGTTCGGGCTGTGGCCGCTGTTCGCCGTCTTCGTCAAGATCGGTGCGGTGCTGTTCGGGAGCGGCTACGTGCTGCTCGCCTTCCTGCGCGCCGACCTGGTCGAGCGCCTCGGCTGGATCACGGAGCGCCAGCTCCTCGACGCCGTGGCGGTCGGTCAGATGACGCCGGGTCCGCTGTTCACGAGCGCTACGTTTCTGGGTTACGTGCTGGGCGGTGGCGCCGGCGCCGTCGTCGCGACGGTCGGCATCTTCCTCCCCGCGTTCGTCTTCGTCGCGCTCAGCGGCCCGATCATCCCGCGACTCCGGCGATCGCCCGTCGCGGGCGCGGTGCTGGACGGCGTCAACGTCGCGTCGCTTGCGCTCATGGCGGTGGTCACCTGGCAACTGGGCCGCGCCGCGCTGATCGATCCTCTCACGCTCGGCCTGGCCGGCGTCAGCGCGGTGCTGCTGCTTCGGTTCCGCGTGAACTCCGCGTGGCTCGTGTTGGGCGGGGCGGTGATCGGCTCGGCCGCCCTGTGGCTGCGGGCTGGCTGATCCGCGGCGAGTTCCGGGCTCGCGTCGACTGCAGCCGCCGGCCGTCACAGACCCCGGATCCGGTCACGGCCGTGCCGCCTGGAGGATGACCGACGCCAGGCGCGCATAGTCCCCACCGAAGTGGTGCCCGCCGGGGAGCTTCACCACCTTGAAGGCCCTGGGATCGAGCGACGGACAGATCGTGTCCGTCTCATCGGCGCCGTAGAGACACAGGACTTTCCTTCCGACGAGCTTCCGCACTTCCGGCAGCACCGCGTACGGTGCGTTGCGCGTGCCGCCCGGGAGCCACTCCGTCACGCGGAACTCGAAGTCGGTGCTATGTCCCGGCCCGAGGAGCACGATCGCGACCGTTCGCGCCGTGAGCGCGGGCGGGAGACGGCTGGCGAGAAACGGCAGCACGTCGGCGCCGAGCGAGTAGCCGATCAGCAGCACGCGTTGCTTCTGCCACGCGGTCCGATAGTGCTCCACGATGCGCGCCAGGTCGCGCGCGGCGCCGTCCGGCGTGCGCCGCGTCCAGAAGTACCGCAGCGCGTCGAGCCCGACCACGGGGACGCCGCGTGGCGCCAGGGCCTCGGCGAGGGAGCGGTCGATGCCCGCCCAGCCACCGTCTCCCGAGATGATCACCGCGAACGTCTCGCCCGCGCCCGCCGCCGGCACCTCGACGAGCGGGAGGTCCGCCACGTCTCCCACGACGGGCGGCGTGGGGGGCACGGCTTTCGCGAGGCGCGCGAACGCGGCCTGGAGCTGCGGCATCCAGTTGCGCACCACCCCGAAACCGTGCCCCACGTGCGGCAGGCGGACCAGCTCCGCGTCGCCCGTTTGCGCGACGAACCGGAGGACCGTGTCGGGGCTGCACACCTGGTCGATATCGCCGTGCAGCACGATCCACGGCGCAGCGAGCGCGGCGGCCGGTCCGAGCAGGTAGCCGGCGCCCTCGGCGCCGACGGCCGGCTGCGGCGTGCTCTCCAGGCCGCGACCGCGGCACAGCGGCTTGCGGATCACGAGATCGGGACAGAACCCCAGGGACAGGGCGCCGCGGAACGTGTTCGCCGGAGCCTGCGCGAGCGCGGCGTACACCAGCGTCGCGCCGGAGGAGTACCCCACCAGAACGGGGGCCTGGTACCTGGCGAACCCGTAGCGTTGCTCCATGTAGTGGCTCAGCACCTCGAGGTCGCCGGCCGGATAGGCGCACCGCTCGGGGTCGGCGTCGAGCGATCTGAGGTAGGTGGTGATGTCGATGCCCGTGACGAGCGCGCCCCACCCGGCGAGGGTGCGGGCCATCCCGACCACACCCAGGTTCCAGCCGCCGTCGCCCGAGACGAACAGCACGGCCTGCGCGGGTGGGTCCGCGGGGTGGTACACGTGGACCAGCCCGAACCGGCCGACGCGGACCGTGTCTTCGTGGACGTTCGCCGTCTGGGCACTCGCCGGGGTCGCCTGGGCGAGCAGCAGCGTCACGAGCAGCGAGGCGCGGAGCAACGTCATCGCGGACAAACCTCTGTTCGACAAGTGGAGGCCGCCCGTAATTGGACGCGCCCGGGGAACGCAGGTCAAGGACCGCGTTCGCATCACGCTTGCGCGGGTATGCGACTCCGACTATTTACCTAGGGTATGCGATCTCGCGCGCTGGGTGCCGCCGTTCTTCTCGCGTTTGCGCTTGCGAACACCGGGAGCTCGCTCTGTGCCGCCGTGCATCACTCCGGTAGGGCGGATGCCCACGCGTCACATCACGGCCAGCGAGGCGCCGTTCCGGCACTCGTCCTGACCGCGCCGGCGCACGGCTGCACCAGCCCGATGCACTGCGGCATCTCCGTGATCGCCGTGCGTGCGGATGCCATGCGGCCTGCGGGCGTCGTCCCGGCAGGCTTCACGGCGACGCCGGCCCCGACGGCCTTCGTGCCCACGCCACCGTCGTCGCTCTCCACCCCGCCCCCCAGAGCCTGACCCCTTTCCAGGTGTAGTGTGCCCACCGCCTCGATTCCCGAGGCGGCGCGCAGTGCTCGCAGCTTCTGGCAAGGAAGGTCGGAGGATCATGTGGCAACCACTCTGGTGCGCGCTCGCGGCCGGTGCCGTGACGCTCACGCCGGTTCGCGCACTCGTCGCGCAGGCCGATGACACGCTGCGCGTGGCGACCGCCGTGGCGCTGGCTCGCGAGGGGAACCCGGCCCTGGCCGCCGCGCGGCTCCGCGCCGACGCGGCCGCCGATCGCGTCCCCCCGGCGGGCGCGTGGCCGGACCCGCAGCTGGCCCTCGGGCTGATGAACCGGCCGCTGTGGGGCTTCGGCACCGCCGAGCCGATGACGATGAACACGGTTCAGGTGACGCAGACCCTGCCATGGCCGGGCAAGCTGGGCTTCGGCAAGGCGCGCTCGCGCTCGCTCGCGTCGGCCGAGCGGCTCGACGCCGACGAGGCCGAATGGCAGGTCGTCGGCGAGACGCGGGCGGCGTACGCCGAGCTGGCGGCGATGGACCGCGCGCTCGCGATCATGCGGCGCACCCGGGACCTGCTGCGCGGTTTCCTGCGCGTGTCGCAGACCCGGTACGCGGTGGGTGACGCCCCGCAGCAAGACGTGCTGCAGGCGCAGGTGGCCGTCGCCCGGATGACCGAGGACATCACGGTCCTGGAGCAGCGTCGCATCGCGGGGGGTGCCCGGCTCAACACGCTGATGGGACGGGACGCGACCAGCCCGATCGGCGGGCTCGAGCTTCCCGCGCCCGGCACCTCGCTGCCGCCCGCGGATTCACTGATGCGCCTCGCCGCGACGCACCGGCCCGCGCTGCTCGCCGCGCAGCAGCGGGTGACGGCCGCGCAGGACGGCTACCGCGCTGCCCGCCGCGAGCTGTACCCCGACCTCATGATCTCGGCGGCCTACGGCCAGCGCCCCCAGTACGGTGACATGGGGTCGCTGATGCTCGGGGTGAGCATCCCGCTGTGGGCGGGGAGCCGGCAGCTGCCGCTGCGCCGCGAGATGGCGGCGCTGCGCACCGCGGAAGACGCGGCGGCCCGCGACCGCTACAACGAGACGTTCGCCCAGCTCACCGAGCAACGCGCCGAGGCGGAGCGCGCACGCAGTCTCGCCGCGCTGTACACCACCGCCGTTCTGCCCCAGGCCCGGGCCGCGGTGGACGCGGCGCTATCGGCGTACCGGGTGGGACAGGTGGAGTTCACGACGCTAATTGAGAGCGAGATGACGGTGAACAACTACGAAACCGAGCTGGTGCGACTCGCCGCCCAGTATCACGCCGCCGTGGCGCGGGTGGTCGCGCTGATCGGCCTGGATCTTGGAGGCACCCCATGAACGCCCGCATGGTCGTCCCCGCCCTGCTCGTGCTCGCCGCCGCCTGCGGGCGTCGCCCCGAAGAGCAGTCCCCGATGGCCGGCATGACCGCCGAGGAGCACGCGCGCATGCAGGCGGGCGGCGCGACCATGCCCGACACCGGCGGGGCGCCCGCCCGCCAGGCGGTCCATCTCACGCCCGAGCAGGAGCGCGCGCTCGGCGTCACCTACCTCACCGTGCGACGGCAGCCGCTCAGGCGCACGGTGCGGACCGTGGGCGAGATCATGGCCGCCGAGCCCCGGATCGCGGACGTCACGCTGAAGATCGACGGGTTCGTCGAGACGCTGCGCGTGAGCACCACGGGCGCGGAGGTGCGGCGCGGCGAGGCGCTGCTCGCCCTCTACAGTCCCGCGCTGGTCGCGGCGCAGGAGGACCTGCTGACCGCCCGCCGTCTGGTCGCGGAGGTCGCGTCGGCGGGCGGCGAGCCCGCGCGCGACGCCGACGCCACGCTCGCGGCGGCCCGCCGGCGGCTCGAGTTCTGGGACATCACGCCCGCGGAAGTCGCGCGGCTCGAAGCGACGGGCGAGGTCCGCAAGACCCTCACCCTCGTGTCGCCGGTCACCGGCGTGGTGCTCGACAAGGACGTGCTGCAGGGCCAGCGGGTCATGCCGGGGATGCGGCTCTACCGCATCGCGGATCTCTCGGAGGTGTGGGTCGAGGGCGAGTTGTTCGAGCAGGACCTCAAGCTGATCCGGGCCGGCACGCAGGCGCACATCGAGGTGGCGGCCTACCCCGGACAGCATCTCATGGGCCGCGTGTCGTTCGTCTATCCCACCGTCGACACGGAGAGCCGCACCAACCGGGTGCGCGTGACCGTGCCGAATCCAGATCGCCGGCTCAAGCCCGGCATGTTCGCCACGATGTACTTCGACGTCACCGTCGGCAGCGACCTCATCGTGATCCCGATGGAAGCCATCGTGGTGACCGGCGAGCGCAACCTCGTGTTCGTGCGGGACAGCAGCGGCATGCTGAGCCCGCGCCAGATCGTGCTCGGCGCCAGGGCGGATCACGAGGCGCAAGTGCTCGCCGGCCTGCAGGAGGGCGAGCGCATCGTCGCGTCTGCCAACTTCCTGGTGGATGCCGAGTCCCGGCTCGCGAACACCGGCGGCGGCATGCCGGGCATGCAGCACGGGGCGATGGAGCCGCCCGCGCCAACGCCACCCGCGGCCACGGAGCACCGCCATGATTAGCGCGGTCATCGCCTGGTCGCTGCGCAACCGGTTCCTGGTGCTGCTGGGGACGCTGTTCCTCGCCGGCGCCGGGGTCTGGGCCATGCGCGCCACGCCCCTCGACGCGATCCCCGACCTGTCGGACGTGCAGGTGATCGTCCAGACCGACTTCGCCGAGCAGGCGCCGCAGATCGTCGAGGATCAGGTGACGTACCCGGTTGCGACCGAGATGCTGAAGGTGCCGGGCGCCCGCGTGGTGCGCGGCTATTCGTTCTTCGGGCTGAGTCTCGTGTACGTGATCTTCGAGGACGGTACGGACCTCTACTGGGCGCGCTCCCGCGTCCTCGAGTACTTGAACGGGATCCGCCGCCAGCTCCCGGCCGGCATCGAGCCCGCTCTCGGCCCGGACGCCACCGGCGTGGGCTGGGTGTTCGAGTACACGCTCGAATCGGACAGTCTCGACCTCGCGCAGCTGCGCAGCCTGCAGGACTGGAACATCCGCTACCAGCTGACCGCCGTGCCGGGCGTGTCCGAGGTGGCGAGCGTCGGCGGCTTCGTGAAGCAGTACCAGGTGGAGGTGGACCCCGAGCGGCTGCGCGCGTTCAACATCCCCGTCACCCGCGTGGCGGAGGCCATCGGCGCGCACAACGTCGACATCGGCGCCCGGGTGCTGGAAATGGGCGGGCGCGAGTACATGATCCGCGGGCTGGGCTACCTCCAGGGCATCGACGATATCGCCGACGTCACGGTCGGCGCCACGCAGAACGGCACGCCGATCCGTGTCGCCGACGTGGCCACGGTCCAGACCGGACCGGCGCCCCGGCGCGGCGCCGCCGATCTCGACGGCCGCGGCGAGGTCGTGGCCGGAATCGTCGTGATGCGCTTCGGGTCGGATGCCCTGAAGACCATCGAGGCCGTGAAGGCGCGCCTCGAGACGGTCCGGGCGGGGCTGCCGCCGGGTGTGCGGCTCCGCACCGCCTACGACCGGAGCGACCTGATCCACCGCGCCATCGCGACGCTGCGCGGCAAGCTGCTCGAGGAGTCGCTGATCGTGGCGGCCGTCGCGCTGCTGTTCCTGCTGCATGCGCGCTCCGCGCTCGTCGCGATCGTCACGCTGCCCCTCGGCATCCTGTTCTCGTTCGTGATCATGCGGCTCATCGGGGTGAGCGCCAACATCATGAGCCTGGGCGGCATCGCGATCGCCATCGGCGCCATGGTGGACGCCGCCATCGTGATGATCGAGAACATGCACAAGCACCTCGAGCGCGCCGGCCCCGACGCCTCGCGCTGGGACATCGTGCTGGCGAGCGCGAAGCAGGTGGGGCCGCCGTTGTTCTTCTCGCTCCTCGTCATCACGTGCAGCTTCCTGCCGGTGTTCGCGCTCGAGCAGCAGGAGGGCCGCCTCTTCAAGCCGCTCGCCTACACCAAGACGTTCGCCATGGCGGGTGCCGCCCTGCTCTCGATCACGCTGGTGCCGGTGCTGATGGGGTATCTCGTCCGGGGAAGGATCCGCGCCGAGCGCGCCAATCCCGTCAACCGGCTGCTCCAGGGGCTCTATGCCCCGGTCATCCGCTTCACCCTGCATCGGCCCTGGTGGATCATCGGCGGTGCCGTGGCGTTGGTCGGCGCGACCGCGGTTCCATGGACCCGGCTCGGCAGCGAATTCATGCCACCCCTGCACGAGGGCTCGATCCTGTTCATGCCCACCACCGTGCCCGGCGTGTCGATCGCGCAGGCGCGCGAGATCATGCGCTACCAGGACAGCGTGCTGGCCTCGTTCCCGGAGGTGGAGCGCGTGCTCGGGAAGGCCGGACGGGCGGAGACCGCGACCGACCCCGCCCCGCTCGACATGTTCGAGACGACCGTGACGCTCCGGCCGGAGCGGGACTGGCGACCCGGTATGACGTACGACCGGCTCGTGACCGAGATGGACCGCGCCGTGAAGCTCCCCGGCGTCACGAACGCGTGGACCATGCCGATCAAGGGGCGGATCGACATGCTCGCCACCGGCATCCGCACGCCGGTGGGGGTCAAGATCTTCGGCCCCAACCTCGACACGCTCCAGGCGCTCGGCGAGCGGGTCGAGCGCGTGCTGCAGCAGGTTCCCGGCACCCGGAGCGCCTTCGCCGAGCGCGGCGTCTCCGGCTACTACATCGACATCACCATCGATCGGGCGGAGGCCGCGCGCTACGGCTTGAACGCGGGCGACATCCACGCCGCGATCATGGCCTCCGTGGGTGGGCTGGACGCCGCCATTACCGTGGAGGGCCGCGAGCGTTACGCCGTGAACGTGCGGTATCCCCGCGAGCTCCGGGACAACGTGCAGAAGCTGCGCGAGGTGCTTGTGCCCACGATGACCGGCACGCAAGTGCCGCTCGGCCAACTCGCGCGCGTGACCGTCCTCCAGGGGCCGATGGCCGTGAAGACCGAGAACGCCTTCCCCGTCTCCACCGTGTTCGTGGACATCGGCCAGCGCGACGTCGGGCGCTACGTGCGCGACGCCCAGGCGGCCGTGGCGCGCACGGTCGTCCCGCCGACCGGCTATTCCATCGTGTGGAGCGGCCAGTACGAGTTCATGCAGCGGGTGAAGCAGAAGCTCCGACTGGTCGTGCCGGTGACGGTCGCCATCATCTTCCTGCTGCTGTACCTCAACTTTCGTGGGCTGACGGAATCGGCGATCGTCATGCTGTCGGTTCCGTTCGCGCTCGTGGGCGGGGTCTGGTACCTCTGGCTCGCCGGCTACAACACCAGTGTCGCGGTTTGGGTCGGCTTCATCGCACTGGCGGGGGTCGCGGCAGAGACGGGTGTCGTGATGCTGATCTACCTCGACGAGGCATACCACCGCATGGCGCTCGCGGGAACCATCCACACCGCGGCCGACGTCGGGACGGCGGTGCGTGACGGTGCGGTGGAGCGCCTCCGGCCCAAGATCATGACCGTCACGGCCATCATCGCCGGCCTGGCCCCGATCCTCTGGAGCCACGGGACCGGCGCCGACGTGATGAAGCGAATCGCGGCGCCGATGGTGGGCGGCATGGTCACGTCGACCGTGCTGACGCTGGTCGTGATCCCGGCGATTTACCTGTTGTGGCGGCGGTGGGAGGTGGGGCGGGCGAGCCGCGCAGCGCCGGCCCCAGGGAGTGAACTGCGCTCTTGAGCCCGATGATCGCCGCGGCGGCGATGAGCTTCAGCTCCGTGTCCGTGATCGGCAACGCGCTCCGGCTGCGACGGGCCCGGGTGTGACCGCGTCGGCCCGCGGGGGCCACTGACGGTTCGTGTCGCGGCAGACCTCGCTCATCGCAGCCGCCGGCGTGCCCGAATGTCCGATGATCAATGCCCAATATCCAAGTACTTGGACATTGGCCATTGATCATTGGACCTTTCGTCACCGTCCCAACCCCACCGTCACGCCGAGATGGTAGAGGATCAGGTTGGTCTGACTCTCGATCGGCGTGTACGTCACGGTGTTCCCCGTGATGGCGATGCTACCCTCGCGCAGGTACCGGGCGCGCCCGTTGTACAGGTAGCGGGCACCGAGGTCCAGCGACACCGGGAACCGCCCGTGCGAGACTCGGAACCGCACTCCGCCACCCGCCGAGGTCGCGAACGTGAAGTCGTCGAAATTGGTGGTGTTCGCGAACGGCGCGACGTTCCCGCTCCCCTCGACGGACGACGACGTGACGAAGTACGAGAAGCCCAGCTCACCGTATCCATACACCTGGGCGGCACCCGTGCCGAGCGTGACCTGGGGACCGAGCTGGAACCCCGCGATCTGATTGTTGGTGGTCACGTCCACGTCCACCAGCGGGACGAGCTGATACCGCCGCGTCTCGCTTCCATAGATCAGGTAGCTCGCGTCCGCGCGAAGGCCCAGAACGCCGCCCGGCGTCCAGACGGCGTACCCAGCCAGTCCGCCGCCGAGGCCGACGTAGTTGGCGAACTCGCCCGTGGGCTGTGCCAGCAGCACCGCGAGGCCGAGGTGCGTGTTCGTCGTTCGCACGGGCCTCAAACCCTGCGCCTGCGCCGCGCTCGCCGTCACGGCCAACACCAGCACCGTTCCCGCGATGACTTTCAGTCCGGTCCTCATACGGCCTCCTGACGTTCGCGAAGGACCATAAGGCAGGAGGTGTGCCAATGCACATCGCTCGCGCATGGCCTTGTGAATCAATCGGTTACCCTGCTGGCCCCGGGTTGACCTCTGTCGTTCTGTCCTCGTTCGGGGACAGCGCGCCGACGCGAGAGGGTTCCGCGGTGGGCGCTCCTCCACGGACGGGTCGAAGCGCCGCCCGGTTCATGGCTTCTCCATCACGAACACGAAAAACGGCCAGAGCGGAATGCCGATGTACCTGGTGAACAGCGTGCGCGCGCCGGCGCGCTCGAGAGCGGGAAGCACCGAGACCGAACGGCAGCCAAGGGACAGCGTCGGGAACCGCCACACGACGTCCTCGACGACATTCGCGAGCCACCGCGTCAGGCGGCCCGGGGGCTCCGCCGAGTGCGCGATCCCGATGCGGCCACCGGGCTTGGCGACCCGCAGGAGCTCCAAGGCGCCGTCCGCCGGCCTGTACAATGGACACATGCTGTAGGTCGAGAGCACGACATCGAAGCTCCCGTCCGCGAACGGCAGGGCGAGGATATCGCCGGTGCGAAACTCGACGCGCGCGGAGAAACCCGCGGCCGCCACCCGACGTCGGGCCACGGCGAGCATGCCCTCGCTGGCGTCGAGCGCCGTGACGCTCCCCGATGGCCCGACCTGCGATGCCGCGAGCAGCGCGGTCGACCCCGTGCCCGCGCCGCAGTCCAGCACACGGTCGCCCGCCCGTACGGCCTGCTCCACCAGCAGTCGGCGTCCTCGTTGATCCGAGCGGGCAGTCAGGACCCCGTGCTGAAGGTCGTAGCGCTGCGCCACGCGGTCGTACACCGTCTTCAGCGTCTGTGGATCGAGTCCCTCCCGCATGGGCTCCTCCGAGAATGCCCTAATGACTAATGTCCTGTGATCGGCGTCCAATGGGCAGGCCTGCGATCTCCTGCCCTTGCTAATTGGTAATTGGACATTGGGGATTGGACATTGGATCCCCGCAACGCCAATCGCCCCAGCCACTTGCCGAAGCCGCGCCGAATTTCCGTTACCCACGTCACGGCGCCGCACCCCCCGCCGGTGACTTCGTGTACCCGTGCCGATGCCTCTACCCGCTCCGCCCGGACCGGCGCGACGACGTGCGCGGTCTCAGCGGTGCAGCCACTGGTGCGTCATCACGTGGCTGGTCGCGCTCCCGGCCTGCGCGCCGGCGGTTCCCACCGACCTCGTGTGGGTCGAGATCCCAGAGGGCGCGCCGGTCGAAGCCGTGGCGGAGTCGCTCGCCGTGCACGGCATCGTTCCCTCGGCTGAAGGGTTCGTGCGCCTCGCGCGATACGACGGCCAGTACCGCGATATCAAGCCCGGGCTCTATCCCCTGCCGCCACGCATGGGCCGGTACAACGCGCTATCCACCCTGCTCAAGGGTGTCGGACGGGTGCGGGTCATCGAGGTGCGGGAGCGGATGACGCTGATCGAGCTGGCTGACGCGCTGGTACAAACCCTCGGGGTGGGGCGCGCAGAGGTGCTGGCGGCCGCGAGCGATTCCGCGCTCCGCGCCCAGGTGGGCGCGGCGGGCCCGACCATCGAGGGGTATCTGTTCCCCACGACCTACCATGTGCCCTTCGACGCGTCGGTGCCGGTAATCCTCGGCCAGATGGCGGACACCTTCGAGGCGCGCTGGCGGCCCGCCTGGAACGCGCGCCTCGACACGCTCGGGCTCTCGCGTGACCAGGTGGTGATCCTCGCCTCGATCATCGCGGGGGAGATGCCGCTCGGCGACGAGCGCTTCCAGGTGGCGTCGATGTACCACAACCGGCTCGCCCGCCGGATGCGGCTCCAGGCTGACCCCACGGTGGTCTACACGCTGGGCGAGCGTCGTCGCCTGACCTTTGCGGATTACCGCGTCGCGTCGGACTACAACACGTACACGATCAACGGCCTTCCGCCCGGCCCCATCGGGCAGCCGTCCACCGAGAGTCTCGAGGCCGCGCTCTACCCGGCGACGACCGATTTCCTGTACATGGTGGCCGGGCCCGACGGGTCCCACGCGTTCTCGCGCACGTACGTTGAGCACCTGCGGACGATTCGGGAGATCCGGGGCGGGGGGAGAGGGCGGTGATCGAATGCTCAATGTTCAATGCTCAATGTTCAATGTTCAATACTGGTTTCCAGGTATCCGGCATCGAGTCCCAGGATTGAGTCGTGGGATTCGAATTGCGCTGCCTCGCAGCACTTTGGTGATGCACGAGGGCACGGTCGCCCCAGAGTTGGGGCATGGCTCCGCGTCGGTACGATCTGGAGGATCGCCTGCTCGCGTTTGCGATCTCCGCGTCTCGCCTCACGACTGCCTTTCCGCCCAGCATGGTGGGCCGGCACGCCGGGCTACAGCTGATTCGATCTGCGACATCTCCGGCCGCCAACTATGCGGAAGCCGTGGCGGCGGAGTCCCGCCGCGATTTCGTACACAAGCTCCGCATCTGTCTCAAGGAGCTGCGCGAGGTGCGCATCTGGCTCCGGTTCGTTGTGGGAGTCGAACTCGCTCCGAGCGCGGCTGTCGTGGGAGCGGGTCGCGAATGCGATGAGCTGATCGCGATCCTCGCCGCCTCCATCAGGACGGCGAAAGGCAGAGCGTCAAGCGATCAATGATCAGTGTTCAAATGATCAGTGTTCAATAGATCAGTGTTCAAGTCCCCTCTAGACCTTGGATATTGGATATTGAACATTGATCATTGAACATTGCTCCCATGATCCCTATTCCTCCCCGCATCCTGCAGGTGGATGCCGACGCCTTTTACGTCCAGGTCGCCCGCCTGGCGGACCCGGAGGGCGCGGGGCGCGCCGACCTGCTGCTCGTGGGCGGCTCGCCCAAGGGCCGCGGGGTCGTTACCTCGGCGTCCTACGGCGCGCGCCGGTTCGGCGTGCGATCGGGCATGGCCATGGCACAGGCGGTGCGGCTCTGCCCCGATGCCCTGGTGGTCGGGGTGCCACGGCGCGCGACGTCGGAGCGCAGCCGGGCGATCGTCGCGGTGCTGGAGCGATTCACTCCCGTGGTGGAGCCCGCGTCGATCGACGAGATGTACCTCGACCTCTCCGGCACCGAGGGGCTCTATCGCCACGAGCCGCTCGAGGCGACGGCGCGCCGCATCCGGGAGGCCGTGCTCGCCGAGTCCGCGATCGCGGTCTCGATCGGCGGCGGCACCAATCGGCTCATCGCCAAGCTCGCGGCGGGACGTGCCAAGCCGCACCACACGCCCGAGGCGGCGGGCGTGCTGATCGTTCCGCCGGGGGAGGAAGCGGCGTTCCTCCGGACTTTCGATCTGGCGGATATCCCGGGGGTCGGCCCCAGATTCCAGGATCGGCTGCTCGCGCTGGGCCTCAAGACGATCCCCGACGCGCTGCGCCACGACCGCGCGGTGCTGCGCCGCTGGCTGAGCCCGCGCGCGGGCGACTGGCTCTACGACCGGATCCGCGGGGTGGATGCCTCGACCGTCGAACGCCGCGCCGCCGCCCGGTCGATCAGCCGCGACGAGACCTTCGCGACCGACCTGGACGCGGACGAGGCGCTGCGGGCCGAGCTGCTCCATCTCGCGGATCGCGCCGCCGCCGATCTCCGCGGCGACGGCTATCGGGTGCGGACCGTGAGTGTCCGGATCCGGGATCGCGATTTCAAGGACCGGCGCGCAAGCCGGACCCTCGCCGTACCGGTGAGCAGCGATCACGCGATCGCGCAGGTGGCGCTCGAGCTGCTCGCCCGGCTGCGGCGCGCGCGCCACATTCCCGCCCGGCTGCTGAGCGTGGCGCTGACCCAGCTCTCCCGGGAGCCGTCGGCCGTGCAGGGTGGCTTGTTCCCGGAAGACGACCTCGCATCGTTGGAGACGGAGCGGGACCGGCGCCTGTCCCGCGCGCTCGACGAGCTGCGAGGCCGGTTCGGCCGGGACGCGGTGGATCGGGGGCGGTAGGACCGCGGGCCCGGTCACTTTCGGGTCTCGCGCGCCCCGCCGCCCGTCGCAACGCGCGGGCGTCTTCGAGCATCACATAGGAGATGAACCCTGAATCTTCCGGTCCCCCACCCCGTACGGCATGTTTGGACCGCTGGTTAGCCACCCTGCCCCACACCGGAGTCGCGTCATGAGCCGAAGCCGACTGTTCGCCCTCCCGTTCGTCCTCTGCCTCGTCGCCGGGCCGGCCGCCGCGCAGGTCGACGCCCGCATGTTCCGCTATCCCGACGTCTCGGCCACCCAGATCGCGTTCGTCTACGCCGGCGACATCTGGGTCGTCCCCAAGACCGGCGGTGTCGCAAACCGGCTGAGCTCCCCGCGCGGCGAGGAGATGTTCCCGCGCTTCTCACCCGACGGGTCCAGGATCGCCTTCAGCGCCAACTACGACGGCAACCTCGACGTCTACGTCGTGCCCACGATGGGCGGCGAGCCCGCCCGGGTTACCTACCACCCGATGGGCGACCGTCTGGTGGACTGGCATCCCGACGGCAAGCGCGTGCTGTTCGCGTCGGGCCGCGAGAGCGGCCGCCAGCGCTACAGCCAGTTCTACCTCGCGAGCGCGGCGGGCGGGCTGCCCGAGAAGCTGCCGATCCCGTATGGCGAGTTCGGAGCGTTCTCCGACGATGGCCGCCTGTTCGCCTACATGCCCCTGTCGCAGGACTTCCGCACCTGGAAGCGCTACCGCGGCGGCTGGGCGGGCGACATCTGGCTGTTCGATCTGAAGGACTCGTCGGCGACCAACATCGCGCAGAACGACGCCGACGACGGCCAGCCGATGTGGCACGGGAACACGCTGTACTTCCTCTCCGACCGGGGCCCCAACCAGCGCCACAACATCTGGGCCTACGACCGCACCACCAAGGCGGTGCGCCAGGTCACGCAGTTCAAGGACTTCGACGTCGCGTTCCCAGCCATCGGGCCCAACGACATCGTGTTCCAGGCGGGGAGCGGTCTGTACCTGCTCGACCTCGCCACGGAGAAGGTCGCGGAGGTCACCGTGCGGGTCGTGACCGACGAGATCACGCTCAAGCCGCGGAGCGAGCAGATCGGCCAGTTGATCCGCTGGGCGGACGTCTCGCCCACCGGGAAGCGGGCGGTGTTCAACGCGCGGAACGAGATCCTGACGGTCCCGGCCGAAAACGGGCCGATCCTGAACCTCACCCGCACCGCCGGCACCGCCGAGCGGTACCCGGCCTGGTCGCCCGACGGCAAGACGGTGGCGTTCTGGAGCGATCGCTCCGGCGAGTACGAGCTGTACGTGCGGCCCGCCGACGGATCGGGTGACGAGAAGAAGCTCACGTCGCTCGGGGCCGGGTACCGGTATCCGCCCTCGTGGTCCCCGGACGGCAAGAAGATCGCCTTCGCCGACCAGCTGGCGGTGTTCCGGATCTATGACCTCGACACGGACAAGGTGACCGAGATCGACCGCAGCAAGGTCTGGCTGTCCCACGGCGGGCTCGAGAACCTGGGGTTCGACTGGTCGTCCGACAGTCGCTGGCTGACCTATGCCCGCCCCGACGAGAACCGCGGCGGCGCCGCGATCTTCCTGTACGACACGAAGGACGGCTCGCTGCATCAGGCGACCAGCGGGTACTTCACCGACATCCAGCCGGCGTTCGACCCCGACGGGAAGTACCTCTTCTACCTCTCGAACCGGAACTTCGAGCCGGTCTACGGCGACTTCGACAACAGCTGGACGTACCCCAACGCGACGATGATCGTCGCCGTCCCGCTCCGTGCCGACGTGCCGTCGCCGCTGGCGCCGAAGAACGACGTGGAGGCGGCGGCGGACTCGGCGAAGAAGCCGCCGGAGGGACCGAAGGGGCAGGCCAAGGCCGATTCCGCCAAGGCGGTGACGATCGACCTTGCCGGCTTCGAGGACCGGGCGGTGATTCTGCCCCCCAAGGGCGGCAACTACGCGAACCTGCGCGCCGTGCAGGGCAAGCTGCTCTACATCCGCGGCGCCCGCACCGGCTCGGGCGAGACCAAGAGCCCGCTGATGTACTTCGATCTCGCCGAGCGCGAGGAGAAGACGGTGCTGGACGACGCCGGCCGGTTCGTGGTGACCCACGACGGCAAGAAAGTGCTCGTCACGGCCACCCGTCGCTGGGCGATCGTGGAGGTGAAGCCGGCTCAGAAGTTCGACAAGCCGCTCCGCACCACCGAGATGGAGACGGTCGTCGACCCGCGGGCCGAGTGGCGCCAGATGTTCGCCGACGCCTATCGGTTCGAGCGCGATTTCTTCTACGATCCGAACATGCACGGCGTGGACTGGACGGGACTGCGCGACCGCTACGCCAAGCTGATCGACGACGCGGTCACCCGCTGGGACGTCAACGCCGTGCTCGGCGACTTCATCGCCGAGCTCAACTCGTCGCACACGTACAACGGCGGCGGGGAGGTGGAGAGCGCGCCGCGCCGCGCGGTCGGCATGCTCGGCGTGGACTGGGCGCTCGAGAACGGCGCCTACCGCGTCAAGCACATCGCCGCCGGCGGGCCGTGGGACGCGGACGCCCGCTCGCCGCTCAGGGAGCCGGGGGTCGACGTCAAGGAAGGTGACTACGTCCTGGCCGTGAATGGCGTACCGCTCGACGTTGCGAAGGACCCGTGGGCCGCGTTCCAGGGTCTGGTCAACGCGCCGGTGATGCTCACTGTGAGCGGCACACCCAGCATGACGGGATCCCGACAGGTGCTGGTCAAGCCGCTCGCCGACGACACCGAGCTCAGGTTCCGCGAGTGGATCGAGGCGCGCCGCCAGCGCGTCGACCAGGCGACCGGCGGCAAGGTGGGCTACATCTACGTCCAGAGCACCGGCGTGGATGCCCAGAACGAGCTCGTCAAACAGTTCATGGCCCAGTGGCGCAAGGACGGGCTGATCATCGACGAGCGGTGGAACAGCGGCGGCCAGATTCCCGACCGGTTCATCGAGCTGCTGAACCGCCCGATGCTGAGCTACTGGGCGGTGCGCAACGGCCAGGACTGGCAGTGGCCCCCGGTGGCCCATCGCGGTCCCAAGGTCATGCTGATCAACGGCTGGAGCGGATCCGGTGGTGACGCCTTCCCGTTCTACTTCCGCCAGGCGAAGGTCGGACCGCTCATCGGCATGCGTACGTGGGGCGGCCTGATCGGCATCAGCGGCGCGCCGGCTCTGGCGGACGGCGGGTCGATTACCGTGCCGACGTTCCGGATGTACGACGTCACGGGCAAGTGGTTCCCCGAGGGACACGGCGTCGAGCCGGACATCCCGGTCGTGGACGACCCGGCCCAGCTGGTGCGCGGGACGGATCCCCAGCTCGAGCGGGCAATCCAGGAGGTGCAGCGCCTGATCCGCGAGCACCCGCCGACGCCGCCCAAGCGACCGGCGTACGAGAAGCGGATACCATAAGAGAACGTATGGCGTGCAGCGTGCAGCGTACGGCAGTTACGCTGCACGCTGCACGCGATACGCTGGACGACACCAGCTCCTAGGATCTTCCTGCCGGACTCCCCGTATGTCCCGCGACGCCGAACGGCAGCATGCGGAAGAACAGCGCAAACCGGAGTCCGTCCTCCGCGTTCCATTCCAGCGTGAACCCGGGCCGGAACGCGCGCGGGCCGAGGACGCCCGGGTACACGCTGAGGGTGGCGCGGTCGAGCTTGTCGGGCGTCACGCTGAGCGAGGCGAGCAGCGAGTTGTTGCGGTCGAGGAAGATGGCGGCGGCCGGGCCCGTGGTCGCCGTGACCTGACGCGCCTGCGTGCTGTCCTGCGTTTCGAACAGCTCGGTCGCCGCGATGCCTCCGGCGAGGGTCAGGCGGTCGCGCCAGCTCAGCTTGTAGGACAACCCCACGAGCCCCTGCGTCCCGTACGTCGCGAAGATGCCGTAGCGCGACCGCCCGGGATGGATCCGGAACACCGTCCGGTATCCCGTGTTCTGCAGCGTGTGCGACACGGGGTCATAGGCGGGCTGGTTGGGCCAATACGCCAATCCGAGATGGCGGCCGAGAAACCGCGACGCCCGATCCGAGCTGAACAGCACGAGCGCGATCGGGTTGAAGACGTAGCAGTCGGCGATCGGATCCACGTTGGCGCCGCGGTAGTCGCCGTTCTCCACCGCCTCGTTGAGTATCGCACCCGCCCAGAAACTCAACAGGGCCATCACCTGCGGGTGCGGCACGCCATAGTAGCGGTACCACTCGAGGTCGTGACGGTACACCAGCCCCTCGCCAAACACGTGCCCGATGTAGTTGGGCACCCACTGCGCATTGTCCCGCTCGAAACTGGGGAGGACCTCCGACGTGAGGAACCGCCCCCAGCCGTAGTCACCGATCGCGCGGAACGGGTGTACCAGGTTGTCCAGCACGTTGTCGAATCCGATGCCGTAGGCCACGGCGAAGGGATCGTCGCCCCGGTTGTCGATCTGAAACGTGTAGTAAGCGCTGTTGAGAAGCGCCGACAGCGGGTTCACCACGGACTGGGAACCGTAGGCCAGCCCGTAGTAGTAGTAGTTGGCGGGCTCCGTCTGGGCCCGAGCTGGCCCGGACGTCGCCAATGCCAGGATCGCGATTCGCATCGCGCGCACCGCACGCCGTGATGACATGACCCCTCAGTGAGGGGAGGAATGTATGCAATGTCCAATGCCCAAGGCGCAATGTCCAATGTCCTAGGCCCGTCACTTGGATATTGGACATTGGACGTTGAACATTGGACATTGAATCATGCTCGCGCTCCCCACCCGCCCCCTCGGTCCCGACATCCCCGCCGTGAGCGGCATTGGCCTCGGCGGCATGGCCCTGTCGCTTGCCGACCGGCCGCCGGCCTCCCAGGCGATCCGGGTGATCCACGCGGCCCTCGATGCCGGCGTGACCCTGATCGATACCGCCGACGTGTACTGCCTCGACGACCGCGACCTGGGCCACAACGAGCGGCTCATCGCCCGGGCGCTCGGCACGTGGAGCGGCGCGCGCGATCGGGTAATGGTGGCCACCAAGGGCGGCCTCACCCGACCGGCCGGCCGCTGGGAGCCCAACGGACACCCCGACCACCTCAAGGGGGCGTGCGACCGCTCGCTCAAGTCCCTCGGCGTGGAGCGGATCGACCTGTACCAGCTGCACCGTCCCGATCCCGCCGTCCCGCTCGCGGACAGCGTCGGTGCGCTCGCGGCGCTGCGCGCGGAGGGCAAGATCCGCTGGATCGGTCTCTCCAACGCAAGCGTCGCGGAGATCGAGGAGGCGCGCCGGATCGCGCCGATCCAGAGCGTGCAGAACCGGCTGAATCCGTTCTTCCGCGAGGCGCTCGAGACCGGCGTGGTCGCCTACTGCGTCCGGCACGGGATCGGCTTCCTCGCCTACAGCCCGACGGGCGGCGGTCGGCTCAACAAGACGCTGCCGTTCCATGCCGTCGCCGCCGCCCTCGCCGAGCGCCACGGGGCGACGGCGCACGCCGTGGTGCTCGCCTGGGTGCTGGCGCAGGGATCGACGGTGATCCCCATCCCGAGCGCCCGCACCGTCGAGCACGCGGTCGACGCGATCCGGTCGCTGGCCCTGGCGCTCACCGATGAAGAGCTGGGGGCCATCGACCGGGCGGAGTTCTCGCGGGCCTAAAGCGAATGTCCAATGTTCAATGTTCAATACCCAATGTCCAGGGACTTGGACATTGAGCATTGGACATTGAGCATTGGACATTGGATATTGGACCGTCCGCCGCTCTCAGGAGCCCACGCCATGTCCATCCGCACCGCGCTCATCGTGGTCGACCTACAGCCGGATTTCATGCCGGGGGGCGCGCTCCCGGTCGCGGAAGGCCACCGGGTGGTCGCACCGATCCGCGACCTCCTGCTGAGCGGCCGGTTCGACGTGGTCGTCGCCACGCAGGACTGGCACCCCCGGCACCATGCCTCATTCGCCAGCGCGCACGCCGGGAAGCGCCCGTTCGACGTCGTGACGCTGCACGATCACGAGCAGGTGCTCTGGCCGGACCACTGCATCCAGGGCACACCGGGCGCCGCGCTCCACGAAGGCATCGCGCTGGAATGGGTCGATGCCATCATCCGGAAGGGCTCCGACCCGACCGTCGATTCCTACAGCGGGTTCCGCAACAACTGGGACGCCTTGGGTGCGCGTCCCCCCACCGGGCTCGGCGGCTACCTCAAGGAGCGCGGCATCACGCACATCCTGACGTGCGGGCTCGCGCGGGACTACTGCGTGAAGTGGACGGCCGAAGACGCCGCGGCGGCGGGATTCCGGACCCGGCTGCTGTGGGAGCTGACCCGCCCGGTGGACCCGGCATCCGACGGGCGCGTGCGGGAGGAGCTGGGAAGGGCGGGAGTCGAGATCGTGTAGCGTGTCGCGTGTAGCGTATAGCGTGCCTACTGCCACCTCTCGCCGCCTTTGCCGCCCCTGCCGCTACTGCCGCTGCTCCCCATGCAGCAGCTGCCGCACTTCCTCCTGCGCCCCGACGGCCAGGTCGATCCGCTCGCCGATCTCCTTGGCCCGCGCGATGTGCTGGGTGATGTCGCCGACCGAGCCGACGCCTGCGTGCAGCCGCAACAACCCGACCCGGATGTTCTCCAGTGCGGCGACGGCCTCCGTGAGACGGGCGCCAGTATCGCCCCCGGCCCGCAGGACCTCGGCACGTTCCTCCAACAGCTGAATCACCCCCCGCACGCCGCGCAGCTGGGCGCGGGTCATGTCCGGCAGCGCGTCGAACGCTTCGGTGGCCGCACGGCCGAGCGCCAGCTCGGTCGCCTCGCGGCCCGGCAGCGCGGCCCGCTTCGGCCGCTTGATGCCGACGCCCGCCGCCTTGAAGAAGAGCCGCCCGAGCCGTCCCGCCCACAGCCGGTGCCACAGCCCGGTGACCCACCGCATGAGCCGACGCTCGCCGATCGCCCCTGATTCCTCCTCCTGGAGCCGCGCCTCGGCGAGCAGCGCCGCGCGGATGTCGTCGAATACGTAGCCCTCGCGGAGCAGCCGCCGCGCGGCGCCGATCAACTGGACCACGATGGCGAGGAACACGATGTTCACCTCGCCACCTTGGGTTCCCATACGCACCACCGCGGTGCCGGCCAGAATCACCGCCGTCGAGATCTCGGCATTGCGCATGAAACGGCGGAGCAGCGGCGGGGCGCGCAGCTCCTGCCCCCGCAGCTCACCCGCCAGGGTCGCCAGCTCGTCGCCCGACTGCACCCGACCGCGCGGCTCGCGCGCCAGGCACTTCTCGATCAGCTGACCCAGTTGCTTCGGCACTTCGGGCCGCAGGGAGCAGACCTCCGGCACCGGGCGCGTCAGCTGCTCGTTGATGATCGCGGGGAGGGAACGGCCCTCGTACGGCGCGCGCCCGGTGAGCGCGAAGAACGCGGTCGCGCTCAGCGAGTAGAGGTCGCTCCGCCCGTCCACCGGCTCGCCGCAGGCCTGCTCGGGACTCATGTAGCGCGCGGTGCCGATGATCTCGCCCGACTGCGCCGCGGAGGGCCCGGTCGTGACCTGCGCGATTCCGAAATCCGTCACCAGCACGCGATCGGTGTCGCGCTCGATCATGATGTTGTCGGGCTTCACGTCGCGGTGGACGATGCCGCGCTGATGGGCGTAGGCGAGCGCCCACGCGGCTTCCTGCACGACCTTCGTCACGAACTTGGGCGACAGCGGCCCGAGCCGGTCCACGCGCTGGCGCAGCGTCTCGCCGTCCACATAGCCCATCACGAAGAACACCAGATCGCCGTGCGCCTCGACGAGGTGAATCGGAACGATATTGGGATGGGACAACCCCGCGGCGGTCCGCGCCTCGCGCAGAAACCGGTCCCGCACCCCGGCGTCCTGCGCCAGCTCGCGGGGCAGCAGCTTGATGGCAACCAGCCGATCCAGCGCCACGTCGTGCGCGAGCAGCACGATCCCCATGCCGCCACGTCCCAGCTCCCGCTCGATGGAGTAGCGACCGGCGAGGACTTCCTGGAGAGACAGGAACTCGGGGGAGATGGCGTCCGGCATGGTTCAATGTTCAATGTTCAATGTTCAATATCCAAGTGCTTGGACATTGAGCATTGAACATTGAGCATTGAACATTGAGCATTGAACATTCTGCTCCGCTACGCCGCACTCTCCATGCTCTCGCGCGGTACTTCCCGTACCGCGCGGCGCTGACGAGGCGGCCGCGACGCGCGAACGCCTCCTGCCCCTGCCCGACCTTGGCCGGGTCGCCGCCCCACGCCTTGAGGGCCTCGTCCTGGAGCGCGCGCCCATAGGAGTAGGACAGCTCCCAGGGGTGTTTGCCCATGGCGTTCATCGCGTTGAGGTTGGCGGTGGCCTCCTGCGGCGTCTGCCCACCCGACAGGAACACGATGCCGGGCACCGCCGCCGGCACGGTGCGCAGGAAGCAGCGCACGGTCGTCTCGGCGATCTGTCCGGGGGTCCACTTGCCGGGGCCCTTCTTGCCGGGGATCACCATGTTCGGCTTGAGCAGGATGCCCTCAAGCGCCACACGATGGGCGTGGAGGTGGAAGAACACGCTCTCGAGCGTGGTCGCCGTCACCTCCCCGCAGCGCTCGCCCGAGTGATCGCCGTCCATCAGCACCTCGGGCTCGACGATCGGGACGATGCCGACGTCCTGACACAGCGCGGCGTACCGCGCCAGCGCGTGGGCGTTCGCGTCGATGCAGAAGCGCGTCGGGATCCCGCTCCCGATCGTGATCACCGCCCGCCACTTCGCGAAGCGCGCGCCGAGCTTGCGGTACTCGACCAGCCGCTCGCGCAGCCCGTCCAGGCCCTCGGTGATCTTCTCGCCGGCGTACCCGGCGAGGTCCTTGGCGCCGGTGTCCACCTTGATCCCCGGCACGACGCCCGCCTTGGTCAGCAGATCGCAGAACCGGACCCCGGCCTGCGTCTTGTGGCGGATCGTCTCGTCGAACATGATCACGCCGCTGATGTAGTCGCCGACGCTCGCGGTCGTGAACAGCATTTCGCGATAGGCGCGCCGACGCTCTTCGCTCGACGCGACGTTGATGCTCTTGAAGCGCTTCTCGATCGTCCCGAAGCTCTCGTCCGCGGCGAGGATCCCCTTCCCCTTCGCAACGAGCGCTTCGGCCACCGCATTGAGCTCCTGCAGATTCATGAGCGTGTACCTCTCAAGAGATCGACCTGAAGACGACCCGATTCCCAATTATGTCGCCGTGGCAGCAAGCGTGCCACCCCGACCGGCGAGCCGCCGCACGGCTGCGCGCGCTGGTGGGGCACTCCTTTAGTGGCGTTCACCGGACTCGTCGTCACCGCGCCCCGCGGCGGGCGGCGCTTGCTTCCCGACCCCGTCCGGTGTCGGCTGCACGTAGGCGTTGGCGGCGCCGTGCTTGTACACGAGATCGCCACCGAGCTTGCCGGCCCGCACGCCGAGGCCGGCCACGACCACCGCGCCGGCGACCGTGAGCAGCCGCGCGCTCTTCCCGACCATTCCCGGCACCAGGCCCAGCAGGGTCAGCCCGAGCACGACCGTCGAGGCGATGGCGAACAGGTGGCCCGCGTCCTCGTGCTGCTCGACCAGGCGCTCGGCCACGACCTTCTCCACCTTCTCCGCCTGATCGTCGCCGGCCTCGTGAGCCACCCACGCGGAGCCCGTGAGAGCGGCGGCGGTCAGGACCGCCCACCCCCAGGTCCTCAGCCGGCCCCCGTCGTGGATCACCCACCAGGCGCCGAACGCCACGAGCGGCAGGATGAACATCAGGACAAGCGGGAAATGCACCACGGCCGGGTGCAGCGGATCGGGTAGCATGGCGGTCATCCTCCGGTGGCGTTTGGGCAGCCGGAAACCTACCCAGCCGGCCCCCACCGCGGGCAGATGGGATCCCGCATTGAACGGCGCCGTACTCGGGTGAAGATTTCGTCCATGCTGCGCCGCCTCACGATCGTTGGTCTCGTTGCGCTCACCCCGGCCGGTGTGGCGGCCCAGGGCGACGGCGTGGCGGCCGCCCGCGCCTGGCGCCAGGCGCACGGCGCCGACGTGCTGCGCAGCTTCGCGGACCTGCTGGCCATGCCCAACGTGGCCAGCGACGCGGTGGGGATCCGGCGCAACGCCACCGCCCTGCGCGAGGCCTTGACGCGGCGCGGCGTGCGGGCCGAGCTGCTCACCGTGCCCGGGGCTCCGCCCATCGTGTACGGCCGGGTCACCGTCGCCGGCGCGCGGCGCACCATCGCGCTCTACGCCCACTACGACGGCCAGCCGGCCGACTCGACACGGTGGCGCGAGAATCCCTGGACCCCCACCCTGTACACCCGCGCCGTCGAAGCGGGCGGCACCCCCCGGCCGTTTCCCGGCCCCGGTGAGGAGATCGATCCGGAGTGGCGCCTGTATGCCCGGTCGGCGGGCGACGACAAGGCGCCGATTGGGGCGGTGCTCGCGGTGCTCGACGCGTTCCGCGCCGGGAACGTCACCCCGACCTCGAATCTCGTGTTCTTCTTCGAGGGCGAAGAGGAGGCAGGCTCCCCACACCTGGGCGAGTACCTGCGCACTTACCGCGACCGGATTGCGGACGTCGGCATCTGGCTGTTCCTCGACGGGCCGGTGCACCAGAGCGGTCGCCCGCTGATCGCGTTCGGCGCGCGCGGCGTCGCGACGCTCGAGATCACGCTGTACGGCGCCAACCGGTCGCTCCACAGCGGGCACTACGGCAACTGGGCCCCGGACCCCGGCGGGATGCTCGCCCGGCTGCTCGCCGCGATGAAGAACGACAGCGGTCGGGTGCTGATTCCCGGGTTCTACGAGACGACGGAACCGATCAGCGAGGCGGAGCGCGACGCGCTCCGCCGCCTGCCGGACTACGACGCCGCGCTCAAGCGCGAGCTGGGCCTGGCGCGCACCGAGGGCGAGCCGGCGTCCCTGGCCGAGCGCCTGCTGCTGCCGTCGCTCACGGTCCAGGGGCTGCGCAGCGCCGACGTAGGGCGGCTGGCGGCCAACGTCATCCCGGCGACCGCGACGGCGAGCCTGGGCATCCGCCTGGTCAGGGGGAATGACCCGGCGCACATGCTCGATCTCGTCGAGACGTACGTCCGGAGCCAGGGCTACCACATCGTGCGGGACGACCCCGACCAGGCCACGCGGCTGCGCTATCCCCGCATCGCCAGGGTCGTGCGCGAGCAGGGCTACCCCGCGGCGCGCGCTCCGATGGACGCGCCGGCCGTGCGGGACGTGGTGGCCGCCGCGCGCCGCGTCGCGGGCGAGGATCTCGTGCTGCTGCCCACGATGGGCGGCTCGCTCCCGCTCTACCTGTTTACCGGTGGCGGGGCCCAGGTGCTGGTCGTCCCGGTCGCCAACTACGACGACAACCAGCACGCCGCCGACGAGAACCTGCGGATCGGGAACCTGTGGTACGCGATCGACGTGTTCGGCGCGCTCCTCACGATGCCCTGAGCGCCGCGTGGACCCGACCCTCGTCGTCCTGCTGTACTCGTCGCTGTCGGCCGGCACCGCCGTGCTGGGCGGCGGGCCGTTTCTGTTCGGCAGGCGTCTTCCCATCGAGCGGATCGGATGGGCTAACGCCCTCGCCGCGGGCATGATGCTGGGGGCGGCCTACGTGCTCCTCGTCGCGGGCCTGTCGCCCGCCCGCAGCGTCGTGCCGATCGCGGCGGGGACGATCCTCGGCATCGGGTTCGTGTGGTGGACGCACGCCGCCGCCGGCACCGAGGAGATGAGCCTCAATCGCCTCGACGATCCGGGCCCCACGTACGGCTACCAGGTCCTGCTCGCCAACTCGCTGCACTCGGCGTCGGAGGGGGTCGCGATCGGGACCGCGATGGCCCTGAGCCTGCCGTTCGGGATCTTCGTGGCGCTGGCGATCGCCGCGCACAACATCCCCGAGGCCACCGTGCTGTGCGCGATTCTCACGGGGCGCCGCGTGTCCGTGGCGAACGCCGCCGGGCTCGCGGTGGCGGCCAACGTCGGTCAGATCCTGCTGGCGATCGTCACGTTCGCCATCGTGGACGCGGCACCCGCCGTGCTGCCCTGGGCGCTGGGGTTCGCCGTGGGTGCGCTGATCCAGCTCGTGATGGTGGAGCTGCTGCCGGAGTCCTACCGGCAGGCCGGACACCGGACCATCGCCCTCGTCGCGATCGTGGCGATGGGGTTCGTCGTGCTCCTCAGCACGTTCGCGCCGTGACCGCCACTCCCACCACCGTCTTTCTCGCCGCCCTCGCGACGGCCCTGGCCACGGGGCTGGGGGCGGTGCCGTTCATCTTCCTCCGCCGGATCTCGCCGGTGGTGGTCGCGTCCGCCAACGCGATCGCCGGGGGCCTGATGCTGGGGGCGAGCTTCGGCATCGTGGCCGAGAGCTCGCAGTTCGGGGCGTGGCAGACCCTGGGGGGGGCGCTGCTGGGCGTGCTGTTCATCGTCGGCACACAGCGGCTGATCGGCGACCGTGAGGTCTCGTTCGGCGCGGTCCGTGGCGCCGACGCCCGCCAGATGGTGCTGATCGTCCTGGTGATGACGATTCACTCGTTCGCCGAAGGCGTGGCGGTCGGCGTGTCGTTCGGGGGCGGGGCGACACTGGCCCTGATGATCACGCTCGCCATCGCGATCCACAACATCCCCGAGGGCCTTGCCATCAGCGCCGTGCTGCGGCCGCGCGGCGTTGGCGTCCTGGCGTGCGTCGGCTGGAGCATCGTCTCGTCCCTGCCGCAGCCGCTCATGGCGGTGCCCGCGTTCCTGTTCGTCGAGACGTTCCGCAAGGCCCTGCCGTACGGACTCGGCTTCGCGGCGGGCGCCATGGTCTTCATGGTGCTCGAAGAGCTGCTTCCTGAGGCGTATGACCGCGCGCCGCGGCCACTCGTGGCCCTCCAGGTGAGCCTCACGCTGGTGGGGATGGTGCTGTTCCAGCAGTTCTTGTGACCACTGCAGCGGCAGAAGAGGCGGAGGCGGCAGGGGATTGAACGGCCCCGGGACGACTCGGCTGCCGCATGTGCTGCGTCTGCCACATCCGCCGCCCCTGCCGCATCTGCCGTCCTCTACCGTATCTGAGTAGATTGCCGACCCACACGGGAGGACGAAGTACGAGATGTCGATTACCGCCACCAACATCCGCCGCGGCATGGCCATCATGTTCGAGGGCGAGCCGTGCCGCGTCATCGAGTTCCATCACCACACGCCCGGGAATCTGCGGGCGATGGTGCACGCCAAGCTGCGCAAGCTCAAGTCCAACGCCACCATCGAGCACCGGTTCCGGGCGGTGGACCAGGTCCAGGAGGCGAGCCTCGAGACCCACGAGCTGGAGTTCCTGTACCGGGCAGGCGACAGTTACCATTTTATGAACATCGAGAATTACGACCAGGTCGAGATGGACGCCGAGGCCCTGGGCGACGCCGCCCCCTGGGTCACGGAAGGCATGAAGATCATCGCCGAGTTCTTCGAGGGCCGGCCGGTCGCGATCGACCTCCCGTCGTCGCTGGTTTACGAGATCGTGGAAACGGCCCCCGTCATGCGGGGCGCCACGAAGACGGCGTCCACCAAGCCGGCGAAGCTGGCGAACGGCGCGACGGTCAACATCCCCGAGTTCATCGGCACGGGCGAGAAGATCCGCGTGAACCCCAACACCGGCGAGTACCTGGATCGCGCGAAGTAGCGGAGCGGCGCGCCGAGCTCAGCGGGCGACCGGCAGCTCCGCGTGGCGGCTCCACTGCTGGAACGACCCGTCGTACAGCCGCACGTCGTACCCCAGTCGTCGGGCGGTGAAGTACACCACCGTGGCCTGCTGGCCGGCGTGACAGTACGGCACGACGCGCTTTCCGGGCCCGGCGCCGGCATCACGCAGCAACTGCTCCGCGGCCGGGAGAGCGAGCAGCCGGCCGTCACGGATCAGGCGCGAGAAGGGCACGTTCTTCGCCCCGGGGATGCGGCCGGCGCGCGGCTGCGATCCCGCATCGCTGCCGTCCCAGAAGCGCGGCTCCCGGGTGTCCACCACCACGACCTGCCGGTCCTCGAGGTGCCGGGCGAGCCACGCCAGCTCGACCGTCACGGCGCGCGGGCGCGCGGTGAGCCGCCCCGGCGCCGCGGGCGCCGGGACCACGGCGGTCACCGCACCTCCGGCCGCCTGCCACGCCGCCAGGCCCCCGTCGAGAATCGACGCCCGCTCGGCGAGTCCCAGTCGGTCGAGCGTGAACCACACGCGCGTGGTCGGCGGCAGCCAATCGGCGTCCCAGTACAGCACGATCCGGGAGCCGTCGGTCACGCCGAGCGCCTGGAATGCGCGCACCAGATCCTCCACCGGCGGCAGCTCGAGGGCGAGCGTGTCCGTGCGCGTCGTGATCGCGCTGACCTGTACCAGACGGGCGCCCGGGATGTGGGCGCGCGCGTAGCCGTCCGGCGGGCCCACGTGCAGCAGCACGAGCCCGGCATCGTGGAGATGCGCCTGGAGCCACGCGGCGTCCACGATCGCGTCGGGAAGCGCCGGTGCGGGGCGAGCAGCCGGGGGCCGGAGGGGTGGGGCCGCAACACTGAGCATCAGGGTCAGGGCGAGAGTGACCATGGGTTCTCCAATCAACACAGGCCGTGACGGTGCCGGGGCGTTCCGCTGGACGGTAACCGTCCGGCTGCCCGCCACGCCAGGGCTCCCCGGGGCATGAAGCACCGTGGCCGCCCTCATCGGGGGCGGCCACGCGCTTGTGGGGGAACAGGAGGCCGGCTTACGGCGTGATCGTCGGGCCCTTGATCGTGTACAGCTGATAGTTCTTGAAGTTGCCCTTCTGATCGGGCCACTCCGTGTTGCCCTTCGAGCCACTGCCCAGGGTCACGGCCAGGTAGAATCCCACCTGATCGCCGAACCCCCGCTGGAAGTCGCGCGCCGCGTCGCCGCTCTTGAGCGGGTGCTTGATCTCGTAGACGAACTTCCCGGTCGCGGCGTTGTACGCCGCGGCACCCACGCCGTCCTTCATGCCGCCCGCCGAGGTATCGTCCGGGCCGCAGTCCGACTGCTTGCTGCCGACGCACGCCTGGCTCAGGAACCGATCGCGGAACAGCCAGGTGCCGGTGGAGATCTTGGCGAGGCTGAGGATGTCGTCGTCCGCGGACTCGCCTCCAGGCGGCGTGTTGTCGAACTCGGGTGGCGTCGCACCGGCGCCACCCGCGAAAGGCACCTTGCTCCATGACCTGCCGTTCCCCGCTCAGTCGCCCACCGCCCACGCGCTGCGCACGTACGGCGCCTCGTGCACCGCCGCCGCCCGCCGCTTGGTGAAGACCGCGTGCCACTCGCGCGCCGCGGCGAGCAGCACGAGGATCACCACCGCCATGAATGCCAGGGCGAGCCCGGCGTCGACGTAATCGTTCACGATCAGCCGCGTCGCGTCGGCGTTGGCGCTTCCGGCCAGCGAGCGCGCGTGCGCGAGGAAGCCGAGCCGGGGGCTCGGCGCGAACACCTTGGCGATCCCCGCGGACATCGTGACGATGACCAGCCACACCAGCGGCAGGGCCGTGATCCAGACGTAGCGGGCCTTCCCCATCTTGATGAAGATCGTGGTCGCCACGGTGAGCGCGATCGCCGCGAGCAGCTGGTTCGAGATGCCGAACAGCGGCCACAGCGAGTTGATCCCGCCCAGCGGGTCGAGCACCCCCTGGACGAGGAAGTACCCCCATGCGGCCGACACGACGGCGCTGGCGAAGATGTTGGCCGGGTACGACGACGTGACGCCGAGCTTCGGCACCAGCTGGCCGCCGAGCTCCTGGAGCATGAAGCGTCCCACCCGCGTCCCGGCGTCGATCGTGGTGAGGATGAACAGCGCCTCGAACATGATCGCGAAATGGTACCACAGCCCCATCAGGGCGCCCGCCCCCAAATGGCTCGTCAGGTTCGAGAAGATGTGCGCCATCCCCACGGCCAGCGAGGGTGCCCCGCCGGTGCGCGACAGCAGCGAGTGCTCGCCCACGGCCGCCGTGATGCGATGGAACTCGTCGGGTGACAGCGTGAATCCCCAGCTGCCGATCGTCTGGGCCGCCTGCTCCACCGTGCTGCCGATGATGCCGGCCGGCGAGTTGATCGCGAAGTAGACACCCGGGTCGAGCACCGCGGCGGCGCACATCGCCATCACGCCGACGAACGACTCGGTGAGCATCCCGCCGTAGCCGATGAACGGCATGTCACCCTCCCGCCGGATCATCTTGGGCGTCGTGCCGGACGCCACGAGCGCGTGGAATCCGCTGATCGCCCCGCAGGCAATGGTGATGAACGCGAACGGGAACACTTTCCCCGCGAAGATCGGCCCCGTGCCGTCCACGAACTGCGTGACGGCCGGCAGCCGGAGCGGCGGCAGCACGATCAGGATCGCGATGCCGAGCGCGCCGATCGTCCCGAGCTTCATGAACGTCGAGAGGTAGTCGCGCGGCGCCAGCAGCAGCCAGACCGGCAGCACCGACGCGATGAAGCCGTAGCCGATGACGAGATAGGCGAGCGTCGTCGCCTTGAAGGTGAACAGGTTGGCGAGGACCGGATGCTCGGCCACCAGCTTGCCGCCGTACAGGGCGAGCAGCAGGAGCGCCACGCCGCCGATCGTCGCCTCGACCGTCTTGCCCTTCCGGAACACGTTCATCCACCAGCCCATGGCGATCGCGATCGGGATGGTGCAGGCGATGGTGAACGTGCCCCACGGGCTCTCGGCGAGCGCGCGGACCACCACGAGGGCGAGCACCGCCAGCAGGATCACCATGATGGCGAGAATCGCGATCATGGCCGCCGTGCCCGTCACGCGGTTCACTTCCTCCTTCGCCATCTGGCCCAGCGACTTGCCGTCCCGCCGCACCGAGGCGAACAGAATCACGAAGTCCTGCACCGCGCCCGCGAGCACGACACCGATGATCAGCCAGAGGGTTCCCGGCAGATAGCCGAATTGCGCCGCGAGGACGGGCCCCACGAGCGGGCCCGCGCCCGCGATGGCGGCGAAGTGGTGCCCGTACAGGACCCACCGGTTGGTCGGCACGAAGTCGCGCCCGTTCTCGAGCCGCTCGGCGGGGGTGGCGCGCGTGTCGTCCAGCGCCATCACCTTGCGGGCGATGTACCGGGCGTAGAACCGGTAGGCGACGGCATACGTGCAGAGCGCCGCCACGACGAGCCACCCGGCGTTGATCGTCTCGCCGCGGTGCAGCGCGAGCACGCCGAGGGCGCCGGTCCCGGCCGCCGCGACGAGGCCCCATATTAGGACCTTCAAGGTGGTGCGCATGGGGGGCATATCTACCAACTCCCCCCGCAGACGCAAGGTTGGGGGGCCGGCATGCGATTCATGAACAAGGTCGTGCTGATCACCGGCGGCACCCGGGGCGTCGGGCTGGCCACCGCCCGGGCATTCGCCCAGGAGGGTGCCAGCGTCGTGATCACGGGGCTCGACGCGGCACGCGGCCGCGAGGCGGCGGGCATGGTCCTCCGAGCCACGTTCATGGAGGGCGACGTCCGGGTCGCGGCCGACTGCGGCCGCGTGGTTGCAGACACCACGAAGCGACTCGGACGACTCGACGTGCTCGTCAACAACGCGGGCGTGATCTATCGCAACCGCACGGTCGAGCAGACGACCGACGACGAGTGGGACACGACGTTCGCGACCAACGTGAAGGGCGCGTTCTTCATGAGCCGGAGCGCCCTGCCCGCCCTGCGCGCGACCACGGGCAACATCGTGAGTGTCGCGTCATACGCCGGCCTTGTGGGATTCGCGGGGGCGGCGGCCTACGCGGCGTCCAAGGCCGCCCTGGTGAACCTCACGCGCACGATGGCGCTCGACCACGCGGGCGAGGGCATCCGCGTCAACTGCGTATGTCCGGGGAGCGTCGAGACCGACATGATCTACCAGGCCTGGCAGGCGTTTCCCGACCCGGAGGCGGCGCGGCACCGGTGGGAGGAGAAGCACCCGCTCGGCCGGATCGCCACCCCCGACGAGGTCGCCAAGGGGATCCTGTTCCTCGCGTCGGACGACGCGGCGTTCATCACCGGCGTCGCCCTGCCGGTGGATGGAGGGATCACGGCGGCCTGAACCGGCGCCGCGCGCGCCTTGACGCCGCGCGCGTCGGCGGCTTACCGTTCGCCAAGTCGCAGTCAGGCGATGGAGTTCGCCGTACAACCGCCGCCATGCCGAAGGCGGCTGATGACTCCTGTCACCCTTTGGGTCGGCAGGAGTTCTTGCATGTCAGCAACCCTGACCGTCACCTGCGTGGTGCCCGACGCGCTGGATCGCCTCCGCCACCTCGCCACGACCGCCGGTGCGCCCGACATCGCGGCCGAGGCGCGGGAGCTCGCCGAGCGCGCCGCCGCCGGCCGCTTCTACGTGGTCTGCATCGGGCAGTTCAAGCGCGGGAAATCCACCCTGATCAACACGCTGCTGGATGACGATCTGCTCCCGACCGGCGTGCCGCCGGTCACCTCGGTGCCGACGATCGTGCGGGCCGGCGAGCGCAGCGCCCGCGTGCGGACCGCTGAGGGCTGGCAACCCGTCCCGATCGAGGAGCTGGGGCGCTACGTGTCGGAGGACGGCAACCCCGGCAATGTGCAGCGGGTGCTCGCCGTCGAGGTGTTCTCGTCGAGCCCCCTCCTCGCCGGCGGCCTGTGCCTGGTGGATACGCCCGGCCTGGGCTCGGTCATCGAAGCCAATTCGGCGGCGACCCGCGAGTTCCTCCCGCACGTGGACGCGGCCATCGCGGTGCTCGGCGTCGATCCGCCGGTCTCGGCGGAGGAGATGGCGTTCCTCGCGGAAACCGCCCGGCAGGCGGACACCATCGTGTTCGTGCTGAACAAGGCCGATCACCTGCCCCCCGGCGAGCGGGCGGCCGCCGTCGCGTTCACGGAGCGCGTGCTCACCGAGCGGCTCGGACGGCCCCCGGATCGGCTCTACCAGGTGAGCGCGCTTCCCAGCAAGCGGACACCGGAGAGCGACGCCGAGTGGGCCGCGCTGGTGGAGCGGCTCCGTGGCCTGCCGGACGCGGCGGGCGATCGCCTGCTGGACGCCGCCGCGCGCCGCGGGGTAGCCCGCCTTGGCGGCCGCCTGCGCTGGGCACTCGACGAAGAGCGGCGGGCGCTGCTCGCGCCGGTCCAGGAGGCCGAGACCCGCGCCGCCACGTTGCGTGACCTCGCGGCCGACGCCGACCGCGCGCTCGGCGACCTCGGCCCGTTGCTCGCCGCGGAGCACCAGCGTCTGGGCCGCGCCTTCGTCACCGCCCGCGAGGACTTCCTTGCGCGGGCTCGTCCGGCCGCGCGCCAGGACCTGGATCGACGGCTCCCGGCGGCCGCCGATCGGAGGCCGCCAAGTCGCGCGGTCGCCCTGGACCTCGCATGTCAGACGGCCCGCGAGCACCTCGAACCCTGGCTCCGGGAGGCGGAACAGCAGGCGTTGCGCGCGTACGTCACGGCGACGGCCCGCTTCACGAGCATCGCGCACGCGTTGCTCAAGCAGCTGACGGCGGCGGCCGGCGTCACGCCGGACGGCTGGAGTGCGGACGACCTCGTGCCCGCGGGCCTCTCCGCCCCGCCGCGGTTCTACTTCGCGGGGCGCATGGCCTACCACTACCCGAGCGCCCCATGGGCGGCGTGGCTCACCGACCGGCTCACGCCGCGGGGCCCGCGCGGGCGCCGGGTCCGCGCGGCCGCCGGGGCGTACCTCGAGGATCTGCTGAGCGTCAACGCGGAACGGGTCAAGAACGACCTGGATCAGCGCGTCCTGGAAAGCCGGCGGCAGTTCGAGTTCCGATTCCGCCGCGTGCTCGGCACGATCGTCCGTTTGGCGTCCGAGTCGCTCGAGCGTGCCCGGACGCATGGCGAAGGGCTCCCGCATGAACGTCCGCAGGAGCCATCAGCCGGCCCGGACGCCGGCGGTTTTCGGTGGGCCCCATCACCTTCGGCGGGATTCTAAGCCAGCCCGTTCGGGCGGTCAATCGCCGGGCGATGGCGGGAGATCGTGCAGCGTGCGGCGTGCAGCGTCGGGGGCTCAGAGGCGCAGCATTGCCACCACGCCCAGCACGGCGATGACCAGGCCGAGGGCGACCTTCGCCGCCGCGCCGACCGCCCGCCCAAGCACGGCGCCCCATCCCGCGCTCACCGCCGCGCCGCCGGCCCGTGCAACCGTGTACTCGCCCAGCGTGGCACCGGCAAACGAGCCGGCGAACGCGCCGATCACGCTGCCGACGATCGGCACCGGCACGCCGACCACCGCACCGACGATCCCGCCCACCAGCGCGCCCCAGCCCGCGCGCCGCGATCCCCCGTAGCGCCGCGCGTACCGGAAGCCCGCCCACGCCTCGATGATCTCGCCGGCCATGGCCAGCCCGACGACGAGCGCGATCGTGGCGATGCCCACCGACGCGAAGCCGGTGAGCCAGCCGAAGCCGATCACCCCCAGCACCATCAGCCACAGGCCCGGCAGGCCAAGCGGCACGAGGGCGAGGCCGACGGCGAGGACGGCGCCGAGCAGCAGCCCGGCAAGCAGCGCGGACATGTGCGGCGATCAGCTCGTCAAGTGTACCTTCGGCGGGATTCTATCGGCGCCCGCTCAGGTGGTCAATCGCTGGCAGAGTCGGTGCCGGCGCGTAGCTTAGAGGTGTCCGCCACCCCCCGGCCGCGCTGCGGCGTCCTGGGGCGTACGGATGGACCAGGCAACCGGGGGTAGCGCCACCATGAGCGACGCCATCGAGCGCCTGAACACCGCCTGCGCCGGCCACTACCGGGTCGAGCGCGAGCTGGGCCGCGGCGGCATGGCCGCCGTCTATCTCGCCGAGGATCTCAAGCACCATCGTCACGTCGCCATCAAGGTCGTGAAGCCCGAGCTCGCGGCTGTGCTCGGGCCCGACCGGTTCCTGCGGGAGATCGAGATCTCGGCTCGGCTGGATCACCCGCACATCCTGCCGCTGTACGACTCGGGCGAGGCGAACGGGCTGCTCTACTACGTGATGCCGTACGTGGAGGGCGAGTCGCTGCGTGACCGCCTCGCGCGCGAGAAGCAGCTCCCCGTCGATGACGCGCTCCAGATCGCCCGCGAAGTGGCGGACGCGCTGTCGTATGCGCACAGCCACGACGTCGTGCATCGCGACATCAAGCCCGAGAACATCCTGCTGGCCGGGGGGCACGCCCGGGTGGCGGACTTCGGTATCGCCCGCGCCATCACCGAGGCGGGGGGGCAGCGCCTCACGCAGACGGGTCTCGCGATCGGCACGCCGGCCTACATGAGCCCCGAGCAGGCCGCGGGGAGCCGGGACCTGGACGGCCGCAGCGATCTCTACAGCCTGGGGTGCGTGCTGTACGAGATGCTCGCCGGCGAGCCGCCGTTCACCGGCCCGGCGGACACGCTGGTGCATCAGCATCTCACCGTGCAACCGACCCCGATCACGTCGCTCCGGCCGGCCGTGCCGCCGGCTGTCTGCGCGGCGCTGATGCGGGCGCTCGCCAAGACGCCAGCAGACCGGTTCAGCCCCGCAGCGCAGTTTGCGGAGGCGTTGCGCACGTCCGGGACGCCGGCTCCGCTGCCCAGTGTCGCGCAACCGTCCGAGACGCTGGGCGCCGACCCGCTGCGCGTGGCGGGCGTCGTTGCCGTCGCCGCCGTCGCGCTGCTCGCCGCGGCGTCGTTCCTCGTGAGCCGGCTCGGGCTGCCGCGCTGGGTGCTGATCGTAACGATCGTCATCGTCGCCGTGGCACTCCCCACCGGCGTGGTCACGAGCCTCGCAGAGCGATGGCGGGCGCGCGGGACGGCACCGCGGAGCGGGCTCGGCCTCTTCACCTGGCGGCGCACCGCGGTCGCTGGCGGCACCGCGCTCACCGTCCTCGCCCTCACCACGGCGGGGTACGTCGCGTCCCGCGCCCTCGGCATCGGTCCGGCGGCGACCCTCCTCAGCACCGGAGCGATCAGCGAGCGCGAGCCCCTCATCCTCGCCGACTTCGCGAACCGGACCGCCGACTCGACGCACGGGGCCACAGCAACCGAGCTGATGCGGATCGGGCTCTCCCAGTCACCGACCGTCTCAATCCTCGACCCGGTTCAGGTGAGCCAGATCCTCCGCCGGATGCAGCGGGATCCGGCCAGAGGCGTGCCCCAGGCGGTCGCGCTCGAGGCGGCCGAGCGCGAGGGCATCAAGGGCGTAGTCGCCGGAGAGATCGCGTCAGTGGGAACCGGCTACACGATCTCGGCGCGCCTGATCACAGTGGACGGCACCGTGCTGGCGACACAGCAGGAGCTGGCCCGGAACGAGGACGGGATCATCATGGCGGTGGACCGGCTGTCGCAGAACCTGCGGGAGCGCTTCGGGGAAGGCCTCCGGAGCATCCGCCGGTCCGAGCCGCTGGACCGAGCCACCACGGCCTCGCTTTCGGCGCTGCGCCTCCTCTCCCAGGGGTTCCGGGCGTCGAATCAGGGAGACGATCCGCGGGCCATGCAGTTTCTCGAGGAGGCGATCGCGCTTGACAGCACGTTCGCGATGGCGTGGCGCAAGCTGGCGATCATCCTCGGGAACGTCGGTGAGCGCCGCTCCCGCGCCGTCGAGGCGGCTACACGGGCGTACGACTATCGGGACCGGCTCACCGAGCGGGAGCGGTACCTCGTGATCGCCGCGTACCACTCGGTCGTCACCGGCGACCGGGACCAGCAGATCAGCGCGTACCAGACGGTGCTCGACCTCTACCCCACGGACATCATCGCGCTCAACAACCTCGGGACGATCTACTCCGCCCTGCGCGACCACACGAAGGCCGCCGATTACTACCGGCGCGCCCTCGTGGTGGACTCCACCACGCGTCTCCACTACTCCAACCTCGCCGGCGCACTGGGGCAGATGGGGCGGTTCGATTCCGCCACCGCAGTGATCGAGGGATTCGCGCGGCGGTTCCCCGGCAACCCGGAAGTGGCGATCTCGCGCATCCTTCAGGCCGCGCAGCGGAAGGACTACGACGCCGCGGAACGGCTCGGCTGGGGCTTGATGGCGGAGCAGCGCGGGCGCGTCTTCTGGGAAGCCACCGCGTACGAGTGGATGGGGGCGCTGGATGCCATGCGCGGCAGAATGGCGTCGGCCGAGCGGGCGTGGGCTCGTGCACTGACGCTGACCGGCGAACGGGGTCTGGGCGGCGTCTTCCTGGCGCGCGCCGCGCGTAGCGCCGTGACCGAGCGGCTGCTGCGGGACGACCCGGCCCGCGCGCGGCGGATGCTGGACGACGCGCTGGCACGCTACCCGCTCGAGCGGTTGCTCCCGCTCGACCGGGCCTACACGGCGTTGGCGGCAGCCTACGCCGCCGCCGACGATCCCCGCCGCGCCCGCAGTTTGCTGGCCGAATACGACGCCGCGCCCGACGCCGATCACGGTCGCGACATGGAACGCACCAGGGACGGCGCGGCGGGGCTCGTGGCGCTGGCCGACGGCCGCCTGGAGGACGCGATCGTCGCCTTCCGCCGGTACGACGACGGCAACGCCTGCGAGACGTGCGCCACCGCCTGGCTGGCGCGGGTGTACGACCGCATGGGCAACACGGACTCGGCGCGCGTGCTGTACGAGCGCCTCGTCACGACGCCTTCAGACGCCGTGTTCGAGGACGCGGGGCACCTCGGGTACGGGTACTTGCGGCTGGGAGAGCTGTACGAGCAGCAGGGTGACCGCCGCCGGGCAGCGGAGAACTACGGGCGGCTCGTCAGTCTGTGGGACAGAGCCGACCCGGAGATGCAGGCGTGGGTGCGGCAGGCCCACGCGGCGTTGGCCCGCCTGGCCGGGGACCGGCCCGGGACGCCGTGAGGCCGCAGCCGGGAGCCGGCGGGCTACGTCCGGCTCCCGGGCCACGCGGCATCTTCAGGCCGTCTGCGCTTGCAGCTTGAACACCCCCGCCGCGAGCGCACCGCCCGCGAGGGGTCCCACCAGGTAGAGCCACGCATCCGCCAGCGATCCGCCGCCCAGCGCCACGTTGACCAGGATCGGGCCGACGCCCACGGCCGGGTTGAACGCGCCGCCCGAGATCGGCCCGCCGGCGAAGGCGGCGACCACGATCGTGAAGCCGATGGCGAGCCCGTAGTACGAGTTGCCCGCCGTCTTCTCCGATGTGGCGGTCTGCAGCACGACCAGGACCAGCGCGAACGTGAACAGCGCCTCGGCGAGGAACGCCCCCAGCGTCGTGCTGCCGAGTCCCGGCTCGGGCGCGAATGCGTGCCCGGCGATCACGTTGACGACGAGGGCAGCGACGATGGCGCCGGCCAGCTGGGTCACGAAGTACGCGCCGAAGTCCTTCGCGGTGAGCTTGCCGCGGAGCCACACGCCGAGCGAGACGGCGGGGTTGTAGTGACCGCCCGAGATGTGCCCGCCCATGTACACCATGATCATGAGCGACGAGCCGATCGCGAGGGGGGCGAACTCCGTGCCACTGACTACCGTGAGCCCGACGGTGAGGACGAGGAAGAACGTGCCGATGAACTCGGTGAGCAGCTTCGCCATGGAATGATCTCCGTTTGAGTCCAGACAACCTACGCGTCGATCTCCCAGTCCGCGGCGCGCGCCCCGGGAGGCAGCTCCGGCCGGTACATGATGACGCGCGCCCGTTCGAGCGTGATGAGGCCGCCGCCGATCATCTCGTCCAGCAGCGGCAGGATCTCCTGGATCTTCTCCTCCGTCTCCACGCACTCCACCACGATCGGCAGGTCGAGCGACAGCAGCTCGATGCGGTCGGTCCGCAGCCGGGCGCTGGCCCCGAAACCGAGAATCGCGCGGAACACCGTCGCGCCCGCGAAGTGCCGCTCGCGCAGCAGGTCCACGATCGCCTGGTAGAGCGGTTTCCCCTGGTACTTGTCGCGCTCGCCGAGGTGGATCCGCATCAGGGTCCGCTCGCCCTTGAATCCGTGCATCATTTGCCCCCTCCCTCAGGCCGCCAGCAGGCGGCGCGCGGCGTCGAAGCCGGCGAGCATGGCGGCGAGCGACAGCAGGACGCTCGCCAGGACGTAGATGGCGACCCGGCGATAATCCCCGTCCTGCAGCAGGGTCGCGGTCTCGTAGCTGAACGTGGAGAACGTGGTGTAGCCGGCGCAAAACCCGGTGGTGAGCAGCGCCCGCAGCTCGGGCGAGATCGCCGGCGTCGCCAAGGCGTACCGCATCAGGAACCCGAGGAGCAGCGACCCGGTGACATTGACCACCAGCGTGCCGACCGGGAAGTCCACGGCGGCCCGCTGCTGGATGAACGTGCCGAGCAGGTAGCGGGTCGCGCCACCCAGCGCACTGCCCACCGCGACGTACCAGATCATCGAGCTGCCCTCCGCACGGCACCGTCCCTGAGTCAAGGTGTCGGACGGAATAGCACCCACCTGCGTCCCGGTCAAGGGACGCTCGTGGTTGCACGATGGGGCCTGCCTGCCGAATATCCGGTGTGCCCGAGCCAGCCCGGTCCACCTCGGAACTGCTCCTCACCCGACCGGCGCGTGCGCTGCAGGAATCCGCCCGCGCCGTCTCCGGCACCCTGACCGCGATGGGGAGCGACGAGCACACCCAGCTCCTCGTCCTGGCGGTGGTGATCGGCACGGCGTCCGGCGCCGCCGTCATCGTCTTCTACAAGGCGATCGACCTGATTCAGGGCCTGGTGCTGCACAGCGCGCTGCGCATGCCGATCCCCGCCCCCCTGCTGATCCCGCTGTTCGTGGCGCTCGGCCTGATGGCCTGCCGCGCGCTCGTCCGCTGGGGCGCCAACGGCTCGCCCGGAGAGAACATCCCCGACGTGATGTACCGGGTGACGGTCAAGGGCGGGGTGATCCGCTCGATCCCCGTGCTGGTCAAGACCCTCGCGGCCGCGGTCGTGATCGGCACCGGCGGCTCGGTCGGGGCCGAGGGCCCGGTCGTCGTGCTCGGTGCCGCGGCGGGGTCGCGCATCGGCCGGTGGCTCCGCGCCTCGCCCAACCGCCTGCGGACCCTGGTGGGCTGCGGCGCCGCCGCCGGCATCTCCGCCGCGTTCAACGCGCCCATCGCGGGCGTGCTGTTCGGCATCGAGAAGATCCTCGGCGCGGCCGGCGGCATGGCACTGGGACCGTTCGTGGTCGCCTCCATCCTCGCCGCCACGGTCGGCCGCAGCGTGTTCGGCAACCACCCGGTGATGGCGCTCCCCACGGAGTTCGGCGTGGGCGCCCCCTGGGAGCTGCTGCTGTACGTCGGTCTCGGCGTGCTCACGGGCGTCGTGTCGGTGCTGTACTCGCGCAGCGTGTGGCGGGCCCAGGACCTGTTCGCCCGGCTGCGCGCGCGCTGGTTGCAGGTCGCGCTGGGCGCGGCGGTGATCGGAGGACTCGACATTGCGTTCCGGAGCGATCTGTGGGGCCAGGGCCACGAGAGCCTCGACATCGGCATCGTGGCGACCCGCAGCGCGTTGTTCCTGCTCGCGCTGGCGGGCGCCAAGCTGGTGGCCACGGCCGCGACGTTCGGCGCGGGTGGCGCCGGCGGCGTGTTCACGCCCGCGCTGTTCATCGGCGCGACCCTGGGCGGCGCGTACGGCGTCGCGATGCACGGCGTGATCCCGAACGCCGACTTCGCGCCGGGCGCGCTCGCCCTAGTGGGGATGGCAGGCCTGGTGGCGGGATCCACCCATGCGCCACTCACCGCGATCATGATGGTGTTCGAGATGACCGGGGACTACGGCCTGATCCTCCCGCTGATGCTCACCAGCGTCCTCGCGTACGGCATCGCCCGCCGGCTCCATCCCGAGTCGATCTACACCGAATGGCTGGTGCGCCGCGGCGTGGTGCTGTCGAACGGCGCGGACGCCGCCGTGCTGGCGCGCCTCCCCGTGCAGGAGTGCATCAACCGGCAGCCGCTGGTGATTCCGGAAGCCGCCGACCTTCCGGCGATCGTGCAGCGGATCGGCGAGAGCCGGCAGACCGACTTCCCGGTGGTGGACGACGGCGGCCGCCTCGTCGGCATGCTGTCCCACGCGACGGTCCGCGAGGCGATGGAGGGCCGCGACCAGCTCGGCGGGATTCTGCTCGCGGCCGACCTCGCCCTTCCGGACGCGGAGCCCGTCACCGCGGAGGACACGCTGCTCACCGCGCTCCGCCGGCTCGGCAAGCGGGACGTCAACGTCTTGCCCGTGGTCGTGGCCGGCGACCGCGAGCGGCTCGACGGCACCGTGAGCCGGCAGGACCTGATGGCCGCGTACGAGCGGGCGCTGACCTCGGAGGGACATTGACCTGCCACACCGTTTTCGCCGCCGTGGCGCTCGCGACGGCGCTGTTCCAAGCCGCCTGCGCCGAGGATCCGCTCGACCGGCCACGCGCCCTCTACGCCGAGAACAAGCTCGCCGAGGCGTACCCGCTGTTCGCGGCCGTTGCGGCGAAGAGCCCGCGCGACGCGGACGCCCACGCCTGGCTGGCTGAGACGGCCCGGAGAACCGGCCGGTACCACGAAGCGGATGACGCGGCGCGCGCGGCCCTTGCGATCGACTCGTGCAACGCCTTTGCCCTCACCGTGCTCGCCTACCTCTACCAGCCGATCTACAGCGGCTGGGAACCCGCGAGCGCCGACTCATCCTGGCACTACTACCGACGGGCGGTGACCTGCGACCCGGGGGACGGCAACGCGTGGGTGGGGCTGTGGATGGAAGCGTTGCGCCGCGGCGAGCAGGCGTGGGAGACACGGGCGCTCACGAGTCTGGACACGAGCGGGTTCCTCACGCCGCCGGTGCTCGCGTACAACCGGTGGGTGCTCCGGGAGCTCCCGCCGCGCGCCCTCCTGGTCACCAGCGGCGACTGGGACACGTACCCGGCGCTCGCGCTGCAGGTCGTGGAACGGCTCAGGCCGGACGTCGGCATCGCGAACCTCGCGCTGCTCAACCTGCCGTGGTACGTCCGGCTGGTGAGCGAGCGGTACGGCCTGCGGCCGTTCGCGGATTCGGTGCTCGACCGGCTGCAAGCGTCGGGGCACCTGGCGGACAGTGTCGTGCAGGTCTGGCGCACGTGGAGTCTCACCGGACACCTCGAGCGACCGCTCGCCGCGGCGACCACCGTGGGGTCGGCGTTGGAGCACGGGGGACCGGGAACGTTGCAGGACGCCGGCCCGTATCAGCTCCTCACATCCGACACCGCCGCGGCGGACACGTCCGCCATGCGGCGCGCGCTCACCGACGTCAAGGCCGGCGATTTCGCCGGGCCGGAGGTCAGTCCGGCCGACCGCAGCGCCATCCGCGTGAGCGCCGCCGGCCGCCACGCGCTCGCCACGGCCGTCGTGTGGACGGCGCTGCGCTACTCGGCGGCCATGCTCGACGCCGGGAACGGGGCCGAGGCCACACGCGCGCTCGACTGGGCCGACGCGTTCGTCAAGGACGCGGGCCTCGGCCAGGAGCAGCGCGAGATGGTGCAGCGCTGGAGGGCCCGCGCGGCCGGAGCGGCGGGCGACAGCGTGCCGGGGACCGGGCGCTAGGAACACCCGCGGGGCGGATCACCGGCCACGCTGGGCCGCGGGCCGGTGTGCGGCGAGTCGCCCCGGGTAGTCCGTCACGATCCCCGACACGCCGCGCGACCAGAGCCGGCCGGCCGCTGGTGCGTCGTTCACCGTCCAGACGTGGACGGGGCAGCCCGCCGCGTGGGCCATGCGGACCAGCCGCCGCGTCACCACCGGGAGGCCGTGCCACCGCTCCGGCACCGCGAGGAGATCGCAGACGCCGGCATCGAGCGGCAGGCCCACCAGCGCGGCCGCCCACAGCCGCGCCGTGTCTGCCCGCGTAGCCGCGCGCCTGAACGGCGGACGCGGAAACGACTCCAGCGCAGCGCGATGAAACGACGCGACCACGCACCGGCCGATCGCGTCCCGCTCTTCCAGCAGCCGCCGCACCGTGGGGGCGGCGGCCGGCGTCTTCAGCTCCAGCAGCAGCGGCGTGGCCGGCAACGCATCGAGCACCTCGGCGAGCGTCGGGACGCGGAGCCCGCGGCCCCGCCACGGGAACGCGTGGCCGTCCGGCGTAAAGCGATGCCCGGCGTCCGCCTGCCGCACGATCTCAAGCGGGAGGCGCGCCACAGAACCCGCTCGGTCGGTGGTGCGGTCGAGCGCGGGATCGTGGAGTACCACGGGCACGCCGTCCGCGGTCACCCGGAGGTCGAGCTCCAGGCGCGTCGGCGCCCTGCGCGAGCGCCAGCTCGAATCCCGCGATGGTGTTCTCCGGCGCCTCGCCCGCCGCACCGCGATGCCCGATCACGAGCCGGCGCGCGGGATCGAGCAGTGGGTTCACGAGAGGGTGGGTCCCGGCAGCCTCACGGGCGGCAGCGCCGCCGCGATCGCGCCGCGCTCCGGCTCGAGCCATGGCGGCAGCACGAGCTGCTCGCCCAGGTGGGCCGGATCCTCGTCCACGGCGAATCCGGGGCCGTCGGTCGCGAGCTCGAACAGCACGCCGCCCGGCTCCCGGAAGTAGACCGACCGGAACCAGAACCGGTCGATCACGGGGGTCGGCTGGAGCCCCGCCGCCTGGACGCGCGCCCGCACCGTACGCTGCGTGGCCTCGTCCGCCACGCGGAAGGCGATGTGGTGCACCACCCCGGTACCCATGCGGCCGTGCGGCCCCTCCGGCGCCGCGCGCACGTCGAGCACCCTTCCCGACCCCCCGCTCTCCACTCCGTAGCGCCGCCAGCCGCCCTCATCCCCGAGCACGGTGAAGCCGAGCACGTCCTGCAGCACGCCGGCGGTGTCGTCGAGTGCGTGCTCCAGCAGGCGGACGCCGTGCAGGCCCCGGATCTGGATCTCCGCCGGCACGGACCCCGCATCCCACGGCGTGAAGTCGCGCGCGTCGGCCGTCTCAACGAGCGCGAGCGCCAACCCGTGCGGGTCCGTGAACGGCAGCGCCCGCTCGCCGAACCGCTCGACGGCCGCCGCCGGCGTCCGGCCCGCGCGCTGCAGCCGATCGGTCCAGAGCTCCAGGGTACCGCGCGGCACCGCGAGCGCCACCTCGGTGGTGAGCCCCGTGCCCGCGCGGCCGCCGGGAAGGCGCGGCCACGGAAAGAACGTGAGGTCGCTCCCCGGGTGGCCCTCGGCGTCGGCGTAGAAGAAGTGATAGGTGCCGGGATCGTCCTGATTGACGCTGCGCTTCACGAGCCGCATCCCCAGCACGCCGACGTAGAAGTCGAGATTCTGCTGGGGATCGGCGGCGATCGCCGTGACGTGGTGGATGCCGTGGACGTCGGTCATACCCGGAACGTACCGACGGCCGGGAGAATCGTACAGCGGGGTCCGGGCAGGCTGCGGTGTTCCGGCACGGTCTGCCGCGTTGCGGAACTCGGCCGGCCGAGCGTATGCTGCATCGTGGGACCGGCTGGAGCCTGGAGATCCTCATGCCGGTCACGGCAAAGCTGTCGCGCAAGTTCTACGACGCCCTGGGTGATGACGAGGCAAAGCTCGAGGCGAGGATCGGGAGCGTCGCCGCGGACCTGCATGCGGTCCTGGAACGCCGGCTCGCCAAGCAGACGCGGTGGTTCTTCGTGGCGTGGGCGAGCCTGCTCATCCCGATCGTCGGGTTGTGGTTCCGGGGGTAGGCCGCCGGAGCCGCCGGCCGCGGCACCGATCCACGCGCGTCGACGCGCCGGGACGTTTCGAGGAACACCCCCGGCGGCCACCTGCCCGCCGTGCCGCCTACTGCATCGCCCGGATCCGGACCTCGATTCCCGCCTCGCCCTTGAGCAGCTTGACCAGCTCGTTCGTGTCGGTGGTGCCGTAGTGGTACGGATAGAGAATGCGTGGACGAAACGCCGTGGCCGCATCCGCCACCATCGCCGGCGTCATCGTGTAGGGCAGGTTCATCGGCAGGAACGCGACGTCGATGTTCTCGAGCGCTTTCATCTCCGGTGTGTTCTCGGTGTCGCCGGCGATGTAGACCCGCTTGTCGCCGAAGGTGAGCACGTAGCCGTTGCCGTTCCCCTTCGGGTGATACGGCTCGCCGTTCGGCCGGCGGTGCGTCAGGTTGTAGGCGGGAACCGCCTCGATCCGGATGCCGGCCTCCGTGCGGCTGTCGCCGTTTGCCATGACGACCGCGCCCTCGAGTCTGCCGGCGCAGGAACGGGAGACGATGACGCGCGTCTCACCCGTTCTGATCGCCGCGATCGCCGTGGGATCGAGATGGTCGCCGTGCTCGTGGGTGACGAGGATGAGGTCCGCCTTGGGCATCTTGCCGTAGTCCGCCTCGCGGCCGACCGGATCCACGTGGATCACCTTGCCGGCGAACCGGAACATCAGCGTGCCGTGCCCCACGAAGCCGATCGCGAGCGGGCCCGCGGCGGTCGGGATCGTATCTTCGGCCCACGGAGCCTGCGCGTGGGCGCCAGTGGTCATGCCGACCTCCAGCAGGACCGCGAGGAACGGAAGCAGCGCACAGAACCCATGCATCGGTCACCACCAGAAATGTCCCATCCCAATATCCCATGGCCAATACCGGACTGGCAACCGTCATCGGCCATCGGCTATCGGCTATCGGCCCGGCGGGTGCGCGCACGCAGCTCCGACTTCCAATCATGCACCATGATGACCGCGGCTCCCGCGTCCGCGCTCTTCACGTAGGCGAACCGCCCGCCCTGCGGAGCGACGTCGTAGTTGGCGTGAAAGCCGAACCCCTGCTCGATGCCGCTCAGGAGGGTGTCACGGGCCGTGACGGCGAACGAGGGTGCGAAGGTCAGCGACGCCGACATCAACCGCGCACCGTCGAGGTAGAACAGCCGCCTGCCGTCATGCGACCATACCGGCTGGTTGCCCGACTCCAGGGACACCTGATACCGCGCGTCGAGGGCGGGGAATGGCTTGACGTAGACCTGATAGGTCCCCAGCTCGTCCGACTGATAGGCCACCCACCGGCCGTCGGGCGAGAAGCGCGCGGCGGTCTGCTGCCCGTCGTTCGCGGCCGCGACGATGTGGGGGAGGGTGTCGCCCCGCAGCCCGCGCACCCAGGTCCGGCCACCCGTGCCCGTGGAATCCCGCTGGAACAGCAGGTAGGCACCGTCGGCGGAGATCACGCCCTCGTACACGCCCGCGTCCGCCGCCCGGAAGAATTCCCGCGCCGGACGGTTCCCGTCGACCGGCTGCGTCCACAGCGCGTAGCCGCCGCCCCGATCGGACCGGAACAGCACACTGCGGCTGTCAGGCGTCCATTCGGGCCGGTCATTGACGGACCCCTCGGCGGTGAGGCGTCGCAGCGGGCCGGATGGGAGGTCCAGGATCCAGATGTCGGCCGACGTCGCGCCGCTGAGGGTTACCGCCAGGTGCCGACCGTCGGGAGAAAACCGCGGGTACGAGGGACGCTGGTCTCCCGGGATGAGCGTTTGCCCCTGGCCCGAAGAGCCGGCGAGGACCAGCGGTTGCTGCTCGCTGCCCTGGGCCACATACACCAGCGATCCACTCGGGGACAGGGCGCCCTTGAACACTCCGCCCCCGCCGACGTACACGCCGCTGGCGACGGGAAGCGGCGTCCCGACAACACGCTGGTGGCGGGCATCGAACCCGACCGCCATGATCGCGCCGGACGCGCTCGCGTACACCAGTTGATCGTCCAGCACCGCCAGGGGGTGGGTGCCGACCAGGTCGAGCACGTGGGTCGTTCCCCCGGCCAGCGCACCGACCGCGATGCGGGCACCCGCGACCCCCGCCCGCGGCCAGCTCGTGTACAACACCGTTTTCCCGTCGGGGAGCACCAGCGGCCAGAACTGCAGCAGCTCGCCCCCTGCGGTGTCGATCGATCCCACCACGCGGGGCTCGCCGCCGTTCGCGGGGAGCACCGCCAGCCGGCCCTGCGCGCTGACCACGATTTGGTCGGCGGTCGCCCAGCTGGCTCCCTGCAGCAGCGGCAGCGACGCCAACGCTAACGGCGTGCCACCTTGCACCGGCACCTTCATGAGCTGGGCACCGTTGTAGTAGCCGATCCACCGCCCGTCCGGAGAAAAGAACGGCTGCATCGCGCGATCCGTGCCGGGGAGCGCGTGCGCGGCAAGCTCGGCCAGGGACCGGACATACAGCTGCCGGTTCCCGCCACCGGCGATGCCGATGTACGCCAGTAGCGTTCCGTCGGGCGACAGGGCGAAGGGGGATCCGACGGGGTCCACCCAACGTTCGTTCGCCGCGAAGTTGAGCACAAACCGCACGGGGGTGCGTGCGTCCTCGCGGTGCGGGACCATCCACGACACCGCGGCGGCGCCGAGCCCCGCTACCGCCAGCGCCGCAAACAGCAGCGTGACGGGGTGACGCAGCGCCTCGGGCCACGGTGCGCGGCGGGCTCGCCCGGGAAAACCCCGGCGGGCGGGGCGCGCGGCTCCGGCAGGCGCCGTCGCGTCGGCGTGCAGGGCGTCGGCAAACTCCTGGGCGCTCGCGAAGCGGTCGGCGGGTAGCTTCTCCAGCGCTCTGAAGACCGCGGCCTCGATATGGGGCGCGACGGTGTGCCGCTGAACCGTGAGGCCGCGGGGCTCGTCCGTGAGCACCTGCGCGATGATGGCCTGCGCGGTGGGCCCGTTGAACGGCGGCTGGCCCACCAGCATCTCGTAGACCACGCAGCCCAAGGCATACACGTCCGCCTTGCCCGTGACGTCCCGCTCGCCCATCGCCTGTTCGGGCGCCATGTAGGCGGGGGTGCCGAGGCTCAAGCCTGTCTCGGTGAGCCGGGTGGCGCCGTCGGTGCGGCTCGCCGCCAGGGCAATGCCGAAGTCGGCCACCACCGCCCGGCCCTCGTGCAGCAGGATATTCTCGGGCTTGATGTCCCGGTGCACCACGCCGTGCCGGTGCGCGTAGTCGAGTGCGCTCGCCACCTCCGTGGCGATCCGCACCGTCTCGTCGATCGGCAGCTGCTTCTCGCGCAGCAGCCGGTCGCGCAGCGACTCGCCCTCGACGTACGGCATCACATAATAGACGAGGCCTTCCACCTCGCCGGAGTCGTGCAGCGGCAGGATGTGCGGGTGCTGGAGGTTGGCGGTGGTCTTGATCTCCTTGAGGAACCGTTCCGCGCCGAGGATGGCAGCCAGCTCGGCGCGCAGCACCTTGAGGGCCACGCGGCGGTCATGGCGCAGGTCGTAGCCGAGGTACACGACCGCCATGCCCCCCTGGCCAAGCTCCCGCTCGACACGGTAGCGGCCGGCGAGGGCGGACGAGAGGAGATCCAGGTAGTCGGGCATGGGCGAGCACGTAAGATGCAATGGACCGGGCGCCCCAGCCAGTCGGCGCGTGGGGCGTGCGGCTCAACCCTCACGCGGCCGTTACCGTCCTGTCATCCGGGCGACACGCCAGCCTCACCTTGGTTTCCCATGTTCGGGATGGCCACAGCGAGGAGCGCCCGTGCGCACGATCGCCGGGTCTAACCGGCAGGGTCTCCAACGGGACGTGAACGTCGTCCCGATGATCGACATTCTCCTGGTCCTGCTGGTCATCTTCATGCTGCTCCAGGAAGGTCGGAAGGTGATCCACCTGCAGCTTCCCCCTGTCTCGCGGGCTGGGATTCCAGGGCCACAGGTCCCCCCGCAGATCGTCCTCGAGCTCCGCGGGGACGGGTCATACGCCATCAATGGGTCGCTGGTCGCCAAAGCCGTGCTCGGCCGCCGGCTGCGCGAGCTCTACCTCGAGCGGCCCGTCAAGCTGCTGTTCGTGCAGGCGGCGCCGGGGCGGCGCTTCGAGGACGTGGTCGAGGCCGCGGATATCGCGAAGGGCGCGGGCGTCCAGGTGATCGGGCTGGTCCCGCGAGCCGACCACGGTCCGGCCGGAGCCGACAGTCGCGCCCTCACCGCGCGACGTAGACCGTGACGTGTGACGGCGCGGCCGCCGTGCGGTAGATGCGCTGCGTCGCCTTCACGTAGTCCTCCGCGCGGGCCTGGAAGATGTTGGGCACAAACGTCTGCGGGTTGCGGTCGATGACGGGGAACCAGGAACTCTGCACCTGCACCATGACGCGGTGGCCCGCGCGGAAGGTGTAGTCCTGGGTGTGCAGGTCGATGACGTAGGCCACCACCCGGTTCGCGGGAATGGGCGCCGGCTTCTCGTAGCTGTCCCGGTAGCGGCCGCGGAACACCTCGTTGGCCACCATCAGTTGGTATCCGGCCAGACCCCACTCCTGAGGGTAGTCCTCGGGATACACGTCGATGAGCTTGACCACCCAATCGGCATCGGTACCGGTGGTGCTGGCGAACAGGTGCGCCTCCAGCCTGCCGGCGATGGTCAGGTCCTCGGTGAGGGGTGCGCTCTCCCAGCTCAGCACGTCGGCCCGGTCATCCACGAAGCGCTGGTCCTCCAGCAGCCAGGTGTACCACTGCGAGCCGCCCGGGAAGTAGGTGGCCTGGATGGGCCGGCGGCGATACGGCACCGGGTGCGCCGGGTCGGACACATAGGCGTCATACGCCACCGTGTCGTCCGTCGCGGGCGGGTCGAACGACAGCTCCTCGTTGGCGCCAAAGTACAGGTTCCGCGCGGTGGTTTCCGCGCGGGGCGGCCAGGCGCTCCAGCGCCGCCAGCGGTTGCTGCCCGCCTCGAAGGTGAGCGCTTCCTCGACCGGTGGCCCTCCCGTGTCCTTGAGATAGTAGGCGAAGAACGGCGCCTGCACCCGGGCGCGGAAATACTCCCCGGTGGGGCTGCCGAAGGCGATCGGTCCCAGCGCGCTTCCCTCGCGATTCCACCCGCCGTGGTTCCACGGGCCGACCACGAGGAAGTTCAGGTGCTTGGTGTCCCGCAGCTCGAGCGTGTCGTAGATGGCGATGGGGCCGTAGAAATCCTCCTGATCCCACCAGCCTGCCACGTTGAGCGTGGGAACGGTGGGGGTCTTCAGGTAGCGCACGATGGTCTGGCGCTGCCAGAACGCGTCGTAGTCGGGATGCGCCACGTAGTCATTCCAGGTGGGGATCTGGCCGTGCAGGTGCCGCGCGTTGACATTGGCCAGCGGCCCCAACGAGAGGTACCAGTCGTAGGTGTCGTAGCGGTCGAAGGAGAAGTTCGTGCTGACGCTCGACGTTTCCATCCTGGCGGCGTACTCGAAGCCGTAGCTCAGTCGGAAGGCACCGTTGTGATGGAAGTCATCCCCCAGCCACATATCGGCGGGCGAGGCCTGGGGCGAGGCCGCGCGCAACGCCGGGTGCGGATCGATCAGCGCCATGGCGGTGGTCCAGCCGTCGTAGGACACGCCCAGGATGCCTACCCGCCCGTTGTTGTTCGGCACGTTGCGGACGAGCCACTCGATGGTGTCGTAGGCGTCGGTGCTCTCGTCGGCGGCCCCGTGCTCCCAGGTGTGGACTGGCGGCCGCTGCATCACGAATGAGCCCTCCGAGCCGTATCGGCCGCGGATATCCTGGAACGCAAAGATGAACCCCTCGTCCGCCAGCTCCTTGTAGGACGAGCGGAACGCGCCGGCGGCGTCCATGACGCCGTAGGGGGTGCGCCGGAACAGGATGGGGAGCGGCCCGGACTGGTCGCGCGGCGCGTAGATCAGCGTGTGCAGTCGCACGCCGTCACGCATGGGGATCATCACCTCGCGGGACTCGAACCGGGAATCCTGCGCCGGCTGCTGCGCCCCGCCGATCGCGGGCGGCAGCGAAAGAACCAGCGCCGCGACCGCCCGCACAACGCGGTGGGCCGCGCGAGCGGGCGGCCGATCCGGGGGTAGGGAGAATCCGGCGGAACGATGTCCGGCGCGCATGGGGTTCGCTCCCGAGCTGGCGGTGACGCCTCGACCGGAACGGCTCCGGTCGCTCACGCGCGAAATTACCGCGATGGTGGCGCGGCGGGAATCACGCGGACTCGCCCAGCAGAGTTGGGCCGCTCGACCCGGCGCTGTCCGGCCCGGAGCGCCCTCACTGCTTCGTCACCGCCAACCCCGTGACCAGCCCCTCCGTGTTATGGGCAAACCGGATCCCGTACACGCCGTCGGTGGACTTGAGCTTGCCGGCGGTCACCAGGGCGGCCTTGTCGTAGCTTCCCACGACGGTGCCGTTGATCGCGCACTCGACCTTGTCCCCCTTGACCGAGACCGCGATCTCCTGGGTCACGGGCTCGCCCTGCCCGGCGGCTTTGTGGACCGCCGCGTTCGGCTCGGCGCGCCGCCCGTTCACCTGGAACGGCTCCGGGCCGAAACCGCGCACGATGAAGCTCCCGTTACCGTACGCGGCGCAGTAGAGGTAGCTCTGCTGATCCGTGCCCAGATCGTTCCCGCCGATCACGATGCCGTACGGATGGGGATGGTCGTTCAGGCTCATGTACTTGGGCTCGCGGAACGTCGCCTTGACCGTGTAGTTGCCGCTCGCCGTGTTGGCCGGATTCCAGTAGGTCACGGCGGGACCGGTGGTGACGTGGAGGGCGTCGCCCTCCTTGGCGAGCTTGGCGTCGCTCAGCGTCTGGCCCTGACCGGCCTCCCGGGCGTCGATCTTGCCCTGCCAGCCCGCCACGGAGATCCCGCCGCCCGCGACGGAGCGGGACGCTTCGGCTTGTTGGGCTGGGGCGGGCCGCGGCGCGAGCAGGATGGCGGTGGCGACGAGCGCGGAACCGTACGTACGGCGCATGGGGGACCTCGCATTGTGGGGGGTGGCTGGATTACCCAACAATAGCCGCGTCTACCCCGCGCCGCGATCCGGGGTCCGGAAGGCGCCGCCCACCGACGCCGACCGCCCGGTCTTCGCGCATGCCGCGAGCGCGACGCACAGCAACACGACACCGTACCGCATGCGATGCCCCCCGATTCGGATTGCACCAAGGTATCGCCGGGCGGGCCGGGGGACGACCGTCACCGGGCCGGCGGCGTCACTGCGGTGCTGGCGTCCCGCCCCCGCGCCCGGCGGTGCCGATCGCCCGAATGCGCGCTTCGAGGGCCATCCGCTCCAGCTTCGCGAACGGCAGGGCGAGCAGCAGATCGATCCGGCGCTTGAGCAGGTCGCGCGCGAGCCGGAACGCGCGGAGCCGCTGGGCCTCGTCCCCGAGCGCGGCGGCCGGGTCTTCCACCCCCCAGTGCGCCGTCATCGGCAGCCCGGGAACGATCGGGCAGCTTTCCCGGGCCTGGTCGCACACGGTGATCACGAGATCCCACCCGTCGCCCAGCACCGACTCGACCGTCTTGGGACGCAAGCCCGTGCCGTCGAGCCCGACGTCGGCCAGCACGCGGAGCGCCAGCGGATGCACGGCGGCGGCGGGGAACGTGCCGGCGCTCGACGCCCGGAACGCGCCCCGGCCCCAGTGGTTCAACAACGCTTCCGCCATCTGGCTGCGGGCGGAGTTGCCGGTGCAGACGAACAGCACGCGGAGCGGCGACCTGGGCTGGGACATCGGGTCAGGACCTCACGTCGAACAAGGTGAACGGGCCGTGCCTCATCGCAGACGGGTGCGCGCCGGAGCGACGAGCTTGTTGAAGGCGCAGCACGCGCCCCCCAAGGGGTTCGCCTTCCGCTCGGCCACCCGGGCCATCGCGGCGCGGCGCTCGCGATCGAGCAACGGGATGCCCGCGAAGCACGAGCGCACGCAGTTGATCAGGTTGCGATGCAGGGAATGCCGTGGTGTCGCCAGACGGTAGTGCGCGAACTTCCAGCCGCGGCGCGCCTCAACCAGGCCCGCGCGGCGGAGATAGGCGAGATGGCGAGAGACCGTGGGCTGCGGCAGCTGGAGCAGCGCCACCACGTCGCAGACGCACAGCTCGCCCGCCGCGAGCAGGTTGAGAATCCGAAGCCGGGTCGCGTCGGCGAAGCCGCGATACAGGGTCTCCAGCCCCCCGACGGCTGGCGCGGCCGCGCCGCGCTTGGGAACGGTGGTTGTCATATTCGTCTACGCGGATATAATCAGCAGCCGGACGTCGCGGCGCAACAGCGAGGATCACCCGTGTTGATCGAGATTCTCGGCAGCGGCTGCCCCAAGTGCTTCGAGACCGAGCGGCGTGATGCGCACGCCTGCGGTGGCGGTCGACGGGACTGTCAGGTTGAGTGGAGGTGTCCCCGCGGTCGAGGACCTGGTGGGACTGCTGGCCCCATCCGGCTGAGCGGGGCGGACGCATCCTGTAACCGGCGGGCGGCCGACTCCGAGACTCCCGTGCCGCTCTCGGCGCGGCGCCGCCCAACACCGCATCGCGCTCGCACGGCGGCGGCCGCCGCGGCCGGACGCATGGAGCCCGCGCCCCGCTGACGCGCTACACGCCGCTTCGGAGGAACCGTCCGATCGCCGCGACCGTGCGATCCACCTCGGCCATCGAGTTGTAGAGATGCGGTGACAGCCGGATGCCCGGGCGGTCGTCCCCTCCGCGCGCGATGCCGACCACGCCGTCCTTCTCGTAGAGGGCCGTGGCAAGTCGTGACGGGTCGAGTCCGGCCGGGCGGAACGACACCACGGCAGCCGACCGCTCGGGATCCGGGTGGGTCCACAGGGTGACGCCGTCCAGTCCTCGCAGCCCGGCCATCAACGCCTGCGCCAACTCGCGGGCGCGCGCTTCGATGGCGGCCCGGCCGATCCCCGTCTGGAACCGGATCGCGTCGCCCAGCGCCGCCAGCGCCGGCTCGTCGCGCTGGCCCATCGCCTCCAGCGTGCGCGACGCACCGACCCGCCCGGCATAGAGGCTCACCACCGTCGGCAGCAGCCTGTCCTGCACGTCGCGGCGGACGTAGAGCACGCCGGTTTCCTTGGGACCACACAGCCACTTGTGGGCGGACCCCGTGTAGAAGTCCGCCCCCATTTCGGCGGGGCGCACGGCCAGCACGCCGAAGGTCTGCGCGCCGTCCACCAGGGTCAGCACGCCGCGCTCGCGCGCCACCCGGCACAGCTCGGCGGCGGGCAGCAGGTCGCCCGCCGTGTTGGTGACATGGCTGAACGCGAGCACGCGGGTGCGCGGCGAAAGGGCCCGCGTGAACGCCTCCACGTAGTGCTCGGGCCCCGGGTGCGGATTCACCTGCGGCACGACCACCACCCGATACCCGAACCGCTCGGCCTTGACGTGCCAGGCGCGGAGCGCGCTCGGGTGGTTGTCGGCGAACACGACGACTTCGTCCTGGGGCCCAAGCGCCAAACCGCTCGAGACCAGGTTGTTGCCCTCGCTCGTGTTGCGCGTGAGCACGATCTCCTCCGGCGCCACGCCCAGGAACACGGCCACGAGCGCCCGCGTCGCTTCGCGCGCGTCGGGCAGCTTGGCCCGCGTCACCGGCGACGGGTCGCTCTCGAGCAGGCGGGTCCACCGCTCGAGGCTCTCGATCACCGGGCGCGGTGTCGGGCACAGGTTCGCCGCGTTCATGAAGGCCATGCGCTCCGGCAGCAGGAACTGCGCGCGGACATCGGCCCAGTATCGTTCGTCCGGAGCATCGGGCATTGGCGGGAGCGGCGCGGGCTGGGCCCGGGCGGCGGGAGCACGACCGAGCAGGGTAGCGGGGCCCGACAGGGCGAGCAGTCGGGCAAAGTCACGGCGGGACAGTCTCGGCATGGCAGCCTCCTGGTCGCCGATGAAGCTACGGGCGCCGGCCGGCCCCGGCGAGCCGCGCTCCCCTTCCGCCATCGCCGCTTCGGCGCGAACTTAGACCATCCCCAGCCGGAGCCCCCGCATGCCCCCCGTCGACTTCACGGTCAACGGCACGCGTCACTCCGTGGACGTCGCGCCCGACACCCCGCTCCTCTGGGTGCTGCGCGACGACCTCGGCCTCACCGGCACCAAGTTCGGCTGCGGCATCGCCGAATGCGGCGCCTGCACCGTCCACGTGGACGGCGTCGCCACCCGCTCGTGCGTGGTCCCCATCAGCACCGTGGCCGGCAAGCGTGTGACGACCATCGAGGGGCTATCCCGCGACCGCAGCCACCCGGTGCAGCGGGCGTGGATTGCCGAGGAGGTCCCGCAGTGCGGCTACTGCCAGTCCGGCCAGATCATGGCCGCGGTGGCGCTGCTGGAGGCGACGCCCAAGCCGAGCGACGCGGAGATCGACGCCGCCATGACGAACATCTGCCGCTGCGGGACGTACCTCCGCATCCGGGCCGCCATCCATCACGCGGCCGGGGAGGTGTGACATGACCACCCGAATGGAGTTGACCCGACGCGAGTTCCTCCAGGCCGCTGCCGCCGCCGGCAGCGGACTGGTGATCGGCTTCACGCTGCCGAGTTGCGCGCGCCCGCCGGAGGGCCCGCCGCTCGAGCCCAACGCCTGGCTCAAGATCGGCGCCGACGAGAGCATTCTGGTGATCGTGGACCGCTCCGAGATGGGCCAGGGCGTGGCCACGTCGCTCCCGATGCTCTTGGCTGAAGAGCTCGAAGCCGACTGGTCGAAGATCGGGTTCGAGTTCGCGCCCGCGGACCCCAAGTACAACAACCTGCTGTTCGGAATGCAGGGGACCGGTGGGAGCAGCAGCATCCGCGCGGCGTATACCCCGCTGCGCAAGGCGGGCGCGGCCGCGCGGGAGGTCCTCATCGCGGCGGCTGCCCACACGTGGGGCGCCGACCGCTCGGCCTGCCGGGCGGAGCAGGGCGTGGTGATCCATACGGACGGGCGGCGGCTCACATACGGGCGGCTCGTCGCCACCGCCAGGACGCTCCCCGTGCCGACCGACCCGCCGCTCAAGGAGGCGAAGGACTGGAAGATCCTCGGCACCCGCGTGCCCCGGCTCGACACACCCTTCAAGGTGGACGGCAGCGCCCAGTTCGGCATCGACGTGACGCTGCCGGGCATGCTGGTCGCGGTGGTCGCCCGGTGCCCCGTGTTCGGCGGCACGGTGGCGAGCTTCGACCCGGCGGCGGCGCAGGCCGTGCCGGGCGTGCGCCATGTGGTGCAGATCTCGAGCGGCGTCGCGGTCGTGGCGGACGGGTACTGGCCGGCCAAGACCGGCCGCGACGCGCTCCAGGTCTCCTGGACCGAAGGCCCGAACGCCGCGGTCTCGAGCACGACCATCGCCCGGCTCTTCGCCGAGCGGGCCGGGCGTCCCGGGGTGCGGGCCCGGCACGACGGCAACCCCGACGCCGCGCTGCCGGGCGCCGCGCGGCGGCTGGAGGCCGTGTACGAAACCCCCTTCCTGGCGCACGCCACGATGGAGCCGATGAACGCCACCGCGCACGTGCGGTCGGACGGCGTGGACATCTGGGCGCCCACGCAATTCCAGACCGGCGCGCACCAGATGGGCTCAGCCATCGGCGGGGTGCCGCCAGAGCAGGTGAAGGTCCATACCACCTACTTGGGCGGCGGGTTCGGCCGTCGCTTCGAGCTGGACTTCATTCAGGAGGCGCTCGAGACGTCCAAGGCGGTGGGGGCGCCGGTCAAGGTCATCTGGTCGCGCGAGGACGACGTCCGGCACGAGTGGTATCGGCCGGCGTCGTATCATCACGTGCGGGCGGGACTGGACGGCCGCGGGCAACCGGTCGCGTGGACGCACCGGGTCGTGGCGCCCTCGATCATGATCCGCGTCTTCCCCAACACGGTGCAGAACGGCCTGGACGGCGAGGCCGTCGAGGGCGCCGTCGAGATGCCGTACAGCGTCTCCAACGTGCACGTGGACTACGTGATGACCGACACGGGGATCCCGGTGGGATTCTGGCGGTCGGTGAACCACTCGTACAACGCGTTCGCGGTGGAGAGCTTCATCGACGAGCTGGCCCACGCCGCCGGGCAGGACCCGTACGAGTATCGGCGGGCGCTGCTGGGTAGTGCGCCGCGCTATCTCCGCGTGCTCGAGCTGGCGGCGACCAAGGCGGGCTGGGGCACGCCGGCACCGGCCGGCCGTTCCCGGGGCATCGCCGTCCACAAGGCGTTCGAGTCGTACGTGGCGCAGGTGGCCGAGGTGTCCGTGGGGTCCGACGGCACGGTGCGGGTGCATCGCGTGGTGTGCGCCATCGACTGCGGGCCGGTGGTGAACCCCGACACGGTCGAGGCGCAGATGCAGAGTGGGATCGTGTACGGACTCACCGCGGCGCTCTTCGGCGAGATCGGCATCGAGGGCGGTCGCGTGATGCAGAGCAACTTTCATGACTACCCGATGCTGCGCCTGGCGGAGATGCCGACTGTGGAGGTGCACATCGTGCCGAGCACCGACGCGCAGGGAGGGGTGGGCGAGCCGGGAACGCCGCCCATCGCGCCGGCGGTGTGCAACGCGATCTTCGCGGCGACGGGCAAGCGGATCCGCAAGCTGCCGATCGGCAAGGTGGTCTGAGCGTGGGTGCCAGGCCAAAACACACCACTACCGGGAGGATGATCCATGAAACGTCTGATTGCGCCGGCCTTTGCGGCCTGCATGCTCGCGGCGCCGGCACTCGCCCAGGAAGCCCCGAAGCCCGGGCCGGAGCACGCGCGGATGGGCTACTTCGCCGGTACCTGGGAATTCGCCGGCGAGGCCAAGGCATCGCCGATGGGCCCGGGAGGCAAGATCAGCGGCGGTGAGACCTGCCAGTGGTTCGCCGGCGGGTTCCAGCTGGTGTGCCAGGGCGATATGACCGGTCCGCGCGGGTCCGGGAAGAGCGGGAGCGTCTGGGCCTACGACCCGATGCAACAGGCTTACACGTTCTACGGGTACAACAGCTTCGGCGAGGCGTTCTCCATCACGGGCACCGTGGCCGGGAAGGTGTGGACCTGGAATGCCGAGTTCCCGTTCCAGGGCGCCTCGATGAAGATCCGGGCGACCATGACCGAGGAATCTCCCACGGCCTATTCGTACATGATGGAGACCTCGACCGACGGAACGACCTGGGCGTTGGGAGAGGAAGGTCGCGCGACCAAGAAGACCCGATGACGCGGATGGACGCAGCCCGGATCATCGTCCGGGCTGCGTCCATCAACCGCGAGCTTGATGGCCCAGGCGGACACGCTTCGGTGGCAGGGCGAGCAGGACAAGATCGGGCCTGAGCACGTGGCACCCATGGTCGAGGTGGCACGGGCAGTCCTGCTCGCCGAGCGCCGGCGGCGCGCCACCGTCGGTGAGAGCGACCCGTGGGTCTTCCCTGCCCCAGAGGACAGTCAGCAGCCGGACCCCGAGGCGATGCGGCTGGCGCCGGACAACCGGGGCGTTCTCAGGGATAGCCGTGCGCCCTAGAACCTCGCCCACGTCCCGGGGCGCACCAACGGCAGGCCCTAACGAGCCGTCCGCGGAATGCGCAGGCGCACGCCTTCCTCTGGCGGGGCCATGGCGTTCGCGGCGGCAAGATCGGCCAAGGCAGCCGCGTATTCCTCCCACCGGACTGACCCGGTGAAACGCTGGGCCTCGTCCAGCATCAGAACAAACGGCATCGGGCGGTCTTGCCGCGACAAGGCGCGCAGCCCGCCGAGGTAATCATCCCGGTACACGGTTGGGACAACGATGCGCCGTTCTCCCGCCGCCACGAGTTCCGCGTTCATGAAGGCGCGCGCAATTCGCCCGTTGCCATCCGTAAAGGGATGCACCTCCGTCAACACGAACATGACCATCGCCGCCCGTTGAAACGCGGTGCGAAGGGCGCGTGCAGCTTCCCACCCCTTCATGAGCGTTCCCGGGACGAGTTCCGGCTCGACGAACCGCGTGCCGCCGGCTTGGTTGGGCTTGGTCTTCCACTGCCCCGGCCCCACTTCGGGACGTCCGGCCATCAGCGTTGCATGGGACGTCGCCACGCGCTCCAGGAAGTCCACTGCGCTTCGGTCACCGGCGACCGCACGGCCCAGCCAGGTAGCGTCGCCAACCAGGCGATAGGTGCCCAGGACATCGTGCGCGTCGGCTGGTCGGCGTGCTGGAATGAGGCCATCGAAAACGATCGCGCGCGCCTCCTCGACCTCAAACTCAGTACCCTCGATGTAGTTCGAGAAGTACGCGTCGAAGAACGACACATTCGCAAACGCCGGTCCGGCCGTAACCCGATCTTCCCGCAACGGAGGCGACACCGTCGGGAGGGTCCGCGCCAACAGGTCAAACCGCTCGACGCGTTCCGGATCGAACGGCGCTCCCGCGGCGCGAGCCCGTGCGGCTGGGGTCCGCAGGGCAGCGGCCGGCCGGGACCGGAGAAGCGCCCCGATCAGCCCGTCGAGCTGCGCCATTTCCCGGTCGGCGCCGAGCGCGGCAGTCAGGGCCCGAGCCTGGTCCCGGATGGCGTTCACCGCCGTCTCCCCGCGACTCCTAAGCATGGTCTCAAGGCGCGTTTCGATCTCCTGTCGAGACACCGTACGGCGCACCCCAGCCCGCGCGCGGGCGATAGCGAGGTTCTCGAGCAGCAGACGAGCTTCCGAAGCAAGCAGAAGCCCGTTGAGGAACGGCTGATCGCCCGCAAGGGCTGTTGGACCCTTGTACACTCGGAGCCGAAGGCCTGGAAGGTCGAGGCGCCTGCTCGTGGAGCTCGTCATGAACACGGTGCCGTCTGGACTCGGTCTGGCTTCAAAGGCCGTGCGATGGGAGACGACGGCACCCGGGGCGTAGTGGGCCGCAATCTCCCACAGATGCCGGCCGACGACCAGAGCAGGGTCGTCAGCGAGATTCGGCGTGTACAAGGCAGGTCCGATCTTCCGAAGTTCACCGCGCGCTACTGCGCGGCTTACTCGTGAAGAGCCGGTTCCGCCACCGAAGACGAACTCGGGCCAGGGGACGCGCGGTTTTGCCATGAGAAGACCACCAGGAGTGCGATTGAGCAAGTAATTATAACGAGATATGTCGGTAATGCAAGAAATCGGCACGAGAAATGCTCGAAGCTGGGACCATCAACGTCTGGAATCTGACACCCATGTCTGTAATTCGTTGACAGACCGCGTGATCTGCCGGGGTTCCAGGCGTGAGGCGACGGGGGTCTTTCGGGGTCAATCGACACCGGAATCGACACCAGATGACGGCTGCGATCCGTCCAGGACTTGGACCTTTCCCGTCCCTCTGGCAATGAGTCCCGAACACGCGTACCCTTGAGCAAGAAGCACCGCTGCCTCTTCTGGCGAATGCGGACTCGACGGACGCATGGACATGACACGTCGACCCGACCTGACGCCAGCTCCATCCTCGCGATGGCTTTGACCACCGTCGGGGAGTACGCTGGAGACGCCGCAAACGACGCGATTCAGCACATCAGATCGGCGGTCATCCCCCTGTACCGCGAGTCCAAGGGGAACCCCGAGTCTGAAGGGGACCCGTCGTTCGTGGGGTCGGGCGTCCTGTTAAGGGCGGGGAACCACCATCTCCTTCTGACGGCAGCGCACGTCCTGGATGACGCAGCCGACTCGCCTTTCGTGGCCCTCGGGGGTCGATCGCTCAGCTTGGGCAGCGAGTTGATCGAGCAGTACGGGCTGCGCGTCGCCGCTCCCGCTAAGACGCGCGCATAGAAGCTCGCATGGTGCAAGACCACAGGCCTCCACGTCGACTGCACGCGATCCCACCAGTCCTTTGCCTTATTCTGGCATCGTGCAAAGGCGGGGTCGAGAATGGGCGAAGCCGGGCGGAAGCAGGATCACGGCCGAGCGTGGGAGCTATGACCGAGTGCCTGCCGCTTCCGCATGAGGTCGCATCGGACGCTGACGTGACGATCGGAGACACGAATCCCGATTCTGCCCAGTACGCGTTTTCGGGCGTCACTAGCGTCGCGACCACTGCTAATGGCATGGAACTCGTGCTCGACGCACCGGAGCGCAGGGTACGCATCTTTGATCAGGCTGGACGGTTTGTCCGCGACATTGGCCGGGAGGGCCGCGGTCCCGGCGAGTTCATCGATCCAGTCGGAATGGGCGTTCTTGGCGATTCTCTTGTTGTGCTATTCGATCGTCAGCTTGAGCGCGTTACTGTGTTTCACCTTGGTGGATCCCTTGTCTTCACGAAACGAGTGGGCGTCGGACTGATGGTTCAGGGCTTGGTCCTAAGGATCGCCGCGCTCGACCTTCAAACGCTCGTATTTGAGACCTTTCGGGGGTACCGTCAACCGGCTCGCATCGGCGTGGATGGTACAGGCGCACTGCTTCGAGTGCACGTTGACATCACGCAACTCGACTCACTTGTCACGTTTGAGGGCCGCGACGCCATCCCGCTGCACACCGAGGCGCAGCCTTACCCACTCGTACTACAGGCACCGTTCTCTCGGGCACCACACTGGGCGCTGGGTCCGAGTGTGCTCGCCTTCGGCAGGAGCGACGAGCCGTGGATTCGGATCATGAGTCTGGATGGGCAAGTGCTTGACAGCGTCGAGCTCTCAGACTTCCCCGACCAAGTGACGTCAGTTGACATTGCGGAGTACAAAGCGTCACAGCGGGCGCTTGTAGACGATCGGACGGCGGCACCGCTTCGACGCGCTGTCGAGAACGCATTGAGCAGTCTTGCATACCCGAGTACATGGCCGTGGTTCCGGTCGGTGCTCTTTGACCGGTGCGGAAGCCTGTGGGTTGAACGCGTCCGGCCGCGTGAACCGACTCGTGTTTGGGACGTCTTCGACTCTCGCCTTCGGTACCTCGGTGAGGTCAGGACACCCTCTGGGCTAACCGTCCACGTCGTGGATTCTACTGGCCTATGGGGTACGCGTACCGACAGTCTGGGAGCGGTACAGGTTCAGCGCTACCGTTTCGTCCGATAGTCAAGACCTTCGCGCTGGCGTTGACGGACCCGCGATCTGCCGGGGTTCCAGGCGTGAGGTGCCGGCCTGTTTCGGGGTCAATCGACACCGGAATCGACACCGCGCGGTGGTCAGGCCGTGCACCGGTAGGCGGAGGACATGCAGACTAGTTAGAGACTGCGGATGTCCATGTCCAACGAGCCACTTCACCTGCTTCTGACCGCACTCGGCACCCCGGCATCCTGCTTTGTGCTTGGCGCTGGCGCCTCTGCTCCCGACGTCCCGACGATCGCAGAACTGCCGTACCGTGTAGCTGCCTACGCCGGCCAGCTCGGCTCATTCCCGGCAGGGCCGATCGCCGACTCCCCTCTGCGTCAGCTGATCGCCCCTCTGATACGACGGGCTCGGCTAACAACGTCGATTGAAGAGTGGAAGGCCGGAGCGATGACCGACTCTACGGTAGCGGCAATCCTCGAACATCTCATCGCCCTGGCGCACTGGCGCCCCTTGGTCCAGTACTCCGTCTTTCGTCTGTTCCCGATCAACGCCGCGCTTGTCAGCTTCAACTGGGACGGGCTCGCGTTCACTCGTTGTCCTCAGTCCATCGTACTGCACCCCCATGGCCGCGTACCACCGAGGGGGAAACGTCGGACGTCTGCTCTCGGAATCCCGACAAAAAGAGTCTTCGCATTCTGCAATACCTGCTACCAGTAGCAGTTGCGGATCAGCGCTCCGACGCCGAATCTTGGTGCGACCGACTCACTCACGCAGAGCAACAGGGTGTTGAGCGATGGATCGAGGGTGACGTGTCACGCATCCTACGCTGTCGTATCTCAGGGGTTGTCTGCTTCACGGTTGCCACGCTAGGCCTGGGGTCGTGCGAGTCCACGACCGCACCGGCCGACGGCGATAACCACATCGCGATCGGTACCGTCGTGACCGGGTCGCTCGCCGCGGGCGACTCCGGGCGTGCCTACCTGTTCCCGGCCACGGCCGGCTCGCGTTATGTGGTCTTCACCGCGGTGCTCGAGGGGACCCTGCAGCTGAGCGTTCGAGACTCCGCACAGCAGTTCGCCATCGCGTCGGCGGTGGCGAGCCCGACGGGCCGGCCGCTCGAAGAGACCGCCTCTCTGCAGTTCACGGCCTCCGTGAGCGGGACACACGTCCTCGCGGTGGGCGGCTACCCGGCCCACGCGGTGGTGCGGTTCCAGTTCCTCATCTATGGGGTGGTCGACGCTCCCGAGAACCGACCAGCCGCGTTCGCGATCGGCGACACGGTGAGCGGCGAGACCCTCGATCCCATCGCCGATGTCGACCTGTTCACCGCGCACGTGCCGGTGGGGCAGGACTTCGTCGTGGTCGCGGAGGCTCCCGCCGCAACAGGGGTCGGCCCGCTGGCCCTCGCGGTCTGGGACTCGACGGAAACGCTGGCGTTCACGTTCTTCCCGACGGGCATGCCCGCCGCGATCACGACCGGCCGGGTGCATGCGCCCGTCGCTGGCACCTACTGGTTTCGGTTCGAGGCCGCCGGCGCGGGCGTCGGAGGATCACCGCGGTTTCACGGAGCGTATCGATTCTGGACCTACACGATCGACCCGGCACCGGAGCACCGCGTCGCGGCGGTTACGCCCTCGACCGTGATCAGCGGCGAGACGCTCGATCGTGCCGGAGACCTGGACGTGTTCACATTCTCGGCGGCGGCCGGCGACGAGCTGAACGCGTTCTACCAGTCGACGGTGCCGTCCCATCTCGAGATCGCATCCGGCGCGGGGCCCGCGCTCGCCACTGTCTCGGCCGGCCCCGACACGGCCCTGTTCAGCCGGAACACCGGTCGGATGCGGCTGGCCCAGGCGGGCTCCTACGTCGCGCGCGTCAGCGCGGACGGGCCGACGCTCAGCGACACGGGCGCGTATCGCTTCTTCCTCTACCCGATCGACCGGCGGCCTGAGAACGTGCCGGCAGCCATCGTCCCCGGTGACTCGATCGCCGGCGAAGCCATCGACCTGCCGGGAGACGTGGACGAGTTCACGTTCACCGCGTCCGCCGGGGACGAATTCAACGCCTTCCTCCAGGCGGAGCACGGCTCAGCCCCGACCACGCTAGAAGCCGTTGACGCCGACTCGACGGTGCTCGCCACTGTCCTGAGCACCGCGGCGGACACGAGCCTTCTGGGACAGGCTACACCGCGCTTCGCAGTCAGGACCAACGGGACGCACCGGCTACGCGTGGAGGGTACGGGAGCCGGCAGCGAGGGCGGCGGCCCGTACCGGCTGTTCCTGGCCCGAATCAACCGCAAGCCAGAATCGCGGCCCGATACGCTCGCGCCTGGCGACACGGTCGTGGCCGAGGCGATGGATCTCCCCGGCGACGTGGACGAGTATGTGGTCCACGTACCTGATTCGAGTGGAGCGAACCTCGTGGTCCAGCTGGGGTACGTGGCGGCTGGCGGCTACCTCCTGGCGGAGCTCACCGACTCGGCTTCCGGCCAGGTTCTCGGGAGCGCGACCAGCTACGGCTGGCCCGGCCTGACCGGGACGCTGGCGCTCGCGCCGGGCACCTACGTCATCCAGGTGGAGGAGCCGTACACCTATCGGCCGGTGCTCCGCGGCCCGTACCGCTTGTGGCTGTATCGCTTCGGCTTTGGACCCGAGGCGGTGCCCGACAGCATCGTGCCCGGCGACACCGTCTCGGGCGAGGCGCTCGACGTGCCGGGCGACGTCGACGCCTACCGCCTGTACGTCGGTCCGCGACAGCACGTCAACGTGATGATCCAGGGCCTCTCGTCGGGAAACGGCGGCTTCCAGGTCTGGATCAGCACCTCGTGGGGTAGGCCACTCGCGCTGGTGGCAACGCCCCTGTCATCGGCCGCGCTGGCCGATCACCAGACGCTCCGGCTCGATCTCCTCGGGGCGGGATGGTACAACGTGGGAGTTTCCGGAGGCACCTCGCCAACCACCCAACTGAGCGAGCGGGGCACGTATCGGCTGGCCGTTCTGCCGGTGGACACGCTGCCGGAGACGGCAAGTCCGTCGCTCGCCATCGGCGATTCGCTCACCACGGAGGGCATGGACTTCATTGGGGACTGGGACCAGTACAGCGTGACGGCGCCGCCGGGCCAGGAGCTGAACGTCCTGTTCGGCACCGACGCGCCGTGCTGCGGTCCGCAGGTTCTGGTGTTCGACCCCGCGACCGGCGACACCCTGGCCGCTTCGGGCGGTCAAGGCGACCACATCGCGGGGGCAGCGCGTGTCCCGGCGAGCGGCCGGGTCGCGGTCGCGGTATTCGAGCCGCCCTCCGTCTACTTCAGGCAGTGCTACGACGCCACCTGCGGAGGCGTGTTCCACTATACGGGACCGTACCGCCTCCAGGCGCTCTTACTCAATCGCGCGCCCGAGACCGCGCCGGCGGCGTACACGCTCGGCGACACGGTGCGCACCGAAGCGATCCTCCCCGCCGGCGACATCGACGAGTTCACCCTGACTGCGACGCCGGGCGAGACGCTGACCCCATGGTATCGCCTCCGCGCGGCTCCTGTTCCCCCGGGCAGCATGATCAAGCTCGAGGTGATCGATCCGGCGACGGGAACCGTTCTGGTGGGCGCGAACGCCGCCGTGAACGTCTTCGCACCGGAGTTCTTCTCGCCGGGCTCGTTCACGGTGCCTGCCTCGGGGCAGGTGTTGATCCGACTCCGAGGGACCGGCACCTTCGGCAATGAGGTGGGGACCGCTCCGTACGAGTTCTACATCACGCGGGAGCCCTGAACCACGCGCCCACGAAGCAAGGCCCGCCGGGCGGGAACCCGCCGGGTGCTAAGTCGTTGCGTTACTTGGGATGGGCCTGAGTGGAGTTGAACCACTGAGCTCAAGCCGCAGACTGAGCAGAACCGCTGATCTGCGCTGATATGCTCCCACGCGCGTGCCCGGGATGGCACACGCGTCACTCCGGCACCTACCGTTGACGCGGGATGAGCCCAACGCCCGCCGTCTATGCGCACGCCTCGCTGACCCACCAGATCATCGGTGGCTTCTACGAGGTGACAACGCTCTCGGGGCCGGCTTCCGTGAAGCGGTGTATGAGCGAGCACTGGCGATGGCGCTTGCGGATCGTCGCCTGAACGTGGAGCGTCAGGTCCCCGTTACCGTGCGGTTCAGGGGAAGGCGCGCTGGCCTCTTCCGGGCGGACGGTGCTGCTCGAGCTCAAGGCTCTCCCGGCACTCGAGCCGGCTCACGTCACGCAAGTGCTCAACGCGCTTCGCGCACCCGGACTGCACCTCGGTCTGCTGCTGAACTTCGGTCCGCAGCCACAGGTCAAACGCATTATCCAAAGCCGCTGATGGCGCATAAAGACACAGATGGACGCAGATTCGGGCGAGTCTGCGTCCATCAGCGCGTTACAGCGTTATCTGCGGAATGGGCCTGAGTGGAGTTGAACCACTGACCTCACGCTTATCAGGCGTGCGCTCTAACCAACTGAGCTACAGGCCCCTGCTGCGCTCGCAATCTAGATTGCCCTCCCTCCCCATACCACCCCACATGAGGAGCAAGACCCTCATCCCCGTCCGCTCCGGGCGCCACCCCTATTCCCATTCGCCGCGCCGCTTGCCGGGCTTGGGCCCTTCCGCCTCGTCCCAGTCCTCCTCGATCTCGTCGTAATCCTCGTATTCGTCCTCGTCGACCTCTTCCTCGTCTTCGTCGTAGTCGTACTCGTCCTCGTCAAGCTCCTCGTCCTCCTCGAAGTCGTCGACATCGTCCTCGTTCTCGTCGTCATAGCGTGCGGCGACGACTCGCGACGAAACCGACGGATCCCAGGGCCACATTGTTCCTCCCACTCCCGCGCTAAGGTTCACCACGACGACGAACGTCCGACCGTCCTACGCTTCAGCGGCCGTCTTGGCGGCCCGCTGCGCCTTCTTCCGATCCGAGACGCCGAGCGTGCGCTTCCGCAGCCGGATCGCGGCCGGCGTCACCTCGATCAGCTCGTCCTCCTCGATGTACTCGAGCGCGAGCTCGAGCGTGATCTCGCGCGGCGGCTCCAGACGCAACGCCTCGTCCGAGGCCGTCGTGCGCATGTTCGAGAGCTTCTTCTCCTTCGTGATGTTCACGTCCATGTCGCCGACCCGCGCGTTTTCCCCGACGATCATCCCGCCGTACACCGGGTCACCCGGACGCACGAACATCTGCGCGCGCTCCTGCAGGTTGAAGATGGCGAAGGCCACCGCCACCCCCTCCCGGTCCGCCACCAGTACCCCGCGCTTCCGCCCCGCCAGGGGCCCGGCCCAGGAGTCGTAGCGCAGGAACCGGTGGTGCATGATCCCCTCGCCGCGCGTATCCGTCAAGAAGTCGGACCGATAGCCAAACAGGCCCCGGCTCGGGATCGCAAACTGCATCCGCGTCTTCCGGTGGCCCATCGGCTTCATCGCCATGAGCTCGCCGTGCCGCGGACCGAGCTTCTCGATCACGGTCCCGACCATGTCCTGGGGCACCTCCACCGACAGCTCCTCGTACGGCTCCAGCCGCTGGCCGTCCGCCGCGTCCTTCGTGATCACCCGCGGCCGACTCACCTGGAACTCATACCCCTCGCGCCGCATCGTCTCCATCAGGATCGAGAGGTGGAGCTCCCCGCGCCCCGACACCGTGAGCGTGTCGGGCCGATCGGTATCCTCTACCCGGAGCGCCACGTTTCGCTCCAGCTCGTGGAACAGGCGGTCCCGCACCTGCCGCGACGTCACGAACCGCCCCGCCCGCCCCGCGAACGGGGAGTTGTTGACCGAGAAGTCCACCGAGATCGTCGGCTCCTCCACCGCGATCCCCGCCAGCCGCTCCGGCACGTCCGGGTCGACGATGGTCTTCCCGATCTCGATCCCCTCGAGCCCCGCCAGAGCCACGATCTCACCCGCGCCGGCCTCGGCGATCTCGACCCGGTGCAGGCCGTCGAAGCCGTACAGCCGCCCCGCCCGGGCCCGCTCCCCCTCGGCCGCATCCGCCATCCCCACAGGCCCCAGCGGGAGCAGCAGCACGTCCTGCCCCACCCGGATCCGGCCCCGCTCGATCCGCCCGATCGCGATCCGCCCCAGGTACGACGAGTAGTCCACCGTCGAGATCAGCATCTGGAGCGGCCCGGCGGGGTCCCCCGTGGGCTCCGGAATCGCGTCGAGAATCGCCCGGAACAGCGGCTCCAGATCCCCCTCCATCCCTCCCCCGTCCGCCACTCCTGCCGCTCCTGCCGCTGCTGCCGCCCCGGCCGCTCCGGCCGCCCCGCGTCCCCACCCGTCCGGCAGCGCGCGCGACGACACGCCGTAGCGCGACGAGGCGTAGATGAACGGCGCGTTGAGCTGCGCGTTCGTCGCCTCCAGGTCCATGAACAGCTCGAGCACCTCGTCGTGCACCACGAGCGGACGCGCGTCAGGCCGATCGATCTTGTTGATCACGACGATGGGCTGCAGCCCCAGCTCCAGCGCCTTGCGCGTCACGAACCGCGTCTGCGGCATCGGCCCCTCGGCGGCATCCACCAGGAGCAGCACACCGTCCACCATCCGCAGGATGCGCTCGACCTCGCCCCCGAAATCGGCGTGCCCCGGCGTATCCACGATATTGATCTTCGTGTCTTTCCAGTGTACCGCCGTATTCTTGGCCAGTATCGTAATGCCGCGCTCGCGCTCGAGCGGGTTGGAATCCATCACGCGCTCCTCCACCTGCTCATTCGCCCGGAAGACGCCCGCCTGGCGGAGCATCTTGTCGACCAGCGTCGTCTTGCCGTGATCGACGTGCGCGATGATGGCGATGTTGCGCAACGACACAGTAAAGCCTTGAAAAACAATCAGTTACAAAACGGTACCCTGCGCGAGTGGCGCAAGTTTACCGGGGCCAGCCGCGATGCGCAAGCGGGTCCGTCAGACGGGAGCCGTCTCCCGGCAGCCGGGCTCCATTTCGAGCTGGACCGTCACATGATGGATACCCAGCGTAGCCATGCGTTGCTCCACCATGGCGAGGACGTCGGTGGAGCGGGTGAGATCGTCGAGCACCGCGTGGCCGGTCATCGCCACCATGCCGCTCGTCACGGTCCAGACGTGGAGGTCGTGGACACCCGTCACGCCGGGAACGGTCGTCAGCGCGTGCTCGACCTTGGCGAGCGGGATGTGGCGCGGGGTCGCCTCGAGCAGCACGTCCACGCTGTCCCGCAGCAGGCCCCACGCGCTCGCGAGGATGAGGAGCGCGATGGCGACGGAAGCAATCGGGTCCGCGGCGGTCCACCCGGTGAGCGCGATGACCAGGCCGGCGAGCAGCGCTCCGACCGACCCGAGCAGGTCACCCAGCACGTGGAGGTAGGCGCCGCGCAGGTTGAGCGAATGGTCGTGGCCGCGGCGCAGCAGCCTGAGCGTCACGACATTCGCGATCAGGCCGAGTGCCGCCACGACGAGCATCAGGCCGGAGCGCACCTCCGCCGGCTCGGCCACGCGGCGGACGGCCTGCCAGACGATCGCGCCGGCGATCACCAGCAGCGCCGCGCCGTTCACCAGGGCGGCCAGGATCTCGAGCCGGAGGTACCCGTACGTGCGGTGCGCGGTGGGCGGGCGCTGCGCGACCCACGCCACGAACAGGGCCAGGGCGAGTGACGCCGCGTCGCCCAGCATGTGTCCCGCGTCGGCGAGCAGCGCCAGCGAGTGGGCCAGCAGCCCGCCCACCACCTCGGCGAGCATGAAGAGCAGCGTGATCCCGAGGGCGAGGCCGAGCGCCCGCGAGTGCCCGGCGAGCCGGCCGGTGTGCGCGCAGTCGGCCGAGCGAACGCGCGGCGTCACGCGGGCCTCGCCGTCGCCCGCCGGCCGGCGAGCCGCACGGCCAGCTCCACCGCCGCGCGCAGCGAGCTTGGGTCGGCGATCCCCTTCCCCGCGATGTCCAGGGCCGTGCCGTGATCCGGCGCCGTGCGCACGAACGGCAGGCCCAGCGTCACGTTCACGGCGTGGCCGAACGCGGCCACCTTGATGGCCGTCATCCCCACGTCGTGATACGGCGCCAGCACGGCGTCGAACTCGCCCCTGAGTGCCCGCACGAACACAGTGTCCGCGGGGAGCGGGCCGGCGGCGCCGAGCGCCCGGGCCGCGGGGGCGAGCACCGCCGCGTCCTCGGATCCGAATAGGCCCGCCTCACCGGCATGCGGGTTGAGCGCGCAGACCGCGAGCCGCGGCGCGTCGAGCCCCCACCACTCGCGCAGCGCCGCGCGCGTGACCGCGCCGACCCGCTCCACCAGCCCGCGGGTCAGCGCGTCGGGCACGGCCCGCAGCGGCAGGTGCGTCGTCACCAGCACCACGCGCAGCCGCTCGTCGGTGAGCATCATCGCGACGTCCACGCCGCCCGCGAGCGCCGCGAGCCACTCGGTGTGGCCCGGGTAGGGAATGCCGGCAAGGTGGAGCGCGTGCTTCTCGGCGGGCCCCGTGACGATGGCGTCGACCTCACCGGCGAGCGCGAGGGCAACGGCGGTTTCGATCTGGGACTTCACCAGGAGACCAGCGTCGCGGGGGGAGCCGGTGAAAAGTGAAAAGTGAAAAGTGAAGCCACCGCTCCTTTCACTTTTCACTTTTCTCTTTTCACTCGTCTCACGTCCATCCACGTCGAGCACCACGTACTCCGCCCCCTCCGGGAGCCCGGCGGCGAGCACCTTGTCGACGATCTCGGGACCGATGCCGCGGGGATCGCCGGGCGTGATGGCGACGCGGGGGCGCACGCCGGGGCGGCTAGAGACGGACGACGACGAAGGTCCGCTGGCGCAGCTCATCGACGTAGCGGCGCACGCCGCTCCCGTCCGCGAGGTTGGCGCGGATACGATCGTGCAGCTCGTCGTACGAGTACTCGCCCTCCGGCCGCGCGCCGTCGAACCGGATCACCGCGTAGGCGCTGCGCGTGCCTTCCCCGATCGGCACGGGGCCGATGAAGTCGCCGGGAAGCGCGCCCGCGATGGCGCTCTGCAGCGCCTGGGGCAGGTCGGTCGCGGCCACGTCCTCGAAGATGGACTGCTGCAGCGGGTCGTGGTACCGGCGGGTGAGCGAGTCGATCGCCGCGCCGGCCCGCAACGCGGCGAGGACGGTATCGGCGCGCGCCCGCGCCGCTGCGCGGTCCGCGTCCGTGATCTCCGGGGTGAACAGGATGTGCCGGGCCATGATCTCCGTCGGCTCGAGGCGCTCGACCTGGATGATGTGGAACCCGAACGGGCTCTCGACCACGTCGCTGACCTGCCCGGGGCGCAGGCGGAACGCGACCGCCTCGAACTCGCGCACCATGTACCCGCGCCGGAACCATCCCAGCTCGCCACCCTGGTCGCGCGACGCGGGGTCGTCCGAGAACCGCCGGGCCGCCGTGGCGAAGTCCGCTCCCCCGCGCAGCTCCGCGAGCACCGAGTCGGCCCGCCCCCGGGCGACGGCCTTGGCGGCGGAATCCGCGTCCGCCCGGATCACGATCTGGCGGAACGACACCGTGGCCGGCCGCTTGGGCTGGAGCGCCTTGCTCGCCTCGAAGTACTGCCGGATTTCCTCCTCGGTCGGCGCGATCGAGCGGATCTCGTTCTTCTCCCGCAGCCGCTGGATCAGCTGCTGCTTGATCAGATCGCGGCGCACCTGCTCCGTCACGTAGCGCCGGTACTCCTCGGGCGTGCCCAGGCCGGCCTCCTGCAGCTGCTGCCGGTACTCGAGCTCCGAGTTGAACTGGCTCCGCGTCTGGCGGACCGAGGCCTCGACCGTGGATTGCACCTGCTGGTCCGTCACCTTGACCGTCGTGTCGCGCGCGGCCTGCTGCACCAGCAGCTCGTCCTCGATCAACCGCTCGACCACCTCGGACCGCAGGGCGGCGTACTCGACGGAGTCCTTCGGCAGCGGGCGCCCGCTGCGCTGGCGCTCGGCGAGCATCAGGTTCACTTCCTCGTCCACGCGCGACATGGGAATCGCCACGGATCCGACGATCGCCGCGATCCGGTCGATCGGCGAGAACTGCTGGGTGGGCGCCTGCGGGGCCGGCGGCTGCTGCGCCCCCGCGCCGAGCAGCGGGGCGGCGAGCGCGATCAATGCGAGCGCGGTGCGGCCGGCGCTAGTCCTCATGGTTTCCCTCCGGGGCTGGCGACCCGGGGGGTTGGGACCCCGGCGGCGCGGCCGGCGCGATGGGCGTCGCCGGCGGCGCCGCACCCGGCACGCTGTCGAGCGCGAGGCGGATCTGCCGCGCGCGCTCGAGCACCCGCTCCACCCCCGCCGGCTCGATGGCCCACTGCACCTCCGTCCGCAGCCGGTCGGCCAGGGCCGCGGGGACCAGTTGCAGCCGGCGGCGGTTCTGCGACACCGCCTGGAGGTAGCCGAGCACGTGGGTCTGCACCAGCTCCTGACGGGCCGCGGCCGGGAGCGCGCGGTACGCCGGCAGCGAGTCGTTCGGGAACCCGAGCAGGGCGCCGAGCAGCGCCAGCTCCCGCCGGAGGGTGTCCGTGACGCCGTGAAAGAACTCCGGCGTCACGGTCATGCCGGTGGCCTTCGCTTCGCGGAGCAGGACCTCGTTGCGCATCAGGTGCTGCACGATGCCGGTGATTTGCGAGTCGTTGGCGCCCGGCAGCCCCTGCCACACCTCGCGCGGCATGGCCTGCAGCCAGCGCGACAGGTCCGAGACGCGGAACTGCCCGCCCTTGTACGTGCCGAGCAGCTTGCCGGACTGCTTGGCGCGCACCGGGTCCCGACCGATCTCCCGGACCGCCGGGCCGATGCCTCCCCGGACGCGCAGGTTCCAGCGCTGCGGCAGGCTGTCGAGATACCGTTCGTCGAACTGCGCTTCGAGCCGGCCTTCCACCCCGTCGCGAAACGCGTCGCGCACGTCCGCGAGCGGCGGGCGGAAGATGAGGTCGTAGCCGGCAGGGGTCTCGGTGACCTGCGAGATCTCGCCCGGCGCGAGGGCGAACGCCACGTTCTCGAACCGCTCCACCGTTTCGCCCCGCGCGATCACCCCGAGGTCGCCGTCTTTGGTCCCGCCGCTCGCCTTGTCCCACGTGACGGCACCGCTCAGCAGCTTCGCCCGCGTGTCTTCCGCCAGCCCGCGCTGCACCCGGCGGAGGTTGGGCGCCGCGTCCGGGCTCACGGCGAGCGTGATGTGCTTGATGAGCCGGTAGTCCCCGGCGGCGTACACGCTGTCCACCGCGGCCGAGTCGAGCCGCGCCGACTGGCCGATCAGGTGCTCGTGAAACCGGCTCGCGATTTCCTGCTCGATGTCGGCCCACATCGTCGCGGCCACGTGCGCCGAATCGAGCAACGAGTCGCCTGCGAGCAGCCGGTCGGCGAAGGTGGTGTAGTCCACCCAGAGCACGGACATGCCGTCCACGACGTCGCGGCGCACCGGCAGCTCCTTGCCCCCCGCCATGAGCTCCGCCAGCCGCTGCACGCCAAGCTCGTACTCTCCCACGCGGGCGACGGTATCGACCCGCGAGGAGAACGCCCCACCGCATCCACTCAGCAATCCGGCGGCGACCGCCGCCACGACCCGTCGCATGTGCGCTCCTTCACGTCGCCGGGACCGGCCGTTGGACCGCCGATCCGTCTGTCTCGCCGAGGGCGGTCCGCAGCGCGCGGACCAGCCCGTCTCCCATCGCCAGCCCGCCCAGCCGCGTCAGCCGGAGCGACAGCGGCACCGCGCGCCGCACGTCGGCGGCGAACTGCACTTCGTCCAGCGCGGCGGTGAGGCCCGCCAGCCGCGGGCTGGCGCCCGCCCGAAACGTAAGCCGCGCCTCGTCACCCCGGACCAGAATCGTCTCCAGTCCCAGCCGGGCGCCAAGCGCGCGGAGTTCCGCAATGAGGAGGAGGCGGTCGGCTTCGGTGGGCAGCGGGCCGAACCGATCCCGCAGCTCCTCGCGTACGAGTGCAATCTCGCCAACTTGCGTGGCCCGCGCCAGCCGCCGGTACAGGTCGAGCTTCGCGTCTTCGTCGGGCACGTACGCGTCGGGCAGGTGCGCGCCGCCCTCGAAGGTGACGTCGGGCGGCAGCAGGCCCCCCTCGGACTCCCCCCTGAGCGCCCGCACGGCGTCCCCGAGCCAGCGCAGGTAGGTGTCCACCCCCACCGCGTGCGCGTGGCCCGACTGCTCCGCGCCGAGCAGGTTGCCGGCACCGCGCAGCTCGAGATCGCGCAGGGCGATGCGGTAGCCGGAGCCGAGCGCCGTGTGGTGCTCCAGCACGCGGAGCCGCTCCTCGGCGTCGCGATCGACCTGCTCCGGGGCGAGGAGATAGCAGTACGCCCGGCGATGCGCCCGGCCGACGCGCCCGCGCAGCTGGTACAGCTGCGCGAGCCCGAACTGCCCCGCGTTGTGCACCACCATGGTGTTCGCGTTGGGCACGTCGAGGCCCGATTCCACGATCATCGTGGAGACCAGCACGTCCACCGCGCCCGCCACGAACCGCCGCATCACGTTCTCCAGCTCCCGCTCGCGCATCTGCCCGTGCGCCACCGCGACCCGCGCCCGCGGCGCGAGGGCCCGCACCCGCTCGCCCACCGTCGCAATCGTCTCGATCCGGTTGTGGACGAAATACGCCTGGCCGCCGCGGTCCAGCTCGCGCGCGAGCGCTTCCTCCAGCAGCCCGTCATCCCACGGCTCGACGAACGTCAGCACCGGCGACCGGTCGCGCGGCGGCGTCTCGATCAGCGTGAGATCGCGCAGGCCGGACATCGCGAGGTGCAGCGTGCGCGGGATCGGCGTCGCCGTGAGCGTGAGCACGTCGACCTGCAGCCGCAGCGCCTTGAGCCGCTCCTTGTGCCGCACGCCGAAGCGGTGCTCCTCGTCCACGATCAGCAGTCCGAGATCGCGGAACCGGACGTCGCCGGACAGCAGGCGGTGGGTCCCGATCACCACGTCCACCGCTCCGTCCGCGAGGCCGCGCAGCACCGCGGCCTGCTCCGCCGCCGTGCGGAAGCGCGACAGCACCTCGACGCGCACCGGAAAATCGGCGAGTCGCTCGGCGAACGTGCGGCCGTGCTGCTCCGCGAGAATCGTCGTGGGGACGAGCACCGCCGCCTGCTTGCCGGCCTGCACCGCCTTGAAGGCGGCGCGCACCGCGACCTCGGTCTTGCCGTATCCCACGTCGCCCACGATCAGCCGGTCCATCGGGCGCGGCAGCTCCATGTCGCGCTTCACGTCGTCGGTCGCCGTGCGCTGGTCCGCCGTGTCCTCGTAGAGAAACGACGATTCCAGCTCGCGCTGCCACTTCGCGTCGGGTGGGAAGGCGTAGCCCACCGTGACCGCGCGTCGCGCGTACAGCTCCACCAGCTCGGCCGCCATCTGGCGGATCGCGCGCTCGGTCCGCTCGCGCTGGCGCCGCCAGCGCGTGCCCCCGAGCCGGTCGAGCCGCGGCGGCGGGCGGTCCCCGCCCTCGTCGGGCGCGCGATACCGCTCGATCTGGTCGATCCGGTAGAGCGGCACGTTCAGCCGATCGCCGCCCTCGTACTCGATGATCGCGACCTCGAGCACCGTCCCCTCACCGACTGCGATCCGCTGGATGCCGCGGTAGATCCCGATGCCGTGCTCGAAGTGGACCACGTAGTCGCCGGGCGAGAGTGGACTCGCGGCGGTCTCGAGCGCCTGCCGGAAGCGCCGCGCCCGGCGAATCCGGCGGGCGCGGCGGAAGATCTCGTGGTCGGTGAGGACCGTGAGATCGGGCAGCACGAACCCGCCCTTGAGCGCCCCGAGCGCCAGCGTGACCGTGGCCGGCAGGCGCGGGCCGCCGGCGTCGGCCGGGCCGAGGATCTCCTCGAGCCGCTCCAGCTGGCCCTCGTTGTCGCACAGGATCAGCGTGGGACCGGCGCGCACGAGCCGCTGCAGCCGGCGCATGTCGCGCTCCACCGACTCGGGCGCGAACACCCGGAAATCGTGGGCGCCCTCGACCTCCAGGAGCTCGAGCCGCGCGAGCCGGTCCCACGCCCCGCGCCACGCCTCGGGCGTCACGAACACCGTCTCGCGCCCCGGCACGTCCTCCCCCATGCGCCGCGCCACCTGAACGTGGTGCGCCGCCTCGTCCCACACGCGCTGGACCTCGGCGGGCGTCACGCCATCGTCCACGAACACCAGCGTGTCGGCGGGCAGCACGTCGAGCAGCGTGTCGGCCCTCACCCCACCCTCTCCCCCAGCCCCTTCCGCCCCTTCTGCCGCCCCGGTCACGGGGAGCACCGTCACCCGCCCGACCTCGCCCTCCGAGCGCTGCGTGTCGAGATCGAACGCGCGAATCGAGATGATCTCGTCCCCCCACCACTCGATGCGGGCCGGCGCCGCCATGCCGAATCCGTAGACGTCGAGCAGGCCGCCGCGCACGGCGAACTGCGCCACGTCCGTGACCGACGGGACGCGCGCGTAGCCCATGCGCTCGAGCCGCGCGATCACGTGGCCCGGCCGGTCCGTGTCCCCCCTCGCGAGCTCGAGCCGGGCCCGCGCGATCGCGGCCGGCATGCGGGTCCGCTCCGCCGTCGCCCGCGCGGTGGTGACGATGACGCGCGCCCGTGCGGCGAGGATCGCCGCGATCGTCTCGACGCGCTCGCCGGCGAGCTCATAGTGCGGCTCCTCTTCCCCGAACGCTTCGCGCTGGGGGTAGAACCGCGCCGCGTCCCCGAGCAGGACCGTGAGATCGGCGTGCCAGGCCTCGGCGTCACCGGGAGTCGCCGCCACGACCAGCACCACGCGCTGCGGGTCGTCTTCGGCGATCGCGCTCACCAGCACGGCGCCGCTCGACCCCGCGAGCCCACGCACCGCCAGACGCCCGCCCTGGCGCGGCACCAGGGGGCGGAGCGCCCGATAGGGCGACAGCGCCCGGAACGCGGACACCAGGCGGGGCAGCATCAGGCGGCGTGTCCCCGCCCGCGGCCGCTGCCCGCGCTGGCCACGAGCCACTCCGCCAGCGCCAGCAGCAGCGCCGCGGCCAGCAGCGGCGTCGCGGCCTCGACGCGCCGGCTTGCGGCGAACGCCCGACCGGTGAGCGCGGCCCGCTCCACGAGAGCGGTGCGGGGACCGAGGGCCCGGCGCACCGCCGCGTATGCCGCCGGCCGGAAGTCGGATTCCCGCGGATCCGGACTGACCGCGAGGCCGCCGATCGTGTCACCGGCGGCGTCGAGCATGAAGTACACGCCGGGGGTCGCCGGCGCCTCGAGCCGCTCACCCGTCACGGGCACCGGCCCGTCGGGGAGCAGCAGGCTCGCCGCCTGCTCCGGCAGGCGCACGACCGCGCCCGGCGTCGCCGCCACCTGCCACGCCTCGGCGGCCGCCACACGGTTTACCAGCGCGTCGAGAAACGGCACGAAGCCCGGGGTCAGCGGCAACGCGGTCCAGCGCTCTTCGAGCCGGCTCGCGACGATCACGACCTGCCCGTCGTGCACGAGCCACGGCTCTCCGCCGGCGCGCTCGATCACGCGCCCGCCGCCCGTCAGGCGATAGCGCCGGTACACCGCCGCGCCGGCCGCGTCGCCGAGCGCGCCCGACACCGCCCACTCGCCGGCGAGCAGCACCCCGAACCGCGCCGACACGCCGCGCGCGGCGAGCGCCCGGTTCACGGAGCCCACGAGCGCGGGGTCGGCCGGCGGGAACAGCACCGTGCGACCCGACGTCGGCCGGTCGGTGAGCGTGACCTCGTGGCCGCGGCGCACGCGCCCGCCGCTCTCGAGCACTCCCACGGCCGCCGCCACGAAGGCGCCGGCCCCCGAGTCGAGCGACACCGCCGCCGGCGGCGCGGAGCGGATCGCGATCCAGCGCGCGTCGTCGAGCCGGTTCTCGTCGGGTGTGAGCAGGACCTGGGCGGCATGCCAGCCCGGTGGCACGCTCTCGACCGACAGCACCACCTGGTCGCCCGCGGCCGCGAGATCGCGGGCCAGGACCCGGCCGCCCATCGTGAGCTGCACCTCGCCGGGTCCGCCCGATCCCCCGACGCTCACGAGCACGCGCCCCCCCGGCGACCAGCTCGCGGGCTCGACGCGCGCCGAATCCACGCCGTGATTGTCCGGCAGGGCCGGCGGGATCAGCACGAGGACGCGCGCCGCGAGCGGCCCGCCCGGCGAGAACGCGCTCGCCTGCAGGTCGCTCAGCACCACGACGGTCCCGGGCAGCGGCTGCGCGCGGAGCAGGCCGTCGACCGCGCGGACGGCGTCGCCGAGATCGAGCCGCACGGCGAGCGGCGCGGGCTCCGCCAGCAGCGCGAGCGCCTGGTCGCGGTCGACCGCGCGCGGGATGCCGTCGGCGAGCACGAGCCAGAGCCGGTCACCGGGCGCCGCGGCGGTGAGCACGTCGCGGGCCGCTGCTCCCAGCTCGTCCACGACGCGCCGCCCGCCGCTCACCGCCGCGGAGGACAGCGAGTTGTCCACGATCAGCGCCAGCGCCGACGGCGCGTGGGCGCCGCCGAGCGGCAGCGGCACGACGGGTCGCGCGGCGGCGAGCACCACCGCCACGATCAGCAGCGTCCGCAGCACCAGGAGGAGAAGATTGCGCAGCTTGAGGCGCCGGCTGTGGCGCGCCTCGGTCTCGGTCAGATAGCGCACCGCCGGGAACACCACGGTCTGCGGCTGTCGTCGCTGCAGCAGGTGGAGCAGCGCCGGCAGGCTCGCCGCCGCGAGGCCGAGCAGCGCCAGCGGCTCGAGGAACGTCATCTCAGCCGAGCCGCGCCCGCCGCTGCGCGGCCCGCCGCAGCACGTGCCCGAACGGCGTGTCGGTGGTGACGTGGAAATAGGCCATGCCGTTCCGGCGGCACGCCGAGCGCCACGCGTCGATCACGCGGCGCACGGTCTCGCGGTACGCGGCCCGGATCTCGCGCGGCCGGGTGACGACCGTCTCTCCCGACTCCGAGTCCTGGAACCGTGCCTCCGGCGGCCCGGCGAGCTCGAGCTCGGCCGGGTCCATCACGTGGAACACGATCACCTGATGCCCGCGGTGCCGCAGGAACTGCAGCGCTCGCAGCGCGAGATCGCGCTCGAACAGCAGGTCGGACACGAACACGACGAGCCCGCGGCGCGTGAGCAGGTCCGTGACCCGCTTGAGCGCCGGCTCGGCCGCCGTCCCCTGCCCCGGCTCGAGCCCGGCCAGCGTGGACAGCAGCAGCCACCGCTGCTGCACCCGGAGCCGCGCCGGCACCAGCGCCCGCACCGTCTCGTCGAACGCCACGAGGCCGGTGGCATCCCGCTGCCGCAGCAGCACCAGCACCAGCGCTGCCACGAGGCGCTGGGCATACCCCAGCTTGGTCAGCCGCCGCGCGTCGCCGGTCCAGTCCATCGAGCGGCTCGTGTCCAGCACCGCCATGGCTCGGAGGTTGGTCTCGGCCTCGAACTGCTTGATCGTGAGGCGGTCCGCGCGGGCCAGCACCTTCCAGTCGAGATAGCGCAGCTCGTCGCCCGCCTGATAGGGCCGATGCTCGGTGAACTCCGCCGAGAACCCCCGGAACGGCGAGCGGTGCAGGCCGGCGAGAAAGCCCTCCACGATGCCGCGCGTGGTGAGCTCAATCCCACCCAGTTGGGCGACCTCGTAGGGGTCGAGCAGGTCGAGCCGTTGGCTTACCACCGCCGCCGCGTCCTCGAAAGGGGACAACGCAACGGCTTCCGACCCAGCGGTCGATATCTCAAGGCATTGAATATCAACAACTTATCATGTCTGCGCCCGTGGCACGCAGTCTGCCTTTCCAATTGGCTGGAAGCGCCGATTGAGGACCGTGCGGCGCGGGAGTATACGATGCTGATTCCAATCTTAATCGCCTCGCTCGCCCTTCCGGGGATCACCGCCGACATCTCGCCCGCCGCCCTCACGCGGCACCAGGGCGCCGTGTTGCCGACCGTCCAGATCTGGACGAACCGCGACGAAGTGCTCCATCGCGGCGACAAGCTCAAGGTGTATTTCCGGACGGACGTGGATGGCTACGTCAGCGTGTTCCGCATCGATACCGACGGCCGGATTCGCGTCGTGTTCCCCGTCGGTCCCTGGGACGACAACTACGCCCGGGGCGGCGCGCGCTACCAGGTCGACCCGCGCGACGACGGATACACCTTCCGCGTTGATGATTACCCGGGGCAGGGGTATCTGTTCGCGATCGCGAGCCTCGACCCGTTCCTCTATACGCGCTACGTCCGGAACGATCATTGGGACTACCGCATGATCGGCACCGAGGGGCGCGTCGCGGGGGATCCGTACGTCGCGATCTACGATGTCATCGACGCGATCGTGCCGCCTAGCTACGTGGACTACTCCTATGACGTGGTGCCGTACTTCGTCGAGGAGCACTACGACTATCCGCGGTTCCTGTGCTACAGCTGCCACGCGTACGCGGCGTACCCGTACTGGGACCCGTACGCGCACTCCTGCGCGCGTTTCCGGATCGTGATCTACGACGATCCCTACTACTACCCCGCGCGGACCTACTACGCGACGCGGGTGGTGTACCGGCGGCCCGTGGTGCCCGTTCCGCGCTACGTGTTCAAGGACCGGACCCCGAACGACGGATACGTGACCACCGTGCGCGAGCGGCCGGTCGATCAGAGCGGACGGCGGCTGATCGAGCCCGGCGCCACGCGGCGCGACCTGCCGGGAGGCGGCATCCTCCCCACGCCGACGTCGCCGCGCACCGCCCCCGTCGCCGGAGCCGACGCGGGCCGGCGGCTCGCCCCCGGTACCGGGCGCGAAGCGGCGCGACCCACGATCCCGACGCTCGAGCGGCGCGATCCGGCCAAGGCACCGGAGCGGCGTGCGGCCCCGGCCCAGGCGCCGCCGAAGACACAGTCGCCGCCGGCCACGACGGCGCCGACCCGGCGCGGGGCACCGAGCGCGCCCCCCAAGGTCGACAAGAGCACGCCGCCGCGCACGGTGCAGCCCAAGGCACCGCCCAAGCAGGCGCAGCCGCCCAAGGCATCGCCGCCGAAGACCGATCCGAAGCGCGGCACGACGCCGCCCAAACGGCGCGGCTGAGGCGACGCCTCACGCAGATCCCGACGGGCGGGCCCAGCGGCCCGCCCGTCTTGTTTGGACCCGCGCGCGTTATCTTCCCGCCGTCCGCTCGGCCCGAACCCCTTCAGGAGACGTTCGCCGATGCGCTCGCTCGCTCTCGTGCTGCTCGCTCTCGGTCTTCCCGCGCTGGCCGCGGCCCAGGATGGCGTGGCCCGGGCGGCCGCGGCCATCACGCCCCGGGACATCGCGGCGCGGATCGGCGTCATCGCGCACGATTCGATGCGGGGCCGTGAGACGCCAAGCCCCGAGCTCGACAAGGTGGCGGCGTACATCGCCGGGGAATTCCGCCGGTTCGGGCTCGCGCCCGGCGGCGACGCGGGCACGTTCATCCAGCACTACGCCATCGAGCGCACGCAGCTCGACACGGCGGCGTCCAGCATCGCCGTGCGCGGCGGGCCGACGATCCGGTTTGGCGCGGGCGCGGTCACGCAGCGCGGCGGCTACGCACCGGACGGAGTGACGGGCCCCGTGGTGCTCGTGTCGGGGACCGCCGCGACGCCGGAGGACGCGGCGCGGCTCGACGTCAAGGGCAGGGTCGTCATCGCGGTCGTGCCGACCGACGCCACCGGGCAGCCCACTGCTGCCGGGCGAACACTGCTCGCGGGACTCGCCCGCGGCGCGCCGGTCGCGCTCCTCGTGGCGACGAGCGCGCGGAACGAGACCTGGCGGGAGATGGTCCGCCTCGAGCTGAGCACCCGCATGGACGTGCCGTGGCGCGAAGGCGACGGCCCGCCCATGGTGCTCGTCCGCGACCGCGCGCTGGCGCCGGTGCTGCGGCGCGCCGGTGTCGACATCGCGGCGGCCCGGCGGGCCGCGCCGCCCACCGCGCGAGCGCTTCCCGGCCTCGGCCTTACGGTGACGGTCAAGGCGCGGGTACTCGAGGCGATGCGCGCCCCCAACGTCGTGGGCGTGCTCGAGGGCGGCGATCCCGCGCTCAGGCAGGAGTACATCGTGCTCAGCGCTCACATGGACCACGTGGGGACGGCGGGGACGGGCCGCTGCCGGGCGCAGGGTGCGGACTCGATCTGCAACGGCGCGGACGACGACGCGTCCGGCACGATCGCCGTGGTGGAGGCGGCGCAGGCGTTCGCCATGCTGCAGCCGCGGCCGAAGCGCTCGCTCATCTTCCTCACCGTGAGCGGCGAGGAGCGCGGGCTCTGGGGGAGCGACTACTTCGCGTCACATCCGCCGGTGGCGATCGACCGGATCGTGGCGGACCTGAACATGGACATGGTCGGCCGCAACTGGAAGGACACAATCGTCGTGATCGGGAAGGAGCACTCGGATCTGGGCAGCACGCTCGCCGCGGTGAGCGCGCGCCACCCCGAGCTCCACATGGCGGCGATCGACGACCTCTGGCCAGCCGAGGCGTTCTACTTCCGCTCGGACCACTACAACTTCGCGCGCCGCGGCGTGCCGATTCTATTCTTCTTTAACGGCACGCACCCCGACTACCACCGGCCGAGCGACGAGGTCGCCAAGATCGACGCGGAGAAGGAATCCCGCATCGTGCAGCTCGTCTTCTACCTGGGCGTCGAGCTGGCCGACACGGCGGAGAAACCGAAGTGGAATCCTGAGAGCTACCGCCAGATCGTGGGGCGCTGACGCGAGTGCAGATGGCAGATTGAAGATCGCAGGTTGGAGATTGGAGACCGCCCGACTCCCGATCTGCAAGCTGCCATCCTCTTCTAGCGTGAGCTCAGCTCCTTCACGAGCCGGGAGAGAAACTCCTGCCCCTCGAAGAACGCCGTGACGCCGATCCGCTCGTCGCGGCCGTGCGCGCGGGTGTCGCCGATCTCCTCGAACAGCCCCGACACGCCGTAGGTCGGAATCCCGGCGTTCCGGAGATAGAGGCCGTCGGTGGCGCCCGTCACCATCGTGGGCACCACCGGGACCCCGGGCCACATCGCCTGCGTCACGCGTTCGACAGCGCCGAGTACTTCCGGCAGCAGCGGCGAAGCCGCGCTCGGCTTGGCCGCGGCGATTGGTGAGACGCTGATGGCGGAGTCGGCAAGCACACGCACCAGCGTCGCCTGGACCGAGTCGGGGACCTCGCCCGGGAGCAGCCGGCAGTTGACCGTGGCCCGGGCCGTCTGGGGCAGCGCGTTCTCGGCGTGTCCCGCGGCGAGCATCGTCGGGATACAGGTGGTCCGCATCAGGGCGTTGTAGTAGGGCTCCACCGCGAGACGCGCCACCGCACCGGGATCCGGCGTGTCGCCCGCGGCGACCGCGCGCATGACCTCGCCCTGCGCGCCGCCCGCGATCGCCCCCATCCGCTGGAAGAACGCGCGCGTCGTCTCGGTGAGCCGCACCGGGAACTGATACGCCGAGAGCCGGGTGAGCCCGGCGGCGAGCCGGTAGATCGCGTTGTCGGGCCGCGGCAGCGAGCTGTGCCCGCCGCTGTTCCGCACCTCGAGCGTGAAGCTCAAGTACACCTTCTCGCTCGTCTGGAGCTCGTTCAGCACCCGCTTGCCGTCCTCGAGCTCGCCCCCGCCCCCTTCGTTCAGCGCGTACGCGGCGTCGATCAGGTCCCGGTGCGTCCGCAGCAGCCAGTCCACGCCGTTCGCGTCGCCGCCCTCCTCGTCCGCCGTGAGCGCCACGATGAGATCGCGGTCGGGAGCGAATCCCTGCTCCTTGAGCAGGATGAAGCTCGCGATCCAGATCGCGGCCATCGCCTTGTCGTCGCTCGTGCCGCGGCCGTAGAAGTAGCCGTCCCGCTCCAGGAACGTGAACGGATCGACCGACCAGTCCGCTCGGAGCGCCTCGACCACGTCGAGATGGGCGAGCAGCAGCAGCGGCGGCCTGGTACCGCGCCCGCGATAGCGGGCGACCAGATTCCCGTGAACGGAATCCGGGCCGAGCACGTGGACGTCACCCGCCGGAAACCCCGCGGCGCGGAGCCGGGCCGCCATCGCCTCCGCGGCCGCGGTCGTGTTGCCGCTCGAGTGCGTCGTGTTGATCTCGATCAGCTGGGCAAAGACGTCGCGAGCGAGCTGCCGCGCGTGGGGCAGCCGGGCGTCCTGCCCGGTCACCGCGCGCGGCGCGCCGAGGGCGATCGCGCCGAGGAGAACGAGAACGGAGTGGTTGCGCATGGCCGGACAACATACCCGGCACCGACCCGGCGCGCGAGGTGCACGCGGCCGTCGCCCCGTGGCGGGCGCCGGGACATGTCGGCATCTTCCAGCGAGTGCCATCTGTTCTGCACCCTGCATTCTGCGTTCCGCGTTCTGCGTTCTGCGTTCTTTCGGAGGTCGTATGCTGCGGCTTCTCTCGATCGCGATGCTCGTCTGGACCCTGCCGGCCGCCTCGCTCGGCGCCCAGCAGCGCACGTTCGCCGGCCACTGGACCGGCACGCTCACCATCCAGGGACAGGAGCTGGGGTTCGACCTGGATCTCGCCCAGGGCGCGAGCGGCTGGACCGGCGACATCTCGATCCCGGCGCAGGGGGCTACGGATCTCCCGCTCGTGGGCATCACGGTCGCCGGAGACAGCATCAGCTTCGCCATCGCCGGCATTCCGGGAGACCCGACGTTCCGCGGGGCCCGCTCCCAGGATGGCACGACCGTCCAGGGCACGCTCACGCAGGGCGGGCAGAGCTTCACATTCTCCATGCGGACCGGCGGCGCCGCGGCGGCCCAGGCGCCGCAAGGCGATTTCGAGTACTTGCGCGCCCACTACACGAAGCAGGAAGTCCTGATCCCGATGCGGGACGGCGTGAAGCTGTTCACGTCGATCTACGCGCCGACCGATACGACCCGGCGCCACCCGATCATCTTCCAGCGCACCCCCTACAGCGTGGCACCGTACGGGGCGGGGCGCTTCCCGCCGTTCCTCGGCAACCAGGTCCGGGCCTACATGCGCGAGGGCTACGTCATCGTGCGGCAGGACGTGCGTGGCCGCTACATGTCGGAAGGCGAGTTCGTCAACGTGCGGCCGTACGTTACCGACAAGCGCGGCCCCCAGAGCATCGACGAGACGACCGATACATACGATACGATCGACTGGCTGCTCCAGAACGTGAAGGGCAACAACGGCCGGGTGGGGATCAGCGGGATCTCGTACGGCGGGTTCTACTCCTCGATGGGGGCGATCGACGCCCACCCGGCCGTGAAGGCCGTCTCCCCGCAGGCGCCGGTGTCGGCGTGGATGCACGGCGACGACTTCTTCCACAACGGCGCGCTGCTGCTGCCGCATGCGTTCGACTTCTTCGCCTGGTTCGGCCACCCGCGGCCTGCGCCCAAGAACACGCCCGACCCGCCGCTCGACCACGGCACGCCGGACGGCTACGCGTACTACCTGCGGCTCGGCGCCCTCTCCAACGCGAACGCCAAGGTGCTGCACGACAGCGTGGCGTTCTGGAACGAGATGGCGGAGCATTGGCACTGGGACGCGTTCTGGCAAGCGCGCGACGTGCTGCCCCACCTCAAGGCGTTGAAGCCCGCCATGTTGTGGGTGGGTGGCTGGTTCGACACGGAGAACCTGTGGGGCGCGCTCCACGCCTATGGCGCCGCCGAGCGCCAGAGCGCCGGCGCCACCAACCGCCTGGTGATGGGCCCGTGGTCCCACGGGCAGTGGGGCTGGAGCCGGGGCGACTCGCTCGGGCCGATCGCGTGGGGCTCGGCCACGGGGGAGTTCTATACCGACAGCATCGAGGTCCCGTTCTTCAACTACTACCTGCTGGGCGACGGCCAGCCCAAGCCCCGGGAGTTCGAGGCGGCCGTGTTCGAGACCGGCGCCGACCAGTGGCACTTCATGGACGTGTGGCCACCGCCCACCACCGCGACCAGCCTCTACCTGCGGGACGGCGGCACGCTCACCTACGACGCGCCGGCTGGGAAGGCGCCCGCCTACGACCAGTACGTGAGCGATCCGGCCAAGCCCGTGCCGTACACGGCCGAGATCACCCAGTGGTACGACCCGCCGTTCATGCTGGAGGACCAGCGCTTCGCCTCACGCCGGCCGGATGTCCTGGTGTACGAGACCGCGCCGCTCGCGAGCGCCCTCACGATCGCGGGCCCGATTCCGGTCGAGCTCTCGGTCTCCACCACGGGCACCGACTGCGACTGGATCGTGAAGCTGATCGACGTGTTCCCCGACACGCTCGGCTCGGGCCGCGGCGGACGCGTCAAGCTGGGCGGCTACCAGATGCTGGTGCGGGGCGACGTGCTGCGCGGGAAGTTCCGCAACAGCCTGTCGCAGCCGGAGCCGTTCGTCCCGGGCGCCGTGACGCCCGTCCGGTTCGTGCTGAACGACGTGTTCCACACGTTCAAGCCCGGGCACCGGATCATGATCCAGGTGCAGAGCACCTGGTTCCCGATGATCGACCGCAATCCCGGCAAGTTCATGGACATCTTCCGGGCGAAGGACGCGGACTTCCAGCAAACGACGCAGCGCGTCTACCGCTCGGCGGGGAGCGCGTCGCACGTGGTGCTGCCGGTGATGAAGTAGCAGCGGCAGAAGTGGCAGCGGCGGCAGAGGGGAGGATCACCCGCTGCCGCTCCTGCCGCCCCTGCCGCTACGGCTTCAGGTATCTCACCAGATGATCGTACGACACCTGCATCATCAGTCCGTAGCTCGCCAGGTTGTACGCCGCGCCGTGCCGGCCGGGCGGGTAGATCCTGAGGTCGGCATCCCGGCCGGCGTTGGTGAGCGCCGTGAGCAGCTGCATCGTGTTCTGCGGATGGACGTTGTCGTCCATCATCGAATGGATCAGCAGCAGGTGGCCGGTGATCTTGTCGGCGTGCTCCACCGCCGAGCTCTCCACGTAGCCCTCGACATTCTCGTCCAGCAGCCCCATGTAGCGCTCGGTGTAGATCGTATCGTACAGCCGCCAGTCCGTGCCGGGTGAGTTCGCGACGCCGACGGTGAACACGTCCGGGTACATCGCCATCGTGTACACCGTGCTGTAGCCGCCGTAGCTGGTCCCCATGATCGCGATCCGGCCGCCGTCCACGTACGGCAGCGTGGCGAGGTAGCGCGCCGCCTCGGCGAAGTCGTGGCTCTCCCACCGGCCGAGATGGCCGTACACCAGCTTCAGGAACGCGCTGCCGTAGTTGTTGGTCCCGCGGTTGTTGAGCCCCACCACGATGAACCCCTGCTGCGCCAGCCACTGCGTGAACCCGCTCGCGGCGAACTCGTCGTACACCTGCTGCGAGCCCGGCCCGCCGTAGACGGAGAAGATCACCGGATAGCGGCGCGTGGAATCGAACGGCACCGGCTTGACGATCGAGCCGTCGAGCCGCACGGAGTCGGACGTCGTGAAGCTGAACAGCTCCGTGGGGGCGAAGGCGTGCGTCCCCAGCCACTCCGTCACGCGCGTATTCGTCTCCAGCGCCTTGAGCTGCTTGCCGGTGGTGGCCCACAGCTCGACCTGGCGCGGCTGGCGCATGGACGACCAGCGGTCGATGTAGTAGCGCGCGTCGGGGGACATGTCGACCCGGTGGGTGCCGGGCGCCTGGGTGAGGCGCCGCTTGGCCGCCCCGTCGAACCGGATCGCGTACAGTTGCCGCTGGAGCGGCGACGCCTCGGTCGAGCTGTAGTAGATCATCCGGTCGGCGGGGCTGATGCCCTCGATGCGCGTGACGCTCCACGCGCCGCGCGTCACCTGGTTCAGCAGCTTCCCGGAGTAGTCGTACCGGTAGACGTGCTGCCAGCCGTCGCGGTCCGAGATCCAGAAGAACTCGTGCAGGCCCGCCGGGAACGACATCAGATCCTCCACCCCGGCGTAGAAGTCGTAGATGTCGAGCCAGGTCTTGGACGTCTCGGTGAGCACCAGCCGCCGCCCGCCGGTATGCACGTCGAAGAAATGCAGCTTCACCTCGTTCTGCCGCCGGTTGAGCGTCAGCACGGCGAGCGTGTCCGGCCGGCTGGTCCAGTAGATCCGCGGGACGTAGTAGTCGCCCGACTCGCCGGGATCGAGCCACACCTGGCCGCCGCTCTTGACGTCCACCACGCCGATCCGCACCCGCGGGTTCGAGTCGCCGGGCTGCGGGATCCGGATGCGCTCCCACTCGGGATGCCGGCCCTCATAGTCCGTGATCTGGATGACGGGCTCGGCGCTCTCGTCCACCTGCCAGAACGCGATGAACCGGCTGTCCGGCGACCAGTTCCACGCCTGGGCCATGCCGAATTCCTCCTCGTACACCCAGTCGAAATGGCCGTTGTAGACGGTCTCCGTCGCCCCCTGGGTGAGCCGCGTCTCCCGCTGCGTCGCGAGATCGGACACGAACAGATCGCCGTCCCGCTCGTAGCCCAGCATCGCGCCGTCGGGCGACAGCTCGGCCGTCCGGGCGCCGCGCGCCGCCAGGCGCATCGCGCGATCGGCCAGCGAGTAGACGTAGTAGTCCGCCGTGCCGGACCGGCGGTACAGCGGCACGAACCGCGTCTGGAACACCAGGTGCTTCGAGTCGCGCGCCCACTGGAACGAGCGGTACGCGAACGCCTCGCTCGTGTCGGGGAACGTCACGCCCTGGGCGGAGAACAGCAGCACGTCCTCGCCGGTCGCGGGATCGAGCGCGCGGATTTCCTCCCCGCCGCCCGACGCGGCCCGCGCGATGTACGAGTAGCGTTGGCCGCCGTCGATCCAGTTGACATTGCGCGGGCCGGAGCCGCCGTTCATCGCGCCGGACGCCTGGATCGCCTGCATCAGGTTGGTGAACCGCGTCTTCTCCTGAGCCCGACCGACCGCCGGCAGCGCCAGCAGCAGGATCAGAGAGAGCACGCCGCATCGAGCACGCATCGTGGAACTCGCTGGTTGAGGAACGCCGTCAGAACGGCTGCTCGAGGGAGGGACTCTGCGGTGTCAGCAGCTCCGCCCCGCTCTCGGTGATTACCATGTCGTCCTCGAGCCGGACGCCGAACTCGCCGCGGATGTAGATACCCGGCTCATCGCTGAACGTCATCCGGGGCGCGAGCGGCAATGTGTTGCCGCGCACCAGGTACGGCCACTCATGGCCGTCCATCCCGAGACCGTGCCCGACCCGGTGGCTGAAGTACGCGTACCCCGGCCCGTACCCGGCATCCACGATCACCTGGCGGGCCGCCGCGTCCACCGCCTCACAGGGAAGCCCGGGGCGGGCGGCTGTGACCGCCGCCTCCTGCGCGCGGTGCACGATGTCGAACACCGCGCGCATCTTGGGCGTCGCCGTCCCGAGCACGAACGTCCGGCTCAGATCCGACTGGTAGCCCTCCACGGAGCACCCGCCGTCGATCAGCAGGATCGTGCCCTCGCGGATCGTCTGCGGCGTGGTGGAGCCGTGCGGCAGCGCCGAGTACGCCCCCGTCTGCGCGCTGGCGCCGCCGGCGAAGCCGAGCTTGCGGTGCGCCGCCGCGACCAGCTCGCCAAAGCGCTGCTGGGTCATTCCCTCCGCCAGCGCGCGGTGGGCCGCGGCGTAGGCCATCAGCGTCACCCGGGCGGCCAGCCGCATCAACTCGAGCTCGTGCGCGTCCTTGACGCCGCGGCAGCCGGCGGTGACCGGCGTGCCGCTCCGGAGGCGGAGGGCCGGCGCCGCCTGCGCGACGCCGGCGCTGAACACGTAGCGCACCGTCTCCTCGATCCCGAGCGTGCCGGTCACCAGCCCCCGCGCGCCCAGGCCCTTGGCCACCAGGGCGTACGGACTCTCGTCCTCCTGCCAGACGAGCACCTCGGTGTCGGCTCCGCCCAGGGGACCCGTGGCGAGCTGCTCGCGCGCGCGGTCCTCCTCGAACGCGGGGCTCACCACGAACGGCCGTCCCGTGACCGGGACCACCACCGCGAGCAGCCGCTCGCTCAGGCCCCAGCGCATGTTCGTGAAGTAGGCGAGCGACGTGCCGCCGGTCAACATCAGGGCGTCGATCCCCTGCTGGCGCATCAGCTGGCGCGCCCGCTCGAATCGGGTCTCGCGCTCGGCGACCGTGATCGGCCGGGCCTGGTCCCTGAGCGACGGGAGCTGCGCGATCGAGGGCGGCAGATCGTCGCACGCCTGCTGCGGCTCTGCCGTGGCGGGGCGGGCGGCGCCACCGAGCACCGCGACCGAGGAGGCGCCAAGGAACTCGCGACGGGTGAGCATGGAGGCTCCGGGTTGGGCTGGGATTGGACAAGCATAGGCGGTGGCCCGCCGGGGAGGGAAGGGGTGAGGGTATATTACCGGCACCATGCGCCAGGACCGGATCCGCAACTTCTGCATCGTGGCCCACATCGATCACGGCAAGTCCACGCTCGCGGACCGCCTGATCGAGGCCACCGGCACGCTCGAGAAGCGGCGCATGCGGGAGCAGGTGCTCGACACGATGGACCTGGAGCGCGAGCGCGGCATCACCATCAAGCTCAACGCCGTGCGGATGACCTACCCCGCGGCGGACGGCAACAGCTACGAGCTGAACCTGATCGACACCCCGGGGCACGTGGACTTCACCTACGAGGTCTCGCGCTCGCTCAACGCGTGCGAGGGCGCGATTCTCGTCGTGGACGCCAGCCAGGGGATCCAGGCCCAGACGCTGAGCAACCTGTTTCTCGCGCTCGACGCCGGGCTCGAGATCATCCCGGTGCTCAACAAGATCGATCTCCCGGCGGCCGAGCCCGCGCGCCGCGCCGCGGAGCTGCACGACCTGATCGGGTCGTCGCCCGACGAGATCCTCCACGTGTCCGCCAAGGAGGGCCTCGGGATCGACCGGCTGCTGGAGGAGATCGTGCGCCGCGTGCCGCCGCCCAAGGGCGATCCCGCCGCGCCGCTCCGCGCGCTGATCTTCGACTCGTACTACGATCGCTACCGCGGGGCGATCCCGAGCATCCGCGTGGTGGACGGCAGCCTCCGCAAGGGCACGCGGATCACCTTCGGCGCGCGGCCGGAGCACGTCTACGACGTGGAGGAGGTCGGCTACCTGCAGCTCGCCCAGAAGCCCACCGACGTGCTCGAGGCCGGCGAGGTGGGCTACGTCGTGGCGAACGTGCGGGCGGTCGAGGAGACCCGCGCGGGCGACACCGTGCTCGACGCCACGCGTCCCGCGCCCGTCCTGCCGGGCTACCGCGAGATCAAGCCGATGGTCTTCGCGGGGCTCTACCCCACCGACGCCAACCAGTACGAGGAGCTGCGCGACTCCCTCGCCAAGCTCAAGCTGAACGACGGCTCGCTGCACTACGAGCCCGAGACCTCGGTGGCGCTCGGCTTCGGGTTCCGCTGCGGCTTTCTCGGCCTGCTGCACATGGAGATCGTGCGCGAGCGGCTGGAGCGCGAGTTCGGCCTCGATCTCGTCAGTACCGTCCCCAACGTGGAGTACCACGTCCACCAGACGGACGGCAGCATGACGGTCATCGAGAATCCCACCGCCATGCCGCACGGCTCGGGCATCGACCGTATCGAGGAGCCCTACGTCCGCACGCGGCTCACCGCGCCCGCCGACTACATCGGCGCCATCATGCGGCTCGGCCAGGAGCGGCGCGGCGAGTACCTCGGCATGCACTACGTGGATCCGGCCCGCGTCCAGTTCGAGTTCGACTTCCCGCTCGCCGAGATCATCCTCGACTTCTTCGACCGGCTCAAGACCGTGACGCGCGGCTACGCCGCCATGGACTACGAGATGAGCGGCTACCGGCCGAACGACCTCGTCAAGCTCGACATGCTGATCAACGGCGACGCGGTGGACGCGTTCAGCGTGATCCTGCACCGCGACAAGGCGTTCGAGTGGGGCCGGAAGATCGCCGAGAAGCTCAAGGAGCTGATCCCGCGCCAGCTGTTCGAGGTCGTGATCCAGGCCGCGATCGGGAGCAAGGTGATCGCCCGCCAGACCGTCCGCCCGCTGCGCAAGAACGTGACGGCGAAGTGCTACGGGGGCGACATCACCCGCAAGCGCAAGCTGCTCGAGAAGCAGCGCGAGGGCAAGAAGCGCATGAAGCAGGTCGGCGCCGTGGACATTCCCCAGGAGGCGTTCCTGGCCGTCCTGCAGATCGAGTGATCGCGGAGGGCGCATGCGACTGATCGTCGGCGTCGATCTCGGCGGCACGAACATCGTGGTCGGCACGCTGCCCGAGGACGGCGGTGCGCTGTACGGCCAGGTGAGCGAGCCGACCCCCGTGGCGGCCGGCCCCGAGGCCGTCGTGCGGTGCATGGTCGCGCTCGTGCAGCGCTCGCTCGACGACACGCGCCGGGCGCTGGGCGGGGCGCGCGTGGACGTGGCGGGCGTGGGCGTCGGCGCCCCCGGCCCGCTCGACACCGCCAGCGGCATCGTGCTGCTCGCGCCGAACCTCGGCTGGCGGGACATGCCGCTGCGCCAGCGCATCGCCGACGCGACCGGCCTGGACGCGACGCTCGACAACGACGCCAACTGCGCGACCTTCGGCGAGTGGTGGCGCGGGGCCGCGCGCGACGGGCGCATCGTCGCCGGCCTCACCATCGGGACCGGGATCGGCGGCGGCATCGTGCTCGACGGCGGGATCTACCACGGCGCATCCGATGTGGCGGCGGAGTTCGGTCACACGACGATCGACGCCACCGGCCGGCGCTGCAGCTGCGGCAACTACGGCTGCCTCGAGGCCTACGCCTCGGGACCCAACATCGCGAAGCGGGCGATCGAGGAGCTCGAGAGCGGCCGCCCCTCGTCGATCCCCGGGCACGTGGGCGACGACCTGCAGCGCGTGACCGCCCAGACGGTCTACGCCGCGGCGAGCGCCGGCGACGAGCTCGCCCTCGAGGTCGTGCGCGACACGGCCAAGTTCCTCGGCGTCGGCATCGCCAACATCGTGAACATCCTCAATCCCGACGTCGTCGTGATCACGGGGGGCGTGACGCAGGCGGGTGACCGCCTGTTCGTGCCGCTGCGCATGGAGGTGGGCCGCCGCGCCTTCAAGCCCGCCGTCGACGCGTGCCGCATCGTTCCCGGCACGCTGCCGGGCACCGCCGGGGTGTTCGGCGCCGTGGCCGCGTTCAAGGTCCAGCGCTGGGGCGCCGTGTGACGCGACGGCTCGGCGTCGTCGGGACCATGGTGTGGGACACGATCTACGGCCGCGGCCCGACGCCCGAGCCCGTCGAGGAGTGGGGGGGCATCGCCTATGCGCTCGCCGCGCTCGAAGCGGCGCTGCCCGACGACTGCGAGATCGTGCCGCTCGTGCGCGTCGGGCGCGATCTCGCCCCCCAGGCCGAGGCCTTCCTGCACCAACTCACCCGCCGCGCGGCGACCGCCCGGTTCATCGTGGTGCCGGAACCCAACAACCGGGTGACGCTGCGCTACACCTCGGCCCAGCGCCGCGCGGAGCGGCTGGCGGGCGGCGTGCCGCCCTGGACGTGGCGCGAGCTCGGACCGCTGGTGCGGGACCTCGACGCCGTGTACGTGAACTTCATCTCGGGCTTCGAGCTCGATCTCACCACCGCCCAGCAGCTCCGCTACGGCTTTCCGGGGCCGCTCTACGCCGATCTCCATTCGCTGCTGCTCGGCGTCTCACATCACGGCGACCGGTTCCCGCAGCCGCTGCCCGACGCGCACCAGTGGTTCGCCTGCTTCGACGTCGTGCAGCTCAACGAGGAGGAGATGGGGCTGGTGGGCGGGGCGCCCATGGCGGTCGCCGCCGCGGCCCTCGCCCAGGGCGTCCGCCTCCTCGTGGTCACCCTCGCCGCGCGGGGCAGCGTGTATTTTTCGGTGCCCGCCTTCACGTTCGCGCGGCCGCCGGCACCGCCGTCCGGACCGATCGAGACGGCGCGGATCCCCGCCGCCCGGGCGCTCGACGAGGGCGACGCCACCGGCTGCGGCGACGTGTTCGGCGGCACGCTCGTCGCGCACCTGCTCCGCGCGACCCCGCTCGCGGACGCGCTGCGGGCGGCGAACGAAGCAGCCGGCCGCAACCTGCAGCACCGCGGCGCCGGCAACCTGCAATACCACCTGCGCGGAGAGATAGCGCCCCGATGACCCGTGTCGTGGAAGTCCCGGCGCATTTCGACGACCGCTCGTTCGATCAGTTCGCCAAGAGCTACGGCGCCGAAGACGGGCGGCGCCTGCTGTTCGACGCGCACGCCGCCCAGTGGGCCTCGCCGTACGGGCTGCTGGGCCTGCTCACCGCCGGCCAGGCCCTCGCCGAGCAGGGCCGCGAGCGCCCGTTGCTCACGCTGCCGCAGGACCGTGACGTGCTGCACTACTGGACCCGGACCGGGTTCGCCGAGCACGCGGAGGCGTATTTCGAGCTGCACGGCCGCATCCCGCGCGTGCAGGCGCGCGGCGACTCCGACGTGCTGCTCGAGGTCACCCCCGTGCGCGGCGCGGACGACGTCCACGAGGTCGTGCACCACATCCAGGAGCGGGCGGCGACCATGCTGACGCACGAGCTGGGACTCGAGGCGCCGGCGACCATGGGCTTCGGGATGGCGCTTTCGGAGGCGTGTCAGAATATTGTAGAGCACGCGGGAACGGGCGGCTGGGTTGCGGTGCAGACGTACACCTGGCGGCGGCGCCTCGGGCGGCGCGTGGTGGTGATCGCGGTCGCGGACGCCGGCGTCGGGTTTCGACGGTCCCTCGAGGCCACGCAGGCCAAGCGCTTCGGCGACCGCTGGGGCGACGCGGCGGCGCTCGAAGCGGCCATGATCCAGGGGATGAGCCGGTTCCGCGACCCGGGACGCGGTCAGGGCCTGGCCGGGATCCGCCGGTACCTCAACCGCTGGTCCGGCAAGCTGTCAGTACGGAGCGGCACGGCGCGCATGGCCATGGTGCCGGCCTGGGACGACGACGTGCCGCTCGCGGATCAGCTCCCGTTCTTTCCCGGCACCCAGCTGCTGATCATCGTGCCGGCACGCGGCGAGTGAGGGCGATGGCCCGGATCGATTTGAAAGACGTGCTGCAACGGAGCGTGGCCGGCGTGTACGGCGACCTCGTGACGCGGCGCACGGGTCAGGCCGTCCGCTGCAGCATCGAGCAGATGCTGCCGCCCACCGACTCCGACCTCGACATCATCGACTTCAGCACGGTCCGGCTGATGGACCACTCCTGCGCCGACGAGATCGTCGGGAAGCTCCTGCTGCACCACGGCCAGGCCCGCTATTTCCTGCTGGTCGGACTCGACCTGAGTCACGTGGACGCGATCGCGCCGGTGCTCGAGCGACACGCCCTCGTCGTGGTCGCCCAGGACCGCGCGGGCACGCTGCAGCTGCTCGGCACGCTGCCGGAGCCCGCGCTGCGCGCGTTCCGCCTCCTCGCTGACTCGGGCCCGGCGGAGCCCGACGAGGTGGCGGCCCGCCTGGCGCTGTCGCCCGACGCCGCCCGCCAGGCGCTCGAGACGCTGCGCGCGCACCACGTCGTGCGCGAGCAGGCGGGCCACTACCAGGCGCTGCACGGCGCATGACGCCGCGCCGCGCCGGCCTGTCCACGCGCGCCATCCACGGCCCGCCGCACCGCAAGGCGCCCCAGACGCCGGTCAGCACGCCGATCTTCCAGAGCAGCACGTTCGTCAACGCCGTCGGCTCGACCGACGAGGTGCTCTACACCCGCTACGGCAACAACCCCAATCAGACGGAGCTCGCGGCGCGCCTCGCGGCGCTGGAAGGCGCGGAGGCCGCGATCTTCCTGTCCAGCGGCATGGGCGCCACGGCCCTGGCGCACCTCGCGATCCTCGCGCCCGGCGACCACCTGATCACGAGCGACTGGATCTATGGCGGCACCCGACGCCTGTTCGAGCAGGAGTTCGCGCGGCTCGGGATCGCCGTGAGCTTCGCCGACCCGTCGCTGCCGCGCAGCTGGAAGGGCCAGCTGCGCAAGACGACCCGTGCGATCTTCCTGGAGACCCCCACGAACCCGCTGATGCGGGTGCTCGACCTCGACCCGATCGCCGCGCTGTGCCACACCGAAGGCATCGCGCTCCTGGTGGATTCGACGTTCGCCTCGCCGATCAACTTCCGGCCGCTCGAGCACGGGGCGGACGTGGTGATCCACAGTGCCACCAAGTACCTCAACGGTCACTCCGACGTCATCGCCGGCGCCGTGGCGGGCACGGAGGAGATGATCGAGGAGGTCCGCCGGCTAATGCAGATCTACGGCCAGGCGATCGACCCCCACGCCGCGTGGCTGGTGGAGCGCGGGCTCAAAACGCTCGCGGTGCGGATGGAACGGCACAACGCCAACGGGGCGGCGTTCGCCCACTGGGCGGGCACCCACCCCGCGGTGACGGCGGTGCACTACCCGGGGCTGGCAAGCCATCCGGACCACGCGCTCGCGGCGGCCACGCTGCAGGGCTTCGGCGGCATGGTGGGCCTCGAGCTCGCCGACGGCGCCGCCGCGGAGCGGACGCTGCGCCGCCTGCGGGTGGCCCAGCACGCCCCCAGCCTCGGCGGGGTCGAGACCCTCGTCTCCGAGCCGCGGCGCACGTCCCACGCCTCGCTCACCCCGGCGCAACGAGCCGCCCAGGGCATCCCCGACGGCTTCATCCGCGTGAGCCTGGGCATCGAGGACGTGGACGACATCATCGCCGATTTCACGCGGGCCCTGACGCGCGGCAGCAGCCGCGCGGGTTGACGGGCGGCGGTGATCAAGCTCACCAAGGTGTTCAAGGCGTACCCCAAGGGCGTGCTCGCTTTGCGTGACGTGTCGTTCCATATCGCGAAGGGCGAGTTCACCTTTCTCACCGGTCACTCGGGCGCGGGCAAGTCCACCGTCCTCAAGCTGATCTACGCCGACGACCTGCCCACCGAGGGCGAGGTACGGGTCTCCGGATTCGTGACGCGCACGTTGCGGCGCAGCGAGATCCCGCGGCTGCGCCGCCGCCTCGGCATCGTGTTCCAGAACTTCCGGCTGCTCGACAACCGCACCGCCGAGGAAAACGTCGCGTTCGCCCTCGAGGTCACCGGCGCGCGCCGCAGCGTCACGGGCCCCAAGGTGGCGCGGGTGCTCGCCCAGGTGGGGCTGGCCGCCAAGGCGCGCGCCTACCCGCACGAGCTCTCGGGCGGCGAGCAGCAGCGCGTCGCGATCGCGCGCGCCCTGGTCAACGACCCGTTCGTCCTGCTGGCGGACGAGCCAACGGGGAATCTCGACGAGCGCGCCACACGCGGGATCTTCCAGCTGCTGCGCGACATCAACGCGTCGGGCACCGCCGTGATCATGGCCACCCACGATCTCGATCTGGTGCGCCAGGCGCCGTACCGCACGATCGAGCTGCAGGACGGTGCGGTGGTCTACGACTCCGCGGTGGACGCGGCGGCGGAGTCGGAGGACCTGGCGTGAGGCTCGCCGTCCGCGAGGCCCTGCTCTCGTTCCGGCGCGCCCCGGCGCTGTCGGTGCTCTCGATCACGACGATCGCGTTCGCGCTGTTCGTGGCGAGCCTCGTGGGACTGGTAGCGCTCAACCTCCGCGCGGCGCTGGCCGACGTGGCGGAGCGGGTCGAGGTCGTCGCGTACGTCATGCGCGGCACGCCGGTCGAGGTCGTGACGACCGCCATGGGCGACATCGCGAGCTTCCCCGAAGTGGCGGAGGTCGCCTACGTCACCGAAGAGCAGGCCCTCGCCCGGGCCCGCGCGCAGCTGAGCGAGTTCCGGGACGTGTTCGACGACCTGAGCGTGAATCCGCTGCCGGCGTCCCTCGAGATCCGGCTCAAGCCCGGGTTCCGCGACAGCGGCCACGTGCAGGAGGTCGCCGACCGCGTGCGCGGGTTCCGCTTCATCGACGACGTGCGCTACGGCCGCGAGTGGGTGGCCAAGCTCGATCGCCTGCGCTCGATCGCCGGCGCCGTCGGACTGCTGGTGGGCGGCGCGTTCGCCGCGGCCTCGATCATCATCATCGGCACGACGATCCGCATGACGGTGCTGCAGCGGGCCCGCGAGATCAGCATCATGCGCCTGGTCGGCGCAACGAACGGCTTCATTCGCCTGCCGTTCCTGCTGGAAGGGGCGCTCAAGGGCGCGTTGGGGGGCGTCGTGGCGGTGCTGCTGAGCTACGCCGCGTACGTCATCGTCAGCCGCCTGTTGCTCCGGGGCCGCTTCTTCTCCGCCGGGGAAGCCGCCCTGATCGTCGTGGTCGGCACGGCGCTCGGCCTGCTCGCCAGCGCAGTGAGCGTGACGCGCCACCTGCGCGAGGTCTAGGTGCGGCCGGCACCGCTCGCGCTGCTGCTTGCCGGGCTCGCGATCCCCGCCGCCGGCGCCACCGCCCAGAGCGCCCTCGAGCGCCAGATCCGCGACAACCAGGCACGGCTCGACTCGATTCGCCGCGAGCGCGCCGACGCGCAGGCCCAGCTCACCCGCCTGCGCGGGCGCGAGCGGGACATCACGGTCGAGATCGCCACCCTCGACCGCCAGGCCCTGGCCACGACGCGACTGGTGAACGAGCTGGATCGCCAGATGGGCACCCTCGCGACCCAGGTGGATTCGATCACCTTCGATCTGCTCCTGGCGCAGGACGCCCTGACCGAGAAGCGGGCCGTGCGGGAACGCCGCATCGCGGAGGTGTACAAGCGCGGCCCACTGTGGGCGTTTCAGGTCCTGCTCGCCGCCGAGAGCTTCGGCGACCTGCTGAGCCGCTACAAGTACCTCTACCTCATCAGCCGCCAGGACCTGGCGTTGGTCACCGAGGTCGAGCACCTGCGCGACCGCATCGCCCTGGAGCGGCACTCGATGGCCCGCGTCCAGGACCAGGTGGGTCTCAACCGGGAAGAGCGCGCCCGCGAGCTGGCCCGGTTCCAGCGGCTCGAGCAGGAGCGCCAGCGCAGCCTGCGCCAGACCCGCGCCACGGCCGCGGCGGCGACCGAGCGGATCTCCTCGCTCGAGCGCGACGAGCGCAACATCAACGATCTGATCACGGCGCTCGAGCGCCGCCGCCGCGAAGCGGTGGCCGCCGGCCGGGCGACGTTCCCGGCGACGATCACCGACGAGAGCCTCGGCGCGCTCGAGTGGCCGGCCGACGGCCCCGTCCTGTACGAGTTCGGCCGGACGAGCGGGCCGCGCAACACGGTGCTGCGGCGCGATGGTATCGGCATCAAGGTGACCCCGGGCAGCGACGTGCGCGGGGTGGCGGGGGGCGAAGTCGTGGTGGCGGGGCCGATGGGGACGTACGGCCCGAGCGTCATGCTCGACCACGGCGGCGGCTTCTACACGCTGTACCTCTACCTCTCGTCCGTGACCGTAGTGGCCAACCAGCGGATCGCCGGCGGCACGGTGGTGGGTCGATCGGGCGGCCAGGCGTCGGAGGAGGGGCCGCACATCGAGTTCCAGATTCGGCAGGCGTCCGGGAGCTCGGGGCAGCCGGTCGCGCTCGACCCGCTCAACTGGCTGCGGCCCCGCCGCTGACCATCAGCTCCGCAGCCACCATCAGGACAGCATGACCTCACTGCACCACCCCTTGACCGACCACGCGTACTCTGGTACTAATACATACGTATGAATTACAGAATGGACACCAAGACACGGCTCATCGCGGAGGCACGTAACCTCTTTGCCACGAACGGCTTCAGTGGTGTTGGCGTACGGGAAATCACCCGGGCGGCACATGCCAATCTCGGCGCGGTGACGTACCATTTTGGCTCCAAACGGGCGCTGTATGACGCCGTCTTCGTGACCATGGGGGACAACCTCGCCACTCGGCTCGAAGCCGCCGCCGCCGCACCAGGCTCCACCGCGTCGAGGCTCGAGGCCATCGTCCACACCCTGTTCAGCTTCTTTCGGGAAGCGCCCGAGGCGCCCCTCCTCATCCTCCACGAGGTGGCGGCCACCGGCGCGCCGCCTCCCGCGCTGGTTCCCCTGATCCGGCGCAACCTCCAGGCCGTCGAGCGCGCGCTGCGCGAGGGGCGGGAGCGCGGCGAGGTGCGCGAGGTCGATCCCATGCTGGTCGCCTTCAGCATGATCTCCCAGTCCGTCTGGTTCGCTCTCGTGGGGCGCTTCCTGCCGGCCATCGGTGCCATTCCTCCGGACGACGGGGCCTTTGCCGCCCGCGTCGAGGCGCACGTCGCCGGAGTCGTCCGCCGCTCCGTCCTTCCCGAGGCAGATATGCCATGAGACGCGCTCTTTTCCTCCTGCTGTTCGCGTCCCCGGCCTGGGCGCAGACGCCCGGCGGCTCGCTCACGCTTGCGGCCGCGGCACGCCGCGCCCTCGAGGTCCACCCCGGCGTGCGCGGTGCCGCGGCGGCGGTCGCGGGGGCCGAGGCCGCGGTGGGCGAGGCCCGGAGCCGCTGGTTCCCGCAGCTCGCCACCCAGGCGTCGCTGATCCGCTTCGAGAAGCCGATGGTGGTGACCCCGATCCACGGCTTCGACCAGGCGCAGCTGGGCCAGATCGCGTTCGACCAGACGCTGATCCAGGGAAACCTCAGCCTCGGCTTCACGCTGTTCGACGGCGGCGCGCGGGGCGCGCGGATCCACGCCGCCCGGGCCGACGCCGCGGCCCGCGGCGCCGAGCTGACCGCGACCGAAGCGGACCTCCTCGCCGATGTGGCCGCGCGGTTCCTCGACGTCGTGACCGCTGGTGACGTGCTGGCCGCCCAGGAGGGCGGTGTACGCGCGCTCGAGGCGGAACGCGATCGCGTGACGCGCCTGGTGACGGAGGGCGAAGCCGCGGAGGTCGAGCTGCTCCGCGTGCAGGCCGCCGTCGCCCAGGCCGACGCGGACCGGATCTCGGCCGCCACCCGCCTCGGCGTCGCACGCAGTGGTCTGGCGCGGGCGATCGGGATCCCCGCCCTGCCCGACACACTGCGACCCGTGCGGCTCACGGCCCGGGCCGTCCCCGCGCGCGACGCGCTGCGCGCGGCCGTCGAGCAGCACAATCCGCGGCTCATCGAGGCGGAGCATGCCGTCGAGCGCGCGCGCATGACGCGGCGGGCCGCCGTCGCCGCCTGGTTCCCGCAGCTCGACGCGCTGGGCGGGCTGTACGCCTATGGCAGCGGCGCCGGCGGTTTCACCACGGAGTGGCAGGCGGGGGTGCGGCTGTCCTACCCGCTGTTCTCCGGCGGCGCCCGGAGCGGCGCGGTGACGCGCGCCGGGGCGCTCGCCACGGCGGCCGAGGCGCACTACGCCCTTGCCGCGCTCCAAGCGGAGGACGCCCTCGACCGGGCGCTTGGCGCCGTCGACGACGCGGCCGCCCGCGCTGACGCCGCCCAAACCGTCGTCATTCACCTCACCGATGTCGCCCGGATCGAGCTGCTCTCGCTCCAGAGTGGAGCGGGCACCGAGGTCGAGTACCTGCGCGCCGAAGCCGACGTGCGCCGCGCGCGGGCCCAGCTCGCGGAGGTCCGCGCCGCGGAGATCAACGCGCGCGTGGCGCTCGCCAACCTGACCGGAGACCTGTCGCTGGACTGGCTCGCCCAGGCCGTGGAGGACGTCCCATGACCCGAACAACGCGGCTCGCCGCCGCCCTGGCCGTCATCGTCGTCCTCGTCGCCGTGGTGCTCGTGGTTGCGCTGCGGCGCGACCACAACGGGGAGGTCCTCGCCTCCGGGACCGTCGAGGTCACCGAGACCGACCTCGGCTTCCAGGTTCCTGGCCGGATCGACAGCATCGCGGTGCAGGAAGGCGATGACGTCCAAGCCGGCCAGGTGCTTGGCTGGCTGGACCGCACCGAGCTCGAGGCCCGTCGCCGCGCCGCGGAGGGGCAGCGCGCCGCGGCGGCGGCCCGCCTCGCCGAGCTGGAGCGCGGCTTCCGGACCGAGGAGATCGGCCAGGCGCGCGAGGCGGCGCGCGCCGCCTCGGAGCGGCTCGATGAGGCGCGGCGCGAGGTGGAGCGCGCCCGTCGGCTGTTCGCCGGCGGCGCGATCAGCCGGCGGCAGCTGGAGACCGCCGAGACGGCGTTCGCGGTCGCGGAGGCCCAGCACGGCGGCGCGGCGGATCAGCTGACGCTGCTCGAGTCCGGCCCCCGAGTCGAGCAGATCACCGCGCAGCGCGCCGTCGTCGCGCAGGCCGCCGCCGCGGTGGCCCAGGCCGACGCGGCACTCGACCATGCGGTGATTCGCGCGCCGTTCGACGGCCAGGTCACGATCCGCCATCGCGAGCCCGGCGAGATCGTCTCCGCCGGCGCTGCCGTGCTCACCGTGGCCAACCGGGCGGACCGCTGGGTGCGGATCTATGCCCGTGGCGACGAGGTCGGGCGGCTGACGATCGGCCAGGCGGCGGAGATCCGGGCCGACGCGTATCCCGATCGGACCTACGGCGGCGCGATCGCGTTCATCGCCAGTGAGGCGGAGTTCACCCCGCGCAACGTCCAGACGACGGAGGAGCGGGTGAAGCTGGTTTATCGCGTGAAGGTGCGAGTCGTCGACGATCCGCGTTACGACCTCAAGCCCGGCTTGCCCGCCGACGTGCGGATCGCGCCGCGCGCGCCGTGAGTCCGGCCCAGCCGGCCGTCGTCCTCGACGGCCTGACGCGCGACTTCGGCCCCGTCCGCGCGGTCGACGACCTCCGCTTCAGCGTCGCGCCCGGCGAGCTGTTCGGCATCGTGGGCCCCGACGGCGCGGGCAAGACCACGACGCTCCGGATGCTGGCGGGGGTGCTCCGCCCCACCCGCGGTGACGCCACCGTGGCCGGTGCCAGCGTGGCTCGCGACCCCGAGCGGGTGAAGACCCACATCGCCTACATGTCCCAGCGTTTCGGCCTGTATACCGACCTCACCGTCCGGGAAAACCTCGAGTTCTACGCGGACCTCTACCTCGTCCCGCGCGGCAAGCGTGCGGCACGGCTCGAGCGGCTCTACGCCTTCTCGGGACTCGCGCCCTTCGCCGACCGGCTCGCCGGGAAGCTGTCGGGCGGGATGAAGCAGAAGCTGGGGCTGTCGTGCGCGCTGATTCACCAGCCCGAGGTCCTGCTGCTCGACGAGCCCACGTTCGGCGTCGACCCGATCTCGCGCCGCGATCTCTGGCTCATCGTCCACGAGATGGTGGCGGCCGGCATGACGACGCTGCTCTCCACTTCCTATCTCGACGAAGCGGAGCGCTGCGATCGGGTGGCGCTGCTCCACGCCGGGAGCCTGCTCGCGCTCGACACGCCCCCGGCGCTGCAGGCGCGACTCAGCGGGCGGCTGCTCACCGTGCGGACGGACGCACCGCGCCGGGCCCGCGATCTGCTTATCGCCCTCCCGTTCGTGCGGGACGCCACCCTGTTCGGCGACGCGCTGCACGTGGCCCTCGACGATCCGGCCCGCGACTGGCCCACCGCCCGGGCCGCGCTCGCCGGCGGTGGGGTCGCGGTCCTCGCGGACGGGCCGATCGAGCCGTCGCTCGAGGACGTGTTCATCGCCGTCGTGCGCGATCGGGAGCCCGTCCATGCCTGACCCCGTCGTCGTGGACGGCCTCACGCGCCGGTTTGGCGACTTCGTGGCGGTGGACCACGTGTCGTTCGGGGTCGGGACCGGCGAGATCTTCGGCTTCGTCGGCCCGAACGGCGCGGGCAAGACGACCACCATCAAGCTGCTCACCTGCCTGCTGCGCCCGTCCGAGGGCACCGCCCGCGTGGCCGGCCACGACGTGCGCACCGAGGCGAAGGCGGTGCGGCAGCGCATCGGCTACATGTCGCAATTGTTCTCGCTCTACGGCGACCTGACCGTCGACGAGAACATCCGGCTGTTCGGGAGCCTCTACGGCGTCACGGGCGCACGGCTCGCCGAGCGCCGCGCCTGGATCCTCGCGATGGCGGATCTCGCCGGGCGCGGCGACCGCATGACCCGCGAGCTGCCGCTCGGCTGGAAGCAGCGCCTCGCGCTCGGCTGCGCCGTGTTGCACGAGCCGCCGATCCTGTTTCTCGACGAGCCGACGTCGGGGGTGGATCCCACATCGCGCCGCCGCTTCTGGGACCTGATCTACCGGCTGGCGGAGGCCGGCACCACGGTGCTCGTGAGCACGCACTACATGGAGGAAGCGGAGTATTGCCACCGGCTGGCGTTGATGCACCGCGGGCGCCTGATCGCCCTCGACCGGCCGGACCGACTGCGGCGCGACCTGCACCAGCCGGTGCTCGAGGTTCGGGCCGATGACCCGGCGCGCGCCGTCGAGGCGTTGCGCGGCGCCCCCGGCGTGATCGAGGCGGCGATGTTCGGCCGCGCGGTCCACGTCATGGTTGCCGACGAGGCGGCCGGCCTCGCGGACGTGTCGCGCCGCCTCGCCGCCGCGGGCCGCCCCGTCACGGCGGTCCGCGCGATCGCGCCGTCGCTCGAGGACGCGTTTGTGGCCCTGGTGCGTCGTCAGGGTGGGGCGGTGGCCGAATGAGCGCGTGGCGCCTCTGGGCCGTCGCCCGGAAGGAGTGGATTCAGCTGCGGCGCGATACCCGGAGCCTCGCCCTGGCGTTCGCGCTGCCCGCCCTGCTCATCCTCCTCTTCGGCTACGCCATCAGCCTCGACGTCCGCAACATCCCGCTGGCGGTGCTCGATCACAGCCACACCCCGGAGAGCCGCCGGCTCGTCGAGGCGCTCGTCGCGTCGCGGTATTTCACCGTGACCACGACGCTCGCGCGTGAGGGAGAGCTGGACGGCGCGCTGCGCACGGGCCGCGTGCGGCTGGCGCTCGTGATCCCGCCGTCCTTTGTGCGGGATCTCGCCGCCGGGCAGGGGGCGCCGGTGCAGCTGCTGCTCGACGGCAGCGATGCCAACAGCGCCACGATCGCCCAGAACTACGCCGACGCGATCGTGGCCCGCTACTCCCTCGACGCCGGCGGCCGCTCGGTCGTCCTCCCCGTGGATCTCCGCACCCGCGTGTGGTACAACGAGACCCTCGAGAGCCGGAACATGGTGGTCCCCGGGCTGATCGCCGTGATCATGTCCATCATCGCGGCCATGCTCACCGCCCTCACCATCGCCCGGGAATGGGAGCGCGGCACGATGGAGCAGCTGGCGGCGACGCCGGTCCACCGCATCGAGGTCGTGCTGGGCAAGCTGGTGCCCTACATCGGCATCGGCTTCGTGGACGTGACGATCGCGGTCGTCACCGGGCGGGTGGTGTTCCACGTCCCGGTGCGCGGCGACCTGCTGCTGCTGGCGGCGCTCACGCTGCTGTTCCTCCTGGCGGCGCTCGGCTGGGGCGTGTTCCTCTCCGCCGCCCTCAAGTCGCAGCTGCTGGCGACCCAGGCCGCCCTGATCACCACCTATCTGCCGGCCCTGCTCCTCTCGGGCTTCATCTTCTCCATCTCCGCCATGCCCCTGGCGTTGCGCGTGATCACGCACATCGTGCCGGCCCGCTACTTCGTCACGATCACCAAGGGGATCTTCCTCAAGGCGGTGGGCCTCGAGACCCTCTGGCCCGAAGTGCTGGCGCTGGCCGCGTTCTCGGCCGGCGGGCTCGGGCTCGCGCTCCGGTCGTTCCGCAAGGAGCTCGGGTGAGCCTGTCCCTCCTGCGTCTGCGCGAGATGGTGGGCAAGGAGGCACGACAGCTGCTCCGCGACTTCCGGACGCGCGGGCTGATCTTCGTCGCACCGCTCGTTCAGCTCCTGGTGTTCGGGTACGCGGTGAACACCGACGTGCCGAACACCGCGACCTTCGTGGTGGACCACGACCACACCGCCGTCTCGCGCGAGCTGATCGACGCGTTCCAGCACACCGGCTACTTCGCGGTGGTCGGCACCTCCGAGCGTTCGGCCGACCTCGCGCGCGCGCTTGACCGGAGCGACGCGGTCGTCGGGATCGAGATCCCGCCCGGGTTCACTCGGCAGCTCGCCGCCGGGGGCCCCGCCGAGGTGCAGATCCTGCTCGACGGCAGCAGCTCCAACACGGCGACGGTCGCCCAGGGCTACGCCACGCGCATCGTGCAGCGGTTCGCCCTGGCACACCTGCCCGCCGGCGCCCTCCCCCGCGCCGGCGTGGACCTCCGCGTCCGTCCATGGTACAACCCGACCCTCGAGAGCCGCGCGTACAACGTCCCGGCCGTGATGGGCCTGCTCCTGCTGCTGATGAGCCTCGTGCTCACGGCGCTCTCGATCGTGCGCGAGCGCGAGGACGGGACCCTCGAGCAACTGCTGGTGAGCCCGCTCTCGCCGGCCGAGTTCCTGCTCGGGAAGACGATTCCCGCCGCGCTGGTGGCTCTGGTCGACCTCGTGACGATCACCGCGGTGTCGATCCTCTGGTTCCACATCCCGCTGCGCGGATCGGCCCTGGCGCTCCTGGCGGCGGCGATCCTGTTCATCCTCGCGGCCATCGCGCTCGGACTGTTCATCTCGACGATCTCGCACACGCAGCAGGAGGCGTTCATGACGATGTTCCTGCTGCTGCTGCCGTCCATCATCCTGTCCGGGTTCTTCTACCCGATCAGCAGCATGCCGCGCGTATTCCAGATCATCACGCTGGTCAACCCGGTGCGGCACTTCCTGGAGATCGTGCGCGGGGTCTTCCTCAAGGGGGCCGGCTTCGTCCCGCTGTGGGACCACTACGCCTGGCTCGCGGTGATCGCGGCGGCAACGATGACCCTTGCCATCGCCCGGTTCGCCCGCACCACGGCCCGCGGCGTCTAACCCACTCCCCCCGCGGCGGCCACCGCGTAGGTTTCACAGCGGATGACCAGCTCGGCGTTCGCGGAGCAGCGCTGCCAGATGGTCCGGCGGCAGCTTGCCGAACGCGGGATCACCGATCGCCGCGTTCTCGCGGCGATGCGCGCCATTCCCCGGGAGCAGTTCGTCCCGGCCGACCTGATCCACGACGCCTACGGCGACCATCCGCTCCGGATCGGCGCCGGCCAGACCATCTCCCAGCCGTACATCGTCGCCCTCATGACCGAGGCCGCGCACCTCACGCGGCGGAGCCGGGTGCTCGAGATCGGTGCCGGGAGCGGCTATCACGCCGCGGTGCTCGCCCGGCTCGCCGCCGCCGTCTGGACCATCGATCGGCTGCCCGACCTCGCCCGGCAGGCACGGCAGCGCCTCGCGACGCTCGGTGCGGCGAACGTCGCCGTCCTGATCGGGGACGGCGCGCTGGGCTACCCGCCCGCAGCCCCGTATGACGCGATCCTCGTCGCCGCCGCGGCCCCGCGACCACCAGCGCCGCTGCTCCGCCAGTTGGCGCCCGGCGGACGGCTCGTCATTCCCGTCGGCGCCCGCGACGTCCAGCAGCTCACGGTCTACGAGCGAACGGCGCAAGGCACCGTGGCGCACGATCTGTGCGCGTGCTGCTTCGTCCCGCTGGTCTCGCGCGAGGCGTTCGACCGGGCTCCGTGAGCCGGCCGCCAGCGCGAGGCGCGGGTGGCGGGGCACACCGGTCCGGGGTATGATTAGCTCCCAGTTCACAGGGATATCCCGCTGCGCCCGACCCGCTCGACGACCCGTGCCGGCGCCTTCTGGGTGCCAGCCCTCGCCCTCGGGCTCGCGCCCGCCACGGCGCCGGCGCAGGTGGCCATTGGCGCCCGCGCCGGCGTCCAGCTCACCTCCGCGCTGGTGCACGACTCCGTGGTGGAGTCGATCACGGTCCAGGTGAAGCCCGCCCCGGTCTTCGGGGTGTGGCTCGACGCCCCGCTCGGCGGGCCGTACATCATGGTCGCGGGCGTCGCGCTGAGCCGCAGCGATGTGGTGGCGCATGCCGCCAGCGGCGACGTGTCCCTCACGGGCCTCACGGTGTGGCACCCGACGCTGGCCGTGCGCCGGGCCGTCAGGCCGTGGATCGGGATCGAAGCGCGGGTCGGCGCCATCATCTATGCCCCGAGCAAGCGCACCGCCAACCTGTTCCAGGACGGGGCCCCGGTGGACGCGACGCTGGGCGCGGGCGTGCAGGTCGAGCGCCGGCTTGGCGGCGGCTTCGCGGCCGGCCTCTCCCTGCAGTACGACGCCACCCGCTTCACCACGCAGACGCTCCAGACCCAGGGCTTCGTCGGCGCCACGGTGGTGCACCGCGTCGCGCTCTCGGCCACCATTCGCCGGGTCCTCCGGGCGGGAACGCGCCATGCGGCCGCGCGCTAGCCACGTCGTCGTGCTCGCGCTGGCCGCCGCGGGGTGCGACGTCGCCACGGCGCCCCCGCGGGCCACGATCTACGCGTTCGACCTGGAGGCCAGCGGCCTCGTGTTCCACTGGCCGGCGGGCCGCCTCCCCGTCCGCTACTGGGTGGACCCGGCGGCGGGGCCCATCGCGCGGTACGCCGAGACCGGCCTCCGGGCGTGGGAATCGCAGTTTCTCTACGGCGAGTTCACCGGCGTTCTGGTGACGGATTCGTCCCGCGCCGACGTGCTCATCGCGGTCGCCGGGCCGACACCGCCGGACGTCCCGCTCACCGAGGCGGCCCCGGTGGACGCGTGCGGCGGCGCAACGCGCAATGCGTTCTCCACGGACGACTACACGCTCCTCGGCCCGTTCCAGGTGACCATCAACTGGGACCGGAACTACAGCGATGCGGACGTGGCCAACTGCCTACGGCGCGTCACCGCCCACGAGATCGGTCACACGCTCGGGCTCCTGGCCGAGAGTCCCGGCCCGCTGGATCTCATGAATACCGCGCCGAAGGTCGCCGTGCCGTCGGCGGATGACCGGGCCACGGTCGCCACGCTCTACCACACGACGCCGTCGATCGCTCCGCCGGTACGGCCTCCATGACGCCTCGCCTCGCGCTCGCCCTGCTGGCACTGACCGGCTGCGCCGACGTGGGCATGCCGGAGCGGCCGGTGCCCTACCAGTTCGCCTACACCATCCCGAGTGGGTTCGTGGCGGTGTTTCACTGGCCGTCCTCCGCCCTGCCGGTGCGCGTCTGGGTCGAGCCCAACGGCGACCTGCCCTCCGATGTCGCGCACGGCCTGCGACTCTGGGAGAGCGTCGCCATCTACGGCGAATTCCGTGGGGTGCTGGTGGCGGATTCGACGCGGGCCGACGTGATCGTCACGATGGGAGCCCCCGAGGTACCGGGCCCGGGCGCCGTCCTCTCCTGCAGCGCCGGCACGGCCTGGGGGATCAACCTCGACACGACCATCGTGCTCCCGTTCCGGACGACCCTCAGGCGGCGCGCCCTGGGGTCGACGTCGGACACGCAGGCGTGCCTCCGCATCGTGGCGGCCCACGAGCTCGGGCACACCCTGGGCCTCATCCCCGAGAGCGACGACCCCGGCGACCTCATGTACGGCATCCCGACGGTCAGCGAACCGTCAGCCCGCGACCGTGCGACGTTCACCACCCTGTACCACACGCAGCCCACGGTCCGCCTGCCGGCCGGCCGGTAGCGCGGTGCCGCGGCGCCGCCCGGCTCGATGACCCGACCCGGTTCCGTCATCGCGCCCGGGCTCGTGCCGCGCGGCCCCGTCCATCGCAACTTCGGGCCGGTGGCCCTGTACGAGGCCGCGATCCGTCGGGGGGAGGGGCGGGTCGTGGCCGGCGGTCCGTTCGCGGCGGTCACCACGCCGCACACGGGCCGCTCCCCCAACGACAAGTTCGTGGTCCGTGAGCCCGGTTCCGAGCGGGACATCTGGTGGGGTCCGGTGAACCAGCCGATGGAGCCGGCACAGTACGAGGCCCTCCGGCGGGACGTGCTCGAGCATCTCGGCGGCCGGGAGCTGTTCGTCCGCGACGCGTTCGCCGGTGCTGCGCCGGCCCATCGCGTCTCCGTGCGCTTCGTCACCGAGAACGCCTGGCACGCGCTGTTCGCGTCCAACATGTTCATCCGCCCCAGTCGCGGCGAAACCGACGCCTTCGCGCCCGAGTGGATCGTGCTGCATGCGCCCGAGATGTCGGCGGACCCCGCGCGGCACGGCACGCGCAGCGGCACCTTCGTCGTGCTGCATCCCGGCGAGCGCGCGGTGCTGATCGGCGGCACGCGCTACGCCGGCGAGCTGAAGAAGTCCATCTTCACGGTGCTCAACTACCTCTACCCGGCGCAGGACATTCTCCCGATGCACTGCGCGGCCAACGTCGGCGATCGCGGGGACGTGGCGCTGTTCTTCGGGCTCTCGGGCACCGGCAAGACGACGCTCTCCGCCGACGCCACGCGCGGGCTGATCGGCGACGACGAGCACGGGTGGAGCGCGACGGGCGTGTTCAACTTCGAGGGGGGGTGCTACGCCAAGGTCATCCGCCTCTCGGCCGAGGGCGAGCCGGAGATCTACGCCGCGACCCGCCGGTTCGGCACGATCCTCGAGAACGTGGCGCTCGACGAGGAGACGCGGGAGGTCGATCTCGCCAGTCCGGCGATCACCGAGAATACCCGCGCGTCCTACCCGATCCCGTTCATCCCCAACCACGTGCCGGGCGGCCACTCCGGCCACCCGTCGCACATCGTCTTGCTCACCGCCGACGCGTTCGGCGTGCTGCCGCCGATCGCCCGGCTGACCCCCGAGCAGGCGATGTACCATTTCCTGGCCGGGTACACGGCGAAGGTGGCGGGGACCGAGCGCGGCGTGAGCGAGCCGGAGGCCACGTTCAGCGCCTGCTTCGGCGCGCCGTTCCTGCCGCGTCACCCGGGTGTGTACGCCCGGATGCTCGGCGAGCGGATCGGCCGGCATCGCGTGTCCTGCTGGCTGGTCAACACCGGGTGGACGGCGGGTCCGTACGGCGAGGGCCATCGCATGCGCCTCAGCCACACGCGCGCGCTGCTCCGGGCCGCCCTCGCCGGCCGGCTGGACGACGTGCCGTCGCGCGACGATCCGGTCTTCGGCGTCCGCGTCCCCACGGCGGTCCCCGGCGTGCCGGACGAGATGCTCGACCCGCGCGGCACCTGGGCCGATTCCTCCCGCTACGACGCGGCGGCGCGCAGGCTGGCGGAGCTGTTCCATCAGCACTTCGCGCGGTACGCGGACCAGGTGGAGCCGGCGGTCCGGGCCGCGGGCCCCCGCCGCTAGGCAGGCGCATGGCCGGGGCGGGCGGCTTCGAGGTGGTGCGCGATCCCCTGTGGAACAACATCGGGATCGACCCGCAGGCGCTGCCCATCCTCGACAGCGCGCCGTTTCAGCGCCTCCGCTACGTCCGCCAGCTCGGCCACGCGTTCCTCGTCTACCCCGGCGCGACCCACACCCGCTTCGAGCACGCGCTCGGCACGTATCACCTCGCGCGACGCGCGCTGTCGCTGCTGGCGGAGCGGGGAGCGCTCGACGGTGTCGCCCCCGAGGAGGTGACGCTTGTGCGGCTGGCGGCGCTGCTGCACGACGTCGGCCATTACCCGTTCTCCCACGCGCTCGAGGAAGCCGGGCTGCCGTCGCACGAGCAGCTGGCGCGCGAGCACCTCACGCATCCCGAGCTCGCCGTGGCGCTCGCCGCGACCGGCGTCGCCCACGCGGAGCGCCGCATCGCCGAGCTGATCGTGGGCCGGAGCCCGAGCCCGCTTCAGGGCCTGATCTCGGGCTCGCTCGATCTCGACAAGATCGAGTACCTGACGCGCGATGCGCGGATGTGCGGCGTGCCGTACGGCACGGTGGACGTGGACCGCCTGCTCCACTCGCTCACCCTCGTGCCGGGCGCGGCGGGCCAGACGGTCGGGCTGCACGAGAAGGGCGTGAGCGCGCTCGAGTCCCTCCTGTTTGCGAAGTACCAGATGTACCGCAACGTGTACTGGCACCACGCCGTGCGCAGCGCCACGGTGATGTTCAAGCGCGTCGTGCGGAGCGCGCTGGCGCGCGCCGTGCTCGATCCCGCGTGGATCGCGCAGGCCTCGGACGAGGCGCTGATGGAGCGGCTGCGGACATTGCCGGATGCGCCGCTCGCCGAGCGGCTGCGGCGGCGCCAGCTGTTCAAGCGGGTGCTCGACCTGCCGGCTGCGGAGCTTCCTCCGGGGGCGGGGACCTGGGTGGCGGAGGATCCCGACCTCACGGCCCGCGTGGAAGACCGGCTCGCGGTGGAGTGCGGCCGCCGACCCGGTGAGCTGCTGCTCGACTTCCCCGCCAAGCCTGCGATGCTGTCGGGAGACGTGCCCGTGCTCGCGCGGGACGGCACCGTGGCGCCGGCGCGACTCGGGATCCTGCAGGTCGCCGACGCGCTCCACACCACCGCGCGGCGGCTCCGGTTGTACGCCGGCGCTCCGCTCGCCGTGGCGCCGCAGGGAATGGTGACGCTGCTGGAGGAATCCGCGGTGGAGGTCGAGGCCCACCTGGCCGCGGACCGGGCGCTGCTGCGCTAGCCCGCCGCCGCGCGCGGGCGGCCGCCGGCCTCCGCCAGCTCCGCCGCCACCGCCCGATAGTAGCGCCCGTCGTCCGGCCGCCCCGCCTCATCCATCGCGACCGCGCACACCTCGAGGGCGTACAGCAGCGGGCCAAGATGCTGGGCGGCTACTGCCCCCACGGCGTCGGAATTGGGACCGGCCGCCGCGGCGGTCACGGCGAGCCGCCGTCGCCCTCCACCCGGTCGATCCGCACCACGATCACCGTGATGTTGTCGAGCCCGCCCATGCGGTTCGCCTCCGTGACCAGCGCGTCCGCCAGGGCCTGCGGCTCGGGTGACGAGTGCAACAGGCGATGCAGCTGGGGATCGTCGATCATCCCGGTGAGGCCGTCGGACGCGAGCATGAACAGGTCCCCGGGACGGAGGGATCCGATGTAGGTGTCGGGCGCCACGTCGTCGTTGGCGCCCACGCACCGCGTGATCACGTTGCTGTACGGGTGCGTGCGCGCGTCCTCGGGGGACAGATAGCCGGCATCGACCTGCTCCTGGACGTACGAGTGATCCTTCGTGAGCTGCACCAGCTCGCCGTCGCGCAGCAGGTAGGCCCGGCTGTCCCCCACCTGGCCGATGAGGTAGCGCCGGCCGCTGAGCACGAGGGTCGTGGCCGTCGTCCCCATGCCGCGCTTGTCGTGTTCCGTGAGGGTCCGCTCGAAGATGGTCGCGTTCGCCAACCGGATCGCGTGACGCATGCGCTCCGACGCCGCGACGTCGTCGAGCGCCGCCGGGTCGCCGAGCTCGTCGGCGATGATCCGTACCGCCATCTCGCTCGCCACCTCGCCGGCCGCGTGCCCACCCATGCCGTCCGCCACGATGAACACGGCGCGGTCGGGGATCATGAGGTAGTTGTCCTCGTTCCCCGACCGCACGATGCCGACGTCGGTCCGTCCCGCGCAGGTGAAGCGCACGTTGGGAGTCAAGCTACGGTTGGTCGGTTGGCAGCTTGAGGGCCTGGATGAGCTTCGTGGACCCGCCCTTGATCGGCTCGTTCAGGTCCGCCGGCTCGAAGAACGCGCGGACGTCGCCGAATCGTAGCAGCGCGCCCGGAGCAAGCGGCACCTCTCCGGCGACGCGCTCGCCGTCGGCGAACGTGCCGTTGGTGGAGTCGAGGTCCACCAGCACCCAGATGCCCTCACGACGCTGGAGCTTGGCATGCGTCGTGGACACGCTGTCGTCCGGCAACACGATGTCGTTGTAGTCCGCCCGGCCGACGTTGACCACCGGCGTCCGGATCGGGACGCGCTGGCCCTTCAGCACCCCGCTCCGGATCACGACGTGGGCGAGCGGGCCGGTCGGGCCCCTGGGGCCCGGCGGCGCGGGGGCCGGGCCACCGCCCGACGCCGCCGGCACCGATGGACCGGGCGCGGGAGCGGCCGGCGGCCGCGGGACCGGGGGCGGCGCCGGATGCCTCGGCCCCGCGGCGACTGGCGGCACCGCGGGCCCGGGTGGTGGGACGGGAGGCCTGGGCGGCGCGCCGGCCGGTCGCACCCCCCGGACGCCGAGCAGCGTGTCCGCCAGGCGACGCAGCGCGCCCTGCGACCCGCGCGGCTCGGCGGCGGGCGGCGCCGACCCGGCGGCCTGGGGGCTGGCGTCCGCGTAGAACCGGAATTCGTTGTCCCCGATCCGGATCACGTCCGCCCGTGACAGGGCGAGCTGCCCGCTCACGCGCTGCCCGTTGACGAACGTGCCGTTGGTACTGCTGTCCACGATGAGGTAGCCGCTCGGCGTGCCGACCACCTCCGCGTGGCGGCGCGACACATCCTTGTTCGTCACCACCACGTCGCACGCGGCGTCGCGGCCGATCACCACCGAGTCGGCCACGAGATACTCGCGTCCGTCGGTCAGACTGACCAGCCGTCCACCGGTGGTCGCCGTCGGGGCGCGCGCCGCCGCCCCCGGCGCGCCACCCTGGCCCGGCGTCAGGACCGGCATGTACTGCGTGCTCCCGCTGCGCCGCTCGTCGACGAACAGCAGCTCGTGTCCGCCGATCTCGATCTTGTCGCCGTGCAGCAGCGGGCTCGGCTGCGCGCCAAGCCGGACCCCGTTCACGAGGATCTCCGCGCGCGCGTCCGCGCGACGGATGGCCACCTGCCCGTCCCCTCCGACCTGGAGCACGGCGTGTCGCGGCGCGACCAACATGCCGGTCAACACGAATCGCGAGCCGGGATCGCTGCCGATCGCCGACTCGCCCGGCGCGATCGCCAGACGCTGACCCCCGATTTCCAGAAACGCCATGTGCCTCGTGCCCGGTTGGCTCCGCCCTGACCGGAAAAGCTAGTGACCGCCCAAACGAGGGGCAACCGAACCGCCTACCCCGTGTTGAGCATCGCCTCCTTGGACTCCGCTCCCTTCAGCCAGTGCCAGAAGATCACCGATCCGAACCCGACGGTGAGGTAGCAGACGGTGAGCCGCCACAGCAGGATGTACGACGGCGTGAGCGCCCGCGGCACGTAGATCGACATCACCGCGGCCGACAGCAGCTCGGCCAGCCCCGATCCGCCGGGCGTCGGGGCGAAGTACAGCAGGAAGGTGATCAGCGTCTGGAGCAGCAGCACGTCGACGAACGGCGCGTGGATCCCCAGCATCTTCAGGACCACGAACCCGGCCAGCAGCTTGTTGGCGTGCGCCGCGCCCGACAGCAGCACGCTCGTGCCAATCGCAAGCCAGCCGCGGGGGCCGGCAAAGCGCGCCAGCGCGGCATGCGCCTGATCCACGCCCGCCTCGAGGTCTCGCAGGTGCCCCGCCCATGCCTGCCTGCCGCGCCGCTCGAGCCACCCGCCCATCCGCCGCACCAGTCGGCGTGCCAGACTCGGGAACATGATCAGCACCACGATCATCAATCCGACCGTCACGAACCCCCCCAGACTCAGCCGGAACAGATCGTACAGGTCGATCCCGCTGCCGAGGACCCCATGGCGGGCGAGGGACCGGCCCGCGCCGAAGAAGATCGCGAGCGGGCCGGCGACGGCGAAGAACACGATCGTCGCCAGGAACGTCATCAGGCTCGCCACCATCGCTTCGGGCAGCGGGGTGCCGTACCGCTTGAGCGTGTAGATCATCAGCGGCCCGCCGCCCGTCTGCGACGGCGTGAGGTAGCTGGCCCACGTGTTGAGGCCGCCGGCGAGAATGGCACCCGTGAGGGACTGCGGGCGGTACGTGTGACGGGCGAGGACGAACAGCCGGAGCCCCCCGCCAAACCAGTCGAGCGAGGCCAGGCCCACTCCGACCAGCACCCACCCGAAGTGCACCGTCACCATCGCGGTGAGGAACCGCTCGAAGTTGTTCCCGTAGAGCAGCAGCCCCGCGAACCCGAGCAGCGAGATCGCGGCGAAGATCTCGAGCCCGCGGCGGAGCAAGCGGGGGTTGAGCAGCGCCATGAGGCGCCAACCTACGCCCGGAAGACGGTTCCGGCAACGCCTTGTTGCGCCGAGCGGGGCCCGGCTATGCTTCCCGCATGTCGGCCGACGCCGTCATCCTGCGCAACGCCCGCCAGCACAATCTCAAGGGAATCACCGTCGAGATCCCGCGTCGCGCGCTCACCGTCATCACGGGACCCTCGGGCTCGGGGAAGAGCTCGCTCGCCTTCGATACGCTCTATGCCGAGGGCCAGCGGCGCTACGTCGAGTCGCTGTCCACCTACGCCAAGCAGTTCCTCGACCGGATGCCGAAGCCGGCCGTGGATCGCCTCGAAGGCATCTCGCCCGCCGTCGCCATCGAGCAGAAGAACCCGACCACGTCGAGCCGCTCGACGGTCGGAACCGCGACCGAGATCCACGACTATCTGCGCCTCCTGTGGGCCCGCGTGGGCCGGCCACACTGCCACCGCTGCGGCGAGCCGGTGACCCTCGACTCCCCGACGACCGCCGCCGAGAAGGTCATCGCGACGCTCGACGGGCGCGACGTGCTCGTCACGTTTCCGCTGCCGCAGTCCGCGCACACCAGTCACGACCTCATCGTCGAGAACCTCACCGCGATGGGATTCCCGCGCGTGCTGGTGCCGGCCACGACGGGCCAGGGGGAGACGGAGAGCGTGATCCGGCTCGATGCCCTTCCACCCGACCTCCGGCTCGATCAGGTCGACGTGCTGGTCGTGGTGGACCGGATCCGCGTGACCGCGTCGCAGCAGACGCGGCTCGCCGATTCCCTCGGCCTCGCGTTCGGGGAGGGCGAGGGCTCGGCGCGCGTGCTCGCTGGCGCCGATGTCCTCGAGTTCTCCCGGCACCCGCGCTGCCGGCGGTGCGGCACGCCCGCCGCGCGGCTCACCCCGGCGCTGTTCTCGTTCAACAACCCGGCCGGTGCGTGTCCGGGCTGCAACGGGTTCGGCGCCGTGCTCGAGTACGCCGAGTCCCTCATCGTCCCCGACCCCGACCGCAGCCTGGCGGACGGCGCGCTCGACCCGTGGACCAAGCCGCGGTACGTCGGCCGCCGGCGCCTGCTGCGCGATACCGCCCGCAAACGCGGCATCTCCTGGGAGCGGCCCTGGCGCGAGATTGCCGCGACGGACCGCCGCTTCCTGCTGCACGAGAAGGCGGGCCGCTTCGTCGGGATGTTCCCGTTCCTGCGGGCGCTCGAGCGCAAGCGCTACAAGCAGTACATCCGCGTGTTCCTGCGGCAGTACCAGAAGGCGCTCCCCTGCCCCGCCTGCGGCGGCGCGCGCCTGCGCGCCGAGGCCCTGGCCGTCCGCGTGGGAGACGCTTCCCTCGGCGCGATCGTGGCGCTCACGGCCGACGGGCTGGCGGACTGGCTCGAGCGGCTCGCCCTCACCCCGTTCGAGCGGGACGTCGCCGCGACGGTGCTGCGCGAGCTCGCGGCCCGGGTGAGCTACCTGCGCGACGTGGGACTCGGGTATCTGACGCTCGACCGCCTCACGCGAACCCTGTCCGGCGGCGAGGCCCAGCGCATCGCCCTCGCCAACGCGCTCGGCTCGCAGCTGGTCGACACGCTGTACGTCCTCGACGAGCCGTCCATCGGCCTCCACCCGCGGGACATGGGGCGCCTGCTCGACCTGCTGCTCCGGCTGCGCAGCGCGGGTAACACCGTGGTCGTCGTCGAGCACGATCCGGCCGCCATCCGCATCGCCGACCACATGATCGAGCTCGGGCCCGGAGCCGGCGAGCACGGCGGCGAGCTGGTGTACAGCGGCCCGGTCGATGGGGCGGCCGCCGCCGGCACCTTGACCGGCCAATACCTCGACGGCCGGCGCACGATCCCGCTGCCGTCCACCCGCCGCCACGTCGGCACCCAGTGGCTCGTGGTGGACGGGGCAACGCTGCACAACCTGCGCGGCCTCGACGTGCGGTTCCCCCTCGCCGCGCTCACCACGGTGACCGGCGTGTCGGGCTCGGGGAAGTCCACGCTGGTGCACGACGTGCTCTACCGCCAGCTCGCCGCTCGGCTCAAGGGCTCCCATGGCGCCAAGGAGCACCTCGGCGAGCCGGTGGGGGAGGTTCGACAGCTTACCGGCTGGGAAGCGCTCGATGACGTCGTGCTGATCGACCAGTCGCCGATCGGCCGGACGCCGCGCTCGAACCCCGTCACCTACATCCGCGCGTTCGACGAGGTCCGGGCCCTGTATGCCGATCAGCCGCTGGCCCGCGCCCGGGGGTACGACGCCGGCACGTTCAGCTTCAACGCGGCCGACGGGGGGCGCTGCCGCGCCTGTGAGGGGGCGGGACACATCCAGGTGGAGATGGTATTCCTCGCTGACGTCTTCGTGCCGTGCGAGGCGTGCGCCGGCACGCGCTTCGAGCCGGAGGTGCTCGACGTCCGGATCAAGGGCCTCTCGATCGCGGACGCCCTGGAGCTCACCGTCGACGAGGCGATCGCCCGCTTTCGGCATCAGGCGCGGCTCGGCAAGGCTCTGTGGCACCTGCAGCAGGTTGGACTGGGATATCTCCGCCTCGGCCAGCCGGCGACCACGCTGTCGGGCGGCGAGGCCCAGCGCCTCAAGATCGCGCGCCAGTTGGCGGCCGGCGCCGGGCACGGCGCGCATCGCCTGTACATCCTGGACGAGCCCACGACCGGCCTCCACCTCGAGGACATCCGCACGCTGCTCAAGGTGCTCGACCGGCTCGTGGATCAGGGCCATACCGTGATCGTGATCGAGCACCACCTCGACGTGATCAAGCGGGCGGACTGGGTGATCGAGCTCGGTCCGGAAGGCGGCGACGCCGGCGGGCGCCTCGTCGCAGCCGGCCGGCCCGAGGACGTCGCGCGGGCGGAGACGCATACGGGACGCTACCTTGGGGACGCGTTCCGCCAGACCGCGGCTGCGGCAGCTACGGCAACCCCCACCGCTGAGCCACTGCCATGACGCCACTTGAGGAGACGGCGCTCGTGACCGCGATTCCGTGGCACCGCCGCTGGGCCATCGGCCGGAACCGCTACGACTTCGTCGAGCTGGCCGGCGCCTTCGGTGATCTCGGCACCTTGATCCCGTTCGTGGTCGGCTACATCGCCGTCGCCCACGTCGACCCGCTGGGCATCTTGTTCGGGTTCGGCCTGTGCCAGATCCTGGTCGGCCTCTACTACAAGACCCCGATCCCCGTGCAGCCCATGAAAGCCATCGGCGGCGCGGCCATCGCCACCGGCGCCGCGATCAGCCCCGGCATGATCTGGGGCGCAGGCCTGTTCACCGGCCTGTTCTGGCTCCTGGCCGGTGCCACCGGGACGGTCAATCTGGCGACCCGGCTCGCCGCGAAGCCGATCGTGCTGGGCATCGTGCTCGGCCTGGGGCTGCTGTTCATGCGCGAAGGCATCGCGCTGATGCTGGTAACCCCTTGGCTCGCCGGTCTCGGGCTGATCGTCACGCTCCTGCTGCTCACCCACGGGCGCGTCCCGGCGATGTTCGCCCTGCTGGTCCTGGGCACCGTGGCCGCGTTTCTGCTCGATCCGGCCGGCATGAGACACGTCCTCGCAATGCGGCCCGCCCTCCGCCTGCCCGACTTCAGCTTCGGCCGGATGACCTGGAGCGACTTCCTGGCCGGGACGGTCGTGCTCGCCATTCCGCAGCTGCCCCTCACCATCGGCAACGCCGTGATTGCGATCCGGGTCGAGAACAACGAGCTGTTCCCCGAGCGCCCCGTGAGCGACCGCATGATGGCGGTCTCTCAGGGACTCCTGAACCTGCTCGCGGCGCCGTTCGGCGGCGTCCCGCTCTGTCACGGCGCCGGCGGCATGGCCGGCCACGTGCGGTTCGGCGCCCGCACCGGCGGCTCTTTGGTCATGCTGGGCGGCATCCTGCTGGCGCTCGCCCTTTTCTTCAGTCACGCGGTGGGGCTCCTGTTCCAGGTCTTCCCCAAGGCCGTGCTGGGCGTGATCCTGTTCTTCGCCGGGACCGAGCTGGCCATCATGGTGCGCGACATCGGCAACAAGAAGGAGGACGCGTACGTGATGCTGGTGGTCGCCGCCTTCGCGATGTGGAACATGGGCGCCGCGTTCCTGGCGGGCATCCTGCTGCACCAGGCCCTGCAGCGTCGCTGGCTCCGGATCTAGCTCGGTACGAACCCCTGCGAGCCTCGCTTGCCGGGGCCGCGTGACGGGATTACAATCGAGTCGGCGCGCCGCGCCGCGCCCATTCCGGAGTAGCTCAGCTGGTAGAGCAGGCGGCTGTTAACCGCCGGGTCGGGGGTTCGAGTCCCTCCTCCGGAGTCCTGCCCAGGCACCTGGTTCGCCGGCGGCGAACCAAGGTGCCTCTGTTTGAGAGTGAGGCATGACCATTCTCGCGAAGCTCCAGCAGGCCCTGCGCACGCAGCTGGCTAAACGGACGCCGGCCGAGAATGCCTACCTCCTCCTCATCCCCACCATTGGCGTCCTGACCGGCGTCGCCGCGGTCTCGATCGCCCACCTGATGGCCCTGCTCCAGCACCGGCTGTGGGGCGGCGGGGACAGTCTGCTGGCGAGCGCCATGGCCGCTCCCTGGTGGCGGCGGCTGCTGATTCCCACGCTCGGTGGCGCGGCGGTCGGGCTCGTGGCCTGGCTGGTGAAGCGGGAGGTGCGCGGCGGCGGGACGGCTGCCCTGGTCCACGCCCTCGCGCTGCGCGGCGGTCACATCTCGTTCCGCGAGGAACTGCCGGGGGTCTTCGCCGGCATGCTCACCGTGTCGTCCGGCGGCTCGCTCGGTCGCGAGGGCCCGATGATCGACTTCGCGGCCGCGCTGGGGTCGCGGTTGGGCCGCCTGTTCTCGCTGAGCACGCAGCAGGTCCAGGTGTTGGTGTGTTGCGGGACGGCGGCGGCGATCTCGGCCGTCTACAACGCGCCCATCGGCGGCACGATTCTGGTGATGGAGATCCTGATCGGCCGGTTCGCCCTCGAGATCTTCGGGCCGGTGGTGATCGCCTCGGTCCTCTCGACGCTGATCTTCCGCGGCGCCATGGGCAACCTGCCCCGCTTCGTGATCCCGGCCTACGAGCTGGTCTCGCCCTGGGAGCTGCTCGGCTACCTCGCGCTCGGCGTGCTGTGCGGGGCCTTCGCCGTCTTGACGATCAAGGGCATCGCGTGGGTGGACGACGCCTTTCGCAAGCTGCGGCGTGTCGGCTGGGCACAGCCCGCCATCGGCTTCGCGCTGCTGGGCGCCATCGGCGTCGCGTTCCCCTATGTGTACGGCAACGGCTACGAAGCGGTCAACCTGGCGCTCCACGAGCAGCTGCCGTTCACCCTGCTACTGGTTCTGCCCTTCGTGAAGCTGCTGGCCACGGCGATCACGCGCGGCAGCGGCGGGTCGGGCGGGATCTTCACGCCGACGTTGATGTTGGGGGCGTTTCTGGGCGGCGCGTTCGGGTACGCGGTGCATAGCTGGTTCCCCGCCCATACGGCCGAGTACGGCGCGTACTCGCTGGTCGGGATGGGCGCCGTGCTGGCCGGCGTCACGCACGCCCCGATCATGGCGATCATGATGATCTTCGAGCAGACCAACTCGTACCCGATCATTCTCCCGCTGATGCTCGTCTGCATCGTCAGCAACTTCGTGGCGCGGCGGATCAAGCGCGAGCCGCTGCATCTCGATGCCCTGCGCCGGCGCGGCGTCGTGCTGCCCACCGGCCCGGAGGCCGCCGTGATGAAATCGCTCCGGGTGGCCGACGTGATGCACGATGACGTGGAGGCGGTCGACGAGCGCGATTCGTTCAGCAAGGTGGTCGAGTACTTCCTCTCGAGGCCGCGCAGCCTGCTCTTCGTCGTCGATGACGAGCGACGCTTTGTGGGAACCATCTCCCTCCATGCCATCAAGGACGTGTTGGCCGCGGGCGTGGGTCTCGAAGTCGTGATCGCGGCCGATCTGGCCGAGCCGTTCGAGGTGGTGACGCCGAACGAGTCGCTGGCCGACGTGATGGAGCGGTTCTGGCGCCAGCGCGCCGAGCGCCTGCCGGTGCTCCAGGACGCGGAGTCGCGCAAACTCATCGGATGGGTGTCCCAGCGCGACCTGATCGGGATCTACAGCCAGGAGATCCTGCAGAAGGGGCAGCTGCTCGCGCGCTTCACGGTGCCCGACGCGGCGGGCGAGGAGCGCGGCACCTACGTCGAGCTGCCCACGGGCGTGGCGATCCGGACGCTCATCGTCCCCTCCGCGTTCGACGGCCGGACCATCGGCGATATCGCGGCCCGCTCCGCGTTCGGCGTGCACATCCTCCAGATCGCGCGCCACGATCCGGTTCGCGGCATGCGCAGCACTGAGCTGCCCGGCTCGGGCTCCGTCCTCCGCGCGCACGACCGGCTCATGGTCATCGGCCCGCGCCAGGGCCTCGTGCAGCTCCAACGGGCACTCCACGCCGAAACCGAGGAGCCCCACCTGTGATATCCATGGCTGGCATCCCCGGCGGCACCAGGGGTTCCCCCGGCGCCGGGCGCCCGATACCTTATACCATCATCCAGCTCGGAATTCCCGGTCCAGCCCGGACCGCGCAGTCTTGTCGTGCCACGCGGCCGCTCGGCAGAGCCCCGCTTCGGATCCCTCGCATAGCGCAGCCGTAATGCCCGGAGGCTCTTTGTCATCCCACGAGCCGGACTTCACGCACTCCTCCCTCCCCGAGCCCCATCACGGTCGCACCAAGACGATTCTGCGCCAGCATCCCGAAATCCGCGGGCTGATCGGCAAGAACCCCGCGACCTTCTGGCTCGCGCTCGGGATCGTAGTCCTCCAGATCGCCGTCGCCTACCTGGTGCGCGCCCAGCCCTGGTGGGTCGTGGTCGCGGTGGCGTATCTCGTGGGCGCGTTCGCCAACCACACGCTGTTCGTCGTGATTCACGAGTGCACGCACAAGCTGGTCTTTCGCCGGACGACGCCCAACATCCTCGCCGGACTCTTGGCGAACCTGCCGCTCGCGGTCCCCGCCTCCGTCTCGTTCACCAAGTACCACCTCAAGCACCACACGTATCAGGGCGTCTACGCGCTCGACGGCGACCTGCCCAGTCTGTGGGAAGCGCGCCTCGTGGGTCGCTCGCCGTGGCGCAAGGCGCTGTGGCTCGCCCTGTTCCCCGTGGTCGAGGGGCTCCGCCCGCTGCGTCTCAAGGAGATTCCCTTTTGGGACGGCTGGTTGGTCGTCAACACCGTCTTGCAGCTCGCGTTCGACGTGGCCGTCTTCGTGGTGCTCGGGCCCGCAGCGCTTGCGTACCTGGTGCTCTCATTGTTCTTCGGCATCGGCCTGCATCCGGTGGGCGCACGCTGGATCCAGCGACACTTCCTCGTGGGGAGTGAGGAGCAGGAGACGTACAGCTACTATGGACCGCTGAACCGCATCGCGCTCAACGTGGGCTACCACAACGAGCACCACGACTTCCCCTCGGTGCCGTGGAACCGCCTGCCGGACGTCCGCCGCGCCGCGCCGGAGTCGTACGAGTCGCTGAAGCATCACATGTCCTGGACCCGCCTGTTGTTCCGCTTCCTGTTCGACCGGGAGATCACGCTCTACTCGCGCATGGTCCGCACGAATCGCGACGCGGGCGCCCCTGCGGACGCCGGCGTCGAGCGCGAGGCACCGGTCGCGAGGTAGGGACGCGGACGCGGGCGGCTCCCTCCGGGAGCCGCCCGCAGGTCGTGGATCCGGCGGCTACTTCGTCCTGATCTCGACGCGCCGCGGCCTGGCCGCCTCGGCTTTGGGCAGCGCCACCGTGAGCAGGCCGTTCTCGAACCGCGCGCCGATGGCATCCGCTTTCACCGTGCGCGGCAGCGTGAAGCTCCGCTCGAAGCGGCCACAGCGCCGCTCCACCAGATGGTACTCGGCGTCGGCGTCGCCCTCGGACACCTCCTGCTTCTTCTCCCCCGCGATCGTGAGGATGTTGTTCTCGACGTTCACCTCGACATCCCCAGCGGCCAGACCGGGAAGCTCGGCAAGGACCTCGATCGTGTCGGCCGTCTCCCGCACGTCTACCACCGGGACCCACGGGCCGGCCACCGAGCCAGCCTGCGTGAAGAACCGGTCGAACACCCGGTCGACTTCCCGCCGCGTCGTGAACAGATCGCTCCACAGGGAAGGCGTCTCAGAACGCCAAAGAGTCGGGAAAGCCATATCACCCTCCTGCTGATGCCTCAGCGTGCTGCGCTCCAGTCCGAGCGCCGTGTCCAGCCGGCCAACCCCGCGTCGGCCGTTCTGCCGCGTCACGTTGCAGAGCCCGTGCCGTTCCGGCATGCCAGAATTGCATGTCACATCTGCCTATGGGACAATCACTTGGGTCGTTTTGGCCGACCTGCTCCCTACGCTCCAGCCGGGTGGTCGGTCGCCTGCCACCGCGGTATCTTCATCACCTGATTGGCCCCGTCCCTGCCGGCTTCGGAGGTCGCATGAATCCGATCGCAGTCCTGTTCGCCCTTACGCTGACCGCTCCACTCCTTGCCCAGGCCCCCCCGGCATCCCCCCCACTCGGTACGCTGCGTGAGCAGGCGGCATTGCAGCAGACCTGGCTCAAGGAGCGGCTCGAAACCGTATTGCCGGCGGTCATGCGACGGCATGCGGTGGACATGTGGGTCATCGCAATGCGGGAATACAACGAGGATCCGGTGTTCCCGGCGCTCGTGTCTCCCACGACGTTCGCCGCACGGCGCCGCACGATCTACGTGTTCTTCGATCGCGGGCCGGAGCGCGGGCTCGAGCGCATTGCGCTCGGCGGCGCCTCGCAGGGCGGGCTGTACGACGTCGTGCGGGAGACGGAGCTGGCACCCGACGGACGGCCGCGCGAGCTATGGGGGCCGGCGCAGTGGCAACTGTTCGCCCGCGTCGTACGCGAGCGGAACCCGCAGCGCATCGCCGTCGATATTTCCCGGGACTTCAATTTCGCCGACGGGTTGAGCGCCGGTGAGTGGGAGCAGCTGCAGGCCGCTCTCGGCCCCGACCTGGTCGCGCGGGTCGTCCGCGAGGACCGGCTCGCCACCGACTACCTGTCCCTTCGGGTCGGCGCGATGCTCCCCACCTACCGCCGGATGCAGGAGATCGCGCACGAGATCATCGGCGTGGCGTTCTCGAGCGCGGTGATCACGCCCGGCGTCACGACGACCGAGGACGTGGTGTGGTGGATGCGCCAGCGCCTGCTCGAGCTCGGCCTCGGCACGTGGTTCCAGCCGGACGTCGACGTCCAGCGCCGCGGCGTGGACATGAGCGACTCGGCCGGCCCGGTCATTCAGCGCGGCGACGTCCTGCACTGCGATTTCGGGATCACCGCCCTGGGTCTCAACACCGACACGCAGCACATGGGATATGTGCTGCGCGACGGCGAGATCGAGCCGCCCGCCGGCCTGCGCCAGGCGTTCGCCAACAGCAACCGGCTGCAGGACCTCGTCCTGACCGCCGCGAAACCCGGCCTGACCGGTAATCAGGTGCTCGCCGACGCGCTCGCACGGATGCGCGAAGCGGGGATCGACGGCACCGTCTACAGCCATCCGGTCGGCGACCACGGGCATGCCGCCGGTCCGCTGATCGGCCTGTGGGACCGCCAGGACGGCGTGCCGGCGCGCGGCGACATCCCGCTGCTCCCCGGCACGTGGTTTTCGATCGAGCTGCAGGCAACGACCCCCATCCCCGAATGGGGTGGCCAGAAAGTGCGCTCGATGCAGGAAGAAGACGCGGAGCTGCCGCCGACCGGCGCGATGCGCTGGATCCTCCAGCGCCAGACGGCGTTCCACCTGGTGCGCTAGGTCCGTCCATGCCGACGCTCGCCGATCTCCCCACACCGGCGCTGCTGCTCGATGTCGACCGGCTGGAGGCGAATCTGTCCCGGATGGCGCTGCGGTGCGACGCGCTCGACGTGGCGCTTCGCCCACATCTCAAGACCCACAAGTGCGTCGAGGTCGCCGAGCGCCAGCGCCGGCACGGGGCCCGCGGCGCCACGGTCTCGACGCTGTACGAGGCCCGGGTCTTTGCCGACCACGGCTTCGACGACATCACCTGGGCGTTCCCCTTCATTCCTTCCCGCTTCGAGGAAGCGCGCCGACTCGCCGAGCGCATCACGCTGCGGATCACGCTGGACGCGCCGGAGACGCTCGCAATGCTCGAGGCCGCCGGGTTCCCGTTCCACGTCTGGCTCAAGATCGATTGCGGCTATCATCGGGCTGGGCTCGATCCCGCCGCCCCGGCGACGCTGGGTCTCGCCCGGCGCCTCGCCGCCTCCCCCACCCTGGTGCTCGACGGTCTGCTGACGCATTCCGGTCACGCCTACCATGCGGGGAGTCGCGCCGACCTCCAGCGCATCGCCGAGCAGGAACGACACGCCGTCGCCGAGCTGCGGGCGCGCCTCGCGCGCGAGGGCATCGACGTGGCCGCGTCCGTGGGGTCCACGCCCGCGATGTCCGCCGTCGCGAGCCTCGCGGGCGTGCAGGAGGCCCGGCCCGGGAACTACGCGTTCTACGACGGGATGCAGGTAGGGATCGGCTCGTGCGCCGCGACCGATTGCGCGGTGACGGTCCTTGCCACGGTCGTGTCGTCCCAGCCGCGCGCGGCCCATTGCGTCGTGGATGCCGGGGCGCTGGCTCTATCGAAGGATACGGCCCCGCAGCTCGCCGCTGCCGGGTTCGGCACCGTGTACGACGACTACGCGTCAGGCACCCTGCTCTCGGGCGCCCGGCTCAGCGGGCTGAGCCAGGAGCACGGCACGCTGATCCCACGGCTCCCGGTCGGCACGCGCGTGCGTATCCTCCCCAATCACTCGTGCCTCACCGTCGCATGCTTCGACGAGTACCATGTCGTCCGGGGCGATGCGGTCGTGGATCACTGGAAGATCTGGCGCGGGCGGTGAGCGGGAGGACGGTCAGGCAATCCCTGCCCCGCGCGCCGCTGGGAGGGGCGGATCCGGAACCAGGGGAGGCGCCGGTCACGCCCCGCGCGCGCGAACCGCGCGCGCCCCCGCCATCCCCGACCCGGCAAGGAGCCACAACAGCGCCGTCATCACCGCGGCCGACGCGAGACACCATGCGCACACGGCCCCGATCACGAAGGGCTCGAGCACCGTCAGCACCACCGACCCCGCCGTGCCGCTGAGGGCCAGCAGGAACGCGACCACCGCGGCCCAGTCACCAGTCCGCCCGCGACCGGCGCGAGCCGTTGCCCACGCCGTGAGTATCCCGAGATACCAGACGAGACCGATCACCGCCACCGGTACGACACCGAGAAGGCGGGCGTACGGGCTATGCTGGACCGCATTACAGTCGCCGACGGGACCGCACACCGCCGTGGCGCCGGTGGTCTCGACGTACGTGAGATAGGCCGCGATCGCCACGCCGGCCAGCACGAGGAGCGGCACGGCCGCCCTGGTCGCCGGAGCGCCCCACGCCGGCACGCGCACGCCGATCCAGATCAGGCTCGCGAGCATGGCCACGATCAGCGCCAACGCAGCCACCGTGCCGATCGGATCGACCTGGAGCGTTTGCAGCAGGACCATCCCCTGCCCAGCGCCGAGTGCGTTCGGCGGCACTGCCGATGTGGGAGCCGGGGCGGCTGGGGGCCCCGCACGACCCACGGCGATGCTCTCCGGTTGAGGGAGAGCGGGGACGGCGGCGGCCGGGGCTCGCGCGGAGTCCGCGTCGCGGGGGGGGGCCCTCCGGGGCTGGGCTGCGCGCGCCGCCGAGTCGCGCACGACGGCGCTGGGTTGGGCCGGGGCCGCTCCGGACGCCGAGTCGGCACGCGGGCGCCCGCCGCTGTCGCGGCGCACCGTTGCCGAGTCACGGGCCGCTACCCCCAGCGGGCTCCCGAGTCCGGGGTCGTATCCCGGAGGGAAGACCTCGACCAGACCGCCGATCGCCGGCCAGGGAATCCCACCCGCCGCCAGTCCCCTCCTGATGATCCCCGGAAACCGCTCGGGGATCTCCAGCGACCCGACGAGCACGCTGTCCCCGCAGAGCAGCCGGGGCACTCCCTGCCGCTCGGCCGGAATCGCGAACGCTTGGGTCACCCGGTCGTACAGCTCGCGGCCGGCCGGCTCCGTCGTGTTCACCAGCAGCAGCGCGAGCGACTGGTTCACCAGCACGTGTCCGGCGCTTCCCTGGTAGAAGCGCGGTTCGCTCCCGACCGCCGCGAAGATGCCCGGCAGGTCTTCCTGGATCACCGTGTGGCAGTGGGGACACGTGGGCGAGTAGAACAGGATGGCCCGTGCGACGCTCCCCTGTGCGGGAAGCGCAGTCGGCAGGGACACCGCGCCCGGCAGCCACACGAGACTCACGCTCAGCATCATCGACCGTCGAATCATCCAGCGCCTCCGGGGACGTCCCACGTAAAGTAGCCGCGCGCCTGGCTGCGCGGCGGTTCGCTGCCCGCCCATCTCACCAGTATCTTGCCTGGTGTCCCCAACCACCACGCGGTCATGGACGACGCCTCTCGCCTGCTCTGGATCGTCCCCTTCAGCCTGCTGGGCAGTGTCGGCGCGGTGACGCTGTCCGCCGTCCTGCTGCTCGTCCGGGCGCCGACGCGCGCGCGCCTCGTGCCGCCGCTCGTGAGCTATGCGGCCGGAACCCTCCTGGGAGCCGCGCTGCTCGGCCTGCTCCCGGAAGCCCTGCATGCGGCCCGGCCGGAAGCGGTCTTGCCGGTCACGCTCGCCGGGATCGTGCTGTTCTTCATCCTGGAGCGCACGCTGATCTGGCGTCATTGCCACGAGGAAGGGTGCGAGCGCCACTCCACGGCGGGCTCCCTGGTCCTCATCGGCGACGGGTTCCACAATCTCACCGACGGGATCATCATCGCCACGGCGTTCCTCGTCTCCGTCCCCCTGGGCATCGGGACCTCGCTCGCCGTCATCATCCACGAGATTCCGCAGGAGATCGGTGATTTCGCCCTGCTGCTGGACTCAGGCTACCGACCCCGCTCGGCATTCCTGTGGAATGCGCTCTCGGCCGCGGCCACGCTTCCCGGGGCCGTGGGCGGCTACTACCTGCTCGCACCGCTTCGCACGGCGGTACCCTACGTCATGGCGCTCTCGGCGGCGAGCTTCCTGTACATCGCCATGGCCGATCTGATGCCCCACCTCCACCAACGGGGCAGAGACCAGCGCTTCGCGCTCCAGGTCACGTTGATGGCCGCGGGAATCGGCACGATCGTCCTCGTGCGGACCCTGTCGAGGTGACTGCCGCATCGGTCACCACCGACCCGGTCCCGCATGCCGTGGTGGCGATGTGACCTCCGCGACTGAACGGGGGTATCCGCTGCACAGCGAAGCCTCGATGGAGGCACCAATGGTCCCGGTCCGTCGTACTCTGGCTCTGGCGCTCCTGGCGAGCGCCGCGGTGGCGTGCGGTGACGGCCCCGCTGGCCCTATTACCGACCTCCCCCGTCCCCTCACCAGCGGCGAAGCGCAGCTCGTCGCGGCCGACAACGGCTTCGCCTTTCGCCTGCTCGGCACGATCGCCGCGGCGGATGCGGGCGCCAACCTGTTCATCTCGCCGCTCAGCGTCGGCATGGCGCTCGGTATGGCCTACAACGGCGCGGCCGGCGGGACGGCGGACGCGATGCGGCTGACGCTCGGCTTCGATGGCCTCACGCAGGACGAGATCAACACCTCCTATCGCAGCCTGATCGACCTGTTGCGCGGTCTCGACCCCAGTGTCGAGTTCGCCATCGCCAACTCCGTGTGGTACCGGCCGGACTTCGCCCTCGATTCCGCGTTCCTCGATCGCACGGAGCGCTACTTCGATGCGGCGGTGCGTCCGCTCGATTTCGCGAGCCCCGACGCCGCGCCGACGATCAATCGATGGGTCTCCGACGCGACCCACGCGAGGATCACGGAGATCGTCGATTCCCCGATCCCGCCCGATGCCATCGCGTACCTGATCAACGCGATCTACTTCAAGGGCAGCTGGACTTCTCAGTTCCCGCGCGACGCCACGCGCCCCGGGCCGTTCCACCGGGCCGATGGGACCAGCCGGGACGTGCCGATGATGCGGACCCCGGAGCCGATTCCCGTGCGGCACGCGTGGACGGGCGCCGCGGAGGTGCTCGACCTGCCCTATGGTGGGGGCGCCTACAGCATGACGATCGTGTTGCCGGCCGCCGGCGTAGCGCTCGATTCGATGGTGGGCACGCTGACCCAGGCGCAATGGGACGGCTGGATCGGCGCGCTCGACTCGACGGCGCTGCTCGTCACCATGCCCAAGTTTCAGCTCGAGTACGAGAAGTCCCTGGTGGACGCGCTCGAGGTGCTCGGCATGAAGGTGGCCTTCTGTCGCAACATCCCGGCCTTCAGCCCGGACTTCACGGCCATGTACCCGCCGGGTGGCGCGTGCATCAGCAACGTCAAGCACAAGACGTGGGTTGACGTGAACGAGGAGGGCACCGAGGCCGCGGCTGTGACATCGGTGGAGGTGGGAGTCACGAGCGCCCCGCCGAGCATCACCGTCGATCGGCCGTTCCTGTTCGCGATCCGCGAGCGCCTGTCGGGCACGATCCTGTTCATCGGGGCGATCGCCGACCCGGGCGCGTGACCCGCTTCGTGGCGCCGGGCCGGGCGCCGCGACACCCTAGAGGCGGCGGCGGTAGACGACCGCCCCCCCCACCATCGTCAGGTCCACCGGCACGCGCTCGATCTGGACCGGATCGATGGTGAGAATGTCCTCCGCCAGCACGACGAGATCGGCGTACTTCCCGACCGCGATCGTCCCCAGCACGCCCTCGAGGTAGTCGGCGTACGCGTTGCTGCGCGTGTACGCCGTGAGCGCCTCCTCCACGCTGATCTTCTGCTGCGGCAGCCAACCGTCAGGATTGGCCCCGTCGAGGGTCCGGCGCGTCACCGCCGCATAGATGCCGTACAGCGGATCGAGCGGCGCCACCGTCCAGTCACTGCCGAAGGTGAGGCGCGCCCCCGCATCGAGCAGACTGCGGAAGGCGTAAGCGCCCTTGAGCCGCTCGGGGCCGATGCGTCTGACCGCCCAGCGACCGTCGTCGATGGCATGATACGGCTGCATCGAGGGGATCACGCCTTCCTGCCCGATCCGCCGAATCGCGTCGGGAGTGAGGTGCTGCGCGTGCTCGATGCGGAATCGCTGGTTGGCGTTGTGGTTTCGCTTGGTGGCCTCCGCGTACACGCCAAGGAGCCAGTCGTTGGCGCGGTCGCCGATCGCGTGCACCACCACCTGGAGTCCCGCCGAGTCGGCACTCAGGATCTGGGCGCGCAGCTCGGCTGTGTCGGTCACGGTGAGACCCGTGGTATTGGGCGCATCGTCATACGGCTGATAGAACCAGGCGGTCGTCGAGCCCAGCGAGCCGTCCACGAAGCCCTTGGCGGCGCCCCACGCCAACCGATGGTCCCCCCGCCCGTGGCGCCCGATGTACTGCGCGAGGCGAGGCCATGTGGCGATCGGCACCGCGGCGTACACCCTGAGCGGCAGCCGGCCGGCCGCCGCAGCACGCCGATACGTCTCCAGACCGGCCCAGGTCCCCATGTCGGTCACGTGGGTGACGCCGCGCTCGACCGCGTAGCGCGCCGCCGCATCGAGCGCGCGGTCCAGCTCGGCCTCGGTCGGCTCCGGGATCGCGGCGAACACGAGTCCCTGCGCCTCGTCCTTCAGGATGCCGGTCGGCCGGCCCGCGGCGTCCCGCACGATCGTGCCGCCCGGTGGATCGCGGGTCTCGGCGGTGACCCCGGCGAGCGCCAAGGCCCGGCTGTTGGCCAGCCCCATGTGCCCGTCGAGACGGCTCACGAACACCGGGGTTTCTCCCGTGACCGAGTCGATCCAATCGCGCCGGGGCAGGTCCCCGCCCCACAGCTCGTGATCCCAGGTCCCTCCCTGCACCCAGGAGTCCGGGTGCAGCCGCACGAACTCGGCGATCCGCCGGATGAACTCCTGCGGCGTGGCGGCGTCGCGCAGCTGCACCCCCGCCAGCTCGAACCCGCCGGAAATGAAGTGGGTGTGGTTGTCGATCAGGCCCGGGACCAGGAGCCGCCCGTCGAGCGCGATCCGCTCCGTCCGAGGGCCGGCCATCCGGGAAATGGCCGCATCGTCCCCCACCCCTACGATCCGCCCATCTCGAACGGCCACCGCGCTGGCGGTGGCACCCGTTCCCGTCCAGACCTTGCCGCCCACGAACACGGTATCCGCCGGTTTCACGCATCCGCTTGCGGCCATGACCACCCCCAGCAGCGCCAAGCGCCTGACTGTCGCCATGAGTCCCTCCGCGCAGGAAGATCACCCGCCGTACCAGAGGTCGCCACGGTCGGGTTCACGACTGCATGTCACCGGGGCCACGCCCGGCCGCTCGCCCGTGCCCACGGATCATGGTCAACGATACGTGAGTAATCACTTGCAGTGCTCCGTCAAGGAAAACCGGCCCAGAATGCACCTTTCGCTCCATTGGCTTCGTGAGCATAACGCGTTGTAATGACGACAGTTGCGATGCAATGGCTACCGCGTTCGCCGGGGACCAAGTACCTTGGAGGTCGATGCCTTCGCCGCCGTTGTACGGACATGATCGCCTGGTCAGCCGGCTGGGAGCCGCCATGGCGTCCGGCCGGTTTCCGCAGGCGCTGCTGTTTGCCGGTCCTCCCGGGGTCGGGAAGCAGCGGCTCGCGTTGTGGGTGGCCCAGGCGTTGCTGTGCGAGCGCGGTTTTGGGGCACCGTGCGGGACCTGCCCGGACTGCCGTCAGGTCCTGGACCTGGCGCATCCGGATCTTCACTGGTTCGTGCCGATCCCCCGGCCCAAGGCCGCCGACCCGGCAAAACAGATGGAGGAAGCCCGCGAGCTGATTGGCGAGGCGATGGCCGAGCGCCGGACGGGCAGGCCCTACCGCCGCCCCGACGGCCTGGCGAGCCATGGCTTGGCGTCCGTCCGGGTCCTGCAGCGGGTCGTGGGACTGACCCCGTTCCGCGGGCGCCGCAAGGTGATCATCCTGGGTGACGCGGAGCGCCTGGTGGTGCAGGACGCGAGCCCGGAAGCGGCCAATGCGCTGCTCAAGGTGCTGGAGGAGCCACCGGCGGACACCACGCTGATCCTGACGGCCGCCGAGCCGCAGACGCTGCTCCCGACGATCCGCTCGCGGCTCGTCACGGTCCGCATCGGACCGGTCGGCGACGACGTGGTGCGACAGTTTCTGACCCGCGAGCTAGCCCCGCCGCCAGCCGGGCGGGCGCTCGAGCGGCGCGTGACGTTGGCGGAGGGGCTGATCGGTCGCGCGCTGTGGATGGACGACGATGGAGCGGATGGCGCGGACACCCAGGCCAGGTCCTTCCTCGCCGCGGTCCAGGCGGGGCCGGAGCGCTGGACGCCCCTGGTGCTGGCGCAGCCCCCGTGGGGTGCGCGTGGAGGGTACGGGGCAATGCTGGACGCTCTCGCCATGGCCCTGCGTCAGTCGCTGGTCGACGGCGTGGCCCGGCCGGACCACTCCGACCTCACACGGCACTTGGCGGCCCTGCGGCGGGTCGACGAGGCACGGGCGGAGGTGGGACGCAACGTGAACCCTCAGCTCGCCCTCGCGGTGCTGGCGCACGATCTCGTGGGGCTCACATGACGCTGTCCCACCTGGACGCGGGGGGACGGGCCCGCATGGTGAACGTGGGGGACAAGCCCGAGACCGTGCGCCGGGCGGTGGCGGAAGGCACGATCACGATGTCGCCCGGGGCCGCGGAGCTGGTGCGGCGGGCGGCGGGCCCCAAGGGCGACGTCCTCGCGACGGCCGAGCTCGCCGGCACGATGGGCGCCAAGCGCACGGCGGAGATGATCCCGCTCTGCCACCCGGTGGGGCTCGACCACGTGGAGGTCGTCGCGGCGGTGGACGACGCCCTCCCCGGCGTGCGGATCCGCGCCGCAGTGCAGGCGACCGGACGGACGGGGGTCGAGATGGAGGCGCTCACCGCGGTCTCCATCGCGCTGCTGACGGTCTACGACATGGTGAAGGCCGCGGGGCACGGCATGTGCATCGGTGACATCGTACTGCTGGAGAAGTCCGGCGGCGCGTCGGGACACTGGATACGGAGTCATGATGACCGGTAGATCAAGCGGCCCGCAGATGCACATCCCGCAGCGGCTGATGCTGCGTGGCCTCGGCATCTTTGCCGTGCTCGTGGCGGTGGGCGCGGCCCTCAGCCTCGTCCCCCCCCGGGCCCGCGCGAGCCGTGACACCGCCCCCTGGACGGGCACGGCCGGGGTCATCAGCCAGCTCCGCACGTCGCTCCAGGCGAAGTCGGGTGAGCTCGAAATCAAGGACATCGAGCTCGAGCGCGCCCAGGACATCATCGCCTTCTCGGCGCACTTTCAGATCCCCGCGGACCTGGCCACGCTCATCTACGACGAGGCGTTGGCCGCCGGGCTGAGCCCGGGCCTCGCTTTCGAGATCGTGCGGATCGAGAGCCGCTTCAATCCCCGCGCCGTGAGTCGGGTCGGCGCGCTGGGGCTGACGCAGATCATGCCCGCCACCGCCGCGTTCTACGACTCGGTCGGGTCGGTCCAGGAACTGCTGGACCCGCGGACCAACGTCCGCGTGGGGTTCCGGTTCTTCCGGGACCTGCTGGAGCGGTTCAACGGGGATCTGCGCATGGCCCTGCTGGCGTACAACCGGGGTCCGGGGCGCGTGGCCGACCTGCTCGCGCGCGGGCGGAGTCCGGCGAACGGCTATGCGCAGTCGGTTATCGTGGGGTACAAGATGGGGGGCAGCCCGCCCCCGTGAGCCGCGTCAGGGCCCGGCGACGCGCAGCCGCTGCCCGACCTTCACCAAGTCACCGTCCACATCGTTCCACTGCCGCAGATCGGCGACCCGGACCCCGTAGCGCCGGGCGATCGTCCACAGGGAGTCCCCCGCCCGCACCGTGTGGTAGCGGGTTGTCGTCGCGGCCGCCACGCGCGCGCTGACGACGGGCCGGGGACGTCGCCCGCTGGCGATGTCACGCCGCGCCGCCGCACTCACGGGAATCGTGAGGCGCTGACCAATCGAGAGCCGTGTCGCCCTCACGCTGGGGTTGGCCGCCTTAAGCAGGTCCAGGCTCACCCGGTACCGCGCGGCGATCCCCGACAGCGTCTCGCCCCTGGTCACCCGGTGGTCGAGGAACGAGACGCGCTCGCTCGCCGGCAGCGCGGCCCAGCTCTGCGCCAACCGCGGACCCGTGCCGAGCGGCACGCGCACCGTCACCGCCCGGTTTGGAGGGGTCACGCCGCGGTAGAACTGGGGGTTCAGCTCCACCAGCGCCGCGGTCGTGGTATCCGCGAGGCGCGCCAGCACGTCGAGGCCGGTGGCGTCGGTCACGTGGACCTCGTCGAACTGGAACGGCTGGAGCGCCGGCAACGTGTCGAACCCGTAGCGCGCGGGCTCTTTCGCGATCAACGCGGCGGCGATCAGCTTGGGCACGTAGTCGCGCGTCTCGCGCCGCAGGTACCGCTTGTCATACAGCGCGAAGAACGTGGAGTCGGTGGGTGACTCGCCCGCGTCACCGGGAAGCCGCTTCAGGCCCCGGGTGATGCGTCCCGCACCGGCGTTGTAGGCGGCGGCGGCGAGATACCACGATCCGAACGCCTCGTTCAGGTCCGCCAGATGGCGGGCCGCTGCGTCCGTGGCCTTGAACGGATCGCGGCGCTCGTCCACCCAGGCGTCCTGCGCGAGTCCGTACTTCCGGCCCGTCCCGGCGATGAACTGCCACATGCCCACGGCCCGGGCGTGGGACACCGCCGTATTCGAGTAGCCGCTCTCGATCAGGGCGAGATAGACCAGATCCTCGGGCACCCCGTACCGCCGCAGCCGCTCCCGGATCAGGTCCTCGTAGCGCGGCAGGCGGGTCAGCCAGATGGCGAACCGGTCTCGCGCGGGCCCGAGGAAGAAATCCACATAGTACTGCACCCGGTTGTGATCGGCGAACGACTCGACATCGATGTCGTAGGCCGGGCTCGCCGCGCTGTCGCCGGCGTCCCCCGCGCCGAACAACTGCGCGGTCTGCGCGTGCTCCGCATCCTGTTGCGCGGGATGGGCGGTGTCCGCGGCGGCGGTGTGGAACTCGAGCGCCGCGAGGGCCTCCAGCGCTTGCCGGTCGGCCGCCGAGTCGTCCGACGCGGCTGGGGGACCCGCGAGGCCCGCCGCCGCTCCGGAGTCGGCTGCCGCAGGACCCGGCTCGGGCCCGGGGGCTTCGAACGCGACGGGATGGGCGCAGGCCGCCGCGACGACCGCCATCGTCCCGAGTGCCAGTCGGCGCAGGAAGGCAGTCATCGCACGTCTCGCAGGAAGATGTTACCCATGATCCGGTTGGTCGCGTTCAGCACGGCGACCGCCGCGCCCCGCGCCGGGTCCTGATCGGCGAGAAACGAGCCCACGAGGCGGTGGGGCGAGCCGTCCGCCTTGGAAACGATGGAGACGATCAGCACAATGGTGTCGAACGCCCGGATCGCCTTGACCCCCAGGAGCTCGAAGGCCACCTGCCCGGGGGCGGACAGCTCGATGGCGCGCAGCGTGGCCTCCGCGGCGCAGCGCAGCTCGCCCGCATCGGACGCCAGCCCGTCGGCGGTCCCCACCCAGCGCTGGCCCGGGCCGAGTTCCAGCGCGACCTCCGCCCGGCACTGGCCGCTCGGCAGCCGGTCGAAGGCGAAGCCGACGAACCGCAGGCGCTCCCGGTGGGTCCGTTCCTGCCCGTCGTACGACATGGTCAATCGGCCCTGCCGAATTCAACTTCGAGTTGGCCCGGCATCGACTCCTCCGCCCCACGCAGCAGGTCGGCATCGAGCCGCGGCCGGCCACTGGCGTCTTGCCCCAGAGAGATCAGTAGGGTCTGCCCGTCGTCCAGCGTCACGCGCAGCTGGCGGCAGTCGGACCGCAGTACGACATCGAGCACCATCCGGTCGCGGAGATGGGCCACCGCGTCGGCGATGCGCCGCAAATCGTGGACCGACGTGAGGGGCACGAACGACCTCGCCGCGACGGTTCAGGACAGGTGCCGGCTGAGTACCTCGTGCAGCACCTCGTCCGGGATCTTCTCCGCCTGGGTGAAGAGCGACGACTTGGACGAGGACTCGAGGGGAAAGGATGCCCACAGACACCTGCTTGTCCCGCCGTTTCTGGAAGCCCTGAAGGAGAGCATCAACTGCCACGTCACCTGGTTGGCGCGCCGCTCTGCGGCGGGGTGTACGTGCCAAACCTCGCCCTCTCGTGACAGGATTCTCCAGGCCATCGCGCACCGCTCCTTGCCGGCAGTCCGTCGCACAAACCGCGGGGGGCCGTCAAAGATGGGCCGACCCCGCGAGACGGTCAAGAGAGCGCGTCGCCGCGCGCCGGCTGTCTTGTCGCCAATATGCCCGCGTCCGCGCCGTATCGGTGTGACACCGGTCACCTGGCGTCCGCCCGGCGCCGCCGCGAAACTTCCGGCCCTGGGCTTCGTCGGGACAGGAGGGAGGATACCATGCTCGAGATCATGCTGCTCGCCGGGACGGGCGCCGTTACCCTGTTTGGCTACCTCAAGGCGCGGAGCTTCGTGCGCGAGCGGCTCCGCTTCGTAGACGCGGCGCACAAGCCGGGCACGCCAGTCGTGGCCGGCGCGGCGGCGGCGCTGGCCGCCGGCCCGGTGGTGTGGCTGCTCCCGTTCGTGGGCGCACCCACGGCCCTGATCTTCGGCATCGGCGTGGGCTGGGGCGTCTATCACGGGTCGCGCGACGTGCGGAAGCGCCTGCCGGGCGGCTAGGTCTCCTCCGCCGGCTGTCGGCCCGGCCGGCCCGTGGAGCTTCCAGGACGACCCTTCGGGGCAAGGCTACCGGCGGGGGCGGCATGACCGGGGCGGGGATCGAACCCGCGGCCTACGGATTAAAAGTCCGTTGCTCTACCAACTGAGCTACCCGGTCGCGGCGCTGCCGGGACGTTACCTGCCGCCGTCCCGGCTCGCAATCCCGGCCGTCGAACGCCTGGGGGGCGCGTAGCGGCCGGTCTCCGGTCGCCACGCGCCCCCCTCGCGATCCCCCGCCGGCGTCTAGTTCCCCGGAGGGGTCAGCAGCTGGAAGTAGTTGGCCACGTTGAAGCCCACCGGGTCGACCTCGAAGTACCGGCCGCGCGCGAACACCCCGGTCGTCGGGAAATACGGCGGCGGATCGGTGAAGGCGCACGCGTCGTACGAGTACCGCTTGAGGTAGCCGGTGCCGGCCGTCGTGCCCACCGCGCCGCGGGTCGATTGGATGATACCGCCCGTGAGGTACAGGCAGCCTCGACCCCACGACGTCGTCCCGCACGGCTCGCTGGACGTGGCGCCCGCGTCGTAGTTCTCCACCGTGAAGTTGCTGAGCGCCAGCACGACGCCCTGGATGAACTCGTCTCGCGTCTCGTCGAACGTGTAGTAGTTGCTCGACGAGGAGACCGCCTGGAGCGGGCTGTTGATCGTGTTGTCGGCCACGACGACGTCGGTGCCGCTGAACAGCCCCATGATGTCGTTGCAGGTTCCGGCGCCGGGATCGGTGGCGTAGGTCAGGTCGTCGCCGATGATGATGTCGCTGGTGGCGGCCACCGTGACCCGGCCGCGCAGCACGCCGCTCAGCACGACCTTGCCCTGCACGAAGATCACGCCCTTGAAGTTGGGATTGAGCTCGCGCGTGATCGGGAACAAGTACTGCTTGTCGGCGCGGGCGGCGAGGAGGCCGCTCACCGCACCCGGCCAGGCCAGCCACTGCCCCTTCGTATCGACCGCCTGGAACCCACCCGAGAACGCGTCCGCGCCGCCGAGCAGGCAGCGCCGGCCGCTGCCGGTGAGCGCGACAATGTACGAGTCGGTCCCGGTGCTGCTCGTGTGGGCCTTCGCCGACTTGAGCGTGTCGCCGTGGAAATGCCCGCAGTTGAGCGAGTTCCGCAGCCGGATGTCGGGGCTGCCGCTGGTGTAGTCGGAGGGGATGTCCGCCGTGACCCAGCCGGCGTCGCTGGACTGGTAGACCCGGATGAAGCCCTCGTTGGTGCCGTTCACCTCGCCGTCGCCGTTCAAGTCGATCGCGACGAACTCGATCCGCGTGGTCGCCTGGCCAACCGCCCCGTTGGTGTTCCCGACGAACGCGGTGTTACCCGCCTGGGCCTGCGTCTGGAGCTTGAGCAGGTCGGCCGTCTGGGGCATCTCGATGCGCCGGACGTGCTCGGTATACCCCTGCGCGAAGGTGCCGTACTGGGCCCCCTCCACGGTCTTCGCCGTCGTCACGGGGCCGAAGAAGGTGGCGCCCGACGAGTAGATCTTGAGATAGTCGTTGGTGTGCACCGGCCCGAAGATCTGGTCGCCGCCGCCGAACGAGATGTTCGACGGCTCGATGTCGGTGAAGTAGGCGTACTTGGCGAAGCTCTCCTGCACGATCTCCCCGCGGCGGACGACCGTGTTGCCGAACCGGTCGCGGGCAATCGAGACCGCGCTGCCGAACACGCCGTATTGTCCCGACGTGATGCCCGTCGGGCCAACGTAGACCGAGCGGGTCACGTTGGGAATCACGGTCCCGCCGGCGTCCGTGACCGTCGCGTCCTGCTCGAGCGTGGTATAGCCCGAGGCGGGGTAGATGGCCGGTGTGCCGTTGACCCGCGAGCGCGCAATCTCGATCCCCGCGTCCGCGACCGATTCGAGCGACAGCTCGCGGTCGGTGTTGCGGTTCACCATCGCGCTCGTCATGCTCAGCAGCACGGCGGTGGTCGAGAGTACGGCCACCACGAGCGCCACGTACAGCACCGTGATCAGCGCGACCCCGCGCTCGTTCCGGATGCAATGTGTCCACGACATAGGTTTCCTCCGTCCAATCATGGCGCCACGACCGGCCCGGCCAGGGCCATGGTCGACTGCGACGGCGTACAATCCTGCGCGGCCAGGGCATACTGATAGGCCTGTCCCGTGACCGCGGCCTCGTCGTCCCATGTGTAGCTTGCACTCCCCGCGGGCACGCTGCGGTACGGATCGCCCCACTCGACTTCGCCCAGCAACCGCCGCCACAGCACGTAGCGCACCACGTCCCGCTCGCCTCCGGTCTCGTCGACCGCCGCGTTCCAGGTGAGCCGGATGGCGGGGTCGCCCGAGGCCAGCACGATGGGCGCCGCGACGAGCGGGTTGCCCAGGATCGGCTCGTCCCCGCAGGTCTGGCGCGTGCCGAAGCCGGCGTTGGGGAACCGGACGAGGCGCGTGAGCGCGCCGCGCCGCTCGCGCGCGCCCGTGAGCCCGTTGGTCGCGGTGAAGCTGATCTGGACACCCCGGAGGCTGTCGATCCGTGCCGCCGGGCCCGTGTCCGCGGGCGACATGTGCATGCTGACCGAGTGCATGAGCGGGATCTCGCCGCTCGGGACCAGGGCGATGAAGGCCGGCGCGTTGTTCGGCGTGCGCAGCCGGTAGTACTGGAAGAACGGCACGCCCGGGGTCTGCAGCAGGTTGCGCGCGACCATCGCCCGCGCCTGGTTGTTCACCTGGCGGTACAGGATGTAGTCATCCGTGCGGGCGGTGGTGGCGTCCGGCGTGAAGTAGAAGATCAGCAGCTCCGCCGGACTGTTGGCGCCCTGGTACGTGTAGTTCACGGCGGGGTACTGGAAGGTCGTGCCGGGCAGCGTGATCTGCTGCGCCGTGCGCAGGGCGGTCACGGCCCCGGTGGGCGCGTCGGGATCGTGGTACACGGCCCACGCGTCGTTCACGACGTTGGTGGCGTAGTCGCCGTTGAACGCGAGGATGCTCGCGCCGACGTACACCAGCTGAGGCTGCTGGTCGGGCACATTGGAGCCGGCGGTGCGCAGGTCGTTGCCCAGCGTGGTGGCCGCGAACCGCAGGTTCTGCAGCACGTCCATCCGCTCGCTGCCGAGGCGGAACGCCGCTCCCTGGCGCCCGAGGAACGTCAGCGCCGAAGCCAGGACGATCGAGAACACCACCAGGGCGACCAGCATCTCGATCAGCGTCATGCCGCGCGCGTCGCGGCGCCGTGCGATCGTCGTCATGGAGCAGCCACCGTCGTCGTGCGGGTGATGGGCGTCGTCACGCCCGGTCCTGTCACCGTCACCGTCACCACCTTGTAGTCCGTCGCCTGCCCCGTCCCGCCGATCTGCGTGACCTGGGTCACCCGGGTGTAGCCGGGCAACGCCGGCAGGTTGTTCTCGGTTCCCGCGTACGTGGCCGCGAGCCCGGCGTAGTCCGGGTCCATCTGAATCACCTGGAGGCGGTCCTGCGCGAGCTGCGTCGCCGTCGCGCGGGTTCCCTCCTGGGCCGTCTGTCGGACGAATGAGCCCGTCGCGCTCCCCATCGCGAGCACGACGACGAGCAGGATCACCAGGGCGATGATCACCTCGATCAGCGTAAAGCCGCGACGGTTCGTCATCAGAACCCCCTGATCCAGCCGTTGTTGTAGCGGTACCAGGACGTCCGCCCCGTCGACCGCTCGACCTCGAGCAGTCGCGTATCCGTCGCCAGGCCCGTCAGCACGGCGCGCCGCGAGGTGAGGTAGACGCCGCCGTACTCGCTGGCGCTGCCGTTGCGGTGGAACGTGACCGACGGAAGCCCGTCGCGCACCTGGGCGAAGGTGACCGCCGCCGCACCCACCGCATGAGCTGGCGCGCCCGCCCGGCCGAGCACGACCAGATCGCCCAGGTCGCGTCGGGTGGCGGCCTCGCCCCCGTCGATCACGCCGTTGTTGTTCGCGTCCTGATGCACCCGGACCGTGTTGGTCGCCTGGTCGAACCCGACGATGACGTCGAACTGCCGGGTCGCGGCGAGACGCTGGGCGCCGAGCAGCACCATACCGGTGCTCTGCATGGCACCATCGACGCGATACCGTGTGAGGTCAATCTTCGGGATGGCGATGCTGGCGACGATCCCGATGATCGTCACCACGATCAGCAGCTCGACCAGCGTGACGCCGCTCGAGCCGCTCAGCCGTTTCATCGCAGACCGCTGTTGCATCCTGTCCGCCTCCGGTGCTCAATGCCTCCGGTCAACCTGCCGCCGGGCCCCAGCCCACTCCACACGAGCGTGATGCCCCGCCTGCCATGCTTCGCAGTTTGCCCGTTTTCGGCGGTTCCCGGAAGGGCCACCCCCAACCGGCTCGCAGCGATGATGGTGCAACGGGCGTGCCCTCACCGCACCGACGTGCCAACCGTGCGTGTCGCACGGAGTTCGCCCTCCTCGTGTGGAGCCAACGCGCGCGCGCCCCGCCGCAGCTTGCAGGCCGAGTCGTGGGCGATGCCAATTCCTGCAGGCCCGCGCGATTCGGTTCGTGACGTGCGTCACGGAGCGGTCCCATCCGCACGACGCGAGCGGGCGTCGTCACCGCGCCCGCTCCACACCCGCTGCCCCACCCCGGCCCTCGACGCGACGCGAGGACCGCCGCCGTCCACCCCTGCGTTGTCCGTCAACAGCACGATGACGAGCGTCGCCGCGTGGCCCGGTGCGGAGAGCATCGAAACGCCGGCCGCCAGCGCCACCATGATCACCGTCGGTCGCGGGCCGCCTGGTCCCCCCAAGGCGCCGTTCCTGCGCCACAGGAAAGGTCGGTCCGGCGGGGACACCACACAAGCGGCGCACCGTGCGACGGGCGTTGTACGGCCACGCGGCGGGTCTCCCAGAGGGGAACGCACCCCCTCCGCGGGGGAGCGCGGGCCCCGCTCCCGAGGGGGGATCACCGTTTTCAGAGGGAAAACCCTCTTGTTTCAGAGGGAAAAACACTTACTTTGGGCGCATGTAGCGGCTGGTTGTACCGACTTTCACCCATCTCGCGAGGTGACCATGGCTGCGAAGAAGAAGGCCAAGAAGACCAAGCGGAAACCCAATGCCGCGTTCATGAAGCCGGTCATGCCGGACGCCAAGCTCTCTGAAGTCGTCGGGGCGAAGGCGATGCCGCGCACGGAGCTCACCAAGAAGCTGTGGGCCTACATCAAGCGGAAAGGCCTGCAGGACAAGAAGAACAGACGGATGATCAACGCCGATGACGCCTTGAAGGCGGTGTTCAACGGCAAGTCCCAGGTGAGCATGTTCGAGATGACGAAGCTGGTCAGCAGGCACGTGAAGTAGCCGGCCCTGCCCGCGAGTGGGCGGGACAGGTCGAGCGGTGAGTCCAGCGGAGCGGAAGGCAGCAGGGTAGCGCAGGCACAGCAAGCTCTCCCATTGCATCACCAGCCCTACATGGGGGTCGGCGCGCTCGTCGGCCCCCACTGTGTTTCCCGCCGGCGCGGCCGAACGTGAGGCCACGGGGTCTCGCGGCTGCCCGGCCGGCCGGCCGGCTCCTACAGGAGCGACAGTTGACTGACCGGCGTGAAGCTGCGTCGGTGATGGGGGGTGGGACCGGCGGCCGCGATCGCGGCGAGGTGGGCCGCCGTCGCGTAGCCCTTGTTCACGTCCCAGGCGAATGCCGGATACCGGCGTCCCAGGGCCACCATCAGGTGATCGCGCAGCACCTTGGCGAGCACCGACGCGGCGGCGATCGACAGGCTCAGGTTGTCGCCTCCCACGATGGCGTCGTGGATGTGCCCGAGATCCGGAACGGGATTGCCGTCCACGAGCACGTAGTCCGGCCGGACCGGCAGGTGCGCCACCGCGCGCCGCATGGCGCGCACGGTGGCGCGGAGGATGTTGAAGCGATCGATCTCCCGGACGGACGCGGCGCCCACCGCCCAACCGAGCGCCAGCGCGCGAATGCGCACGGCGGCCGCTTCCCGCTCGGCCGCCGTCAGGCGCTTCGAGTCCCGCAGGCCCTCGATCGCCACGTCCCCCGGCGGGAACACCACCGCCCCCGCCACGACCGGTCCCGCCAGCGGACCACGACCGACTTCGTCCACGCCCGCCACGACCCGGTACCCCACCGCCCACAGCGCGCGCTCGCGCTCCAGCGTGGGGGCCATCAACTCAGGACTCGCGCTTCTCCCGGATGCGCGCCGCCTTGCCCGCGAGCTTCCGCAGGTAGTAGAGCTTGGCGCGCCGCACCTTGCCGCGCCGCACGACCTCGATGCTGGAGAGGCTGGGCGAGTGCAGCGGGAAGATGCGCTCGACGCCCACCCCGGCCGAGATCTTGCGCACCGTGAACGTCGCGCTGATGCCGGCGCCGCGTCGCCCGATGCAGGTGCCCTCGAACGCCTGCAGCCGCTCCTTGTCCCCTTCGTGCACCCGCACCTGCACGCGCAGGGTGTCGCCGGGGAAGAACTCCGGCAGATCGGCCCGCAGGGCCGCGCGCTGAACGGCAGTGAACCTCTCCATGTCGCTATCCTCGTCAGTCGGTCCCGTCGGACCCGTGTTCCGCCTCGTAGCGGGCCCAGAGATCGGGCCGCCGCGATTTCGTCAGTCGTTCCGTTTCCGCGCGGCGCCACGCCGCGATGCGCGCGTGGTCTCCGCTCAACAATACCTCGGGCACGGTACGCCCGCGATACTCCGGCGGCCGCGTGTAGCTCGGCGGGCTGAGCAGACCATCGTAGTGCGAGTCCGTCGCCGCCGACTCGTGATCGCCCAGCGCCCCGGGCAGCAGGCGCACCACCGCGTCCATCACGCACAGCGCCGCGAACTCCCCACCCGACAGCACGAAGTCGCCGACGCTGATCTCCTCCACCCCAGCCCGTTCCGCCACCCGCTGATCCACGTCCTTGTAGTGCCCGCACAGCAACGTCAGATCGGCCGCCAGACTGAGGCGCACGGCGGTCGCGTGATCGAACGGGCGCCCGCGGGCCGAGAGCAGCACGACCGGCCCGGTGGGCGCCAGCGCGTCGAGCGCCTCGTAGAACGGCTCCGGCTTCATCACCATCCCCGCGCCACCACCGTACCCGTAGTCGTCCACCGTGCGGTGCCGGTCGTGGGTGTGCGCCCGCAGATCGACCACCTGCACCGCGATCAGCGCCTGGCGGCGGGCGCGCCCCACGATGCTGGTGTCGCACGCGGCCGCGAACAGCTCCGGGAAGATCGTGACCACGTTGATCCGGAGCACCGCTACAGCTCCAGCAGGCCGGGTGGCGGCACGATCGCAATCTCACGCCCCGCGCGATCCACCCGCGCCACGATCGGCGCCCGGAAGGGCACCAGGACCTCACGTCCCTCGTGCTCGACCACCAGCAACTCCCCTCCCGGCACCGGGATCAGCCCCCGCGCGGTGCCGATCGGGCGCCCCCCCGCGGTCACGGTGATGCCGGCCACTTCGTCCGCCGTGAGGGGTCCCTCCAGCGGCGCCGGCAGCACGCTCGTCGGCACCGCCAGCCCCACGAGCCGCCAGCTCTCCCACGGCGTCCGCGCCGCGATCTCGCGGAACTTCAGCAGCCAGCGCCGGTGATAGGCCCGGGCCCGCTCGATCGTCAGGGGCGGCCCGGTCGGGCGGCCCGCCTCGTCGACCGGCGTGAGCGCGGCCCCCGGGACGAACACCCGCTCGGGCTGGGCGGTGAGGACGTACACGATCGCCTCACCCTTCAGGCCGTGGGGCTTGGAGAAGCGCGCCACCAACCGGTAGCCCGCCTCCACGCCGCCCCCGGTTACGCGGGCTCGGCGGTCGCCGGAGCGGCCGGCTTGAACACGCCGGCCTGCTTGAGCAGCGAGCGGACGGTCTCCGTGGGCAGGGCGCCTTTCGCGAGCCAGCTGCGCGCCCGCTCGGCGTCCACCTGGACCACCGCCGGCTGCTCCCGCGGCCGGTAGTGACCGATCGTCTCGATGAACCGGCCGTCCCGGGGCGACGTACTCTCCGCCACCACAATGCGGAACTCCGGCTGCTTCTTCCGGCCAACGCGGCGCAAGCGAATGCGTGTTGCCATGTCCCTCGACTTCCCGTCCGGCGAGTTAGTGCAAGCCGAGCTTGCCCATGCCCTTCATGACCTGCTTCATCTGCTCGAACTGCTTGAGCAACTGGTTCACTTCCTGGACCGGCCGACCGGCCCCCCGGGCGATCCGCGCGCGGCGCGACCCATTGAGCACTTCCGGGCGCCGCCGCTCCGCGGGGGTCATCGAGAGGATGATCGCCTCCGTGTGCTTCACCCGGCTGGGATCGACCTTGGCCTGCTTCAGCGCCTTGGCCGGCATCCCCGGGAGCATCCCCAGCAATCCCTCGAGCGGCCCCATCTTCTGGAGCTGGCGCATCGCGGTCAGGAAATCCTCGAGGTCCATCCCGCGTTTCGAGGTCGCCTTCCGCGCGAGGCGCTCGGCCTCGGTCGCGTCGACCGCGTGCTGCGCGCGCTCCACCAGGCCCACGACGTCGCCCTGCTGGAGGATCCGTCCCGCCAGCCGCACCGGATCGAACGCGTCGAGCGCATCGAGCCGCTCGCCGACGCCAACGTACTTGATCGGCGCTCCGGTCACCCCGCGCATCGAGAGGGCCGCGCCGCCCCGGGCATCCCCGTCGAGCTTGGTCAGGATCACGCCGGTGAGCCCGAGTGCCTCGTGGAACCCCCGGGCGATCCGCACGGCGTCTTGCCCGGTCATGCCGTCGGCGACGAGCAGGATCTCGTGCGGTCGCACGGCCGCCTTGATACGCGCGAGCTCGCGCCATCATCGCTTCGTCGATCTGCAGCCGGCCGGCCGTGTCCACCACCACCGTCCGGGCGCGGGCCCGGCCCGCCGCCTCGACGCCGGCGCGCACCAGCGCCACGACGTCGTCGGTCCCACCCTCCGACGGCCCGAAGCAGCCGACGTCCACCTGGCGCGCCAGCTGGCGCAGCTGCTCCTCCGCGGCCGGCCGGTGCACGTCCGCGGCCACGAGGAACGGGGCCTTCTGCTCGCGCTTGAGCCGGGCCGCGAGCTTGGCCGCCGTCGTCGTCTTCCCCGACCCCTGCAAGCCCACCAGCAGGATCACGGTCGGCGGCACCGAGGCAAACTGCAGCGGCACCCGCGTCTCGCCCAGCAGCCGCACGAGCTCGTCGTGCACGATCTTGACGAGCTGCTGGCCTGGGCTCACGGCCTTGAGCGCCGTGACGCCGACGGCCTGCTCCCGCACCCGGTCCGTGAAGGTCCGGGTGAGCTCGAAGCTGACGTCCGCCTCGAGCAGGATGCGCCGGATCTCGCGCAGCCCTTCGCTCACCGCCTCTTCGGTCAGCACGCCGCGGCCGGTGAGATCGCGCAGCGCGGCCGTCAGCCGTTCCGAAAGAGCAGCGAACATAGAGCCTTGAAGTATAGGCGCTTCGTCCCGGAATGGGCAGGGGCCGCGTCGTCGCGCCGCGGCGGCAGCCCCCCGACGCGAAACCGCCGCTCCCCGCAGTCCGTAACCCTCCCCGAGCAGCGTGTGGCGCCCAGCGGGGCGTCTGAGGAGATTCCTGACCACCCATGCCGCAAAACCTGCTGGTTCAAGCAGTGGTCACGATCGGCTTCGGCGCCCTGGCGGGCGGCATCACCAACGCCGTCGCCATCTGGATGCTGTTCCACCCCCATGAGCCCCGGGGCCTCTGGCGGCTCCGGATCCAGGGCGCCGTGCCGAAGAACCGCGAGCGGCTGGCCAAGACGATCGGCCGGACGGTGGGCCAGCGGCTGCTCACGCCGGAAGATCTGGCGCGCCAGCTCAGCTCACCCGGCGTGCGGGAGGCGTTCGACGACACGGTGCGCGGCCTGGTTCACGGCCTGCTCTCCACGGAGCGCGGCCCGCTGCGCTCGGAGCTGCCGGGGCCGCTCGTCGCGGAGCTCGAGGCGCTGCTGCTGGGGCTGGGGCCGACCCTCGCCGCCCGGTTCGCGGAGTTCGCGGCCACGGAGCGGTTCCGCGAGCCGCTGGAACGGTTTCTCCGGGCCACCGCGGCCTCGGTGGCCGACCAGCCGCTGGGCGCGCTCCTCACGGAGACCCGCCGGGCGGCGCTGCGGGAGCGGGTCGAGTCCTGGGTCTCGCAGGCGGTCGCGAGTCCCGACCTCGAGCGGGCGATTCGTGACTGGCTCGACCGCCAGATGGTGCGCGCCGCCGCCGATCACACGCCGCTGCTCGAACGGCTTCCCCCCGGGCTGGTGCCTGCCGTGGAGCGAGGCATCGCCAGCTATCTCCCGGTGGCGCTCGAGCGGCTGGGCTCCGTGCTGCGCGACCCGGATGCCCGCTCGCGCATCGAACACACGCTGCACACGCTGTTCGAGCGCTTCGTGAAGGACCTGATGCTGCACGAGCGGATCGTCGCGCGGCTCGTGGTGACCGAGCGCACGATCTCCAAGCTGCTGGACAACGTCGGGCAGGAGGGCTCGGAGCAGATCGGCCGGCTGCTCGACGAGCCGACGATGCGGGCTCATGTGGCGCGCAACGTGAACGACGCCGTGCTCACGTTTCTGCGGCGGCCGCTCGCGGAGCACATGGTGAGCCTGGGCCCCGAGCGACTCGAAGGGCTGCGGGACACGGCGGTGCGCTACGTCATCGCGGCCCTGCGCGACGAGGCCACGCGGACCTATGCCATCGAGCGCCTCGACCGGGCACTCGCGGCCGCCGAGACGCGCACGTGGGGCGAGCTGCTGGCCAAGCTGCCGCCCGAGCGGGCCGCCGAATGGCTGACCGACGCGCTGCGATCGGATCGTGTGCGCGGCTGGATCGCCGACGGCTGGGGCAGCGCGATCGCGGCCCTGCTCGACCAGCCCATCGGAACCCCCGAGCGCCTGCTCGGCGCCGGTGCCGCCGACCGGCTGGGGGAGCGCATCGGCCCTGCCCTGTGGGGCTGGATCGAGCGACAGGTCCCCATCGTGGTCGCGCGCGTCGACATCCAGACGATGGTGGAGCAGAAGGTGCTGGGGTTCTCGCTCGACCGGATCGAGGAAATCGTGCGGCTCACGACCCAGCGCGAGCTGGACGTCATCGTGCGCCTGGGCTTCGTGCTCGGCGGCCTGGTGGGGGTGGGGGCGTTCATTCTCGCGATTGCCCTGACGTGAGCGGCGGCGGAGACCGGAGCCGGAGCACAGGGCTCCCGCCAGCGGCGCTCGGCCTGACGATCCGCCGAGTCGGGCGCGACTATTCTAGTACCGCTGGTCATACGTTCGATGACGCGTCTCACCGCAGAGTCCGCAGAGACCGCAGCAGCAAGCGCGTGATCGTCGGTCGCTGGGGTCGGCGCATGGTGCGCAGCAGTTCCCTCACTCCGCGTGCTCGGCGACCTCTGCGGTGCAATACGTAACCGTAGTTGTGAGCTGATGGACTAGTCGAGCACGACGGCCGGCGGGCGGCGCCACCCGGCCCACGCGTCCGGCGCGTCGATCAGGCGCACGATCGGGCGGCCCGCGATAGTCTCCTGCTCGACGGCCCACCGCCGGCCGGGCGCCCCGCGCGCCCCCCAAGACCGGCCCAGCACGGCGGCGAACTTCTCGGCGGCGGGTCCGTCGTCCCAGACGGTCCACCACGCGACCGCGTAGCCGCCGGACGCGCGATACACCGCGAACCGGTCCCCGCCCCAGCCGAGGGCGCCCGCCGTTGCCACCGCCTCGCTGCCGGTGAGCTGCTGCAGCACGATGCGCGTCTCGAACTCACCCCAATCGTCCTGATAGACGAGCTCGCCGGTCGCGGACGGTGCCGGCACGACCCGCACGGACACCGGCTCGTCACCGGCGCGGTACCGCTCCGGATGGAGGATCTGCTCGGTCGAGCGGGGCATGCGCGGTCCATAGGGCCGGGTGCCGGGATACGCGCTCTCGAACCAGCGCATGAAGTCGGCGCCCGCGAGGTAGGGGAACAGCAGGCCTTCCCGCACGATCAGCGGGGCGGCGGCGAACACCGGCATGCGCTCCTGAGCCTGACGCACGTTCTCACGCAGATCACGCCAGAAATTGCCGAGCTGGCTCACGCGGGCCGAATCGAACATGGCCGTGATCGATGACAGGGTGGCCTGTCCTTCGAGCACGGCCTGGGCGGCCATCTTGCGGTCGTTGTCTCCCTGGCTCTCGAGGATCGAATCGAGCGGGAGGTACTGTCCCTGGAGCGCATGAACCAGCTCGTGGGCCAGCACAATGCGCACCTGCAGCGGATCCGTCCCGTCGACCACGTACAGGGTGGTCGAGTCGGGATCGTAGTATCCCACCACCTGCTCCGACAGGACGTCCAGCAGCAGCGCCCGGAAATCGAGCGTGTCGGGAATGACGCCAAACAGCCGGTAGCTCAACGCGATGTGCGCCATCTGCTCAGGAGGATACTCGGCATCGAGCCGGGCGATGAGATACTGCCGCACCTGGTCGCGGGTCCGGACCGCAAATGCCGGCGGAACGCGGAACGCGACCCCGACGGAACGCTCGACAGCCGGGATCACGTCGGCGGCCAGGCGACGGACTTCCTGCTCGGTGCTCGGCTGCGGGCGGGCGCAGGAAGAGACTCCGAGGAGCAGGAGCGGGACATAGCGCATGGGAGGAAACTACAACAATGTCGAATGTCCAATGTTCAATGTCCAATTCCCAAGTGACTTGGAAATTGGACATTGGACATTGGACATTCTGCGGTTTTCTAGTGCTTCCGGATCTCAATCCCGCCGTTCACGGTCTCGAGCCGCAGCTGGCGACCGCCGTCGCCAATCGTGCCATGCAGGCGCCGGGGACCGAACCGGCCCTGCACCGTGATGGGAAAATCGGACTCGATGTCCCCGTTGACGGTCGAAGCGTCCAGCACGGCGCTGAGGTTGGCCGGGACCTGCACCGTGATGCTCCCGTTCACGGTCTTGAACGCCATCGCGCCGGTCCAATCCGCCCGGCCCATCGCCGCGTGGACCGAGCCGTTGACGGTCTCTGCCTCGACGAGGCCCGCGGCCGTCACGTCCACGTCGCCGTTCACCGTGGTGGCCCGGACGTCACCGCCCACATCGCGCACCTGCACGTCGCCGTTGACGGTCGCTCCGACGAACGCGACCCGGGCGGGCACCTGGACCGTGAAGTCGACTTCGACGTCGTTGTTGTCCGTGTTGTTCCGCCCGCCGCCCGGCCGGCACTCGTTGGGCCGGCCGTTCTTCGCGGGATAAACGGCGCAGATCGTGACGCCGCCGTCGTGCGGGACCACCTCGATCTTGACCTCGGACGGGTCGCTCCGCCGGCCAGACTTCACGGCGGTGACAACCACCTCGTTGCCGCTCGCCGGCGCCGCGTGGATCGCGCCGTTCACGTTGCGGATCTCCAGCGTCTTGCCGGGCTCGACCCGGCCGCGCCATTCGAAGGTCTCACCCTGGCCCTGCGCCGTACCGCGCCCCTGCGGGGCGAGCGACAGGGCCGCCGCTCCGAGTCCCACGATGATCGCAATCGTACGCATGTCGGCTGCCTCCCGGTTTACCGGCGCTCGAGCCGGATCGTGCCGTCAAAGGATTCGAGCTCCACCCGGGCGGCACCCGAGCCGAGCGTGAACGAGAACCGTCTGCCGGGCCGCACATTCGTGACCTGCACCTTGAACGCCGGATCGGCCTCGAAGGAGCCATCGAACGTGGCGACGCTCACCGCCGCATTGACGGTTGCGGGCATGCCCACCACGATGTCGCCGCTGTGGGCCGAGAACCCGTACCGCCCACCGTCCTTGATTGCGCCGTGAAAGCTCACGTCACCGTCCACGGTGCTGACGTCCACATTGGCCGCGTCCACATTCTCCAACGTGACATCGCCGTCGGTGGTTTCCACGGTCAGGTCACCGATCACGTTCGAGAGCGTGATGTCCCCCTCCACCCCCTCGACCTTGACCGTCCCGCGCGCCCCGTCGATCACGATGTCGCCCTCCACCGTGTGGACCTCGACGGGCCCGCCGGCCCCGCGAATCGTGACGCCGCCCTCGACGCTCTCCGCGCTGATCGCGCCGGTGACCCCCTCGACCGAGATCTCCGTCTCCTGGCCGCTCAGCTCCAGCGACATCGTCCGGGGGACCGTGATCTCGTAGTCCACGAACGCGGGCCCGCCGCGGCGCCGTTGGGCGTCGATCTCGACGACCGAGCCACGCACGTTGATCTGAATCTCGTCGCGCGTGCCGTGCTCGGCGTGTACGCGCATCTCGTTGCGGTCCCAGGCGGTCACCTTGATGGAGCCCGACTGGTTCTGCAGCTGCAGCCGCGCCGACGGCGGCACGGCCAGGGTCGTATCGGTCTGCTGCAATGACGACAGCATGAGCAGCGCGACCGGAATGGTGATTGCCATGAGTCCCTCCCGCTCTATCAGGATGCGCGCGTCGCCAGCACGACCGCGCGCTGCATCAACTCGAGTTTCCGCCGCATCGTCTCGGCGAGATGCGCGTTGAGGTACGCGTCCGACGGATCCGCGACAAGCGCCGCCTGGGCCCGGGCGATCGCCCGATCGATCGTGCGCAGGCTCTCCTCGATCACCCGCACCGTCGACGTATCCAGTCGACTCCGATTGGCGTCGAGCACCCGCTGGAAATCCGCCACGGCGCCCGCGTAGGCGACACTGCCGGCAAACTGCTGCGCGCCGGCGGACGCGGGTCCCATGCTGGGCCTGGTGGCCACCGGCGTCGGCCGTCCGCTCACCCCGGTGGGCCCGCCGCGCGGGCCCACCGCCAGCCACATCGCGCCCGCCCCCAGCATCAGCAGCACCCCGGCCGCCGCCGCGAGCTGGGACATCGTCACGGTGAATGGCCGCCGCCAGCGCAGTGGCCGGGCGCGGACGGGCGCCGTCCCCCCGACCCCAATCCGGGCTGCGATCCCGGGCCAGAGGTCCCGCTCCGGCGGCCGGTCCGCCAGCGCGCCCGCCCGCATCGTCACCCGCCGCAAGTCGGCCAGCGTCCGCTCGCAATCCGCGCACTCGCCGAGGTGCCGCTCCAGCTCGTCGCGCTCCGCCGGCGCCAGCTCGCCATCGAGGTACTCCGATAGCCGTGCCGTCCAGTGGTCGCCGGTCATTGCGGCCTTCCTTCCGGCGCTCGCGGCTCCAAGTGGGTCCGGAGCAGCATCCGCGCCCGGTGCAGCTGCGCCTTCGATGTCCCTGCGGCGATCCCCATCAGCTCTCCGATTTCCTCGTGTCGATAGCCCTCGACGTCGTGGAGCACGAACACCTGCCGAGCCCCTTCCGGCAACCGCGCGACCGCGCTCTCGAGGTCGATCGCCAACTCGGGCCGCGACGGCGCCGCCCGCTGCAGCTCCAGTACGCCGTCCGCCTCGCTGAACCGCGACCGCTCCACCCCGAGCCGGGACCGCCGCGACAGGATCAGGTTGATCGCGAGCCGGTGCAGCCAGGTCCCGAACGCCGCCTCGCCACGGAAGCTCCCCAGCTTCTCCCACGCCCGGACGAAGACATCCTGCGTCAACTCGTCCGCGTGGTCGGGCCCGGTCATGCGCCGGGCGAGCGAGTGGATCCGCGCCGAGTGGCTGCGATAGAGCCGCTCGAAGGCATGTGCGTCCCCGCTCGCTGCGAGGGCAACGTCCACGGCGTCGTCGGGTACGGTCTGGCTCAGAAGGCCCGCTCCAGCGCTCGGCTCGTCCATGCACTCCGTTGGACGAGCGGACCGGCCGGATGGTTTGGAGACGCGATCACAGCCTCAGGATGCTGGTCCGGTACCACTGCACGACGGCGTCCCCCGCCACGAACGCGACGGCGGCGCCGGCCGCGAGGAAGATGCCGAAGGGCACCAACTTCTTGGTGCGCAAGGAGATAGGAACGAACACCAAGGTGCCGAGCAGGGCGCCGCCAAAGATCGTGAGCAGCACGCCCTGCCAACCCACAAAGGCGCCGACCATCGCCATCATCTTGATGTCGCCCCCGCCCATCGCCTCCTTCTTGAACACCTTCTCGCCGGCCCACGCCACCGCGTAGAGCAGCGTGAACCCCACGACCGCGCCCACCAGGGCGTTCCCCACGGCCGGGAGGCCGACGGGCAGGGCCAGGGCGAGCCCCAGGGCGAGGCCTCCCCAGGTGAACTCGTCGGGGATGATGTAGTGGCGTGCGTCGGTGATGGCGATGCCGAGCAACAGCGTGCCGAGCACGGCCGCCGCCGCCGCGTGCCAGGAGAGACCGTAGCACCCTACCGCGGTCCCCCAGAGCAGCGCGACGAGCGCCTCGATCAGCGGGTACTGCACGGAGATCGGGGCGCGGCACCGGCGGCACTTTCCCCCCAGCAGCAGCCATCCGAACACCGGTACGTTGTCATGCCACGGGATGCGCTGCCCGCACGACGGACAGGAGGACGGCGGCCGCACGAGCGATTGCTCGCGCGGCAGCCGGTAGATGCAGACGTTGAGGAAGCTCCCGAACGTGCTGCCCAGTGCCGCGGCAATGGCCACGATCGGCCATTCAGCCGCCACGGACCACCTCGTAGAGCAGGATGCCGGCGGCGACCGCCACGTTGAGGGATTCCGCGCCCCGCGCGAGCGGAATCGCCACCTGCTGGTGGGCCAGGCCGCGCACGGCGGCGCCGACCCCCAGCCCCTCGTTGCCCACCACCAGCGCCAGCCGCTCGGGCACGGTTGCCCGCTGGAGCGCGGCACCGTCGGCGGCGGCCACCCAGACCGCGAGCCGCTCGCGCCGCACCCAGGCGGCGAGCTCCGCGGGCTCGAGCGGAACCGCCGGCAGACGGAACGTGGCCCCCATCGCGCCGCGCACCACCTTGGGGTTGGTGAGGTCGGCGGTACCCTTGAGGAGCACGGCGCCGCAGGCACCCAGGGCGAACGCCGTGCGGAGCAGGGTGCCCACGTTGCCGGGGTCCTGGACCGCGTCCAGCACGAGCACGGGGGCGGTGCGTTGCGGGTGGAGATCCGCCAGCGTCCAGCGGCGCGGCTCCACCACCACGAGCACCCCCTGGGGCGTCTCCGTCTCCGCGAGGGTGGCGAACGTGCGGGCGGGCACCTCTTCGAGCGGCACGGCGCGGCCCGCGAGCTCCGCCAGGAGCGCGGCCCCGCGAGACGACTCGGCGAGGTCGCGCGTCACGAGCGCCCCCACGATCGGCACGCGCGCGGCGAGCACTTCCTCGACCAGGCGCACGCCTTCGGCGAGCGTCAGGCCCCGGCGTCTGCGCGCCCGGCGCTGTTGTAGATTCCGAACCACCGATTGGAGCTGAGAAGTCATGGACACTCCCGCCGACGCCCAATCATACCACGGCGCGCGGATTCGGAAAGTCGCCGGATGCGGATCGCCCTGACGATCGCGGGATCCGATTCGGGCGGCGGCGCCGGCATCCAGGCCGACCTCAAGACGTTCCATCAGTTCGGCGTGTTCGGCACGTCGGTGATCGTGGCGATCACGGCGCAGAACACGCGCGGCGTCACGGCGGTGCACGCGGTTCCCCTCGCGACGGTGGACGCCCAGCTCGCGGCGCTCGCCGCCGATCTGCCGCCCGCGGCGGTGAAGAGCGGCATGCTCGCCTCGGCGGCGCTCGTCGCGACGGTGGCCGACGGGATCGCGCGCTTCCGGTTCCCCCACTACGTGTGCGATCCGGTCATGGTGGCCACGTCGGGCGACCGCCTGCTGGACGCGGACGCGGTGCGCACCGTGCGCGAGCGCCTGCTGCCGCTCGCGACGCTCGTCACGCCGAACCTCGACGAGGCCGCGCTGCTGGCGGAGCAGCCCGTCGCGAGCCCCGGCGACATGGAGGCGGCCGGCCGCGCGCTGGTCCGCATGGGCGCGCGCGCCGCCCTGATCAAAGGCGGCCATCTCGCAGGCCACGAGATCGTGGACGTGCTCGTCACGGCCGGCGGCACCGAGCGGTTCCGCCGGGAGCGCCTCGCCACGACGTCGACCCACGGCACCGGGTGCACGCTGTCGGCCGCCGTGACCGCGGCCCTGGCGCTCGGTCGACCCCTGCGGGAAGCGATCGCGGCCGCGCTGGACTACGTGCACCGCGCGATCGCGGGGGCGCCGGGACTGGGCGGGGGTCACGGGCCGCTCAATCACTTCGTCCCGGCGGGTCTGCCGGGGACGGTGGCGTGAGCCCGTCCCCGATCTTTCCCCGCCCGCCCCGCGCCCGGGGCATCTTCTGCAACCGCACGCTCAACCTGCGGGCGATCCGGGCAATCGGCTACGACATGGACTACACGCTGGTCCACTACCGGGTGGACGAGTGGGAGCGGCGGGCCTACGAGTACCTGCAGCAGAAGTTCACGGACCTCGGCTGGCCCCTCGCGGCGCTTGCGTTCGACGCGTCGTTCATCGTGCGCGGCCTGATCATCGACACCGAGCTGGGCAACGTGCTCAAGGCCAACCGCTTCGGCTACGTGAAGCGCGCGTATCACGGGACCCGCCAGCTGGATTTCGAGGAGCAGCGCCGCGTGTACGCGCGAACGATCGTGGACCTGAGCGAGCCGCGCTGGGTGTTCCTCAACACGCTGTTCGCGCTGTCGGAAGCGTGCATGTACGCGCAGCTGGTCGACCTGCTGGACGCGCGCACGCTGCCGGAGGTGCTGGGCTACGCCGACCTGTACGAGCGCACCCGGCAGCTGATCGACGAGGCCCACGTCGAGGGCCTGCTCAAGGCGGACATCCTGGCGGACCCCGACCGGTTCGTCGAGCCCGACCCCGAGGCCGCGCTGGCGCTGCTCGACCAGATCAAGGCGGGCAAGCGCCTGCTGCTGATCACCAACTCCGAGTGGCCGTACACCCGCGCCCTGATGCGCCACGCGTTCGACCGGTTTCTGCCGGGCGGGATGACTTGGCGCGATCTGTTCGAGGTGGTGATCGTGCAGGCCCGCAAGCCGGACTTCTTTTCCAGCCGGAGCCCGGTGTTCGAGATCGTGAACGAGGAGGGCCTGCTGCGGCCCGCCCTGGGCCTGACGGCCGGCGGGGCCTACGTCGGCGGCAACGCCGGGCTCGTGGAGCACCACCTTGGCGTGTCGGGCGACCAAATCCTGTTCGTCGGCGATCACCTGTTCGCGGACGTGCACGTTTCCAAGAACGTGCTGCGGTGGCGGACCGCGCTCGTGCTCCGCGAGCTCGAGGCCGACCTGCTGGCGGAGGAGGCGTTCGCGGACGACCTGGCGCGGCTGGAGCGGCTGATGGCCCGCAAGGAGGAGCTGGAATTCGACGTCTGCCAGATCCGCCTGCAGCTGCAGCGCGCGCGGGCCCGCTACGGGCCCAAGCCGACCCGCTCGCCCGAGAGTCTCGAGCCGGACCTCGCGGCCCTGCGCGACCGGCTGGAGGCGCTGGACGAGGAAATCGCACCGCTCGCGGCGCGCGCCACCGAGATCAGCAATGCGCGCTGGGGGCAGCTGATGCGCGCCGGAAACGACAAGAGCCACCTGGCACGGCAGGTGGAGCGGTACGCGGACATCTACCTGTCGCGCGTCTCCAACTTCCTGTACCACACGCCGTTCGCGTTCCTGCGCTCGCCGCGCGGGAGCCTGCCGCACGACGCCGGCAGCGCGGGCGCCGAGGAACCCGCGCCTTAGGCGCGTCCCGTGGACCTGCTCGTCGTGCGCCACGCGATCGCGGGCGATCGCCTCGACTGGAGCCGGTCGGGGAAGCCCGACAGCCAGCGTCCCGTCAGCGCGGAGGGGCGCAGGAAGATGGCGGCGGCCGCGCGCGGCCTCGCGGCCGTGGTGCCGCACCTGGACGTGCTCGCGACGAGCCCGTACCTCCGCGCCCGCCAGACCGCCGAGATCCTGCACACGCAGTACGGGAAGCCCGAGCCGACCGAGGTCGCGGCGCTGGCCCACGGCGGGTCCCCGGCGGAGCTGCTCGAGTGGCTCGGGCGCGAGGGGAAGCGCGACGTGGTGGCGATCGTCGGGCATGAGCCCGACCTCGGCGCGCTGATCGGCCGGCTGCTCACCGGCGGACCCGCGGACGTGGTCCGGCTCGGGAAGGGCGGCGCCTGCCTGCTCTCGTTCACCCGCACGCCCGGCCCGGGCGCGGCGGAGCTCACCTGGGTGCTCACGCCCAAGCTGCTCCGCCGGCTGGGGAAGTAACGTGCCGCCGCGCGCGCCGCTGCTCGATCTGCCGGTCCGCGAGGGCGTCGCCCGCATCGCGCGGCGCTATCTCGACGAGGCGGTGTCCGGCCTCGACCGGCTGCGCGACCGCCGGGACACCGAGGCACTCCACGATTTCCGGGTCGCCGTGCGTCGCCTGCGGAGCCTGCTCCGGGCGTACCGCCGCTGGATGGGACGTGCCGGCGGGAAGAAGGTGCGACGCCGGTTGCGGGACTTGGGCCAGGCGACCAACGCCGGCCGCGACGCGGAAGTCCAGGTAGTCTGGCTCGAGGTACAGCGGGCCGCCCTCGCCCGGCGCGAGCGGAGCGGGCTCAACTGGCTGTTGCGGCGGCTGCGCGCCGTGAAGCGCGACAGCTATCGCGCGGCGCGGAAACGCGTCAAGGCGGGCCTGCACCGGTCCGAGCTGCTGCTGCGCCACCGACTCGACGAGCCGGCCGGTCAGGGGGCCACACGCTTCCGGGCGGCGTTCGCCGGGCTGCTCGTCGAGCAGGTCGCGGATCTGGAGGGCAAGCTGGCGGCGATCGCCGGCGCGGACGACGAGGAGCAGGCTCACGAAGCACGCATCAGCGCCAAGCGACTCCGCTACCTCGTGGAACCGGTGCGCTACGAGCTGCCGGGTGGCCGCCGCATCGTCGGGCGGCTCAAGCGCGTGCAGGACCTGCTGGGGACGCTGCACGACATGCATGTGCTCGCCGGGTCGCTCGCCACGGTGGTCGAGGAGGCGGCGCGCGAGAAGGCCCGGCGGATGCACGGGCTCGCGCTGGCGGGCGACGACCGGACGCTCGGCCGGGAGCGCCGGCGCGACGAGCGCATCGGGCTGGTCACCCTCGCGGCCCGTGCGCGCGGCGACCGCGACCGGGTGTTTGCCGCGCTCGACCGCGGATGGCTGCGCGGGCGGGCCCGGGCACTGTTCCAGGAGCTCAGGACGCGGGCGGACAGCCTGGCCATGCCGGCGCCGGAGGACAGCGAGATCGAGCGCAAGTTCCTGCTTGCGGCGCTGCCGCCGGAGGCCGCCGCCGCGCCCGTCGAGGAGATCGAGCAGGGATGGCTCCCCGGCGAGCGGCTGCGCGAGCGGCTGCGCCGGGTGGTGGACGCCGATGGGGAGCGGTTCTATCGGACCGTGAAGCTGGGCAGCGGGGTGCAGCGGCTCGAGCTGGACGAGCAGACGTCAGCCGAGCTGTTCGGGGCGCTGTGGCCGCACACGGCGGGCTGCCGCGTCGCGAAGCGCCGCTACCGGGTGCACGACGGGGCGTTGACGTGGGAGATCGACGAGTTCCGCGACCGCGACCTGCTGCTCGCCGAGGTGGAGCTGTCCGATCCGGCTATGGCCGTGACCATCCCCGCCTGGCTCGCGCCGCATCTCGTGCGCGAGGTGACCGGCGATCCGGCCTACGTGAACCTCAACCTGGCCGGCTGACGCTCAGGCCGGCTCGCGGTCGGTCCGCCACCGCGAGATCGCCATCCAGCCTCCCCGCGCGCGTCCTCAGCGCTACCCGGCGCGGGCCCCGCGCACGACGCGCAGCACCGGCCGCGCCACGCCAGCCGCCGCGAGCCAACGGACCGCGAGTCGCAGGTCGAACACCCGCTCGAACAGGCCCGCCTTGCGCCGGGCGTCCCACAGCTCCACCGACGGCTCCTGCTCCGCCTCGAGCGTGAGCCGCAGCCGGCCGCGGCGGACCTCGCAGCGGACGGCGCGCACCAGGTTCTGATGGCTGCGGTTCAGGGCCACCGCCAAGCGCAGCAGGCCGGCGAGCCGGCGCGCGAGCGCCCGGTCCTCGCGCGGCAGGCGCGCGAAGGTGGGATGCGCACGCTTGGGGTACGCGCGCCGGTGATAGCGCGCGACGTTGGCGATCAGCTCGATCTCCCGCGCGGAATAGCCCGGCAGATCGCTGTGCATGATCAGGTGGTACGCGTGCTTGTGGTGCTTCGCGTGGTTCACCAGGAACCCGATGTCGTGCAGCAGGGCCGCGGCGACGAGCAGCTCCCGTGAGGCGGCGGGCAGCCCGGCCCGCCGCCGCAAGCCGTCGAACAGCTGCCCCGCGAGCTCGGCCACGTGCGCGCCGTGGCGCTCGTTCGAGCGACAGGTGCGTGCGAACCGGCGCACCGCGTCGAGCCGCTCCGGCGGCACCGCCGGCGACGTCGGGGCGGCGAGGCCCAGGTCCGCCATCATCGACAGCAGGAGGCCGTCGCGCACGCCGCCTTCGTTGACGAGGATCTGGCGGCAGCCGAGGTACTTCGCGAGCCGGGCGACGACGGCGGCGCCCGCCACGAGAATGTCGGCTCGCTGGGGCGGCACGCCGGGAATCTGGCGTCGCTGGGACTCTGGGAGCTCCAGCAGCCACGCGAGCAGGCGCGTGGCTTCCGCGCGGGTGACGGCGTAGCCGTGGGGATTGCCCTCGCGCCCCTCATGCTCGTAGCGCATCATCGCGCCGAGCGCCGAGAACGTCCCGCCGCTCCCGACCATCACCTCGACGGTGAACGGCGGCTTGCCGATCTCGTCCGCCAGCGCCCGGTCGATCGCGCGGCGCAGCGCTTTCCAGTGCTTCGTGCGCAGCGGATCCGACCGGACGTAGCGCTCGGTCAGCCGCACCGCTCCCAACGGCAGCGAATGGACCTGGTCCACGACTGAGCCGGCCGAGAGCACGACCTCGAGGCTTCCGCCGCCGATGTCCGCCACCGCGACCGAACGGCCCTCGAGATTGAACCGGCGAATCGCGCTCGCGAAGGCGAGGCGCGCCTCTTCGTCCGGCGAGATGACTTCGACCCGCACGCGATGCCGCTTCCACGCCTCGCGCCGGAACGCCGCTCCGTTCTCCGCCTCCCGCACGGCGCTCGTCGCCGCGGCGCGCAGCTCGGTCACGCCGAACCCGTCGGCGATGGCTTTCATCGTCCCGATCGCGCCGAGCGAGGTGGCCACGGCGGCCTCGGAGAGGCGTCCCGTGCGCGCCAGGCCGGCGCCGAGGCGCGTCATCTCGCGCTCCTCGTCGAGCACGCGATACGTGCCGTCGGGCTGAACCTCGGCCACGATCAGCCGGATCGAGTTGGTCCCGATGTCGATCGCGCCGAGGCGCGGCGCGTGGGAGGCGCGGTCGGGGCTCACGGCCGCGCTACCGGATCACCTGCCCCACGACCCGCTTGGCGAGGTTCCGGTTCATGAAGCGGCCATCGGCATCGAGCTGGTTGATGATCGCCAGCTCGTCGGCCGAGACGGGGCCGGGGTAGCGCTGAGCGAATTCCTGCGGTGTCATGGACCGGTCGAGCCGGACGATCGTAATGTGCCACGGCTGCACGCTCAGCGCGGTCTGGTCGGTGAGCGGCCGGAACGTCCGCATCGCGTCGACGACCACCGCCTCGCTGCCGGGCCAGGAGGCCGCCGTCCCGTAGCCCAGCACCTGCAGCACGAGCCCGCCCTGCGCAACGAACATCACCCGCCCTTTCACGGTGCCGTCCTGCAGGGCCGCACTGAAGCCGCCGCCGGACGCCTGCAGCCCGTTGACCGTCAGCGCGGCCGGCGTCCCCGTGACACCCTGCTCGCTGAAGAACTGCCGCGCCGCCTCGCCGGGCGTGCCCGCCTCTGCGCCCGAGATGCGGAGGATCACGTCCTGGTTGGCGTTGGCCGCGAGCACGGCGGCTTTCTGGTTCGCCGTCGTCCAGCCCGTCGGGAAGGTGAACTCGAACCGGAGATCGGGGTGGAGGAACCGCGTGCCGCGGAAGAAGCCTTCCCTGGGGTTGGGGCCGAACATCAGATCGTCGAGGCGGCGCAGATAGGGGTCGCGGTCGACGACCGCCGCGGCGAGCTCGTCGGGCGTGAGCGTGGCGGCCCGCTCGACGGCCTTCTCCTCCCGGTTCGCGGGATCGGGGTGGGTGGAGGCCCACTCCGGCACCCGGGCCCCGGCGGCGGCGCTCACGCGGCTTAGCTCGCGGAACATCTCCGCCATCTCCCGCGGGTCGTAGTTGGTGCGCCGGACGTAGCGGAACCCCAGCTCGTCGGCCTGGGACTCGTCGTCGCGGCTGAACTTGAGAAACAGGAGGCCCAAGCGCCTGCTGCGCCGCGCCGGCATAGCGCGCCAGCTCGGGCTTGAGCACGACCCCCACGGCGAGCCCCACCTGGGCGAGCTGCTGCTGCGTCATCTGGACCACGGTGTGCCGCGCCGTCACGTGGCCGATCTCGTGCCCCAGCACCCCGGCCAGCTGCGCCTCCGAGTTCATGTGGGCAAGCAGGCCGCGCGTAACGTAGATGTAGCCGCCCGGCAGCGCGAACGCGTTCACCGCCGGATCGTCCACCAGCCGGAACGCCCACTCGAGCTGCGGCCGCTCGGACACGGCCGCGAGCTTCTTGCCGAGCGCCTCCACGTAGCGTCCGAGCGCCGTGTCGGGATACACCCCCATCTCCGCGGACACTTGCTGGTCGTATTGCCGCCCCATGGCGATTTCCTGGCTCTCGCTCACGAGCACCAGCTCTCTCCGGCCCGTGGCGGGATTGACGGAGCAGCGCGTGACGACAAGGCACAGGAAGGCAGGAACGAAGACGCTGCGGATGCGCATGGGGCAGTCCCCCTGAGGCGGAACGAACGTCGGTCGGGATCGACTGAAACGTAGTCGACCCCGACCGACCCGTCACATCGACGACCCGCTCAGCGGCCGGTGAGAATCTCCTCGAAGAACGCCACCGCCCGTGGATCTCCGGTCTGCCCGAGCCAGAACATCGCCGACTTGCGGACGTCCGGGTCGCGGTGCTCGCGCGCGATCCGGATCAGCAGGGGAACCGCCTCGTCGCCCTTGTGCTGCGAGAGCGCGAACACGGCCTGCTTCTGGATCTCCCGGTCGGTGGTGTCGTCGATCAGTCCGCCGAGCGCTCGGGTGATCTCGGCGCCCGCGGCCTGGCCGAGCCAGAACACGGCGCTCTTGCGCGTTTCCCGCGGGATCGCGGCGTCCCGCCCCAGCTGGACGAGCTGGGGCCAGACGATCGCGCTGTCGGCCAGGGTCGCCGGAAACACCAGCTTGTCACCCACCCCCCCGGGAACGCGGGGGGCGAGGTCGAGGAGGTACTTGGCGGCCTCGGACGCCCCGACCGTGCCGAGATCGGTCACCCCGGCTTCCGCCGCGCGCCACCGCCCGCCGACGTACGTGTCCACCTTCACGAGCTTCCCACCGCGCCAGTCGAGCACCACGCGCGCCGGGCCGTGCTGACAGTCGCTCTCCCAGTCAGCGGTCGACCGCACGATGTTGATGTTGCGCCCGTTGCCGCAGACCTCGGGCCGGGTCGCGTAGCTCATGCGCACCGTCCCGTCCCGCACCCGCTCCACCCGCTGCGCGAGCGACTGGGCCTGCGCGGCGGACGCCGCCAGCAAGACGAGCAGCCCCCCCATCACGGTCGTTCTCATGCTCTCCCCCTCCGCCCCTCTGCGGCCGTCACTTGTTGATCACCTCCAGCAGGAACTGCGCGACGCGCGGATCGTGCGACTGTCCGAGCCAGAAGATCGCCTTGCTGCGCAGCTCGCGGTTCGGCTCGGCGCGCGCGATGCTCATCAGCTTGTCCACGGCCGCCGCGTCCTTGCTCTGCGAGAACCCGAAGATCAGCTGTTCCTTGATTTCCGTGTCGCTTGCCCTGTCGTACAGCCGGGCCAGGTCGGCGAACGGGACCGCTTTGCTCTGCGCGGCCCAGAACAGCGCCGTCTTGCGGAGCTCGACGGGACTATTGGCATCGAGCGCCACGTCCAGCAACCAGCGGCCGTTTTCCTCCATGGGATTCTGCGCGAGCGCGAACAGCACCTTCTCCTTGAGCACCGTGCTCGAGGTCTTGGCGTAGAAGTCCTTGAGATACTGCGCGTTGCCGGCGGACTGCCCCATCCAGAAGATGATGTTCTCCTTGATGTCGTCCGGCGTGTCGGCGCGCTCGAGGTGCGCCCGGAGCGCACGACCCGCCGCCGAGTCCTTGATCTGACCGAGCGCGAAGATCGTCTTCTCCTGAAGCTCGCGATCGATGGTCGACCGCAGAATCGAGTCCAGGGCGCCCACGGCCTCCGAGGAGGGAACCTGGGAGAGCCAGAACACCGCGTTCTCGCGAACTTCGGGGTCCGGGTCGCTCCGCACGGCGTCCAGCAGGATCTTCGCCGTCTCGGGCGACTTCTTCTGCGAGACCAGGAACACCGCCTGGCGCCGCAGGCACACCGACCCCTCGTCGCGCCGCTGCAGGACCTGGCGCAGGATCGGGATCGCCTGCTCCGCCTGCATCTGCAGCAGCGCATTGAGGGCGATCAGGCGGTCGTCGTCCTCGTCGCTGCAGCCGCCCTGGGAGTGCCCCACACCACGGCCTACTCCGGCGCCGCGTCCCACCCCCACCCCCACCCCCACCCCACCCCTGGGGGCGGCAGGGACGGCGGGAGCGGCAGGGACCGCCGCCGCGGCAGGCGGGGCAGCGGCGCTCGCCACCGCCGCCGCCGCGTCCGCATCGCCGAGGCGCGCCAGCTCGCCCTGCACCTGGATCTTGAGGCCCCGCGCGTCGCGCGCGGTGCGCGCGTCGGGATGCCGCTCCAGCTGCCGGTCGAGCAGCACCAGTGCGCCACGCAGGTCGGCCGTCGAGGCCAGCCTGCTCATCGCAAACGCCTGCCAGTAGTAGGAATCCGCCGCGTAGCCCGACCGGGGATAGCGGTCGCGCAGCGCCTGGAACTCGCGCGCCGCAGCCCGGTAGTCGCCGCGGTTCAGCGCGCCGCGGGCGGAGCGGTAGAGCGAGTCGCCGGGGTCCTGCGCAAGCCACGGGGCCGGGGCTTCGATCGCGGGCTGTTGGGCCGCGGGTTGAACCGGTTCCGTCGCCGTGCCCAGCAGCAGGGCGCTCAGCGCCCCCATCGCCAACATCGTGTGGAACGTCGTCATCAGAGTGTCCCTCCCATGGCCAGGCGCTCGGCGCGGCTCGGCAGGTTCGCACGCAGCCGCAGCAGCACCGATCGATCCTTGATTCCCTGTTCGATGAAGCCGAAGTCCAGGGCATCGCCCGCCTCGGCGTACGCCGCGATCTGGACCAGCACCAGCTCGATGTCGTCGAGCAACGGCCCGAGCGCGACATCCCGCCCCGCCGGCGAGTCCCTGAGCAGTCGGGTCCGCTGCAACAGCTGCCGGACGGGCTGCTCGATCTCGCCAATCCGATTGGGTTCTCGTCCCGCCTCGGTCGAAAACACCGAGAGGAACGTCTCGACGCGGCTCAGGTGCTCGCCGGCCGCGAGGCGGTACGCCGCCGGGAGTTGCGCGGGGGCGGGCCCGGTCGCCGAGGGCGGGGCCACCGGAGCCGTCCCACCCCGGGCCGTGTAGCGTCCGATGGCCACTCCCATCGCCAGCGTGGCCGCGAGCCCGACCCCCCATGCCACCCAGCGCAGCGGCGAGCGGGTCTGCCCGCCTGGCGCCCGGCGGCGCCGTCGGGCACGCTCGCTCCCAATCCGGTCCCACAACTCGGCCCGCGGCGTCTCTGGGGGCCGGTTGTAGCTCTCCGCCAGATTCCGGATCATGGCGTCCGTCTTCTCATCGTCCGTCATACGGCCCACTCTCCCGCGAAATCCACCAGCGCGTCGCGCAACCGCGCCCGGGCCCGAAACAGCTGGGCTTTCGAGGTACCGACCGGCACGCCCAGCGCCCCACCGATCTCCTCATGTGTGTAGCCCTCGACGTCGTGCATCACGAACACCATCCGCAGCTTGGGCGGCAGCCCCTCGATCGCCTCGCGCAGCCGGCGGCGGAGGTCCGGCTCCGCCCGGCGCGGCTGGTGTCCCAACCCGGCTGCCTCCGCCTCCGGCAGCTCCCGCGCCCGGATCCGCCGCACCGTTCGCAGCGCGTTCAACACGACGGAGACCGCCACGGCGTGAATCCAGGTCCCGACCGACGCATCGCCACGGAACTCCGCCAGCCGCTCGAACACCCGCACGAACGCGTCCTGCGTGCAGTCCCGCGCCAGGGCGTCGTCACCTGTCATCCGGTACGCCAGCCGGTAGACCCGATCCACATGGGCCTCGTACAGCTCACGTTCCGCAGCGGCCTCGCCGGACAGCACCCGCGCGATCAGGTGTCGTTCGTCCACTGGACTCCCGGAGTCAGAAGGTCTTACGGCTCCAATCCTGTGACACGGTGGGGTGGGAAAGGGTTACATGGAAGGGAGAGGCGGTAGGAGCGGCAGGGGCGGTGGAAGCGGCCTGGGCAGGCTGCCCTCCCCCTCCCTACAGGCCGCGCAGCACGCCGCGCACCACGGTCTCGAGTTTCCCGGTCACCGCCCGTCCTGCCGCCAGCACCTCGTCGTGCGACAGCGGCGTGGCCGCGATGCCTGCAGCCAGGTTGGTGATCGTGGAAACGCCGAGCACCCGGAGGCCGCAGGCCCGTGCCACGATCACTTCGAGCACGGTCGACATGCCGACGGCGTCGGCGCCGAGCCGCTCGAGCATCCGGATCTCCGCCGGCGTCTCGAAGCTGGGACCGAGGAGGCCCGCGTACACGCCCTCGTGGAGCATGATCCCCGCCGCGGCGGCGACGCGGCGTGCCAGCGCGCGGAGCCCGGCGTCGTACGCCTGCGACATGTCCGGGAACCGCAGCTCGCCAGGGAGGACCGGCCCCACGAGCGGCGAGCGGCCCGTCAGATTGAGATGATCCGTGATCAGCATGAGGGCGGGCGGCGTGAGGTGGGGCCGAATGCCGCCCGCGGCGTTCGTGACGATCAGCGTGTCGATCCCGACCCCTGCCATCAGCCGGATCGGCCGGGTCACGACCTCCGGCGCATGCCCCTCATAGAGGTGGAGCCGGCCGCACTGCAGGATGACCGGTACACCTTCGAGCGCCCCAACCAGGAACTCACCGCGATGGCCCGCCACTCCGGGCTCCGCCAGCCCCGGCAGGTCGCGAAACGGGACGGCCGCGCTCGGCTCGAGCGTGTCAGCGAGGCCGCCGAGTCCGGACCCGACCACGATGCCGACCCGGGGCTCGAGTCCCGCCAACCGCGCCCGCAGGTCCGCGCTGCCGCTCATGCCGACCTCACATCCCCCGATGGTCCTCGGCGGCCTAACCCCATCCGGCTCGCCCTCGAACGGCCTGGCTACTGCAACAGGAACCGCAACACGTAGTAGCAGATGCCGGCGATCCCGGCCGACAACGGGATCGTGAGCAGCCACGCCCACACGATCTGGCCGGCGAGGCCCCAGCGCACGGCAGAGATGCGGCGCGCGGCGCCCACCCCGGCGATCGCGCCGGTAATCACGTGGGTGGTGCTCACCGGGACGCCGAGGAAGGAGGCCAGGAAGACCGAAATGGCGCCACCGGTCTCGGCGCAGAAGCCGTGCACCGGCTTCAAGCGCGTGATGCGCGAGCCCATGGTGTGGACGATCCGCCAGCCACCGAAGAACGTGCCCATGGCGATCGCGAAGTGGGCTGACAGGATCACCCAGACGGGGATGACCTCTGCGGTCGTCAGGTGCAGCGCCGGCACCGGGAAGTTGGTGAACAGGTGCTGCGACGACACCAGCAGCCCCACGATGATGCCCATCGTCTTCTGGGCGTCGTTGGTCCCGTGGCTCAGGCTGTAGGCCGCCGCCGACACCAACTGGAAGCGTCGGAAGTGCTTGTCCACGCTCCGTGGGGTCGCGCGCCGGAGCGTCCAGGCGGTCACCACCATGAGGCTCAAGCCGAGGGCCATGCCCAGAATCGGCGCCACGAAGATGAAGGCGATAGGCATGACCCATCCGCCCAGGACCAGGGCGTTGATGCCGGCCTTGGCGACGGCCGCGCCGCCGTACCCGCCGATCAGCGCGTGGGACGAGCTGCACGGAATCCCCAGGTACCATGTGATGACGTCCCACGCGATGGCCCCAATGAGACCAGCCAGCACGACGATCGGATCCACGACCGAGAGGTGAATCAGGCCGCTGCCGATCGTCTTGGCGACGGCCGTGCCGAAGCCGAACGCGGCCACGAAATTGAAAAACGCCGCCCACGCCACCGCGGCGACCGGGGAGAGCACTCGCGTGGACACGACGGTCGCGATGCTGTTGGCGCTGTCGTGGAACCCGTTGACGAAATCGAAGAACAGCGCGACGCCGATGATCGCGAGGATGAACCAGACCGACTCGACGATCATGCGTTCTTCAGAACGATGGACTCGATGTCGTTGGCCACGTCCTCGGCTTCGTCGATCGCGCGCTCGAGGTTGTCGTAGATCTCCTTCCACTTGATGATGCGCAGCGGGTCCGTCTCGGTATCGAACAGCCGCCCGAGCATGTGCTGGTAGACGGTGTCCCCTTCCTCTTCCAGGCGCTTCGCGGCGACGCAATGCGCCATCACGTCGTCCTTGGTCTTCAGCTTGGTCACGGCCAGCAGCAGCTCGGCGGTGATCCGCTCGACCACGTCGCACAGCTGGGCGATGCCTTCGGGCGTTCGCTCGACGCGGAAGATCTGCGCCCGCCGCGACGTGCCGTCGAGGGAGTCGATCACGTCGTCGAGGTCCGACGCGAGCAGATGGATGTCCTCGCGGTCGATCGGCGTGATGAACGTGCGGTCGAGCCGACGCACGACCTCGTGCGTGATGTCGTCGCATTCGTTCTCCAGCCGCTTGATCTGCTCGGCAAAATAGGCGGCCCGTTCGGGCTTGCCGGTGAGCAGCTCGCGCAGGTGCTTGGCGGCCTCCGCGGTGCGCCGGGACACTTCGACGAAAAGCTCGTAGAACTCTTCGTTACGGGGGAGAAGACGAAGGCGCACCACGACCTCCAGCCTGGTGTGGGGGCACGCCCGGGTCACGAACGCGTCACAGGGCGTAACAGTCGCGTCACAAACCGCGCGGAATCTCGCTGGCCGCCCCACCGGATGCAACGTACCAGATGCCGGATCGCGGATTCGCGCTATATTCGCCACTCGATGAGCCATCACGTCCTCGTCGTGGACGACGAGCCCGACATCACGGCCCTCGTCGCGTACCATCTTGCCAAGGCGGGCTACCGGGTGACCACCGCGTCCTCCGGACCCGACGCCATCCGCATTGCCGAGGAGCAGGGACCCGACCTCGTCGTGCTGGACCTGATGCTGCCGGGCCTTTCCGGCTACGAGGTGCTGGAAGCGCTGCGGCGGCGCGCGCCGACCCAGGACATCGGCGTCCTCCTGCTGACGGCCAAGCGCGAGGAAGGCGACCGGATCAAGGGCCTCTCGCTCGGCGCGGACGACTATCTCGTGAAGCCGTTCGCGCCGCAGGAGCTCGTGCTGCGGGTGGGGGCGGTGCTCCGACGGCTCGCCGGCGGCGCGGTCGCCTCGGGCTCCAAGCTGGTCGCCGGGCCGCTCGTGATCGACCGCGCCGGCCACCGGGTGGCCGTGCACGGCAGCGAGATCGACCTCACCGCCACCGAGTACAAGCTGCTGGTCACCCTCGCCGAGCGGCGCGGCCGCGTCCAGACGCGGGCGCAGCTGCTCGAGACCGTGTGGGAGGCGCACCCCGACATCCAGACCCGGACGGTGGACATGCACATGCAGCGGCTCCGGGCCAAGCTCGGTCCCGCCGCCGAGTGGATCGAGACGGTGCGCGGCTTCGGCTACCGGTTCCGCGCCGCCGAAGGGTCGAAAGCGCGGCGATGAGCTTCGGCGCCCGGATTCTGCTCGCCATGGTGGCGATCCTCCTGGTCACGGTCACCGGGTCGATGCTCATGGCGGATCGCTGGCTGCGCACCAGCCTCGAGCGCTCGCTGGTGGGCGAGATGCGGCGCGAGGCGGAGCTCGCCGCCGCGGCGCTGCCGCGGGACGCGGCGCTCGTGGCGGAGGCGACGCGCCGCTTGGGTACCCAGACCGCGCGCCGTCTGACGGTGATCGATTCCACCGGGCGCGTGATCGGCGATTCGGATTTCGACGACGCCAGCCTGCCGTTGCTGGAAAACCACCTCAGCCGGCCGGAGGTGCAGCAGGCGCTTGCCACCGGCCTCGGGACCTCGAAACGCTTCAGCGAGTCCACCAAGCACGCCGAGCTCAAGGTGGCGATCCACGCGTGGCCCGGTGTGGTCCGGTTCTCGGCGGCGATGGAGCAGGTGGACGACGTCGTCGCCGACGCGCGGCGCGCCGTGCTCGTGGCCGCGTTGGTGGCCCTGCTGCTCGGCGTCGGGCTGGCGTGGATCGGTGGACGCGAAGTGGGGCGGCCCCTCGCCCAGCTCAGCGCGGCTGCCCGCAGCGTCGCGCGCGGACAGGCGCCGGTCTACCCCGCGGCCCGGGCCACGGAGATCCGGCAGCTGGTCCATGCGTTCCGCACGATGCAGGAGGAGCTGACCGCCCGGATGGCGGCACTGACCCGTGGGCGAGAGGAGACAAGCGCCATCATCGAGTCCATGGTGGAGAGCGTGGCCGCGGTAGACGCGCAGGGAGACGTGCAGGTGTGCAACTCGGCGCTGCGCCGCCTCGTGCGCTACGGACCGGACGCGCCGCTCCCCAGCCTGCGGGAGATCTTCCGCTCCGTGGAGGCGCGTGAAGTGCTGGATCAGGCGTTGGACGGCCGCGTGGTGCTCGGCCGCGAGGTCTCGCTGGACGACCGCACCGTGCTCGCCACCGCCCGGCCGCTCCCCACGGGCGGGGCCGTGATCTGCCTACACGACGTCACGGACCTCCGGCGCCTGGAAACGGTACGCCGCGATTTCGTCGCGAACGTGACGCACGAGCTCAAGACGCCGCTCACCAGCATTGCGGGCTACGCGGACACGCTGCTCACCGATCAGCCGGACCGCGAGACGACGGAGCGGTTTCTCACCGTGATCCGCAGCAACGCGGAGCGGATGCACCGGCTGGTGGACGAGCTGCTCGACCTCGCCAAGCTGGAATCGGGCGCCTGGCGGCCCCAGGTGGCGGAGGTCGATCCCCGTGCGGCGGCCGACGCCGCCTGGTCGGAGCTCGCCGATCGCGCCGCCGCCGCGCACGTCGCCTTCACGGCCTCGGCCCCGACGGACCTCCGGGTCTGGGCAGACCCCGAGGCCCTGCGCCAGATCCTGACCAACCTGTTCGACAACGCCCTGCGCCACACCCCGGCGGGCGGGAGCATCGACTTCACCGCCAGCGCCGTCGATCAAGCGGCTCAGTTGGTGGTGCGCGATACCGGGAGCGGCATCCCCGACGAACACGTGCCGCGCGTGTTCGAGCGCTTCTACCGCGTGGACCCGGCGCGCTCGCGCGAGCACGGGGGCACCGGGCTCGGTCTGTCGATCGTGAAGCACTTGGTGGAGGCGCACGGCGGGCGCGTCGATCTCAGCAGCGCGCTGGGACGCGGCACCACGGTGCGCATCGTCTTTCCGGAACCGGCCGCCACGGACTGAGTCCATTCGCCCCCGCGGCATCACCGCCAGCCGCTCGGGCGCCGACCGCGCTCCGTGAAGCCAGCATGAAACCATCTTCAGAGTCGGATCGGGTTCTTGAACGCGAGGCGGTCCTTGGCCATTTTGCCAAATAAGAAATATCGACCTACGGAGGGCGACGATGCATCGGTCAATCCGCCTGCGGTACCAGAGTCGCGCCCAGGTCCTCAAGGCGCTGGCCCATCCCACCCGGTTGTTCATCGTGGAGGAGCTGGGACGCCGGCAGCGGTGTGTCTGCGAGCTGACGGCCATGATCGGCGCCGACGTATCCACCGTGTCCAGGCACCTCACTGTGCTCAAGCACGCCGGCATCGTGGACGACGAGAAGCGCGGCACGCAGGTCTTCTACACCCTCCGGGTGCCATGCGTGCTCAGCTGGTATACCTGCGTCGAAGGCGTTCTGAAGGCGACGGCCCGGCGACACCAGCTCGCCGTAGGCTGACCCGGACGGGAGGAGTCGAGGATGTTCTGGAAATACGAGTGGAAGGCGTTGGGGCTGATTCTCGGCGGGTTCGCGCTGGCATACTACCTCCCGGTGGAAGCCCTGCAGGCGGCACTCCCGGTCCCGGCCGCGGCGGCCGAGTCGCTGCTGCTGGTGCGGTGGTACGCGCGCGAGCACGTGCTGCTCTGCCTCGTGCCGGCGTTCTTCATCGCCGGGGCGATCGGCGTGTTCATCAGCCAGGGCGCCGTCATGCGGTACCTGGGAGCGGGCGCCAAGAAAGTCCTGGCGTACGGCGTGGCGTCGGTGTCCGGCTCGATCCTGGCCGTGTGTTCCTGCACCGTCCTGCCGCTGTTCGCCGGGATCTACAAGCGCGGAGCGGGTCTCGGCCCGGCCACCGCGTTCCTGTATTCGGGGCCCGCGATCAACGTCCTGGCGATCATCCTCACGGCGCGCGTGCTCGGCATGGAGCTGGGCGTGGCCCGCGCCGTGGGGGCCGTGGCGTTCAGCATCGTGGTCGGGCTGCTCATGTACCTCGTCTTCCGCCGCGAAGAGGTGGCCAAGGCCGCCGAGCAGGCGGCGATGCCGGTTCCCGAGGTGAGTCGGCCGCTGTGGCAGAACGCGGTGTTCTTCGCCGTCCATGATCGGGATCCTGGTCTTCGCCAACTGGGGCGCCCCGGCATCGGCCACCGGGTTCTGGCAGACGGTCTACGCGGCCAAGTGGTATGTGACCGGGCTGTTCGCGCTCATCCTCGCGGGGACCCTGGTGGCCTGGTTCCGGCTCACCTGGACGCGCGTCGCGGTCCCCGCGGTCGCCGTCGCCGGCGCGGGCGTCGGCTTCTCCCAGCATCCCATGGTGCCGTTCACGGTAGGCGTCGTGGGGCTCTCGGCGGTCACCACCGCGGACGACGGCGAGCTGCGTGAGTGGTTCGCCGCCTCGTGGGGCTTCGCCAAGCAGATCCTCCCGTTGCTGCTGCTCGGCGTGCTGGTGGCGGGACTGCTGCTCGGGCGCCCGGGCCACGAGGGTCTCATCCCGTCACGATGGATCGCGGCGGCGCTCGGCGGGAACTCGCTCGGCGCCAACCTCTTCGCGTCGGTCGCCGGCGCCCTGATGTACTTCGCCACGCTCACCGAGGTCCCCATTGTCCAAGGGCTGCTTGGCGCCGGCATGGGCAAGGGCCCGGCCCTCGCGTTGCTGTTGGCCGGGCCGGCGCTGTCCCTGCCGAGCATGCTGGTGATCCGCAGCATCATGGGGACGAAGAAGACGCTGGTGTTCGTGTCGCTCACGGTGGTCATGGCGACCCTCACCGGCCTGGTGTTCGGAGCGCTGGCGTGAGGACAAGGGGAGAACACGATCGGCGCTGACGGATCTGGCGCGCGCGGCCTTGGTGAGGACGGCCATGGATGCCCTCGACGTGGTGGAAGGGGTTGGCGCGGTCGTCCTGCTGTTCGTGCTCTACGGCATGAGCATGCGTGGCACCCGAGGAGGTGCGGGCTGCGCGTCGTGCGGGACGATTCGCGCCCGGGTCTCGGCGGTCGGGCAGCCCCCGATCCTGGACGACGTGGCGACGGCACGGAGCGGCGGCGACGGTCTGCGTGGGAGTGCCGGCGATGCGCAGCCGGCCAGGAACCCGGAGATGGGAGGCAGTATGGAGATTCGGATATTCGGACCGGGGTGCCCACGCTGTCATGAGCTGGAAGCGCGCACCCGGGAGGCCCTCGGCGCCCTGAACCGCGACGCGAGCGTCACCAAGGTCGAGGACATCATGGAGATCGCGGCGGCCGGCGCGCTCCGCACACCCGCGATGCAGATCAACGGGCGTTTCGTCCTCCAGGGGCGCGTGCCGGGCGTGCGGGAACTGACGACCATGCTGGCGAAGGCGTTTGACGCGGAGCCCTAACAAGGCGCCGGGCTCATGAAGACGAGACTCAACAAGGGAGGGAATCGTGGAAGTCGTTGTTTATGGACCCGGATGCAGCAACTGCCGCCGCCTGGAGGCGCAGGCGCGCGCGGCGCTCGCGGCGTTGGGGCAGGAGGCACGCGTGATGAAGGTAACGGACTTCGTGGCCATGGCCGACGCGGGTGTCATGCGGACCCCAGCGCTCGGCGTGAACGGGAGCATCGTCCTCCAGGGACGGGTGCCGGAGGTGGCCGAGCTGTCGAGCATCATCGCGTCCGCGCTGGAGCGGGCCGGCGGGCGGTAGGCGGGCGGTATTCCCCAGCGTCCTCGCGGCTGTCCGCACGCTTCACCAAGGCCGTCGAGCCGTCGCGAGGCGACACATGACCACGCGGACCGGAGATAGAACGGTGACGGGACACGAACCGAACCCGATGGAGATCCTGGGCCGGATCTCGCCCATAGGCGCCCGCAGCTATATGGAGCACCGGGCGGCCATCATGGACAACCCTGCGCTGGCGGCCCTTTCCCTGAAGACCAAGCTGCTCGTGGGGATCGGCGTGGCCGCCGCGCTCCAGTCCAGCCGTTGCACCCTGATGTGGACGAAGCAGGCCCGGGCCGCGGGCGTGGCCGATGCCGAGATCGTCGAGGCCGTGCTCGCCGCCCGCCTGATGAAGGCGGCCACCGTGAACGACGCCGCCGCGGAGGCGCTGGCCTGGCTCGGAGAAGCCGGCGTCAAGGCTGCGGGCGCGGGCACCTCCTGATGCGCAAGGGAACGAGATTTCTGGCGGGGGGGTCGTGGTCCTCGCCGTCGCGATCGTGCTTGGCCTCAAGTACACCTCCCGCGCCGCGGTACCCGGCGGGAATGCGGCCTTCGACCCCGCGGCACCGGTCCCGATCGAGCCCATCCCGGCCAGCTACGGTCCGTCCACGCCCGGGATTCCGCGCCTGGCGGCCCTGGGAGCCGGGGAGTGCATTCCCTGCAGGGCCATGGCACCCATCCGCGCGGAGCTGCGGCGCGAGTACGCCGGCGTGCTGGCCGTGGACTTCTACGACGTGTGGAAGGACCCTGAGGCCGGGCGACACTTCCGCATCTGGGCCATCCCGACGCTGATCTTCTACGACGCCGCCGGCCGGGAGCTGGGCCGCCGCCAGGGGTTCGTGTCGAAGGCTGAGATCCTCGCTACGTACGACCAGTTGGGCATCCTGCTGATCCCGAAGAGTGTGCGCTGAGTCCGCATGCGTCATCTCCTTGAAGCGCTCAGCGCCACGCTCAACGGCGCCCCACTGCTGGCCCTCGCCGGGGCCGCCGGCTGGGGCCTGGCGAGCCTGCTGCTGAGTCCCTGCCACCTCGCGAGCATCCCGCTCATCATGGGCTACGTGGGGGGGAGGGCCGTCCCTCGACGCGCCGGGCGGCGGGCACCGCCCTCGCGTTCGCCGGCGGCATCCTGGTGACCGTCGCGCTGGTCGGCGCGGTCACGGCCCTGCTCGGACGCACGGTCGGCGCGTTCGGCTCCGCGGTGACCTACGTCGTCGCCGCGGTCTTTCTGGTGGTCGGGCTCGAGCTGGTCGGCGTGATCGAGCTGCGGTGGTGGACGCCGGGACTCCACGGCCTGCGGCGGCGGGGGCCCGCGGGCGCGTTGCTCCTGGGTCTCGTCTTCGGCCTCGCGCTCGGGCCGTGCACCTTCGCGTTCCTCGCCCCGGTGCTCGGCACCGCCCTCACGGTGGGATCCAGGAATCCGCTGCTGGCCGTTGCGCTGACCCTGGCATTCGGTGTCGGCCACTGCGCGGTCATCGTCGCGGCCGGGACCTCGACCGGCCTGGTGCAGAGACTGCTGGCCTGGGACCGGCAGTCCAGGGGCCTGACGGCGTTCCGGAGAGCGAGCGGAGTCCTCGTGCTGGTGGGAGCCATGTACCTCGTCTATCGGGCATAGGATCGGCATGAACACGCATCGCGCGCGGCAGCATCGCGCCGCAACAAGGTGAGGCGCCCCGCGCCACGGAGGAAGGGGGACCACCATGGTGATCCGCGTGGTTGGACCGAAGTGCCCGCGGTGTAATGCACATCATTGGGTCCGCGCTCGCGGAACGGGGCGCTGTAGGCGGACCTGACGGGCGGCGCCGTTCTGACGTCCGTCGCTGTCGTCGTCGCGAGGAGTGAGGAGCACGAGATGGAAAGCCCCCAGGAGATCCTCAGCACCCGGAAACGGTACGCGCTGCTCGGCGCGTCGGCGGATCCGGAGAAATACAGCTTCGAACTGCTCGCCACCCTGCGGAAGGCGGGGTACGTGGTGTACCCCGTCAACCCACGGTACGAGACGATCGAGGGACTTACGTGTTACCCATCCCTCGCCGAGCTCCCCGAGCGCCCCGAGGTGGCGATTGCCGCCCTGGCGCCGCCGAACACGGAGCGCATGCTCGCGCAGGTCGCCGAGCGGGGGATCCCGGTGGTCTGGATGCCGCCCAACTGCGGGTCCGCGGGCGCCGTGGCCGAGGCCGAGCGGCTGGGGCTGGCGGTGATCCACGACGTCTGCCCGATCGGGCAGCTGCTGCAGATGGGCAGGGCACCGTGACGAGTCCGAGGGGCCCCGGTTTCCGCTCAAGCGGCGCAGCCCCATGAGCCAGCCGGGCACGCCGGGTCCGAGCCTGACCGATCTGGCTGAGCAGATTCGCCAGCTGCTGAGGCTGCATCTCCACACGCGTCGGTTCAAGAAGGGGGCGTTGCTCTGGCGTGAGGGAGAGACCTCGGGCCTGCTGGTGGCAATCACGACTGGCCGCGTGAAGATCTACCGGCTCCTGCCGACCGCTAAAGCCGTCACGCTGTTCCTCTTCGGTCCGGGCGACGTCTTCGGTTTCCTCCCGTTCCTGGATGGGGGCGCCTATCCTGCGTACGCCCAGGCGATCGAAGACGTCGAGGCCGAGGTGCTGCCGCGGTCGGCGCTGCTCCAGGCCCTGCGGGCCGATCCGGACGTCGCGGTCGCGCTCATCGCGCTGCTCGGCCGCCGCCTGCGCGCGGCGATGGACCTGATTCAGGGGCTCTCCACGCCGGGAGTGCAGGCCCGGGTGGCTGCGGCGCTGCTCGCGCTGGCCGCCGAGAACCCGGCGAACGCGCCGCCGGTCATCACCCTGCCGGTCACGGCCCAGGAGTTCGCCGGCGCCATCGGCATCGCCCCGGAGACCTTCTCCCGCAGCCTGACCCAGCTGGAGGGCGCCGGACTCCTGGCCCGTGAAGCCCCCGGGCGCTACCGGGTGCTCGATCTGCCCGGCCTCAGCCGCGCCGCCGCACCACCGGTGGAGTGAGGTTGGCCGATCTTGACCGCGGTCAAGACGCTGTGGGTTGCCATCCCCCATCCTTCCACTCGACGCCCGGCGCGGGGCCGGGCGAACCGAACTTCCGAGTGTGAGGTGAACGCCATGATTGACGCGCGAGAGTTCTTCGACGCCGGGCTCAAGCTGCACGGCCACAAATGTCCCGCCATGCCCCTCGGGCTTCGGGCCGGCGCGGCCGCGATGAATGCGCTGGGGGTCGAGCGGTCCCAGGACAAGCAGCTGCTGGCGCTGGTGGAGCTGGGCGACGACCACTGCGCCCACTGCTTCGGTGACGGCGTGCAGATGATCACCGGCTGCACCTTCGGCAAGGGCAACATCCAGCAGTTGGGCTACGGCAAGTTCGGGCTCACGCTGGTGGACAAGGCGACCGGGCGGGCGGTGCGGGTGGTGCCGAAGGCGGAGGCGCAGCTCCAGACGAAGCGGACGCCGTTCTTCCAGGAGTACCGGATGAAGGGCGTGCCCGCGTCGAAGGTGCCCGCCGAAGTGGTGGAGCCGCTGATCGCGCAGGTGTTGCACGCGCCCGAGGACCAGCTGTTCACCATCGGCGAGGGGTTCGACTACGCGGTGACGAACCAGCCGGAGAACTTCCACTCGTTCATCTGCGATCGCTGCGGCGAGATGGTGGTGGAGCCCTACGGGCGGCTGGTTGGGAAGCATAAGGTCTGCATCCCGTGTCAGGCGGAGCTGATGACCGCCGAGCGGACCGCGGTCGAGCGCGCGGCATAGACCGCGGGGGCCACCGATGGTGCTGTATCTCGCGGTCTCCGTCATCATTCTCCTGGCGTCGTTCCTCTTCGCGATGCTGGGATTGGGCGGCGGGATGGTCTATGTCCCCGTCCTCACGTGGGCCGGGTTTCCGGTCAAGGACGTGGCCATCCCGCTGGGGCTCCTGCTCAACGGGCTCAACACGCTCCTGGCGCTCATTCCCTTCGCCCGCAACAAGCTGGTCGATTGGAAGGGCGGGCTCGCCATGGCGGCCGCGGCGTTCGTGCTGGCGCCGGTCGGCGCCTACACGGCGCAGTTCGTGCCGATCAAGACCCTGCTCCTCTTGTTCGCTGCGGCCGTGGTGGTGGCGGCCATAAGGATGATCACCGTTGCCCGGCGGCCGGAGCCCGAGGCGATCATGTCGCTCGCGAAGCGATCGGTCATCGGCGGGTTCGTGGGTGGCTTCGCGGGCTTCATGGGCGGCATGCTGGGGTTGGGCGGCGGCTTCATCATCGCGCCGATCCTCATGTGGATGGGGTACCGGACCAAGGAAGCGGCCGCGACGACCGCGTTCGTGGTCACCTTCTCCTCGCTCTCCGGCTACCTGGGGCACATGGCCGAGGGGCACATGAACTGGCCGCTCACGATCGCGGTCGTGGTCGCCGTCATCATCGGGTCGCAGCTCGGCGGGACGTTCATGTCCACGAAGGCGAAACCGCGCTGGGTCAAACAGCTCTACGCCGTCGTGCTGTTGGCGATCGCCGTCAAGCTTATCCTGGGAGTTCTGGGATGAGGCGAGGCGGCGCGGCGGTGGTCACGCTCGCCCTGGCGGCGCTCGCGTGGGTGGTGCCGGCCCGGGCCCAGGATCGCGTGGACTGGCACGGGTACACCCAGGTGCGCTTCACCGAAGGCAGCGACATCTCGAGCTTCGCGATCCGGCGCGCCAAGCTCTGGATCGAGGGCCCCGTCCCGGTGAGCAAGCACTTCCACTTCAAGGTGCAGGGGCTCTTTCGGCCGGCGAACGCCGGCGCCTTCGTGCTCCAGGACGGCTACGCCGAGTATCGCTGGGAGCTGGGGGCGGTGCGCGCGGGCCAGATGGTGCCCGATTTCGCCCTCGAGCGGCAGCAGCCGGACTACGACATACCGCTGGTGGAGCGCGCGGCGGTCATCAACGTCTTGGTCCCGGCCGCGACGACCATGGCGCGGGACATCGGCGCGCAATTGACCATCGGACCCGCCAACGGACCGTGGCACGCGAGCGTGGGCCTGTTCAACGGGAACGGCGCGAACCACCTGGCCAACGAGGACAAGCGGTTTCTGGCGACCGGCCGGGCGACGTACACCGCCCGCCTCGCGTCCGGTGTCGCCTGGGAAGCGGGCGCCTCCGCTGCGTTCCGCCGGTCCGGCGGCATCGATCTCAGCGGCATGCTGGGTGAGGGCGAGCCATTTGCCGGCACCGATACCCGTTGGGGCGTCGAGAGTCGGGTGACGGCCCCGCGCTGGCACGTCCAGGGCGAGTATCTCCGAGCCACGCTGGACAGCACGACGGCCTGGGGCTGGTACGCCCTCGCGGCGTTTGCGGTCACGGCGAGGAACCAGATCGTGGTGTCCACCGAGCAGCTCCAGGTCCCGAATCCGGACATCCCGCGCCGGCCGTGGTACATCCTCGGCTTCAATCACCACATTGCGCGGGACCAGGCCAAGGTGATGCTCGACGGTCGGGCGCAATTCGAGGACCCGCGCACGAACTGGTCGGCGACGGCGCAGTTCCAGCTGTTCTTCCACTGAGGTGTCGGTAGATGACACGAATACATAGATCGCCCGGCTGGCATCGCTGGCTCGCAGGCCGTCCCTCGGTTTCGGTGGAGAGAACCATGGTCGCGATGCTGCTGTCGAGCGTGTTGGCCTCCGCTCCCGTCTCGGCGCAAGCGCCGGGCGCGGCGCCCACCGACTCGACACTGCGTGCCGCGCCGCCGAGCAGCGACGTGACCCAGGCCAACAAGCTGCTCGGAACGCTCATGAGCCCGTTCTGCCCGGGGCTCACGCTCGCCAACTGTCCCAGCGTCTACGCCGAGACGCTCCGGGTCTCGGTGCGGGAACGCCTCGACGCCGGCCAGGCGCCGGACTCGATCGTGGAGTCGCTGGTCGCCGCGTTCGGTGAGGGGATTCGGGGCGCGCCGCGGCCGCAGGGCTGGGGCTCGTCCTGTGGGCGCTCCCCGCCGTCGTGGTGGGTGTCGGCGGAATCGCCGTGCTGTGGTGGTTGCGAACCCGTGGCGTGCCTGCGGCCACGGTCCCGTCGCAGGGACACAGCGGTGCCGTGGGTTCCCCGGTCACCCCTGGCAACCTCGCCCGGCTGCAGGCCGAACTCCGGAACTTGGAATGAGCGACGCCGTCACGCCTCCGCCCGGGGCGGACGTCCAACGGTCACGTACACGCGACATGCCGGCGCCGCTCGAGACCCGTCACCCCGAGCCCGACGTCTCGGTCACCCGCCTCCTGATCACGATGGTGCTCAATTTCGCGATCACGATCGCGGAGATCGCCGGCGGCCTGCTGTCGGGCAGCCTCTCCCTCGTCTCGGACGCCCTGCACAACTTCTCCGACGGTATCGCCATCATCATCACGTATCTGGCGATCCGGCTCAAGCGGCGGGAGAAATCACTCAAGCACACGTTCGGCCTGAAGCGGGCCGAGATCCTGGCGGCCGTGATCAACGCCGCCGTGCTGCTCACGATCTCGCTCTACCTGTTCGATGAGGCCGCCCAGCGGCTGATCCCATCCGGCCCCCGTGCAGGGCGGCCTGATGGCGGGGGTGGCCCTGCTCGGCCTGGCGGCCAACGTGGTGGGGACCTTGCTGCTGCGGCCGGACGCCGCCCACAGCCTGAACGTGCGCTCGGCGTACCTCCATCTCCTCAGCGACGCCGCCTCCTCGGTGGGGGTCGTGCTCGGTGGCCTCGCGGTTGTCGTCTGGCGCGTCTATTGGGTCGATCCCGATCCTCACACTGCTCATCGGCCTCTACGTGCTGCGAGAGAGCTTCCGAATCCTGTCGCAGGCCGTTCACGTTCTGATGGAAGGCGCGCCGCCGGGGATCGACCTGCAAGCGCTGCGCGATGCCGTCGAGGCGCTCCCGGAGGTCGACGACATCCATCATCTCCACGTGTGGACGGTAGGGGAGAACGACATCCATCTGGAGGCCCATCTCAACGTGCAGGACATGCGGATCAGCGAGGGGGGCGAACTCCGCCGGGCCATCGAGATCATGCTGCGGGCGTCGTTCGGCATCAACCACGTGACCATCCAGCTGGAATGCGGGCAGTGCCGGGAGGTGGGGTTGATCAAGGGATAGCCGCGTCCGCTCCGTGGCCTCAGACCCCCGCCTCACCGCCGGGGTCTCGGAGCGTCGGCGCCGCCGTGGCCGCCCGGTCTGTCGCTGAGGCATCGGTGTTGACGAGCGTGGCACGCCGCCCGAGCCACGCCAGTACGGTCCCCAGCACGATCCCGACCAGATAGCCGTAGGGGAGCCCCACCGCCGTGAGTCCCACGAGCACCGTCACCGGGAAGTCGCGGCCAGACGGCGCGACGTCGCGCACGAGCCAGATGAGCCCCAACCCCTCGAACAGGAGCAGAACGCCGAGGACGGGGAGCGGGAAGGCCCGCACGATCTGGTCCATGCCTGGCCCGAACAGCACGCCGAGGGTGACGAACACCGAACCGTAGATGACGACGGACCCGCCGGTCCGGCCGCCGAAGGTGTAGTGCCCCACCATCCCGCCCGACCCGTGGCACGTCGGCACGCCTCCCAGCCAAGGATTGACGAGGTTCATCACGGCGTAGGTGAGCCCGATCTTGCGGATCGTGATCCGGCGCTCGGGGAACAGATCCTTGGCCAGCTGGTGGGTGGCGAGCACCGAGTTGCCCAGCGAGAGGGGGATCTGCGGCAGGGCGAGCAGCACGAAGCCGGTGGCGATGTCGGCGAGCCGAGGGATGTGCGTGGACGGGAGGTGCAGCCCTACACTCGCGGCCACGCTGTCGGGGTCCAACCGGAATGCCGCATACACCAGCCCGAGCGCCACGACGGGTAGGGCCGCCGGAAGCCGGCGACTTCCCAGCAGCAGCACCACCACAGTGAACGCGGCGCCGGCAAGCCAGTATCCAGATACGCCCTCCGCCCGCACGTAGTTCTGGAGCGCGATGCCCGCGAGCTGGAGGCCCAGGCCGAACTGAATCCCGCGCACCACGCTCTTGGGGATGACGCGTGCCAGCCAGGTAAGCAGGCCGGTGGACGCCAGGAGCAGCATGACGACGCCAATGGCGAGCCCGGCGCCGTACAGGACCGGCGCCGGCGTCTGCTGGGCGATGACGATGGCGGCCATGGCCTTGAGCGGCTGGACCGGCATGGGCATGCGGTACACCAAGCCGGTCAGGATCTGCATGGCGCCGAACATGATCAGCACGCTGGCGCCGCCCAGCTGCGCGGCCAGGGCGACGCCGACCAGGAGGGGAACGTCGGTGCCCATGTCACCGAAGGCGCCGGCCAGCTCGTGGCGGTTGAAGCGGATGCGCGGGGGTGGGATCATGCGGCCAAGGTGCAGCGCCCGTGCCGGAACGTCCAGCACCCCCGTGCCGCGGGGCTCAGGCGCCACGGTGGCCGGGCCGAATGCCTCACCGCCCTCCGCCAACGGCTCCGCCCGGGGAAAAGGGCTCAGGCAGACCGGATCGCGACCTTCCCGTCACCCCCGATCAGCCCCCGCAGCGCCTCCTCCCCCACCGGCGGCTCGGCCAGCCGCGGCGTCACGTACACCCGTGCGGCGCGGTCGCGCACTGCCGCGATCGGCTCGCGCTCGGCCGCGGCCCGGCGGCGCAGGAGCCCATCGCGCGGGCCCGCCGCGGCGAGACTGCCGTTGATCACCCAGCCATGCGGCGTAATGCCGGCTCGCTCGAGATCCTCCGCCAGCGCCGCCGCTTCCAGCACCGGGGTCGTCTCCGCCAGCGTCACCAGCAGGATCTTCGTGTACTCGGCGTCCCGCAGCCGCATGAGCGGCGTCGTGACCCGCAGCGATTTCTCCTCGGCGTGGCGCAGGACCTCCCGATGGTACGCGCCCGCCGCGTCGAGCAGCAGCAGCGTGTGCCCGGTGGGCGCCGTGTCCATGATCACCACCTCCCGCGCCGCCGCCGAGACAAGCCGCGAGAAGGCGTGGAACACCGCCACCTCGTCGGTACACGGCGAGCGCAGGTCCTCCTCCAGCAGGGCCCGGCCATCGTCGTCCAGCGTCGCGCCCACGCGCTCGAGCACCTTGCGGCGATACGCCGCCGCCTCGGCCTCGGGATCGATCCGGCTGATGCGCAACCGCGCCCCGCCGTCTCCGACGGTCTCCGCCACGTGCGCGGCCGGGTCGGTGGTCGTGAGGTGCACGGCCACGCCCCGGGCCGCCAGCTCCACGGCCAGCGCCGAGGCGATGGTCGTCTTGCCGACCCCGCCCTTGCCCATCACCATGACCAGCCCGCGCCCGCGCGCCTCGAGCTGCGCGACGAGATCCTCCAGCGCCTCCGTGCCGGCGATCGCGGTCCCGCCGTCGTCGGACCAGGGCACGACGACTGCCGCGTCGGGCCCGTCGGAGAGGAACGCACGGAGCGCCGGGAGCCCAACCACGTTGTCGGCGCGAAGCGGGACGTCGGTGCGGGGCAGCGCGGAAAGCTCCTCCGGCATCTGCTCCAAGGCCTCGCGGCCGGACGCCTCGATGGCCACGGCGAGCGGATCGGACCGATCCGTGGCCAGGAACACGCCGTTCACCACCAGATGCTGGTTGCTGAGGCCCAGCGCCGCCAACTCGCCGCTGGTGCGCGCGGCCTCGGCCAGCGTCGCCCGTTCCGGACGGGCCACCAGGATCAGCCGCGTCCGGTTCGCGTCGGCCAGCGCCGCCACCGCCTCGCGGTACCGGTCGCGCTGCATCGTGAGGCCGGACGCCGGCCCGAGGCAGGAGGCGCCACGCTCGTTGCTGTCGAGGAAGTCCGTCCACGCCGCGGGGAGCCGCAGCAGGCGCAGCGTATGGCCGGTGGGAGCCGTGTCGAAGATGACGTGGTCGAACTCGGCGGCGACGTCGCCCGTCAGCAGGCCGGTGAACTCGTCGAACGCCGCCACCTCCACCGTGCACGCGCCCGACAGCTGCTCCTCCATGCCCGCCACCGCGTCCGCCGGCAGCGTGCCGCGGTACGGGCCCACCACCCGCTCGCGGTACTGCCGCGCCGCCTCCTCGGGGTCGATGTTGAGTCCCCAGAGATTCGGCACGCCCGCCACCGCGGTGGGGGCCTGGCCAAGCCGCGTGCCGAGCACATCATCGAGGTTCGAGGCGGGATCGGTGCTCACGAGCAGCACCCGCTCACCCTGCCCCGCCAGGCGTACGGCGGTCGCCGACGCCAGCGATGTCTTGCCGACCCCGCCCTTCCCCGTGAAGAAGAGGAATCGCGGCGCGTCCTCCATGAACGGGGTCATGCGTGGTCGTGCCCAGCAACCGCCGGCGCCAGGCCCACGAGGGCCGCCAGCGCGGACCGCGCGGGATAGCCGCCGGACGCCACGACGTCCCCTCGCCAGAGCACGAGCGGCAGGGACGCCGTGCCCTGTTGCTGGAGGGTGCGCCGCACCACCGCGTTGGCGACGAACGCCTGCGCCTCCTGTGACAGGTTGTAGCGCCGCACGTCCACCCCGCGCGCGCGCAGCCATTCCAGGTCCGCGGCGAACCGCGGCAGCGCCGGATCCACCTCCACACCACAGACGCCGCTGGGGCAGCACATGGGCGGATCGAAGATCTCCAGTCGCTCCGGCTTCATACCTCCCATACGTCCTTCCCTCCTCAGCCCGTGCGTCCCGGCGGCGCACCGCCGGTCCGGAGATAGTCCGCGAACTCATCGGGCAGATCGCTCGCCCGGATCCCCCTCGTCGCCCGCTCGAGGTCGTACTCCACGCGGACGAGTTCGGGTGTGGCCTTGCCATCCTCGAAATCGAGCAGGACGTATCCGGCCCGCCAATCGCCGTCCTTGGGCCGGCCCACCGAGCCGGTGTTCACGAAGTGGATCCCCTCGATCTCGCGATGCCAGGGCTTGTGCGTGTGTCCGAACGCGATCACGTCTCCAGGCCTGGCTCCGGCGATGCCCGCCATCCTGAGGCAGAAGCTGTCCGGCCGATCCTCGGTCCAGTAAACGGTATTGAGCGTGGGCGTACCGTGCACCAGGATCAGCGTGGCTCCCGACTGATGACCGCCCCCCAGGCGGACGTCCAGCCGGAAGGGGAGCGTCCTGAGGAACCGCTTCGTCTCGGCGTTCACGTGGCGGCGGGTCCAGTCGTAGCTGAGGTGCGACAGCTCCTCCTGGCGTGGATCCTCGTACTTGCAGCCGCAGTGCTTGTAGTCGGTGGCGACCGTCGAGTCGTAGTTGCCGGCGATCCCGGCAATCCCGGCGTCGCGCAGGAGGGCCACCGTCTCGTCCGGCCATGGCGCGTAGCCGACCAGATCGCCCAGGTGATAGGTGGCCGTGATGCCGTCCCTGGCCGCGAGGTCCGCGAGCACCGCCTCGAGCGCCGGGGCGTTGGCGTGGACGTCCGAGATGAGCGCGTACTTCATGCCGTCTGCTCCACGCCGTCGAACCAGTGCCTGGTCGCGACACAGACGTGGCACACCGACAGCATCACGGGCACCTCCACGAGCACGCCCACCACGGTGGCCAGCGCGGCTCCCGAATCGGCGCCGTACAGGGCGATGGCCGTGGCCACGGCCAGCTCGAAGAAGTTGGACGCGCCAATCAAAGCACCCGGGGCGGCGACCGGATACGGCACCTTGAACAGCCGCATCAGCCCGTACGTGAGCGAGGAGTTGAAGTAGACCTGAATGAGAATCGGAATGGCGATCAACACCACGTGGAACCAGCGCGTCGTGATGTTCTCGGCCTGGAAGGCGAAGATGAGGACGAGCGTGGTGAGTAGGGCCAGCACCGTGACCGGGGCGAAGAGCGCGACGTACCGGCCGTTGAACCACTCCACGCCCTTGCGGGCGATCAGCGTCCGCCGGCTGATCGAGCCCGCCGCGAGCGGGATCACCACGAAGATGATCACGGAATAGAGGAGTACCTCGAACGGCACCTGGAGACCCGAGGCGCCGGACACGAGGAGCTTCACGACCGGCGCGAACGCGACCAGCATGATGAGGTCGTTGACCGAGACCTGCACCAGCGTGTAGGCCGGATCGCCATCGGCCAGATACGACCACACGAACACCATGGCCGTGCACGGCGCCGCTGCGAGGATGATCACGCCCGCGATGTACTGGCTCGCCAGCTCTTGCCCGATCAGCGGCAGGAACAGGTGGCGGAAGAACAGCCAGCCGAAGAACGCCATCGAGAAGGGCTTCACGAGCCAGTTCACGAACACGGTCACGAACAGGCCCCTGGGACGCTTGCCGACGTGCTTGATCGAGGCGAAGTCGATCTTGAGCATCATGGGGTAGATCATGAGCCAGATCAGGACGGCGATGGGCGCGTTGATGTGGCTCCCCTCCCCGAACTCGAGCCCCCGGATCACGCCGACGAACCCGGGGAACGATTTCCCGATCACGACGCCGAGGACCATGCAGAGCGCCACCCAGAGGCTCAGGTAGCGCTCGAACACGTTCATCTGCTTGGCACCCTGAGCCGTCATTCTCTGGCTCCCGCGGCATGAAGAATGGGTCGCGTAATGCCCAATTCGGCGAGGTCGAGGTCCAGCCGGCACAACTCGACGACATCCACCGCTCGAAGCTGGCGCAGCACCGCCGTGTCAGCGCGGACCATCGGGTCGGCGCGCAGCCTGGACCACACCTGCTCGAGAACCCCGACGGCGTCGGCTTGGTCACTCAGACGGTAGTGCACCCAACGCCCTTCCTTCCGTTCCGCGATCAGACCTCCGCGCCTGAGCTCAGCCAGGTGGGCTGACACGGTGGAGGGGGAGAGATCGAGGACCGCGGCAATCTGGCAGCCGCACAGCTCGCCGGGACGGAGCATCGCGAGAACGCGCAGGCGGGCGGGGTGCGCCAGGGCCTTGAAGGTCTGCACGAGGTCCGAAAGCGAAGCAGCCACGATGACTCCATTTCGTTACTTGGCCAACTGACGCATATTATGGACGCAGGTGAAACGGGAGTCAAGGCCCGGCACACCAGCCGGCCACCCGGGCCGCGCCCGGTCCCACCCGTCACCACGGTCATCGCCATGACGCCGTCCGCGGGCAACCGGAAGCTCGCTGCCGTCCGGAGTCATCAGAGCCAGCGGCATCTCCAGACGGACACGCCCGCATCGCGCGCGCTCATTGTGGAAGCACCGGAACATTTCCACCGCGCGGCGCCTCGCGCCGACATGCGGACCCTCGAAACCACGCTCGAGGACCTGCTGCCGGCCCTGCGTCAAGCCGCACGTCACGGCCGCAGCCGTCAGGAAGCCCTCCGATGACGACCCGCTCGTCGGTCGCGCCCTCGGTGGCGGCCCGCCGCTTCGGCGCGCTTGCCGATCCCACCAGACTGCGGATCGTCACCCTCATGGTGCAGGGGGAATGGTGCGTGTGCGAGCTGGCCTCGGCGGTCGGCCTCGCGCAGCCGCTCGCCTCGTACCACCTGAGGGCGCTGCGACGGGCCGGATTCCTCCACGTCAGGCGCGAGGGTCGCTGGCACTACTACGCCTTGAACCGGGAGCAGTTCGAGGGGTGCCAGGCGTGGATTCGTAACACACTCGAAGGGATTGACGAATCCGCTCACCTCGGGCGGCGGTGCTGCAGCACTGGAGCAAGGCCCAACGTGCCTTCGGCACATGCCGAGGCTGTGGCCGACGTGATGCCGTTAGGACGGCGAGTCCCGACGAGAGACCCCTCCAGGGCACGGCGCCCCGACGCACGCGCCAGCACTGACAGCTAACTCCCGCCGTTACAACCTTGTAACCGGCTCGTGGCCGGCGCTTGACGAGCCGGGCACAAGCTACATCCGTGCACATAGCCCTCGTCACCGACACGTACACCCCCCAGGTGAACGGGGTGACGACCGTCGTGCGCCGCATGGCACAGACGATCGCGCGCGCCGGCCATGCGTGCGCGGTGGTAGCGCCGCGTTACCCCGGTGACGGCGTCGCCCCTGCGCTGGAGCTGCGGCTCCCCTCCATTCCGTTTCCTCCGTACCCCGCGATCCGCCTCGCGCTGATGGCCGGCGGGCCGGTGAGGCGGTACCTCGATGCCTTCGGTCCGGACATCGTGCACGTGGCCACCGAGGGACCGCTGGGCCTCGTCGGTCGAGGCTACGCGATCCGCCACAAGCTGCCGCTCGTGACCGCGTTTCACACGGACTTCCCGGGGTACTGCCGTCACTACCGCGCCCCGGGGCTCGAGCCCGCGGTGTGGCGCTGGCTCCTGTGGTTCCACCGCCCGGCACGCCTCACCCACACGCCCGGCGAGTTCGTGCGGGACAGGCTCATCGCAAAGGGGATCCACCAGGCCGTGGTATGGGGACGCGGGGTGGACACAGACCACTTCCGGCCCGACCGCGATCGCGCCCCGTGGCGCTGGCGCCTCGGGCTGCCGGCGGGGGCGGCGCTCGTGCTTCACGTGGGGCGCCTGGCGCCGGAGAAGAATCTCGAGACGCTCTGGGAATCGTGGGCGATCGCGCACGCGGCGCTCGGCGCGCGCGCGCAGTTCGTCGTGGCGGGCGACGGCCCCACAGCGGCACTCGTCCGCAGCCGGATGCCGTGGGCCACCCACCTCGGCTTCCTCAACCGCGAGACCCTGGCCGACCTGTACGCCGCCGCCGACCTCTGCGTCCTGCCCTCCGCAACCGAGACCTGCGGCCTCGTGGCGCTCGAGGCCATGGCGAGCGGTGTGCCCGTCGTGGCCGCCGACGCGGGCGGCTTTCGCGAGAGCATCCGGCACGGCGTTACGGGCCTGCTCGCGCGGCCCAGGGACCCCGAGGCGCTCGCCGCCCACGTCATCCACCTCGCCATGGAGCGGGAGCGTCGCCTCGCCCTGGCGGCGGCGGCGCGGCGCTTCGCCCTGTCGCGCAGCGCCGCGCTCGACGACGCATCCCTGCTGGTGCAGTACCAGACCATCCTCGGGCACGATCTCCCGAAGGGAAGCGAATGCGCCGCGTAGCCATCGTCCTGGTGGACGGCCTTCGACCCGACGCGGTCGCGCTCGCCCCGATGCCGGCATTGGACCGGCTCGGCAAGGACCATGTGCGCGCCCTCGGCGCGGCCACCATCCGGCCGAGTGCCACCGTGGCGGCGCTCGCGACGTTGGCCACCGGCCTGAGCCCCGCCGCTCACGGCCTGATGGAGCCCGGGCTGCACTTCCTCCGACGGCTCGGCGGACTCCGGCCCCTTCCCGCCGAGCTGGCGCGGCACGCCCTCCCGACCACCGTCGTCACTACCCGCTTGCCGGGCCCGGCTCTCGCGATCGCGCAGGCACTCACCGCATTCGCGGGAATCCGTCACTTCGTCGCTGCTGGCCGGACGGCGCTCGAGACGGCGCTCACCGCCCGGGAGTGCTTCGAACGGATGGACGCCGGGCTGTTGTTCGTCTATCTCCCGGACTGCGACCGCACCGGCCACCGTGCCGGCTGGATGTCCTCCGCGTACCTGCGGAGCGCCGCCGACGTCGATGGCGCCCTCGACCTGTTCACCCAGGGGCTCGGCGACGGGACCGTCTTCGTGCTCGCCGACCACGGCGGTGGCGGCGTGTATCCCCGCGACCACGACCTGCCGCACCCGGCGAACGACCACATTCCGCTCGTCGTCGCCGGTCGCTCGACCCGCCGGCGCTGCGTGCTCCCCGAGCCGGTGTCCATCCTCGACGTCCCGGCCACCGTGCTCTGGCACCTCGGCCTCGCCGTCCCGGAGACGTACGAGGGACGCGTGCTGCGCCACGCCTTCCTCGCGACGTCACTCGGGGCAGAGGTAGCCGCGGCATGATGCGCCTGCTCACGCATCTGGGCGGAGCCCGGACAACGTTGGGGATCGGGCTGGCCCTGGTTCTGCTCGGAGATCGAACGGTCGGGCTCGCGGTCTTGCTCGCCAACGCGGCGTCGCACGTCGTCGTGCAGCTGCTCAAGCGTCTGGTGGCGCGCCCGCGGCCCTGCGACGGTTTCGGCCGGCCCCTGGCCCTGGTCGCGCTGCCGGACCCGTTCTCGTTTCCCTCCGGGCACGCCGCCGCGGCCACGGCCGTGGCCGCCACGGTGGCCTTCGCCCATCCACTGCTCGCCCCCGTGGTCCTCCCCCTCGCCGCGCTCGTCGCCGCGTCCCGGGTCACGCTACGCGTGCATCACGCGGGCGACGTCGTGGCCGGCGCGCTGCTCGGGCTGGCGGGGGCGCTCCTCGCCATCCGGCTCCTCCTCTAGCTCCGGGAGTCCATCTCTCCACAACCCGGAATGTGGAGTACTGACAGGGTCGTTACGGACTCGCGCTACGCGCGTCATGCAATCGTTACGGCCGGCACCGAGGCTTCCCTTGCTCGGCCGGCGCGCACGCGTGGGGCCTGCCCGCCGCCGAGCCCGAGATCACCTGCGGGCCCCAGGGACGCGACACACGTATGGCACGTTCGATCCGCGGCGCGGCACTCGGACTCCTGTTCGCGGCGCTGTTGCTGGAGGGCCTCGCACTCTCGCCGAGGCTGCTCCTTGCCCAGGCGCAGGTCAGGACCATGGGACGTATCACGGGCCGCGTCATCAGCCAGGAGACGGGTCAGCCTGTCCAACGGGCGGAAGTGCACGTTGCCGGGACCAGCCTCCAGGCGCTCACCGACCTGAACGGACGGTACTTCGTCCCGAACGTCCCACCGGGCGCTCAGAACATCGAGGTCCGGCAGGTCGGCTTCACGTTCAAGACCGTGACCAACGTGCTCATCACGGAGGACGAAACGACCGTGCTCGACGTCGCGCTCTCGTCCGCGACATTCGCCGTGGAAGCGATCACCGTGACCGCGCAGGTCGAGCGGGGCACGGTCGCCCGCGCGCTCGAAGAACAGCGCACTGCCCTGAACATCGTGAACGCGCTCAGCGCCGAGCAGATCGCGAAGACCCCCGACGCCGACGCCGCGGAGGCGGTGCGGCGAGTGAGCGGGGTCACGGTGCAGGACGACAAGTACGTGTTCGTGCGCGGCCTGGGCGAGCGCTACACCACCACCTCCCTCAACGGCGCGCGACTCCCCAGCCCCGAGCCGGAGAAGCGGGTGGTCCCGCTCGACCTGTTCCCGTCGAGTCTCCTGGAGTCCATTTCCACGTCGAAGACCTTCACCCCCGACCAGCCTGGGGACTTCAGCGGGGCGGAGGTGAACCTCCGGACGCGCACGTTCCCCGTGAATCACCTGCTGCAGTTCTCGCTGTCTGGTGGGTACAACAGCCTGGTGACGGGCCGGGATGTCCCCGCGCCGCCCACGACAGGCCGAGAATGGCTGGCCATGGCGGCCGGGCAGCGCCAGCTCCCCACGCAGCTCACCGGCATCACGGATTTCTCGCAGCTCACCCAGAACGACATCAACGCCCTGATCCGCACGCTGCCGCGCCGGTGGACGGTCGACCAGGGCAGCGGGCCGCCCAATGTCTCGGGGAGCCTCTCGTTCGGGGGCGAGGATCCGGTCCTGGGATTGCATCTCGGCTACGTCGGGTCGCTGTCGTACTCCCGGAGCGAGCAGTTGCGCAAAGGGGAGATCCGCGCGCGCGCGGTCCCCCGCGACAGCACGGGCGTTCCCGCGCCCTACAACACGTTCACGGGCAGTACGGGACAGAGCAGCGTGCTCTGGGGCGGGCTGCTGAACCTGAGCGCCCTCATCGGGCACGCCACCAAGATCGAGCTGAACAACACGTACGACCGCACGGCCGACAACTCGGCGCACCAGGACTGGGGCACGCTGGAGGAGTTCCAGCAGGTGGACAGCGTGCGGCGCACCCAGCTGCAGTACGTGGAGCGCTCCGTGCGGTCCAATCAGCTCCGGGCGACCCACCAGTTGGGCGCTCATAACCTCCTGATGTGGTCGGTGACCTCTTCGGGCGTGACGCGCGCCGAGCCCGATCGCGCCGACCTGGCCTACGGCTATGAGCTGTCCGCCACCGGAGAGCGACTTCCGCTGGCTTGGTTGGGCTTCATTCCCGAGGCGGCCAAGCGCACCTCGTCCCAGCTTGCGGAGGACGCGCTGGGCGGCGACCTGGACTACGCGCTCTCCGTCGGCTCGCCCGAGCGGCCGGTGACGTTCAAGGTCGGTGGAGCTTATCGTCACACCAAGCGCGACGCCCACTCGGTGTCCTACAACGTGCGCGCGCTTGGCTTGGGCGCCGCCGCTCGCGCCGCCGGGCCGGACTCGCTGTTCTATGGCGCGTTCACCAACCCCGACTCCGCGCGCGTCACGCTCGAGCCGAACAATAGCGGCGGCACCTATCAGGCAAGGGACCGGGTATCCGCCGGGTACCTCATGGCGGAAATCCCGCTGGGCGGCCGGCTCACCATCATGGGCGGCGCCCGGCTGGAGCGGTGGGCCCTCGACATGGATGCCGAGCCCGTCAGTCGGGGGACGGTCGCCATCACGCGCCGGAATACCGACGTGCTGCCGTCGTTGGCCGTGAACGCGAAGCTGAGTCGGGACCAGACGCTGCGGCTGTCCGCCACGCAATCCCTGGCCCGGCCTGAGTACCGCGAGCTGGCCCCTGTGAGCTACCGCGACATGGTCGGCGAACGCGAGGTGTTCGGCGACTCCAGCCTCGTTCGCACCCTGGTCCAGAACTACGACGCACGGTGGGAGTGGTACCCCAATCCGAACGAGGTGGTCAGCGTCGCCGTGTTCGCGAAGCGCTTCGACCATCCGATCGAGCAGATCGACGTCGCCACCTCGGGCGCATCCCAGCTGAGCTTCATCAACGCCGAGTCGGCGGTCAACTACGGCATCGAGCTAGAGCTCCGCAAGGGACTCGGGTTCCTGGGTCTGTGGCCGCTCGCCCTCTTCAGCAACGGCACCCTGATGCGGAGCCGCATCAACACCAGCAACAGCAACCTCTCGGCGCTCACGAATGACCAGCGGCCCATGGTGGGGCAGGCGCCGTACGTGGTGAACGCCGGTCTCTCCTATGAGAGCCTGTCCGGCGCGACCAGCGCCACGCTGCTCTACAACGTCGTGGGGCCGCGCATCACCTCGGCCGCCGTCACCCCACTCACCGTCGACACCTACGAGCGGCCCCGTCACGTACTGGACTTCTCGTTCCGCTTCGCCGTCTACGGCGGGATGACCGCGAAGCTCGACGCCAAGAACCTGCTCGACGCCGCGTACGAAGAACGACAAGGGGACGTCATCCGCTACCGCTACACCACGGGGCGCTCGTTCAGTCTCGGTGTGAATTGGCGCCTGCAGTAGGAGGGAGCCGGTCGCTGCGGGTCCCCGTCACTCGATTGTTACCGCCACGTGATCGGGCTCATACGCAGCCGTTCTAGGCTTTCCTCACTTCACGGACTAGGTGCCCCACACCGCACCGCAACCAGGAGACCCGAACCGATGAGATCGTTCACGCGTAGCCTCCTTGCCCCGGCCGGCGCCGTTCTGCTCCTGGGCTGGCTGGCGGCCTGCAGCGACACCACCAACCCGGCGTTGACCGCGCCGACCGGCGTGACCGCCGTCGCCACCTCGGCCACGTCGGTACAGGTGACGTGGAACCAGGTGACCGGCGCCGATAGTTACGCGTTGGACCGGGCGGAAGGCGCCGGCGCTTTCGCCAACGTGGGGACGGGATTGACCAGCACGCACTACGACGACACCGGCCTCCAGCCCAGCACGGATTACCGCTACCAGGTGCGCGCCGCGCAGGGCACGACCGAGAGCGCGAGCAGCAGCGAAGCCTCCGCCACGACTCCCGCGGTGGGCGCCAAGGTGGCCACGGTCACCGGCGTCCCGCTCAGCCGGACGTTCTACGCCGACACCACCTACATCCTCCAGGGGTACGTGAAGGTGAGCAACGGCGCCACGCTCACCATCCAGGCCGGCACCACGATCGTGGGCGACACCCTCGTCACGGGCAGCTCCCTGTGGATCCTGCGCGGGTCGAAAATCATGGCCAACGGGACGGTGGATGCGCCGATCGTGTTCACGTCGCAGCGCTCCTCGCCCAACCGCAAGCCGGGGGACTGGGGCGGGCTCATCGTTGTGGGGAACGCGCTCATCAACCGGACGGCCAACCCGATCTTCACCGAGGGCCCCGCCGGCGCGGCAGAGAACTACGCCGGCGGCACCGACCCGAACGACAACTCCGGCGTCCTCAAGTACGTGCGGGTCGAGTTCGCGGGGTACGATGTCTCGAACGGCGGTGGGCAGGAGCTGAACAGTATCTCCAGCTACGCCGTGGGACGCGCCACCACGTACGACTACGTGCAATCGATGGCCGGCCTGGACGACGGGTTCGAGTCATTCGGCGGCGGATATGACATGCGCCACATGGTCTCGTTCGAAGAGGGCGACGACCATTTCGATTGGACGGAAGGCTACCAGGGCCGTGGCCAGTTCCTGATCGCGCTCCAGACCTCGGTGCTCACGCCGCGTCCCGGGACGGGCACCACGTCGAGCGATCCCCGCGGCTTCGAGGGCGACGGCTGCGAGAGCGACAAGGCGGGATGCACGTTCTCCAACACCCCGTACTCCATGCCCGTGTGGGCCAACTTCACCGTGGTGGGGCCGGGCACGGGCGTCTTCTCGACGACCGACGGCAATGGGGCGGTGGTCCGGCGCGGCGCGGCGGCCAATTTCGTGAACGGCATCATCGCCCGCTGGCCGGGCGTGGGCATCAGCGTCCGCGACACGGCCAGCAGGAACCGGATGGACCAAGACTCGCTCTACGTCCGCAACGTCGTCCTCGCGGAGAACGGGAGCAACTTCGAGCCGGCGGGCCCGAACTTCGGGTCCGTGCTGAGCGACAGCGCCACCGTCTGGGACATCACCACGAGCACGCTGGCAGCCCTGTTCACCGGCGCGCTTCCCGTCGGCGCCACCACGGTGACCACCGCGAACCTCAACATCGGTCTGGCGGCCGGCGCGGCGGCCAGAACGGGCGGGCTCGGCGCGTTCCCCGCCATTCTGTCCGCGCGGGTGCAGAACTTCTTCGGCGGTGCGATGCCGGCCACCGCCTACATCGGCGCGGTCGATCCGTCGGCGGGCACCCAGTGGTTCGAGGGCTGGACGAACTGGGCACGGAACTAGCGACGGGTTCGGTCACCGCGGACGGCCGGGGCGCAGGACTGCCCCGGCCGTCCCTTTCCCGCTCGAGGAGACGGGGGTCGGGATAGCATGAGACACCACTGGCTGGCAGCGCTCACCCTTGCGGTGGCATGCAACGCGCATTCCGAGAACCACGAAACCGTCGCCGGCAACGTGACCGACAGCGTCCTCCCGATGGATGTGATGCTGGACCGCTTTCGGCACGACCTGCCTCGGCCGGCGGAGCTGCACGGCGGGCTGGCGAACCGCGACAGCCTCGTCCGCCGCGTGATCGCCGCGCTCGAGACGAGCGACACGCTGGCGTTCGAGCACCTCGCGGTGAACCGGGGTGAATGGGCGTGGCTGTACTTCCCCAGCAACGTCCTCTCCCGCCCACCGTACGAGCTGCCGCCAGGGCTCGCCTGGTTCCAGCTGCAGGAGACGAACCGGCAGGGCGTGTTCCGCGCCTTGCGGGAGTTCGGCGGCCACCAACTCGACTACCGCGGGTATCGCTGCAACACCGAGCCCACCATTGAGGATGCAAACCGGATCTGGGCCGGCTGTACCGTCACGCTGGGGCGGGACGGCGCCCCCCCGCGCCCGTCCGCCTGTTCGGCGCCGTCCTCGAGCGACGGGGCCGCTTTCTCATTCTCAGCTACACCAACGACTTCTGAACCCGCCGAGCCTTCAACATGTTGCCGAAAGCGTAGTTAGACGGTCGGCGTCCGGGCCAGCGTTACCGCCGCGTTACAACGCCGTTGCCCTTTCGTGACATGTCACGACGATCGTTATTGGCTGGCGAACTCCTCCCACCGCTGCGCGAGAGTTGCGCGATGATGATGCCCCGAATGCGATGGCTCCCGGCCGCGGTCGCGCTGATCGGCACCGCGTGCGGCGGCCGTGGCAAGCCCACTGTCCTCCTCAACGGCGCCGGCGCCACGTTTCCCAACATCATCTACCAGCGCTGGATCACCGACTACAACGCGGCGCACGCCGGCGTCGAGCTCAACTACCAGTCCATCGGGTCGGGCGGCGGAGTGCAGCAGTTCATGGACGGCACCGTGGACTTCGGGGCCAGTGACGGCCCGATGGCGGACGAGGAGATCGCGAAGGTCGGCGGCAACGTGCTCCACGTTCCCACGGTGCTGGGCGGCGTGGTACCGGCCTACAACCTCCCCGGTGTCACCCAGACCATCCGATTCACGCCCGATGTGCTGGCGGACATCTTTCTTGGCGCGATCACCCGGTGGGACGACGTCCGGATCCGGAGCGCCAACCCCGGCGTTACCCTCCCCAACCGCGCGATCGTCGTGGTCCATCGCTCCGACGGGTCGGGCACGACCTACATCTGGACGGACTACCTCACTGTGGTCAGCGAGACCTGGGCCGGGCGGGTCGGGCGCGGGCGCGCGGTCAACTGGCCCGTCGGTATCGGCGGCCGCGGCAACGAGGGCGTCGCCGCCGCCATCACGCAGACCCCGGGCGCGCTGGGCTACGTCGAGCTGGGGTACGCCCTGATCAACAAGATGCCGGTGGGGGCGGTCCGGAACCGGTTCGGCAACTTCGTGACGCCCGACTTCTCCACCGTCTCGGCGGCCGCCGCCGGCGTGGTCGATGCCCTCGGCCCGGACACCGATTTCCGCATCAACCTGATCGACGGCCCGGGGGAGCGGACGTATCCCATCTCGTCTCTCACCTGGCTGCTGGTCAAGCGGGACTACGGAACGGCCGGGGCCAAGGCCCGCGAGCTGGTGCAGTTCATATCATGGGCCCTCACCGAAGGCCAGGCCACGGCCCCCCAGCTTGGCTACGCGCCGCTCCCGGCCGGGCTCGTGCCGCTGGTCGAGGCGCGTCTCCGGACGATCACGGCCGGGGGGCAACCGGTGTGGACGGGCCCGGCGGCGGCCAGGTAGCCCCGGCCGCCGTCACCGGAGGTCAGCCGGGGGGGCGGAGAGCCCGACCGCGCCTCCGCGGGACGGCCCGGAGCGACCGCCTCTTCCGTGGCGCGCTCACGGCGCTCGCCGCCGTGGTGCCGCTCCTGTTCCTGGCGCTGGCCGGCCTGCTCGCCGTCCTCGCCTGGCCGACGATCCGCGCGTTCGGCTTCCGATTCCTCACGACGTCCACCTGGGACCCGGTGGCCAACGTGTACGGCGCGGCCCCGATGATCTTCGGGACCTTGCTCTCGTCCTTCGTCGCACTCCTCCTGGCGGTCCCCCTGGCCGTCGGCGTCGCGATCTACCTCACGGAGTTCGCCCCCGGCTGGCTGCGACGCCCCGTCGGCACCCTCGTCGAGCTCCTCGCCGCCATCCCGAGCGTGGTGTACGGCCTGTGGGGCATCTTCGTGCTGATTCCCCTGCTCCGCACCTACGTGATCCCGCCGCTCCAGGCGGTCCTCGGCTGGACCCCGTTCTTCTCCGGCACGTTCTACGGCAATTCGATGCTGGCCGGCGGGGTCATTCTCGCCATCATGATCCTGCCCTACATCAGCTCGGTGAGCCGCGAGGTCCTCGCCGCGGTGCCCCCGTCGCAGCGGGAGGCCGCCCTGGCCCTCGGCGCCACCCGCTGGGAGGCGGTCTGGTCGGCCGTGCTTCCCTACGCGCGGACCGGGGTCATGGGCGCCGTCGTGCTCGGCCTGGGCCGCGCGCTGGGCGAGACCATGGCCGTCGTCATGGTGATCGGGAACCGGCACGACCTGAGCGTGTCGCTGGTCGAGCCGGGCTACACCATGGCGGCCATCATCGCCAACGAGTTCAACGAGGCGGCGGGCCTGCAGCGCGCCGCCCTGTTTGAGATCGGGCTGGTGCTGTTCGGCGTGACCGTCGCCGTCAATGCGCTGGCCCGCCTGCTGGTGTGGCGCGTGGCACGCGACAGCGCGGTCGGGAGCCGCGCCATATGATCGCGCGCACCGCCCGCCGCCGGCTGTTCAGCCGGTTCATGACCGGACTCACCGTGCTGGCGGCGGTGATCGCCCTGGCGCCCCTGTTCGCCATCTTCGCCGATCTCGTGCTGCGCGGCGCCTCGAGCCTCAACGTCGACTTCTTCGTGAAGAACCCGGCCGCCGCCGGGCAGACCGGCGGTGGGGTGGCGAACGCCATCGTCGGCACGCTCATTATCGTGGGGCTCGCCGCCGCCATCGGGTTGCCAATCGGGATCGGGGGGGGCGTCTACCTCGCGGAATACGGCGGCGGCGGGTTCGGCACGGTCGTGCGGTTTCTCGCCGACGTGCTGAACGGCACGCCGTCGGTCATCGTTGGGATCTTCGCGTGGACCTGGATCGTGCGCCCGATGGGCCACTTCTCCGCGGTTGCGGGCGCCCTGGCCCTGGCGGTGCTCATCATCCCCATGGTTACACGCACCACCGAGGAGATGGTGCGCCTGGTCCCGCACTCGCTGCGCGAGGCCGCCCTCGCGCTGGGGTTCCCGCGCTGGCGCGCCACGGCGAAGATCATGGTGCGGGCCGCCTGGCCCGGCATCGTGACCGGGGCGCTCGTCGCCGTCGCCCGCGTCGCCGGCGAGACGGCGCCCTTGTTGTTCACCGCGCTCGGCAATCTCAACTTCAAGACCGACGTCATGCAGCCGATGCAGACGTTGTCGCTGCAGATCTACGTGTTCGCCACCGGCCCGTTCGAGGAGTGGCACCGCCTCGCCTGGGGCGCCGCTCTGGTGCTCATGGGAATCGTCTTGCTGGTGGGAATCGCCGCTCGGCTGGCCACGCGCACCCGGTTCCGCGATGGCTGAGCCGGCCGCGCCGCTCCGCACCGAGCAGATCACCGCCCTGTTCGGCGACAAGGCGGCGGTGAAGGACGTGACGCTCCATTTCCCGGGGAATACGGTGACGGCGATCATCGGGCCGTCGGGCTGCGGCAAGAGCACCTTCCTGCGCTGCCTCAACCGGCTGCACGAGCTGTCGCGCGGCGGGAGCGTCCGCGGCCAAGTGCTGCTCGACGGCGAGGACATCTACCACCCGGCGGTGAATCCGGTCGACGTCCGGCGGCGCATCGGGATGGTGTTCCAGCAGCCGAATCCGTTCCCGACGATGTCGATCTACCACAACGTGGCGGCGGGGCTCACCGTGAACGGCCGCCGGTCGCGGGCCGAGACCGCCGCCGCCGTGGAGCGTGCACTCAAGAGCGCCGCGCTGTGGGACGAGGTCAAGGACCGCCTGCGGGCGAGTCCGCTGGCGCTGTCGGGCGGGCAGCAGCAGCGCCTCTGCATCGCTCGGACCATCGCCCCCGAGCCCGAGGTGATCCTGCTGGACGAGCCGACGTCCGCGCTGGACCCGATCGCGACGCAGTCGATCGAAGAGCTCGTGCAGGAGTTGAAGCGCACCTTCACCGTGGTGATCGTAACGCACAACATGCAGCAGGCGGCCCGCGTCTCCGACTACACGGCGTTCCTGTACCTCGGGGAGCTGGTCGAGCGCGGCGACACGACGACCCTGTTCACCGCGCCCCGCGAGCAGCGCACCGAGGCGTACATCACGGGACGGTTCGGGTGACGGCGGCCGTCGAGATCCGGGACTTCGGGTTCTGGTACGGCCGCACGCAGGCGCTCAGGGCGATCTCGCTGGCCGTGGCGCCGGGCCAGATCACGGCGTTCATCGGCCCGTCGGGCTGCGGCAAGAGCACGCTGCTCCGCGCGATCAACCGGATGAACGAGCTGCTGCCCGGCACCCGACACGAGGGCGACGTGCAGCTGTTCGGCAAGTCGGTGTACGCGCCGACGGTCGACGTCGTGGGGCTGCGCCGCCAGATCGGGATGGTATTCCAGAAGCCCAATCCGTTCCCCAAGACGATCTTCGACAACGTGGCGTACGGCCCCAGCGTCAACGCGCTGTGCGGCGCCGCCGAGCTGCCGGATCGGGTGGAGCACGCCCTCAAGCGCGCCGCGCTGTGGGACGAGGTGGTCGACCGGCTCGACGAGCTCGGCACCGGGCTCTCCGGCGGTCAGCAGCAGCGGCTCTGCATTGCGCGCGCCCTGGCCAACGATCCAGAGATCCTGCTCCTCGACGAGCCGTGCTCGGCGCTCGACCCGATCGCGACGCAGCGGATCGAGGAGCTGCTGGTCGAGCTCAAGCAGGAAGTCACCATCGTCATCGTCACCCACAACCTGCATCAGGCCGCGCGCATCGCGGATGACGCGGCGTTCTTCTACCTTGGTGAGTTGGTGGAGTTCGGCCGGGCCGAGGACCTCTTTACCCGCCCGCGCGAAAAACGGACGGAAGCCTACGTGACCGGGAGATTCGGATGACGGGCACCCCCCATCGCCATTTCCACGACGAACTGGCCCGCCTCAAGGACCGGCTGCTCCAGATGTCGGCCCAGGCCCAGGACGCGCTCGACCGATCCGTGCGGGCGGTGCTGCAGCGGGACGCTCCGGCGGCCGACCGCGTGCTGCGGGAGGACCGCCAGATCGACGCCCTCGAAGTCGAGATCGAGGAGATGGTCACCAACCTCCTGGCGCTGCACCAGCCGATGGCACGGGACCTCCGCCTGATCCTGTCCGCGCTCAAGATCTCCAACGATCTCGAGCGCGTGGGCGACCATGGAGCCAATATCGCGGGCTGCGCGCAGCGATTGCTCGACCAGCGGCCCATCACGCCGGAGCCCGAGATCGTCGAGATGGGCCGGCTGGCCCGCGGCATGCTGGCCGACGCGATCGACGCATTCGTGCGGGGCGATGCCGCCCTCGGCCGCGACGTCTGCGGCCGGGACGATCAGGTGGATGCCCTGCACCGCTCGGTCTTCCGCATCTTGCTCACCCACATGGCGGAGGACCCGCACACGATCGGGGCCGCCATGGAGCTGTTCCTCGTGAGCCGCAACCTCGAGCGGGTGGCGGACCTCGCCACCAACGTCGCCGAAGACGTGGTGTTCCTCGTTGAGGGCAAGAGCATCAAGCACGGCGCCGAGTTGCAGCAGTAGAACCGGGACGCACCGGGGGGCGGGCACCCCCCCGGACCCCCATATACCCCTTTTCCCGGGATTCCTCCGCCCTCCCCCCCCGTACCGGCAGGCGTCGATACACGACCGTTACAACGCTGACACGCTCGCGTTATCGCATCCGGTGAATCTGCTCACTCGGGGTGCGGATCACCGGCCCCTCGACCATCCCCCAACCGAAGGAATCGCCCTGTGATGGACCGGAATCGACGCTGGATGTTCGCCGGGCTCGGGGCAGTCCTGATGCTCGCCTCCCAGGCAGGACCGGCGGCGGCACAGGGCGTGACCGTGGGCGGGTTGGCCTACGGCCAGTACCTCTACCAGCTCAAGGACACGGCGGGCCACGCCAACAGCTTCTCCATTCAGCGCGCCTACATCAACGTCGTCGGCAAGTTCAACGACGGGCTGGTCGCCCGGATCACGCCGGACGTGTACACCCAGACGGACGGCTCCATCGTGCTCCGGCTCAAGTACGCCTACGCCGCCTATACCCCCGGGAACGGTCCCCTGACCTTCAAGCTCGGCCTGATCCACACGCCGTGGCTCGACTGGGCGGAAGGCGTGTGGGACTACCGGATGCAGGGCACGATGTCTCCCGAGCGGAACGGCTACATCACCTCGTCGGACCTGGGGTTCGGCGTGGACGGCGCGTGGGGCAAACAGATGGTCAACATGCAGGTCGGCCTCTACAACGGCGAGGGCTACCACGGCGGCACCGGCGACAAGCGCAAGGACGTGATGGGGCGCGTTTCGGTGCGGCTGCTCTCCACGGATGACGCGGGCGGCCGCGGTGGACTGCGGCTCACCGCCTACGGGCAATACGGCAAGCCGACGGGCGGCGGGAAGCGAACGCGCCTGATCGGGATGCTCTCCTACAAGCGCAGTCTCGTCACGCTGGCAGCCGAGGGCACCATCGCCCAGGACTCCTCCACCACGACACCCTCGCCCGACGTCACCGGCCGCGTGCTGAGCGGCTTCGGGGTCTTCAACATCCCCAATACGAAGGCCGCCCTCGTCGCCCGGGTGGATCTCGCCGATCCGGACAAGGATGTGACTGGAGATTCACAGACCCGTTTCATCGGCGGCGTTTCGTACATGCCGCACCCGCACCTGCGGCTCCTCGCCAACCTGGACTACCTGCACTACCAGGGGACGCCCACGCCGGCTCAGGAAGCGGGCCGGGCGCAGGCGCTGTTCCAGATGGAATTCACGTTCTGACCCACGCGGGAGGACTTCTATGAGACTGACACGGCTGATCCCCGCCATCGCGGCGGCCTGCGTTGCATCGCCCGCGGCGGCTCAGGTGCTGCTGAATGGTGCCGGCGCGACGTTTCCCAACATCATCTACCAGGACTGGATCATCGCCTACAACAAGGCGACGGCGGGCGTCGAGCTGAACTACCAGTCGATCGGCTCGGGCGGCGGCATCCAGCAGTTCACGGCCGGCACGGTGGACTTCGGCGCGAGCGACGCCCCGATGTCCGACCAGGAAATCGCGGCCGTGAGCGGCAACGTGATCCACATCCCGACCGTGCTCGGCGCGGTGCTGCCGACGTACAACCTGCCGGGGGTTGCCGGAGCCCTGAAGTTCAGCCCGGCGGTGCTGGCCGACATCTACCTCGGCAAGATCACGAAGTGGAACGACCCGCGGCTCGCCGCCCTCAACCCGGGAATGAAGCTCCCGGATCTCGGCATCGCGGTGGCCCACCGTTCCGACGGGTCGGGGACCACGTTCATCTTCACCGACTACCTCTCCAAGGTGAGCCCGGAGTGGTCGGCGAAGGTCGGGACGGGCAAGTCGGTGAACTGGCCCGCGGGAATCGGCGCCAAGGGCAACGAGGGCGTCTCGGCGACGGTGAGCCAGACCCCGGGCGCGATCGGCTACATCGAGCTGGGCTACGCGATGATCAACAAGCTCCCCGTGGGCGCCGTGCAGAACAAGTCCGGGAAGTTCATCACACCCACGATCGCGAGCGTGACGGCGGCGGCGGCGGGGGCCATGAAGCAGATGGGGCCTGAAACCGATTTCCGCGTGTCGATCGTCAACCCCGACGGCGCGGACGCCTACCCGATCGCGAGCTTCACGTGGCTGTTGCTCCACAAGCAGTACGACGACGCCACCAAGGCCGGCGCGCTCGCCAGGTTCGTGTGGTGGGCGGAGACCGACGGCCAGGCCCGCTGCGCCGATCTGGGGTACGCACCGCTGCCCACGGCGATGCAGCCGTGGATCCAGGCTCGGCTCAAGAGCATCACGGCACAGGGCCGTCCGGTCTGGGCAAGCCGCTAGACGCAGCCGGCACCCAGCAGCCGGTCTGTCACAGGACGGGGGGCGAGCGACACGCCCCCCGTGCGTTTTCAGGCTACGCGATCACGGCCACCCGCTGGCGTCGCGCCAGGAACTCCGACCGCGCGAACAGCTTGATGAGCAGCGCGCCGGCGAAGAACCCGCCAAGGTGGGCCATGAAGGCCACTCCGCCGCCCGAATCCGACCCGCCGAACGCCGGCAGGGTGCCGAGGAACTGCAGCAGCACCCAGTAGAGCAGCATGATCCACGCCGGAAGGGTGATCCGCGTGATGAAGATGCCAAGGAAGATCAGGGTGTGGACCCGCACCCGTGGGAACAGCACGAGGTAGGCCCCCATCACGCCGCTGATCGCGCCCGAGGCCCCCACCATCGGAATCGGCGATGCGGGTTGGCTCAGCACCTGAGCGGCGGCCGCGATCAGCCCGCACAGGAGATAGAAGCCGAGGAACCGCCCGTGACCCATCGAGTCTTCGATGTTGTTGCCGAACACCCAGAAGAACCACATGTTGCCGAGGATGTGAAACCAGCCGCCGTGCATGAACATCGAGGTGAGCGGGCTGAGCCAGGACGCCTGCGCCGCGATGACGCACGCCACCGTGGGCCCCATCGGGATCTGCGTGCCCGCCGGCACCCGGTGCAGCAGCTCGCCCGGAATCAGCCCCAGCTCGCACACGGACCGCGTGAGCGCCGGCTCGGTCCCGGCGCCCTGGAGCAGCACCCAGACGAGCGCGTTCAGCCCGATGATCCCGAGCGTGATCACCGGGGTGAGGAAGGTCGGGTTCTCGTCCTTGTACGGGAACACGGCGCCTTCGGATCAGCTCCCGACCGCCCCGAGCACCTTCTTGCAGTGCGGGCAGCTCATGATGGCGATGTAGCCGACCAGCGCCGGCCCACCCTTCACCTTGTGCCACGTCATCTCGTTGAGCGTGGCCTTGCAGTGCGGGCACGTGGGTGGAAGCTCACTGCGCTCGAGCTGAATCTTCTCGGTCATCCGGTGTCTCCCTCCGCGCGGGCGCCGGCTACGGCGCGTGGTGATGCGCGCCGCCCGTCAGACAATCGAGGACGGCGCGACAGCGGTCGCAGGACAGCACGATCGTATACGGGATCATCGGGCCACCGCGGACCTTGTGCCAGCGAATCCGGGTCACGATCGCCCCGCACCACGGACAGAGCGGCCGGCTCTCGCTCCACGCCAACACCGTCTTGCCCTGAGTCCTGGTGGAATCCATCTCCGGCCTCCACACCGCGAGCCGCAAGTCTAGATCAACCGACTCGCCACCACAAGCTCAGCGACTGCCTGCCAGAAGCCCTCTATGTCGTACACATGTAAACAATTATATCACAATTACTTATCAAGTTCTGACATCGTCACGCCATGCCATTTTGGCACCAAAACCCGGTACGTCCCTTGCTCCCCAGCCCAGCGACGCACTTCGCTCGTCAAGCATCCATATTCAGGCTGAGAGGGCAACATGGCGCAGAAAGTGATCGGGATCGACCTGGGCACCACCAACTCGGTGGTCGCCGTGATGGAAGGCGGCGACCCGGTCGTGATCCCGAACTCGGAAGGCGGCCGCACGACGCCGTCGGTAGTCGCGTTCACCAAGGACGGCGAGCGGCTCGTGGGGCAGGTCGCCAAGCGGCAGGCGGTGACCAACCCGCGGAACACCGTGTTCTCGATCAAGCGCTTTATGGGCCGCCGCATGCCGGAGATCACCGTCGAGAAGGCGCGCGTGCCGTACACCGTGTCGGCCGGTCGCAACGATCTCGCATCGGTCGACATCCAGGGCAAGCAGTACACGCCGCCCGAGATCTCCGCCATGATCCTCCAGAAGATGCGCCAGACGGCGGAGGACTACCTCGGGCACAAGGTCGAAAAGGCCGTCGTCACGGTGCCCGCGTACTTCAACGACTCGCAGCGCCAGGCCACGAAGGACGCGGGCAAGATCGCGGGGCTCGACGTGCTCCGCATCATCAACGAGCCCACCGCCGCCGCGCTGGCCTACGGCCTCGACCGCAAGAAGGAGGAGAAGATCGCGGTGTTCGACCTGGGCGGCGGGACGTACGATATTTCCGTGCTCGAGCTGGCCGAGGGCGTCTTCGAGGTGAAGTCGACCAACGGTGACACGCACCTGGGCGGCGACGACCTCGACGACCGCGTGATCCACTGGCTGGTGGACGAATTCAAGAAGGACCAGGGGATCGACCTCTCGAAGGACGCCATGGCCTTGCAGCGCCTCAAGGAAGCGGCCGAGAAGGCCAAGATGGAGCTGTCGACCACGACGCAGACCGAGATCAACCTGCCGTTCATCACGGCGGACCAGTCGGGGCCGAAGCACCTCAACATGAGCCTCACGCGCGCCAAGTTCGAGCAGCTGGTCGACGACCTGCTGCAGCGCACCCTCCCGCCGATGGAGCAGGCCCTGAAGGACGCCAGGCTCAAGCCGTCCGAGGTCGACGAGGTCATCCTGGTCGGCGGCTCCACGCGGATCCCGAAGGTCCAGGAGATCGTCAAGGCCTTTTTCGGCAAAGACCCGCACAAGGGCGTCAACCCGGACGAGGTCGTCGCGATCGGCGCCGCGATTCAGGGCGGCGTGCTGGCGGGCGAGGTGAAGGACATTCTGCTGCTCGACGTGACCCCGCTGTCGCTCGGCATCGAGACGCTGGGCGGCGTCACCACCGTGCTGATCCCGCGGAACACGACGATCCCGACCAAGAAGTCCGAGGTGTTCTCGACGGCGGAAGACACCCAGACGACGGTGGAAATCCACGTGCTGCAGGGTGAGCGCCAGATGGCGGTGGACAACCGGACGCTCGGCCGCTTCCAGCTCACCGGCATCCCGCCGGCGCCGCGCGGCATGCCGCAGATCGAGGTGACGTTCGACATCGACGCCAACGGCATCCTCCACGTCTCGGCCCGGGACAAGGCGACGAACAAGGAGCAGAAGATCCGGATCGAGGGCACGAGCGGGCTGTCCGAGACGGAGGTCGAGAAGATGGTGAAGCAGGCCGAGGCGCACGCGTCCGAGGACAAGGAGCGGCGCGAGCAGATCGACCGGCGCAACCGGCTCGACGCGATGGTCTACGAGGTGGAGAAGAACTCCAAGGAGTGGGCCGACCGGCTGGACTCGACGAACAAGGAGCGGCTCGCCAAGGCGGTCGAGGGCGCCAAGGAAGCGCTGCGCACCGGCGCCCCGGACGGCGTGAAGAGCGCCCTGGACGAGCTGTCGCAGGCCTACTCGGCGGCGGGGACATCGCTATACGAGGCCGCGCAGTCACAGAGCGCGGAGTCCGGCGGTGGCGCCAGCGAGACCAAGGCGGAGCCGCCCAAGCAGGACGACGTCGTCGAGGCAGACTACGAGGTGGTGGACGACAACAAACCGTGAAGGGTGTAGCGTGCAGCGTGCAGCGGCGAACTAGGCCCCCTGCACGCTGTACGCTGCACGACTGTCACGGAACTCCCCCGGCTCCGGGGGTTATCTTTGGAGTACCAGCCTCCAGTACTAGGGAAGCCTATGTCACGCACACGAGAGTGGTTGAAGTTCGGCGCCCTCATCGCGGTCACCGCCCTCCTCACGGTCGCGTTCGTAAACACCGTGGATCGGGCGCCGCGCCCGGCCACCGCGCAACAGTCGACCGCGCTGGCCGCGCTCACCCAACCGCAGCCGGCGCCGATCCAGCCGACCGCCGCGCCGTCGCTCGACGCCCTGAGCCAGTCGTTCACGGCGGTCGCGGACCTGATCAAGCCGGCCGTCGTGTTCATCAGGGCGGAGACGATCCAGCAGCCGTCGCGCAACCGGATGCGGGTGCCGCCCGGCTTCGAGGAGTTCTTCCGCGACCAGGCCCCGCAGATCCGACGCGGTCAGGGCACCGGCTTCATCATCTCCCGTGACGGCTACATCCTGACGAACAACCACGTCGTGGAGGGCGCCACCACGCTCACGGTGCGCCTGCTGGACCGGCGGGAGTTCAAGGGAGCGCGGGTCGTCGGCCGGGACCCGGCGACCGACGTGGCGGTCATCAAGATCGACGCCACCAACCTCCCCGTGGCGACGCTGGGCAACTCCGACTCCGTCAAGGTCGGCGAGTGGGTGCTGGCGGTGGGCAACCCGCTGGGCGAGGAGTTCTCGTTCACGGTCACCGCCGGGATCGTGAGCGCCAAGGGACGGAACCTCAACGGGCTCCCCATCGCGTCGACCTACCGCATCATGGACTTCATCCAGACCGACGCCGTCATCAATCCCGGCAACTCGGGCGGCCCGCTGGTGAACACGCGCGGGCAGGTGATCGGCATCAACTCGGCGATCGCGAGCGAGACCGGGACCTATGTGGGCTACGGGTTCGCGATCCCGGCGAACCTGGTGAAGGTCGTCTCGGCGCAGCTGATCGCCGAAGGCCGGGTGCACCGCGCCATTCTCGGCGTGAGCATTCGCGAAGCGGACGAAAACGACGCCGCCTACGTGGGCCAGAAGGAGATCCGCGGCGTCGTGGTGCAGGACTTCTCGAGCGCCGACAGCCCGGCGAAGGCGGCGGGGATCGAGCTGGGTGACCTGATCACCGAGCTGGACGGCCAGCCCGTCACGTACGTGGCGCAGCTGCAGCAGACGGTCGGCTTCCGCAAGCCGGGCGAGACCGTCAAGGTGACGGTGGTCCGCCCCGGCGGGGTGAAGAAGGTCATTCCCGTGCAGCTCGCCGAAGCGCCGAGCGACGTGCAGCTCGCCTCGCGCCGCCAGGACAGCACCGCGGATACCGAGAACCACCCGCATGCGACCAAGCTGGGCATCGAGCTCGAGTCGCTGGCGCAGGACGTGGCCGCCCAGGTGGGGGCCGACCACCTCGGCCCGCACGTCACTGGCGTCGAGGTCGACAGCCCCGCGCGCGACCAGCTGATCCCGGCCGGTGGCAACGGCTTCGGGGACATCATCACCCGCGTGAACGGCACGCGCGTCAGGACGGTGCAGGAGTTCGACGACGCCATCCGCAACATCGGCGCCGGCGAGGTCGTCTCGCTGCAGGTCTACAACCCGCAGGTGCCGCAGCCGAGTGGCGGGTCGCGGGTGGTCCGGCTCCGGGTGCCGAACTAGGCCTGACGCGGAGCCACGGACGCAGGAAGGCGGCCCCGGGCAGATCCCCGGGGCCGTTCCGCATTGCAGCCGGACGCGGCGGGTGGTCCGCGGACCGCTGGCCTGGCTGGTGGGAGGGTTCCGCTACAGCACCCGGAACAGGAACATCAGGCTGATGATCACCCCCGCGGCGAACAGCAGCGGCAGCAGAAACACCATGCGGAACAGCTTGTGGTCGAACTTGAGATGCATGTAGAACATCACGACCAGGGAGAACTTGGCGGCCGAGAGCGTGAGCAGGCTGGGCACCAGGATCGGCTTGAACTGCGGGATATAGAACGCCCCCACCTCGAGGACCGTGAGCACGGTGAGCACCGCGGCGACCGTGAGGTACGTGCCGGTGGTGGCGTGCGCCCGATGCACCGGCACCGCGGCGTCGTGTTGCTCGTTCATCGTCACCTCACCCCTTGGCCAGCGGGGTCGTCTGAATCAGGTAGACGACCGTGAAGATCACGATCCAGACCACGTCCACGAAGTGCCAGTACAGGCCCGCGATCTCGACGTTGAGCGCCTTCTCGGGCCCGAGCTTGCCCTGCAGCGAGCGCACCAGCAGCGTGGTCAGCCAGACGACGCCGACGAACACGTGGCCGCCGTGAAAGCCGGTCAGCGTGAAGAAGCTCGAGCCGAACAGGTTGGTCGTGAAGCCGAGCCCTTCGCGCACGAAATGCGTGAATTCGAACGCCTGGAAGCCGAGGAAGACCGCGCCCAGGGTCGCCGTGGCGGCCAGCCACACGCGCGTCCACACCCGGTCACCCCGCTGCACGGCGGCCAGGGCCAGCACCATCATCAGCGAGGACATCAGCAGGTCGAACGTACTCACCGACGTGAGCGGGATGTTGAGGATCTGGTGCGTGGTGGGCCCCGAGACGCTCCGCCCCTCGTAGACCAGGTAGGTGGCGATGAGCGATCCGAACAGCAGGCATTCGGACCCGATGAACGCCCAGAACGCGATCTTGCGGCTGTCGAGCCCCGTGCTGGTGTAGGGGACGGTGGCGGCGTGGCTCATGTCAGACCTCGAAGGGCTCGAACGCCCAGCTGTAGATCCCGTAGACGAGGATCGCCGCGCCGCCGAGCACGGTGAGCAGGCTCGGCAGGAAGTGATGGTGCATCAGCGCGCCGACGCCCATGACCAGGATTCCCACCGCCGCGATCAGCGGACGGAACGACCCGGGCGGGACGTGGATCGGGCCCGGCGGCACGTCGGGGATCTCCGAGACGCCGCCCTCCGTCCAGAGCGGCAGCCGGCTCTTCACCGTGGGCGGCACGGAGAAGTTGTAGGCCGGGGGCGGCGAGGCGATGGCCCATTCGAGCGTCGCGGCGCCCCAGGGGTTCTTGCCCGCGAGCGGCTGCTTCCGGCTCGTCAGCACGTTGTAGAGGAACACGAGCATCGCGACCCCGGTGAGCAGCGCCCCGACGGTCGAGATCAGGTTGAACGTGTTGAGCCCGAGGTCCGGGGCGTAGGTGTAGATGCGGCGCGGCATGCCGAGCAGGCCACTGAAGTGCATCGGGAAGAACGTCAGGTTGAGCCCGGCGAACATCAGCCAGAAGTGCAGCTTGCCGATCCGGTCGTTGAGCGCGCGGCCGAAGATCTTGGGCCACCAGTAGTAGATCCCGGCGAAGATCCCCTGCACCGCCCCGCCGAACAGCACGTAGTGGAAGTGCGCGACCACGAAGTAGGTGTCGGTCTGCTGCAGGTCGGCCGGCGGAGAGGCGTGCATCACCCCCGAGAGTCCGCCGATGATGAACATCGAGATGAAGCCGACCGCGAACAGCATCGGCGTCCGAAATTCGAGACGGCCGCCCCACATCGTGGCGATCCAGTTGAAGATCTTCACGCCCGTCGGCACGGCGATCAGCATGGTGGACGCGGAGAACACCGAGTCGGCCACCGGGCCGAGGCCGGTGGCGAACATGTGGTGCGCCCACACGCCCCAGCCGACGACGCCGATCAGCACCCCGGAGTACACCACGACCGCATAGCCGAACAGCGGCTTGCGCGAGAACGTGGGCAGCACCTCGGAGACGATCCCCATGGCGGGGAGGATCAGGATGTAGACCTCCGGATGGCCGAACAGCCAGAACAGGTGCTGCCACAGCAGCACGTCGCCGCCGGCCCGCACGTTGTAGAAGTTGGTGCCGAACACCCGGTCGAACAGCAGGAACACGAGCCCGATCGTGATCACCGGAAACGCCGTGATGATCAGGAACTGGGTGACGAAGCTCATCCAGGTGAACACCGGCAGGCGCATCCACGTCATGCCCGGCGCGCGGAGGTTGATGATCGTCGTGATGAAGTTGAACGCCGCCGCGAGCGACGCGACGCCGAGGATCTGGATCCCGAGCACCCAGAAATCGATGTTGGGGCCGGGGGAGTACTGCGTGGACGTGAGGTTGGCGTAGCCGAACCAGCCGGCGTTGGGCGCCACGCTCAGGTGGCCGGCGCCGAACAGCGGACCCGCCACGAAGCTGGCGTTCATGAACAGCCCGCCCAGCAGGAACACCCAGTAGCTGAAGGCGTTGAGACGGGGGAAGGCGACGTCGCGCGCGCCGATCTGCAGCGGGATCACGAAATTGAAGAACGCCGCCGACAGCGGCATGATGGCGAGAAACACCATCGTCGTGCCGTGCATCGTGAACAGCTGGTTGTAGAACTCCGCGCTCACCACGTGCTGGTCCGGCCCCCCGAGCTGGATCCGGATCACCAGGGCTTCGAGGCCGCCGAGCAGGAAGAACAGGAACGCCGTGACGCCGTACAGCACGCCGATGCGCTTGTGGTCGGTGGTGGTGACCCAGCTCCACACGCCGGTCGGCGCCGCCGGCATCGCGGGACTGGATTGGGGGATCGCGGTCGTCGCCATGTCGGGTCCTATTTCCTGCTGTGGAGATACGCGGTCAGCGCCGCGATCTCGTCATCCGTCAGGTCAATCTTGGGCATCAGGCTCCCGGGCTTCACCCCCGGCGGGTCATGCAGCCAGCGCGCGATCCCCGCCGAGTCGCTCGGCACCGTCCCGCCCGCGATCGTGCTGCGGCTGCCGACGTGCGACAGGTTGGGACCGAGCACCCCGCCCGAGATGCCCGCGATGGTGTGGCACGCCACACACGAGTGGTTGCCGGGATCCCGGATCTTCCGGAACGCCTCCTCACCCCGGAGCACGAGCGCGTCGCCCGAGTCGACCGGCGGCGGGGCGGCGCTCTGGCGCGCGGCCCAGTCGGCAAACACCGCCGGGGAATCCACCATGACGCGGAGCCGCATGTTGGCATGCGAGTCGCCGCAGAACTCCGCGCACTGGCCGAGGAACGTCCCGACCGAGTCCGCCGTGAAGACGAGGCGTGTCGTGCGGCCCGGCATCGCGTCCCGCTTGCCCGACAGGCGCGGCGCCCAGAACGAGTGGATCACGTCGGCGGAGGTGATCGCGAGGGCCACCGGCTGCCCCAGCGGCACGTGCAGCTCGTTGGCCGTCACCACCCCCAGCCCGGGGTAGCGGAACTCCCACCACCACTGGTGGCCGGTCACCTCCACCTGCAGCGCCTCGGCGGGCGCGGTCCCGTCGAGCTGGAAGATGGTCCGGATCGTGGGAACCGCGATGACCACGAGGATCAACGCCGGCGCCAGGGTCCAGGCGATCTCGACCAGTGTGTGGCCGTGCGTCTGGTGCGGCTCGCCCTGCCCCGGTCGCCGGCGGTACCGGATCAAGGTCACCACCAGCGCGCTCTGGACCACGACGAAGACGAATACGGCCCACCAGAAGATCTGGCCGTAGAGCCGGTCGATCGCTTCGCCGGCGTCGGATACCGGGCGGAAGGTCGATTGCGGAAACCGATCACCCGTGCAGCCGGCGACGAGCAGCCCGACCGCCAGGGCGGCGAGCCACGTCCAGGAGACCGCGGCTGGGTAACGGCGGTGAGATACGGGTGCCATTGCCCTTCACAGGACGAGGATTGGGACCGGAAAACGAAACGCGCCGGGCTTGGCGGCGCGAACGCCGGATTGTAGCACCATCACCATTGCGAGTCAACCGCTCCCCAAAGCTCGCATCTTCATGCGGCTCTTCATGATCCGCGCTTCCCGCCACCACGCGGGAACGGGCGGCGCGGAGCACCCCACCGCTGCTGCGGCACCCGGCTCCGGTGAGCGCTCAACGCTGGACGGACCGCCGGGGTCGGGGTTAGCATACCAGATGCTCGAGGCCGTGAAGAAGCAGCTCCAGGCCGAAGTCGAGGCGCTGAACCACGAGTTGAGCGTCACGCTGCCGGCCACCCTCAAGCGGGCAATCCAGAACGGTGACCTCCGGGAGAACGGAGACTATCACGCCGCGCTGGAACGCCAGGGATTCGTGCAGGCCAGGCTGAGCCAGCTGCGCTCCCGCCTCACGAAGCTCTCGCACATCGATCTCACCAAGATCCCGACCGGCCGGGTCGGGCTCGGCTCCCGGGTCACCGTCCTGGACATGGCGACCGGTCAGACGGAGGAATGGGAGCTCGTCATCCCCGACGCCATGGACATCGACCGCGGGCACATCTCGGTCTCCTCGCCGCTCGGCCGCGGTCTGGTCGACAAGGAGGTCGGGGACGTGACCACCGTGCAGCTCCCCGCCGGCACGCGCAAACTCAAGGTCCTGGCGCTCCGCACGTTGCACGAGCAGGTGGAGTCGGGCCTGGACGAGGATGAGGCCCGCGACTAGCGAGCGCGCCCCACAGGGTCTTCGACGGGCGATCCCAACGTGCGTGACCACCATCTCCTGATCCACCGCTCGGCCCGGTTTGTGACCCTCGGCCCCACCGACGGGTCGGCACGCGAGGTCTGGGTGGTGCTGCACGGCTACGGGCAACTTGCGGCCAAGTTCGCGGAGGCCTTCACCCCGCTGGACGACGGCACGCGACTCATCGTGGCACCCGAGGGGCTGTCCCGCTTCTACCTGGACTCAAGCGGCGGGCGGGTGGGGGCCTCATGGATGACCCGCGAGGACCGCGACGTCGAGATCGACGACTACGTGCGCTACCTCGATGCCGTGGCCGAAGCCGTGACCACCGGCTTCCCACCCCGGCCGCTGCACCTGCTGGGGTTCTCGCAGGGCTGCGCGACGGCCTGTCGCTGGGTCGAGCGGGGTCAGGTGCAGCCGGCCCGCCTGATCGTGTGGGGCGGCGAGATCCCCCCGGACCTCGACTGGAGCCGGGCCCGCCCCCGCTTCGCGCGGGTACCCACCGTCCTGGTTGCCGGAACGGAGGACCGCTACGTCCCCCCGGAGGCGCTGACCCAGTTCGGGGCGCAGCTCGCGCTGAACGGTGTGCGTCACGCGGTCGTCCGGTTTCCCGGCGGCCATGAAATCCACCCTCCGACGCTGTGCGAGCTGGCCGGCCGCCCTGACCAGGGAGTCTTGTGATCTGACCACGAGTCAGCTATTATGTGACCAGCAGTCACTAAACTGACCGGCGATCACGATGGCTCTGGGACAGCGGGCGCGTTCAGCGGAAGCGAAAGCCGAGCGACGGGACGTCATGCTCGCGGCAGCGCGGGACCGCATCGCGAGCGGGCATCCGGCGGACATCTCCATGGCTCAGGTCGCCGCCGCCGCGGGCGTCGCGAAGGGCACCCTGTACCTCTACTTCAAGACCAAGGAAGAGCTGTTTCTGGCGCTGCTCGAGCAGGACTTCGACGCCTGGTTCGACGCGCTCGATTCCGCCCTCGGTTACGGAGCCGGGCGCCTCCAGGCGACGGCGCTGTCGGACGTGCTGGTGGGGTCGCTGGCGGAGCGACCGGCCCTGCGGCGTCTGCTGGCCCTGCTGGGACCGGTCATCGAGCAGAACGTCGAATACGACCGCGCGCTCCGCTTCAAGTGGCGGCTTGCCGCGCGCATGACGGCCACGGGCGCGCTGCTCGAGCGGCGTACGGTGTTCCTCCGGCCCGGGGACGGCGTGCGGCTGCTGCAGCAGCTCCACGCGCTCGCGGCGGGGCTACAGCAGCTGGCGGAGCCTGCGCCCGTGATGCGACGCATCCTCGAGGCGCCGGGGATGGAGGTGCTCCGCGTGGATTTCGAGCGCGAGCTGCGCGCGGCCGTGCGGGCGCTGCTCACGGGCCTGGAGCGGACCAACTGACGACCGCGAGCGCACGACCATGACCACCGCTCTCATCACCGGGGCGTCCGGCGGGATCGGCCTCGAGCTTGCGCGGCGGTTTGGGCGCGGCGGGCACGACCTGATTCTCGTGGCGCGCCGCGCGGAGCGGCTGGCCGAGCTGGCGGACGGGCTGCGGCGCGATGCCGGCGTCTCCGTGACCCCGCTTCCGGCGGATCTCGCCGATCCGGGCGCCCCGCGGCTGCTCGCCGAAGCGCTCGCCGGCCGGGGTCTCGTCGTGGACGTCCTGATCAACAACGCCGGCGTCGGCCTGTTCGGTCCGTTCGCGCGCACGGCACTCGACGCCGAGCTCGCGATGATCCGGCTCAACCTCACGAACCTGGTGTCCCTGACCAAGCTGCTGCTGCCGGGGATGCTGGCGCGGGGTCACGGCCGGATCGTGAACGTGGCCTCGACGGCGGGATTCCAGCCGGGGCCCCTGATGAGCGTCTACTACGCGACCAAGGCGTTCGTGATCTCGTTTTCGGAGGCGCTGGCGGAGGAGCTGGCAGGCTCCGGCATCACGGTGACCGCGGCCTGCCCCGGACCGACGCGGACGGGCTTCCAGGCCGCCGCGGGGCTGACCGGCCAGCGCGTGCTGCAGCGCGGCATCGTGATGGACGCAGGCGCGGTGGCGGAGGCGATCTACCGCGGCGCAATCGCCGGGCGGCGGCTGGTGATCCCGGGGCTGCTCAACCGGGTGCACCTCCAGGTGCTGCGCCTCGCCCCGCGGCGAGTGGTGACGCGCTTCGTGCGGCTCGTCAACAGCACGTTCACCTAGACCCTGAGGGCTAGCCGGAGGCCTTCCCGAGGTACAGCACGATCCGCTGCATCTCATCCTGGCTCAGCACCGAGCCGAGCATCTTCTCCATGTGCACGTTCATCCGCCGCACGACGGCCACCCAATCTTGGGCCGAGTGCTGCTTGGGATCCGGCAGCCCATGGCACTGGCTGCACGTGGCGACGAAGCGGTCCTTCCCGGGCGCGTCGGGCAGGACCCCGGACGTGACCTGGAGCGCGTGCGCGAGCAGGTACTCCAGGATCACCGTGCGCTCGGCGTCGTCCGGGACCGCGACGTGATACGTCGTGTCGATCTTCCCCATCCGCAGCCACATGCGCCGCAGCACCACCGGCCAGTCGGTCTGCGCGTGAGAGGACGGCGCCGGGGTGCCGTGGCAGCCCTGCCCGCAGTACTTGGCGACGAGCTCGGCGCCTTTGCTCTGGGGGTCCGGCAGATCCGCGGCGGCAACGCCGGGCGGCAGGGCCACCGTGGCGGCGGCGAGCAGCAGATTGCGGGTTGCCGCCGAGCCCTGCTGCTCCACCGGAGGCGCCGCCGAGCGCGAGCACCCGATCAGCCCCGCGATGCACATCCCCCCAAGCACCCACGAACGTCCCGCCATGGCGCATCCCCTCATGTCGTGTGTCGAGTGTCCGGTCCGGACCCGCCGCGCCGCGCCGCGCTTTGTAAGAGATGATGGCGGGGGCCGGAACGCAACCGCCTGGCGCCTCACGTCGGCTTCCGGGGCTCGACGCGCGCCAGCCGCTGGAGGTTCTTGTCGAACCGGGCCGCCAGGGAGACGAACATCGCCGCGCTGACCGCGATGAACACCCAGTTCGCGATCTCCTCCACCGCGCCCGGCGCGACCCCTTTCCACACCGCGGCGGTGTACAGGCCCGCGTTGGCGAGGAACAACAGGATGCGCACCTCGGTCGGTCCGAAGATCCCGTAGGAGATCTCGAACACCCCGAAGACCGACGATTCCAGGTAGACGTTGATCGACAGGATCAAGTAGACGATCACCAGCAACATGGCGAGCGGCAGGTCCACGTACGGGGACAGCCCGATGCCTACCCCGATCATCGTCGTGTTGATCGCATCCACCCAGTGGTCGATATAGTAGCCGTACTTGGGACGCTCGATCTTGCGCACCCGAGCGAGCGTTCCGTCGAGGCTGTCACCCACCCAGTTGAGGAACAGCCCGCCGTTGGCGAGCCAGAGCCACCCCGGATGGCGGGCGCTGAGCGCGTACCCCGCGCCGACGCAGATCGCGCCCACCATGCCCAGGGCGGTGAGGTGATCCGGCAGCCAGCTGGCCGGCAGCCGGGCCGCGATCCATCTCAGCAACCGGCGCTCGGGCTCGCCGAGCAGGAACGTCATTTCGCGCTTGGCCGTTTCCATAGCAACCTCACCGAGGGGAGCAGCATCACGGCGAACACCGCCACGAGGATCCACGTCGGGATCCGCACGATGATCCCGAGCCACGCCAACAGGACATAGCGCGGAAACCGCCCGACGGCCACCGCCAGCAGATAGCGGCCCAGCGGGTAGGCCTCGGCGAACGCCATCGCCTTGAACGGGAAGAACGGCAGGGGCGAGACCCCCGAGAGCATGAGGACCAGGAATGGCCAGCGCGAAAACCGCGCGCGCAGCCAGCCCACGGTGCCGGCGGCAAAGAACGGCTTGTCCTGGACCCGCTCGATCAGCGGGACGAACACCCGGTGGTCCACCCATCCGGCGGCGACCGTCCCCGCCGTGGCGATCACCGCGGTGGCCCAGATGCCGTACGCGCCGCCGAACCAGATCACGATGGGCTCGTGCGGGACGACGGCCAGGGCCACGTTGGAGACGAACGCGTACGCAAACAGCGTCGCGACAAGGGCAAGCGGCATCGTGGCCCTCCCCGGGGCGACTGGGTAGATTGGCCGCTCGTGAGCCTGCTGCGGCTGGAAGATATCACCAAGCGGTATCCCGGGGTCACCGCGCTCGACGCCGTCGGGCTGGAGCTCGCGGCGGGCTCGGTGCACGCGCTGATCGGCGAGAACGGCGCCGGCAAGTCCACGCTCCTCAAGATCCTCGCCGGCGCCGAGCGGCCGGACGCGGGCCGCGTGCTGCTGGACGGCGAGCCCCTCGCGCTCACCGCACCGCGCCAGGCCCTGGACCGCGGCATCACGGTCATCTACCAGGAGCTGACGCTCGTGCCGGAGCTGGGGGCCGACGCCAACGTGTTCCTCGGCATGGAGCCCGTGCGCGGGCTCGCGCTCGACCGCCGGGCCATGCGGGAGCGCGCCGGCGCGACGCTGGCGAGCCTGGGTCTCCCGCTCCCGGATCCCGGCATTCCGGTCAAGCGGCTCTCGATCGCGCAGCGGCAGCTGGTGGAGCTGGCCCGCGCCTTGGTGCGCCGGGCGCGGGTGATCGCGCTGGACGAGCCGACCGCGACGCTCACGCAGACCGAGGTCACCCATCTCTTCGGGCAGATCGCGCGGCTGCGCGAGCGCGGGGCCGGGATCATCTTCGTGTCGCACCGGCTGGACGAGGTCCGGCAGATCGCCGACGAGATCACGGTGCTGCGCGACGGCGCGGCCGTGTGGCACGGACCGGCGCGCGAGGTCGACGACGCGGGGCTCATTCGCCTCATGGTGGGACGCGACGTCGAGTACCTGCGCCAGCCGCCGGCCGGTCCGCCGGCGCCGACCCCCCGGCTGGAGGTCATGGGGCTCACGCGCGAGCCGGGGTTCCGGGATGTGAGCTTCACGGTACGGCCGGGCGAGATCGTGGCGCTCGCGGGGCTGGTGGGGGCCGGACGGACGGAGGTGGCGCGCTGCCTCGCCGGCGCCGACCGGTGGACCGGGGGCCGCGTGCGCCTCGCCGGCCGGGACTACCACCCGCGCGGCCCGCGCGACGGGATTCGCCGGGGTCTGGTGTACCTCCCCGAGGACCGCAAGCGCGACGGGTTGATTCTGGGGTTCACGGTCGGCGCCAACACGACGCTCCCGGTGCTGCGCCGCTTCGCGCGGCTGGGCATCGTGCGCGGACCCGCCGAGCGCCACGCGGCCGAGGAGGTGGTCGAGCGCATTCAGCTGCGCCCGCCCGACGTGGATCGCGTGACGCGCACGCTCTCGGGGGGTAACCAGCAGAAGGTCGTGCTGGCCAAGTGGCTCCTGGCCGACGCGGAGGTCCTGATCGTGGACGAGCCGACCCGCGGCGTGGACGTGGGGGCGAAGATCGAGCTGCACCGGCAGATCCGGGGGTTGGCGAATCTCGGGAAGGCGGTGCTGGTCATCTCCTCCGAGATGCCCGAGGTGCTGGCCCTGGCCGATCGCGTCGTCGTGATGCGCGAGGGCCGGGTGGCCGGCGAGCTGGCGGCGGCGGACGCGACGGCGGAGCGGATCATGGCTTTGGCGGTGGCGGCATGAGATCGTGGATCGGGCGGTACGGCGTCGGCCTGGCGCTCCTGCTGCTCACGGCGATCGCGGCGGTGACGGTGCCGGGCTTCTTCACGCGCGAGAACCTCACGATCGTGCTGCTCCACGTGTCGATCAACGCGATCCTGGCACTGGGCATGACGTTCGTGATCGTGGCGGCCGGCATCGACCTCTCCGTCGGATCGGTGCTCGGGCTGGCGGGCGTCCTGGCGGCGGCGACGCTCACGAGCGGTCCGCTGCTACAGGCGGTGGGTGTGGGTGGTGCCGTCGCGGCCGCGCTCATCGTGGGGCTCGGCACCGGCGTCGGCGTGGGGGCGGTGAATGGCGCCGTGACCGCCTGGTTCGGCGTGGCGCCCTTCATGGTGACGCTCGCCGCGATGACGATCGCGCGCGGGGCCGCCCGGCTGTTCACCGGCGGCGTGCCGATCGGCTTCCCGGCCATCGGCGATCCGCAGTTCGCCGCCAAGGTGGCCGCCCTCGACGCGCTGCACGAGCTGGGCGGCGGCCGGCTGCCCGTCCCCGGGCTGCCACGCGGCTTTCCCGTGCCCGCCCTGGTGATGCTGCTGCTCGCGGTGCTCGCGGCGTTCGTGCTCACCCGCACGCGGTTCGGCCGCTACGTCTACGCCGTGGGGGGCAACGAGGAGGCCGCCCGCCTTGCCGGCGTGCCGATCCGGGCGGTGAAGCTCGCGGTCTACGCCATCGCGGGCGCCTGCGCCGGGCTGGCGGGCATCCTGCTGGTGGGTCAGCTCCGCTCGGGCGGGCCGGACGCCGGACTGCTGTACGAGCTCAATGCCATCGCCGCGGCCGTGATCGGCGGCGCCTCGCTGTTCGGCGGCATTGGCACCGCCTGGGGCGCGCTGGTGGGCGCGCTGATGATCGGCGTGCTCAACAACGCGCTCGATCTGCTCGGCGTGCAGTCCTTCTGGCAGGAGATTGTGAAGGGCGGCATCATCCTCCTCGCGGTACTGTTCGACGTCTGGACCAAACGTGGAGCGCAGCGTGCGTAGGACGTTCCTGTTGCTCGCCGTCGCGGCGGCTGGACTCACCCCCCGGGCTCAGGCCCAGGATCGCCTGATCAGCGACTGGCTGATTCGGGCGCCGATCCCGGCGGACCAGGGCGATGCCGGTGTCCTCAAGGACTACCTCGGCAACGAAGCGACCGTGCTGCCGGCACCGGGGGACACGGCCGCAGGCGGGCCGTTCCGGCTGATCCACGCGGATTCGCTGGGGCGCGTGAATCTCACCGCGCTCGCGGGGCCGTCCGACTGGAGTGTGGCCTACGCGCACACCTACGTGCTCGCGCCCACGGAGCGCACCATCCTGCTCGTGATGGACAGCGATGATGACATCGTGGCCCGGGTGAACGGCCAGCGCGTGTGGGTGCACGTCGTTCCCCGTGGCATCGGCCCCGGGCGCGACACGGTGCGCGTGCGGCTGGCCGCCGGCTGGAACAGCGTGCTGCTCAAGGTCGTGAACCGGACCGGCGGGTTCGACCTGCTCGGCAGGCTGGCCGACGCACCGGGGGGCGGCAGCGTGGGCGACCTCACGCTCTCCACCGACCGCCCACCGGGCATGACGGCGCACCGCTACCCGGCCGCCACGGTGGAGCTCGGGCCGCTCACCGTGAGCGGAACGGCGCGGTGGAAGCGCGGCGACCTGCTGGTGAGCGCAGCAGTGGCGGTGACCGCCTGGGGAGCCGACACGATCCGCGACGCCCGGGTCACGGTGTCGGGCGCGCGGCAGACCCTGATCGACCGGACGGTCGCGGCTCTGGCGCCCGGAGAGCCGCTGCCGATCGACCTCCCGGCCCGGTTCGACGATCTCAAGGACGCGGCGGCGGGCCGGCGGCCGCTCACGGCGACCGCGCGCACCGGCGGCGGCGCGCGACGCACCGCGCTGTTCGTCGATCCCGAGCCGCTCCTCAGGCTGCAGGGGGGGCCCCTCGACGTGTTCGACCCCGTGGCCGATACCTCGCCGCCGGTGGCGCCGTTCCGGACGACCCTGGTAGTGCCACCCGCCTACGGCGGCCTGACCCTCGACCTGCTCACGCTCGGCATGGGGCGCGGGGCGCGCTACGTGGTGAACGGCGCGGCACGCTCCTGGGACGCGGGCCGCATCCCGCTGTGCGGGCCGTGCCGGGTCGGGGAGACGCTCGCGCTCGCGATCACGCCGGACCCCGCGCGCCCACTGTGGTTCGCGCCGCGGGCGCAGGTGCGTGAGGCCGGGTTCGCCGAGTACGCCGACGGCTACCGCTACGCCCAGGCACTCGAGGGCGCGGCGCCGGCCATCACGCGCCCCGATCCCGCCGCGTGGCTGGCGGCGCTCGGCACGCCGGCCGACGCGGCGCTGCGCGAGCGGTACCGCGCAGCGTACGCCCCGCTCGCGCAGCGCATCCGGCAGGACACGCTGCTCCTGATCGGGAACTCGCACATCGACGCCGCGTGGCTGTGGCGCTGGCGCGAGACGATCGACGTGATCCGCAATACCTGGCGCACGTCGCTCAAGCTCGCCGACATCTTTCCCGGGTACGTGTTCGCGGGGAGCAGCGCCGCGTTCTACGACGCGATGGACCGGCTGGAGCCCGGGCTCGCGGACTCGCTGCGCGCGGCGACCCGCGCCGGAGCGTGGGCGCCGGTGGGCGGGTGGTGGGTCGAGTCGGACATGAACAACGCGTCGGGGGAATCGCTCATCCGGCAGGGGCTGTACGGCCAGCGCTACTTTCAGCGCCGCTTCGGCATGCGCTCCACGGTCGCGTGGACGCCCGACACGTTCGGCTACCCGTGGACCGTGCCGCAGATCCTCAAGGGCACGGGGTTCGACTATTTCGTCACCCAGAAGATCCGCTGGAACGACTCGACGGAGTTCCCGTACAACGCGTTCATCTGGGAGGGCCGGGACGGCAGCCGGATCTTCGCCTACAACCCCTACGGCTACACGCACGACCTAGCCCCCGCCGACCTGATCCGCGAGCGGGTCGAGGATCGGGCGCGCACGGGCAATCACCACCAGATCGTGCTGTACGGCGTGGGCGACCACGGCGGCGGGCCGACGATCGAGATGCTGGAGCGGGCCGAGCGCCTGCGCCGGGTGCCGACGTTTCCGGTGATGCGCTACGCCGGCCCCGAGGAGGCGCTCCCCGCGGTGGCGCACGACACGCCGGCGGCGGGCTTCCCGGTGTGGCGGGACGAGATGTACCTCGAGTACCACCGCGGCACCTACACCACCCAGGCGGCGATGAAGCGGCGCAACCGGGAGAGCGAAATCCGGCTGCAGACGGCGGAAGCGCTCGCGACCGTCGACCCGGGGGCGTACCCCCATGCGCAGCTCGAGAGCGCGTGGCGCCGGGTGCTGTTCAACGAGTTCCACGACATCCTGCCCGGGTCGGGCATCGACAGCGTCTATCTCGACGCCAACGCCAACTACGACAGCGCGTGGGCGACGCTCGACACGGTGACCGCGTCGGCATTCGAGCTGCTGCGCGCCCGCATGGACACGCGGGGCCGCGGCACGCCGGTCGTCGTGTTCAACGCGTTGTCGTGGGCCCGGGGCGGCCGGGTACCGGTGGCGGGCCCGGCAGGCGACACAACTTGGCTCGTCGTGGACTCGGTGCCGCCGCTCGGCGCGCGTGTGGCGCATCTCCCCGGCGGCGCGCGGCCGGCCTCGTTCGCCAGGCTGCCGGCGCCCAGCGCCGGCGCGGGCTGGATCGAGAACGCGTTTCTCCGGGTGGAGATCGACACGCTCACGGGGACGGTCACCCGGATTCGCGACAAGCGCCATGGGCGGGAGGTGCTCGCCCAAGGGGGCCGCGCCAACGTGCTCCAGGTGCTCGACGACCGGCCAGCCCAGTGGGATGCGTGGGACATCATGCCCAATCCCGAGACTTGGGAAGTGACGGCGGTACGGCAGACCGGCGGTACGGCGGACCGCGACGCCGCGCGGTTCACGGTCGAGCGTAGCTGGGGGACCTCCGTATTCCGGCAGGCACTCGTGCTGAGGCGGGATGCGCCGTACCTCGAGGTGGAGAACGACGTGGACTGGCACGAGCGGCGTAAGCTGCTCAAGGTGGGATTCGCGCTGGCCGTGGCGCCGGACTCGGCGACCTACGAGATCCCCTACGGGACGATCGGCCGGTCGGGCCGGCCGCGCACGCAGGCGGAGCGCGCCAAGTACGAGGTGCCGGGGCAGCGCTGGGCCGACGTGTCGGCGGGGGATTACGGCGTCGCGATCCTCAACGATTCCAAGGACGGGTGGGACTACCAGGCCGGCCCCGCGGGCAGCGTGTTGCGGCTCTCCTTGCTCAAGGCCCCGATCTGGCCGGACTCCACGGCCGACCGCGGGCGGCAGCGGTTCCGGTTCGCGGTCTACCCGCACGCCGGCGACTGGCGTGCCGCCGGGATCGACCGCCGGGCCGCGGAGTACAACATCCCGCTGCTCGCCGGGACCGAGCCGTCGCACGCAGGTCCGCTCGGCGGAGCGGTGTCGTTCGCGGGGGTCGAGCCGGGCGACGTTCAGCTCACCTGGCTCAAGCGCGCCGAGGACGGAGACCGCTGGGTGCTCCGACTGGTGGAATGGCACGGTCGGGCGACCGAGGCGACCGTGACGCTGCGCTGCGCGGGCGCGCGTGCCTGGCGCGCCAACCTGCTCGAGGACGTCGGCGCGCCCGTGGCGGTCGAGGCGGGCCGGATTCGGATGCCGCTCCGGCCGTTCGAGATCACTACCTTGCTCGTGGAGTGCACGCCATGACGCACGCTCGTCGCGTTCTGCCCGCGCTGCTGCTGCCGCTGGTCGCCTGCGCGGGCGGCCGGAAGCAGGGGCGCCCGCAGGTGGGGGTCACGCTGCTCACCGAAGCCCACGTGTTCTACCAGGACCTGAAGCGCGGCATGCAGCAGGCGGCGGACAGCCTGGGCATCGACCTGCACATCGTGGCGGGCGAGTGGGACCTCGCGCGGCAGACGGCGCAGGTGCAGGGGTTCGTGACGCAGAAGATGAACGCCGTGATCATCGCCCCGGTCAACTCGAGCGGCATCGTGAGCGCGGTGGAGGAGGCGCGAGCCGCCGGCATCCCGGTGTTCACCGCGGACATCGCCGCCGACGGGGGCGGCGTGGTGTCGCACATCGCCAGCGACAACCGGCAGGGCGGCCGCCTGCTCGGCGAGTACCTCGCGGCGCGGCTCAACGGCAAGGGCGCCATCGCGATCCTCGATCAGCCGACCGTGCGGAGCGTGCAGGACCGCGTGGCGGGCTTTCGCGAGGCGATCGCGGCGTATCCGGGCATGACGGTGGTCGCCGATCCCGCCGTGGAGCGCGGGCTGCGCGACGTGGCCAAGCAGAAGGCCGACAATCTGCTGGCGGGCGGCCGCCGGATCGACGCGATCTTCGGCAGCAACGACGATTGCGCGCTGGGCGCGCTGGCCGCGGTGCAGGCCGCCGGCCGCAACGACATCCTGATCGTGGGCTACGATGCGACGCCCGAGGCCCGCACCGCGATCGCCGGCGGGACGGCGCTCGCGGCGGACGCCGTGCAGCACCCCGAGGTGATCGGGCGCCGGGCGGTGGAGACGGTCGCGGCGTATCTCAAGGGCGAGCACGTGCCGGAGCGCATCGCCGTGCCGGTGAGCCTCGTGGACCGCGACTCCCTGCGGACGGGACGCTGAGGAGCCGATCATGCTGATGCTCGACGGGATCGCGGTCGATGTCGCGGGGCGGACCGACATCGGCAAGGTGCGCGCGGTGAACGAAGACCAGTTCCTGATCGCGGCCCTGCACAAGCTGATCGATATCCACGACACCAGCCTGCCCGACCGGTACCGCACGCGGATCCACTCGGGCGCGCGGGCGGTGGTCCTGCTGGTGGCGGACGGCGTGGGCGGCGCGCCCGCGGGCGAGCGCGCCAGCTCGATCACCTTGGACGCGATCATGAACTACGTGACCCATTCGATGCGCTGCTTCTACGCGCTCGACCAGCAGGCGGCCCCCGATCTGCTCCACGAGCTGGCCGGCTCGGTCCGGCGGAGTCACGAGGCCGTCCTCGCCCAGGGAGCGGAGTCGCCCGAGCACGCCGGCATGGCGACCACGCTCACCATGGCGCACGTGCTGTGGCCGCGCGCCTACGTCGTCCACATCGGCGACAGCCGCTGCTACCGCCTGCGCGGCGATCAGCTCGAGCTGGTGACCCGGGATCAGACCCTGAGCCAGGCGCTCGTGGAGAGCGGCGAGATCTCGCAAGAGCAGGCGCAGCGCTCGCCGTTTGCGCACGTGCTGTTGCAGGCGATCGGTGGGCCGCAGGACATCGAACCGGCGGTTTCCCAGATCGACCTCGAGCCGGGCGACACGCTGCTGCTGTGTACGGACGGCCTCACCAAGCACGTGGCACGGAACGAGATGGCGGCGCTGCTCACCGGCGCGGCGAGCGCCGCCGACGCGGCGCGCGCCCTGATCGACACCGCGCTCGCGGGCGGCGGCAGCGACAACGTCACCGCCGTCGTCGCGCGGCTCACCCGGCCGGCGGCGTGACCCGCCGTACACTGCTCGGCCTGCTGGCGGCGCTCGCCGCCGGCGCGACCGCGTGCACCGAGAGCCCGCCACTCCGCGTGATGACCTTCAACATTCGCTACGGCACCGCGTCGGACGGCGAGAACGCCTGGGCCCAACGGAGCGGTCGCCTGTTCAACGTCGTCGCGGCCGAGCGGCCGGACGTGCTGGGCGTGCAGGAGGCGCTGCGGTTCCAGCTCGACGAGCTGCACGATCGGTTTCCGGAGTTCGCGGAGATCGGTGTGGGCCGCGACGACGGCAAGACCGCCGGCGAGTACGCCGCGATTTTCTACCGCACCGACCGACTTGCCGTGGACACCAGCGGCACGTTCTGGCTGTCGGACACGCCCGAGGTGCCTGGCTCGGTCTCGTGGGGCAATCACGTCACGCGGATCTGCACCTGGGCCCTGCTCACGGACCGGCGGACGGGGACACGACTCGCGGCGTTCAATCTCCATCTGGACCACGAGTCCCAGCCGGCCCGCGAGCGGGGCGCGGAACTGGTGATGCGCCGCATGCCGGCCATCGCGGGTGACCTGCCGACGATCCTCACCGGCGATTTCAACGCGGGGGAGGACAACCCGGCGGTCGCGACGGTGCTCCACGCCGGGATGCGTGACACGTTTCGCGCGCTCCACCCGGACGCCCGCTGGGTGGGCACGTTCAACGGCTTCACCGGCGACAGCACGGGCCCCAAGATCGATTACGTGTTCGTGGGCCCCACGTGGGAGATCCTCGACGCCGCGATTGGCCGATCACGTCCGGGCGGGCGGGACGCCTCGGACCACTTCCCGGTCACGGCTGCCATGCGGCTCGCCCGCTAGCGTCGTTCCGGCTGTCGCCGGCCAAGGCTACGGCGGCAGGATCTCGTACGATCCCGCCGGCAGCCGGTCGGTCCACCACCCATCGGGACCGCCCTGGAGCCTGGCTGCAAAGTAGTACGTGCCTTGCCCCGACATCTGGAGAATGTCGGAGTATGGTATGACGGTCGTGCCGAACGCCTGGCTCCCTCGGGGCGGGATGTTCACCCCCATCTCAAGTCCCGCCGTACACCGATGATCGAAGTCCTGACTCCAGGCCGGAGATCCCGTCCGTTGCAGGTCGCGGTACGCGCTGAATTCCCAGCCACACCCATCCGCCGTTCCGACCAACGGCAGATCTCCGAAGTTGACCGCGGTGAGACTGGCGTAGAGGACACGCCCACGTTGGGTCAGTCCCAGCTCGTAGTCCACCACCAGGATGATGCTCCCGGTCCAGGGAGTCACGTCCCCGCAGCCAGGGCCCGCAAGGGCGAGCGCCGCCAGGGTCGCCGAAACACGAACGTTTGATATCATGGCACACCCCCCAAGCATCCACCGTCAGTACGCGATCTGAAGCATCCCCACTATGCTCTCGATCTCGAAACTGACGTAGACCCACGGGCTGAACATTGCGTTACCCGTCTCGGGATCACGGCCCCAGTGAACGCCCACTAGCTTGATCGGGTTTCTTGAGGCGAGCGCAGGCCCCCTACTTCTGTCCCCCCAGCGAGAACGCCGCGTCGAGATCGCGGCGCGAGTACACGCGGAACGCGATCAGCGTCTCGGCCCCGTTGATGTGCGCCAGCTTGAGCATCCGGCCGGGCACGAGCGTGGCGAGATCCTCGTTGGAATGCACCCGCACGACGGCCACCAGGTCGAACCGCCCCGCCACCGAGTACACCTCGCTCACGCCCTCGATCTCGGCCAGGGCCTGGGCGGTCTCGTGGATCCAATCGTGCTCGACGCTGAGCAGGACGACGGCGGATACCATGACGCGTTCCTTTTGGGGAGTGCGATCGAACTTACGACTCAGCCCGCCGCCGGGCCAGCCGCGCGGGGCCTGAGCTCGGGCTCCGTGCCCCGGACCCGCGCGCGATCGAGCACGAGCGCCGGCGCCACAGGCGTCCGATCCTCGTCCAGCGCGCCGAGCGTCGCGTCGGCCGCCTGAAGCAGCGCTTCCACGTCCACGCCGAGATACGCCGGCCGGTAGGCGTCGAGCCGGGCCGCCGCCTTGCCGAGCTGCGCCCGCACGCCGTGGGCGTTCCCCCGCGCGACGTGGACGAACGCACTGGCGTAGAGGATCAGCCCCTGGTAGAAGTCGCTGCGCCCTTCGCGCCATGCGCCTTCCAGCTCCTCGTGGCTGTCCCAGTAGTGGGCCGCGTTGAACAGCCGGACGAACCGCTGGAGCGGGACGGGGAAATCAGGCACGGCGCAGGGCGACCTGGCTCAGCCGAGGGCGATCGTGCCGTCCACCACGTGCCGGGCGCCGATCGCCGGCAGCTCGAGCGTCATCCGCGCGGCCAGCGTCTCGGTGCCCTTGAGCCGTCCGGCGGCGAGCGCGTCACGCACCGCGACCTCGATGGCCCGCTGCGACGTCACCCCGACCTGTTTCAGGAACTTGCGGAGCTCGAGATTCAGCGTTTCCTCGTTCATGTGATCCCCCGTGGGCAGGCGCACCTTGTACTGGTATGATTCGGCCCATGTTCCGGCAAGCCCTCACCCGCCCATGACGACGCCGCGGCAGATGCTCGCGGACCTGCTGCGCCTGGCCGTCCCGGTGGCCACGGTGCAGGTGGGGCTGATGACCATGGGGGTGGTGGACACGGTGATGGTGGGCCGCGTGTCCGCCACCGCGCTCGCGGCCGTGGCGCTCGGCAACCTCTACTTCATCAGCATCGCGGTGCTCGGGATCGGCGTGCTGATGGCGCTCGACCCGGTGATCGCCCAGGGCGTGGGCGCGGGGGACGACGTCGCGGTGGCCCGCGGGCTGCAACGCGGGCTCGTCGTGACGGCCGGCGTGAGCGTCGTGACCGCCACCCTGCTCCTCCCCGCCGAGCCGCTGCTCACGCTGCTCCACCAGCCACCCGAGGTCGTGCCCGTTGCCGCGCAGTACGCCCGTGTGCTGATCCCCGGCGTCGTGCCGTTCTTCGTCTTCGTCGTGTTCCGCCAGACGCTCCAGGCAATGGGGCACGTCCGCCCGCTCGTCGTCACGATCATCGCCGCCAACCTCGCGAACGCGCTGCTCAACTGGGCCTTCATCTTCGGCCACCTGGGCTTTCCGGCGCTCGGCGCGGTCGGGGCCGCGTGGGCCACCACCACGAGCCGCTGGCTGATGACGCTGGGGCTGCTCGCGGCCGCGTGGCGCGCCCTCCGCCCGCTGATCGCGCCGCTCCACGCCGACGCCCTGGCGCGCGAGCCGCTCGCCCGCCTGCTCCGGATCGGCGTGCCGATCGCGATGCAGCATGCGCTGGAGTTCAGCGCGTTCGGGCTCATCGCCGTGCTGATGGGGACACTGGGGACGGTCCAGATGGCGGCCCACCAGGTGGCCATCAACCTCGCGTCGCTCACGTTCATGGTCCCGCTGGGGATCGGCTCCGCCGCCGCGGTGCTGGTGGGCCGCGCCGTGGGACGCGGCGACCACGCGGACGCGCGCCGGGCCGCCGTGACCGCGCTCGCCACCGGGGTCACGTTCATGAGCGCCAGCGCGGTGATCATGCTCGCGGTGCCGGCGTTCCTCGCGGCCCTCTACACCAACGACCCCGCCGTGCTCGCGCTCACCGCGGCCTTGATTCCCATCGCCGGCGTGTTCCAGGTGTTCGACGGCACGCAGGTCGTGGCGATGGGCACGCTGCGCGGCATCGGCGACACGCGGGGCCCGATGCTGATGAGCCTGCTCGGCTTCTGGTGCGTGGGCGTCCCGGTGAGCGTGTTCCTCGGCTTCCACGCGGGCGCGGGCCCCAAGGGACTGTGGTGGGGGTTCGTGGCCGGGCTCGCGGCGGTGGCGCTGCTCCTGCTGGTCCGGATGCGGCACCGGTTCCGCGGCGATCTCCGGCGCGTGGTGCTCGACGAGGCGACGGCCCGGGCACCCTGACCGACAGCGTGACGGTGCCGGCCAAGTCAGGACCACCGCAGAGGACGCAGAGACCGCAGAGGTGGAGGCGGTGGTGCACATCCACAACGTCTCTGCGTCCTCTGCGCGCTCTGCGGTTGACGCGAAGGAACTCACGGCGCTGCCGCCGGGAGGTCGGGTACCGACGACCTACTCCCCCGTCACCACCAGCACCGCGAGAACCGGCCGATGATCGGACGCCAGCCGCTCGTCCACCACGCGGTACTCCAGCAGCCGAAACCGGCCGGCCGGCCGGTACAGCACGAAGTCGATCTCCTGGACGGGCTGGTCGGCGGGGAACGTGCAATGGGCGTCGGGCGGCTTCGCCGGCATGTACCAGTGGCGACTCAGCAGATCGAGCACGCTCCCGCCGGGCTGGGAATTGAAATCCCCCACGAGCAGGACCGGGGCGGTCTCGTGCGCGAAGATCTCGACCAGCCGCCTGGCCTGCGCCAGGCGCTCGTCCTCGGTGCGGTACAGGTGAATGCCCACGAACACCATCTCGGGTGCGGTGGGCGTCACGCGAATCCGCGCGGCGAGCGCCGAGCGAGGTTCCTCACCCTCGGGCAGGACGTGCGTGGTCGAGTCGAGGATCGGGGCCGTGGACAGCACCGCCATGCCGTACTGTCCGCCGCGGTAGTCCATGAACCGGCCGAACGCGTGGTACGCGAGCCCGGTGAGCTCGGCGATCGCGCGCGCCTGATCCACCCGGCCCGTCCGCTCGGTTCCGACGTCGATCTCCTGGAGCAGCACCACGTCGGGCCGCTGCGCCACGATCACCCGGGCGGCGCGGCGGAGATCCACGCGGTCGTCCATCCCGGCGCCGTGGCGGATGTTGTAGGACAGGACCCGCACCGTGTCCTGCCCAGCGAGCTGGCGGGGCACGACGGCCAGCGCGGTCAGCAGTCCCAACGCGCCCAGCCAATGGAGCGCGGCAAGTCGGCGGTGGCGTCGCATCGGTCTCATCCCTGTGTCTGGCTGCGCGGCACATCCGGATCGGGGGGCCGGCTCCAAACCTAGCGCCGAGTCCGGGGCGCCGGATGCTGAGCCGGTGGGCCGGTACGTCGCCAGCCCGGTCCCGACGGAGCAGCGGCATGGCGGAGGCCGCGACCGGGCTGGCGGCGGTGGTGTCTCCCCTGTTGATTCGGAGGCGACACCGCTTCGGCGGCGAGCCCCCGTGCCTCGCGCTCGACGGCGTGATGGGCCCGACGCCCCGACCCTCGAGACCATGCGACCAAGCCACCATTTCTCGCTCCCGCCCATTCTGCTGCTCATGACGCTCTCCGCCTGCGCGCGGTCCCGCGACGATCTCACGGTCTCCGGCGTGTCCCAAGCCCTGGCCCGCGCCCGCGCCGACCAACTCGCTGACGTCCGCTACGACCTCGCGTTCACGATCCCGGCGGACGTCGCGCAACCGGTCACGGGGCTCGCGCGGATCGCCTTTCACCTGGCAAGCACCCACGACCCCGTCGTGCTCGACTTCGTGAACCCGGCGGCGCAGCTGCGCGAGGTGCGGGTGGCGGGACAGCCCGTCGCGCCCCGCATGACCGCCGAGCATCTGGAACTCCCGGTACGCGCGCTCGTGGCCGGCGACAACGTGGTGGAGGTCGCGTTCACGGCGGGCGACGGGCCGCTGCACCGCAATCCCGAGTTCCTCTACACGCTGTTCGTGCCCGACCGGGCGCGCTTCGCGTTCCCGTGCTTCGACCAGCCCGACCTCAAGGCGCGGGTCACGCTCGCGTTGACGGTGCCCCAGGGATGGGTAGCGGTGGCGAATGGCGCGGAAGCGGCAGGGGCCGCAGATGACGCAGAAGGAGCAGAAGAGGGAGCGAGGAGTACGACGTCTCGGTTCGCGGAAACCAAGCCGATTCCGACGTACCTCATTGCGTTCGCGGCGGGGCGGTTCCAGGTGGAAACCGCGGAGCGCGACGGGCGCCGGCTCCGCATGTTCCACCGCGAGACCGACGCCGCGCGCGTCGCCCGCAACCGGGACGCCGTCTTCGATCTCGAAGCGGCGGCGCTCCGCTGGCTCGAGGCGTACACCGGCATCCCGTACCCGTTCGACAAGTTCGACCTCGTCGCCGTGCCGGCGTTCCAGTACAGCGGCATGGAGCACCCGGGCGCGGTGCTCTATCGCGCGAGCAGCCTGTTCCTCGAGCCGACGGCGACCCAGGCCGAGCTCTTGGGTCGCGCCAGCCTGATCGCGCACGAGACGGCGCACATGTGGTTCGGCGACCTCGTGACCATGCGCTGGTTCGACGACGTCTGGATGAAGGAAGTCTTCGCCAACTTCATGGCGGCGAAGATCGTGAACCCGTCGTTCCCGGCGCTCAACCACGATCTGCGGTTCCTGCTCACGCACTACCCCTCGGCGTACGCCGTGGACCGCACGGCCGGCGCCAACCCGATCCGGCAGCCGCTCGACAACCTGAACGAGGCCGGCTCGCTCTACGGCGCGATCATCTACCAGAAGGCGCCGATCGTGATGCGCCAGCTCGAGCGCCGGGTCGGCGACTCGGCATTCCGCGACGGGCTCCGGGAATACCTCCATCGCCACGCGTTCGGCAACGCCTCGTGGCCCGATCTCATCGAGCTGCTCGACGTCCGGACGCCCGACGATCTCGCGGCGTGGAGCCACATGTGGGTGGAAGAGCCCGGCCGGCCGACGATCGCCACGCGCTTCACGCTGCGCGACGCCGGAACGATCGCCGGACTGCGGTTCGCGCAGGACGACCCCGCCGGCCAGAACCGGCTCTGGCCCCAGCTGCTCCACGCGACACTCGGCGGAGGCACCACCGCGGCGGCGTTCGGCATCGCGCTCGATTCGGGCACCGTGGACGTTCCGGGGGCCGCGGGGCGCCCGGCGCCGGACTTCGTGCTGGCCAACGGCGACGGCGTGGCGTACGGCGACTTCGTGCCGGACGACCGCAGCTTCGCGTGGCTGTCCGAGCATCTGCCGGGGATTCGCGACGAGCTGGTGCGCGGGGTCGCGTGGCTCACGCTGTGGGATGCGGTGCTGGACGGGCGCCTCCCGCCCGAGCGCCTCCTGGGCCTCGCGCAGCGCACACTACCCGCGGAGAGCGCGGAGCTCAATGCGCAGCGCATGCTGGCCGATCTCGCCGCGCTCTACTGGCGCTACCTCCCACCGGGGCGGCGCGACAGCGTGGCCCCGGACGTCGAGCGCACCCTGTGGGATGGGCTCCAGGCCGCCGGGACGACCTCGCTCAAGTCGGCGTACTTCCGGGCCTACCGCAGCGTGGCGCTGACGCCGGGGGCCGTGAAGCGGCTGGAGCGGATCTGGAATGAGCGGGAGCGGGTGAGCGGGCTCCCGCTCGCCGAGCGGGACTACACGGCGCTCGCGCTGGAGCTTGCGGTCCGCGAGGTGCCGCGCTGGCGCGAGATCCTCGAGACCCAGCTCGCCCGCATCACCAATCCCGAGCGCAAGGCGCAGTTCGCGTTCGTGATGCCGGCGCTCTCGGCAGACACGGCGGCGCGCGATGCGTTCTTCGAGTCGCTGCGCGATCCCGCGAACCGGTCGCACGAGCCCTGGGTCCTGGAGGCGGTGAGCTATCTCCACCACCCGCTGCGCGCGGCGCGGGCGGAGCGTTACATCCGGCCCAGCCTCGAGTTGCTGGAGGAGATCCAGCGGACCGGGGACATCTTCTTCCCGTTGAGCTGGCTCAACGCCACGCTGGATGGCCACAACACGCCGAGCGCCGCCGGCATCGTGCGCGGCTTCCTCGCGGCGCATCCCGACTACCCGCCGCGGCTCCGGGGCAAGATCCTCCAGGCCGCGGACGAGCTGGACCGCAGCGCGCGGATCGTCAACTGACCGTGCCGCGTTGTGGCGGCCCGCGGGCGGCGCGGGGCGAGGTCACACGGAGGCCGTCAGATCCTCCTGGAGCGCGCGTTCTTCCCATTCCCTGATATGTAACTATATTGGACATATTGATCGGACCTATTAGGTCACAATGAAGCAGACCCGCGTTTCCGAGCTCAAGGCATCGCTCAGCCGCTACCTCGCCCGCGTGAAGGCTGGTGAGGAGATCCTGGTCACCGAGCACGGGCGGCCGGTGGCGAAGCTCGTACCGGTCGCGGGCGCGGATCAGGCCGACGACGACCGGCTCGCCGCGCTCGAGCGCGCCGGCGTGATCCGAGTGGCCGACCACGCGCTCCCGGCCGAGTTCTGGCGCCGCGCCCGCCCGGCCGACCCCGAGGCCGCGGCCCGGGCCGCGCTCATCACGGAGCGCCGGGAAGGTCGATGAGGTTCTGGGACGCGTCGGCCGTCGTCCCGCTGCTGCTCGATGAGCCCGAATCCCCGGGCCTGCGCCAGCTGTTGCGCGACGACGCGGGTCTGGTCGTGTGGTGGGGGACCCCGGTCGAGTGCGCGTCCGCGATCGCGCGCGTTGCCCGGGACGGTACGCTCACCGCGCGGGATGAGACGACCGCCCTCGATCTCCTCCGGATGCTCGAGGGCACTTGGCACGAGATCCTGCCAACCCCCCCGCTCCGCCAGGCCGCCCAACGCTTGCTCCGGGTGCACCCGCTGCGCGCCGCCGACGCCTTTCAGCTCGCCGCCGCGCTCGCCTGGGTCGCCGGCGACCCGCGGGGACTCAGCGTGGTCACGCGGGACGATCGCCTCGCCGACGCGGCCCGCCGCGAGGGGTTCGACGTGCACTGACTCGCGGGATGGGGCTCGAGTCGGGCGCGGCGTGCAGCGGCCGAATGTCCAATGTCCAATGCCCAATAACCAATGCTGAACGGCTGAAACGGCTATCGGCTATCGGCTATCGGCCATCGGCTATCGGCCATCGGCCATCGGCTAACGTCCCGGATACCTCGTCCCTTTCGCCCACGTCGGGAACGGCGGCCGCTGGTACGTCTTGGGCGGGTTCTTGGCCAGTGCCTCCATCACGAGCGCCACCGCCCGCTCGAGCTGCGGGTCGTGGCCCGCCCGCCAGGCCGCGGGATCGAACTCCACCTCGACGTCGGGCGCGACGCCGACGTTCTCCACCGCGTACTCCCCTTCCGCGGACCATAGCGCGACGCGCGGCGCGGTGACCGACCCGCCATCCATCAGGCTCGGGTAGCCGCCGATCCCCACCAGCCCGCCCCAGGTTCGCGTCCCGACCAGCGGTCCCACCTTGAAGCGCCGGAACAGCCACGGCAGCTCGTCGCCGCCCGAGCCCGAGTACTCGTTGATCAGCATCGCCTTGGGGCCGTAGATCGCGCCCGCGGGAATCGGCACGTCCTCGCCCCAGCGCGAGGTCACCAGGTTGAACGGCTGCATGCGGCGCAGATACTCGATCATGTAGTCCGCGATGTTCCCGCCCCCGTTGAACCGCTCGTCCACGATCGCGCCCTGCTTGTCCTGCTGCGCGAAGAAGTAGCGGTTGAACCGGGCATAGCCCTCGTTCGCCGTGTTCGGCACGTAGATGTACGCCAGCTTGCCGCCGGACAGCCGCTCGACGGTCCGGCGATTGGCGTCGATCCAGGCCAGGTGGCGCAGCATCAGGTCGTTCCGGACGGGGACCACTGTCACGTCGCGCGCGCCGTCGCCGTTGGCGTTCGGACCCACGCGCAACACGGTCTGCTTGCCCGCCATCCCTTCGAACGCGTGGTCGACGTTCTCGCCCGCGGCCACCTCGCGACCGTTCACCGCGAGGAGGTACTCCCCGGCCTGCACGTTGACGCCGGGCTGCGTGAGCGGCGCCCGGAGGTCCGGGTTCCAGTTCTCGCCGGCGTACACCCGGGCGAACCGCCACCGGTTGCTCTCGACGGTGTAGTCGGCCCCCAGCAAGCCGTTGGCCGGCGCGCGGCTTGGGCTCCCGCCGGATGAGAACACGAACAGGTGCCCCACCGTGAGGTTGCCGAACGCTTCCCGGAGCAGGTAGTCGAGATCCAGCCGGTCGCCGAGCCCATCCAGATACTTGGCGTAGAACCGCTCGGTCGCCGCGAGGTCGAGCCCGTGGTAGCTGGGATCGTAGAAGTACGCGCGCTGGAGCCGGAACGCCTCGTGGTACATGTCCTCCCACTCGGCCTTGGGGTCGGTCGCCACCTGGACGTTCCCGGTGCTGAGCGCCCCCTCGCCGGGCTTGATCGGCGCGCCCAACGACGCGATGGCCCAGGTGCTCTGCTGCTTGTACAGGATCTTCTCGCCGTCGTGCGACACGTCGAGCCCGGACACCTTCTCGAGGAGCTGGTCCGTCTTCCGCTCCTTGAGATCGAACTTGTAGACCGTGGCGCCGAGGGGCTGGTTCTGTTGATCGACCGGAATCAGCGGCGCTTCGACCAGCAGCACGACGCCTGTCTTGCCGGCGAGGACGGCCACGTAGTTCCGGGGCGGCGGCAGCAGCGCGATGGTGCGCTGATCGATCGCGTCGAAGTCGATGGTGACGACCGTCGTGTCGGATCCGGGCTTCGGCTTCCCGGGCGCGGCCTGCGCCTTGGTCGAGTCCTTCGCCGTGCTGTCGCTCTTGGCCTTTTCCTCATCGCTCTCGGGCGCCAGCGGCGAGGGGAGGTCCTTCCGCAGCACGATGGCGTAGAGGCTCCGCGTGATCGGGTGGTCGTACGTCATCATGCTGAAGTCGGAGGCGGGACCGGCGTCGGTGCTCGCCACGAAGTACAGATACTTGCCGCCGGCGTCGAACGCCGGGGCCCGGGCGTCGCTCATCCCGTCGGTCACCTGGGTCGCGGCGGCCTTGGCCACGTCGTAGACGAACACGGCGCCCAGCCGGTTGGCGATCGCGCGCGGGTAGGCCAGCCATTTCGAATCCGGCGACCAGGCGAGCGGCACGCCGCCCTGATCGCCGAACGGATCCGTGTCCACCTTCGTGGTCTTGCCGCTCGCGATGTCCGACGTACCAGATCTCGCCGCGCGAGTTGCTGTAGCCCAGCTGCTTCCCGTCCGGCGACCAGCTCGGCGCGTAGTAGTACGTGTCATCACCGCCGAGCGCGATCGCGCGGGCCTCTCCCATGCCGCTCTGCGCCCGGAGCGCGAGGCGGTAGCCCTTGCCGCCGGCGTCCGAGAAGTACGCAATGGTCTGGCCGTCGGGCGACCAGGACGGGTAGCGCTCGGTGGCGCCGGTGGTGTTGGTGATGTCGCGGGGATCCCCCTTCTTGGCGGGCACGGTCACGATCTCGCCCCTGGCCTCGAACACCGCGCGCGCCCCCGTGGGCGAGATGGCCGCGTGCTGCAATTGGTCGCCGACGCTCACGAAGTGCGGCAGCGTGGCGGACAGCTCGCCGCCCAGGGTGATCGCGACCGCGGCGTCTTTCCCCGTCGTCAGGTCGTACACGTGGAGGGCGCCGAACTGTTCGTAGACGATCCCGCCCGGGCCGGCCGAGGCGCTCTTGATGTCGAGCCCGTGGTTCTCGACCCGCCGCGTGACCTGCCTGGTGCGCGTGTCGTAGGCGTAGAGGCTCGCCGGGCCGTCCCGATCGGAGATGAAGAAGACCGTGTCCGCGACCCACATCGGCGCCTGATCGGTGGAGTTGCTGCGCGGCACCTTCTCGATCGCCGCGCTCGCCAGGTCCGCGATCCAGATCGGCGTGGTCCGCCCGCCCCGATAGCGCTTCCAGGCCTCGTTCGCCGGCGGGTAGGGCAGATAGGCGAGACGCCTGCCGTCTGGACTGAACGATCCCTCCCACGCGCCGGGGAGGTCGAGCACCGTCGCGGCCACCTCGCTCACTCCTTGCACGAACAGCCGCGGCGCCCCGTTCTCGACGTGCTGCGCGATGCCCAGGCGGGCCGACTCGAACAGCACCTTCCCGTCCGGGGTCCAGCCCCGCACCACGTCGTCGTCCGGATGCCAGGTGAGCCGCTTGGGGATCCCACCCGCGGCCGCGATCACATAGACGTCCGGGTTGCCGTTGGTGGTGTTGGTGTAGGCGACCCACTTGCCGTCCGGCGAGAAGGCGCAGCGATCGTCGCCGCCAGGAATGCCGCCCGTGAGACGGTGGGCCACGCCACCCGCGCGCGGCGCGAGCCAGATGTCGCCGGCGAACGTGAAGCAGATCTGGCTCGCGCTCAGGGCCGGGTTCTGGAACAGATAGGGCACCTGTGCCCGAACGGTCCACGGGGCCACGAGCAAGGCGAGCGCGACGATGGCGAGCGCGCGAAGGCGAGGTTTCCACGCAGCCGCGGCCCGAGCGGTGACGGACGGACGTGACATGGCAAGCTCCCACGGAGGAGACGGCATTCACTAACGGCCGGGAGCGGGAATGTAGGCCTCTCCAGCCGGGGCGACTAGAGGGAGAGAGCCGATAGCCGATGGCCGATGGCCGATAGCCGTTGGCCGTTGGCCGCTGGTCGTTAGCCGTTGGCCGTTGGCCGATAGCCGTTGGCCGATTGCCGAGGGCGGTTAGCGGCTAGCGCTAGTGTCGGATCGTGTGACCTGAAGGTGGGCGCGGTAGCCGTCCGGCGGGATGGGCCGGGTGGAGATGGGTTGGGGGGCGAGCTCGAGCAGAGTCACTCGGTAGCCGCCGAACTCCACGCTCGAAGCAGGATACGAGAGCGTGTGGAGGGTGAACGGGTGGGTCGGGCCCTCGCCGGCGGAGAGACCGATCTCCACCGCGGCGTCGCCGGCCCAGACGCAGACCACGTCCGTGGGGCAGCGGGAGTCGGAGGAAACCTCGAGGAACGCCACGCCGAGGATGCCGACCCGGACCTCCTGGCCCGGCGCCAGCACCAGGGTGTCGCCCACGATCTGACTCGCGTCCGGTCCTCCGGTGGGGTCTACGGCCGCCCGGCACGCGGCCAAGGCGATCAACGACAACCCGACTACGGCGAGCCTCATGTCGCACCTCAAGCTGACGGAGGTCCCAGCTGCGACTCCTCCCTGCCTTCGATACCCGCGCCGGCCTGCCCGGGTCACGCGACGGCCTCCGAGAGCGGTTTCCGGGGCGGGCCGGGAGGCTCGGCGGCTGGCAACCCCCGGCAATCGGGAGAATCACCATCCGGATTGGCTTGACCGACGCCTGAACTGCCGCTCCCATTGACGGGTACCACCACGTGCGGTGGTTGGACTCTGGAGTCTCCCTGCCGGGAGGGCGCTATGCCGCCTCGTCCATCTCTCCTCCTCGGTGCCGTCTGCGTCATCGCGCTGGGCTGCGCCGCACACCTCCCCTCCTACGAGCAGTCACTCGAGCTGAACGCCTCGGGGAACGATCCCGGGGACGGCGGCGGAACCCGGGATCGGATTGCGGGCGTGCTGGAGGCGCGGCATTACACGCTGCGGCCTTTCGAGATGCGGGCCCCGCGCTACGGGTGGCCCCAATTCCTCGGGCACTGGACGCCGTGGGGCATCCGGCTCCGGGCCGACGGCTGGGACCAGGTGGACGTCATGTGGAGCGGCGAACTGCTGGGGAACCAGACGCCGCCGACTTCCTATCGGTGGATCGTCCGGGCGCGCACGTTCGCCTCGGAGGGCGCCGAGCGACCGGCCTCGGCGGAAGCCCGGGCCGATGCCGACAGCATCTTGGCGGAGCTCGGCACGGTGGACACGCTGGTGGGTGCTTCCAGCGCGACGCCGACGGCGCCGGAGTGGTGGCAGGCTGACAGGGAGGCCCGGCGGCGTGCGTGTGCCGGTGGCGTGTACGTGGGCGCGTTCACGGCGTTTCCCCATTGGGCTGGCGCGCCCGACAAGGGGACGAACGCGGAGCGCGTCGTCGCGACGCTCGAGGCCGATGGATGGACCATCGCGGAGCCCTTCCCGTACGCGTGGCCGGGCCGGTTGGTGGCGCGGCGCGCACAGCCGGGCGGCGCGGACGCGGTCACGGTCTACGCCGGCTGGCTGGAGTACCCGTGGCACTACAGCATCCGCACGCGGTACCACGTGCGCGCGGCGTCGTGCGACAGCACCGGCCGGCGGGGGCCGCCCCGCGCGGAGGCCCGCGCCGACGCGAACCGGCTGGTGGCGGCGCTGCGCGACGCGATCGCGGGCGAGCGCTGAGCCCGCGAGATCAGCCGTGCTGACGGGGAGGTTCCCGATGCGCACCAGCGTCCTCCTACCCATCGTCGTCGTGGCGGCCCTTGTCACGGGCTGCGTCACCCACGCCACCCGGTCCGTGATGAGAACGACGGGCGGGGTTGCCCCCCGGACGCACGCGGAGGCAGTGTGCCAGTCACTCGGCTACGCCCTCGCGCAGCTTCCACCGACCAAGGACGCGATGGCCGCTCGGAACGCGCGGCGCGCGTGGCGCTGGTGGGCCGGAAATGCATCGTCGGAGGGGAGCGGCTTCGCAGCCTATTCCGTCACGCAGCCCTGGCGAGCGTTCTGGGTTCGTCCCCGCGCCGACGGCGGATGGGATCAACTGGCCATCACCGAGTTCTGGGCAAACTCCGGGTGGTTTGACGCTACGAGCATCCGAACGTACTGGAGTCGGTGGGTGGTCAATGCCGGCACGTTCGGGCCGGACGGAACAGAGCGGTGGCCGTCGAGCGAGGTCCGGGCGGACGCGGATAGCCTGATCAGCGTCATTTGGCGGGTCCAGCGCTCCGAGGGCAAGTCCTGAGCGCACGCGATGGGAGTGGAGCGTCAAGGTGACGGGGCCGGCACCACTGCCGGCCGCCGTGGAAGCCCGTAACGGGTCAGGGGAAGCCCACCAGCCAGAGATTGGGGTCGCCCCCGTCGCCAATCTCCAGCACGACCTGCCGGCGACCCGGCACCCCCGCGAGCCTGATGGGGGCGGCGAACGTGAAGACATCGTGCTGCGAGCCACCGGCCGCGAGGTCCGCCCACGCCAGGGCCGGCTGAGGCTCACTCGCGCCGACCTCCAGGAGCATGATCGCGGCCACCACGCTGTCCGCCACGGTCACATCGGTGAGCTGCAGCAGCACCGCGCCTCCGGCATCAGCGAACCGAACCAGCGGCGCGGGCGCCGAGTCCGGCACCCAGCGGTACACGGCGGTCGGGTCCGAGCCCGGTACGAAGTACACGCTCCCATCCGCCCCGGGGTCGTACGCCAGCGCGTCCGCGAGCTCCGGGATCGCCGCGGGTGGCGTCGTGTCAGCCGGATCGGCGGCGATCTCGAAGACCCCCAGCGGCACGAAGCCACCCAGCTCGCCGTTGACCAAGTGTTCGGCGCCCCCCAGGAAGCGGAGCGTGTCGTTGCCGCGCCAGGTGAGCTTCCGGTAGGCGTTGACCATCGTGCCCGACGGGCTGGCGAACAGCCGCTGGAGCACGACCGCGGCGCTGTCCGGCTGATCGAGGGGCGCCACCACCAGGGCGCGCTCGTCCGGTGCGCCGCCCAAGGTCGAGCCGCGCTCGCGCACGAAGGCCACGCGGCGGCCGTCGGGCGAGATCGCGGGGTGGAGCCACGCGTCCCGCGTGCCGTCGGAGGTGTGGCCCCCGGCGCACGCCTCGCCGAGCAGGCGACCGCCCTCAGCCGGGAGGAACGCCAGGCAGCGATCCCCGTCGGGGCGGTCGGCGTCGCGCCGGGAGAACACCAGCGTGTCGCCGTACACGAACGGCATCTCGTCGCTCAGGGGATTGAACGTGAGCCGGCGCGGCAGCCCGCCCGGGAACGGTCCTAACGTGTCCGGCGGCGTGAGCGCGAACGGCTCGGTGTGCGTGCAGGCCCCGGCGGCCACAAGGGTGCCGGCCAACAGCGCGCGAGCCAGTACGGCCCGGGCGCTACGGCGCATGGGGCAGCGGATGCACGAGGAAGACGTGATCCATCACGGGGCGACCGCCGATCAGGTGCTCCTGGATGATTCGCTCGAGCACGGGTGGATCGCAAGCGCGGTACCACGTGCCTTCCGGGTACACCACGGCGATCGGCCCCTGCTGGCAGACGCGCAGGCAGTTGGCCTTGGTGCGGTAGATGCCGCCCTGCTCCGAGAGGCCGAGCTCCCGGAGGCGCCGCTTGAGGTAGTCCCAGGACGCGAGCCCGCGCTGCTTCTCGCAGCACTTGGGGGTGGTCTGGTCGCAGCAGAGGAATATGTGGCGCCGGATGGCAGGGATCCCGACGGCGGCGATCCGGACGTCGAGCGGCTCCTGGGGGGCCGTCATGCGGACACGACCGTGACTCCCGCCGTTCCCTGGAAGTCCCTGTCGAACGTTGCGACGAGTCCAGGAGGATGGCGCCGGGCGACGGTGACGATGGCGGCGTCGGTGAAGCTCAGCCGCCCGGCTGACTGACCCCGGAAGGTCACCAGCGTTTCAAGGAACAGGTCCGAGCAGGGGACGAAATCCACCTCACGAGCCTGCAGCAGTCGCGCGGCGACGTCCGTCGCCACCGCAAGGCCCCGGCGGGCGAGTAACACGGTGACGACCTCGAGGAACACGTACTCCAGAAGCAGTGCCTGCCCCCACTCACCGCCCAGCAGCCGGAGCATGGCACGTGCCGCGGCCGCGTGATGGACGTCGCGGGTGTTGTGATACGCGACGAGGAAGCTCGAGTCGAGGACGACCACCCGGGGCTCAGGCGCCGTAGACGATGGCATCAATCTCTTCGCTCAGGCGTTCGGTGCCCTCGGGATACGGCTCGGGGGCAAGGTCGCGAAGACTCCCCTCGGCGGACGTCACGCTGGGTCGTGCCAGATACGCGCGGATGGCCTCATTGACGGCCTGGCCGACCGTCTTCCCCGTCAGGGCCGCCTGGGCCTTGAGGGCGCGGTAGGCCTTGGGGTCGAGGTTCCGGATCGTGGTATCCATATGTGCATTGTAACACTGAGGTGTAACACTCGCAACCAAACCTGCCCTGTGCCGAGCGAGGGGAGAGCCCGGCGCGCGGGCCCCTCACTCGGGCCTCCGCGGTGCGGGGGGCGTCGACACCTCGATCGCCTCGCGGAGCGCGCGCAGCTCGGCGGTCTCCTGCTCCACCGCCCGCTTCAGCTCCGCCACCTCGCTGCGGAGCTGCGTCATCTCCTCCTGCACCCGGTTCACCTTCGAGCCCACCACCATCCACACAAGCAGGGCGATGAGGAGCAGGGTTCCGCAGCCAAGTGTCGCCGGCCGCGCCCCCACCCTCCGGCAGTTGGGGCACACGCCGGTGATGAGGTCGCGGTCGAGGAACGAGACGTCCCTGCCGCACTGCGGGCACTTGGTCACGGCGATTCTCCCGATTCGCGGAATCTCGGCCAGGACAGGTAGCATACCGTCCGCCGAGCGGGAAGTCCAAAGATCGCGAAGCACCCGGCACGTTCGCGGACGAGCCACAGCGAGACCACCTGGGTTCCCTTAGATTGATCGGGCAAGCGACCGTGGCGGACTACAAGCCGCGAGCGCAGCGAGCGGCGGTGGCTCGTCCAGACGTGGGAGTATGGCGTGACCGTGGCGGACCACAAGCCGCGAGCGCAGCGAGCGGCGGTGGCTCGTCCAGACGTGGGAGTATGGCGTGACCGTGGCGGACCACAAGCCGCGAGCGCAGCGAGCGGCGGTGGCTCGCAACGGGCGCGAGCAAGGCGTCAGGGCGGCCTGCCGCCCAGACGCCGCAGCAATGCGACCGTGGCGGAACTGGCAGACGCGCAGGACTTAGGATCCTGTGGGGTAACCCGTGGGGGTTCGAGTCCCTCCGGTCGC
>CAVYSW010000010.1:0-507500 GCA_963771275.1 uncultured Gemmatimonadales bacterium
TCAGCGATACGGTATGCGTACGCTTCGACGTATTGCTAGACCGTCACGCTGAGCGCCAACCCGAGGCACCCGGTCTTCGACGGGTCGAACATCTGGGTGCCCAACAACGGCTCGAACTCCGCTGTCGGTCGTGCGGGCCTCGAACGGCAGCCGTTCTCGCGACTCTGACGGGCAACGGGCTGAACGTCCCGATCGCCGCGGCCTTCGACGGCCAGCGCGTCCTGGTCACGAACGCCAACGACAGCGTCTCGCTCTGGAAGGCGGCGGACCTGACGCCGCTCGGCTCCTTCTCGATCGGCGCCGGACACGACGCCGCTGCGGCGCCTGCAGCGACGGGTCAACTTCTGGGTCGCCGCTTAACGAGCTCGAACCAGCTCGCGCGGTTCTGAGGGGAGACCGGAGGATCGGATGAGCTCTAGCTTCCAGGAAGGCTTCGCGCCTCGCGGCGTCGTCGCCTTGCTCTCGCGGTCGCCGGCTCTTCGGCGGCGCGGGAGCGCGCTCCTCGGCGTCTGCGGCCCCTTCACCGACGTCACGGACGCCGCTCTTCTGCCCGTTCGTGCTCGAGATCTTCACGCTCGGGATCACGACCGGGACGACGCCGACGACCTACGACCCGACGAGCACCGTCACGCGCCTCCAGATGGCGGCGTTTCTCTCGCGCACGGTGGACGGCGTCCTGAAGCGCGGCAGCCGCCGGGCGGCGCTCGACCAGTTCTGGACGCCGCAGAACGCGGCGGTCCTCGGCCTGACGACGGTCGGGCGCCACTCCGCAGCTCGTCGCGTCCGACGGGGCGGACCTCTGGGTCGCCGAACTTCGGCGGCGCACGCGTCTCGCGCGTGCGCGCGAGCGACGGCAAGCTGCTCGAGACCTGGACGGGAGCGACCGACGCGCGTCGGCGTGCTCGTCGGCGATGGGACGGGTCTTCGTGACGGGCAGACACGAGCCCGGGCAGCTCTACCGGATCGACCCGAGCCAGCCGCGCCGGGAGCCGTCACGACGGTCGCGAGCAACCTCGGGACGACCTCCGACGGGATCGCCTTCGACGGCGCGCGGATCTGGACGGCGAACACGGGCGCCGGCTCCGTCTCGATCGTGACGCCGGGCGCGACGATTCCCTGGACCGTCACGACCGTCACGGCCGGATTCGCGCATCCGCTCGGCGTCGCTCTACGACGGCGCGAACGTCTGGATCACGGACAGGCGCCGGGCACTCTTCTGAAGCTCGACTCGGCCGGCGCGATCCTCCAGACGGTGACCGTCGGCTCCGCCCCGCGCTCCCCGTCTTCGACGGCGCGAACATCTGGGTGCCCGAACAGCGGCGTCCGATCGCGTCTCGGTCGTCCGCGCCTCCAACGGCGCGGTCCTGGCGACGCTGACGGGCAACGGTCTGAGCGAGCCCCGATCGGCGCGGCGTTCGACGGGCAGCGCGTCCTCGTCACGAACCTCGGCGGCGACAGCGTCTCGCTCTGGAAGGCGGCGGACCTGACGCCGCTCGGATCCTTCTCGACCGGGACCGGGCACGCATCCCGTCGGCGCCTGCAGCGACGGCGTCAACTTCTGGATCACCCTGGCCGGGCACGCACCAGCTCGCGCGGTTCTGAAACGCCCGCCGGGGCGAGAACAACGGTTCGCGGCGCGGGGCCGTACATTCTTCAGTGAAGCGCAGGTCAGGCCGGTCCGATCGGCCGAATTTGAGGAATTGACACGCTCCCTGGAAAGGAGGATCTCATGAAGAGGAAGTCCCTGCTGGCTCTTCTCGTCGCCGCGGCTGTCGCGGCTCCTGCCGCCCAGGCCATGTTCCTCGGAAAGGCGTTCACCCTCGCGCCCGACTTCACGTGGAAGCTGGAGGTGAGCCCTTCGGCCGGGAACGGGTCCGGCACGGCCGTCACGATATTGGAGGTCCGGGGGACCACCCTGGCAGTCCTCGACAAGCTCGCGGTCGCGGAGGGGGCGTCGGTCAGCCGCTCGTACAAGGCTGTGACCAAAAGCGTCGGCCGGATCATCATCACGTTCGACCAGCCGAATCAGGCCAGCATGACGTTGGTCAGAATCACGCAGGACAATCCGTCCAGCACGTTCGGTTCTTCCAACAAGTTCGAATTGCCGGTCATCGGAGATCACGCCGAATGGGTGATCGACGTCGCGCCCTGACGCGAGGACAGCGCCGCCGGGACTTCCCGGCGGCACCGAGATCATCACGCGTTGATCGTCTGCTTGCCCTTGTAGTAGCCGCAGTGAGGGCAGACGCGGTGCGGCTGCTTGGGCTCCTTGCAGTTGGGGCACTCCGAGAGGGCCGGCGGCGTCAGGGCGTCGTGCGCGCGCCGCTTGTCTCGGCGGGCCTTGCTGTGGCGCCGTTTGGGGTTGGGCATCGTGGACCTACACTTTCTTGAGGTGTCGCAGAGCTTCCCACCGCGGGTCGGCCGAGTCGACGGCGCAGCCGCAATCGGCGACGTTCAAGTCTTCGCCGCACCGGGAACAGAGGCCGCGGCAATCGTCCCTGCAGAGCGGCTTCATCGGCACGGCCATCTGGATCCGCTCCTCGGCGATCGGCGCGACGGGGAGAACGGGCTCATCGTAGAAATACACATCGAAATCGTCGCCTTCCAGGACGATCTCCTGGCCGGTGACCGGGGCCCGCTTCGTCAGGACGAGGGAGAAGTCCTCCCGCGTCTGGAAGGGGTAGGGAGCCAGGCAGCGGCTGCACTCGAGCTTGCCCGCGTAGGCGATCCGCGCGTCGAAGAGGAAGCCCTTCTCGATGCGCGAGATCTCCCCCTCGAGGCGGACCGGCGAGACCTCGAGCAGGGGCTCCCGGTCGAGCCCCGCGGTCGAGAAGAACAGCTCGAACGCGAACGGCACGGGCTCGTCGAGGACCGCGTCCAGAGAGAGGGTGTTGGGCTGCGTCATGGAACCGGGTATTTTATCCGCCGCCGACGGGAGTCAAAGCCGCCGGGGGATCTGTATTGACCCGGTTTGGAAGTCCGTGAATCGGGCTCTCTTGAGACGCCCCGGCGTCGGGCCGCCTCCCTCGGAGGCACGCTCCGGCCCGGCCGCTACGGGGAGAGTCGGGCCGTCGCTCGTCGCTCAGTCGCAGTCTCATAGCAGGCGAATGCTGCTCCGATGCTTTGCTCCTTCGCTCAGTCCTCCTCCGGGAGGCGTCCCGCCGCCGGGGCTCGCGGCGAGGCTCAAGCGACAGGGCGAGCGCCGGAGCCGGCGGCGTCCCGGAGGAGGCCGTCCAGGGCGCAGGCCACGAGCGAGATTGAGAGAATCCGCGCCTTGCCCGAGTGCCAGCGGAGGGTTGTCAAGCTGATAGCTTCTTTCCGTGAAAGTCGCGATCGATGCGCGGGCGCTCCTGCCTCCGGCGACCGGAATCGGCACGTACACGCGCGGCATCGCCGGCGCCCTCGCCTCGCGCGCCGGCGTCGAGGTGCGCCTCTTCACGCCGCGGCCGCTCCCCGAGTCCGAAGCCCTCGGTCCCTGGAGCGTGGGCGCGGACCGACGCAGCCCGGGGACGCTCTGGGTCCAGACGACCCTCCCCCGCCGCGCCCGGCAATGGGGGGCCGACGTGCTGCTCGCCGCCTTGACGATCGGCCCGGTGCGCGGCGGCCTGCCCTTCGTGTCCGTTGTTCATGACCTGACGGCGGTGACGCATCCGGAGTGGCATGCGCTTCGGACGCTCGTGGGCTTCGCGCCCCTGTGGGACCGGACCGCCGAGAAGGCCGCCCGCTTCGTCTGCGTCTCGGAGGCGACCGCTCGGGAGTTGGAGCGTGCGCATCCGGAGACGCGGGCGCGGGTGCGCGTCGTCGCGAACGGCGTGGATCCCGATTTCGCCCCGGCACCGGACGGGCCGGCGCTCGCCGCGACGCGTCGAGCTACGCCGGCGGGCACCGGTACATCCTGTACCTGGGCACGCTCGAGCCGCGCAAGAACGTCGAGACTCTCGTCGCCGCCTGCGACCTCCTCTGGAGCCGCGGCGCGCAGGCGCCCGATCTCGTGCTCGCCGGCGGGCGCCGGCTGGAAGACCTCCGCCCTGTTCGACCGGATCGCGCGCTCGCCGTTCCGGGAGAAGATCCACCTCGCGGGCTACGCCAACCGCGAGGCCGCCCGGGAGCTCTACCAGGCAGCCGACGTCTTCGTCTATCCCTCGCTCGAGGAAGGCTTCGGTCTTCCCGTCCTCGAGGCCATGGCCTGCGGGATCCCGGTGGTGGCGTCCACCGCAGAGGCTCTGCGCGAGGTCGCCGGCGGCGCCGCTCTCTTCGCGGAGCCTCGGGACTCCGCCGGGTTCGCGCGCGAGATCGAGCGCGCCCTGGAGGATCCCGCGACCCGCCGGCGCCTCGCGGCCGCGGGACCGGTGCGCGCGGCCGGGTTCTCCTGGGAGGCCGCCGGGCAGGCCACGGCCGCGGTTCTCGCGGAGGCCGCCGGGGAGACGCCGCCGTGACGCGGATCGGCATCGACGCGCGCAAGTTGAAGGACTACGGGATCGGGTCCTACATCCGCAACCTTCTCGAAGCGATCGGGAAGCTCCCCGAGTCGGCGCGCCTACCGCTTCCGCGTGTACGCGCACCGCGCCGACAGCGGCGCCCTGCCGGACCTGCCCGACCACTTCGAAGTCTTGCACGACGACTCCCGCGGGTTACTCCGTCGCCGAGCTGACACGCTTTGCCTGGAGGCTGATGCGGGACCGGCTCGACCTCTTCCATGCGACGCACTACGTGCTGCCGCCGCTCTGGAAGACGCGCGCCGTCGTGACGATCCACGACATCATCCACCTGCTCTACCCGCAGTTCCTTCCCAGCCGCGCCGCACACCTCTACGCGCGCTTCATGATCCGGCGGGCGCTGACGCGCGCCGACCGCATCGTCACCGTTTCGGAGAATACGCGGCGGGACCTGGTGAACTATTTCGAGATTCCGGCCGCGCGGATCGACGTGATCTACAACGGCGTTTCTCCGCGGTTTCACCCGGACATTCCGCGCGAGGCGAAGCTCCGCGTCGCCGCGAAGCTCGGGATCACCGCGCCCTATCTCCTCTTCCTCGGCGGCGAGAAGCCGCACAAGAACGTCCAGAACGTCGTCCGGGCGTTCGGCAAGGCGCGCCACGAGCGGTCGCTCCCGCACACGCTCGTGCTCGCCGGCCCCCTGCCGCCGAACCGGGCCCGCCTGGACGCCCTGATCGCCGCGCTCGAGCTGACCGAGCGCCGTCCGCCGCCCGGGCGTCGTCGAGGACGCGGACCTGCCCGGCGCTCTTCGCCGGCGCGGAGGCCTTTCTCTACCCGACGCTGTACGAGGGCTTCGGCCTTCCGGTCGTGGAGGCAATGGCCTGCGGGATCGCCGGTCCTGACCTCGTCGACCTCGGCCCTCCAGGAGATCGCCGGCGGCCACGCGCTGCCTCGTGGACCCGATGGACGTGGACGCGATCGCCGCGGGCATCGTGCGCCTGGCCACCGACGACACGCCCGCGCGCGAGTACATCGCGCTCGGCCGGAAGCGCGCCCTCGATTTCTCCTGGGACAGGGCCGCCCGGCGCACGCTCGAGGTCTACGCCGCCGCCCTGGCCGGGACGGGAAACGGGAAACGGGAAACGATGAGCGGGAAATCGGGCTCATTCCGCGGACATCTCTTCCCTGGCACTTCGTTTTCCGTTTTCCGTTTGCCGTTTTCCGGCTCCGGTGCTCCATGAGGACGGCCGTCGTCCACGACTGGCTGAACGGGATGCGGGGAGGCGAGAAGGTCCTCGAGGCCATGCTGCCGCGTCCTGCCCGAGCCGACGATCTTCACGCTGTTTCACGTCGCCGGGCTCGGTCTCGGCGGAGATCGAGAAGTATCCGATTCGCGCGTCTCGTTCCTGAACCGGCTTCCCTTGGCGCGGCGATCACTACCGGCACTACCTGCTCCCCTTCTTTCCGGCGCGCGGTCGAGTCGTTCGACCTCTCCGGGCTTCGATCTCGTCGTCTCCTCGTCCCACTGCGTCGCGAAGGGCGCCATCGCGCCGCCGGGCGCTCCGCATCTCTGCTACTGCCATACGCCCGGTCCGCTACGCCTACGAGCAGTTCGACACCTATTTCCCCGCCGGTCGAACCCGATGGCGCGCGGCGAAGACCCTCGCCGTCGGCCGCCTGCGCCGCTGGGACCAGAAGACGGCGGGAAGGCCGACCCGCTACCTGGCCAACTCCTCGGCCGTGGCCGAGCGGATCCGCCGTCACTATGGCCGGGAGGCGACGGTCTGTCACCCTCCGGTGGACGTGGACTTCTTCCGGCCCGGACCGGAGCGCCGCGAGAGTTTCCTGCTCGCCGTCGGAGCGCTCGTTCCCTACAAGCGCTACGAGGAGGCGATCGCAGCGGCGCGCCGCACCGGCCGGCCCCTCGTGCTGGTCGGAGGCGGTCCGGAAGGCAAGCGCCTCCGCGCCCTGGCCGATTCGTCCGTACAGATCGTCGTGAATCGCTCCGCCGAAGAGCTGCGCCGGCTGTACCGGACCTGCGCGTTCTTCGTCCAGCCGGGCGAGGAAGATTTCGGCATGGCGGCGGTCGAGGCGCTCTCCTGCGGCGCCCCCGTCGTCGCGCTCTCGCGCGGGGGGGCGCGCGACGTCGTGCGCGACGGCGTCAACGGCGTTCTCTACGGGCCGGAGGAGCCGGAAGGCCTCGCCGGCGCGGTCGAGCGAGCCGCCCGGATTCGATTCGATTACACTGCGTTGCGCGAGTCGGCGCTTCCGTTTGCCCGGGAGCGCTTCGAGAGAGAATTCCGGCAGGAGGTCGAAACCCTGCTCCCAAAGAAAGCCGAGGGCGGAGAAGCTGACGGCTGACAGCTTGATCGAATGATCCAGAAATCCACGCGCCGCATCGCGGCCCTCTTCCTGGTCTCGGACCTCGTCGCGACGCTCGCCGCCCTCCTCGCCGCCTACGCGCTCCGCTTCCGCGCGGAGATCGTTCCGGTCACGAAGGGCGTTCCCGACGCCGCGACCTACTTCAGGCTCTTTCCGCTGATCGCCGTCCTCTGGCCGATCGTCTACTACTTCTACGGTCTCTACAGCGTGCGGCGGAACCGTTCGCGGCATCGAGGAGGGGTTCGCCGTCCTCGTGGCCACGGGACTCGCCACGCTCCTGCTGACCGGGCTCGCGACGTTCTACCGCGGGTTCTCCTACTCGCGCCTCGTCCTGCTCCTCTTCTTCGCCGCCGACGTGCTCTTCGTCTTCGCGGGGCGGACGGCCATCCGCCGCTACCTCGAGGAGGCGTGGCGCCACGGGTTCGGCGTCCGGCACGTGCTCGTCGTCGGGGCCGGGCGCCTCGGGCGGGCCGTCATCGACAAGCTCGCCGAACATCCCGAGGCCGGCCTTCGCGCTGTCGCGATGCTGGACGACGATCCGGAGAACCTGGGAACGGCCGTACCGCGGGCGTCCCGGTCGTCGGCGCGACGGGCGAGGCCGCGGCGGTCGTCGAGCGGCTCGGCGTCGACACGGTCTTCCTGGCGCTTGCCGCTCGACGCCCACCGCACGATGCTCGAAGTCCTGAAGGAGGTCGGCCGTACGGTCGCCGACGTCCGCGTCGTGCCGGATCTCCTCCAGCACATCACCTTCCGCGCCGGCGTCGAGGACCTCGACGGGCTGCCGGTCGTTCACCTGACGCAGGTGCCGCTCACGGGGTGGATGAGCCTCGTCAAGCGGACGGTGGACCTCGCCGTATCGAGCGCGGCCCTCGCTCGCGCTCTCGCCCGTCTTCGCGGCGATCGCGCTGGCGATCCGGCGCGAAGACCGCGGCCCGATCTTCTACCGCCAGCGGCGGATGGGCCTGGACGGCCGGCCCTTCGACATCCTGAAGTTCCGGTCGATGGTCCCCGGCGCCGAGGACGAGTCCGGGCCGACCTGGGCCAGTCCCGACGATCCCGCGGCGCACGCGCGTCGGGCCGGCTCCTGCGCCGCTGGAGCCTGGACGAGCTGCCGCAGCTCGTCAACGTCGTGCGCGGCGAGATGTCCCTCGTCGGCCCGCGCCCGGAGCGGCCCGAGTTCGTGCGCGAGTTCAAGGAGGAGTTCCCGCAGTACATGCTGCGCCACCGCGTGCGCGCCGGCATGACCGGATGGGCGCAGGTCCACGGCTGGCGCGGCAACACGAGTCTGACCGAAGCGGATCGAGTACGACCTCTACTACATCGAGAACTGGACGCTCTCGCTCGACGTCAAGATCCTGTGGCTGACCCTGCGCCACGGCCTCTCGCACCGCAACGCGTATTAGGGAGTAGCGCGTAGCGACGTCTTACGGGAGCAGATCCTTCGCTGCGCTCAGGATGACAAGGGGGAGAGCATTGCTCCGTTCAGTATGCTTCCCTATCGTGCTCCGGTCGCGGCGCGCGAAGTCTCCCAGAGGGGAGGAGGCGCGCGCCGCGGGAGCGAAGCGCCGGAGCGGGATCACGCCGCCAGGCGTAGATCCCGTGGAGCGCGCGTAGCGACGGTTTACGACGGGCCGATCGAGATGAATTTGAAGCTTTGATCGTTGCCGCCCGTCATCACCCGGAAGCCGACATAGGTCTCGCTGTCGACATAGGCGGTGCCGCTGGAGCCGAGCGGCTGGACGAGGACAGTGGGCATGTCCGTCGAGGAGAAGGTGCCGGAGGTGTACAACACGACGTAGTTGCCTGCCGACGGGTGAGTCACCGTGAACCCGGCGCCGGAGACGATGGTGCCGTCGAATCGGACCTGGCCGCGTACGACGGCCAGTTCCTCGGCCGGCGCGACGACGTTGTGATGCGACCCCCCCGCGGGCCTCGCGGACAACCGGGAATCGGAGAAGATCACCATGCCGAGAACGATCGCTCCCACCACGAGGAGAAGCCTGGACAACGGTCCCCTGCTCATAACTCCCTCCTTCTCGGCCCTCTCGGACCGAATGATGGGAGCGATGGTATCGCCGGCCCGGGGGGAGGCGCGCAGAAACTCCCGCAAACGGCCTATACGATCTTCTTCAGCCGCTTGATCCGTTCCGAGAGCTCGCGCTCGATCTCGCGGCCGGACTCCTGCCCGCCGAAGGCGCTGGCGCAGTAGATCGACACGACACGCCGGGCGTCGCCGCTCGCGGGCGGAACGGCCTTGCCCACGAGCCGGGCGACCTCGAAGGGGGGAACGGACGGGGAGATCGCGCCGATCCTCGCCGAGACGAGGCGGCGCAGCGCGAGGTAGGCCCTTGTCGGGGCGGCCGCGGCGGCCCGGCGCGCCGCGCGGCGCGCGTACAGCAAAACGGCGGCCGCGAGCAGCAGGATTCCGGCCACGGCGCCGGCGCGGCGAAAATCCCGGCCTCCGACGAAGTCCTTCCAGGAAGCGAAGCCCTCTCCGGCTTGCGCCACCGCCTCCCGGACGGCTTCGATGAGGCGGACCTGGTCGAGCGAATCGAAGCCGAGGATCCGCCGGTCGTAGAAGAACTCGATCTCGCGGCCGAGGTTGGAGAAGAACTTCTTCCACGTCATCCGGCTCTCCGGGGCCGGAATGCCCGCGTCCGGCGTCGGGTCGAGGACGGTGAATCCCCGGCCGTCGATGTCCGCTTCCACCCAGGCGTGCAGGTTGCTGCCGCGCACGACGAGCGCGTTGGAGAGGAGACCCCTCTCCCCTCCGAACGAGCCGGTGACCAGCCGCGCCGGGATCCCGCGCGCCGTCAACATCATCGCGGCCGCGGAGGCGAAGAACTCGCAGTGCCCGGCCCGGGAATGGCTGAGGAAATTGACGAGGGGATCGCCCCTGCCTCGCGGCGGATCGAGGGTGTAGAGGAAGTTTCGCGTGAAATTGTCCCGGATCCGAGAGTAGATCTCCATCGGCTCCGTCACGTCTCCCGTCAGCTTCTGCGCGTAGTCGCGGATCTCCTGCGGCACGGACGCGGGATCGATGACGCTCGAGCCGACCCCGCGCGGCTCGACGCCCCGGACCGTCGCCGTGTAGCGCACCGAGCGGGCGCCGCCGGAGAGTTGCACCAGGCCGTCCCGCAGCGTCGTCGGGAATTCGCGCTCGACCTCGACCTGCTCCGCGCCGTACGGGAGGAAGAGGTAGCCGTTGGCCGTCACGTTCAGGTCGATCGACAGCCGCCCGATCAGCAACTGCTGCGCGCGGGTCTCCCGGAGCGGCCGCTCGGCGCGGTCGGCCGGCGACGCAGCCGGCTTCGACTGCGCCGCCGGCCCGGCGTCCAGACGCCCCGGCGTACACCGTGAAGACCGCCTCGCGCAGCCGCACGACGCGGGGAAGCGCCGACGGGCGGATCCATGTCCATCCGCAGGACGATCTGGTTGCTGCGCTTCGCGGAGCCGAAGGACTCCAGGTCCACCCGGTCGGCCGTCAGCGTCGTCGAGAAGGCGTCGTCGACCCGGAAGGGCGCCGTGGCGAAGGGACGGCGCAGCCTCGGCAGCGTGTAGAAGAGCGGGCCCGTGATCACCGCGCCGATCAGGATCGCGGCGGCCGCCATGCCGCCCGTCGGCACCGAGCGCAGGACGCGCTCGGGCGGCGCGTCCTCGAAATCGGCCAGCACGGCCAGCCGCGCGAGCGCGCGGAAGCCCAGAAAAGCCATGACGCCGAAGTAGAGGAGCGAGGAGACGTGCGTCGCAGGAGGACGCGGACGCGAGCGCGATGAGGAAGATGACGAGGAGCGCGGTCCGCACCTCGCCCGGCCGCTTGAGGGAGGCGAGCTTCGCGACCGCGGTGAAGAGGAGCAGGTGCGAGACGGAGCGGAGGAGTCCGTGCCGGAGCGTCACCACTTCGAACGCGAGCCAGAGGAGGTACGCGAGCCCGACGACGTTCAGGGCCCGTTGGAGAGACGGGCCGGCCGTCCCCCCCTCGCGCGCCGAGCCAGAGAAAGAGGAGGGCGCAACCGTAGAGGAACGACGGCGAAGGCCGAGACGCGCCTCGGTCCAGAGGAGCGGCAAGGGAGCGACCATCGCGAGCGGCGCGAGCACCTCGAAGAAGGCGCGGCGGAGCCCGACAGGGATCTCGGGACCGCCGCTCACGTCACGAACCACCGCAGCTCGCCGCGGCGGACCGGCGGGAAGGCGGGCGCGCCGGCGGGATCGATCGCCTCGAGGCGGGCGAGCGCTTCCAGGATGCGCGCCCGCTGCGCCCGGCCGCTCGACGGCGGCACGCGGACGTTGCGGGCCTGAAATCCGACTTCGCCGTCGCGCGAGAGAAGGAGGACCGCCTGGCCGGCGCAGCGCGAGATCCTGCGCTCGAAGCTCCGCGCGCGCGGCCGGGTCCGCCGGGTCCGCCAGCGCGTTGTCGAGCGCGAGGATCACGACGCGGTCCCGCTCCGCCTCGCGCTCGCGAACGATCCAATGGCGCATCCGCGCCGACTGCTTCCAGTGCAGGTCGCGCGGATCGTCCCCGGGCACGAAATCGCGCAGCATCCGGATCTCGGCGCCTCCCCCGCGCCGCCGTGGATGCGGCCGGCCGCCCCGCGAGTCCTCCGGCGGCACCGGCGCGACCGCGCCCGACTCGGGGCTGGGGTAGACGACGACCTCCCGCGCGAGCCTCGCGTGCCGGTACTTGCGAAAGAGCCCGAGCGGAAAGCGCGACAGGAGACCGGCGTCGGCCTCCCGGTAGACGCCCCTCCGGGAAAAACGCCTTCCACCATGACCTCGCGGCGCTCTCCGGGCTTCAGGGGATCGACCCAGAGCGGGCCCGGCAGGCCTTCGTGCAGGAAGAAGAGTCCCTGCGCCGTGGCCGTCGCGAGCCGGTTCTCGAACCGGATCTTGAGCAACGCCGGCCGCCCGGCCACGACCTCGCCGACCGGCTCGATCTCGCAGAGCACCCCGCGCACGTTGCGGCGCGAGAGGATCCCGGAGACGACCATCGCCGAGAGCATCCCCGCCAGCACCAGGTACAAGCCGTTGTTGCCCGTGTTCGTCGCGCCGATCGCGATCACCAGGCACATCAGGACGTAGCCCAGCCCGAAGTTCGTGATCCGGATCTCCCAGTCCGGTATCAGCCGGGTCATGAAGGCAGTCTTTTCACACCGGGACAGGCACCTGCGCGAGGATCTTCTTGATCACCTCGCGTTCGTGGCCGCCCGAGCCGAAGCCGTCGGAGGAGAGAGAGAGGATGCGGTGCGCGAGCACGGGCTCGGCCACTGCCTGGACGTCGTCGGGAGTCGCGTAGTCGCGTCCCTGCATGAGCGCGTAGGCCTGCGTCGCGCGGAAGAGCGCCTGAGCGCCGCGCGTGGAGACGGGCAGACGCAGGTCCACGGCGCGGCGCGTGGCCCGCACGACGGAGTGCAGGTACTCGAGGAGCCGGTCGGAGACCGTCACGGATTCGACGTTTGTCCTGAAGCGCCAGGACTTCTTCCGGAGCGAGCACCGCCGGGATGGCAGCGAGCGCCTTCTCCGTGCCTCCGCGCCGCAGGAGCAGCTTCTCCTCCTCCTCCGTCGGGTATCCCAGCGAAAGCCGGAGAAAGAACCGGTCCATCTGGGACTCGGGGAGCGGGTACGTCCCGAGGTACTCGACGGGGTTCTGTGTCGCGACGACCATGAACGGCTGGGGCAGCGGCCGCCTCTCCGACTCGATCGTCACGGCGCCCTCGTTCATCGCCTCCAGCAGCGCGGACTGCGTCTTGGGAGTGGCGCGGTTGATCTCGTCGGCGAGCACGATGTTGGCGAAGATCGGCCCGGCATGGAACTCGAAGCGCTCCGTCGGGAGTGTGGAAGACGGAGATCCCGAGCACGTCGGCCGGCAGCGTGTCGCTCGTGAACTGGATCCGCCGGAATTCGAGCGACAGGCTGCGCGCCGAGCGCCCGCGCGAGCGTCGTCTTGCCCACGCCCGGCACGTCCTCGATCAGGATGTGCCCGCGGGAGAGAAGCGCCGTCAGGACCAGGTCCACGGCTCGGGGGTCGCCCCGGTAGATCAACCGGACGTTGTCCCTCAAGCGAGTCAGGCCGCCCGCGACCTTCGTGCTCATAGAGTTGCTTTCATGACGATGAACATTCCATCCCGGGGGTTGACCGACCAGTCCCGTTCGTTGGGGAAACAGACATGGTAGGCGTGAATTCCCCCGTATTCAACGAGAAGACCTCTCGGTAGTGTCCTGATTTGATCAGTATCCCCCGGCGGCGGGCCCGCCTGCCTCGTCGGCACGCGCCGGCCCGGCCGGAACAGAGAGCTCCGGGCCGTCGCTGGTCGCTCAGTCGCATTCGCAGAGTGGCGACAGTCTTCTCACGTCATGCTCCTTCGCTCATCGCCTCCTCCGGCAGGCGGTCCCGCCGCCGGGGAATCGCATCTCGGCGCCACGGCACTGCGAGCCCCGGAGCCGGCGGCGTTTCCCGGAGTCGGTGATGGTGACGAGCATGGAAGAGCGCAACCGGCACCACGGTGCCTCTGCGAGGAACCCTCAGCGCCGGCCGGTTCCCATCGTTGCGGCAGGCCGGCGCGTGCCGACGCAGGGAAACGACGCCGGCTCCGGGGCGAGTTTTCCGCCGCGATCCCCTCGATCGCTTCGGTTCACGGATCGGGCTTCTTCGCGTCCTCGCGTTTGGCGAGGCGCTCGACGGCGGCTCGCAGCTCCCCTCGCGGTCGAACGGCAGGACGAGCACGCCGTTGGAAGTGACCACGATCGCAGTGTCGCGTACGCCGGGCGCGAGGACGGGCGCATCGGACAGGATGAGGTTGCCGCGGTCATCGGAGGCGCCTCGGATCTCGCGGACCGATCTCCAGCTCCCGACGTCGTTCCAGCCCGCCCGGAGCGGCACCGCCCGCACGCCGGCGGCTCTCTCCATGACCGCGTAGTCGATGGAGACGGACGGCAGTTGCGCGTAGGCGCGGCGCGCGGCCTCGTCGTCGCGTTCGCGCAGCCGGCGCCGATAGGCCTCCACCTGCTCCAGGAGAGGGCCCGCGACCCGGCGGGCCTCGGCCAGAAAGCGGGAGGGACGGAAGACGAAGATCCCGGCGTTCCAGAAGCAACCGGCGCGAACGAGCGCCTCCGTCTCCTCGCGAGCGGGCTTTTCGATGAACCGGACCACCTCCATTCCCTCTCCCGCCGCGACAGACGGAGAGCTCCAGGTATCCGTAATCGCTCTCCGGCCGGCTGGGCGGGACGGCGAGGACGACGGCGGACGCCGCTTCGGCGATCCGCGCCGCCTGGGCCAGCGACCGGCGAAAGGCCTCGTCGTCGGCGAACGTCTGGTCCGAAGGGATCGCGGCGGTCACGGGGTCGCCGTCCCGCTCGAACTGAAGGGCCGCGGAGAGGAGCGCCGGCCCCGAGTTGCGCCGGTGGGGCTCGAGGATCACCCGGTCCGCCGGCAGCGCCTTGAGCTCGGAGAGCACCAGGTCGGCGTGCCTCTCGGTCGTGGCCACGAAGATGTCCCCCGTCAGCGGAAAGACTCTCTCGTAAGCCTCGGCGAGCAGGCTCTTCTCCGACAGGAGCGGGAGGAACTGCTTGGGTCGCTCTTCGCTCGAGAGCGGCCACAACCGCGTCCCCCCTCCGCCGGCAAGCAGGAGCGCCCTCACGTCATTCCCATTTCAAACCCAGCAACTCGACTTCCGGAGCAAGGGTGATGCCGAAGCGCTCCCGCACGGTGTCGCGGGCGAGCCGCATGAGGTCGAGGACGTCCGTCGCCGTGGCCCCCCCCTCGTTCACGATGACGTTGGCGTGCCGGGAGAGATCGCCGCCCCGCCGCGGCGCGCCCCCTTCAGGCCGCAGGCCTCGATCAGGCGGCCCGCGTAGTCGCCGGGCGGGTTGCTGAAGACGCTTCCGGCGTTGGGCTCGGACGGGAGGGCGCCGCGGCGCTTTCGGCGACCGCGCGCGTCTTCGCCTCGATTTCTTCGTGGGCGCCCGCTCGAGCCTCAGAGCCGGCCGAGCGACGATCTCCTTCGTCTCGACCAGCCGGGACCACCGGTAGCCGTGCGGGATCTCCTCCGCGCGGACGGTTCGCGCCTCCCCGGAGCGGGAAACCAGACGCGCGGACTCCAGCACGTCGAAGATCTCGCCGCCGTAGGCGCCGGCGTTGATCCGGACGGCGGCCCCGATCGAGGAAGGGATTCCCGAGATCGCTTCGATCCCCGAGAGCCCGGCGCGCGCCGCGGCCGCGCACACGGCCCCGAGCGCCGCGCCCCCTCCGGCGGTCAAGCGCTCCCCTTCGACAGAAACCCGGAGGAACTCCCCTTCCAGGCGGGCGACGATTCCGGGGAATCCGTCATCCGAGACGAGGACGTTCGAGCCCATGCCGAGTAGCGCTACCGGCTCGCGGGCGGAATCCGCCCAGGCCAGCATGCTCACGAGGGCGGCTTCGGTCCGCACGCGGCAGAACCACCGCGCCGGACCGCCGATCTTCCAGGTGGTGTGCGGGGCGAGGGGCTCGCCGGCAGCGACGATCCCCTCCTGTTCGGCGAGCGCGAGCTTCATGGCCACCATCCCAGAAGCAAAGCCCCCGCCGTCACGCAACCCGCCGCCAGGAGTCCCGCCGCGACGTCGTCGGCCACGATGCCCCAGCCTTCGGGCAGATCCTGGAGACGCCCGACCGCTCCCGGCTTCCAGACGTCGAAGAGGCGGAAGAGAAAAAGGAGGCGGCCCAGGTGAGCGCCTCCGCCCGCGCGGACGGATAACGAAAGAGCGGCACGGCCGCGGAGGCGAGCAACTGTCCGGCGATCTCGTCGATCACGATGCATCCGGGGTCCTTCGTCCCGAGAGCGCGCGCCGTCCGGCTGGAGGCGGGAACGCCGGCGAGGCCCACGAGCAGCCCGGACATCAAGAGTCCGACCACCGCCGTCAGACTCGGAGACGTGGCCGTGAGGGAGCGGACGAGAATCCAGGCGACCGCGAGACCCAGCGCCGAGCCCGCGGTGCCCGGCGCGAACGGCGAGAGCCCTGTTCCGAGGCCGATCGAAAGGAGGGTCGTCATCGGAGAATCGTGAAAAGCGCGGCGAACGTCCGCCGTTGACACGCGGTTACGGCCAGGAGATGATGGCACGGTCCTCATCGTTTCGAAACCCCGCCCGGAGTCTATAATCGCGCTCTTCCGTGTAGCGTGAAGCAGAACGCGGAGACGCGCAATTGCCTCGGAGCGAACTCTCCTCAAGGCAACGTGAGAAAGGCGAGGAAATGTCCAGCGTGAAATCCACCGAGAAATGGCGCGCCGTCGAAACGGCGCTGACACAGATCGAGCGGCAGTTCGGCAAGGGCTCGATCATGCGGCTGGGGGACCAGCCCGAGCAGGTCCTGTCGGTCATTCCGACCGGCTCGCTCGCCGTGGACGCGGCCCTGGGCGTGGGAGGGATCCCGCGCGGACGCGTCGTCGAGGTCTTCGGGCCGGAGGCGTCCGGGAAGACGACGCTTGCCCTCCAGATCATCGCCCAGGCCCAGAAGACCGGGGGCCTCGCGGCCTTCATCGACGCCGAGCACGCGCTCGACGCCGACTACGCGCGCAAGCTCGGCGTGGACACCGACAACCTGCTCGTCTCGCAGCCGGACAACGGCGAACAGGCGCTCGAGATCGCCGAGATGCTCATCCGTTCCGGCGCGATCGACGTGGTCGTCGTGGACTCGGTCGCGGCGCTCGTCCCCAAGGCGGAGATCGAGGGAGAGATGGGCGAGGCGCAGATGGGCCTCCAGGCGCGCCTGATGTCCCAGGCGCTGCGGAAACTGACCGCGATCGTCTCGAAGTCCCGCACGACGCTCCTCTTCATCAACCAGATCCGCGAAAAGATCGGCGTGATGTTCGGCAACCCCGAGACGACGACGGGCGGCCGCGCCCTGAAGTTCTACGCCTCGATCCGGATCGACATCCGGAGGATCGCGTCGCTCAAGGACGGGGAAGCGGTCGTCGGCTCGCGCACGAAGGTCAAGGTCGTCAAGAACAAGGTCGCTTCCCCCTTCCGGCAGGCCGAGTTCGACATCATGTACGGCGAGGGAATCTCCCACGAGGGGGAGCTCATCGACATGGGGATCGAGGCCAAGCTCGTGGAGAAGACCGGCGCCTGGCTTTCCTACGGCGACCTGCGGATCGGCCAGGGACGGGAGAACGCCAAGCAGTTCCTGAAGGAGAACAAGGAGCTCGCCGCCGAGATCGACACGAAGCTGCGCAAGCACTTGAACCTCGCCGCCGCGCCGGTACAGGCCCCCGCGGCCGAGAAGCCCGCGGCAACCCCGCCGGAACCCGTAAAACAGAAAGAGAAAGTCCAAAGGTAGCGTGAGGGTGTTCGGGATTCGGTGTTCGGGTGAAGTACCGCCCTGGCCCGGCCCCGAAAACCGAGAAGCGAACACCGAACACCCGCAGACGACACCTGGAACGGGAACAACTCGTCGGCCACTCCGGTTGCGGACGCCGATGACCCGCCTCCTCGGCGCCCGCTTCCTCGCGGGCGCTCTTCTTTTGTGCGCAGCGGCTCCGGCCGCGGCCGACCGCATCTGGCTCGCCGGGGAGCGGGCGGACCGCGCCTGCCCCGCTTCCGGCCCCCCTTTTGGGATCGCTCCCTTGCCGCCCGCCGGTTCCGCGGGCTCCGCGGACAATTGCCTTGTGCGCGTGCCCGTGGCGGAATTCGGCGACGCGGCGCTCGAGGACACCTCCGCGAGGATCGCGCGGCTGGGCTACACGCCGGCCGTGGACCTGGAGTTCGACGCCGTTCGCTTCCTCGCGAGCGGACTGACGGATGAGGACCGGAGGCTCCGTCTCGCCTATGCGGTCAAGAGGCTCTCTTCGGCGGCCCGAGGCGCCTCTCCCGCGAGACAGGTCCTCATCAGCGTCGTCAACGCCGGCCGGACTTCAGCGGCGGAAGTGGAGAGGATCGCGCGGCTCCTTCTCGAGGAGGAGCTCGAGCCGTACGTGGACGCCGTTGCCCTGCCGCTTGAGCTCGTCTCTTCGCCGTCGTTCGATGCGACGCTCCTCTCGCGGCCGTGGGTCCGGACCTCCCTGCCGTCGCCGGGACAGGCCGTCAATGCGGTCCTGGCCGCGCTGGCAAAGGTCCCGGCCGCCGCCAACGTGGAAGTCGAGGGCGGCCTGTCGCAGGCTGATTGGGACGCACTCCGGAGACTCCAGCGATACTGGACGGAGAGCGTCTCGCGGGACCCGACGCCCACCGGCGCCCGGCGCGCCGACGGGACCGCCGTGGACGTTCGCCGTTTCTTCGACGCAAAGGCCTTTTCGCCGATCCTGCTCCTCCCGCAGGATGCGGCCGGCGCCACGGTGATCGAGCTCTCGGGGGGCCCCTACGCGAAGGCCTCGGTCGAGAACCTCGCGAGCGGAGCGAAGCGGGACTTCGAGCTACGCGGAGCCGGCACGCTGGAGCTCGACCTCTCGAAGGGGCCGCTCGCGGTCGTGCTCGAGCCGGCGGCGCGCTCGGGCGGCGAGACGAAGACGGCCGTCGAAGTCGGCGCCGCGCGCGGACTGACCGCCGAGGAGATCGTGGCGCGCGAGCGGGCCTGGGACGCCGGACAGCGCGAGCGGACGGGATCCTTCATCGCCGACATGAAGACTTCGCTGCGGTTCAAAATCGGCGAGGTCAACGAGACTTTCGACCTGACGATCCTCGGGCCCTATTTCTTTCGCCGGGGCGAGGCGCCCGACTGGGAGTGGGACGAGTTCTATCTGAATGGCGTGAAGTGGAAGGGCCGGACTCTCCCCAGGCTCCCGATCCTCCAGCCCGAGAAGGTCTCGGCCCTGCCGCTCGACATCCGGCTCTCCGAAGATTACGACTACACGCTCCACGGCGAAGACACGATCGCCGGCCGCCGCGCGTACCACATCCACTTCGTTCCGAAGACCGCGACCGGAGAGAAACCGATCTACCGCGGCAGCGTGTGGATCGACAAGGAGACCTTCGCGCTGCTGCGCCGCGACTCCGTGCAATTGAACCTGAAGGGCGAGACGCTCTCGAGCGTCAAGAGAGAGTTCTACCGCCCGGTCCCCGGCTTTCCCGGCGTGGTTCTGCCCCTGGAGATCACAGGCGAACAGGTGTTCTCGACGTCCGGGCGAACGACGGCCATCGAGCAGAGAGTCCTGATGGAGTCGGTCCGCGTCAACCCGCCGGACTTTGACGAGCGGCTCGCGGCCGCGCACGCCTCGCAGGCCCAGATCATCCGGGACACGGAGAAGGGAATGCGCTACCTCCTCCCCGATCCCGCCAGGCCCGGCAAGCGCATCGTCGAGGAAACGATCTCGAGGAAGAGCACTTTCGGCCTCCTCGGGGCGTTCTACGACGACTCGCTCGACTATCCGCTTCCCCTCGCGGGGATCCAGTACTTCGACTTCGACCTCTGGGGCAAGGGAAAACAGGTGTCCGTGTTCTTCGCCGGAGCCCTGCTCACGGCCAACTACACGGACCCGGCGCTCGCGGGAAGCCGATTCGATCTGGGAGCGGATCTCTTCGCGATCGCCGTCCCGTTCGGCGATGTCTCCTACCGCGACGGCAAGGAAGTCGCCTCGGAGAAGTTGAAGCATCTTCCGGCCGTTTTCCAGGTCAACGTCGGCCATCCGCTCGGGCCCTACCTCAAGGCGTCGCTCGGGATCTTCACCAAGTGGGACAACTTTCAGCGTGACCAGGACACCGGGGGAAGCTTCATCACGCCCGTGGACACGTTCACCGACGGCGCGGAGCTGAGGCTCGTCGCCAACATCTCCGGGTTCAATGCGATCGCGACCGGCGGCTACTTCCACCGCCGGAAGTGGGAGTTCTGGGGCGATCCGGCGACGACGGAATTCGATCCGAAGCAGCAGGATTATTGGAAATACTCGCTCTCGCTCTCGAAGGACCGTTACTTCTCCGGCTTCCGCAAGCTGCACCTCGGCCTGTCGTACCAGAGCGGCAGCGATCTCGACCGCTTCTCCAAGTACGAGTTCGGATCGTTCTCGGGAAACCCGGTACGGGGCTACAAGTCCGGAAGCCTCCGCACGGACAGCGCCTTCGTCGCCAACATCTCCTACGGGCTCAACATCGAGAACATCATCCGCTTCGAAGGCTTCTACGACCAGGCGGTGCTCAAGGACAGAAGTCGGGCTTCAACAACACGTACTTCTCGGGAGCCGGCCTGCTCGCCTCGCTCAACGGCCCCCTGCAGAACTCGATTTTCCGCGCCGAGATCGGCATTCCGGTGGTCAGCCACGGCGTCCACGGCGTCGTCATCAACGTCCTCCTCCTCAAACTCTTCTAACGCGACCCGCGCCCTTGCGGACCCGGAAGGAGAAGACCTTCGCGTCGCGGCGCGTCTCAATGAGCTCGTGGCCACCTTCCTGGCAGAAGACCGCGACGTCTTCGACGGCGACGGGGTCGGTCGCGAGGAGCCGCGCGACGACCCCCTCGGGCCTCCCGGCGAACGCCTTTGCCAGCCGCAGCACGGGCAGCGGGCACAAAAGCCCTCTCGCGTCCACTTCGATGTCGTCCTCCGTCATGCTCTCCATGTTAGCGAGAAAGTCGCCCCGGAGCCGCCGTCGTTCCCTCGTCGGCACGCGGCGGCCGGCCTCCAAAGTCACTACCGACCGCCGCTGAGGGTTCCTCGCAGAAATACTGAGGCACAAGAGCCCGTGCTCCATGCTCGTCACCCATCAACTCCTCCGGGACGCCGCCGGCTCCGGGGCTCACGCCGTGACTTCAGTCCGTGTGAGAGCCCCGGCGGCGGGACCGCCTCCCGGAGAGGGATGAGAAGGCCAATCTCCCCGCGCAGTACCGTATGGTCTGCAAAAGGGATACGGGCTCGAGGCCCAGAGAGGAGAGATTGGCCGTGAGGAAGCTTACCAAGGGTTCGAGGCTGACGGCGGGTTTGGATGTGGGAGATCGGCAGAGCCGGTTGGTGGTGTTGGACGCGGAGGGTCAGGGGGTGGAAGAGGGACGAATGGCGACGCGGGAGCCGGCTTTGGCAGCGTTTTCCCGGATGTGAGCGGATGCGCATAGCTCTGGAGACGGGGACGCATTCGCCGTGGGTTTCTCGTCTGCTGATGGAATGCGGACATGAGGTAATCGTGGCCAACTCGCGCAAGCTTCGGTTGATCTACGAGAATCGGCGCAAGGACGATCGGGTGGACGCGCTGTCTCTGGCGCGGCTGGCGCGAGTGGACCCACAGCTGCTTTCGCCTGTGGAGCATCGCGGGCCGGAAGTGCAAAAGGACCTGGCGCTCTTGCGCTCGCGCGACGCCCTGATCCGCGCTCGCACTCAGCTGATCAATCACGCTCGGGGAGCGGTGAAGTCCCTGGGACACAGGCTGCCCTCTGCCTCGAGCCGGGCGTTCCCAAAGAGGGTCCTCGAGAACGATGCCGGAGTCTGTTCAACCGGCGTTGCTGCCGGTTCTGGAGATCGTCACTTCCCTCAACGATCAGATCAAAGTTCTGGACCGCAAGGTGGAGACATTGTGCCGGGAGAGCTATCCGGAGACGAAGCTTCTTCGGCAGGTGACGGGAGTCGGGCCGATCACTGCCCTGGGCTATGTGCTGATCCTCGAGCAGCCGGCTGGATTCGCGAGCAGCTCGCGCGGTGGGGCCCTATCTCGGGCTGGTTCCCGGAAGAAAGCAGTCGGGAGACTCGGACCCTCAGATGCGAATCACCAAGGAAGGGGACTCGTTGCTGAGGCGATTGATGGTCAACTCGGCTCACTACATCCTCGGGCCGTTCGGGCCGGACTCGGACCTGCGTCGCTTCGGACTGAAAATAGCCCGGCGCGGCGGCAAGAATGCCAAGAAGAGAGCCGTGATCGCCGTGGCGCGCAAACTGGCGGTGCTGCTCCATCACCTCTGGCGTTGCGCGGAGGTCTACGACCCTCTCTACCAGGAAAACCGGAAAGCCAGCCGTCGCGGGAAAGCCGCATAAAAATCGGAAAGTCACTCACCCTGCTAAGGAAAAGACGGACGAGCCTTGAGCCACACGCAACCCAGGAAGAGAGACGAGTCCATCGCCCAGTCCCGGCGACTGCGCATCGCCTCCAGTTCCGTCTGGAGCTCCCAAGCTCCACCGAGAACGTCCCGGAGATTGCAGCGCCCGACTGGATGGACCCCAGCATGCATCGGCCCGTGGTCGCGGGACGGCGTGACGACGCGGCGCCGCTCACGGCGGGCCGCCGGCGCTGTCGCGCGTGAAGATCCAGTACGGCATGCCGAGGGTCCGGCCGATCGTTTCCGCCTCGTCCCGGGACGCGTACGGCCCGACGACCACGCGGTACATCTCGTCCGCTGTGGTCGGCGGCAGGACGCTGGCGCGCACGCCGGCGCTCCGGAGGTCGCGTGCCAGGCCGTCCGCCCACTGCGCGTTGGAGGTGCTGCTCACCTGCAGGTAGATCTCCCGGCCCACCGCCGCCGCCGCCGCCGGCCCGGGCGCCGGGCGCGCCGCCAGCTGCAGCGCCGGCCGCCGCGGATCCCACGGCACAATCAGCCAGCGGTCAGCCGCCCCGTCGCGCACCCGCCCGCGCTCCTTGCCGTCGTCCGGGCCGAGCGCCACGACGTCCGCCCCACGGCGGACCAGCAGCGTGCCGTCCGGCCCGGTCGCCGGCAGATCGTCCTGCCAGGAGCCCGGCACCACCCGGGCGGTGTCGCCGCCCAGCGGGATGAGCAGCGCGGCGTCGTCGGTCCGACCCAGCAGGAAGTGCCCGAACGGATCGGCGCGCAGCGCCGTCACCGGTGCGGCCGTCTCGATCCTCCCGACTCGGGTCAGCTCGAACCGGTCGAATACTTCGATGTCGGGCGCGTCCGTGGCGACGTAGAGGCGATGGCCCGACGCCGAGAACGTCACCGCCAGCGGGGCACCGCGGAGCCGGAGGCGCTGCGGCGGCCCGCCGCGCTCGAGGTCGACCACCGTCACGGCCGAATCGGTCACCACCGCGGCGACGTCGCCCCACGGCGCCACGACGAGCTGCCCCGCAGGCACGGGTCGCCGGCCGGCGAGCGCGCCCGCCGACGCCGTGTACAGGGCCTGCGCGCCTGACTCGGCCACCGCCACCAGGCCGCGCCCTCCCGTCGTGCCCCACACGCCGGCGAGCGTGGTGCCCTGGGGCGCCCGCCCCAGCGGCGCGAGCCGGCGCGCGTCGAACCGGTCGGCGCTCTGATCGAGGTGCCCCACCAGCACGCCCCCGGTGGGCCCGAGCGTGGCGAACGTCACCCCCGTGTCGGCCGTCCGGGCGCGTCCCGACGCGAGGTCGAGCGCGAGCAGCTGGCGGCCGGGCGACACCACGTAGACGGCGTCCTCGTCCACCGCGTAGCCCACCACGCGCCCCGCCACGAGCCCCGGCGTGTCGAACCGCCACGCCACGGCGTCGAGGTCCGGCAGCCGGTACAGCCGCACGTCCGCGCCGCGGCGGGCCGCAAACCGGAGGGCGACGGCGCCGGCGTCGTCGGGGGCCCGCGTGGCGACCGCCTCGCGCAGCTGCCTGGTTTCGGGGGAGGTGCCGCACGCGGAGGTCAGCAGCAGCAGGGCGGCGATCGAGCGGCCGTTCAGCACGGTGGGAAGCTAGAAGGCCCCCAGAGCCGCGGCAAGCGCGGTGTCAGAAGGTGGGGCCGAGGCTGATCGTCCAGTACCAGCCGACGTCCTGCGCGCGCACGAGCGGCTTGGTGTAGTCGAAGCGGAAGACCGCGAAGCCCAGCAGGTTCAGCCGGGTGGAGAAGCCCCAGGAGGTGAGCGGCTGGCGGACCAGCGCCGGGTTGTCGTACGGGCCGCGGCTCCACACCACGCGCGTGCCCTGCTCCCACGCCACGCCGGCGTCGAAGAAGATCGCGCCCTCGATCGGCGGGAACCACACGGGCAGGAACCCGAGCGCCAGCTGGCGGAACAGCGGGAACCGCAGCTCCGCGTTGAACAGGCCGAACCGCGTGCCGATCAGCTGATCGAGGCTCGCGCACCCGGTGAGGGTCGAGGTGGCGGACTCGACCGTGCACTCGTGGTTGCGCAGCGACCCCACGGTGTAGCCGCGGATGAAGTCCGTGCTGCCCAGCGCCACCCGGTACTGCGCCTCGTCGCGCCCGAACCGGCCGAAGAACATGGTGCGCGTCGCCAGCACGAACGGTCCGACGAGACGATCGTAGCGCCGGTAGTCCGCCAGAAACTGGTGGAATCGCACCTGCCCAATCGCGGGCGCGTACTCGAAGCGGCTCCGCCGGCCGAGCCACGGCCCGACGTACAGGGAGACCGAGTTGTCGAACACCATGGCGAGCGAGGGCTGCACGTACAGGTCATGGCCCAGGCCCTGGGTGAGGACGTCCTCGCCGAGAAACGCGCCGGTGAGCGGGTCGAACGTCTGGACGATCTGCTGCTGGGCGATCCCCACGTCCGTCAGGCGGAGCGCCAGCTCGATGCGGCGGAACCGGTCGAACGGGCGGTGGGCCTCGACGAACACGCGCCGCGTCATGTAGCGCGTGAACGAGAAGATCGAGGTCCCGAGTCCCAGCGAGTCGCCGTAGAAGCTGCCGGTGTAGAAGAACAGCGGGAATTGCTCGTAGCCCACGAGCCAGCCGGTGCGGTGCCCCTCGTTGCTGTAGGCGATCAGCGCCTGCGCCTCGTCCAGCCGCCCGTTGATCTGGGCGGCGAAGTAGGCGTGGCGGTTGGCGAGCAGGTCCGACAGGGCGATGGCGGCGCCGCCGTAGAACCCGTTCCCGAAGTTGTCGCGCGTGTAGCCGATCGCCGGCTGGGCGATGTAGTCGGGCGCGAGCCGGGCGGAGTAGCCGCGGTAGCTGAACTTCGCCGTGTCGGGCAGCGCGAGCGTGACGCTGTCGAGCAGGGCCTTGATCGATACCGGCTGCGCCTCCGCGGGCGCGGCGGCCGGGGCGGCGCCGGACGCGCGGATGCCCCCGCTCCCCCGGTAGAACGAGCCGGCCACCGGCGCCGCCCGCGCCGAATCCGCCCTGGCGGAGTCGGCCCCCGCCTGGCGCAGCGAGTCCGGGGCAAGCGTCACGACGACGGCCGCCACGCTGTCGACCGGCGCGGACGGCGCCGCCGCCACGGCGGCCGGGGCCGCCGCCGGCGCCCACCGCTGGCGCTTGAGCGCGCGCGGGTCGTCGAGCGCATACACGTCGAACGTGAAGTCCTCGCCCTCGAACACCGAGAACACCAGCCGGTCGGCCTGCTGCGCCCAGGAGATGGCGGGAGACAGCTCCGTGATCCCCGTGACCGCCGTGAGGATGTTGGTGAGCTGGTACTCGGCGCCGTCGCCGAGATCGTACAGGAACACGTTCGCGATGCCCGTGCGGTCGGACACGTAGGCGATCGAGCGGCCGTCGGGTGCCCACTGCGGGTTGATGTTGCGGCCGGTCATGCCGTCCAGCACCCGGATCGTGCCGCTGCCGAGGTCGTACAGCGCAATCCGCAGCGGACCCATCTTGAGCTCGCCGAGGTCGGTGTCGGGCCCGCGGTCCGTCACGAAGGCGATCGTGCGGCCGTCGGGTGACCAGGCGGGCTGGAGGTCGGCGTACTTGTCCTCCGTCAGCCGCTGGAGGCCCGACCCGTCGACGTTCGCGACGAACAGATCGGACAGGCCGCCGTCGGAGCCGGTGAACACGAGCTGGCGGCCGTCGGGCGACCAGCTCGGGGTGGACGCGCCGGCCAGCGGCACCGCGATGCGGCGGGACACCTTGTGGCGCTGCATGTCGAAGATGACCAGGTCGTCGCGGCCGCCGTGCTTGGCGGCAATCGCGTAGGAGCGGCCGTCCGCGGACCACGACCCGGTGGAGTACACGTAGCGCAGGTTCTCGAGCTGGGTGCTGAAGGCGCTCTTCGAGAGCCGGCTCAGCACCCGCCCCGTCTCGGTCTCCGCCACCCAGAGATCGATGAAGAACGAGCGGCCCTCGGACAGGTAGGCGATCTGCGTGCCGTCGGGCGACACCGCCGGCGAGATGTGCATCGTCCCGCCGGTACGGCGGCGCGTCAGCGCGGGCCGCGCGATCATCCGGGCCGTCGCGAACTCCGCGATCGCCGGCAGGTACTGCTTGCGGACGGCGTAATGCCATTCCTCCGACAGCTCGTCGAGCGACATGTGGAGCGCGCGCCGGAAGCCGGCCTCCACGCCGGACGCGGCCACCTCGTGGAGGATCTCGCCGATCTTCTCGTCGCCCCACCGCTCGCCGATGAACGCCATCAGGGCGTGCCCGTAGCGGTACGGGAACACGCTCGGGTCGTTCGTCATCTGGTCGATCGTCGGGAGGTGCCCCTCGAGCGCCGCGTTGCGGAGCCACGTGGCCGTCAGCGGGGTCACCGGCCCGAGCGACAGGTACTCGGCCATGCCCTCGAACAGCCACAGCGGCGGCTGCACGGCGATCAGCCGCTGCAGGCCCGCCCCGATCCGGCCGCGCGCGAACACGTCGTACTGGAACTGGTGCACCATCTCGTGCTGCAGCACGTGCTCGAAGTCGGCATACGCGCCGGTGAGCGGCAGCATGATCCGGTGGCGGTAAGCGTCGGTCACGCCCCCCGTCGCGTCGCCGATGTCGGTGATGTTGTTCTGCTGAAACTCGGTGTGCGACCCGAACAGAATGATCGGCTGCCGCTCGCGGTACTGGTGATTCAGCACGCGCGACAGCCGGCCGTACGCGCGCTCGGCCATCCGGGCCGCGTCGAGCGCCGCCGCCCGCTCGCCCTCGTAGAAGTACACGTCGAAGTGCTGCGTGGCGAGCACGGAGAACTTGAGGCGGCGGTACTGGACCTTGTTCTGGCCGAAGTACTGCGCGGCGGCGGGACCCGCGGCGCCGAGCAGGAGCAGCGTGGCGAGCCCGCCGATCACCAGTCGCTTCATCGGCTCCTCCCCGGCTCCAGCGCAAGGCAGGGCGCGTCCGCCCAGAGGCGCTCGAGCTGGTAGAACTCCCGCGCGCTGGGGTGGAACACGTGGACCACGAAGTCCACATAGTCGAGCAGCACCCAGCGGCCCGCGGTCAGGCCCTCGGCGTGGTGCGCCGTCCGCCCCGCGCCGGCGAGCAGCTCCATGGCGTGCTCCGCCACGGCGCGGACGTGCGTGTCGGACGTGCCCGACGCGATCACGAAGAAGTCGGTCGCCTCGCTCAACCCGCGCAGGTCCAGCACGACCACGTCCTGCGCCTTGCGCTCGGCGAGTGCCCCAGCGGCGAGACGGACTTCGCCTTCGGCAGCCTTCCCCTTCTTAGCGGCCCGGGACCGGATTTGTTCCTGGCGGCGGATGGCTCGACTCAGCTGGCGGTTGGGGACGGATCCTCGACCTGCCAGAATATACCCCACGCTCCGAGCCCGGTGTGGACGCCGAGTGCGGCGGTCACCTCGGCCACGATGCAGTCCTTCGGCGTGAACCGCGCCTGGATGTCGTCCTTGAGACGCCGGGCGATCTCCGGCACGTGCGCGTGGACGATGCCGACGCGGAGCTGCCGTGGCCGCGGCGTGAGCCGCCGGTCGAGATGCCGCAGCACCCGCGGAATCAGCGCCTCCCGGCCGCGCACGCGGTCGAGCGGCACGATCCGCCCCTCGGCGCTCAGCTCGAGGATCGGCTTCACGTCGAGCAGCGTGCCCAGCCAGGCCCGCCCGCGCCCCACCCGGCCGGAGCGCAGCAGGTTCTCGAACGTGTCGACGGTGAACAGGGCGCCCGACTGGTCGCGCACCCGGGTGATCTCCCGCACCACGGCGTCGGCCGCCCAGCCCTGCTCGAGCAGCTCGGCCGCGAGCAGCGCCTGGAGCCCGAGCCCGAGGGAGGCCGAGCGCGAGTCGACCAGGCTGATCTTGCCGCGCAGCGCCTTCGCCGCGGCCTGCCCGGTGCCGAGCGTGCCGGACAGCACCCGCGCGATCAGGATCGCGATGGCCTCGTCGGCGGCGCTCAGCGCATCCTCGAAGCCCTGCACGAACGCCGCGGGCGTGGGCTGGGAGGTCGTGAAGATCACGCCGTCGCCCATCCGCCGGTACAGCTCGTCGCGGCTGATCCCCACCCGATCGAGGTAGGTCGTGGCGCCCTCGATCACCTGCAGCGGCACGACGACGATGCCGTGGCGGTCCAGCGCCTCGTCGGGGAGGTCGCACGACGAATCGACCACGAGGGCGACGGGGCGCGTCCGCAGGCCTTCCCCGTGCAGGCTGCGCCGCTGCTCGCGCATGTCCTGCGCCTTGGTGGACTCGATCGTGCCCCACGCCGCCGCCAGCGCGAACACGCGATCGGGCGTCTCGGTGTGCACGTGGACCTTGAGCAGGTCGCCGGTGCTGAGCACGACGATCGAGCCGCCGAGCGCCCGGAGCGCCGCGCGCACCTCCGTCGTGGGCGGGAGCTGCGCCGCGCGCACCAGGACCTCGGTGCAGAACCCGAAGTCCCGCTCGCTGGCGACCGCGGCCAGCGCGGCGGCGTCCGGCACCGCGTAGTCGGCCGTGTGCTCGACAGGGACGATCGGATCGCCCTCGATGAACCGGACGATGCCCTCGAGCAGCAGCACGAACGCCTTTGCCCCGGCGTCCACCACGCCGGACTCCTTGAGCGCCTGCAACAGCTCGGGCGTCCGCGCCAGCGACGTCTCCCCGTGGTCCAGCAGGCGCCGCATCAGGTCCTCGAAGTTGTGCGTCTCCCCGGCGACCCGCTCGGCCTCGTCGGCCACGTCGCGGCTCACCGTGAGGATCGTGCCCTCCACGGGCTCGTCGAGCGATTCCGACAGCCGGACCGCCCCGGCCCGGATCGCGCCCGCCACGTCGGTCGCGCTGGCCTGCGCGCGCCCGCCGAGGTACTCGCGGAAGCCCACCAGGAACTGCGACAGCAGAATGCCCGAGTTGCCGCGCGCCGCGAGCACGCAGCTCTCCGCCATGGTGCGGGTGACATCGGGCAGCGAGGCGCGCTCGTGCAGCTGGCGCACGCCGTTGGCGACGGCCCGCAGCGTCATGGCGAAGTTGGTGCCGGTGTCCCCGTCGGGCACCGGGAACACGTTGATGCGGTTCAGCTCGTCCCGCCCCGCGTCAACCCAGTCAGCCGCCGCGAGTAGCGACCGGCGCAGGCGCGGACCGTCGAGGTAGGCGATCCCGACGGGGAAGGGAACGGACGTGGTCAACCCTTGACCACCCAGACCCGCAGCTCGGGCCGCACGTCGTGGTGCAGCCGGATGGGCACCTTGTGGACGCCGATCAGCTTGATCGGCTCGGGCAGATCGATGATCCGCTTGTCGATCGGGTGCCCCAGCTCGGCGAGCTTGGCCGCGATGTCGGCCGAGGTGATCGAGCCGAACAGGCGGTCCCCCTCGCCGACCTTCGCCGTGAACGTCAGGTCGGCCGTGGCGAGCACCGCGGCCAGCTCCTCGGCGGCGGTCTTCTCCGAGGCCGCGACGTGCACGCGCCGCTTGGCCTCCGCGGCGATCCGCGCCTTGTTGCCCGCGGAGGCGGCGTAGGCCAGCCCGCGCGGGATCAGGTAGTTTCGGCCGTAGCCTTCCTTGACCGTCACGATCTCGCCCGCCCGGCCGAGGTCGGTAACGTCCTGTCGCAGAATCACATCCATGTGGTCAGGCTCCCGTGGACGGCGTCCGGCGCCGTCGGAGGTCCAGCCCCGCGTCCACCACCCCCAGGAGGACGACGCCGGGCAGGAGGAAGAATACCGCGACGGCCGCCGCCGCGTACAGCACGGGCCCGCCTCGGGTGGCGCGGATCCCGAACGCGACCACCGCGAGCCCACGCAGCGCGTACAGGGTTCCCATCACGACCAGCACGTTCAGGCCCAGCGTGCGCGCCGCGGCGAGCCCCGGCACGACCAGCAGCACCAGCGCCACCGCGAGCAGCCAGCCGAGGTGCTCGGAGAAGCGGAAGTCCGCAAACCGGCCGGGCGGAACCCCCACGGCACGCCCGACCAAGCGTCGGACCAGCACGGCCGCCAGCACGAGGCTCACGAACAGCTGCAGCCCCATCGCGGCGGGAAACAGCCGTCCGCTGGTGTGAATCAGCTCGTCGAGCGTCCCCTCGAAATCGGCCGTCCCCAGCGCGCCGCCGTCGGTGGCGGTGGCCATCTGCGCCAGCATCAGCCGCAAGGCGGCTCCCGTCCGGAACTCCACCCACCAGAGCAGGCGCGACCACGACCACCCGAACGCCACGTATATGGCGGCGGTTCCGGCGGCGGCCACGCCGACCGACAGGAGCGCGCGGTGCGTGACGGACAGGGGGGTGCGGGCTGACAGCACGACGAACGCGGCCGTGGCGAGGAAGGCCGCGGCGCGCAACGTCTGATCCGGCAGGGCGCCGGTGCCGAGCAGCCACCACAGCCCGAAGGCCCCGAGTGCCACGGCGGCCACCCGCAGGCCGGGCCGGGGCCCGCCGGCGAGCGCCAGCAGCACCGCCGCCGGCAGGGCGATCAGGGCCGCCGGAGTGGCCACCGCCAGCGCGAGAGCCGTCACCGCCGCCCCCCCGCCGCCGCCGCGCTACCGAACGTAGCCCCGGATGTACGGCAGAAGAGCGAGGAAGCGGGCCCGCTTGATCGCGCCGGACAGCTGGCGCTGATGCCGCGCGCACATGCCGGAAAGCCGCGCGGGCAGGATCTTGCCGCGCTCGGTCGTGAACCGGGACAACAGGCGCTCGTCCTTGTAATCCACCACGCGCACCCCCAGCTCGCACACGGGACAGGTCTTCGCACGGCGCCGCATCAGTCGTTCTCCTCCGCGTCCTCGCCCTCGTCGTCATCGAACGGAGGAGAGACCCGCACGGGTCGTGGGGCCTCGCCCTCGTTGAGGATCAGCAGGTGGCGGATCACGCTCTCGTTGAGCTTGATCGCCCGCTCGAACTCGGGCAGCGCTGTGGGATCGGCCTCGAAGTGCGTGACCACGTAGTAGCCGACCTCCTTGCCCTTGATGGGGTAGGCCAGCGTCCGCTTGCCCCAGTGGTTCGAGTCCGTGACCGGCTCCGGCTTGTCCGGCGACTTGAGCAGCGCGTGCATCCGCTCCAGGTGCTCGTTCACCTGGGCTTCCTCCAGCGCGCTGTCCATGATGTAGACGATCTCGTAGCGACGAGACATCGCACCTCCCTGTGGACGTTGGGCCCCGGCCGGTGCGGCGCGGAGCAGGGGACGGGTTTTCGAACCGCGAAAGCTAACGCGGGAGTCTGCCAACCGCCAACCGCCGACTCCTCACCGCTCACCGCTCGGCGCCGAGCCCGCGCTCAGAGGTCGTCGGCGGGGCGCGGGGGCGTCCGGTTGAACCGCGCCATCGCGGTCTCGATGCCCTCGGCGACCCAGCACGCGACCGCCTCGATCATCGCGGGCCGGAGCGCCTCCAGCGTGCGCACCTCCGCGTCGTCGAACCCGTCGAGCACGAAATCGGCGAGATCGTCGAGTCCCTCGGGGGCGGGGCCGACCCCGATGCGGAGCCGGGCGTACTCGCGGGAGCGCAGCGCCGCCTCGATGCTCTTGAGCCCGTTGTGACCGCCCGGCGAGCCCCGGGCGCGGAGCCGGAACGTGCCGAGCGGGATCGCGGCGTCGTCCACCAGCACGAGCAGGTCGCGCGCCGGGCTGAAGTCCGGCTCCTCGAGCAGCGGGCCGATCGCGTCGCCGCTGCGGTTCATGTACGTGTGCGGCTTGACCAGCAGCACGGTCTGGCGCAGCACCTCGCCGTGCGTCACGCGCGCCGGACCCACCCGGCGGAACGGCGGCAGGCCCCAGCGCTCCGCCAGCAGGTCCGTCAAAACGAACCCGGCGTTGTGCCGCGTCGCCGCGTACCCAACGCCGGGGTTCCCGAGACCAACGATCGCGCGCAGCGGTTACTCCTCGCTTTCCTCGCCCTCTTCCTCTTCCTTCGGCTTGCGGATCAGCTCGGGCTCGGCGGCCTCTTCCGGCGTGACGACGGGGGCGACCTCCTCGGCCTCGACGCGCGGCGGCACGACCGTGCAGACCGCGGTGGTCGGCTCGCTGAGGATCTCGGCGTTGGGGATGGTGAGGTCGCTCACGTGCAGCGACTGGCCGACGCGCAGCTCGGTCACGTCGACGTCGATGTGCTCCGGGATGTCCGTCGGCAGGACGCGGATCCTCAGCTCGCGGATCAGCTGGTCGAGCACGCCCCCGCCGTTGCGCACGCCGTCCGGCGCGCCCACGAGATGGATCGGCACCTCGAGCGCCACCTTCTCGCCGGCGTGGATCTCGTAGAAGTCGACGTGGATGATCTGGGGCCGGTACGGGTGGCGCTGAATCTCCCGGATCAGCGCCCGCACCGGAGTGCCGTCGAGCGCCAGCTCGAACAGCGTCGCCTCGGCGGCGATGCCCGTGAGCGCCCGCTCCAGGTCCTTGGCCCCGATCGAGAGGGCCTCCGGCGCGCGGCCGTGTCCATAGATCACGGCGGGAACCCGGCCGTGCAGCCGCAGCTGGCGGGCCCCGCCCTTGCCACTGGCCGTGCGTCGCTCGACGGCAATCGAAATCGTCTGGGACATCGGGTCTGTCTCCTACCTCAATCGAACAGCGAGCTGACCGACTGGTCGCTGTGCGTGTACCGGATCGCCTTGGCCAACAGTCCCGCGATCGAGAGCGTCTTCAGGCGATCGAATTCCTTTTCCTCGGGCAACCGGATCGTGTTGGTCACGGCGACCTCCTTCACCGGCGTCGCGCTGAGCCGATCCACCGCCGGCCCCGACAGCAGCGCGTGCGTCGCGCAGCAGTAGACCTCCCGCGCGCCCAGCTTGGTCAGGGCGAGGATCGCTTCCGTCATGGTGCCCGCCGTGTCGATCATGTCGTCCACGATCAGGCAATCCCGGTCACCCACCTCGCCGACCACGTTCACCACCTCGGCGATGTTGGCCGAGGGCCGGCGCTTGTCGATGATCGCGAGCGACGCGTCGAGCCGCTTCGCGAACCCACGCGCCATCTTGGCGCTCCCGACGTCCGGCGCGACCACCACCAGGTCCTTGAGACGCTTCTGGCGGTAGTGCTGCACGAACACCGGCGACGCGTACAGATGATCCACCGGGATGTCGAAGAACCCCTGCATCTGGTGCGCGTGGAAGTCCATCCCGAGCACCCGCTCCGCCCCCGCCGTCGTGATCAGGTTCGCCATCAGCTTGGCGCTGATCGGCACGCGCGGCTGATCCTTACGATCCTGCCGCGAGTAGCCGAAATACGGCGTCACCACGTTGACCCGCGCCACGCTCGCGCGCCGGGCCGCGTCGATCAGGAGCAGCAGCTCGACGAGATTCTCCGCCGGCGGGTTCGTCGGCTGGATGATGAAGGCATCCCGCCCCCGTGCGTTCTCGTCGATTCGCGCGAAGATCTCCCCATCCGCGAACCGGCGGATCGTTAGCTGACACAGCGGCTGTCCCAACTGCCCGGCGACCTCTTCGGCGAGCGGCCGGTTGGCCGTGCCGGAAAGGAGCAGCATGTCTGTCCGGGACAGTGAGACTTCCGCCATGAGAGCCTCCTAACATAGCCGGGCGGATCGACTTACGGTAGTGCGGATGCCGCCGGCGAGCCGCGACGCCTGCGCACGCTATCCGCGCGCGGCGTCCATCACGCGTCTCACGAACCAGCAGCTCGGCACGACGGTGAACCGCCGCTCCGCCGCGTACGCCAGCGCGTGCTCGACCAGCCGGTAGCCGACCCCGCGCAGGCGCAGCGCCGGCGGGACGAAGGTCGTGGCGTAGTCGATGGTATGGTCGTCCAGCATGCGGTAAGCGAGATAGGCGACCTCGCCGTCCACGTCGAGCGTGAAGCGGCCGGGCTCGTGCCGGATGTCGGAGACCGGTGTCGGCGTCACTCCCCCCCCATTGCCCCCCCAGGATTCGAACCTGGATTCCCGGAGCCAAAGTCCGGTGTCCTAGCCATTGGACGAGAGGGCAGCGTATGAGGCATCAATGTAAGGCTGGATCGGGAATCGTGCAGCGTGCAGCGCCGGAGCGAGCCGTGCACGCCGTGGTGGTGATTGCGGCGACCCGTTGACCTGTCCCTCCCAGGTCAGCTCGCCACGTGGGACTCGGGACCGCGCACCCGCGCCCGTTCGGCGACACGGCGGCTCAACCGCCACAGGGCGAGCACGACCGCGAGGCCGACCAGGCTCTTTCCCTCGAACTGCTCCAGGTCACTCATCACCCCGAACAGCACGAAGAACGCCAGCAAGCCGGCCACCAACGCCAGCCGGTGCCGGTCGTCCCACCCGTAGGTGTTCCCGGACCAGCGGAGCAGCAGCCAGAGCGTCAGGCCGTCGCACGCGAGCAGGAAGGCCGCCAGAGCGATGAGGGGGGGCCGGATGCCCTGCTCGGGCAAGACGAAGACCGTGGCAAAGACGACCATCATGTTCACGGCACCCACGACCAGGAACCGGCGCGGGTGAGGCACCCGGCGGTCCACGATCGGGAGCGGGCGGGCGGTGACCAATCGAGCGGCGACGACGAGGCCCACCAGCACGAGGGTGGTAAGCGCCCACAGCGCCGGCGGGGGCACGTAGAGCGGGTGGTCGGCCCGGGCCAGCCACGCCAGCACAGGTGCCCAAAGGGCCAGCACCCCCCCGCACAGCGCCGCTTGACCGCTGGTGAGCCAGGGCGCGTGCCGCCGCTCCGGGAACAGCAGCTCGGTCAGCATCACGCTGGAGAGAATGCTGATGGCGGCGTGGAAGTGGATCAGCATGATGCCGTACGTCCAGTTGATCCCGGCGACATGGGTATATCGGCCGATCGCCTCGAGCTCGTACCATTGGGGGTCGAACAGCGCACGCGAAACCACGCCCTCCTCGTAGAGGCCGTAGGCGACGCTGAGGAGGAGCAGGCTGGGCCATCCCTTGTGCCAGCGTCGGGTGAATTCGCGGCAGAGCAGCGCGCCGCAGCCATAAGGGAGGGCGGTGGCGGCGAAGCTGATGGGGTTGAAGAACTCGGCGGGGGGCTGATGTCCGGATACCAACTCCCCCAGCACCGGTGCCAGGAAGAGCAGGAATAGGGCGGGTCGGGCCGCGCTCACGCCACCACCGGGCTGGCCGCGGGGACGGCGCGCGTCAGTCGGGCGAGGGGCGCGACGAGCTGTGACCGATCAGGATGCGCCAGCCCCCCTCCCGGTGCACCAGCGTCATGTCCAGCACACCGGCGAACTCCCGGCCGGTGGATCGGCCGGATTCCAGGAACTTGGCGTGAAACGCCGTAGCGACCGTCGCCACGCCCGGGGCGAGCGGCACGATCTCGGTGTCCCAGTAGTCGGTCTCGATGCCCGTTGCAGGCGACGCGCGGCGCAGCGACTCCCGGACCTGGCCCGCCGAGCGGTACCGGACCGCTCCCTGCTCCAGCCACCGGAAATCGGCGTCGCTGGCGTAGAGGGCCGCCAGGGAATCCCAGTGCCCGGCCGCGGAGTATCGGCGAAACGCGTCGAGCGTGGCCTGCACACTGTCCCGAATGGCGGCCGCGTGCGCGGCCGTCAGAGGGTGGGCGGCGGGCCCGCGGCAGGAGGCGGCCAGGACGGCGCTGGCGGCAAGGAACGGCACGAGACGTTTCACGACTCCTCCCGACGGTGTCCCCCGCATTGCCCCCCCGGGATTCGAACCTGCATTCCCGGATCCAAAGTCCGGTGTCCTGCCGTTGGACGAGAGGGCAGTGTCCGAAAGCTCCAATTTAGGGTGGGATCGGGATTCGTGCAGCGTGCAGCGGGTAGCGTGCCGCGGCCGTCCCGGGACTTCTCTAGCCATCCCCCCGACCGATACCTATACTACCGAGCGCGGGAGGCAAACCACGGGGGGGCATGTGCCGTCACCCTGGGCAGCCTCGAGGCTAAAACTCACGCACCGCCGTTCCCTCGCTCCACGCGCGGGACCTGCTTGCCGCCGTATCGGCGCCGAGGCGTTCCCCCGGGCCATCCAACTCGCCCCCCCCTTACACTCTGCCATCCCGGCTCAATACGGCCGGCTCAACCACCGGAGCGCGGGCGCCATCGAGCCGTCGGTCATCGGCCAACGGCCAACCGCCAACGGCCAACGGCTAACGGCCAACGGCAGGGTCACGCATAGGAGGCCAGGGTGCTGCAGGAAATCCGAGCCATAGATGACCCCGAGGGGCTGCGCCGGCTGGCCAGAGAACGACAGGAAGTGGAAGCACACTTCGCCAGGACGGTCCTGGGCGTGTTCGACAGCGGGCTGGCGCTGCAGAAGCTTCAGCGCGTCGCTCAGGCGTTGATGCGCATGATGGGGGAGGGCCCCTTCAAGGCGATTGATAAGGCCATGAAGCAGGAGCCCAGCTTGCGGTTGTACGACAAGGTGCAGAAGAACGCGGCCGCTCTCACCCTGTCGTCGCAGTCCCCGGTGCTCCTGAGGAAGCTGGACGCCACCGATTGCGCCGACGTGATCCGCCTGGCGGGAGCATGGGTGGAAGCAGGCGGACTGTGCGGTGGGGACACTGTCAAGGAAGCGTTCCGTCCAGGCCAGGCGTTTGGAAAGGGCCTGCGAGTCAGGAAGTCCGGGCATTACGAGCTGCCGCCTCACCTCCTGCCGCACATGCGCGACCCGAGTGCTTTCGCCGGCATGGCCGGAAAACGCGCCGCCGGAACCAGCAGCGTCCTGCAACTCGACCGACTGTTCGGCCTGGTAGTCGCGTGCGATATCTCGGGCACCACCGCCGACTGCGTCTTTGCGCTCGAGGTGGTGGCGCCGCTCGTCCCGCCTCAGCTCCAGATGACGGCCGCTTACCACATGCTGCCCCTGGGGACCATCGTGGCGAACCTGCATCATAGCCTGCTGGAAGTAGCGCTGGTCCTGTCCCTCAACGACGAGGCGGACTACCACATCGGATTCTTCGACACCCTGAAGCCCAAGCGTGCGCACGTCCTTCCGCCGGAGCTCGGGGCCATCGAAGGTGCGATGGCCATGGCCGACGACCGGATGAAGCGCCTGGGGCTGCACCACGTTCGCTACTATAGAGGAGACGGAAGTGTGGAGGGTGCCTTCCAGTTTGAGGGCGTCCAGTTGATGGCCTTGAAATTCTCCCCGATCTCGGATGCCGTGGAGATGCTCGATCGGGCACCATGCCTCGGCGGCTATCCCCAGCGACATATGGTGGTCGAGCTCCTGCGGTCGGCGGCTTCAGGGTGTGAGGTGCCGAGCCTCGCCCTCGCCTCATTCGTGCGGGTATGGCGTGTGGCGTGTACCGGCTCACGTCGCGAGCGGCCCGGGGGCGGGCGCGGCGCGCGTCATGGTGGACAGCAGTCGGTGGCCTCGCTCGCCTATCTCCAGCGCCGCGGCGTCCCGATCGCCTGCCGAGCGATACAGCGCGATCAGGGCCGAGCCGGATCCGGAGAGCCGCGCCAGCAGCGGCCGCGTGGCGCACAGCTTCTCGTACAGCGCGCGCAGCACGGGCTCCTTGCCGAACACGGGAACCTCGAAGTCGTTGCCGCCGAGCCGGGCGATCCCGCCCCAAGTGCCGAACGCCGCGGCATCGAGCACGACGGGGCCGCGCGGGTGGCCCCAGTCGCGTCCCTGATCGAGCAGCTCGTACGCTTTGGGTGTGCTCACGCCGAACGGCGGCAGCACCAGCAGGGCGGGGGCCGGCGACGGTGACGCAATGCGGAACATCCGCTCGCCGCGGCCCCAGGCCAGGGCCAGCGGCGCACCGCTCGCGAGGAACGGGACGTCGCTCCCCAGCCGCGCCGCGAGCTGGAGGATCTCGTTTGGCGGGATCGCGTTTCCCGCGAGCGCGTTGGCCGCGTGCAGCGCCGCCGCGGCATCGCTCGAGCCGCCCCCCAGTCCCGCCGAGACCGGGATGCGCTTCACCAGATGCATCCGCACGCCGAACCGTTGCCCCGTGGCCTCGAGCACCATCCGGGCCGCCCGGTAGGCGAGGTTGTCCTCGACCGGACCGGTGTCTGCGCCTTCCACCGTCAGCTCGATCCCGCTCCCGGTTCGCTCAACGGTCAGCTCGTCGGCCAGCTCGAGCAGGACGAACAGCGTCTCCAGACTGTGGTAGCCCGACGTCTCGCGGCTCAGCACCCGGAGGAAGAGGTTCGCCTTGGCGTGCGCGGCGATCGTGACGCGGTCAGGCATCGCGTGGGCCATAATGGACCGCGGAGCACGCAGAGACCGCAGAAGTGGTCTTGGTCGTTGCGACGGTCGCGGTGGTAGGCGTGGTCATCTGTCTCTCTGCGCGCTCTGCGTTCTCTGCGGTGCCCCGCCGGCCATCACGCCGCCGCGCCCGCGGCCCGCGCCCGCAGGTCGCTGAGCTGGAGGTTCGCCCGCCACAGCGACCAGAGGCCCAGCAGCGTGATCGGCACGAACCCGCAGACGTGGTAGCCGACGGCGAGCGAGACGGCCACGGTGGCCGGCACCGCGTAGAGCGTCAGCGCGGCGCGGGTCGCGCCTTCGAACAGGCCGAAGAACCCCGGGGTCGACGGGACCGCGACGCCGAAGGCGATCACACCCTGGAGCACCAGCGCCGGCCCCCACGAAAGCGACAGTCCGAACGCCCGGAAAACGAGCCAGAACGATGCCGCGTTGGTGGTCCACAGCACGACCGACCACCACACGACGACCGCGAACCGCCGCGGCGCCCGCAGCGCCGACAGGCCGTCGAGCAGGCCCTCGATCAGATCCATGGCGCGGTGCGCCCAGCGGTCCGGCAGCGCGGCGCGCGTCACGCTCCGCGCGATCCGCAGCGTGAGCGCCGGCACGGCGACCACCACCAGCGCGGCCACGAGGAGGCCGCCGAAGACCAGCGCCGACCACGTCGTGAATCGCGCGACCGGCACGCCGGCGATCGTCGTCTGCCCCCCGAAGCCGCCGGCGCCGAGCCCGAGGACGAGCAGGGCGAGCAGGACGACGCCGTCGAAGATCCGCTCCACGGCGACCGAGGCCACCGCCGTGGTGAACCGGGTGCCGGTGAGCTGCGCCACGGCGTACGCGCGGGCCACTTCGCCGGCGCGGGCCGGCAGCAGGTTGTTGGCCATGAAGCCGATCGCGGTGGCGTGCCACAGCGGGATCCACGGGAGGGGCGCCCCCTCGTAGCGGAGCAGCACCCGCCACCGGATAGTGCGGAGCGGGAACGCGAGCGTCGCGACGCCCGTCGCGGCGAGCAGCCAGCCCCAGTGCGCGGAGCGGATCTGGCGCCACACTTCCGCGGGTGACACGTCGTGCAGGACCCACCACAGCAGCAGCAGGGTGATGACGACGCCGATGGCCCCGGACCACCGGAGGCGCACGTCAGGCGCCGGTGTCGAGACCGAGCTGGACGAGGTCGAACACTTCCTCGACGAGGTCGCGCACTTCGGCCGCGGGGACGCCCGCCGCGAACAGGGCTTCCACGTTGGCGCGGAGGCTCGCCGCCCGCTGCAGGGCGGCCGCGCCGCGGTAGCAGAGGTCCGTGATGGGAACGACCGCGGTCGGCGCGGCCGTCACGGGTGCGGCGGCGGGCGCGGTGCGGGCCGGTGCCGGTATTGGCGGCGCGACGCGGGCCCGCCGCGGATCCGCCGGAGGACCCGCGAGGAGCTCGGTGAGCGACGGCGTGCCGAGACCCAGCGTGTCGAGGTAGCGCCAGTACCGCATCAGGCTGCCGGCAAGATCGGCCGGCTCGTCCCCGGCTTCCGGCGCGGTGGCCGGAGATGGCGGCCCCGCGGCGACGCGGCTGGGGGTGGGCGCGGGGGCCGGCGCAGCCGCGGCGGGAGCCGGGGGTGCGGCGGGTCGGGATGGCGTGGGCGAGGGCTCGGCAGCCGGAGCGGCGGGGTGCGCTGCCGGCACGAGCGCCTGCAGCTCGTCGGCCAGGGTGGCGAGCGCGCTCTCTTCTTCCATGCCGAGCGCGGTGCCGACATGGCGCAGCGCACCCGCAAAGCCGCCCGGATTGCTGATCGGTGTTCCGTGGGCGATCGCGTCGCGGCCGGCGCGCGCGAACCTGGCCGCCGCGGACCGGAGGTGCGGGCCGACCCCGTGCTCGAGCGTGCGCAGCGTGTCGGCGAGCGCGAGCGCCCGCAGCGCCCGCAGGGTCGGGGCCGACGCCTGCTCGATGCCGTTCGCCAGTTGCTTGAGGTGCTCGCCCAGCGCCACCAGCTCCACGCGTCCGAGCTCCGGCTCCGGCGACGAGGGGGGCAGGCGTTCGAGCACATGGGGACCGGGGTCGTCCGGGTAGAGCGTCTCGATCCGCACGGCGGGCTCGTCCAGGCCGAGCAATCGTCGGAGGCCGTCCGCGAAGCGTCGAATCTCGACGGACTCGACGTCGGCGCGACCGGCGGTCGCGAGCTCGCGCGTCGCCTGGGTGAGCGCCTTGGCGCTGGAGTCGAGCACCTCGGCGGCGCCATCCGGCAGCTCGGGAGCGCGCGTGATCGCGGTCACCGCGCGATCGATCCCGTCGAGCAGATCCCCGAGCGGTGGGAATTCCCCGAGGCTCGCGAGGCCCCGGAGCGGCTGCATGACCTGCGCCACCGCCTGCAGCGGCTCGTGGGGGGTGCCGTGGCGTTCCAGCGCGGCCACCGCGCGGGCGAGCGCGCTGGCGAGACCGGCCGCCTCCCGCGCCACGAACGCGCGGGTCCCCGCGTCGGGGCTGGACGTGTGGGCGCGCGGCGTGCCATGCGGGGCCTTGCCGCCGACGGCCTCGAGCGCCGACGCGAGATCGCGAGCCCGCGCCGTGTCGCTGTCCGCCCATTCACGCACGCGGCGGACGTACAGCTTGAGATCGTCGACCGCCCGGATCGACAGCTGACGGGTGGCCTCGTCCCACGACCGCCGGCCTTCGCGGACCGCGCGCGCCACCTGCTCGAACGCCCCCGCCACCGCGGCGATCGGCTGCTGGTTCGCCATGAGCGCCGCGCCCCGGAGGGCTCGCGTCAGCCGCTGGAACTCCTCGCCGTTGGGGTTGCCCGGCGTGGACACGAGCGTATCGAGCCGCTCGAGATACTCGCCGGCCTCCATCGTGAAGAACTCCGCCATGCCGAGCTGCTTGTCCATTCGGAACCGGGCCGAGAGGTCGAGGCTAAACTACGGTCGGGCCTTGGCTTGGTCAACGCGCGCCGCGTCCACGATGGCCCGCATTTCCGCCACGGCCGCGGCCATGCCCACCATGATCGCCCGGCTCACGATGCTGTGTCCGATGTTGAGCTCTTCGATCTCGGCGATCGCGGCCACCGCAGCCACATTCTGATACGTGAGCCCGTGCCCGGCGTGCGCCGCGAGTCCGAGGCTCCGGGCGTGGCGGGCGGCGTTGCACAACTGCTCGAGCTGCCGCCCCGACTGCGGGAACGCGTTGGCATAGGCGCCGGTGTGCAATTCGACAGCGTCCACGCCGAGTCGCGCGGCCACGTCGAGCGTGGGCAGGTCGGGTGTCACGAACAGGCTCAGCCGGACGCCCGCATTGCGCAGCCGGGCAATCGCGTCCACCAGCGCGGCGTCCGGGCTGCCGGGTGCGGTGAGCTGCAGGCCGCCCTCGGTGGTGATCTCCTGCCGCCGCTCGGGCACGAAGGTCGCCTGATGGGGCTTGAGCTGCGCCGCTAGCGCGACGATGTCGGGCGCGGAGGCCAGCTCGAGGTTGAGCACGGTGCTCACCCGGGCCGCGAGCCGGTGCACGTCGTCGTCGCGGATGTGGCGACGGTCCTCGCGCAGGTGCACGGTGATGCCGTCCGCTCCCGCCGCCTCGCAGAGCGCCGCCGCCTCCGCGGGATCCGGCTCCGCGGCCCGGCGCGCCTGTCGCACCGTCGCGACGTGATCCACGTTCACGTAGAGCCGCATGCGCGCTTGCCCCCGTTTCCCCAAGTTCGTACGTTCCTCTGGTGAACTCTAATACGCTAGTGCGGCTGCGGCTGCTCGCGCCTGCCCTGATCGCCGCGGCCCTGCTCGGCGCGGGCTGTGGCCGGCCATCGGCGACGGCAGGTCCCACGCCCCAGGATCCCGCCGTTCTGATCGAGCGGTTCATGGCGGCGGTCAAGGCCAACGACCTCTCCACGCTGGGGAACTTGTGGGGGACGAGCAAGGGCCCGGCGTCCCAGAGGATGGCGCGCGACGAGCTCCACAAACGTCTCGTCATCATCCAGTCGTACCTGGCGCACGAGAGCTACACGATCGTCCCCGGAACGCAGGCCGCGCCAACCGGCGAGCAGCAAGTGCAGGTCCAGCTCACGCGCCGGGGGTGCACGCCCGTCGTGCCGTTCACGCTGGTGCGCTACAAGGGCGGCTGGCTGGTGTCCTCAATCGACCTCTCGGCGGCCGGGAACCCGGCGATCCCGTGCAGCTGAGGCGCTACTCGGTCAGCTCGAGCAGGATGCCGGCGGTGGCCTTGGGGTGCAGGAACGCGATGCGGCGCCCGCCATGCCCCGCGCGGGGCGTCTCGTCCACGAGCCGGTAGCCGCGTGCGCGGCACGCCGCGAGCGCCCGATCCAGGTCCGGCACGCGCAGGCACAGGTGGTGGATGCCCGGCCCGCGCCGCGCCAGGAACTTCGCGATGGGGCTGTCGGTTGACAGGGGCGACAGCAGCTCCACCTGCGCGTCGCCGACGGGCAGCGTGACGATGCGCGCGCCGTCGACGACCTCGGGCGCCCCCGGGGTGAGGCCGAGCACGTCGCGGTAGAACGCGAGCGCCTCCTCGAGATGGGGGACGGCGATCCCGACGTGCGCGATGGTGGCTTGGGATAGCGGCACGAAACCTCCTCGGGCGGAGCGGCGCGAGCGGCGCGCCCGCGCGCAGAACATAATGCGAGGGAGCAGACGATGGCAGGGACGCAGCACGTGACGGACGCGGATTTCGCGACCGAGATCGAGCAGCATCAGGGCCTGGCGATGGTGGACTTCTGGGCGGCGTGGTGCGGGCCCTGCAAAATCATCGCGCCGTACGTCGAGCAGCTGGCCGGCGAGTACGGCGGACGACTCAAGGTCGCCAAGCTGGACGTGGACGCGAGCCCGCGCACGCCGGCGCGGTTCAACGTCCGGTCGATCCCGTCGGTGCTGTTCTTCAAGGACGGCGCGCTGGTCGACTCGGTGGTCGGCGCGGTGCCCAAGTCCCAGCTCACCGCGAAGGTCGAGCAGCACCTCCGGTGATGCTCCACCGCGAAAGACGGGCGCCCGGGAACGGGCCGCCCGGATCCGTGTGCGGCCCAGCGTTGCGATTCTAGGCGGGACGCCGGTCCGGCTGGCCGATCTGCAGTTCCCCGCGCGCCGGGTCCAGATCGCCCGGACGCGGATTGCGTTCATCCATCTCGACAACCTGGTCCACTTCGCCAAGAACGACCGCGACGGGCGGGTCGACGGCTACATCGCGGTCTACCTGTCGGACGAGCTGCTCCTGCTGTTTCTGCGCGGTGGCGACCTGACGACGGCGGTCTCGTTCACCACCGCCGGCCGGTCGGTCGTGCCACTCGCCGCCGCGCTGCGCCGGATGCGCGAGCAGCTGGCGCGCGGCGAGCTGCTGTTTTGCGAGGCGCCCCTCGAGCAGCTGGCGTGGATGTACCAGAGTGGCGCGGCGCCCGCCCGGCCGCACGCCGCCGCCGCCGACCGGGCCCGGGTGCTCGACGCGCTCCGGGACGAGCGGTACTCCGGCGTGGTCGAGCTGATCATCGACGGCCAGGTGTCGTATCTGCGGCTCGAACAGGGCGAGCCGCGCACCGCGTACGCCGCCGAGGCGCCGGGCGACAGCCCGCCGCCGGCGGATCTGCTGGCCCGCCTGGCGGCGCGCGCGGCGGCCGGGACCGTGGCGGTGAGCGTGTTTCCCGCGACCGACGAGCTGCCGGCCCAGCCGCCGCCGGCCCTGATCGACGCCTACCGCGAGGTGTTCTGGCGCATCATCGAGGTCGCCGAGCGCGAGGTGCCCGGTGAGGCGATGCGCCGGGCGCTGTCGCTGCGCGACACGCTCGCCCCGATCCACGGGTCGCTCGCGGTGCTCGGGGCGGAGCGGGGCAAGCCGCCCGTCCCGGTGGTGACGACGCCGGAGGCCATGACGTCCGGGCTCGCCGACTGGGCGCTGCAGCTGCTCGAGCAGCTCGAGATCATCGCACCCGGCGTGGCCCCGGGGGTGGTGCGCGACGCCACGCGCGAGCAGCGCTACGTGCTGCAGCGGGCCGGCTTCTACACCCGGCTGCCGTGGCCCGTCGAGTGGTGACCCCCGGCACGCTCTTCGTCGTCGCCACCCCGCTCGGCCATCTCGCTGACCTCTCCCCGCGTGGCGCCGACACCTTGCGCGCCGTCGCCCTCGTCGCCGCGGAAGACACGCGGCGGACCCGCGCGCTGCTGAGCCACCTCGACGCGCATCCCCGACTGGTGAGCTGCCACGCGCATTCCCCGCCGGGCCGCCTGACCGCCATCGTGCAGATGCTCGCGGCCGGCACGTCCGTGGCGCTGGTGACGGACGCCGGGACACCGACGATCAGCGACCCCGGGGCCGAGCTGGTGGCCCGGGCGCGCGCGGCCGGCTGCCCGGTCGCCGTCGTGCCGGGGCCGTCGGCCGTGGCGGCGGCGCTCAGCGTGTCGGGGCTGAGCGCGGATCGCTACACGTTTCTCGGCTTCGTCCCACGGCGGGGGCCGGAGCGGGTGGCCCTGCTCGCGCACGCCGCGCAGGCCCGCTGGTCCGTCGTGCTGTTCGAAGCGGCCCCCCGCCTGGGGCGCTTGCTCGCGGACCTGGGCGCCGTTTGCGGGGCGGAGCGCGCCGCCGCGGTGGCGCGCGAGCTCACCAAGCTGCACGAGGAGGTGCGGGCCGGAACCCTCGGGGAGCTGGCGGTTTACTACGAGGCACACGAGCCGCGCGGCGAGCTCACCGTGGTGGTGGCGGGACGATCCGATCCGGGACCCGCGCCGACCCCGCCGCAGGCGCGTGGACGCGCCGCCGAGCTGCTGGCGGCCGGTACCAGCCGGCGCGATGTCGTGCGACGCCTGGTGGAGGAGTTCGCCCTCCCCCGCAACGAGGCCTACCGCCTGGTCACCGAGCTGTGAGGATTGGCCGACCGCGTCTCGTCTTCCCGCTTCTCACCGCGCTCGGGCTGAGCGGATTCGCCCGCGCCGCCCTTCCGGCGGCGCGCACCATGACCATCGGGCGGCTGCAGTACGACGGCGGCGGCGATTGGTACGGAAACCCGTCGAGCCTGCCCAACCTGCTGGCGGCGATTCGCACGGAGACCGGGTTGCCCGTGGCCGATCGCGAGGTGACCGTCACGCTCACCGGGCCCGAGCTCTGGGACGTCCCCTACCTCTACATGAACGGGCACGGCAACGTGCGGTTCACCGACGGCGAGGTCGCGGTGCTGCGCCAGTACCTCGAGCAGGGCGGCTTTCTCCACGCGGACGACAACTACGGGATGGACGCGTCGTTCCGGCGGGAGATCGCCCGCGTGTTCCCCGATCACGCGTTGGTCGACGTCCCGCTCGACCATCCGATCTACCACATCGTGAACCGCTTTCCGCGCGGAATCCCCAAGGTGCACGAGCACGACGGCAAGCCGGCGCAGGGCCTCGGCATCTTCCTGGGCGACCGGCTGGTCGTGTACTACTCGTATCAGTCGGACCTCGGTGACGGTTGGGAGGACCCCGACGTGCACCATGACCCCGCGCCAATCCGCGAGGCCGCGCTGCGCATGGGCGTCAACCTGTTCACCTACGCGGTGACGGCGGCCCGATGAGCGTGCGCGACTGGCTGGAGCGCGAGCGCCGGCGCGTGCGGCGCGGCGCCACCGTCGCGACCGCCCTCGTGGCGTGCGGCACGGGCGCGGCGGTGCTGATGCTCGGCATCGTGCTGGAGCGGGCGGGGCTGTATCGGCACGCGCCCGAGGTGGTGCTCGGGATCTGGCTGGCGGTGGGTGGCGTGCTGGTCGGCGCGACCGGGCTGGGGCTGCGGCGGCTGCGCGCCGCTTCGCGCGCCGCGCTGGCGGGCGATGTCGAGCGCCGGGCGGGACTCCGGCGCGGCGTGCTGGCGGGGCTCGCGGAGCCGGTGGCCCAGGGCAGCGCCGAGCTGGCCGGGCTGGCGGACCGCCAGATGGGCGCGTGGCTCGAGGCGCACCATGCCGAGGCGGCCGCCGCGATCGCGGCGCCGCGGCGCCGCGACCTGCGCCAAGGCGTGGTGGTGGCCGCCGCCGGGCTGCTACTGTTCGTCGCCAGCGGGCCGCAGCGCGGTGTCTCCGCGCTGTGGCACCCGCTGGCGACAATGCGGCGCGCGCACGGGCCCGTGACGCTCGCCGTGGATGCTGAGACCGTGCGACGGGGCGACGTGGTGAGGGTCTCGGTACGCGCGGCGGGCCGCCGCACGGCGCTGCTCTACCAGCGCGCGCCGGGCGAGCCGTGGCGCGCCACCACGCTCGCGCTCGACAGCGCCGGGCGCGCGACGCGCCCGATCGGGCCGCTGGACGCCGATCGCTACCTCTACGCCGAGAGCGGCGGCCGCGCGTCGGATACGGCGCGGGTGCACGTGACGTTCCCGGCGTTCGTCACCGATCTCGACTTGCTGGCCGTGTTCCCCGCGTACCTCGAGCGACCAGACGAGCCGCTCGCCGTCGGCCCGGACACGCTGCTCCTCCCCGTCGGCACGCGGATCACGGCGACCGGGCGGGCGAGCGTCCCGCTCGAGCGGGCGGCGTGGGTCAGTGGCGACCGGCGTGTTCCCCTCGCGACGGTGGGCGACGCGTTCCGCGGCACGCTCCCCGTCGAGGGGTCGGGCGTGTGGAGCCTGGCGCTGGCGGGCGCGGAGGGGCCGGTGGACGGCCCCGGAGGCGGGCTCGTGGTCCGGGCGATTCCGGACAGCGCGCCGGCGGTCGCGGTTCCCGTCCCGGGGGTCGACACGACCGCGCCGACCTCGCTGCAGCAGCTGCTCGTGCTGGACCTCCGTGACGATCACCGCGTCACGCGCGCCGCGGTCGTGAGCCGCCGCGTGAGCCGGCTCGGCATCGCCGGGAGGCCGCGGGTGGACACGGTGCCGCTGCCCGCGGGGGGGCTCGAGCGCGCGATCCTGCAGTGGGTGCTGGACCTGAACGGGCGGGGGTTCCTCCCCGGCGACACCGCGTTCTTCCGCGCGCGCGTGTGGGACAACGCCCCGCGTCCGCAGACGGCGGAGACGCGCGAGTACGCGCTGCGGCTGCCGTCGCTGGCGGACCTGCGCGAGGCGGCGCGGCGCGAGGTCCGCTCGCTTGCCGCGGCGACCGACTCGGTCGTGCGGGCGCAGCAGGAGCTCGGGCGCGCCACGCAGGATCTGGCGCGGGAGCGCGAGCGCACGTCGGGCGCGGGCCGGCCGGGCGACGCGCGGGAGCAGCTGGGCTATCAGGCTGCGGAGCGCGCGGGGGAGATCGGCGCCGACCAGCGTGCGGTGATCCAGCGGGCCGAGGAGCTGCGCCGCCGCGTCGCGGAGCTGTCGCGCACCGCCGAGGAGGCAGGGCTCAACGACTCCGCGTGGCTGGAGCAGGTGGCCGAGCTGCGCCGGCTGCTCGAGCAGGCGATCACGCCGGAGCTCGCGGCGACGCTGCGCCGCCTCGAGGAGGCGATGCAGCGGCTCGATCCGGAAGGCGTGCGCGACGCGCTCGAGCGGTTGGCCGCGCAGCAGGACCAGCTGCGGCGCGAGCTGGAACGCTCGCGCACGCTGTTCGAGCGCGCGGCGATCGAAGGCGAGATGACGACGCTCGCGGACGATGCGGCGGAGCTGGTGCAGCGCCAGCGTGACTGGACGCAGGCGATGACCCGTGCTCCCGACACCGCGCTCGCGCGACCGGAGCGGCAGCTTGCCGGCGAAACCGATTCCCTGGCGCAGCGGCTGGCCGCGGTGGAGCGCGCCGCCCGCGCGGCGGGCGCCGACTCGGCCGGCGCGAGCAGCGCCGCGCGGGCGGCCGATGCCCGGACGAGCATGGACGCGGCGGCCGCGGCCGCCGCGGGCGGGGCGCAGCGCGAAGCGGTGCGCGAAGGGGAGGCGGCGGCGCGACAGCTCGATCCGGTCGCGCAAGCGCTCAAGCTGCAGCGCGACGCGCTGCGCGAGGCGTGGCGCCGCGATGTGCTGGCCGCGATGGACCGGGCGCTCGTCGAGACGGCGCAGCTCGCGCGCCAGCAGGAGGAGATCGTGCAGCGGCTCGACCGTGGCGAGGGCGACGCGGGGGTGCGCGGTGCCCAGGCCGCGGCGCGGGACGGGCTGGATCGGGTGCTGGCGCGGCTGCAGGACGCGGCCGGCAAGCACGCGCTCGTGTCGCCGCGGCTCGGCGCGGCCCTGGGGTACGCCAAGGGGCGGATGACCGGGGCGCTGGAGCAGCTGGAGCAGGGCACCCCCAACACGCGCGGCGCGGCGCTCGCGGCGGGGGACGCGCTGGACGGCCTCAACGCCCTCGCCATGCAGCTCGTGCGCGGCCGGTCGGCGATCGCCAACGCGCAGTCCGGCTCGGGACTGCAGGAGGCGATCGAGCAGCTGGCGCAGCTGGCCCAGCGGCAGGGAACGATGGCCGGCCAGGGCGGGGGCCTGCTGCCGCTGATGCCGGGGGGGGGCGCGGCGCTGATGGCGCAGCTGCGGCAGCTCGCCGCAGAGCAGCGGGCGCTGGCGGCCCAGCTCGAGCGCATGCGGGCGCAGGGACAGGCGAGCGGGGCGGGGGCGTACGCGGAGGAAGCGAACGAGATCGCGCGGTCCCTCGAGCAGGGCGTGCTGAACCGCGAGATCGTCGCGCGGCAGGAGCGCCTCTACCGGCGCCTGCTGGACGCCGGGCGGACGCTGCGCTCCTCCGACGAGGACGAGCAGAAGGAGCGGGTGAGCGAGACGGCGCGGCCGGGCGACGCGCTGGTGCCGGCGACGCCGGGCGTGCCCGCGGACCGCGGCCCGCGCTACCGCTATCCCACGTGGGAGGAGCTGCGGGATCTCTCTCCCGCCGATCGTCGGCTCGTGATGGACTACTTCAGGCGGCTCAATGCGGAGCACCGGCCGTAACCGCTGGGTCGGCGCGCTCGCGCTGCTGCTCGCCACGGGCACCGCCGCGGCGCAGCGGTCCGCCGCAGACCTCAACGCCGCGCTCGAGCTCCAGCGCCAGGGCCGCAACGAGGAAGCCGCGGCGGCGTTCGGCCGGGTCCTCGCGACGGACCGCGCCAACCTGACCGCGTTGTTCGGGATCGAGCGCGCCTTCCAAGCGCTTGGCCAGCTGAGCCGGCTGCTGCCGTACATCGACTCGTCGCTCGCGGCCGTGCCGGATCGGAGTCTCGTGTGGGGCATGCGGGTGCGCGCCCTGGGGGAGCTCGGCCGGTCGGACGACCTGGCGTCGACGGCCCGGGCGTGGATCGCCGCGCAGCCGGGCTCCGCCGATCCGTACCGCGAGTGGGCGTTCGCGCTCGCGCAGCAGGGCAACACGGGCGAGGCGCGCGAGGTGCTCCACGAGGGCCAGCGCCGGCTTGGTGGATCCGCGCTGATGCAGGAGCTGGCGCAGATGGACGCCGTCGTGGGGCAATGGCCCGAGGCGGCCCAGCACTGGCGCGCCGCCGTGCAGGCCGACGCCGACCTGGCGTTTGCGGCGGGGCTGAGCCTGAGCCCGGTGCCCGCAGCCGACCGCAGTGCGGTGCTGCGCGTCCTGCTCGAGCCGCGCGACCCGCAGGCGCGACGCATCGCCGCCGACGTCCTAGTGGGGTGGGATCGGCCGGGGGAGGCCTGGACCCTGCTCGACGCGAATCTGCCGGACGATCCCGCGGCGGCGGTGGGCGTACTGGGCCGGTTCATCGATCGCGTGCGCCTGGCGAACAGCGCCGAAGGGGCCCGGATACGCGGTTACGCCTGGGAGCGTCTCGCCGGGTTGCAGCAGGGCCCCGTCGCGCAGGCCTCGCGGGTCGAGGCGGCGCGGGCCTATGCCGATGCGGGCGACCGGGCCGGGGCCGAGCGGATGCTCGACCGGATGACGCAGGACCCGACCGCCGTGCCCGCCACGGCCCGGGGCGTGATGGTCACGCTGATTGGCGTGCTGGCGGACGCGGGCCGGGCGGCCGAGGCCGAGCGCCGACTGGCCGAGTGGGGCGACCGGCTGGCCGGCGACGACCGCGCCGCGCTCGGCGAGCGGATCGCGTGGGCGTGGGTGCATGAGGGTCATCTCGACCGCGCCGAGCGCGCGCTCGGGTCGGACTCGGGGGTCACGACGGCGGCGCTGCGGGGTTGGCTCGCGCTGTTCCGCGGCGATCTCGAGGGGGCGGCCGCGCGGTTCCGCGACGCCGGGCCGTTCGCCGGCGCCCGCGGGGAGGCGACGCGGCGCACCACCGCGGTGGCGCTCGTCGAGCGCGTCGGGGTGCACCAGTCGACCGCGCTCGGCGCCGCGTTCCTCGCGCTCGAGCGGGAGGACACGGTGGCGGCGGTGGGCGCGTTCGAGCGGGCGGCGCGGGGCCTCCCGGCGTTGGGGGGGCGGGGCGACGTGCTGGCGTTCGCGGGCCAGTTGGCGGCCGACGCGCGCGACCGGCGTGCCGAAGCGCTGCTCGAGGCGGCGCTCGCGGCGGACAGCGCGGGCCCCGCGGCGCCCGCGGCCGAGTATGCGCTCGCCGAGCTGCTGGCCGGCTCGGGCAGGATCACCGCGGCCCTGGCGCGGCTGGAGCACGTCATCCTCGCGCAGCCGGGCAGCGCGGTGATTCCGCTGGCCCGACGGCTGCGCGACCGGCTCCGGGGGGCCGTGCCCAGCTCATGAGACGGCGCGATTTTCTCGGGGTGGTCGCCGGGGCGGTGGCCGGCGGAACGGCGGTACGGCAGTATGGCGGTACGAGCGGCCGCGAACCGGCGATCGGTCCGCCGGTCCGCCGGTCCGCCGGTCCGTCCTGCTTGATCCCGATGGACGACGCCCAGACCGACCATCTCAAAGCGTACGGCGTCGCGTTCCGCACGATCAAGCGCGGCGGCAACGCCGAGTGGCTGCTCAACTACCGGGGCGGGAGCTTCCTGCTCCCGGCGGACCCGGCCACGGAGCGCGACGCGGCGCTCGGCGGGGTGCGCGTAGAAACGGTGCAGGGTGCGGACGTCGTGGATATTCGCGGCGTCATCGCCGGCGCCAATATGGACGCCGTGCCGCTCGAGAAAGCCCCTCAGGTGGCGGTCTACGTGCCGCCCAACGCCGCGCCGTGGGATGACGCGGTGACCATGGTGCTCGAGTATGCCGGGATCGAGTACGCCAAGGTGTGGGATCCCGACGTCCTCCAGGGCGGGCTGGCGCGCTACGACTGGCTGCACCTGCACCACGAGGACTTCACCGGGCAGTACTCGAAGTTCTACCTCACGTTCACCGGGGCGTCGTGGCTCGCGGACATGGTGCGGCGCAATCAGGACATGGCGCGCGCCCTCGGCTTCACGAGCGTGCCGGCGCTCAAGCGGGCGGTGGCGGGGGGCATCCGCGCCTACGTCGAGCAGGGCGGCTTCCTGTTCGCGATGTGTTCGGCGACGGAGACCCTCGAGCTGGCGCTCGCCGCGGAGGGTGTGGACATCGCGGCGCCGTTCGCCGACGGCACGCCGATCGACCCGGCGGCGAGCGACAAGCTCCAGTGGGACCGCACGCTCGCGTTCCAGGGCGCGCGGCTCGAGATGTCACCGGCGATCGCGTCGTTCTCCGACATCGACGGCCACCAGGTCAACAACCCGGGCCGGCGCCAGCCGCTCGGCGCCTACAAGCTGTTCGCCTTTTCCGCCAAGATCGATCCGGTGCCCACCATGCTGGTCCAGTGCCACCGCGACGTGCTGGCGGATTTCTACGGGCTCACCACGTCGTTCATGCGCGAGCGGCTGAAGCCGGCGGTCACGGTCCTGGCCGACGAGGCGGGGGCGCCGTGGGTCAAGTACGTCCACGGCGATGCGGGCAAGGGGACCTGGACCTATTTCGGGGGGCACGACCCCGAGGATCCCCAGCACCAGATCGGCGACCCGCCCACCGACCTGTCGCTCCACCCCAACTCGCCGGGCTACCGCCTGATCCTCAACAACGTGCTGTTCCCGGCGGCGCGGAAACGCGAGCTCAAGACATGAGCCGGATCACGCCGGGCGCGCGCGCGCGCGTCGCGGCCGAAATCGCGGCGGCCGGCGGCCGCGAGGTCACGTTCGTGGCGGATCTCGACGAGCGCGGCCAGATCGCCGCGGTCGAGGCCGTGGCGCGCGGCACGGTGGACATGGTGCTGGCGCTGCCCGGCGTCGCGAGCCGCGGGCAGATGCTGCTGCACAACCATCCGAGTGGCGTGCTCGAGCCGTCGCAGGCGGATCTCCACGTGGCGGCCCGGCTGCACGACGCCGGGGTGGGGTTCGGCATCGTGGACAACACGGGTCACGAGCTGTACGTCGTGGTCGAAGTGCCGCGCGCCCGGCCGCGCGTCGCGATCGACCCGATCGCGGTGGCGGCGCTGCTCAAGCCCGGGGGGCCGGTCGCCGCGCGGCTCGGCCAGTTCGAGGACCGGCCGTGCCAGCGCGACATGGCGGCGTACGTCGCCGATGTCTACAACGAGGGCGGGGTGGCCCTGCTCGAGTCGGGGACGGGTGTCGGCAAGTCGTTCGCCTACCTCGTGCCCGCGATCCAATGGGCGCTGGAGAACGGCGAGCGCACGATCGTCTCGACCAACACGATCAACCTGCAGGAGCAGCTCGTCGGCAAGGACCTGCCGCAGCTGGCGCGCGCGTTCGAGAGCCTGGGTGAGCGGCCGACGTTCGCGCTGCTCAAGGGATGGCGCAATTACCTCTGCCGCGCGCGCCTCGAGCTGGCGCTGGGCGGGCAGCTCGCGCTGCTCGAGGACGCGGCGCGGAGCGAGCTCGCGCGGCTCGCGGCGTGGGCGGAACGCACCACCGACGGCTCGCTGTCGGACCTCGCCGACGCCCCGCCCGGCGAGGTGTGGGACGAGGTGAGTGCCGAGCCGGATCTCTGCCCGCGCCTCAAGTGCCCGCACTTCGAGCGCTGCTTCCTGTTCGAGGCGCGCCGCCGCGCGGCGGACGCCGATATCGTCGTGGTGAACCACCACCTGCTCGCGTCCGACCTCGCGGTGCGGCGGGCGCAGGAGAACTGGCAGGACGCGGCGGTGCTGCCGCCCTACCGGCGGCTGATCCTCGACGAGGGCCACCATCTCGAGGACACCGCGGCGCAGCACCTCGGCGCGCAGGTCACGTCGCTCGGCGTGATCCGCCTGCTCGGCCGGCTCGAGCGCAACGGCCGCGGGCTGCTCCCCACGCTGCTGGCCGAGCTGGCGACGCGCGACGACCTGCTGAGCGCGGCGTCGCTCGATCTCGTGCGCACCGGCCTGCTACCCGACGTCGCGGAGGCGCGCAAGCGGGTGGGCGCGGTGTTCGGGCTGCTGGCCGACCGGCTGGTCGAGACCCAGCAGGCGGAGCTCCGGCTCACCGACGAGTTCGCGGCCGACCCGATCTGGCAGGCGGGGCTGGGGGACGCGCTCGACGCTCTCGTGCGCGGCATCGACCGGCTGCGCAACGGCGTCGAGACGGTCGCGGACCGGCTGGAGCTCACCGAGGACAGCGATCGGCGCTCGCAGCTCGTCCAGGAACTGCGCGGCGTGGTGCGCCGGCTGCAGACGGTGAGCGATGGGCTGCTGCTCACGCTGCGTCCGCAGCCCGGGATGCCGATCGTCCGGTGGATGGCGCGGCGGGGCTCGCGCCCGGCGGGTGAGCTGCCGTTTCCCCTGGCGCTCCACGCGGTCCCGCTGGACTTGGCGCCAATACTCAAGGAAACGCTGTTCGACCGGATCGAGACGGTGGTCGCGACCAGCGCCACGCTGGCTGCCGGCGGCGATTTCGCGTTCTATCGCGACCGCGTCGGCCTCGCGCTGCCGCCCAACCGCGTGCGGTTCGAGCAGATCCTGCCGTCGCCGTTCGACTTCCGGTCGCAGTGCCTGTTCGGCGTGCCGACCGACCTGGCCGACCCGCGGGGCGACCAGACCGGGCACGACCGCGCGATGGCGACCGCGATCCTCGAGCTGGCGCAGGCGTCGGACGGGGGGATGTTCGTGCTGTTCACCAGCCATGCGGCGCTCAAGCGCACCGCCGACGCGGTGCGGGGGGCCATCGGCGGCCGCTGGCCGTTGCTGGTGCAAGGCGAGGGGCCGCGCGACCAGCTGCTGCGGCGGTTCCGGGAGGCGGGCTCGGCGATTCTGTTCGGCACGGATAGCTTTTGGGAGGGGGTGGACGTCCCTGGGCGGTCGCTGCGCGTGCTGGTGCTGGCGAAGCTGCCGTTCAAGGTCCCCACGGAGCCGCTCACGGCGGCGCGCCTCGAGCGGCTGGAAGCGCAGGGGCAGGACGGCTTCATGCACTACCTGGTGCCGCACGCGGCCCTCAAGCTCAAGCAGGGGTTCGGCCGCCTGATCCGCGGGACCACTGACGTGGGCGTCGTGGTGCTGATGGATCACCGGGTGGTCACCAAGCGGTACGGCGCCATTCTGCTGGAATCCCTGCCGCCGGCGGAGCGGGTGATCGGCCCGTGGGCAGTGGTGCGACGGACGGCGGAGGACTTTTTCGCACGACACGGCATCGGAGCGACGGTATGAAGCTGGCGAGCGGGCGTGTGGGGCGACTGCCGGCGTACGCCGTGCAGCGGATCGCGACGATCAAGCGGCGGTTGCTGGCGGAGGGCCGCGACGTGATCGACCTCGGGGCGGGCGACGCCGACCTCGCGCCGCCCGAGATCGCCGTCCGGACCATGGCGGAGGCGCTGCAGGACCCGAAGATGAGCCGCTACGCGTTCCAGACCGGGCTGCCCGAGTTCCGCGAGGCGGTGGCGCGCTACATGGACCGGCGGTTCGACGTGCAGATCGATCCCGATACGGAGCTGCTCCCGCTGCTCGGCTCGAAGGACGGTCTGTCGCACCTGCCGCTGGCGCTGCTCGACCCGGGCGACCTGTGCCTCGTGCCGGAGCCCGGCTACGCGCCGTACCTCGGCGGCGCGATCCTGGCGGGGGCCGAAATCGAAACCTACCGGCTCCGGGCGGAGCGCGGGTTCCTGGTGGACTTGGACGAGCTCCATCCCAACCTGCTGGACCGGCTGCAGCTCGTGTTCCTCAACTATCCCAACAACCCGACGACCGGGGTGGCGACGCGCGACTACCTCGTGCGGACGGTGCAGCTGTGCGCGCGGCACGGGATCGTGCTCGCCTACGACAACCCGTACTGCGAGCTGGTGTTCGAGGGCTATCATGCCCCGAGCATCTTCGAGATCCCGGGCGCCCGCGAGGTGGCGATCGAGTTCCTGTCGATGTCGAAGTCGTTCAGCATGACGGGCTGGCGGATCGGGTGGGCCCTGGGGCGCCCGGAGCTGATCACGGCGCTGCAGAGCGTCAAGACCTACACCGACACCGGGCCGTTTCTCGCCGTGCAGCGGGCGGCGGCGGCGGTGCTCGACCAGGCGGACCGCATCCTGCCGCGGGTGTGCGAGACCTTCCGCCGCCGGCGCGACGCCGCGGTCGAGGCGCTCGGGGCGGTGGGACTCGAGGTCACGCGCCCCCGGGCGACGATGTACCTGTGGGTGCCGCTCCCCGCGGGGCTCGACTCGTTCGGCTTCGCGGAGCGGCTGCTCGAGGAGCAGGCGGTGGTGGTGCTGCCGGGCGCGTCGTTCGGCCCCGGGGGGGAGGGGTACTTCCGGGTGGCGCTCACGGTGAGTGAGGCGCGCTTCGCGGAGGCGGCGCTGCGCATCGGGCGCGCCCTCGAGCCGGCGCGGCAGGCCGGGTGATGCGCGACTGGCTGCCGCCCAAGCAGCCGCGGGCGAGCCCGTGGTGGATCGCCGTCAGCCTCGTGGCGCACGCCGGGCTGGTCGCGCTGCTGCTGGTGACGACGCACCGCGCGTTTCCCACGGGGCCGACCTACATCGTCCTGGCGCCGCCGAGCGCAGGCGCGGCGATCGAGCTGCCGCCGGTCGGGCCGATTCGGCCGCTCGGCCCGCCGGGACAAGCGCGCGGCGGGCGCGCGGCCCGACCGCGGCGGCCCCCCGGGCCGCCGGTTCAAGCGCCGACCGAGGTCCCGTCAGTCCTCCCGCCCGCCCGCCCGAGCGAGGCCGGGGGCGGTGCAGCGGCGGCGCGGGACACGATGGCCGGAACGGGGCAGCCGGAGGCGGGGCCGGGGCGGCGGATCCTCGGCGCCCGGTTCGGCGACGGGCGGCTGTGGGTGCGGCCCTGGGACGCGATCGCCGCGGCGATTGCCGCGGCCGGGCGCGACACCGTCACGCCGGCGATGCACGCCGCACTGATCGACAGCGCGATCGTCGCCCGGCTGCACGCGTTCCTGGACACGCTGCCGCCGGATTCGTTCGCCGTGGCCGCGCCGCAGCCCTGGACCACCGAGATCAACGGCCAGAAGTGGGGCATCGACGGCGGGTGGATCTACCTGGGCGGGATTAAGCTGCCCACCGCGATCCTCGCGCTGCTGCCGCTGCCGCAGGGCAACTACGACCGCGCCAAGCACGAAGCCGAGCTGATGCAGATCCGCGAGGACATCCTGCAGGCCGCGCGCCGTGCCGAGAGCGCCGCCGAGTTCCGGAAATACGTGGACGAGACGCGCAGGCGCCGCGACGCCGAGCGCGAGGCCAAGCGGAACCAGAAGATCCCGCCGGACTCGATCAAGACGAAGACGTGACCGGCGTCGTCTCCTTGGGCCGCACGAAGCGGTTGTAGAGGATCAGCAGGGCCGTCGTCAACACGCCGGCTCCCGTCAGGACGTACCACATCAGCGCTGGCTGGCCCCGCACCTCGCCGAAATAGTGCAGCAGCCACCCGGCCGACCGGCCTCCGATCAGGTAGCCGATGCCGATCGGGAGGAACGCGTACCCCATGTACAACCCCTGCTGGCCCTGCGGGGCGAGCCGCGAGATGTACTCGTAGTAGCGCGGCGCCTGCACCACCTCGCCGATCGCGAGCACGATCAGGGCCGCCACCACGTACGGCGTGGCGCTCCCCAGGGTGAGGAACAGCCAGCTCAGGCTCGAGATCAGGACGCCGGCGATGATCGCGATGAACGGTGGGATGCGGCGCGTCAGCTGGTTCACGACGACGGTCAGCAGGATCACCGTCGTCGCCTCGACCGACAGCAGCGCGTCGATGTTGGCGTTCGGGTTGACGTACGTGCGGACGTAGATCGGGAGCGACAGGTACTGCTGCCAGAACACCACCCAGAAGCCGGAGAAGATGATCAGGAACAGGAAAAACGGGTTCTTGAGCAACGTGCGCAGGAACAGCATGGCCAGTACGATCGCGTAGGCGGCGAGGGCCCAGGTCGGCAGGGCCGGAACGGGCGCGAAGTGGTACAGCAGCCACAGACCTACCGCCACGGCCAGCAGGACAAGGAAGCCCTTGCCCGCGACGCGCGCCAGATTCCGGACCGCCTGCGCGATGGTCGCGACCTGCGCTGCGGCACTGCCGTCCCGCGCCGGCTCGCGGTAGAACAGCAGGGTGACGATCGCCATGGCGAACGTCGCCGCGGCGCTCACCAGGAACACGTCCTCCACGCCCACCGTGCGGCGCACCAGCGACGCCACCAGCGGCCCAATGGCGGCGCCGATGTTGACCACGGTGTAGTAGATGGAATAGCCGATCGACCGCACGCTCTCGTCGGCGGCGCGCGCCGTGGTCCCCACCACCACCGGCTTCACCACCGCCGGCCCCATGGCGGGGATCAGCATCAGGATGTGCATCAGCGCGAACAGCGGCAGGGCGTCGCGGATCGGCGCCATCCACGACGCCGACAGCGAGCCGAGCAGGAAGTTGCCGATCGCCAGGATGAAGAACGCGCCGGCCAGGGTGCGCCGGAACCCGAACCGGTCCGCCAGCGCGCCGCCCACGATCGGCATGAACCAGACGACGAAGCCGTAGTAGCCGATCAGCCACGTGGCCTGCTCGGTCGTGAGGCCGAGGTGCTCGTGGAGGTAGATCGCGAGCACGGCCTGGGGGCCGTAGTAGGCGAGCCGCTCGAACAGCTCAGTGAAGTTGGCGACCCAGAACGACGGCCGGAATCCGTGGCCGATCTCCTTCAGGCGCTGTGCGACGCTCACGCGTCCTCCACGGGGGGATGGGTTGCGCTGGAACGCACTAGGATAGTCCGCGGGCGCGAGGGGCGCTATGGGCGAGCGTCGTTCGCCGTTCGCCGTTCGCCGTTTGCCGTGAGCCGTGACCGGAACGCGGCACGTCGGCCATCGGCTATCGGCTATCGCCTTCCGGCTCCCAGTCCTGCGCCGCGTCGAGCCGGCCGAGGCTCTCCTCGCGGCCGACGGCGACGAGCAGCTCGTTGACCGGCTCGGACACCGCGCATCCGGTGAGCGCGATCCGCACCGGCTGCATCACGGCCCCCGCGCCCACGCCGCGCCGCTCGGCGAGGGCGCGCAGCTCCGTCTCCAGCCGCGCGGGCTCCCAGGCGTCCGTCGGGAGGGCGGCGAGGTGCTCGCGCACGGCGCGGAGCATGGCGCGGAAGCCCGCGAAGTCCTTGGCCATGGTCTGCCGCGCCTTGGCGTCGTCCTTGGCGATGTGTCGCCGGTCGAGCCGCACCGCGACGCGCTGCGCCAGCTCGATGGTGGTGCGCGACCGGCCGCGGATCGACGCGATGCAGCCGAGCACCCGCTCGGCCGGATACGCGTCCGGATCGACGCCGAGGGCGCGGAGGTGCGGCGCCAGGATTCCGGCCAGCTCGGGGAGCGGCATGTGATTGAGGTACTGCCCGTTCATCCACTCGAGCTTGGTCATGTCGAACACGGCGCTCGTCTTCTGCACCCGCTCGATCGAGAATACGGCCACCAGCTCGCCCAGCTCGAAGTAGAGCTCGCGGTCGTCGCCCGGATTCCAGCCCAGCAGGGCGAGGAAGTTCCGCATCGCGGCGGGCAGGATGCCCATGTCATGGTAGTCGCCCAGGGCGGTGGCGCCGTGCCGCTTGGAGAGCTTCTTGCCGTCCGGGCCGTTCAGCATGGGCAGGTGGGCGAACTGCGGGGTCGGCGCGGCGAGTGCCCGGTACACCGCGATCTGCTTGGGCGTGTTGGAGACGTGGTCCTCGCCGCGCATCACGTGCGTGATCCGCATGTCGATGTCGTCGCACACCACGCTGAAGTTGTAGGTCGGCGTCCGGTCGGACCGGAGGATCACCCAGTCCTTGACGTCCCGGCCCTGGAAGCTGATCCGCCCGTACACCAGGTCGTCCCAGGCGATCTCCGCGTCCGGCATGCGGAACCGGACGGCGCCCTCATCGAGGTACGCCGTGCCATCGGCCACCAGCCGGTCGGCCACCTCCCGGTGGCGCGCGAGCCGCGCGCCCTGAAACACGACCTCCTCGTCCCAGTCGAGCCCCAGCCAGGTGAGCCCGTCGAGGATCACGCGCGTGAGGGCGTCGGTCGAGCGCTCCTTGTCGGTGTCCTCGATGCGGAGCAGGAAGGTGCCGCCGAGCCTGCGCGCGAACAGCCAGTTGAACAGGGCGGTGCGCGCGCCCCCAACGTGGAGATACCCGGTAGGGGACGGCGCGAACCGGAGGCGGACTTCCGTCATAGGGGGGGAGTGGTACGGAGAGGGGGGGATTCGAACCCCCGATAGGGGTTTAGGACCCTATAACGGTTTAGCAAACCGCCGCCTTCAGCCACTCGGCCACCTCTCCCGACAAGCGGATCAATCTCGCCAGGCGGGGGGACGAACACAACCGTCAGCCGTTAGCCGTTGGCCGTTAGCCGTTAGCCGTTGCCCGATAGCCGTTGGCCGATAGTCGACACAAAGGCAGTCCGCTGCACGCTGCACGCTAAACGCTGCACGGCAGTTATTGCGGCTCCGCGCGGGTTGCCGGCAGTCGAATCGTGAAGGTGGTGCCGCGGCCCACCTCGCTCTGGACGCTGATGTGGCCCCGGTGGTGCGTGACGATGCCGTACGCGATCGCGAGCCCGAGGCCGGTGCCCTGGCCGCCCTGCTTGGTGGTGAAGAACGGATCGAAGATCCGGTCGATCACGTCCGGGGGGATGCCGCACCCGGTGTCCGCGATCCGGATCTCGACCTCGCGGCCGCCCCCGCCCGGTCGGGTCGTGAGCGTGAGCGTGCCGCGCTCGCCCATCGCCTGCGCGGCGTTCACCAGAATGTTGAGGATGACCTGCTGGATCTGTGAGCGGTCGGCCGTGACCGGTGGGAGATCCGCGGCCCAGTCGCGCACCACCGCGATGTTGAGGAACGACGCCTGCTGGCCGATCAGCGCCAGGGTCTGGTCGAGCACCTCGTTGATCTGCAGCTCCTCCATCGTGGCGTCGGACTGGCGCGAGAAGTCGAGCAGCCCCTTCACGATGTCGCGGCACCGCTCGGTCTGGCGTACCACGACCTCGAGGTTGTGCCGGTCGGGGTGCTCGGGGGGGAGGTCCTCGAGCGTGAGCGCGGTGAGCGCGAGAATGCCGCCCAGCGGGTTGTTGACCTCGTGCGCCACGCCCGCGGCGAGCATGCCGAGCGAGGCGAGCCGCTCGGACTGGGCCACCCGGACCTGCATCGCCATCACCTGCTCGGTCCGCTCGCGCACCTTCTCCTCGAGCGTGCGGCCCCACTCCTCGAGGTCGCCCCGCATCTGGCGGAGGCTCGCCAGCATCGTGTTGAACGAGTCGGCGAGCAGCGCCAGCTCGCCCTGCGCGTCCGCCCGCACCTCCTGGTCGAGCCGACCGGCCGTGATGTTCCGCGTGGCGGCCACCATCTCGCCGATCGGGCGCGTCATGTTGCTGATCATCACGTAGGTGATGCCGATGATCAGCAGGAAGCCGGCGGTGGCGAGCGCGAAGAACGACAGGATCACGCGGTCGCGGATCGCCGCGTAGCCGGCTTCGAGCACCCCGACGTACAGGATGCCGACCACGTCCCCCTTGAGGTTCCGGATCGGATCGTACGCCGCGATGTACCAGTCGTTCACGACGAACGCACGGTCGCGCCACGCCGCGCCGCGCAGCAGCACGGCCTCACGCACGGGCTCCGAGACCCGCGTGCCCACGGCGCGCGCTCCGTCGCGCCCGCGCACCGTCGTGGCGATGCGCACGTCCCCCTGGAAGATCGTGACCGTGCCGACGTCCTGCCGGCCGTAGCGCTCCCCGCGGTACAGCAGCTGCCAGACCCGGTCCACGAAATCGGGGTGGTTGTTCAGCAGCCGGCCGGCGTACAGCGCGCCGCGGATCCGTCCCGCCGCATCCCGCACCGGGGCGGCCGCGAGCAGCACGAGTCCGTCGGTGACCCGCGCCGGGCCACGGGCCGTCGCCCGCGGCGTGGCGACCACGGTGACCGCCGCCTGGGTGGCCAGGGCGGGGCTCTCCTCGCCGAGCTGCCGGTCCGACAGCACCTCCGTCGCCGCCGCGACCTGCCCGGCGAGCGCCGTCCGCACGACGTCGAGACCGGTGACGTCGTCGCCCGTGGCGCCCGGCCGGGCGACGCGCGCCACCACGCGGCCGGCGGCGTCGGTCAGCGAGAGAAAATCGCAGTCGCTCTCGGCGCGGACCGCGGCCAGGCGCGCCAGGATGGCGGGGCCGACCGCCGCCGCGCTCGGCGATTCGGCGCCGACCGCCGGCGCCACGAGCGTCACGGCGTGGCGCAGCGTCGCGAGCTCGTTGTCGTACAGCGTGCGGGCGGTCACGAGATCGTGCTCCGCCGTGCGCTGGGCCTGCGCCATGATCGTCGTGCTCACGATCCACGAGCCGACGAGCGACGTGATCAGCCCCCCGGCGCCGAGAATCACCAGGTAGCTGAGGATCAGCTTGGTGCGAAGTGATCGGGTCCGGAGGAACCGATCAAGGCGCACGGCGACGGTCCAGCACGTGCACGGCGCACGAGATGCATGGATCGTAGGCGCGCACCACCATCTCCAGCGTCGGCCGCAGGTCGTCGGGCTCGCGGCTCGGGCTCTGCTCCACCGCCGCGCGCAGCCGGTGCTCGACGCTCGCGGCGTTGAGCGCCGTCGGCGTCACCACGTCGGCCGTTTCCAGCCGCCCCTCGCCGTCGTAGCGGTAGCTGTGGACCAGCAGGCCACGTGGGGCCTCCACGGCGCCGGTGCCGGTCCCGGCGCGCGGCGTCACCGGCGCGACGGGCTCCGCCGGCCGGGCATCGGCGAGCAGGAGGTCGACCACCTCGAGGGCCCGCTCCACGTCCACCGCCAGCTCGACCGCCTGGGCCAGGTTGTTGTCCAGCGGGTCGTCGAACGGCGCGGTGAGCTCCAGCCGCATGGCGGCATGCACCCCGGTCCGCGGCAGGTGGGCCCCGTTCACGGCCACGCGCCCCAGCGCGCCCACCATGACCGGCGCACCCTTCCAGAGGGTGTGCTTCGCGTGCGAGTGCGCCACCACCCGCTCATCGGTGAGCGAGCGGTATTTGGGCACCGGCACGGTGGCGACCTTGCCGTTGGTCTCGATCCGGATCTCGGTCCCGCCGGCGTAGTCGTATCCATCGGGAGTGTGCAGCGCGGCGTAGGCCGTGGGGCTGTGGCCGACCTCGATCGTGGGCAGCGACGCGACGACGTCGAGCGCGCTCCGGACGTCGGCCGCGCCCTCCTCGAGCGCCGCGCGGAGCCGCAGCAGGTCGTCGGTCGACGGGGCGTGCGTGAAGCCGCCGACCACCGCGGTGACCGGATGGATCGCGCGCCCGCCGACCGCCTCCTGGAGCGCGTTCCCCAGCCGCTTGAGCCGCAGCGCCAGGGCCACGACGTCGCGCCGGTCGGCGGCGAGCGCGATGGCGCTGGGCGCGCCGAGGTAGTCGGGCAGGGCGAGCAGGAAGATGTGGAGCGCGTGGCTCTCGATGTTCTCGCCCCGGAGCAGCAGATCGCGCAGCTGGGTCGTCTGGGCGCTCGGGAGCATGCCGAATGCGTGCTCCGTCGCGGTGAGGGACGCGATGGTGTGCGCGGCGGAGCAGATCGCGCAGATCCGGGACGCGATCGGCGCCACCTCGTCGAAGCGACGCCCGCGGACCAGCGTTTCCAGGAGGCGCGCGCCTTCGAAGATGTCGAAGTGGACGGCGCCGATTCCCTCGTCCTCGAGCTCGACGGTCACCCCGCCGTGGCCCTCGACCCGGGCCAGGTGCTCGATCACGATGCGTTGCGTCATCGCTCCTCCGCTCCCGCCGCGGCCTTGACGGGCAGCGGCCCGAAGATCTGCACACGATGTCGGGCGTCTTCCGCGGACAGCCCGTGCTCCTGGAGCACCGTGAGGGCCGAGGCCACGTTGGCGTCCGGGACCGGACCGCGGCAGCCGATGCACGGCACGCCCAGCGCGGGGCAGCGCGCCTGGCAGCCGCCCGCGGTCACCGCGCCGACGCAGGGCAGCCCCCGCTCCAGCAGCAGGCAGTTGTTCTCCCGCATCCGGCACTCGGCGCACACCGGGACGTCGTGGACCAGCGGGGGATTCCCGTTCAGCAGGTTGGCCACGGCCGCGAGGAATTCGTCTTTCTCGATCGGGCAGCCAGTGATGGCGTAGTCCACCGGCACGACGTCGTGCAGCGCCTTGGCCGGCACGGTGTCGAACTTGGCTCCCGCCTTCCCGTAGACGTCCCGGACGAGGGCGTCCCGGTCGAACAGCCGGTCGAGCGCGGCGACGCCGCCCCAGACGGCGCAGGTGCCGAGCGCCACGAGGCAGCGCGAGCGGGCCCGCACGCGCTTGAGCGTTGCCTCATCCCGCCGGCTCAGCACCGCGCCCTCGACGAACGCGATGTCGAGCGGCGGCTCCTCGTGGCCGTTCGACGCCGCCATGAGGAAGTCCTTCAGGTCCAGCAGCGCGACCAGATCGAGCAGCTCGTCCTCGCAGTTGACGATCACGAGCTGGCAGCCCGCGCACCCCGTCAGGCCGAAGATCCCGACGGCGGGCTTGGCAGTAGTTTCGGCGCTCGCCATGACGTCCTCCGGCCTCAGATCAGCTCGGGCAGATTGATCGCGTCCCAGTAGGTGAAGATCGGCCCCTGCAGGCAGGTGTACTTGTAGCCCACGCTGCAGTGGCCGCATTTCCCGACGCCGCACTTCATGCGCCGCTCGAGGGACATCAGGATCCGGTCCTTCGAGAAGCCCAGCGCCAGCAGGCGCTGGAGCACGAAGCGGTAGACCACGGGCGGTCCGCAGACGGCGGCATAGGTCGTCGCGGGGTTGAGGGTGACCCGATCGAACAGCGTGGGCAGCAGGCCGATCTGCTGCTGCCAGGTGCCGGTCGGATCCCGATCCACCGTGAGGAGACTGGTGAGATCCGGCCGATCGGCCAGCGAGACCAGCTCGTCGCGGAACAGCATGTCGGCCGGGGTGCGCGCCCCGTACATCAATGTGACCGCGCCGAAGCCTTCGCGGTGGTCGAGGGCGTACCAGAGCAGCGAGCGGAGCGGGGCCATGCCCAGCCCGCCCGCCACCAGCAGCAGGTCGTTGCCGGCGATCTCCTCGATGGGGAAGCCGTTGCCGTACGGCCCGCGGATCCCGAGCGCGGCCGTCGCCCGCAGGCGATACAGCGCGTTGGTGACCCGGCCGGCCTTGCGCACGCACAGCTCGAGGACCTCGGGCCGCGTGGGGGACGACGAGATGGAGATGGGCGCCTCGCCCGCTCCCGGCACGCTCAGCATCAGGAACTGGCCGGGGCGATGGCGGAAGCTCCGAACCATCTGCTCGTCGGCGAAGCGGATCGTGAACAGGTGGTTGTCGGGCACCATCCGGTGGATGCGCACGATGTGCGCGAGCGCCGGCTGGTACGGGTTCGCGGTGAGGACGGGCCGATACGCGGGCGCCTCAGCCAGCCGCGGCATGCTGCACCTCCCGGAGCCGTTGGATGATCTCGATGATGTCGATCCCAGCCGGGCAGACGTCCAGGCACCGGCCGCAGCCGACGCAGCTCGGTCGGCCGTATTCGGCGACGAAGCCGCGCTGCTTGTGGTAGAACCGGAACTTGACCCGGCTGCTCCGGCTCTTGCGGAAGTTCTCCCCGCCCGCCACCGCCGCATGGGACGCGAACAGGCAGGAGTCCCACGTTCGGGAGCGGCTGCCGTCGAGCGTGCCCAGCTCGGTTTCGTCCTGCACGTCGTAGCAGTAGCAGGTCGGGCAGACCATGCTGCATGCCCCGCAGCTCAGGCACCGCTCGCCCAGCTCGTCCCACAGGCTGCTGCCGGACTCCATCTCGAAGATCTCGGGCAGATCCCGGATCTCCGCCTCGAGCCGGAACGCGTGCTCCCGCTCCGCCGAGCGACGCTTGTACTCGGCGATGTCCTCCGGCGTCACCTCGGTGAACAGCGAGCCGGTGGCGAGCACCATGTCGTCGCCGAGCGCGGTGCCGACGAACGTGAGGTAGCGGTCCCCCAGGTCCTGGAGGAACAGGTCGAAGCCCTTGGTGACGAAGTCGGCCCGCATCGACCGGCAGAAGCAATGCTCGTCGGGCGTGCAATCGATGCCGATCACGGCCACGTTGCGCCGGCGGGTCTGGTAGTACGGGTCGGGGTACCGCGCGCCGAACACCTGGTCCAGGATGTTGAGGCCGTAGATGTCGCACGCGTGCACCCCGAACAGCACGAGCCGCCGCTCGAGGTCCGCGGTGTCCGGGACGTAGCCCTCCGCGCGGCGGTAGCGGAACAGGCGCTCGCGCGGCGGGAGGAAGTACTTCTTGAGCGGGAGGATGGTGCGCGGGTAGTCGAGCCGGACCTCGGACCAGCGCTGCAGCCGGCGGAACGCGAACCGGTCGCCCTGCGCCACGGGCCCGTGCATCTCGCCGAACTGCTGCAGCACCGAGACGAAGAAGTCGAGGTGCGGCTTGGGGAGTGTCAGCGTCTTCACGGGTTCACCTCCCGCCCTGCCGGGTCCCGCGGCGCGCCGATCGCCTCGTGAATCCGGGCCAGCAGCGCGTCGGTATCGACCGGCTTCTGGAAGAACGCGTCGTGGCCGAGCCACTTGCGGTCGGGGGCCACCTGGAACTCGGGGGCCTTCTGGTAGACCGCGCTCACGACGAAGATCGGGACGCCGTGGAGCTCCGGGGCCCGGCGCAGCTCCTGGACGACGAAGAACCCCTCCGTGCGCTCGTCCATCATGACGTCCACGAGGATGAGGTCCGGGTGCTCCCGGCGGGCGCGGAGCACCCCCTCCCGGCCATCCTGCGCCCAGAGCACCTCGTAGCCATGGCGGGTGAGCAGCGTGCCGAGTGCCTCGGCGAAGTCCCGGTCGTCATCCACCACTAGAATGCGACTTGCCTGCGTCATGCATCCCTCCCCGGATCGGGGGTCTCGCTGTCCGGATACGCCGGCAGCCGAACGCGGAACGTCGAACCCGTGCCCTCGGTGCTCTCGACCTCGATCACGCCGCCGAGCTCCGTCACGATCCGCCGGCATATCGGCAGCCCGAGGCCCGTGCCTTCGACCTTCCGCTGGCCAGGCTGCCGCACCCGGTAGAACTCGTCGAACAGGAGCGGCAGGGCGGAGTGCGGAATGCCGATGCCCGTGTCCGTCACCTCGATCACGATCTCGCCCTGGCGCTCGTCGGCCCGCACGCACACCCGGCCGCCGGGCCGGTTGTACTTGATGCCGTTGGTGACGAGGTTGTCGAACAGCACGCCCACGCAGGTCGGGTCGCCGCGGACGGCATACGCCGCCGCGGGCAGCTCGAGGCCGATGGTGACGTTGCTCTGCGCGGCGAGTCCCTCGTACGCGGCTGCCGTGCGTCCCAGCACGTCTTTCAGGTCCACGCGCACGCGCTGGCGAGTGAGACTGCCGCCGTCGAGCTCCGCCAGCGTGAGCCAGTCGTCGATGATGCGCCGCAGCTCGTCGGTCCGCGTGAGGCACCGTGCCAGCCAGTCCGCCCGCTTGGCGGCCGCCGCGGGGTCGTCGCCGAGCGTGCGGAGCACGTCGAGATACTGGTGCACGGCCACGAGCGGCGTCTTGAGCTGATGGGAGACGAACGTCACGAACCGGCGGCGCTGCAGCTCGCGCTCGACCTCGCCCCGGCGCGCCTCGAGCTGGAAGCGCCGCCGCTCGAACCCCCGACGCACGATCAGCCGCAGCTCGTCGGGCGAGAACGGTTTGGGCAGGAAGTCGTACGCGCCGGCCTTCATGGCGTCGACCGCCGTGCCGATCGTGGCGTACCCGGTGATGACGACGATGGTGATGGTGGGATCGATCTCGTGCAGGCGGGCGATCACATCGAGGCCGCTGAGCCCGGGCATCTTGAGATCCACGACCACGAGCCCCGGCTTCAGCTCGCCGACCGCCTCGAGCCCGCGTGCCCCGTCCGCGAACACGCCGACGTGGTAGCCGACCTTGGCGAGCGTCTGTTCGCACGACAGCCGCATCGCGTAGTCGTCGTCGATGACGACGACCGCCTCACCCTGACCGGGCACGTCGACCGTACCGGTCTTCCTCCCCGCTGCAGCTGCAGACGGCGGGCGGCGCGGATGCCGCGCCTCCGCCCGGCGCTACTCCCGAAGGATCTTCCGCACGATCTCCAGAAACCTGGTGAGGTCGAGCGGCTTCGTCAGATAGCGATCGGGGCGGATCATGTCCACTTCGGGAGCGCGCGGAAACCGCTCGTCGGGCGATTCCTGGATCGACGAGACCATGATGATCGGCGTCTGCTGGAAGGCGCTGTACTCGTCCGAGTACTTGATCGCCTCCGTGACGCCGTACCCTTCGGTGATACTCTCCATCATCACGTCAAGCACCATCAGGTCGGGCCGGTGCTTCCGCAGTTGGCGGAGTCCTTCCAACCCCGAATCCGCCTGGACGACCGTGTAGCCCTCGCGCTCCAAAACCGCGCGTACGGTCGTGGCGAAATCCTCGTCGTCATCAACGATGAGAATGACCTTGGTGCCTCGGCGGGCTTCCGTCGCGGACATGATCGGCTCCTTCCCGTGCGGGTGGTCGCCGTCAGCAACCGGTGAGCGGAATGGGAGCGCACCCACCGATGCACGGCCATCATAGCACGGCGGCCCTGAAGGAAGGCTGAATTCCGGGCGAAGAACCACCCCGGCTCAAGCCGAGGAACCCTGTCGGACTTGCCGCACGCGCGCGATCGTCTGCGCATCGTCTGTGGCGCCACTATCTTTCCGGCTCCATGACCACCGCCCAGGCAGCACCGCAGGGCATCCGGCCGCCGCCGGACGTGAACCCGCGCGCGGAGCCCGCCCTCGACTTCCCCGACCGGGAGTACGGCGAGCTGGCGCCGGCGGACTACGCGACGCTCGGCTTCCTGGGCGGACTCGAGGTCCACCAGCAGCTCGCGACCCGCGGCAAGCTGTTCTGCCGCTGTCCGGCCGGCCGCTACGCCGAGCGCTGCGACGGCGAGGTGCTGCGCCACATGCGGCCGACCCTGAGCGAGCTGGGGGAGTACGACGGCACCGCGCTGATGGAGTTCAAGACCAGGAAGGAGATCGTCTACCTGCTCGAGCGCGGGTCGGTCTGCACGTACGAGATCGACGACACGCCGCCGTTCCCGATCGACGACGAGGCCGTGGAGATCGCGCTCGCCGTCGCGCAGCTGTTCGCGCTGAATCTGGTGGCCGAGCTGCACGTGATGCGGAAGCAGTACCTCGACGGCTCGATTCCCACGGGGTTCCAGCGCACCGCCATGGTGGGCCTCACCGGCCGCATCCCGTTCCACGTGCCCGAGCTGGGCGTGCGCCGCGAGCTCGCGATCCGCCAGCTGTCGCTCGAAGAGGATGCCTGCCGTGAGGTCTCGGACGTGGGCCATCGCGTCACGTTTCGCACCGATCGGCTGGGCATGCCGCTCACCGAGGTGGTGACGGAGCCGGAGTTCCGCACGCCGCTCGAGGTCCAGGCGGGCGGCCGCCTGCTCGCGCAGGTCGCGCGCGCGACCGGCCGGGTCCGCCGCGGGGCCGGCGCGGCGCGGCAGGACGTCAACGTCTCGGTCGCCGGGGGCCGGCGGGTCGAGATCAAGGGCGTGGACAACCACCGGCATCTGCCGCGGCTGGTCCACGGCGAAGCGTACCGCCAGCTCAACCTGCTGCGGCTCCGGGCGGAGCTCGCGCGGCGCGGCGTCACCACCGACCTGCTGCGCCTTCCCGACAAGCGGCTCCCGTGGGAGGTCTCCCCGCTGGTGGCCGACGTGAGCGGCGCGTTCTCCCGGGCGCGCTACGCGCCGCTCCGCCAGGCCCGCGACCAGGGCATGACGGTCTGCGCGGTGCGGCTGCCGGGCTTTGGCGGGCTCCTCACCCAGCGCACGCAGCCGGGCCTCACCTTCGCCTACGAGCTGAGCGAGCGGGTGCGCGTCATCGCGTGCCCCGCCCACCAGCGATTCATGGCGCATTCCGATGCGCCGGAGGGCATCCCGCCGGCCAGGTGGCGGGAGGCCCGCGCCGCCGTGCAGGCGGAGACCGGGGACGCCGTCGTGCTGGTCTGGGCGGACCGCGCCGACGCCGCCACCGCCGCCCGCGAGATCCTGCTCCGCGCGCAGGACGCGACCCTGGGCGTGCCCGCCGAGACGCGCCAGGCGCACCGCGGCGGGACGACCGGATTCGAGCGCATCCTCCCGGGCGCCGACCGGATGTATCCCGATACCGACACGCCGCCCGTCCCGATCGCCGACGCCCTGATCGAGCGGGTGCGGGCGACGCTGCCGGAGCCGCCGTGGACGCGCGCGGAGCGGTATGGCGCGCTGGGGCTCGATGAGGTGGCGGCGCACCGGCTCGCGGGGTCCTCGTGGGCGCGGCTGTTCGACCAGGCGGCGCCCCCCGCCGGAGGGCTCGCGCGCCGGCTCGCGGCGAGCCTCGCCAAGCGGATGCCGTTCCACGCGCGCGCGGGCCGCTGCGCGCCGGAGACCGCGGGCGCCATGCTGCGCGGCGCGGTCTCGCGGATCGCGGCGGGGGAGATCCGGCCGGAGGCGCTGGATCGCCTGGTGGATGCCGCCGTGACTGCAGGCGACGCGGCGGTGGAGCCGACGCTCGCGCGGTTCGTGCGGCGCCCCGATGACGCCGCGCTGCGCGAGCGGGTGATCGACCGCGTCGCCCAACGGGCGCGGGCGCTCGCGAACCGCGGGCCGGCGACGCGGCTCCGCTGGTCGATGGGCCAGGCGATGCCCGAGCTGCTGGGACGGGCCGATCCGGCGGACGTGCGCCGCGGGCTCACGGACCGGCTCGGCGCGTCGGCCGGGGACGCCGCCCGATGAGCGGCGAGAGCGCCTACCGCGGCTATCGCGGTCCCTGCGTGGCCGTGATGCAGCGGCTCGGCTTCCGGGTGTGGAGTGAGGTCCGGATGCGGACCTCGCGCGGGGAGTTCGAGGGGCTCGTGCTGCCGCGGTCCGAGACCAGCGACGAGCACCACATCGTGCTGAAGCTCGGCACCGGCTACAACATCGGCATCCGCCACGACACCGTGCTCGCGGTGGAGCTGCTCGGCTACCGGGAAGCCGTCTACAAGATCCCCGAGCAGGCGTTCCCGGTGGATCCCGCTGCTGCCGCGCGTCAAGCTGTTCGGCACGGGCGGCACGATCGCCTCGCGGCTCGACTACCGCACCGGCGCGGTGATCCCGGCGTTCACGCCCGGCGAGCTGTACGGCTCGGTGCCGGAGCTCGCCGACATCTGCAATCTCGAGACGGAGAAGCTGTTCGGCATCTTCTCCGAGAACATGGGGCCGGAGCAGTACGTGGTGCTCGCCGAGCACGTGGGCGAGGCGATCCGCGCGGGCTACGACGGCATCGTGATCGGCCACGGCACCGACACGATGCACCACACCGCGGCGGTGCTGAGCTTCATGGTGCAGCGCCCGCCGGTGCCGGTCGTGATGGTCGGGAGCCAACGCTCGTCGGACCGGCCGTCGTCCGACGCGGCGCGCAACCTGATCAGCGCCACGTGGACGGCGGCGCGCGGGCCGATCGCCGAGGTGATGGTGTGCATGTTCGGCCCGACGTCGGACAGCTACAACCTGCTGCATCGCGGCACCCGGGTCCGCAAGATGCACAGCTCCTACCGGAGCACGTTCCGCACGCTGGGCGACATCCCGCTCGCGATGGTGGAGGACGCGGTCGTGACGCCGCTCAAGGACGACTGGCGGCCCCGCCGCAGCGATCGCGAGGTGACGGTCCAGGCCGTCTACGACGAGCGGGTGACGATCCTGTACTACTATCCGGGCATGCACCCGGACCTGCTCGATGCGCTGGTGGACCGCGGCTACCGCGGGATCGTGATCGCCGGCACCGGGCTCGGGCACGTGAACCGCAAGATCTATCCCGCGCTCGAGCGGGCGCACGCCGCCGGCGTGCACATGTACATGACGCTCCAGACGCTGTGGGGCTTCGTGCAGATGCAGGTGTACGAGACGGGCCGCGAGATCCTCCAGCTCGGCGTGGTGCCGCTGGCCAACATGCTGCCCGAGGTGGCGTTCGTGAAGCTGGGCTGGGCGCTCGGCGCGCACCCCGACGACCCGGCCGCGGTCCGCGCGCTGATGACGACCACGCTCGCCGGCGAGATGACGGAGCGGGAGCCGCACGACGGATACCTGATTCTCCAGGGCGCCGTGCCGGAGATCAAGCAGTTCCTGGCGACGGTGTGGAAGTAACGTGCGTGCAGCGTGGAGCGTGCAGCGTAACTGCCTCGGCTATCGGCCATCGGCTAACGGCCAACGGCCAACGGCTAACGGAGACGTAGCATGACGGAGCGGGGGGGGCAGGACTTCATCCGCGCGATGGTCGCGCGCGACACGGCGGCCGGCAAGTGGAGCAGCCGGGTCGCGACGCGGTTCCCCCCCGAGCCCAACGGCTATCTGCACATCGGGCACGCCAAGTCGATGTGTCTCAACTTCGGTCTGGCGCGGGAGCACGGCGGCACGTGCAATCTCCGGTTCGACGACACCAACCCGCTCACCGAAGACCAGAAGTACGTGGACGCGATCAAGCAGGACATCCGGTGGATGGGGTTCGAGTGGGCGGGCGAGTTCTACGCCTCGGACTACTTCGAGCGGCTGTACGACTTCGCGGTGATCCTGATCCAGCAGGGCAGGGCCTACGTGGATTCCCAGAGCGAAGAGGAGATCCGGCTGGGCCGCGGGAGCCTCACTCGGCCTGGTCTGGAGAGCCCCTATCGCCAGCGGTCGATCGCCGAGAACCTTGATCTGTTCGCCCGGATGCGCGCGCGGGAGTTCCCCGACGGCGCGCACGTCCTGCGGGCGAAGATCGACATGACGCACCCCAACTTCCTGATGCGCGACCCGCTGCTCTACCGCATCCGGCACGCGTCACACTACCGCCGCGGCGACGCGTGGTGCCTCTACCCGCTGTACGACTTCACGCACTGCCTGTCGGACGCGATCGAGCGGATCACCCACTCGCTCTGCACCCTGGAGTTCAAGGACAACCGCGAGCTGTACGACTGGATCGTGCACGCGGTCGGCATCCCCGAGCCGCCCGAGCAGACCGAGTTCGCGCGGCTCAACCTGGACTACACGGTGCTGTCGAAGCGGAAGCTCGTGCGGCTGGTGCGGGAGGGCCGGGTGGGCGGGTGGGACGACCCCCGGATGCCGACCATCGCCGGCCTCAGGCGCCGTGGCGTGACGCCGGAGGCGATTCGCGCGTTCGCCGACATGGTGGGTGTGGCGCGGGTCGAGAGCCGGGTGGATCTGGAGAAGCTCGAGCACACCATCCGGGACGACTTGAACCTCCAGGTGCCGCGCGTGCTGTGCGTGCTCAAGCCGCTCAAGGTCGTGATCGAGAACTGGCCGGACGGGCAGGTCGACGAGCTGGAGGCCCCGTACTACCCCCACGACGTGCCGAAGGAGGGGGCCCGCACGCTGCCGTTCTCGGGCGTGCTCTACATCGAGCGGGACGACTTCCTGGAGGACCCGCCGAAAGGGTTCTTCCGCCTTGCCCCGGGGCGCGAGGTCCGGCTGCGCTACGGCTACCTGATCACGTGCACCGGGGTGGTCAAGGACGCGTCGGGGCAGGTGGTGGAGCTGCGCTGCACCTACGACCCGGCCACGCGCGGCGGCGATACGCCCGATGGTCGCAAGGTGAAGGGGACGATCCACTGGGTGTCGGCGGCGCACGCGCTCACCGCCGAGGTCCGGCTGTACGATCGGCTGTTCACCAAGCCGGACCCCGACGACGTGGGGGACGAGGAGGACTTCACGGCCACGCTCAATCCGGAGTCCCTCGTCGTGCTGCCGGATGCGCGCGTCGAGCCGAGCGTGGCGCTCGACCCGCCGGGCTCGCGCTATCAGTTCGAGCGTCAGGGCTACTTCGTGAGCGACCTCATGGACTCGCAGCCCGGGGCTCTGGTGTTCAACCGCACCGTCCAGCTGCGGGATACCTGGGCCAAGGTCGTCGCGAAAGGTGCCTGAGCCCGGCTACATCCCGGCGCCGAGCAGGGCCGGGAAGTTCGCGATGACCTTCTTCTTGCCGTCGCCCGAGATCGGCTTGGCGCCGAGATAGACGTCGAACAGCGCCCAGCACAGGGCCGGTGACGCGATCGCCGGCCGCTCGGCGCCCTTCACCAGCGAGTGCAGCGTGCCGTTGGCGCAGGTGAACACCAGCTCCGCGTCCTTGGTCATCTGCTCGACGCTGAAGTAGCCGCGGAACGTCTGAAGCGCCTCCGCCCCGCCCGGCATGTTCATCTCGGCCGCGGCGCGCGCGACCCGGGGCCCGAGCGACTCCTCGAAGGCCGAGGCCATCGTCTCGCCGTCCACGTTTCGGGTCATGACGAGCCGCAGGCTCATCGGGAACGTCAGCTTGATCAGCGCGTCGTAGAACGACGGGTCCTTCTGCAGCGTCTTGAGGTCCTTGCCGGCGAAGCTCGCGAGCTGTTGCCGGGCGGCGGCCGAGTCGACGTACAGGCCGAACGCGTAGACCTTCACCGCGAGGAAGGTCTTGGTGCGGAGCCCCGTGCCCATCAGAATCTCGTCGCCCGACGGGGTGGTGAGGTGCAGCGGGAACGGCACGCCGCTGCCGGGCTCGTTGACGGTTTGCTGCGCGGGGAGCGCGCCGGCGCCGAGCAACATGACGCCCGCGAGCAGGGGAATGGCGGTGCGTTGCATCATCGTCGTCCTCGGAGGAGGGGGTAGGGGGAGGAATCAAACCTACGCCCCGGCCACGGTGGCGGAAGGGCCGGGTCTGTGCGGGCAGCGTGTAGCGTGTAGCGTACAGCGTGCAGCATGACTCCACTCGGCATGGAGCGATCGGCCATCGGCTATCGGCTATCGGCCAACGCCGATCGTGCGCGCCGCCTCGTAGGTGAAATACCCGAGCGTCGCGATCAGGATGGCGTTCGTGAGCCAGCGATTCCTGAGGCTCGCGCCCACCCATGCCGTCCGGGTGTTGAGCAGCAGCAGCGTGAGGGCGAGGAGCGGCATGAAGCACGCGCCGAGCACGGCGTAGGAGAGCTGGGCCCGCTCCAGCGACATCCAGAGGAGCGGCAGCGGCACCAGCGCGATTCCCACGAGATACGCGCGATAGGGCCGGGTGCCGGCGAGCGCGGTCGGGACCGGGGAGCGGCGGTCGGCGGCGCGGCGGTGCAGGTAATAGAAGTCGGCGAACAGGTAGGGGATGCTCTGCCACACGCCGAGCAGGCTCGAGAACACCGCGCCCCAGAAGCCTGCGAGGAAGATCCACTTGCCCGCCGGCCCGAGCACCAGGGCGAGCTGCCCGGCAAGCTCGAGCGCCGCCGTCGGGCCCTGGCGCAGGGTGACGCGCGAGCCGATCAGGATCATCGAGAGGCCGAACAGCGCGGTCAGGGCGTAGCCGGCCCCGAGATCGATGCGGCAGTCCCGGGCGCCGCGCTCCCCCGCGCGGCCCTGCTCCCTGATCCAGTAGCCGTAGGACATGAGCGTGACTGTGCCGCCCACGCCGCCCAGCACACCCAGGGTGTAGGCGGTGCCGCCCTCCGGGACGCGCGGCACGAAGAGCCCCGCGGCCACCTCTCCCCAGTCGGGGTGGATCAGCACCGCCGTGAGGATCACGCCCACGAACATCAGGGCCACGCACAGCGCCATCAGCCGCGCGAACAGGCGGAACCCGCCGCGCCACACCAGGGCGGCGCCCACCAGCGAGTGGATCATGCCCCAGAGGATCTTGGAGCGCGCGAGGTCGTGGCCCAGGGGGAGGATGCCGGTGCCCGCGACGCCGCACGCGCTGATCAGCGCGCCGCCGGTGAAGAAGGTCCAGGGCAGCAAGTAGAGCAGGAAGATCCACCGGATCCACGGGCCGAGCCGGTCCACCCAGCCCTCGAGCAGGGTGGTGCCGGTCGCCATCTGCCAGCGGGCGATGCCCTCGTTCAGGAACCACTTGATCAGGGCGCCGATCCACGCGGCCCAGAGCAGCGTGAGCCCGAAGCGCGAGCCCGCGAGACTCGCCGTGAGGAGATCGCCGGCGCCCACTCCGGTGGCGGCGACCAGCATGCCGGGGGCGAGCAGCGCGAGCCACGAGTGTCGCGACGGAGCCTGTTGCACGGCGCCGAAGGTGGTGGGCGTCCGGCGAGGCCGCAAGGCGCGGGTCGCCTCGGCGTGATTCCGCGCCGAGCGGTGGTCGGGAAGGGTGCTGCGGAGAGACCTCCGTGGGGTTGGCACCTGGCGATCTCGCTGGCCATCGCCGCTTGCCCAGCGCGGACTCCCACGGCCGAATTACGGACCGCGAGCGGCCGGCATTTCAATGCGCACGGCGTAATACCGGGGAGGGTTCGATCTCAACTCCACGCCGTCCGTCCACACGCGAAGGCTCGCGCCGGTATGGATGTCACGAGGGCTTCCGCTCACCCACGTCCCGCTCCCGGTGAATCCCCCCTCATCCAAGACGTCCCCGCGGCTCATCGCCGCCAAGCCCGGGCTCGCCCACGTCCGCGTCGGCGTCGCGCAATTCCGGGTCCTTCGCCATTCTGGCCAGGGCCAGCGAACCAGCAGCGCAACCGGCACCCGACAGTGTGAAGATGGGGCCCAACACCAGAAAGTCATTCCCTCCAAGGGCGGCGGCCAACACGACGGCGAGCAGAAAACCACCAACGCCTCCCCACGCTGCAAAGTGTGGCAGCGACATCTGATCAAACCTGCGACGGCCCTCAGCGATCCCGAGCACCGCCGAGAAGGTGACGCCGGCAAGGAAGCCGAGCAGACCAAAGAACAGGGGAAACGGGACGTCGGCGGCGCCAACACCGACCACGAGCAGGAGGATGAGCCCCGCGCCGAACCATGCCATGGCCCAGATCAGGCCCATCCCGATGGCTCCGCGAATTCGTCTGAGCCACTTCCTCATTACGACCTCCCGGTGCACTTGGACCGTTACTGTGGTCGCTTGCTTCCCGCCACACACATGGACTTTGCATCGCAAAGTACGCGGTCGGCAGCTGGGGGACAAGCGCCGTGCGGTTCGGCGCCCCGCTGCGTGGTTTCGATGACGCGCCCCGTGGGGGGCTCGCGCATCGTCCCGCGTGACCCCTTGCGCGCCCTTTCGAGCCGAGCCGACCTTATGGGCATGGCAGCTCCGACGTACTACACGGCCGACATGGTCCGGGCATTGCCGGACGACGGCAACCGCTACGAGGTGGTGCACGGGGAGCTGCTCGTGACCCCGGCCCCGCGCTTCTGGCATCAGGAGATCGTGCGCCGTCTGGTCCTCGGCTTGAGCGCGTACACCGCCCGCGAGTCGGTCGGCCACGTCATCGCCTCCCCTGCCGACCTCTCGTGGAGCGGGGACGTCCTGGTGCAGCCCGACGTGTTCGTGGCCGACCTGACGGAAGCGCGCACGCTCGACTGGTCGCGGATGCGGCACCTGTTGCTGGCCGTCGAGGTCCTGAGCCCATCGAGCGCCCGCGCCGACCGGTTCACCAAGCGGCGATTGTACCAGGAAGTCGGCGTACCCGCCTACTGGATCGTGGACGCCGATCAGCGATTCGTCGAGGTGTGGACACCGACGGCGACCTTCCCGGCGGTCGAGCGCGACCGGGTTACGTGGCGGCCGCCGGGCGCGGGCGCGCCGTTCGTGCTCGGGATCGCGGAGCTGTTCCAGCCGATCTGAGCGGTGTCGCGTCGTGAGTTTTGACGGGCCACCATGATGGTACTATGATGCCATCATGATGCGCATGCAGATCCAGCTCACCGAAGACCAGCACCGCCGCCTGAAGCGCTGGGCGGCGAGTCTCGGCATCTCGTTGTCCGAGGCGGTGCGCCGCTGCATCGCCGACCGCCTGGCGGTCGAGCCGGGGGACACCACGCGCGCGACCCGCGTCCGCGAGGCGCGCGCCGTCGTCGGGAAGTACGCCGACCCCGGGGGCAAGTCCCGCGTCGCCCGCGAGCACGACGCGCACCTGGCCGAGGCGTACCGCGCGTGAGCGTGTTCGTGGACACGTCGGCGCTCTATGCGCTGCTGGTGAGCACCGAAGACGGACACCGGGCGACGGCCGCGGCGTTCGATCGGCTGCTGGCGGTGGATCGATGAGACGCGGCATCGCCGCGCCATGGATCGCCTGAAGCGCACCAACCGACGGAACGTGAGCCTGGTGGACTGCGCCAGCTTCGTGGTGATGGATGCGGAAGGGATCGCGGAGGCCCTGGCGCTCGACCCGGACTTCGCGGCGCAGGGATACCGGGTCCTGCCGGCCGGATGACCTCACGCCGGGCGTTTCTCGAGCAAGGCGCACTGGCCGCCGTCGGGCTGTCGCTCCCCGCGCGCGGCGGCGCGGACGACGACGCCGTCTCCGACCCGAGCTTCCTCGATCTCAAGCGAATGCCGGACGCCGTCACCGTCCAGACTGCGAGCGCGTACGTGCCGCTCCGCGCCGCCGGCGGACGATGGGAGGGCGCGGGCGTCACGGTGTCGGTGGACCAGCTGCCCGACGCGGTGCGCGTGGTGCTGGCCGCCCCGGCGACGGCCGTCAAGCGCCTGCACCTCCGCTGGCGCGGCAGCCTCGACGGCACGCGACTCCTCCTGGGCGACGCCTGGGAGCGCGGCTACGGCGATCTCGAATGGCGCGGCTTCGTGCCGGACCGCGTGATGCCGTGGTACGTCGCCGCGTGGGACGGGCGGCTGACCCACGGCTACGGCGTGCGCACCGGCGCGGGCGCGCTCTGCTTCTGGCAGGTGGACCCGGGCGGCATCAGCCTCTGGGCGGACGTGCGGAGCGGCGGCACGGCCGTCGAGCTCGGCGAGCGCTCCCTCACGGTCTGTGACGTGGTGTGCCGTCCCGGGCGCCAAGACGAGACGCCGTTCGCGGCCCTCCACGCCTTCTGCCGAGCGATGTGCCCCAACCCCCGGCTGCCGCCCTATCCGGTCTATGGCACCAACGACTGGTACTGGGCCTACGGCAAGAACAGCGCGACCACCGTGCTTGCGGACGCGGGACACATCGTGGAGCTCTCCCCGCCGGACGAGAACCGGCCGTTCACGGTGATCGACGACGGCTGGCAGCCGGAGCGCGGCGAGCGGAAGCAGGGCGTGGGGCTATGGGATCGCGGGAACGAGCGGTTTCCCGACCTCCCCGGTCTCGCCGGCGCGATCCGCGTGGCCGGAGCGCGTCCCGGCATCTGGATGCGCCCGCTGCTGGCGCCCGCCGACGCGCCGGACGGCTGGCGGCTCCCGCGCGAGCGCGCCGTGCTCGATCCCTCGGTGCCCGAGGTGCTCGAGAAGGTCGCCGCCGACATCGCCCGCCTGCGCGGCTGGGGCTTCGAGCTGATCAAGCACGACTACTCCACGTTCGACCTGTTCGGCCGCTGGGGGTTCGCGATGGGCGCCGCCCTCACCAAGGACGGCTGGACCTTTGCCGAGGGGCCCAGGCGCACGACGGCGGAGCTGGTGGGCGAGCTGTATCGGACCATCCGCGTCGCGGCCGGCGGCGCGCTGATCCTCGGCTGCAATACCGTGAGTCATCTGTCGGCGGGGCAGTTCGAGCTGTGCCGCATCGGCGACGACACGAGCGGCACCGAGTGGGCCCGGACCCGGAAGATGGGCGTCAACACGCTCGCGTTCCGCGGCGTGCAGCACGGGGCGTTCTACGCGGCGGATCCCGACTGTGTGGGGGTCACGACCGCCGTTCCGTGGTCCATGAACCGCCAGTGGCTGGACCTCGTGGCGCGCAGCGGTACCATGTTGTTCGCCTCGCTCGCGCCCGACGCCCTCGGCACCGAGCAGCGCCGCGACCTCCGCGCGGCGCTCGCGCTGGCGGCGCGTCCGCAGCCGCTCGGCGAGCCGCAGGATTGGCTGGAGACCAGCTGGCCGTCGCGCTGGCGGTTGCTGAACGAGCCGCGCACGTACGACTGGCTCGGGCCGGATGGGGTGGTGGCGGTGCCGTGAGCCCGGCTGGCGCGGGCGAGCCCGGCTCGCGCGTCATGCCGCGCCTCAGTAGTAGTGCGCTACCTGCCAGTTCGCGCCGGCGCCGAAGCTCATCGCGAGGTTGTACTTGGCCTCGAACTCGAAGGTCGATTCCGGATACTGCTTGCCGTGCCAGGCCGGGTCGATGATGTAGTAGCAGTCGTTCGGTTGCTCGCGCACGGCCATTCCTTCCATGATGCGCAGGTGGAGTCCGGTCACGGGAGGGAGGCTGTTCCCCTCGCCCACGGCGAGCAGCCCGTGCTTGCGGAGGAAGTCGTACCAGATGTAGTCCGGGAACGTCGCGAACCCCCGCACCGTGAGCCCGCCGCGCGTCCAGAAGTCCCTGAACTGGGAGGGCTGGAGCCCGCGATCCTGCTTGAACAGGTCGACGTACTGCTTGCCCGGCTTCTCGAGGGCTTCGGCGATCTCGAACTTCTTCCCCTCGCGCCACGATCGCATCATGGTGTAGACCGTGGCCCAGCAGGTCCTGTTGGTCGGCTGGCCAATGACCCATTTCTTGCCGGGGACCACGTAGACGAGCTGCTTCGCGGGTGGTGGCGGCGGCGGCGGCGTTGGGGAGGGCGCCGGGGTGTCGTAGTCGTTCAGGCGCGCCAGGGTCTTGCCGCCGGGATCGACCCGCCCGTCGGGCCACTTGTGGCCAAGGTTGACCGACTGGAAGCGCTTGATGGCGGCGATCGTCTTGCCCCAGGCGAGGCCGTCCACCTTGAGTGGGATCTGCGGCCCACCCGCATCCACCGGCACCTGGTTGAGCAGCTCTTGGACGGTGGTCGCGTCAGGCTTGGTGTTCGTCCCGCCCTGGCCGACCGACTTCGAGATGGTCCGCACGAGCCTTGCCTCCGTCGCCGGCCCACGGTTCGATGGGCCAGCCCGCAGCCGCGCGCGACGTTGCCGAAAAGTGGACCGAGCTGACCGCTGGGAATGGGTACGTTGCGTCAGAGAGGGCGGTGGGGCAAGGCCGGCCATCGGGGCCCGGCGCGCGGTGCGGCGGACGGAGGGCGAGGGACTCGAACCCCCAAGGGCTTGCGCCCAGCGGTTTTCAAGACCGCCGCCTTACCAGTTAGGTCTAGCCCTCCCGCCCGCAAACCTAATGCGCGCCTCGCGGAGTCGGGAGGTTAGGGGGGCGTTCGCCTCTCCTACAGCTTCTGGAGCAGGGTCTGGAACCGCGGGTCCTCGCGGATGGCGTCCAGGTCGCTGTCGTGAACCAGCCACTCCCGGTGGCCGAATCCGTTGGCGATCGCCTTGTCGAGGCAGCCGATCGCCTCGTCCCGCATCCCGCCGAGCGAGTACACGCACGCGACGTTGTACAACACGCCCGGATCCGTGGGATCGATGGCGTACGCCCGCCCCACCCAGTCGAGCGCGCGCGCGCGCTCGCCCAGCTGCATCAGGGCGCCGCCCGCGAGGTACAGCGCCCGGGCGTCGTCGGGGTTCAGCTCGAGGTGCCGCTCGGCCACCTGAAGCCCGCGCCGCAGCACGGCCTTCGCCTCGTCGCGACGCCCGAGGCTGTTGAGCGGCGTCTGCATCAGGAGCAGGGCCTGGTAATCCTCCGGGCGGACCCGCGAGGCCTCCTCGTACTGCCGCACCGCGTCCTCCGCCCGCCCCTCCTGAAACAGCGCCCGGGCGTACAGGTAGTGCGCCTCGTAGAGCTTGGGATTCAGGCGGATGGCCGTCTCGAATTCAGGCCGCGCCTCCTGGTACTGGCGGTTGAGGGCCAGGGCGAACCCGCGGGACGCGTGGGCCTCGGCCAGGTCGGGATCCAGCTCCAGCGCCTGGCGGCTCGCCGAGTCGGCGCCGTCCAGATTGGCCTTGCTGCCGTCCCAATACATGTAGAGGAAGGCGCAGCAGTCGGCGAGACCGGCGTACGCCAGCCCGAACCGGGGATCGATCTCGATCGCCCGCTCGAACATCCGGCGCGCGGACTGCATCCCCGTGCGGCGGAACTGGTGAAAGTACTGGCGGCCGCGGAGGTAGTACTCGTAGGCCTGGACGTTCTCGGTCGGCACCCGCTCGATGGCGCGCTTCTCGTCCTCGCTCAGCATCACGCGCAGGGCCTTGACGATGTTCTCGGCAATCTCGTCCTGGATGGCGAACACGTCCTCCAGCTGCCGATCGTACCGCTCGGACCACAGCCGGTAGCCGTCGGCCACGTTGATGAGCTGCGCCGTCACGCGGAGCCGGTCGCCCGCCTTGCGCACGCTCCCTTCGAGCACGGTCGCGACCTTGAGCTTGCGGCCGATCTCGCCCATGTCCTCGCTCTTGCCCTTGAAGGCGAAGGACGACGTGCGGGCGGCCACCTGGAGCGCTTGGATCTTGCTCAACGCGTTGATGATCTCCTCGGCGATGCCGTCGCTGAAGTACTCGTTCTCGGCATCGGCGCTCATGTTGACGAACGGCAACACGGCAATGGACCGGCTCCTCCCGGACGCCGCGGGCGCGCCGGGCGGCGTCGAGGTTCCGCCGGGCCACGTGAGTGCGTGCGCCAGCTGCGCCGCGGTCGCGAACCGCGCCTCGGCCACCTTCTCGAGACACGTGAACACCGCGCTCTCGAGCCAGCCCGGGACGTCCTCGCGGTGCTCGTGGATCGGGCGCGGCGGATCGGTGAACAGCTTCGTGATGATGGCCTGGACCGTGGGGCCGGTGAACGGCGGCGCGCCGGCGACCATCTCGTACAGCATGGCGCCGAGCGAGTAGATGTCGGTCCGGCCGTCCAGCTCGGGCTCGCCGCTCGCCTGTTCCGGACTCATGTAGGCCGGCGTGCCGACGGCGGTGCCGGTTTGGGTGAGGGTGTCGGCGGCGGCGGCGGCGCTCACCGCCTTGGCGATCCCGAAGTCGGTGACCATCGCCTCGTCTTCGTGCAGCATGACGTTCTCGGGCTTGATGTCCCGATGCACGATCTGTTGACGGTGGGCATAGTCGAGGGCGGACGCCACGCCGCGGGCGAAACGCACGGCATCCTCGAGCGGGAGCCGATGCTCCCGGTCGAGCCGCTGGCGCAGGGACTCGCCGGGGATGAACGGCATGACGTAGTAGAGCAGGTCGCCGGCCTGACCGGAATCGTAGAGCGGCACGATATGCGGGTGCTGGAGCCGCGCCGCGATCTGGATCTCCCGCAGGAACCGCTCCGGCCCGAGCGCGACGGCGAGCTGCGGGTGCAGCACCTTGAGCGCGACCGGCCGTCCATGGCGGCGATCCTGTGCCAGGAACACGGTGGCCATGCCGCCGCGACCCACCTCCCGCTCGATGGTGTAGCGGTCGGCGGTGGACCTGCGGAGCTGGTCGAGGACGTCCGGCATGAAGGGGGGATTATACCCGAGGGAGGACCGGAGCACGAGGGGCGAGGGGGACTGCGCGCGGGGTTTCGCTCATCCTCGCGATCCTCCGATATCAGGACGGGGCGGTGACCTGCATAGCATGGCCGGGAGAGTGTCCGGCCCCACCGAACGCCTCGCTTGACGTCTCCTCCGTGACCGCCGCCTGCTTGGCCTCAAGTTCCGCCGCCAGCGCTGGAACGATGACGTTCGCTCCGGCTGTCAGCCGTATCATCGACCTGCGGCGCGGCAGCGCTTGCCGAGTCACGCGTCCTCGCCTTCGGGTTGCCAGGGCTCGCAGCCGATGAGGTGCCGGTGTGGCGAAACCGGCAAACGCGGAGACCCGGTAAGCCTCTGGGCTTCGGCCCTTACCGGTTCGAATCCGGTCGCCGGCAACCGCCGCACCATGGGCCGAGTTGCATCGGGAGCCTCGCCGAGCGTACACTACCCGAACTTGCCGGGTCTCCGCGTGGCAGGCCGCCATGCTCAACGAGCCGGGGGATCATCTCCTGGCTCGTTGTTCTTCCTTCGTCGCCACTCGCGGAGCTGCACCGAGCCCGCGAGGTAGACGGCGCCTACCACGACACGCCGGAGCAGCACACCCGCGACGCCACCCGGACCGCCACGCTGGAAGCTCGCGCCCTCATCCGGCCCTACGTCCCCCCTCTCCGCGAACGCGGAGAGGGGGCCAGGGGGTGAGGCCAGGCCACGACCCGCCAAGGGACCTCACGCCGCGCGCGATCTCCCCCGCCGCACCCCCGCATACACCGGCACCCCGGCCAGCAGCAACACGCAGCCCCAGAACACCGTGTCTCCCCCTGAGCCGACGATGGCCCAGACCGAGTAGAGCAACGCCAGCAGCGCCACGGCGAGCGCGTTGGCGAGCTGCGCGCGGCTCAGCCGCTTCCGTTCCCTGAAGTGCATCAGCGCCAGCGCCGCGGTGGAGAACGCGTACGGCACCAGCGTCGTGAGCGTCGCCAGCAGGATGATGAACGTGAACTCGGCCACCAGGCCCTTGGTGAAGTTCATGCCGACGATCAGCGTCACGAGCACGCTCGAGATGACGAGTGACGCCACGGGCGTGCCGCGTGCGGACCGGCGGCCGAGCACCGGCGGCAGCACACCGTCCACCGCCGCCGCCAGCGGGAGCTGTCCCTGGAGCAGAATCCAGCCGTTGAGCGCGCCGAAGCACGAGATCGCCGCGCCGGCCGCGACCGCGTGCGCCGCCCACGGCCCCCACATGCTGCTCGCCGCGTCGGCGAACGGCGCGGTGGACGTCGCGAGCGTCGCGGACGGAATCACGCCCATCACCGCGACCGTGCCCAAAATGTAGACCGCCGCCGCGAGCACGGTGCCGAGTAGGGTCGCCCGTGGGATCGTGCGCTCGGGCCGCTCGACCTCGCCCGCGGGAATGGTCGCCGATTCCAGGCCGAGGAACGCCCACAGGGTGAGCGCCGCCGTGGCGGACACGGCGGACAGCGTGGAGCGCCCGCTCGGGTTGAACGGGGTGAAGTTGTCCCAGTGGATGAAGGCCAGGCCGATGGTGCCCACCGCGACGAGCGGCAGCAGCTTGAGCACGGTGGTGACCAGCTGCACGCCGCCCGCCTCGCGTACCCCCCGCGCGTTGACCCACGTGAGCAGCCAGATCGCCGCCAGCGCGGCGGCGGCACCCAGGGCCGGACTCGTCGCCAGCGGCCGCCAGAAGAAGCCCAGGTACCCCACCATGCCGACGGCGATCGCCGCGTTTCCCACACAGGTCGAGATCCAGTAGCCCCACGCCACCAGGAACCCGGCGAACTCGCCGAAGCCGGCCCGCGTGTACGCATACGGCCCGCCGGCCCTGGGGATCATGCGCGCGAGCCGCGCGAACGCTATCGCGAGGAGCACGGCGCCGGTCGACGTGAACAGCCAGCCGATGAGGCTGATGCCGCCGTACGGCCCGAGCGAGGCAGGGAGCAGGAAGACCCCCGACCCGATCATGTTGCCCACCACCAGGGCCGTGGCCATCCACAGGCCGAGCTTGCGCGATGTGGTCGCGCTCGGGGTGGTCACGGGACGATCACCGGGCGTGCGCCGCGCCGTCCACCAGGGCCCGCAGCGCGGCGATGTGCGCCGGCGTCGTGCCGCAGCAGCCGCCGATGATCGCGACACCGGCGTCGATCAGTCCGCGCGCCCTGTCGGCCATGAACGCGGGGGTCTCGTCGTACACGGTGGTGTCGCCCACCATGCGTGGCAGCCCCGCGTTGGGCTGGATGAGGAGCGGGAGCGGCGTGTGCCGGCGGAACTCCCGCGCGATCGCGACCATGTGCTCGATGCCCGTACCGCAGTTGGAGCCGATCACGTCGGCGCCGGCGTCTGCCAGGCCCGCCGCCGCGGCCGCGACGCTCACCCCCATGATCGTAAAGTAGCCCCGTGGCGTGGGATCGAACGTCATCGTGGCGAGCACCGGGATCGCCGCGGACACGTCCTTCGCCGCCCGGATGGCGAGCGTCGCCTCCGCGAGGTCCGTCATCGTCTCGATGCAGACGCAGTCCACGCCGGCCGCGATCAGCGCCGTCATCTGCCGGCGAAAGCCCTCATACATGGCGTCCCGGGTCGTGTCGCCGTACGGCTCGAGCAATCGGCCGGACGGTCCGCACGATCCCGCGACGTAGGCCCGATCGCCCGCCACCCGGCGCACGGCCGCGACGGCCGAGCGATTGAGCGTCTCCGTCTCGTGCTCCAGGCCGTGGAGCGCGAGCTTGAGCGGCGAGCCGCCGAACGTGTTGGTCTCGAGGAGGTCGGCCCCGGCGTCGAGGTAGAGCCGCGCGATCTCCTCCAGGACGCCGGGCCGCGACAGCGTGATCGTCTCGGGTGGCTGGCCGGGCTCGAGGCCGCGGGCCAGGAGCATCGTGCCCATCGCCCCGTCACCCACGAAGCGCTCGCCGGCGGCCAGACGCTCCAGCAGCGGCTGCACGTCAGCGCCGGCCCACGAGGTCCTTCACCACGTCTACCGCGTTCCCGGCATCGAACCCGTAGGCGTCGGCACCGATCGCGCGGGCGAACGCCTCCGTCACCGGCGCCCCGCCGACGATGGTGCGCACGGTGCCGTCGAGTCCCTCGCGCTTGAGCAGCTCGACCACCTCCCGCATGGCGGGCATCGTCGTCGTGAGCAGCGCCGACATCCCGATCACCGACGCGCCGTGCTCCCGCGCCGTCGCGACCATCTTGGCCGGCGCCACGTCATGGCCGAGGTCGATGACGTCGAAGCCCGCCCCCTTGAGCATGATGCCCACCAGGTTCTTGCCGATGTCGTGCAGATCCCCGCGCACCGACCCGATCACCACCTTGCCGAGCGCGGGGATCCCGTCGCGGATCAGCAGCGGCTTGAGCAGGTCCATGCCGGCGTACATCGCGCGCGCCGCGAGCAGCACGTCGGGCAGGAAGATCTCGTGGTCCCGGAATCGGTCGCCCACCACCGTCATGCCGGCGATCAGCCCGTCGTCGAGGATCGTCTTGGGCGGGATCCCGTCAACGATGGCCCGGCTCGTGAGGTCGCCGGCGCGCGTATGGTCGCCGGCGATGATGGCAGCTGAAAGGTCGCTGAGGAGAGTCATGGGGCTCCGTTAGCCGTTGGCCGTTAGCCGTTGGCCGTTAGCCGATGACCGATTGCCGATTGCCGATTGCCGTTCGCGACCTGCGATTGCGAACCGATACCCATCGGCTAGCGGCCATCGGTATTCGGCTATCGTCTCGACAGCGCCAGCGCCCTGAGTCGCTCGCGGCACGTCTTGGTCTCGCACCGACCGCAGAAGTCGTAGGTCGGCGGGAACCGGTGGATGGCGCGCGGCCCGGCGAGGATCACGCCGGAAACCGACTTGAGCGGCTGCATCAGGCAGCTCTCCGTGAGCGTGAGGCCGACGACCTCGGGCCGGAGGTGGGCGAACAGCCGCTTCTGGCCCGTGACGTCCCACCCGCAGTATCCCGGACTGTAGCGCAGCGCCGCCCCATCGGGGGTCGTCCAGCCGCGGTCGCGCAGCGTGCCTTCGAACCGGCGCTCGGCGACGTCGGCGGCCGCGTCTGCCGCGACCGACGCCATCGCGTCCAGCATGTACGCCAGCGCGAAGTCCTGCGCCGCGAACCGCTCACTCAGGGTCTCGGTCACGCGCGGCCCCAGGGTCACGGCGAACAACGCCAGATGCTCCGCCCGCGGGAAGATGTCGGCGACCGGCGAGTCGGGCTCGTTCCTGCCCTCGCCCCGGTACACGGCCTCGAACTCGGCGGGCGTGACGTCCGCGAGCACCCCGGCGGGTGCCACGCTCTCGGCGAACAACTCCGCGGCCGCCCCATAGAGCCGCTCGATCCGGTCGGAGACGTCGGCGCCGGCCGGGATGCCCACCTGCCGGAGCACCTCGCTCCGATCTGGGGCGATGTCGGCCTGCGCCAGCTCGACGATGGCGCTCACGCGGGCCGGTACGGGAGGTGGTCCATCCCCCAACGCTGCGCCTCGCGGGTCATCAGGCGCGTGAGCTCGGCCTTCACGTCGTCGCCCAGGGCCGACGGCTGATAGGCAGCGAGCAGCCGCTCCACCTCGCGGTGCGCCCGCTGGCCGAGCGTGAAGCCCCCCTCCGCCTGCCAGCGAGAGCGGTTTGCCCGGTCGATCGCGGGGCCCGGAAAGTAGTGCTCGGTCTTGAGGTAACGCCGCGTGTGATCCGCGATCAGCAGGTGCTTGTCCCTCATCAACTCCTCGAACCGGGGCAGGGCCGGGAAGTCGTCTCGCGGCTCCACGCCGCGCACCAGCCGCTGCACCATGCCGCAGATCTCGTTGTCGACCACGAGCTTCTCGAGGGAGAGACAGCTCTCGAAGTCGAGCATGCCGGGACCGGACACGCTGTTCACGCCCGCCAGTGCCGCCAGCGTCGCTCCCATCGACGACTCGAGGCCGGCCTGCGCGTCCAATAGCTTGGCGTCGCTCAGGCCCATGTACGCCTGCGTCGGCAGACCCAGAAACCTGCCGATCTCGCAGTAGGCGCATTCGATCATCATGGTCTCGACCGCGCCCATTGGGGTCGTCTCATAGCGGATGTCGAACGCGGCGGGCGAGCCGCCGTACAGCGCGGGGGTGCCCGGGTTGGTGAGCTGGCTGATCACGATGCCGCTCAGCGTCTCGGCCGTGTGCTGCACCAGCGAGCCCACCAGCGTCACCGGCGCCACGAACCCGCTGAGCGGCATCGAGACGTACTCGACGGGGATCGAGTGCCGCGCGCAGTCCACCACGTTCTGCGAGGTGACGTCGCTCCAGGTGAGCGGCGCCGTGGGGCAGCAAGAGAAGATGGTAAGCGGCTTCTCCTTGAGCGCCGCCGCGCTGCCGCGCACGGCGAGCTGGAGGTCGCGCATCACGTTGAAGGCGTCGATCGTGAACGCGCCCGTCACGACCGGCTTCTGGCCCAGCATCAGGCTCAGGTACAGCCGGAAGCTGTCGGAGATGTTCTGGTGCACGTCGCCCGGCACGAGGGCGGTGCTCTGGAAGTCGAGGTGGTCGAGCCGGGACGTGAGCTTCGCGTACGCGACGTAGTCGTCGGTCGTCGGCGGCCGCGTCGCGTGCGCGTCGTGATCGAGCACGTAGATCGCCGCCGAGCCGGGCGTGAAGTGCACCCGGTCGCCGGACAGGTCGTACGCCGTCGTGCCGAGCGCGTCGTACAGCCGGAAGCCGTGCGGCGCCGTGCGGAGCGCCTGGTCCACGATGCCGTCGATGAGGAAGGCGCGGTGGGTGGCGGCGTCAACGCGGGCGCCGTGGTCCGCCAGCATGGACAGAATGCCGGGATTGTGGATCTCGACGCCCAGCTGCTGCAGCACCGTCCGCGCCTCGGCGACGATGCGCCGCACGAGATCAGGACCGAGGAACTGGACGACGGGTCGCATAGTGCACTCCTTGGGACCCCAAGCTAGCCTGCCCGCTGCACGCTGTACGCTACGCGCTGCCCGCCGGCCGCGCCGCGAGTATGCGCAGCACGTTGAACACCCCGACGACGACGTTCTCGAGCCAGAACAGCAGGAGCAGCGCAAACACCTGCCAGCCGAGCCAGAGGACCCCGACGACCGGGATGAGGTTCGCCGCCGTCAGCGCCAGGACCGACGGCACGAGGGGCCGCGGAATCGGCCGCTGCCACAGGCTGCGTGCGAGCAGCTAGCGTCCCCGGAAGCTGGTGTTCATCAGCATGCGTTGCGCGAAGTCGCTCGAGACTTTCGCGAGCCGCGCCTCCTCCGGCTTCGTGCTGTCCGCCACCTGCTTCAGGATCTCGCCGAACAGGGCGTACGTCACGTAGTACAGCGTGAGGATGTTCTCCGACGGCGTGTCGATCCAGCCGCGCGGGCGCGCGCGGGCGGCGCTCTCGGGATGGTACACGTCGAACAGCAGCTCCTCGGAGCGCTTGAGATCGACCCACCCCAGCGGCTGGATGTACGTGACGCTGTCGCTCTCGGTGACCGGCCTGGGCATGAGCCGGCGCGCGAAGCCCTGGCTGACGAGGTACTGCGTCAGGCCGAGCTGATCTCCGGTGCCCCCGGTGGTGCGGGCGAAGTAGATCGGCCGTGTGCCGAGGTTGTCGCGGATCAGCATCAGGGTGACCAGGATCTGCCGCTCGTACACGCCGGGCGCGAGCGTCGCGGTCACGTCGCCGAACCGGAACGAGCTGCGGCGGTCGATCTGGAACACGAGTGGGAGCGAGTCCACCCCGGCCATGCTGAGGTTGAGGACCGGCTTGGTCGGAGCCGCGACGGTTCGTGCCGCGCCACGGGCCGACCGCGTGCTCGACGTCGAACGGATAGACCGGGCGCCGCAGGATCTGCCGGACGTGCCAATCGGTGTTCATCAGCGATTGGTTCACCAGCACGACGTCGCGCCGGATGCCCTCCACCTCCTGCGCATGCCACAGCGGGAACAGGTCGTTGTCGCCGGCGGTGATCAAGATCGCGTAGGGTGCCACCGATTGCAGCATGTCGTACGCGAAGTCCCGGGCCAGGGTCTCGCCGGCGCGCGACGCGGTGAGCCGGTTGCCGGCGAGGGGCACCACCGCGAGCAGCAGGACCGGAGCGGCGCCGAGCCAGGCGGCCCGCGGCGTGAGGCGCGTCCGCAGCGTCTGCTGCAGGCTCGCGAACAGTGCGCCCAGCCCGAGCGCCACCCACACGCCCCACAGCAGGAACGAGACGATGTAGAAGTAGTCCCGCTCGCGCACCTCGTGGTCGAGGCCCTGCTCGTTGGGCCGGATCGAGAAGCCGTACTTGAAATTGAGGTAGAAGATCAGCAGCAGCGTCACCGTGAACATGAGGCCCGTCATCGCCAGCGCCGCGCGCCGGTCCTTGCGCCACTGCACGATCATGCCGGACAGCCCCAGAGCGCCGAACACCACGGCGAGGCCCCGCCGGACCGGCTCGCCCCAGTCGCGACCGAACTGCCACCCGAAGTACTGCAGGTAGTTCTGGAGCTGCGACGGGAAGTCCGCCATGCGGTGCGTCACCGGCGGCTTCTGGTACTGCTCGCGCGCCAGGACCGACCACAGGGCCAGCCAGTTGGTGGGCTCGCCCTCGTTGATCGCCGGGAACTGCGCCGCCCGGATCGGCAGGAACGTGACGTTCAGCGAGATGCCGATGACGACCGCGAGGATCGCCAGGTAGAGCGCCGGCTGCCGGAATTCCACCGGCTCGCGCCACGCCACGTAGGCGAAGGCCCCCACCACGAGCAGTATCACCAGCGCCCGCGCCGCCGCCGGCCCGTTGATCACCAGGGCCCACTGGTTGGAGACCGCGAGCGCGAGCAGCAGGCCGAGCAGCACCACCCACGGCCGCAGCACCTGGCGCCAGTCGGTCGCCAGGACGTACAGGCCCACGGCCGGGGCCACCAGCACGCCCATCATGTGGTTGGTCGAGGTGAGCGCCAGGAAATACGCGATCAGGATCAGCAGCCCGTCGCGGTGCTCGCCCTCCGTGAGGTCGCCCCAGCGCACGGTGAGCCAGAGAATCAGCGCGATCGAGCACAGGCTCACCGTGTACACCTTCTCGTTCACCACCGACTGGTTCCACACGGTGAACGCCGTCGCGCCCACCAGAACGCCCGCGAACGCCACCGCGATCCGCGGCCAGCGCTCGGCGATCACCGGCCGCAGCCAGCGCTCGATCACGAGGAACAGGAATCCCGACCCGAGCGCGCTCATCACGGCGCTGAACAGGTTGATCCGGAGCGCGTAGCTCGCGCCCAGCGGCAGGTAGCCCCACACGTGCGCCATGATGACGAACAGCGGGTTGCCGGGCGGATGCGGGATCCCCAGTCCCTTGGCGGCCGCGATGTACTCCGACGTGTCCCAGAACTGGGTGGTCGGCGCGACCGTGAGGACGTAGATCGTGAGCACGACAGCCGTCGTGAGGGCGGCGAGGCCGTACGGTGGCCGGTCGGTCGAAGCGGGACGCGTCGTCGTCATTGGACCTGGGGTTAGTGTCGGAATTGCCGGCGACCGGTGATCACCATGGCGATGTCGCGGGCGTCGGCGGCCGCGATCACTTCCGGGTCGCGCACCGAGCCGCCCGGCTGGATGATGGCCCGGACGCCGGCCTGGGCGGCCTCTTCCACCCCGTCGGGGAACGGGAAGAACGCGTCGGAGGCGAGCACGGCCCCCGCCGTATCGTGGCCGGCCTGCCGCGCCTTGTGCACGGCGAGGAACGAGGCGTCCACCCGGCTCATCTGCCCGGCCCCGATGCCCAGCGCCGCCTCGTCGCGGGCGAGCAGGATGGCGTTCGACTTGACGCTGGCGATGGCCGCCCAGGCGAACCGCAGGTCCCGCCATTCCGTCTCGTCGGGCCGGCGCTTCGTCGCCACCGTCCACTGCGACTCGTCCGCCAGGAAGCGGAACCGGTCCTGCACGAGCATGCCGCCCCGCACCCGCTTGAAGTCGAGCGCGGCGGCGGCCATGCTGCCGAGCGGCAGCTCGATCACGCGCAGGTTCTTCTTCCTGCGGAAGATCTCGAGCGCGTCGGCGCGGATGTGCGGCGCCACCACCAGCTCGACGAACAGCTCGTGCATCGCCTGGGCGGTCTCGGCATCCACCACCGTGTTGAAGGCGATCACCGAGCCGAACGCCGACTGGGGATCCGTCGCCAGCGCCCGCCGGTACGCCTCGGCCGCCGTCTTGGCGAGGGCGATGCCGCATGGCGTGGTGTGCTTGAGAATGGCGCACACCGGCCGGTCGGGCCACGGCTCGATCGCGAGCAGCGCGCCCTCGAGGTCGAGCAAATTGTTGAACGACAGCTCCTTGCCGTGGAGCTGCCTGAGGTCGGCGACGCCCGTCGACTCGCCGGTGCGGTACAGCGCCGCGCGCTGCGCGGGGTTCTCGCCGTAGCGGAGCGGCATCACGCGCGTGAGCGGCACCGAGAGATACGGCGGCAGCGCGTCGCCGTCGCCCGCGCCGAGATACCCCGCGATCGCGCCGTCGTACCCCGCGGTGTGGAGGAACACCTTCGTGGCCAGGTCGCGGCGCAGGCCGGGCTCGACCGCGCCGGCGTCCAGCGCCGCGATCACCCGGCGATAGTCGGCCGGGTCGGTGATCACCAGCACGGACGCGTGGTTCTTGGCCGCCGAGCGCAGCATGCTCGGCCCGCCGATGTCGATCTGCTCGATCGCCTCCTCGAGCGTCACGCCGGGCTTCGCGATCGTCTCGCGGAACGGATAGAGGTTCACGACCACGAGATCGATCGGCGTGATGCCGTGCTGCCGGAGCGCCGTCATGTGGGCCGGCACGTCACGCCGCGCGAGCAGGCCGCCGTGCACCGCGGGATGCAGGGTCTTCACGCGCCCGTCCAGCATTTCCGGGAACCCGGTCACCTGCTCGATCGGGATCACGCCGACGCCCGCGTCGGCCAGCAGCCTGGCCGTGCCGCCGGTCGAGACGATCTCCCACCCGCGCCCGGCGAGGTCCCGGGCGAACTCCACGATGCCCGACTTGTCGTATACCGAGATCAGTGCGCGAGGCACGATGTCCCCCTACGAAGCCCGCGGCGCGCGCGCGATCAGCTGGTCGCCGAGCGGGGCCGCCGCGTCAGTGGTCAGGAAGCTGCTGCCGGCGCTCACGAGCGGAACGGGCCGGCCGGCGCGCGCCGCCGCCAGCACCACCGCCGGCAGAATCTGGTGCTCGACCGCGAGCACCCGATCGCGCAGCGCCTCGGGCGTGTCACCCGCCAGCACCGGCACCGGCCATTGCGCGAGGATCGGCCCGCGATCGTACTCGGCCGTCACCAGGTGCACCGACGGGCCCGAGATCGTGGCGCCGGACGCGAGCACCGCCCGATGCACCCGCATGCCGTACATCCCGTGCCCGCCGAACGACGGCAGCAGGGCGGGGTGGATGTTGATCATGCGGCCGGCGTACGCCTCCACCACGTCCCGCGGCACGAGCTTGAGGTACCCGGCGAGCACGACGAGGTCCACCCGCTCGGCCGCGAGCGCCGCCAGCAGGGCCGGCCCGTCCGCCGGGTCGGCGATCCGGTGGGTCGCCACCCCGGCGCGCTCGGCCCGCGCGAATGAGCCGGCCTCCGGCGCGTTGCTCGCCACCAGCACGACGTCGGCCGCCGCCGGCGGCCGGCAGGCATCGAGCAGGGATTGCAGATCGGTTCCGGATCCCGACGCCAGCACCGCCACGCGCATCACGTTCTACCCTCCGCTCCTGCCGCTCCCGCCGCCCCTGCCGCCGCTTCAACCTGCGCGCGCGCCACCGCGGCCGCGACTGGCGCCAGCTCGTCGTCGGCCAGCGTGCGAACGTCGAGCAGCACGGATCCGTCGCCCGCCCGCGCGATGACCGGCGGCTCCTGCCGCCGCAGAGCCGCGAGCAAAGTATCGGCGGATGGCGCCGGGATCGCCACCAGCGTCGTAGGAAGCCGGGCGTGCGGGAACGCGCCCCCCCCCACGGCCGACTCGCCCTGGACGGTGGTCGCCCCCGGGATTCGCCGCGCGAGGCGACGCGCCCGGCGCTTGAGCTCCGCCGGGTCCCGCGTGAGCATCTGCAGCACCGGGATCTCGCGCCGCGCCGTCGCCGGGTCCCGATAGAGCGCCAGCGTCGCTTCGAGCGCCGCGAACGTCACCTTGTCGGGGCGCAACGCCCGCGCCAGCGGGTCCCGCGCCAGCCGCTCCACCAGGACGTGCGGCCCGACGATGATCCCCGCCTGCGGCCCGCCCAGCAGCTTGTCGCCGGAGAACACCACGAGCGCCCCCGCGGCGACGCTGTCCCGGACCCGCGGCTCCCCGTCGAGACCCCAGGGGGCGAGGTCCAGCAGCAGCCCGCTCCCCACGTCATGCACCACCGGCAGGCCGCGCGGCGCCAGCGCCGTGACGAGCTCGCCGACCGCCACCTCGGCCACGAAGCCGGTGAGCGTGAAGTTCGAGCGGTGGACCTTGAGCGCGCAGCGCGTGCGCTCGCCCAGCGCCTCCACGTAGTCGGCCAGCCGGGTGCGGTTCGTCGTGCCGACCTCCACCAGCGTGCTGCCGCTCTTGGCGAGGATCTCCGGGATCCGGAACCCGCCGCCGATCTCCACCAGCTCGCCGCGCGAGACGATCGTCTCGCCCCCCGCGCCCAGCGCCGTCAGCGCGAGCAGCACGGCCGCCGCCGCGTTATTGACGACGAGCGCGTCCTCGGCGCCCGTGAGCTCCGTCAGGAGCCGGCGGGCATGATCCTGCCGCGAGCCGCGCCCACCGTCCGCGAGCGCGAACTCGAGCGTGCTGTAGCCCAACGCCTGCTCCACCGCCCGCAGCGCCGCCGGCGCGAGCGGCGCCCGGCCGAGGTTGGTATGGAGCACCACGCCAGTCGCGTTGAGCACGCGGGCCAATGACGGACGCTCGCGCGTGGTCAGGTGGTGGCGGACCGCGGCGACCCACCCCTCGGCCGGCGGGGCGCCGCCCCCGGCCCGTGCCGCGTCCAGCGCCGCCCGCACGGCGCCCGCGAGCGCCACGCGCGGCACGCCGGCGCCGAGGCCCGCCCGCTCGGCGTCGGCGAGCAGGACATGGACGGCCGGCAGACGGCGACGTGCATCGGTCACGGCGGTCGGGGGGCCGCGGGCGTCGAGTCCGGGACCGCCAGCACGGCGCGCGTGGTGACGGTGGCGCCGTTCACGTTGGCAGCCCGCGCCTCGAACAGGTAGCGCCCACCCGGAACGAACGGCGCGGCGAGGCGCACGATCCACACGTCGATCAGGGCCGGCCGCTGCTTGAGCAGCTGTGCGCCGCGTCCCGTATCCGCCGCCGCCGGCTTGGGCTCGGCTTGCCCGAACGCGCGCCGCGGCGCGACGACGCCCCGCGGCGGGCGGGCCGTCGTGTCGCGTGGCGCGCCGCTCGTGTCGCGCGGCGTCTCCGCCGCGCGCACCGAGTCGTAGGTGGTCAGCGTCCAGACCGCCGCGATGGCGACGGGCGTCGAGTCGGGCAGCAGCCGCGCCGTGACCGCGTCCGCCGCGGGGTTGCCGGGGCGCAGCTTCTGGCTGAATTCCAGCCGTGCCGAGATGCTGTCCTGGCGCGACACGGTCTTGATCGACGGTCCCACCGTGTCGTGGACGAACGCCCACAGATCGAGGAGCGCCGTCGAGTCGGCGGCGGCCGTCGTGTCCACCCGCAGCGGCACGGAGTCGAACGCCTCACGCCGGTCGCGCTGGTGGTTGTTGTTGTCGTCGATGGTCGCGATCAGCGCGTACGCGCCCGCCGGCAGGGCGCGCAGCACGAAGTCGCCGGCCGAATCCGCCTTCGTGTAGTAGACCGCCGAGTCCGGCCCGATGGCCTCGACCAGCGCGCCGACCCCGACCCGCCCCGCCGCCCAGTTGATCACCGTGCCGGCCACCCGCGTGCTGGGAATCGGGATGCCGGTCGAGAAGATCAGCTCGCCGCCGGTGCGCATCTGGTTGTTGCGGAGATCCTGGATGCCGGGGAGCAGGGTGACGCGGTACACCGCGTTCGGCCGCCAGCCCCCCGCGGGCCGGACCTCGATGCGGGTCCGCTTCCATGCGGTGGTCACACGCGCGGGGCGCGGCGAGATGAGAAACAGGTCCTCGAGCCGCCCGGCGGAGCGCTCGTTGATCACTTCGTCGAACGTGAACACGGCGGGACTGCGGTACCCGGGCAACACGGCGCCCGAGTCCGGCCGGACGGCGACCAACGCCGGCGGCGTGAAGTCGGGAGGACCGCCCGGCGGCTCCTGGGCCGCCGCGCACGCCGCGGCGAGGACTAGCAGCCCAAGACGCGGAGCTTGTCGGCGAGCGTTGCGCGTTGCTCCCGCCACGTCCTCTCCTTTATTCGTTCCCGCTCCACGACGTCCGCCGGGGCCCGACGCACGAACCGCTCGTCGCGCAGGCGGCCGGTGACGCCGGCGAGAAGGCCGTCCACACGATCGCACTCCTGGCGCAGCCGCCCGCATTCCCTGGCGACGTCGATCGCGTCGCCGAGCGGGACGAACACCGCCGACCCGTCGGGCAGCACCGCGTGCGCGCCGACTCCCGCGTCCGGGACCGCGCGGCCGAGCGCCGAGATCTTGGCCAGCCGCTCGATCGTCCGCTCCTCGGCGTTGAACGCCTCGGTGGCGTCGAGCGTGGCGGGCGCCACGAAGGTCCGCACCGTCTGGCCCGGCGCCACGCCGTACTCGGCACGGATGTTCCGCACGGCGCTGACCAGCGCCTGCACGCTGCCGAACCGGGCCTCCGCTTCGGCATCGAGCCACGCCGCGTCGGGGTCCGGCCACCGCGCGCCGGCCAGCAGCGGCTCGCGCGCCCCGGGCAGGTGGGACCACAGCTCCTCGCTCAGGAACGGCATCACGGGGTGCAGCAGCCGCAGCACGATCTCGAACACGTAGGCGAGGATCGCCCGGGCCACGTCGCCGCCCGCCGTATCGCCGTACAGCCGCGGCTTGACCTGTTCCACATACCAGTCCGCCAGATCGTCCCAGACAAAGTGGTAGATGCCGGTCGCGGCGTCACTCAGGCGGAAGTCGCCCAGCATCGCGGTCGTCTCGGCCACGGCGCGCTGGCAGCGCGACAGGATCCACCGGTCCGCCAACTCGAGCCGCGCCGGATCGACGTCGCCGAGCCGCGGCGTCGCGTCGTCGAGGCTCGCGAGGATGAAGCGGCCGATGTTCCACACCTTGTTGGCGAAGTTGCGCCCGGCCGCGAAGCTCGTCTCGAGGTCGCTCGGGTCGAGCATCACGTCACTGCCGACCGCCGAGCCCGCCAGCACCGTGTAGCGCAGCGCGTCCGCGCCGAACCGCCGCACCACCTCCAGCGGATCGATGCCATTCCCCAGCGACTTGGACATCTTGCGATGCTGTGTGTCGCGCACGACGCCGTGCAAAAACACCGTGTCGAACGGCCGCTCGCCGAGGAAATGGTAGCCCGCCATCACCATCCGGGAGACCCAGAAGAAGATGATGTCCGGTGCCGTGACCAGGGTGTGGCCGGGGTAGAACCGGGCGAGATCGGCGGTGCGCTCCGGCCAGCCGAGCGTCGCGAACGGCCAGAGCCATGACGAGAACCACGTGTCGAGCACGTCCTCGTCCTGGCGGACCGGGCCGCCACAGCGACCGCACGCCGTCACGTCGGTCTCCGCGACCGTGATGTGGTCGCAGCCCTCGCGCGTGCAGTACCACGCCGGGATGCGATGGCCCCACCACAGCTGCCGCGAGATGTTCCAGTCCCGGAGCTCCACGAGCCAGCGCTCGTAGACCGGGCCCCAGCGCTCGGGCACGAACCTGAGCCCGCCGGCGCGATACGCCTCGAGGGCCGGCGCCGCGAGCGGCTGCATCCGCACGAACCACTGGTCGGAGAGGCGCGGCTCGACGACGGTCTGGCAGCGGTAGCAGTGGCGGACCGCGTGCCGGTGCGGTTCGACCTTGACCAGCTGGCCGTTGGCCGCGAGCAGCGCCACGATCCGGTCCCGGGCCGCGAACCGGTCCACCCCCTGCAGTGCCACGGGCACCCGCTCGACGCCGGCCATGCGGCCGTCGGGCTCCATGATGACGGGCATCGCGCCGTCGGGATCCAGGGCGCGGGCGATCTCGAAGTCGTTTGCGTCGTGCGCCGGCGTGATCTTGAGCATGCCCGTGCCGAACTCGCGCTCGACCGCCGAGTGGGTCCCGATCGGAATGCGAGTGGTGGTCAGCGGAATCTCGACCGATCGCCCGGCGAGCCCCGCGAAGCGGTCGTCGTCCGGGTGGTGCACCACCGCGATGTCGCCGAACATCGTCTCGGGGCGGGTGGTCGCGACCACCACTCCCTCCTCTGCCGCTCCTGCCGCTCCCGCCGCCTCTGCCGCCCCAGCGGCAGCAGGGGCGGGGATGAGGTCGTACCGGATGTAGTACAGCTTCCCGTCCGTGTCCGCGAACTCCGCCTCCTCGTCGGACAGCGACGTGTGGCAGCGCGGGCACCAGTGGATCACGCGGTGGCCGCGGTAGATCAACCCGTCGCGATGCAGCGCGACGAATACCAGGCGCACCGCCGCCGAGTACTGGTCGTCGAGCGTGAACCGGGTGCGCGTCCAGTCGCACGACGCGCCCAGCGCCTTGAGCTGCTCGAGAATCGTGCCGCCCGTTTCCCGGACGTACTGCCACGTGCGCTCGACGAACGCGTCGCGGCCGAGCGCGTGCCGGTCGGTGCCCTCCCGGGCGATCAACCGCTCGACCACGTTCTGGGTCGCGATCCCGGCGTGGTCGGTCCCCGGCAGCCACAGGGTCCGGCGTCCGCGCATCCGGTGGAACCGGATCAGCGCGTCCTGGATCGTGTTGTTGAGCCCGTGGCCCATGTGCAGCCGGTCGGTGACGTTGGGCGGCGGGATCACGATGACGTACGGCGTCCCGGGCGCGCCCTCGGCGGGCGCGAACACGCCGGCCTCGATCCAGCGGCGGTAGATCGCGGCCTCGATGGCGCTCGGGTCGAATTGCGGAGCGAGTTGTCGGCTGCGCATCGGGTCGGACTCCGGGGCCGGCGGGGTGCTACCCGCGGGCGGGTCCGGGCGGGACCGGGGTCCGGGGGAAGTCCGTGCCGCGGAGGAGGATGCGGTTCACCACCACGTCCGCCCCCGGGACGGCGCGGGCGATGTCGGCGGCGGCGCGGCGGACCAGCGCATCGGACGCCACGCCCGTGAGCTCGATCAGCCCCGGCCCGACCGCGTGCACCTCGAGATCGAGGTCGCGGGTCGCTTCGTCGTCGCGCAGTGCCGCGCGCACCGCGCGTTCGAGCTTCTCCGGCCTGGCGGACCGGTCGTGATTGCCCCGCAGGCGGCTCAGGGCGTCGCGCACGCGGTCGGCGTGCAGCGGCCCCACCGACCCGCCGAGCAGCATGCCGCCAAGCACCCCGAGCGCGAAGCCCACGGTCCCCATGAGGGCCAGGCTCAGGGCGCCCGGCCGCTCGTCACGCTGCGTCACGCATTCTCCTGTGGCATCCCCACTCGGGGGTGACTACAATTCCAGATCGTCGCGTCCAGAAGGATCGCCAAACACCCAGGCTAAAGCAACGGACGCGCATGGGATACGCTGAGGTGGAATGCTGGTGGATATTCGGATCACACTGCCCGATGGAACGGAGCGCGCGGCGCCGAGTGGCACGACCGCGCGGGCGATCGCGGAACGGATCGGGCCGCGGCTCGCGCAGGCGGCGCTCGCCGCCCGGGTGAACGACGCGATCTGGGATCTCGATCGTCCCCTGCGCGCGGACGCCCGGGTGGAGATCATCACCGAGCAGGACCCGGCGGCGCTCGAGGTGCTGCGCCATTCGGCCGCGCACGTGCTCGCGACGGCCGTCCGCCAGCTGTTCCCGGAGGCGAAGATCGGCTTCGGGCCGGCGATCGAGGACGGCTTCTACTACGACTTCGAGGTGCCGCGGCCGTTCACGCCGGACGACCTCACGGCGATCGAGGCGCGGATGCGTGAAGTGGCCGCGGCCGACCACACGTTCGTCCGGGAAGAGGTGGACCGCGCCGAGGCCGGCCGCCGGTTCCGCGACGATCCGCTGAAGCTCGAGCGGCTGGCGGAGCTGGGCGACGACGAAGTCATCACCATCTACAGCGACGGCCCGTTCACCGACCTGTGCCGCGGGCCACACCTGCCGAGCACCGGCCGGCTGAAGCACTTCCACCTGCTGCACGCCGCCGGTGCCTACTGGCGCGGGGATTCCCGCCGGCAGATGCTGCAGCGCATCTACGGCACCGCGTGGCTCACCAAAGCCGATCTCGACGCCTACCTGCACCGCCTCGCGGAAGCGGAGAAGCGCGATCATCGCGTCCTGGGACGCCAGCTCGACCTGTTCAGCATCCAGGAGGAGGTCGGCCCGGGGCTCGTCCTGTGGCACCCGCGCGGGGCGATGATCCAGTTCGAGCTCAGGCGCTTCATCGAGGACGAGGTGCTGCGGCGCGGCTACCGGCTGGTCTACACGCCGCACGTCACGCGGGAAGACCTGTTCATCCGGTCGGGGCACCTGCCGCTGTACGCCCACAACCAGTTCCCGGCAATGGCGGCGGGCGAGGGCGAAGCGGAGCACGTGCGCTACCGCACCAAGCCGATGAACTGCCCGATGCACACGCTGATCTACGCGGCCCAGCAGCGGTCGTACCGCGACCTGCCGCTGCGCCTGGCCGAAGTGGCCAACGTGTACCGCAACGAGCTGTCCGGCACGCTGCATGGGCTGCTGCGCGTGCGGGGGCTCACGATGGACGACGCGCACATCTTCTGCCGCGAAGACCAGATCGAGGACGAGATCTACGACTTGCTCGACCTCACGGATCTCGTGCTCCACCGGACGTTCGGCTTCGAGTACCGGCTCGATCTCGCGACCCGGCCCGCCAAGAAGATCGGTGACGACGCGGCGTGGGACGTGGCCGAGGCGGCCCTGCGGGGGGCGCTGGACCGGCGGGGCCTGCGCTACGGGATCGATGTGGGGGGCGGCGCGTTCTACGGGCCCAAGATCGACATCAAGCTCAAGGACGCGATCGGGCGCGAGTGGCAGGGCGCCACGATCCAGCTCGACTACCAGATGCCGGAGCGGTTCCAGCTCGAGTACACCGGGGCCGACAACCGGCCCCATCGTCCGGTGATGATCCACCGCGCGATCTTCGGGACGCTGGAGCGGTTCGTCGGCTGCCTGATCGAGCACTTCGCCGGCGCGTTCCCGCTGTGGCTGGCGCCGGAGCAGGTGCGCGTCCTGCCGATCACCGACGTGCAGAACGAGGCCGCCCGCGCCGTCCACCGGCGGCTGCGCGCCGCCGGCGTGCGCGCCGAGATCGACGACCGGAACGACACGCTGAACTACCGGATCCGCGACGCGGAGCTGCTCAAGGTCCCCTACATGGCGGTGATCGGGCAGCGCGAGGTGGAGCAGGGGACCGTCGCCGTGCGCGTCCGGGGAGCGGGCAAGAAGCAGGACATCGTCGCCGTCGACGCGTTCCTCGCGCGCCTGACCGACGAGATCCACCGGCGCGCGCTCACGCTTGGCACATCCGCTTGAGGGGATCCGCCCCGCGGCATAGCTTTCGGCACCACCATCCAGGCGATGCCGCGTGAGCGCGCCGCGGCCGCCACAGTCCCTCACCTGAGCGGCAGGATGCAGCTGTGACCGATACATCCCGCGTACCCGTCATCGTCAGCGCCACGCGTACTCCCATCGGCAAGTTCCTCGGCGGTCTCGCCCCACTCACCGCCCCGCGGCTCGGCGCCGTCGTCATCCGCGAGGCCGTGAAGCGGGCGGGCATCGAGCCCGGGGTCATCGACGAAGTCATCATGGGGCTCGTCGTCCAGGGCGGGGTCGGCCAGGCGCCGGCGCGCCAGGCCGCGATCTTCGCCGGCATCCCGGGCACCGTCCCCGCCATGACGATCAACAAGGTCTGCGGGTCGGGCCTCAAGGCGGTGATGCTCGCGGCCCAGGCGATCAAGGCGGGCGACGCCCAATGCGTCGTGGCCGGCGGCATGGAGTCCATGTCGAACGCGCCATTCTACCTGTTCGGCATCCGGGGCGGCGTGAAGTTCGGCAACCAGAACCTGGTGGACGGCCTGGTCCACGACGGCCTGTGGTGCGCCTTCGGGAACTGCCACATGGGCAGCCACGCCGAGTACACGGCCGTGAAGGCGGGCATCACCCGCGAGGAGCAGGATCGCTTCGCCCTCGAGAGTCATCGCAAGGCCGTGGCCGCGATGGACGCCGGGAAGTTCACGGCGGAGATCGTGCCGGTGGAGATTCCGGGGAAGACCGTCACCGTGGTGTCGGCCGACGAGTGCCCGCGCCGCGACTCGACGCCCGAGGGGCTCGCCAAGCTCAAGCCCGCCTTCCAGAAGGACGGGTCGGTCACGGCGGGCAATGCGCCCGGCCTGAACGACGGGGCGAGCGCGCTGGTGGTGACCTCCGAGGCGTTCGCCAAGGCGCACGGACTGAAGGTGCTGGCCCGCATCACGGCGTACGCCGCCGGCGGCGGGGAGCCCAAGGACCTGTTCTTCGCGCCGATCGTGGCGGTCACCAACCTGATGAAGCAGGCGGGAACCAAGATCGGCGCCTACGACCTGATCGAGGCGAACGAAGCGTTCGCGGTGCAGGCGCTGGCCGACGGCCAGGCACTCGGCTGGGACTGGAGCCGGGTGAACGTCCATGGTGGCGCGGTGGCCCTTGGTCACCCGATCGGCGGGAGCGGCGCGCGGATCCTCACCACGCTGCTCTACGCGCTCGCCGATCGCGGCAAGAGCCGGGGCCTGGCGACCCTGTGTCTCGGTGGCGGCAACGCGGTGGCCCTCAGCGTGGAGCGGGTGTGATGCGCGACGCTCGAACGATCGACGTGCGGTGGGTGGCATCCGGCGCGGCGCGCCGGACCCTCGCGCTGGTGGCGGGCACGCTGCTCGTGGCCCTCGGTGCGCAGGTGGCGGTGCCCGTTCCCGGGACGCCGGTCCCGATCACGCTGCAGGTGGGGGCCGTGCTGGTGGTGGGCGGCCTGCTGGGGCCCGCGCTCGGGGCGGGAAGCCTCGCCCTGTACCTGGTACTCGGCGCGGCGGGACTGCCGGTGTTCGCGCCTGCGGGCCTGCCCGGCTTCGCGCGGCTGTTCGGCCCCACGGGAGGATACCTCCTGGCGTTGCCGCTCGGCGCGGCCGTGGCGGGGATCGCCGCGCTGCCCCCCCGCCGCTGGGGCCGGCTCGTGGCCGGCCTCGCGCTCGCGGTGCTCCTGATCCACGCCGGCGGGGTCGCGCAGCTCGCGATGCTCGGCGGTGACCTGAGGATCGCGTGGCGGCTGGGCTCGCTGCCCTTTCTCGTGGGGGACCTCGCGAAGCTGATCGTCGCGGCGGTGGTGATCGGACGGCTGGGTCAGCCGGTCCGGCGCGCGCTCCTCTGAGGGCGCGCGCTTCGTTTTGGGCGCGGCTGCGCGACACCGCGTGGGCCGTGCTCGCCGTGGTCACGTTCGCCGCGGCATGGCTGGCGCTCGCGCTGCTCGCCCGCAACGCACAGACGGCGCTGGTCGGGCCGCACGACTGGTGGGCGCGGACGGGTCGCGGGCTGCTCGCGGAAGCGGTCCCGCCACTGGTCGCGGCGATCGCCATGTACGCGGGCGTCGTGTGGCTCACCTCGTGGGGTCTCGGCCGGCTGCGCGTGCCCCGCGGGCGCGCGGCGGCGCGCGGGCTGGCGCTGGGCATGGCGTGGGGTGTGGGGCTCGCACTGGCCGTGCTCGGGCTCAGTCTTGCGGGGGGCGCGCGCCTGATGCTGCAGGCCGGCGCCGGGGAGAGCTACCTCGCCGTGGCGTTCCCGGTGGCGGCCGGCCTCGCCGCCGCGGCGCTGCTGGAAGAGCTGCTGTTTCGCGGGTTCCCGCTGGCGCGGCTCGCCGCGGCGCTCGGGCCGCGGACCGCGAGCCTGCTGCTCGCGGCCGGGTTCGTGGTGGCGCATCTCGGCAACCCGGCCCTGTCGTGGCTCGGTCTCGCGAACATCGGGCTCGCGTCCCTGCTGCTGAGCGCGGTGTTTTTCTCCCCGGCGGGGCTGCCCGGCGCGGTCGGCCTGCACTGCGGGTGGAACGCGGGGCTCGCGCTCGCCGCGGACGCGCCGGTGAGCGGCCTGCGGTTCGGCCTGCCGACCCTGGAGTACGCGCCGGGCGCGCACGGCTGGCTGACGGGCGGCCCATTTGGTCCCGAGGGCGGGATCATGGCGACCGCGGTCATGGGGCTGGCACTGTGGTGGTGGGTTCAACGGGTGGAACGCGGCACGGAGGTGACGGCGTGAAACGCATAGCGGTGATCGGCGCGGGAACGATGGGCAACGGTATCGCCCACGTCTTCGCACAGCATGGAACGCAGGTGGCCCTGGTGGACGTGGACCAGCGGCTGCTGGACAAGGCGATGGCGACGATTCGCGGCAACATGGATCGCCAGGTCAAGAAACAGGCGCTCACCGAGGCCGATCGGGACGCGGCCCTCGGGCGCATTCAGCCGGCGACCGCGCTGGACGCGGCCGCTCAGGCGGAGCTGGTGATCGAGGCGGCGAGCGAGGCGACGGCCCTCAAGCTGGATCTGTTCCGCCGGCTGGACGGGATCGCGGCGCCGGGGGTGATCCTCGCCACGAACACGTCGTCCATCTCCATCACCCTGCTCGCCGCCCAGACGAAGCGGCCCGACCGGGTGATCGGGATGCACTTCATGAACCCGGTCCCGATGATGCAGCTCGTCGAGGTGATTCGCGGTGTCGCGACGTCCGACGAGACCGCGGGGGTGGTCATGGAGACCGCCCGCGCGCTGGGGAAGACCCCGGTCGAGGTGCATGACTACCCCGGGTTCGTGGCCAACCGGGTCCTCATGCCGATGATCAACGAGGCCGTGTTCTGCGTCATGGAGGGCGTGGCGGCGCCCGACGCGGTGGACACGGTGATGAAGCTCGGCATGAACCACCCGCTGGGCCCGCTCGCGCTGGCCGATCTCATCGGCTTGGACGTGTGCCTGGCGATTCTCGAGGTGCTGCACCGCGGCCTGGGGGACGACAAGTACCGACCGTGCCCGCTGCTCAAGAACATGGTGGCCGCCGGCCGGCTGGGCCGGAAGAGCGGCCGCGGCTTCTACGATTACGGGAAGTGAACGATTCGTGGGGACGAAACGCCGGGTGCCGGTCCGACGGGGTGTGCAGGCGGCTCAGCCGAGCACGGGAGGCGCGTTCGCGCTGATCGCCGCGCACGGACACGAGCAGGTGAGCCACTGGTATGACCCGACGTCGGGGTACCGCGGCATCATCGCGATCCACAGCACGGCGCTGGGACCGGCCCTCGGCGGCACCCGATTCTGGAACTACGCGAGCGACGCCGAGGCGTTGGTCGACGTGCTGCGCCTGTCGCGCGGCATGACGTACAAGGCCGCGGCGGCGGGGCTCGATCTGGGGGGTGGCAAGGCGGTGATGCTGGGCGATCCGTCCACCCGCGATCGTGAGGCGATCTTCCGGGCGCACGGGCGGCATGTGGAGTCGCTGGGCGGGCGCTACCTCACCGCCGAGGACGTCGGCACCAGCCCCGCCGACATGGCGTACGTCGTGCAGGAAACCCGACACGTCACCGGTCTCCCGGGCCGGTCGGGCGACCCGTCGCCGCTCACCGCCTTCGGCGTGTTCCGGGCGATGCAGGCCGGCGCCAGGTTCGTGTGGGGCCGTGACGGGCTCGCCGGCAGGACGGTGGCGGTGCAGGGGGTGGGCCACGTCGGCTACGAGCTGTGCGAGCTGCTGCAGCGCGACGGCGCGAAGCTCGTCGTGAGCGACCGGGACGCGGAACGCGTGAAGCGGGCGGTGGCGGCCTTCGGGGCCAAGGCGGTCGCGGCGGATGCGATCTACGCGGTGCCGGCGGACGTGTTCGCGCCGTGCGCGCTCGGCGCCGTGATCGACGACGCCACGCTCGACGTGCTGCGCGTGGCGCTGGTCTGTGGCGCGGCCAACAACGTGCTCGCCGACGAGCGGCACGGCGAGCTGCTCGAGCGGCGCGGCATCGTGTACGTGCCCGACTACGTGGCCAACGCCGGGGGCATCATCAGCATCTATCAGGAGGTCGCCGGCTGGACCGCCGAGCGGTCGCGCGCCAAGGCCTCCGACATCTACGATACCGTCCTGCGCGTGCTCCAGATCGCGCGCGACGAGCATATTCCTTCTTACAGGGCCGCGGACCGGCTGGCGCAGCAGCGGCTGGCCGCGGCGGAGAAGGCCAAGGGCCTTCCGCACCGGGCTTGAGACTATGATGACGCATCAGATGCCGCTGCAACAGGCGGACCCGCAGGTCCACGCGCTGATCCGCCGTGAGGTCCAGCGGCAGGAGGAAGGGCTGGAGCTGATCGCCAGCGAGAACTTCGCGTCCAGCGCGGTGCTGGAGGCGATGGGCAGCGCGCTGACCAACAAGTACGCCGAGGGCTACCCGGGCAGGCGGTATTACGGCGGCTGCGAGATCGTGGATCAGATCGAGCAGCTGGCCATTGAGCGGGCGTGCAAGCTGTTCGCGGCCGAGCACGCGAACGTGCAGCCGCACAGCGGGGCGCAGGCCAACCTCGCGGCGTACTTCGCCATCCTCAAGCCCGGCGACAAGATCATGGGGATGGCGCTGACGCACGGCGGACACCTGACGCACGGCTCGCCGGTCAACCTGAGCGGCCAGCTATTCGCCGTGTCGCAGTACGGGGTCGACGAGACGACGGGCCTGCTGGACATGGACCGCGTGCGCGAGGCGGCGCGGGCGTTCCGGCCCAAGCTGATCATCGCGGGCGCGAGCGCCTATCCCCGGGTGATCGACTTCGCGGCGTTCGCCGCCGTCTGCCGGGAAGTGGAGGCGGTGCTGCTGGTCGACATGGCGCACTACGCGGGCCTGATCGCGGCCGGCGTGTACCCGTCGCCGGTACCGCACGCCGAGATCGTGACGAGCACGACCCACAAGACGCTGCGCGGCCCGCGCGGTGGGTTCACGCTCTGCAAGCAGCCGTTCGCCAAAGCGATCGACAAGGAGGTGTTCCCCGGCACGCAGGGCGGCCCGCTCGAGCACGTGATCGCCGCCAAGGCCGTGGCGTTCGGCGAGGCGCTGCGCCCCGCGTTCAAGGAGTACGCGGCGCAGGTCGTGCGGAACGCGCGCGCGCTGGGGGAGGCCTTGGTCGAGCGCGGCTTCACGCTCGTCTCCGGCGGCACGGACTGCCACCTGCTGCTGGTCGACCTGCGCGCCAAGGGGCTCACCGGCAAGGCCGCCCAGCATGTGCTCGATTCCGTGGGCCTCCACGTCAACAAGAACACCATCCCCGGGGATCCCGAGTCGCCGTTCGTGACGAGCGGCATCCGCATCGGCTCCGCCGCGCTCACCACCCGCGGCATGGGCGAAGCGGAGATGCGGCGGGTCGCCGAGCTGCTTGACACGGCGCTCGCGGCGGGGGGCAACGAGGCGGCGCTCCGGCAGGTGCACCGGGGCGTCAGGGAGCTGGCGGCCGCCTTCCCGCTTGCCGGGGTTCCGGTGGCGGTCGCGTAGCCCGCTCTTGCTCGGCGTCCCGGACTGTCCCACCTTACTACCGTGAGCGACCTCGGGCTGGTTGAGAATCTCCTCGAGCGCCTGGCCGGCGGGGAGCAGCGGTATCACCCGCAGGCGTATGCGTTCGTGCTCGCGGCCCTGGAGTTCTGCCAGGTGCGGCGGCCGGCGCGCGGCCACCTCGGCGGCGACGAGCTCGCGTGGGGCTGCCGCGATTTCGCCCAGGCCCAGTTCGGGCTCACCGCCCGCACCGTGCTGTCCCACTGGGGCGTCCACACCACCAGCGACATCGGCCGGATCGTCTACCAGTTGATCGACGCCGGCCTGCTGATCAGCCAGCCGCAGGATCGCCTGGAGGACTTCGAGAACGTGTTCGACTTTGCCGAGGCCTTCGAGCGGGCCTATCCGTGGGCGGGCGTTCGGCGGGGCGGCGCGGGCGGCTAGGCGCGCGAAGGGGGGGCAGCATGGAAGCGAAGGATTGGCCGGCGTGCCAGAAGTGTGAGCGTGGGGTGCTGGTGCCCCTGTCCGACTACGGGCGCGACGGCGCGCCGATCACCTACAAGGCGTGGGTGTGCACGAGCCCCGACTGCGGCTTCAACCTGCGGATCGACAACGGCGAGATCTCCATCGGGCGCGCCATCGGGCAGAGCTTCAAGTAGCCCGGCGTCTCGCCTTTTCTCCGGAGTCCCTGCGGTGCGGCGCTGCCCGCCGCCCGGATGGAGTCCCCGGTGACTGACCTGCCCGTGATTCCCGTCATCACGGCCGCCGAGGCGGCCGCCTGGGATGCGCGCGCGCGCACGGCGCACGCGATCCCGTCGCGCGTCCTGATGGAATCGGCCGGCCGGGCCGCGGCGCTCGTCATCGCCCGCGAGTTCGCGCCGGTGCTGGGACGCGGCGTTCTGGTGGCGGCGGGCCCCGGCAACAACGGCGGCGATGGCTGGGTCGTGGCCCGCGCGCTGCGCGCGGTGGGCGTCCGCGTGTGGGCCACCGAGCTGGCCCGCGGGCGTTCGGCCGACTGCGAGGCGAGCCGCGCGCTGGCGCTCCCGGCGGGCGTCGAGCTGCTCGATCTCGGCGCGCCCTGGCCACCGGTGGGCGTGGTGGTGGACGCCCTGCTCGGCACGGGCGCGAGCGAGGCCCCGCAGGGGCCGATCGCCGAGCTGGCGCGCCGGGTGGCCGACCACGGTCCCCCGGTCGCCGCGATCGACGGCCCGACCGGCGTCGACCTGTCGAGCGGCACGGCGCACGGGCCGGTGCGCGCGCAGCTCACCGTCACGTTCGGCGGCCTGCGACGCGGACACCTGCTGGCGCGCGACTGGGTCGGCCGCGTCGTCGTGGTGGACATCGGCTTCCCGGCGCCGGACGGCACCTGGCCCGTGCTCGTCACCGACGCCTGGGCCCAGAGCGCTTTGCCCCCGTTCGCCCCCACGATGCACAAGGGCGACCGCGGCCGCGTGCTGGTGATCGGCGGCGACGTGGGCATGGCGGGGGCGGCGATGCACGTCGCCCGCGCGGCGTTTGCCTGCGGGGCCGGGCTCGTGAAGCTCGCCCTGCCGGAGCCCTCGATCCGCGCGGCGCAGGCCAACTTCCCCGACGCGCTCACCGTGGCCACCGCGCTCGGCCCCGCCGTCGAGCCGCCGCTCGCGGAGGCGGTGACCTGGGCGGACACGATCGTGGTGGGGCCGGGTCTGGGGCGCGGCGCGGCGCGCGAGGCGTTCGCCCGCGCCGTGGTGGAGCGGGCCGCGGCGCCGTTGGTGATCGACGCCGACGCCCTGCATGTCCCCGGGCTCGCCACCCTGGGGCAGGCGCCGCGCGTGCTGACGCCCCATCCCGGCGAGTTCGCGGCGCAGTTCCCCGCGATCGCCGACCTGGCGCGCGGCGATCGCTTCGCCGCCCCGTCCGCCGCTCTGGCGCTCTGCCGCTCTGCCGCCGTCCTGTTGAAGGGCGTCCCCACGGTGATCGCCGGGGCCGGGGCCGCCGGCGTGCGCGTCGTCGCGGCCGGCAACCCCGCCCTCGCGACCGGGGGGAGCGGCGACCTGCTCGCGGGGACGATCGCCGCGTGGCTCGCGCGCGGCCTCACGCCGTTCGACGCGGCGGCGCTCGGCGCCCACGTGATGGGTCGCGCCGCCGAGCGCGCCGCGACCACCCGGGGCGTGCGCGCCACCCGCCCGGAAGACGTGGCCGAGGCCTACGCCGGCCTGTGGGAGGCGTGGACCGAGCCTCCCGTGTTCGCGCCGCCGGTCCTCGTCACGCTCGACCCGCCCGCCGTCGTGTGAAGCGGTTTCCGGCGCTCGGGCTCGCCGCCCTCAGCGTGGCGGCGCCGGCGGCCGCGCAGACGCGCCTCTGGAGCCCCGGCGATCGCGTCGTCATCTCCGACTACAGCGTCGTGCGCGCGATCGCCGCCTCCGACACGTGGGTGTACGTCGCGACGCCCAACGGGCTCGGCCTGTACGACCGCCGGTTTCGCCGCTGGGATCCCCCGGTCACCTGGGCGGACGGCTACCCGCGGGAGCCGGTGCTGACCGCGCTCGCCGACCCGGCCGAAGACGCCGTCTGGCTCGGCACCGTGACCGGCGTGGTGCGCTACCTGCCGCAGATCCGCCGGTTCGACGCGGTCACGATCCCGGGCGGCGTGCGCGACCTGATGTACGACCGCGGCGATCCGTTCCCCGGGATCTACCTGCTGACGTCGAGCGGCTGGGAATTCCTGGCGCGCGGCAGCTTCATCGCGGCGCCGGCGCCGCTGCCGCCCCCCGGCCGCCGCGTGAGCCCGCCCCAGGTCGAGGACGTGATGCGCCGCGCCCCGATCATCGATGCGCTGCAGGGTGCCGTGCTGCTCGACGAGCGGCTCCGCTCGTTCCACTACACCTGCGCCGCCATCGCGTCCGACGCCGAGATGTACTACCTCGGCACGGACGGGATGGGGGTGATCCAGGTGGATCCGCTGGTCGCCCGGTTCGATGCGCTGCCGTTCGGCATGCTCGGCGTAGGCGCGGGCGCGGTGCTCCCGGTCCCGGGCGGCGTGTGGGTGGGCACCGACGAGCGCGGGCCCCGCAGCGGGCTCACGTTCGTGGATGACGACCTGCAGGACTACCGCGTCGAGGAAGGCCCGCGCGGCACCGGGTTCGGGAGCCCGGCCGTGCACGCCCTCATGGCGCGGGACCGCACGATCTGGGCGGCGACCGATGCCGGCGTGGTCCGTGTCGATCAGGGTGGCAGCACGCTCCGGATCGGGACCGTGGACGGCCTGCCGGGCGAGGCGGTCTACGCGCTCGCGCAGGGACCATCCGGCGTGTGGTTCGGCACCGCGCGCGGGCTGGGGTTTCTGGCGCGCGACGCCGACAAGGTGCGCGCCCTCGACGGCCCCGGCGTGCCGGTGCTCGCCCTCTCGGCCGCGCGCGACACGGTGTGGATCGGCTACGCCACCGGGCTCGGCCTCGCCGCGGCCGGCGGCGACGTGTTCATCGCACCGGGGGCCGACTCCGTGCCCGAGCTCCTGACGGCGATCGTCGCCGTCACGCGGGTGGCCGACACCGTCGTCGCCGCGACCGTGGATCGCGTCCTCTGGCGGGCGGGCATGGGCCCGTGGCTGGTCGAGCGCTCGCTCGCGACCGATGTCGGGGTGATCGCGGCGCTCGCGGCGGATTCCGGCGGTGTGTGGATCGGGGGCAGCGGCGGGCTGGCGCGCTACGGCTTCGCGACCCGCGCCGTCACGGTGCTGCGCGCCCCCGGCGACGTGCCCGGCGCCGTGCGCGGCATCGCCGTGAGCCGGCGCTACATCTGGGCCGCGACGGACGCGGGGTTGGTGCGGTTCCGGCGGGAGGCGGTGGAGCCGTGACGCCGCATCCGCCGCGTCCCACGCCGACGCTCGGCCCGGGCGGCGAGTTCGATCGGATCCGCGCGATCTGGCAGCGCCTTGGCCAGCACGCGGCGGAGGTCGGTGACGACGCGGCGATCGTCCACGTGGGCGCCGAGCAGCTGGCGCTGTCGTGCGACATGGCCGTCGAGGGGCGCCACTTCCGGCTCGACTGGCTGCACCCGGCCGAGCTCGGCTGGCGGATCGGCGCGTCGGCCATCTCCGATCTCGCGGCGGTTGCCGCCGAGCCAATCGGCATGCTGGTGAGCGTCGGCGTGCCCGAGCGGCTCGCGGTCGAGTTCCTGCCCGAGCTGATGGCGGGCGTGGGCCGGAGCGCGGCGCACACGGGCGCGGTCGTGTGGGGTGGCGACCTCGTGCAGAGCGACGCGGTCGTGGTGGACGTCATGGTCGCCGGCCGCGTCGCGCGACCGGTGCTGCGGAGCGGCGCGCGGGCCGGCGACGCGCTCTGGGTCACCGGCCGCCTCGGCGGACCGCACGAAGCCGTGGCCGCATGGCTCGCGGGACGGGAGCCGCACGCCGAGGCCCGCGCGCGCTATGCGAAGCCCGTGCCGCGGGTGCACGAGGCGCTGTGGCTCCGCGACCACGGCGCCACGGCGCTGATCGACGTGAGCGACGGGCTCACGGGCGACGCGGGCCACCTCGCGGCGGCCTCGGGCGTGGCCCTCGCGATCGCCGCCGACCTGGTGCCGTGCCTCCCCGGCGTGGAGCGCTGGGAATCGGCGCTCGTCGGTGGCGAGGAGTACGAGCTGCTCGCCACGATGCCGGCATCGTTCGGCGACGCGGACGCGCGCGCCTTCAGCGCGCAGTTCGCGCTGCCGCTGACCCGGATCGGCGCCGCCACGGCGGGGCAGGGAGTCCACGTGACCCGCGGAGGACGATCCGTCGAGCTGCCGGATGCCTTCTCGCACTTCTAGACCCCTCACCCTGCCCTCTCCCCCTCTGCCCCCGTGCTTCTGACGCGGATTGTCCGCTCGCTGCTCTACTACGCCGTGATCGTGCCGGTCACGGTGTGGTACGCGGGGCTCGCGATCATCGCCGGATTGCTGCGCGTGCGCTACCGCGAGGGCGGCGTCTACGACTACGTCCAGCGGGGCTGGGCGCGCAAGCTGCTGCAGGCGGCGGGAACGCCGGTGACGATGGTGGGGTTCGAGCGCGTGCCGCGGAATCGCGCGGTGGTCTACGTGGCGAACCACCAGTCCTGGTTCGACATCCTGGCGCTCGGCGGCACGGTACCCGGCACGCTGCGCTTTGTCGCGAAGAAGGAGATGGCGTCGATCCCGCTGCTCGGCCAGGCGATGCGCGCGGCCGGTCACATCTACATCGACCGGCAGAACCGGGCGCAGGCCCTCGAGGCGTACGAGGAAGTGGCGGGGGTGATCCGCCAGGGGCTCAACACGGTCGTGTTCCCGGAGGGGACGCGCAGCCGTACGGGCGAGCTGCTGCCGTTCAAGAAGGGGCCGTTCGTGCTGGCGCTCGCGGCGCAGGTGCCGATCGTGCCGGTCTACTGCGCCGGGACGTTCAACATCCTCCCCAAGGCGCACGTGCTGCTCCGGCCCCATCGGATCACGCTGCTGTTCGCGGATCCGATCGAGACGGCGGGTCTGACCTACGACGACCGCCACGGGCTGATGGAGCAGACCCGCGCCGCGATCGAGGCGTTGCGGGCCGCGTCCGATGACGCACCCGGCGCGCGTTGACGTCGCTCGGGCCGCACGATAGCTTGCCGCTCGCCATGACGACCATCATCGAAGTCACCGGACGGGAGATCCTCGACTCGCGCGGCAACCCGACGGTCGAGGCCGAAGTCGTGCTGTCGAGCGGCGCCGTGGGGCGCGCGGCGGTGCCGAGCGGAGCGTCCACCGGCGAGAACGAGGCGGTGGAGCTGCGGGACGGCGACAAGGCCCGCTACGGCGGCAAGGGCGTGCGCGAGGCCGTGAAGAACGTGAACGACGTGATCGGCCCGCGGCTCGAGGGCATGAACGCGACCGATCAGATCGTCGTCGACAGCGAGATGATCGAGGTCGACGGCACGCCCAACAAGAGCAACCTCGGCGCCAACGCCATGCTCGCGGTCTCGCTCGCGACGGCGCGCGCGGCGGCGGCGCACTACGGCATGCCGCTGTACCGCTATCTCGGCGGCCCCATGGCGCACGTGCTGCCGGTGCCGCTGATGAACATCCTGAACGGCGGCGTGCACGCGCCGAACAACGTGGACGTGCAGGAGTTCATGATCGTGCCGGTCGGCACCGATACGTTCGCCGAGGCGCTGCGCATGGGCGTCGAGGTGTTCCATAGCCTGAAGAAGGTGCTGGCGGGCCAGGGGCTCTCGACCGCGGTGGGTGACGAAGGGCGGCTTCGCGCCGCTGCTGCCGTCCAACGAGGCGGCGCTGGAGGCCGTGATGGCGGCGATCACGGGGGCGGGCTTCCGGCCGGGGGATGACATTGCGATCGCGCTCGATCCCGCGGCGAGCGAGTTCTTCGCCGAACGGCGTCTACACGTTCAAGAAGAGCGATGGCGCGCAGCGCTCGGCCGACGAGCTGATCGCGCTGTACGAGAAGTGGTGCGGCGCGTACCCGATCGTCTCGATCGAGGACGGGCTGGCCGAAGACGACTGGGATGGCTGGATGAAGCTCACCGAGCGCCTCGGCGACAAGATCCAGCTCGTGGGCGACGACGTGTTCTGCACCAACACCGAGCTGCTCACCAAGGGCATCGAGCAGGAGGTGGCGAACGCGATTCTCGTCAAGGTGAACCAGATCGGCACGCTCACCGAGACGCTCGAGTGCATCGAGCTGGCGAAGATCAACGGCTACGGCACCGTGATCTCGCACCGGTCGGGCGAGACCGAGGACACGTTCATCGCCGATCTCGCGGTGGCGACGGGAGCGGGGCAGATCAAGACCGGGAGCGCGTCGCGGACGGACCGGGTGGCCAAGTACAACCAGCTGCTCCGCATCGCCGAGCAGCTCGAGGACGTGGCGAACTATCCGGGTGGGAGCCTGTTCGGCCGGTGAGGAAGGCCCGGGTCGTGGGGCTGGTCGCCGTCGCAGGGGGCGTGACCTTCGGGTTCGCGGGCGGGGAATACGGCACGCTCGACTGGTGGCAGCTGCGCCGCCAGATCAGGGCGGAGCAGGCGGCGCTCGACAGCCTCACGATCGAGGTGGACAGCTTGCAGAAGGCCGTGCGGGCGATCCAGCGGGACCCGGCGGAGGTCGAGCGGGTGGCGCGGGAGAAGTACGGCATGCTGCGTCCGGGTGAGCTGCTGTTCCAGATCCAGGAGCCGGAGCAGCCTTGAGCCTCCGGGGGGGTGGGAGTAGAATGCAGATTGAAGATTGCAGAACGAGAACGAGGCGGAGTAGCTCAGCTGGTTAGAGCAGCGGAATCATAATCCGCGTGTCGGGGGTTCGAATCCCTCCTCCGCTATTGGAAGTGAACGAGGCACTTTAGCCCGCCCGGTCCTACGCCGGGCGGGCTCTTCTTCTGCCTGATCCATGGTGAAATCCGTTGGTCGCAGATATCCAAGCGGCTCGCTCCCACTGTAGCGCGAGCTCCACGCCTTGCGTCGGGTGAGACCGGCTGCATCTTAGGAACCCATGCGGGCCGCTCCGCGGCCCGAGTGTCCGAAGGACGCCTCCCCCCAGCCAGACGCCCCTCTTGCGAACGGCATGCGCCGCCAGCGCCGCCGTCTGTGCCGAACGTCAGCATAAGGAGAAACACGCGATGACCCACAAACTGAATATGCTCGCGGCCACTGCTGGGCTGCTACTGCTGATAGGCTGCAGCGACGAGCCCACTGCGCCCCATCCCTGGGCGGGGACCTACGCCACCGCCACCAAGTTTGGCGGGGTAGGCGGCACCTGGAGTGCCTTCGGTGACCTTGTCCTCGCATCCAGCACCGACCTTCAGTTGTACGGAGTGCAGATCGTCAATCCAACGTGGCAGGCCGACACGCTGTCCTGGACGATGGCCGACGGAAACGCGGGCAACGCGAAGATCGCCTTCAAGACGTCCAGCTCGGACACTTATTATTGGGACGCCGCCGTGCAGGGGAAGCTGTTCGAAGGCGCCTACCAGAAGCCGGGAGAGGGTTGGGTCGACTTTCGGGGCGTCGTTGAGTAGCCAAGCGAGCCCCACTCCATTCTGCGGCCATTGCTGGCGTCACCGCCCGGCCCCGCGCCGGGCGGTTCGCTACCTAGCCAAACGACGGCCACCAACGTCCTCGAGGTTAGGACTCGTCCACATCACCGTTGGACGGCCAGCGCTCGGGGGGAAGCCACCGGCGCGCCGATCAGGACGGACGTTCTTGACGTCGGGCACGGACCGCGGGATCATATCGACGTCTCAGGGGTTCGAATCTCTCGATTGAGATCGCGCACTCCCAACGGGCGAGTGCCTGTCGGGAGCGCCGAGTTCACGGGCGCCAGCACGCCCGGGGCACGGCTTTCCGTCCGCGTAGCAGTCACCACAGATACGAGGAATCCGCCATGGCGATGACCGCCCTTCGGTCGGGCTCGCGGGGGCCCGACGTCAAGAAGGTCCAGGAGAAGCTCAACACCCAGCTGAGCCCCAGCCCGCGGCTGGTCCCGGATGGCGACTTCGGTCCCTTGACGCGGAACGCCGTGGTGCGGTTCCAGCACGCGCAGTGGCTGGTGGCGGACGGGGAGGTCGGCCCCTGCACGTGGAACGCGCTGATGGGCACCGAAGCCTACCCGCCCATTCTGCACACCATCCCGTTCATCCCGCAGCCGACGAACACCACCTGCTGGGCGGCGAGCACCGCCATGGTGACCCGCTCCAACGTCCCGGCCGTCATTGCCAAGACTCCCGCCGATCTCATCCTCCCCGACGGCAGCCTCGCCAATTTCTCCGAGACCGCCGATCCCGTGACCGGCTCAGCCCGCTTCGCCGCGGCGCACGGCTTGACCGTGGTGCCCCCGACCTCGTGGATGCCCACGGGGCTGGTGGCGATGCTGCGGGCGGGACCCTTGATCTTCGACATGTTGTGGGACGCGACGACCTACGTGAACGGGACCGGCAGCCCCGGTCACATGATCGCGGTCGTCGGCATCCGCGGGGACAACGACCAGTCAGGCAAGGGCACGACGCTCCGGATCTTCGATCCCTGGGCGCCGACGCAAGGCAAGAAGTACTCCGTGGGGTACTTCAAGTGGATCCAGGAGGTGCCGACGCGGACCTACCACATCTACCACAAGCGCTGAGGCGGCCGACCGCTCGCGTCCGGGCGGCGATTGCGCCACCGGCGCCCACCCGTACCTTGAGGGCGGGCACGCCATGAAAGCGTCGAGCTTCCTCCTCACGATCGCGCTCGCCGCCGGCTGTGAGCCGGCGGCTGATTCGAGCTCGATCAACCGGTCTGACTCCCTGGGCGTGTCTCTGATCGAGTACGCGCCGAGCTTCGCCGCAGCGGCGGCCCACGCGTGGTCGACCGACCCCGAGCCGGTGTTGTCCATCGGCGCGCCGGACGCGGAACTATTCCGAGTTCGGGTTGCGCTGTTCCAGTCCGACGGTGGCATTGTCGTGGCGAATGGCGGCGCTTACGAGCTACTGCTGTTCGACCACACGGGACGGCTGTACGCCCGTGCGGGCGGAGAGGGCGGGGGACCGGGCGAGTTCCACCAGCTCACGTACCTGTCCGTGGGCCCCGCGGACTCGCTGTACGCGTACGATGCCGGGGAGCGCCGCCTCTCGGTGTTCGATCCGCGCGGCCCGTTCGCCCGCGCCGTGACCCTTCAGGGCCTCGATACGCTGGGGACCGCCGAGCAGGTCGGCGTGCTGCGGAGCGGCGAGATCGTCGGGGCGTTTCGCCGGCGAACGGCGGGCGCGGGACTGGTGCGCGACTCGCTGCTCGTGATGACGTTCATGTCCTCCGACAGGCTGGCGGCGCGGCTCGGCGTGTTCCCCCATCTGTACACGGATTGGGGTCCGCACCCCGTTCCCGGCGACGGAACGGCCAGCGTTCCCCTGCCGGTGCCGCTCTCCAGCGTGACCGCGGTGACCGTGGGAGACAGCGCAATCTACGTAGGACTGCCGGACCGCTACGCCTTGATCCGGCTGACGCCTGGCGGAGTCCGGCGTATCACCCGGCAGCGCGAGCCACCGCGGGCCGTGACCGAGGCCGACCGGGCGCGTTTGTTCGCCGCGCTGGGCGGCGGTCGCATGCGGGGACCGGAGCTCGCGGTCCTGCGGGGCCTGAAGGGGCCCGGCACGCTGCCGGCGTTCGGCGTCGAGCCGCTGACCGCGAGAGTCGGCGAGCCGGCGATGCTGGTGACGGATCTGGACGGCGTGTGGCTCCGGCCGTTTCAGCTTCCCGATGATTCGGTCAATGTGCCATGGCCGAGATTCACCGGCGACGGGTTATACGAGGGAACCGTCACGCTGCCGCCGCGGTTCCGCCCGACCGCGGTACGCGGGGACCTGGTGCTCGGCGTGTATCGGGATGCGGCGGATGTCGAGTACGTTCGAGCCTATCGCCTGGCCGCGCACCGCTAGTACATCAGCTCACAACTACGGTTACGTATTGCACCGCAGCGGTCGCCGAGCACGCGGAGTGAGGGAACTGCTGCGCACCATGCGCCGACCCCAGCACCCGACGATCACGGGCTTGCTCTGCGGTCTCTGCGGACTCCGCGGTGAGACGCGTCATCGAACCTATGACCAAGGGTACTAGCCAGGCGCCAAGCCTGAGCGGCACGAGGGCGAACGCTTTGGCGGCGCCGGCCGGACTACTTCTTCTGTAGCTGGAACCAGCCGGGGAACGGCTCCTCCACCGCCTCGTACGCCTTCGCCTTGTCCTTGAACAGCCCCACGCCCTCGATGTCCTGGTAGCGCCACCGGACCCCTTCCAGGATCCCCTTCTCACGAAGCTCCTGTGCGACGGTGTTCTCGATCGCGTTCACGTTGAGGTTCTCGATCTGGCTGACCCCCTTCTTCCCGCGTTGCACCATGGCGCGGAACGTCGCCGTCGTTCGAGAGCCGCTGATAGGCATGACCCATCTCGTGCATCAGGAGCATCGCCGGCGATAACGCGCCGGCCATGCTGTCCTCGTCCTGCAGGTGTGCCGGGACCGCCGCGAGCGTCTTCTGGTAGCTGCCCGCCGATTTCCGATGCCCCTCTTCGTCCTTGGTCTGCACTCGTTTGTACGGATTCCAGCGGATCGTCCCGCCCAGGTCCTCGCCGGGTCGATACCCGTTCTTCTCGACGTAACCACCGATCTCCACGTTGATCGTGGCCGGACTCTCCTCGAGCTGGTCGATGATGAACGTGGCGAGGTCCGACTGCCTGAGGTAGGCGAGCGTCTGTGCGAACAGCTCCGTGTAGCGCTTGGTGTAGAAAGCCATGCGGCCGCTCCCGGAAAGCCCGTCGCCAATTTGGGCCTTTCGCCGCACGGCACAACAAGAGGTCTTGTCGGCTTTCCTCCAGTGGCTCTGTGAGTCACCCTCCGGCACATTCTCCGCGGGCTACCTGCGTCGTCGATCCCGCGCAGCAACGCCCCAACCACCCGCATGGTCTCCTTACTTCGCGATCCCGATGACGCCGCAGGCGAGCCGCGCTCCCGCCGCCCCCGTGGGCTGGGTCGCGAAGTCGTCCGGCTGGGCATGGACGATCACGCCTCGCCCGAGGATGCTGTGCGCGCCGGTCAGGCTTACCTGGGTGTCCGTGCGCTCGTACGACGCCCTCCCCTGAGCGTCCGCCGTGAGGTTGCCAAGGTCGCCGACGTGGCGGGCGGACGCGTCGGGCCCGGCGTGCGGCGCTCCAGCCGGGTTGAAATGGCCACCAGCCGTCGTTCCGTCCGCGCCGCTGCAGTCGCCGAATTCGTGGATATGGAAGCCGTGGGCGCCGGCGGGGAGGCCCTCCAGCTGTGCCGTGATGCGCACCCCCACCCCCCCCTCGACCGCCGCGAACGTGACCACGCCGTGGACGCTGCTGCCCGCCGTGGGGGCGAGCACCGCGACCGCCCGCGTCGGCGCGGCGGCTGCCTGCTCCTGGTGACCGGCATGCTGTGCCCCCGCCGGAGCGGCGGTCGGCAGGATCGCGGCGAGCGCGACTCCGAGGGATCGTAAGACGGAATGCGGCATCATGGTCTACTCCAGCGTGGTTTCCTTCTTGCCGGCGTCCGGGGCCGGAGCCCACAGACTCCCGAATCGGTAGCTGATGGCCAGGAACACTGCGCCGAAGCTGAGCGAGAGGAGAATGCGCCACACCGGCTCCACCTGGCTGAGGTCGAAGAGGACGAGCTTCGCGGCCGCGAGGAACAGCGTGGCGAGGCCTATGTTGCGGGCCCGCTTGAGCAGCAGCAGCACGGCGAGACCGTAGACGCCCCACGCGGCGGTCGCGATCCCCCCGCCCGCGGGAAGCGCGGTCAGCTCGCGCCACAGCCAGCCGAGGATCGCAGCATGCGCGATCAACCGGTACCATGACCTCGCACGCGCGTCCACCCACCATGACGCGGCCAGTCCCGCGGCGATCACGCCCGCATCGGCCAGCGCCCGCACATTGAGCACCGCCGCCGCCGGGAGGGGATCCCCGACGAAGCGCTGCAGCAGCCAGACGGCCACGATCGCCCACAGCAAATGCCCCGCAGCGCCGATGCCGCGGTCGTCGAGCCGGGTGGCGAGCACGTGCAGTCCGGCCGCTTCCACCGCCCACAGCACGATCTGCAGGTTCCCGCGTGTCAGCAAGGCAATGGCGATCGCCGTGAGCACCGCGCCCGTCAGCGCGTGGGCCGACGCGAGCATCGCGACGTTCCGCTCGCGGCGCAGGCGCCACGTCCCCGCGGCGTACAGCGCGGCGCCGGCGAGGACGAGGAGGCCCCAGAGCCGATCTCCGGCCGCCCAGACCGACCGCGACGCGAACAGCGCGGCCACCACCGTCGCCAGAACGAGCACTGCGAGATCCAGCTGGGTGAGGTCCTCCCCCGCGCCGCGTGCCTTCATGGCCAAGCCGGGGGCCGGCGGCCAGCGCGGCGGGTCGCGCCCCGCCAGGACTTCGCGGGCCACCGGCACGAGCCAGAACAGCAGCCAGAGCACCAGGATACCGGCCTGGAGCGCCAGCCGGTTGGCGGCGGTGTCGGTGTCGAAGCCGAGCGCCAGCACCATCCAGCCGCCGGCGGCCGTCAGCCAGAGCAGCGAGCGCCACCCCTTGACCAGATAGATCGCGCTCGTCCCAATGAGAAGGACGGACGAATACGCCACCAGGCTCGGCACTGTTCCGGCGTCGGTGTAGAGGAAGAACGGTGTGCCGAGCCCGCCGATCGCCGCCAGCCCCGCGAGCGCCGCCTCGTCCTGCCGCACGCCCACCCAGAACGCGAACAGCGTGACCAGCACCATGAACGTGAACGCCACCGGGTAGCTCACGACGTGCAGCAGCTGAAACGCGGCGAAGCCCGTGATGTACCAGGTGGCGATCGCGCCGCCCAACATGATCTGGCTGAACCAGCGCTGGCGTGCCTGCACCCGGTACCCGATGACCGCGAGCGCGATGCCGAGGGCCAGACCGAACGCGACGCGGATCGACGGGCCGAGCCAGCCGCGGTCCACCGCATACTTGAACAGGAACGCAACGCCCGCGAGCAGCAGGGCGATGCCCACGCGGCTGATCCAGTATTGGGGTCCGCGCTCGAGCAGCGTGGCGACGACCCCGAGCCTGGGTACCGGGGCCGCCGCCGCGTCCTCCCGCGGGACCGCCGGCTGGGCGATGCCGCGCGCGGCTGGCGCGGGGCGGCTCTGAGCGCCCGCTTCACGGCGCGCCACGGCCGTGATCAGGCCCCTGACCGTCTCCCGGAGATTGTCGACCGCCGTTTCGAGAGCACGGAGCCGCTCATCGACCGACCGGTCCGGCAAGTCGCCCATCGCACCTCCCCGTCCGCCCTACCCGCGGACGCCCACGACGGCGTTCCCCGTGGGGTTGTCGTTCGTGGGGCCTCCCATCTTGGCCCAGATCATCCCGATCCAGCGCCGCGCGTCGCCTTGGGGCGCCAGGCCGTGACGATCCCACCAGGTCCGGCCGGTGGGCCGGATGCGCAGGTAGCTGAGGGGCTCCAGCTTGATGTCGGTGCCGCCCAGGTTGATGGTCGCGCGCGAGGTGCTGTTCGTCACGACGAGGAGATCGCCCCGATCCTCGAGCGTCATGCCCGGCTGAGCCATCTGCATGTAGCCCTTTTTCCGGTCCTCGACGAGGACGTCTCCTTGGATGGTCACGATCCGTATCATCGTTCCACCTCCTCGTGGTTGAGCCAACCAGCGCCGGTCCAACGTGATCGGGCAAGACCGGCGCCCGCGATCATAAGGTGCGGCGCGCGCAGTGCGCTCGCAACCGCCCCTGGGTGCGACCTGTCCCTGCGGCGCGACCGGCGGTGTACTTTGGAGTTCAGAGTTGCGATTCCGACCTTTTACTGGGGGATCGATGAACCGAGGGGACTCGACGCGTCGCACTGTCCGGGGGTTGGTGGGGCTCCTGGTTGCCACGGCGGTTGGACCGCGTGCGGCAACGGCGCAAGTCCGGCTGGTGCCCTTCGTGGGGACGTTCGAGCCTCTGGGGGGCCTCGGTAGTCCTTCGGCGGCCAACGCGCAGAACGGTGTGTCGGCCGGGCAGACGCACGCCATGGCGTTCGGGATCGCGGCTGGTGGCAACCTCACGGGCATGTTCGGCGTGGAAGGCGCCGTAACCCTCGCTCCGTCGGGACTCGGCATCCACGTCCGGGAACCGACCACCGGCGGTGAGTTCACGCTGGTGCAGAAGGGCTGGATTCTACTGGCGAGCGCGCTCGCGGTGATGGGCCGGCCTGCGGACGGGTCCTACGGTGTCGCCGGCGTCGGCGTCCAGAAGCGGTGGGGGACGGCGTGGCAGGGTGTGGCAGGCGGTGACCTGTGGTCGGTGGGCGGGGTGTTCGGCATCGGAACCGCGGCCCGCCTGACCGATCGCTGGCGGTTGGACCTCCGTGCCGAGCTGCGGTTGTACGGCTTCGATCCGGATGGCGGGGGCACGGATTTCGGGTCGTCCCTGGCAACCGACCTGCTCGTTCGGGTGGGTGTTCCCCTGGCGCTCGGGCAGCCCCGGCGGGCGGACGCGGCGGCGGCGCCGGCTGCACGGAGGGTGGCCACGCGCGACACCGTCGCGGCCGTCGCGGAGCCTCCGGGGGCCGACCTCCCGCTCGGTGAATCCGTGGTCGCGGTCGCCGCCGGCGGGCGCCAGACCTGCGCCCGCACATCCGCCGGCACCGTGCGCTGCTGGGGCGCGGCCGGCGGCGCTCCGGCGCCGCGGGTCGACGCCGCACCGTCGCGGGCCGGCGTTACCACCCCGGCGTTGGCGGCGGGCCGCGAGCACGCGTGTGCCCTGAGCGGCCGTATCGCCCTGTGCTGGGGGAGCAATGCCGCCGGACAACTTGGAACAGACGACCAGCGTGCCCGCGAACACCGCATCACCGGCGTCGAGCTCACCGCCCTGGCCGCGGGAGACGAGCACACATGCGGCATCACGGCGGACGGGGCGGTGCTGTGCTGGGGCGCGAACGACCGGGGCCAGCTGGGGGACGGGTCGACCCGCCGCCGAGCGCGACCGGCGCCGATCGCCGCGAAAGGCCGGTTCACGAGCGTGGCGGCCGGAGGCGACCACACCTGCGCGCTGCGCCAGGACGGGGTCGTGCTGTGCTGGGGCGACAACTGGTCGGGCCAGGTGGGGAGCGACATGATCGAGTCGATTCCTCAGCCGACCGAGATCGCGGGGGGGCGCCGCTTCGTGCAGCTCGCCGCGGGCGCCCGGCACACCTGCGCGCTCGACGCCCGAGGTGTGGCATGGTGCTGGGGGGCGAACGCTGCGGGCCAGCTCGGGGATGGCGGCCGGCGTCAGCGCAATCGGGCGTCCGCGGTGTCGGGCCCGGCGCGCTTCACCGTCGTCGCGGCCGGTGGGGACCACACCTGTGGGCTCACCGCGGAGGGGGAAGCATGGTGCTGGGGGCGCGGGCGTGACGGCGAGCTCGGCGATGGGGCGTCCGCCGACCGCGCCGTGCCGGTCCCCGCGCGCGGCGACTCCCGGTTCGCACAGCTGGCGGTGGGGGACCGCCATTCCTGCGGGCTCACCACCGACGGCCGCTTGCTGTGCTGGGGGGACTCCAGGGGGGCCCGCTGAAACGACGAGGGGCACACCGGCCGGTGCGCCCCTCGCCACTCAGGTCATCACACCGTTACCGGCTCGGGAACGGGATGCCCACCTTGAGCACGATGTCGGGCCGGAACTTGGCACCGAAACTCGTGCTGCTCCCGCCGTCCGGGTCGAACGAGTAGCCATGCGCTTCGGCCTGGATCTCGAGCGCGAACTTGGGCGCCACGCGCGCGATCACGCCGAGTCCCAGCACGCCGCCGAACGACATCTTCTCGGAGCTCGTGTAGCCGGTCCACGCGCTGCCGCCGCGATACACGATGCCCGGGCCGAGCAACAGGAAGAAGTTCGAATTGCGGGGCCGGAACTTGAGGACCAGGTCCCCCATCATGATCCAGCCGTTGAGGTTCTCACTGGTGAGGCAGAGGCCGGGGAAGTTGGTGGGATCGAAGTTGCAGGCGCGGACGAACGCGTCGCTGGCGACGAACGTACCGGCGAGCTGCACGCCCAGCTGGTCCGAGAACATGAAGCCGAAGCTCGCGCCGCCGCCCATGCCCTGGTTCTGAACCGCGTCGATCTGCCCCGACGTGCCGAGGTTCCCCACCGGGTAGTACCCGGCGAAGAACGGCGTGACCTGCACCTGTGCCGAGAGCGGTGCGGCGCCCATCGCCCCGATGACCAGCAGCACCGCGCCGAAACCCGACATCCGTAGACGCATGCTCATCGACGCCCCCGTGGGAAGGAAGTGGGCCCAATATGCGGCGCCGGCCCGTACTCGACAAGACAGTACCGCTTTCGCCAGTCGCGACGCTTCCGTAGGTTGGGGACCACGTGGTTTCGGGGAGATGGCGCATGAGCGTTCTGGGTGAGGCCGGTCGGACCCGGTTGAGCATCCCGGCGGTGCGGCCGGATCGGCCCGTCGATCCGTTCCTCGCGGCCGTGCGCGAGGCCGCCGGCGCGGATTATACCGTCTACGGGGAGATCGGCCGGGCTGGGGACGGCAGCATCGGGTACCTGGCGCGCGACACGCGGCGCGACGGTCTGGTCGCGCTCAAGCTGGCCTGCCGCCCGGGCGCGCCGGAGGAGTTCGAGCTCGAGGTCGTGCAGGAGCTGCGGGACGATCTCCCGGCGTTCGACAAGTTCTGCGCGAAGTGCGGCGGCGCCCTGCGCGCGTGGGGCCGGTTCTGCCCGCATTGCGGCGCGGAGGTCTTCGGGGACGTCGGGCCGTGGTCCCCGGAGGAGATGCGCCAGGCGGTGCTGGACTTCGCCGGCGACCGCTACGACATCCTCGGCGAGATGCGCAGTCAGGGCGGCCGGATCTACTTCGCGCTCGAGAAGGCGTCGGGCCGGATCGAGGCCTTGCGGCTGGAGAAGAAGGGTGCGGAGGAGTTCGCGCTCGGACTCACCGGCGTGCTGAAGCCGATCGTCCAGGGCGCTGCGCCGCCCCCCCCGCCCCCGCCCCCGCCCCCCCGGCCGCGCGCGGCGCCGCCCCCGGCGCCCCCCGGGATCTCCGCGGCACGCGTCGAGCCGGCGCGCCCCGGGTTGACGGCGCCCCCGCTCGCTGCCCGGCCGCGCCCTGCGGTGCCGCCGGCGCCGCCACGCCCGCCCGCTCGGGCTGCACGCCCGTGGGATGAGTGGATTGCACGCGCGCGCCCGCTGTGGGACGACCTGCTGCAGAGCCCCGCAGCCATCGTGGCCCTCGTCGTCATCGGCATTCTGGTGTTGGTGCTGGTGCTCGCGCTGGTCACCTGAGCGGCCCCGGTCGCGCGGCGGCGGCACGGCCCGCCGCGCACCCGAGGCCGCCGGTCTGCTACTGACAGGTGTCGCGCGTCCGGGCGACCTGGAACTGCACCCGACTGCCGGTCTTGGGAACCCGCACGATCTCCAGCGGGAAGACGTCGATGTCCAGTTGGTTGCAGGCCGTCGTGATCGTCACGAAGGCGCGGAAGATGTCCTTCTGTGTCCCGACGCTATCCACGTGGATCCGGTCGCCGGCCTTCATGCGCCCGGCCGCCGCGATCAGCAGCATCTCCTTGTCGAAGTCGACGTTCGGGAGCGACGGCGGATTGGGATTGGTCGAGGTCACGCGCTCCCACTGGCGCTGCCAGTCGAGCGCGTCGGTGACTGCGACGTAGGACGAGTCCTGCAAGCCACCGGCGTCGTCCTGGTAGACGATCGCCTCGGGCGCCACCGGCCGGAACGGCGTGGACACCACGATGGCGCGGGAGCACGCGCTCCCGGTGAGGCCGGCGGCAGTCAGCAGTAGCGGAATCCAGGGTTTCATCGGTCAGCGCCCTCGTGGCGTCGGCGTCCCGTGGTGCCGGTTACGGTCGGCACACGAGCCGCGAGAAGTAGCCCGGTTGTAGGAGGGGTTCTCCCACCGGGGTGATGCTGCCTTCCACGGCATATGTCGTTCCCTCCCGCTGGATGTTCCACACGACCCGGAACTCGCCGCGGGAGCGCGCCTCCCAGCGCGCCTGCCCGAACAGCCGGAAGACGCCCCACTGCTCGGGATAGCTGAGAATCTCGAGGTCCCGGCCTCCCACAGTGACGGACAGCGACGCGCCGCGCGCCTGCTCGGCGACCCACTGGAACACTTCGCTCTGGGTGGCGTTGCTCTGCGTGCGGCTCATCGGGTGCCCATCGATCACGAGCTTGACGCCCCGCGTGCCGGGCGGCGGGGACAACCGCACCGAGAAGCCGAGCCGGGGTCCCTGACCCTGGGCGTCGAACCACGTGTTCGCCACGCGCATGGCGCGGTTGTAGAAATCCACGAACGCGCGCGAGATCGCGGGGTTCGGGGCGTTCAGCACGTACTCGTTCGCGCGCCGCACGAGCGCGCCGCCGAGCGCCTCGGCGTTGAGCCGCGCCAGCTCCCCGTCCTGCGGGTGGAAGATCCGGGCCACGTCGCGCAGCTGGGCCGCCGATCCCGCGGCGCTGAACGGGAACCGCGTCATCACCTGGTTGTAGTCGGTGCAGACTGCGCGGATCTGCCCGGCGATCTGCTGCCCCGGCAGCCGCTGCAGCAGCGCCTCCACCCGGGCGAGCGGATCGTCGAGCAGGCGCCGCATGCTGCCGCCCACGTCCGCCGCCTCGTCCGCGCTGCTGAAGGTCCGCACGAGATCCTGCGCGGCGCCGCGCGCGGCATTTGCCTGGCCGAGGGCCGCCGTGCGCTCAGGATCCCCACCGGCCGAAACCTGCTGCAGCGCCCGCGCGAGCGCGTCCAGCGCCGTGACGTAGCTGCGATTCGCCTCCACGATGAGCTGGTCGCCCGCGGCCGGCATCACGGCGTGCACCGGCTGGAACACGCGTCCCAGCACGACGGAGTCCACGCCGGTGTTGGCCGAGACCACGGCAAGCAGCTGCAGCAGCGGCGACCGCGGCGCGGCGAGCGCCGTGATGCCGGTGGCGGCGCCACCCACCCCGCCGGGGAGCGTCACCTGGGCCGCTCGCAGGAAGTTGCGCCACTGCGTCACGTAGTCCGCCTCGTAGCGCGCGCGCAGCGTGCGTGTGAGGTCGCCGGCGTTGCCCCCCGCCGCCGCCTGGCAGCTCAGCGCCTGATAGATCCAGTCCTCGCCCGGCGCACTGAGCTCCCCCTTCGCGAACGCGTCGTGGACCAGCCGCCAGCCGTCGGCGCTGAACGCCGGCGGCACCTCAGCCGTCACGCGGACCAGCGCGTCCGTGAACCGGATCGGCGGCCGGCCTCCGGCCGCTCGGCTGAGCAGCGACTGGTAGACCCGGTCGACGTCGCTGAACCCGGTCAGCATGGTGCACGCGCGCGTCGCGAGCATCGCGTCCGGCGCGACCGCGCAGGTCGTGCCGCCGCCGCACAGCTCGCCGCCGTAGAACCGCAGCTGGCGAACGGCGATCGTCCGATCCTCGCCCTCGAGTCGCACGCCCACCGGCGAGCGTCGCAGCAGCGCCTCGCCGGCGTCCGGCGTGAGGTGGTCGGGCTGAGACGTCACCATCAGGTAGGCGGCCACGCGCCCGTTGGCGCTGTCCAGCGAGACGCCCTCGACGTTCGCGGTGAGCGCCGTGAGCTCCCGCCGCACCGAGTCGCGGATGCCGTTGAGGAGGAACGACTGCAACGCGTTCCAGTAGACGGACCGGGCCGGGGCGGCCATCGCGGCGCCGCGGTAGAGACCCCACCGCAGACGCCAGGGCGGCCCGTGCTCCGCGTAGCCGTGCAGCGTCTCGAGCTGGGTCCGCAGCGCGTCGAGAGCGCGCAGCGCGAGCGGCAGCGGCTCCGAGGCCGCCATCCCGTGCACGGCTTGCGCGGCGCGCACCACGCGCGAGGAGAGCAGGCGGTTGCCGATGAACGAGACGGTGAAGCCGAGCGCGAACACCAGCCCGAGCGCCGCGACGGAGGCGAAGGCGACGCGCCGCAGCTGGCGCAGCCCGTGACCGGACTGGGTGAGGCCGAGCGCGACGCGATCCCGCTGGATGACCTCGTGGAACAACCCGTTGAGGAACAGCCACTGCGGCACACGTCGTCCCGGTCCCCGCGGGGGCTCGGCCTGCCGGGCCAGCGCGGCGCGCTCTTCCGCGGTGAGCACCTGCGTGGCCCGCACGGCGCCGGCGTCCGCCGACGGCGCGGCCGCGGCGGGCGCCCCGTCCACGACGATCGCGCGCACCCCGGCGAGATAGAAGCCCCGCAGGAACGGGCTCACCTCGAGCTGTCGTGGGCGGCACAGCTCGACGAGAAACTGGTCGGCCAGCGGCGCGAGCTTGCGCAGCTCGCGCGGAAACTCGTACGCGGTCGCCCGGTCCGCGCCGCCGGCGATGCGCGGCAGAAGGCGCAGCCGTTGCGCCGCGAGCGATCCGATCAGCTCCTCGAGCGCGGCGCTGACGCGCTGGTGTTCCCGATCGGCGTGGGCGCCCGCCGCGATCGGTGGAGCCAGCCGCAGCGTGGCGCCGACCGCCTGCCGGCCCTCCTCGCCGGCCAGTTGGCCGACGAACTCCGGGAAGCAGCGGATGCGATCCGCTTTGGTGAAGATCACGTAGACGGGGAGCCGGATGCCCAGCGTCCGGGAGACGGTGGAGAGCCGCTCGCGCAGCACGCGAGCCGCGTTCACGACGGGCTCCTGGTCGCCCTTGACCAGGTCCTCGCAGCTGAAGCACACCACGGCGGCCCGCGGCGGCTGCGGGCGACCGGCCAGCACGGCGGCGAGCCGCTTGGGCCGCAGCCGCTGCACCAGGTGGCCCCAGCGGCCGGGATCACCCACCAGCTTCCCGCCCGGCTCGACGATCAGCACGCCCCGGGCGTACCACAGGTTGACGTTCGTCGTCGGGGCGACACTCTGGCCGCGCGCGGTTTCGCCGGCGAGCAGGTCGGGCTCGAGCCCGGAATGGAGAATCGTGGTGGTCTTGGCGCTCCCCTCGGCTCCGAGCACCAGAACCAGTGGGAGATCGCTCAGGGCCCGTACGCCCTGCAGGCGCGCCGCCGCCAGACGCTGTCCCGCATGGGTGAACGCCGTGTCGATTTCGTCCGCGGCGGCGCCGCTCGCGCTGCGCCGCGCCCGCTGGTGCAGGAACCACCCGATCAGGACGGCGACCGCGCCGCCCAACAGGAGCAGGCCCCCGCGGAACACCCACAGGTTCCAGCCCTTGAGCCCCAGCGCGCCGCCGAGCCACCACACGAGCAGGGCGAACACGCCGTACACGGAGAGCGTAGGTAGCGCGGACCTCACCGAGCGTTGCATGGTGGTCTCAGCTCCCCATGCCGGCCAGCCGGGAGATGCCGGAGCGCAGCGACAGGGCGTAGAGCGCGAACAGCAGCAGCGCGAGCCCGAACGCCGCCAGAGCCGACCACTTGAGCCGCGGGAGCCACCGGTCGGGCGTCACCTCGGGGCGCTCGCCTGGCGGCAGGCGCCACGCGGCGGCGAGGTCCGTCGTGGTCCCCCGAATGCGCTGGATCTTCTCGTCGGTCGCGGTCATCAGCGCCTGGATGTCTCCCCCGCCCCCGGCGCTGTACTGCCCGCGGAAGCCGAGGATCAGACACAGTTGATAGACCTCGAGCACGTCGGCGATGTCGTCGGAGTTCTCGCGCGCGAGCAGCCCGCGGAGATTCTCGAAGAACGTGCGGCCGCCCATGTGGTCGCCGAAGACCTCTTCCTGCAGCGGCATCCGCGGCCACTCCGCGAAGGCCGGCAGGCTGGAGGTGAGCACGGCTTCGTCGAGATACACGACGAACGCGTACACGGCCAGGCCGACCTCGGTCCCGCCGTACCCCAGCTGTCGTGCCTCGCGATCGGCCTGCGCGATCAGCTGCTTCGCGTGGTTGCGGAATGCCGTGGCATCGGCCGCCACGTCGCGCCCGGCGCGGAGCCGCGCGCCCGCCGTGAACGCTTCCTGCAACCGCAGGGCGAGCTGGCCGCGGCGGCCGGCTGGACGCGGGTCGCTCATCGCGGGGCGCGCCGCGCGGGCGGCGCCGATCGATCAGAGAACGGCAAGGACGTTGAGCTCCTTCACGCGGGTGGCGTCAGGGGTGTAGATCCCGATCTCGCTCGACTGCACAATGGCCTGCCAGCACGGTCCATCCAGCGTCACCGCGAAATAGTGATGCTGGCTGCGCACCGGTATCTCCGCCGGCGGCACGGGGAGGTGCGTGAGCCCCAGGGCCGGCAGGCCTTCCTTCACCAACCGCACGATGTGGCGGGCCGAGCAGACTTTCAGCAGGCGCGGCAGCTGGACGGCCGCGTTGGGGTCGGGTGACTCGAGCGCCACCTCCAGCACCCAGCGCGCGGGGTGAAGGGCGCGGTTGTCCCCCACCGTGCCCGTGAACAGAAACTCGCGGGAGCGCGTGAGCGGGACGGTCACGTACCGGCTGGGCGCCACGACCTCGAGGTTCGCGCGGATCCACCGGTCCAGCTCCGTGAAGCACTTCTCCAGGTGGTCGTGGTCGTACACGGGCAGGTCGCGCGGACTGGTATCGAGCGTGAACGTGCACAGCGCGCCCGCCAGGCGGGCGAGGTCGGTGTAGACCTGCTCGGGGCTGGAGCGGCGTGAGGTCAGATGGTGGCGCAGGGGCCCGAGGCTCGAGTGGATGGTATGCAGCATCCACAGCCGGGCAACCTGTTGCGCCGGATCCGCGGCGTCCGAGCCGCCTTCCCGCCGGGTGCCGGCCAGGGCGTCGCTCTGCGCCGTCAGGATGTCGGTCAGGCGGGCCAGCAGGTCGATGATCCGGCGGCTCGCGCCGATCTGGAGACATGGCGGGATGTACTCCAGATCGTACACGAAGTGCCCCGACCCGTCCCGCTTGACGCGGGCGATCGGCAGCTGGATCGCATCCGTGTCGCGCTCCGATTCGAGCACCAGCGCAAAGTTCTTCCGGCCGACGCGCACGACCTGGCGTCCGACCCCGGTCGTCTCGTCGCTGACCGCCTCGTCCTCCCCGACGTATCGCACCCCCTCGGACTCGCCGGCCTCCATCGCGCAGTTGCGGCTGCCGTCCCGGTAGGGGGGCACGACCAGCATCACGACACGGCTTTGCTCGGTGGGCAGGAACAGCTCGCGGATGTCGCGCGAGGCGGGCACCGGATCGCTGTCCGGGAAATGAAACGCCAGGCCGTCCGGCATCACGCCCCGGGCGTGCACCAGCGCGACGACACCGTTGTGCAGGGCGTCCGCGTCCAGCTCACAGCCCAGCAGCCCGTACGGAGTCGGGAACAGGTGCTGGAGGGCGAAGCCGATCGCGTTCTCGAAATACCGGTTCTGGGCCTGGAAGTGATGCTGGGCGAGATGCATCCCCTCGCTCCAGACCAGCCGCGACAACGGTCTCATCGTGCTCTTTCAGGCTCCGGAGCGAGGGTGCGTCGTGCGCGGCGGCCGGGCGGGCCCGCCGCCGCCGAAGGGCGCCCGCAGACGGGGCCCGGTCTCGGGGCCGCATTTGCGTACGTCGCATGGCGTCCGCTATGATAACACGTGCTTCCGATATTATGCGGTCCCGCCCCGGCAGCAGCAACCGTCCCGGGGGAGTTGACGCGCACACAGGGAGTCCGACGGCGATGACCGGCGCCGAGTTCCAGGCCCGCTACCAGCTCCTCGCGGAGATCGCGACCGGGGCGGTGCGAACGCTGATGGCCCGCGATGCACAGGGCGTGCTCGTCATGGCCCACTTTCTCGGGCCGGCGGTGGGCGAAGGCACGCAGCGCCTCATCGCCGCGGACCGGCTCCCGGCTCAGGCCCGCGGGGTCCTGCTCGAGCGGTGCGTCGTGGATGGCCACGTCGTGCTGATCACGCGGGTGCTCGATGGCTTCGTGGATTTCGGCTCCTGGCTGCGGGCCCAGGGGGGCACGGCCGCGCCCGTGGTCCAGCCACCGGCCGTGACCCAGCCGACCCCGGTCGCCCCGGCTCGCGAGATGCCACCGACCCCGCCGGCGCCCGAGGTGGCTGCGCCGCCCGCCCCGCCGGCCCCGCCCGCGAGCGGCGAGTTCACGCAGATGTTCGGGCGCCCCGGGGGGGCGGCCGCCGCGCCACCGCAGGCGACGGCACCAGCGCCGGCGGCCGCCACCGTGCGGCTGCCGACGGTGGAGCGATCCGCCACGCCGCCGCCGGTGACGCCGTCTCCCCCGACCGTTCCCTCGGCACCCCAAGCCGGCGAGTTCTCGCAACTGTTCGGTGCACCGCAGATCCCTGTGCCGCCGCCCGTTGCGCCCCCCATCTCTCCGACGCCGCCGGAGGCCGCCGAAACCGTGCGGCTGCCGACCGTCGAGCGGACCGTCGAGCCTCCGGCGGCGCACGGTGGCGAGTTCACCCAGCTGTTTGGCGCGCCAAGCGTCCCGAAGCCTCCTGCGGGGCCGCCGGCTGCTGCGCGGCCGGCGCCGGAGCCTCCGCGAGCCGGGCCGCCGGTTGGGCAGGGGCCGCCCCCGCCTCCCCCACAGCCCTCGGTGCCGCCCCCCGCCCCGGTCGCGATGCCGCCCGCCGCGACGCCGCGTTCGGGTCCGCGCATTATGTGGAAGGGCGCCGCGGCGCCGCCACCCGTCGCGCCGCCATCAGCCCCCGTCGCGCCCGAGCCGCCCCGCCCGGCACCGCCGGCGGCCGCGCCGGCGGCCCCGCCCCCGCGACCCCCGGCGCCACCCCCCCGACCTCCGGCTCCGCCGCCCCGGCCCGTCGCCCCCCCTGCTCGGCAGGACGCCCCGGGTGAGTTCACCAAGCTGTTCGGCGCACCGAGCGACGGGAGCCCCACCGCACCGCCGCCGCGGCCCGCGCAGGCGGCCGGCGAGCCGCCGTTCGGTCGGGGGGGCCGCGACTATCGGGATGCGCTCGATAGCCTGCATCGGCCGCTCGACGAGCGGCCCGCGCCGGAGCCGCCGCGCGCGCCGCCACCCAGACCGCCCATGGAGCCCGAGTTCCCCAGAGACCTCCCTCCCGGGTTCCCGCGCGACCCGCTGCCTCCGGTGGCCCCCCCGGCGGCCGAGCGCCCGCCCGTGGGCCTGTCGCCGGGCGGTTTCACGCAGGTCATTGCCGGCAGGTCCCAGGCAAAGCTGGGCGATGCCGCGGCCGAGTCGGCGATGGGCCAGCCCGCGGCGGAAGCCCCGCCGGGCATGCCGCGCTGGCTCGTGATCTCGTTGGTGGTGATCGGGGTGCTCGCGCTCGTCCTGATCGTCGCGATCGCGGTGTTCTAGCGTCCGCGCGTGGCTTCGCGCTGCGGCTCCGGCAGCAGGATCACCAGCTCCAGCTCCACGTCGGGAAGATCGGCCGGGGCGTAGACCGCGACGTTGCGGGCGAGCGCGATGCCATCCCAGTCGGTCCCCTGCCGGTTCAACTCGAAATACTGGAAGTCGAGCTTCACCGGGATGGCGGAGGGTGGCTGGACGACGTGCGTCAGCTCCACGCCGGGCAGTGCCTGCTTGATCAGCCGCTCGAGCCGGTCCGCCGCGCTCAGCTTGAGCAGGCGCGGGGCGCGCCGCACGTCGGCCACCTTGGCGCTCGAGCGCACCGCGAGGAACATCTGCGGTGCCTGGAGGTAGCGGTCGTCGTCCAGCGCGGTCGCGTAGACCGACGGCGACACCAGGCGGAGCGGCAGGGACACGCAGCGCTCCGGCACCACCGTGGCCAGCAGCTCGCGGAGCTGCTCGTCCAGCGTGGTGAAGCATCCGGCCAGGTCGGTGTGGTCATACGCCGGCAGATCGCGCGGGTGAATCCGGCCGGAAAACGTCGTGAGCGCGCCCGCGAGCCCCATCATTGCCTCGTACAGTGCCGCCGGATGCGCGTGCCGCTGCTCCAGCAGATGCCGGGCCATCGGCAGATGCGAGTTCACCGTGTAGAGCAGCCAGAAGCTCGCGACGTCGCCGACGCCGAACTCGGCGAGGCTCTGCTTGCGCTGGCGGCGCCCGCCCGCGATCGTCGCGCTCTTGGCCGACAGCACTTCGACCAGCCGGCGTACCATCGCGACGAGGTACTCGCTGGCCGAGAAGTCGATCAGCGGCGGCACGAAGTGGGGGTCGAGCTCGTAGTCGCCGGTGGGGAGCCGGCGGACCCGCGCCACGGGGAGCGCGGAGCTTCCCTCGAGCGACTCACCGCCCACCAGAATGCGGAAGTTCTTCCGCGCCACCATCACCGGCTTCTCCGACAGGCCCGTGTTCTCGTCCCGCCGCGTCACGACCTCGGCGCGGTAGCGCGTGCCGGCTTCCAGCTCGGCGGTCGCCACGTTGTGCCCGCCGACCCGGTATTCCGGAATCGTCAGGTGCACGTCCAGCGTCTGCTGGTCGGGGTCCCAGCATTCCTTGAGCGGTCGGGGGGGCGGCGCGGCATCCGCGCCCGGAATGTCGAACGACAGCCCGTCCGGGAACACGCCGGCGGCGGCGGTGAGCGCCAACGATCCGGCGGCGAGCTCCTCGCGGTTGATATCGAGCCGGTGGAATCCCCACGGGAAGAACGTCAGCCCGGCAAGCCGGAAGCTCAGCAGATCCTCCAGGTAGCGATCCTGAATCTGCAGGTGCTGGGGAGTAAGCAGCACACCCTTGGACCAGAGAACCGGCTGCAGTTGGCGCATGAGGCGATAACCTAGCGCCGGAGGGCATGAAGTCCAGTCTGGCGTGCCGTCGGGCTGGCGCGTGCCCCCGAGGGCTGACATGTTTCCGCGGCATGCCGTCGCGCGCTGAAGTCCATCTCGATGCGGGGGTTGCGCCCCGGCCCGACTCGCCCGGCGCTCCGCTCCCCGATCAGCTGCTGCCGATCGCGCTGGTCGGCGACTTCAGCGGCCGCACGCATCGTGGCCCGGTGGTCGTCGGGCCGCCCCTGGAGGAGCGGCGGCCCGTGCGGGTCGATCGCGACACGCTGGACCAGGGGCTTGCGCACTTCGCGCCGGAGGTCCCGCTCGCGCTTGGGGGCACGGCGGCGGACGCGGCCGTGCGATTCTCGGCGCTCGACGATTTCCACCCGGATGCGCTGCTCGCGCGGTTACCGGTGTTTGCCATGCTGCGGTCCATGCGCGAGCCCGCGGGCGAGCGCGGTGGGGGGGGACGGCGGACCCCGGCGCGCCCGTCGCGCCTCCGAGCCCGCTCGACCTGGTGCATCAGGGTGACCTGCTGAGCCGTGCGGTCGCCGCGACGCTGGGGGAGTCGGGAGGGGGTGCCGACCCGCTGCAGGCGTTCGTGCGGCGGCTGGTGGCGCCGCATCTCGTGCGGGAGGCCGGGCCCGCGGAGCGCGTCTGGCGAGCGCAGGTGGACGCCACCGCCGGCGCGTTGCTGCGCGAGATCCTCCACGGTCCCGGCATCCGCGCGCTCGAAGCGCTGTGGCGCGCGGTCGACTTCCTGGTGCGCCGGGTCGACAGTGATGCCGAGCCCCCGTTCTATCTCGTGGACGTGAGCCAGCCGGAAGCCGCCGCGGACTTGGCGGCGGCCGGCCGTGTCGAGGACACGGCGCTGGTCCGGCTGCTCGGCGGTCCCCCGGGCGGGCGCTGGGGCGCGATCGTCAGCGACTTCTCGTTTGGCGCGGACCCGAACGACGCGATCCTGGCCGGGCGTCTGGCGGCGCTCGCCCGATCGGCCGGCGCGCCGTGGCTGGCCGCGGCAAGCCCGGCGCTCGCGGGCTGCCCGTCGCTGGTGGATCATCCCGATCCCGCCGCATGGGACCGGGCGGTTCCCGCGGCATGGGGCATGCTCCGCCGGCAACGGGAGGCGGCCTGGCTGGGGCTGGCGCTGCCGCGGTTCCTGCTGCGCCTGCCGTACGGTCCTGACACCGAGCCGTGCGCGCTACGCGACTGGCGGGAGACGACCGAGCCGCCGCGGCATGATCAGTATCTCTGGGGCAACCCCGCCTTCGCCTGTGCCTTGCTCCTGGCAGGGCGTCTCGGGCCGGGTGGAACCTGGCGTACCCCTGGTGGGGTACTCGACATCGGAGATCTCCCGCTGCACCTCAGCGCGGCGGATGGAGAAACCCGTGCGCAGCCCTGCGCCGAGGTGCTGCTGTCGGAGCGGGCGGCGCACCGGCTGCTCGACGCTGGCCTCATGCCACTCGTGTCGCTCAAGGACCGCGATGCCGTACGGCTGCTGCGGTTCCAGTCGTTTGCGGAGCCCGCGGCGCCGCTTGCCGGACCGTGGGGTGGTGCCGGGCGCGCTTGACAGTGCCGCACGGCAGGCATATTAGGTGAGGACGGAGTTGCCCTGATCCCAAGTCGCCGCAGGAGTCGCCGATGCCCAAGGAAAGCGTACACAAGAAGCTGGAGCGGGTTCGCCCGCCACGGGTGAACATCACCTACGACGTCGAAGTCGGGGACGCGATCGAGACCAAGGAACTCCCGTTCGTCATGGGAGTATTCGCCGATCTCACGGGTCAGCCCACCGAGCCGTTGCCCAAGCTCAAGGACCGCAAGTTCGTCGAGGTCACGCTCGACAACTTCGACGACGTGCTGAAGCGGATGCAGCCGCACCTCACGCTGGCGGTCGAGAACAAGCTCAGTGACGAGGCCAACGCCGGGAAGATGGCCGTGGATCTCACGTTCGAGGGCCTCGACGACTTCCGGCCCGACCGCGTCGCGGGGCGGGTGGAGCCGCTGAAGAAGCTGCTCGACCTGCGCACGCAGCTGGGCGATCTGCGCGGGAAGCTGCAGGGCAACGACAAGCTCGACGATCTGCTGCAGAAGTCGCTGACGGACGCGGAGAAGCGCAAGCAGCTCAAGGGCGAGCTGGATGCGGAGGGCGGCTCCGAGGGAGGGAAGGATGGCTAAGGGGAAGGAACAGGAGCAGGCGCAAGCTGCCGCTGCGCAGCCGACCGAGCTCGGGCTGCTCGACCAGATCGTCGAGCAGGGGCGCTTCGGGAAGGACACCGCCGCGCGGGAGCGCGGGCGCGACATGGTGAAGCAGTTCGTGGCCGAGGTGCTCGAGGGGACCATTACCATGGCCGCGGACACCGAGGCCATGCTCAACGCCCGGATCGCGCAGATCGATCAGATCATCTCGCGCCAGGTCAACGCGATCGTCCACGCGCCCGAGTTCCAGAAGCTCGAGGCCACGTGGCGCGGGCTGCGCTACATGCTCGAGCAGTCCGAGACGAGCGAGATGCTCAAGATCAAGGTGATGAACGTCACCAAGAAGGACCTGCTCGACGACCTGCGGCGCGCCCCCGAATTCGATCAGAGCGCGATGTTCAAGAAGGTGTATGAGGAGGAATATGGCGTGTTCGGCGGCTCCCCGTTCGGGGCGCTGCTGGGTGACTACGAGTTCTCCAAGACGGGCCAGGACATGGAGCTCCTGGAGAAGATCGCGCAGGTGTCCGCGGCGTCGCACGCGCCGTTCCTCACCAGTGCGTCCAACGAGATGTTCGGGCTGGAGAGCTTCACCAAGCTCGACGCGCCGCGGGATCTGGCCAAGGTGTTCGACAGCACGGAATACGCCAAATGGAAGGCGTTCCGGGAGAGCGAGGACTCGCGCTACATCGCCCTCGCCTTGCCGCGGATGCTGCTGCGTGAGCCGTACGGCAACGCCACCGTGCCGCTCGACGCGTTCCAGTACGAGGAGGAAGTCGATGGCGAGGAGCACGACAAGTACCTGTGGGGCAACGCGGCGTGGGCCCTGGGCTCGCGCGTGACCCAGGCCTTCGCCAAGTACGGCTGGTGCGCCACGATCCGTGGGGTCGAGAGCGGTGGTCTGGTCGAGGGGCTGCCCGTGCATACCTTCCGCACCGACGCCGGCGACGTCGCGATGAAGTGCCCCACCGAGACGCCGATCACGGACCGGCGGGAGAAGGAGCTGGCGGATTTGGGGTTCGCCCCGCTGGTGCACTGCAAGGGCACGGCGAACGCGGCCTTCTTCTCGGTGCAGTCGGCGCAGAAGCCCAAGGTGTATCAGTCCGATGCCGCGACGGCCAACGCCCGCATCTCGGCGCAGCTGCCCTACATCTTCGCCGTCTCGCGCTTCGCGCACTATCTCAAGTCGATGATGCGCGACAAGATCGGCGGCTACATGTCGAAGGACGAGGCCCAGTCGTTCCTCAACCGCTGGATCACCAATTATGTGGTGGGCAATGACGACGCCCCGATGGGAGTCAAGGCCAAACGGCCGCTCCGCGAAGCGCGCATCGAGGTGCAGGAAGTGGCCGGCAAGCCCGGCGCCTACCGCGCGGTCGCGTACCTCCGGCCGCACTTCCAGTTGGACGAGATCAGTGTCTCGATGCGCCTGGTGGCGGATTTGCCGGCTCCAGCGCAGGGCTGACGCAGCCAGGTATTCCACGCGGACTTGACCAAGGAGGGGTCCAATGGCGTTCGATGCGTTCCTCAAGCTCAAGGGTGTCGAAGGCGAGGCCACGAAGGCGGGCTTCGAGAAGCAGATCCCGGTGCTGTCGTTCAGCTTCGGCGCGCACAACCCGAGCAGCCCGGTGGGGAGCGGGGCCGGCGCGGGCAAGGTCTCGATCAGCGGCTTCACGATCTCGAAGTGGACCGACAAGTCGAGCGCCCAGCTGTTCCAGACGTGCTGCACCGGCAAGCACTTCCCGGACGCCAAGCTCACGCTGCTGAAGGCGGGCGGCGACAAGCCGGTGGAGTACCTCACGTACGAGTTCAAGGAGCTGTTCGTCAACGACATCAACTGGTCGGGCTCCAGCGGTGGCGACGACGTGCCGATGGAGACCGTGAGCTTCTCGTTCGCGTCCGTGCAGGTGACGTACACCGAGCAGAAGGCCGACGGGACGCCGGGCACGCCGCAGATCGGCGGCTGGGATCTCAAGGCGGGCAAAGCCCTTGGGAAGTGAGGCGCTGTTTCGCGAGGGGAAGCTGGACGAGGCGGTCGAGGCGCTCGGGAAGGAGCTGCAGCGGGACCCGACCGACCTCCGGAAGCGTACGTTCTTGTTCGAGTTGCTCTGCTTCGCCGGCAAGTACGATCGCGCGGAGAAGCACCTCGATGTGATCGCGGGGGCCAGTCCCGACGCGGCGCTGGGCGCGCTGGTGTACCGCAGCGCGCTCCACGCCGAGCGGATCCGGCAGGAAATGTTCCGGACCGGGGAATACCCGCACCGTAGCGCCCGCGCGGTGTCGGGGACGCTGAACGGGGAACCGTTCAGCTCCCTCACCGACGCGGACCCGCGGATCGGAGCCCGCCTCGAGGTGTTCGCCGCCGGGGAGTACCAGTGGCTGCCCCTCGAGCACGTCGCATCGGTCCGGCTGGACCCGCCCAAGCGTCTGCGCGATCTCCTCTGGACGCCCGCGATCCTGCGGACGGGACCGGCGTTCAAGGGGGTCGAGCTCGGGGAAGTGCTGCTCCCCGTTCTGGCGCCGGGCTCGTGGGAGGACGTCGACGACGCGGTCCGCCTCGGTCACGTCACGGGGTGGCTCGCCGACGGCGCGCACGAGGTGCCCGTCGGACAGAAGCTGCTGCTGGTCGACGGCGAGGAATTCCCCATCCTCGAGCTGCGGGAGCTCGAGATCGCTGCAGGGGCCGCCACTTCCACCTGAGCGCGCATGCCTGCCATTGACTCGCTGTTGAAGCCCATCCCGGGTCCACAGCCAACCGGCGCCAGCCTGCGGTACGACCCGATCTACGACAAGATCAAGGAGGCGCGGCGGGAGGAGGCCGGCGTCCCCGAGTGGGACGTCAAGCCGAAGGTCGCCGACTGGCCGCAGGTCGTGCGGCTCGCCAGTGAGGCCCTGACCGGCAAGTCGAAGGACCTCCAGATCGCTGCCTGGCTCACCGAGGCGCTGCTGCGGCAGGAGGGGATCAAGGGCCTGCGCGATGGCCTGGGGCTGATGCAGGGCCTGCTCGAGCGGTACTGGGATGGCCTGTATCCGGAGCTGGAGGACGGTGACGCCGAGTTCCGCGCGGCCCCGCTCCAGTGGATCGGGGACTACCTCGTCGCCGGGGTCCGCGCGGCGCCGATCTCCAAGGCCGGCCACAACGCCCTGCAGCATGCCGAGTCCCGCACGCTCGGTTACGAGAAGGACCTGGAAGGGGACGAAGGGAAGAGCGAGGCGCGCAAGGCGGCGCTCGCGGGGGGGAAGCTCGCGCCCGAGGAGTTCGACAAGGGGTTCGAGGCCACCCCCAAGGCGTGGTACAAGGCCCTGATGGCCGATCTCGCCGGCGCGCTCGAGGCGCTCAAGGCGCTCGACGCACTGAGCACGGAGAAGTTCGGCGGCGGCGCTCCGAGCTTCATGAAACTGCGCGGCGCCGTCGAGGACGTGCAGCGCGTCGTCGAGGGGCTGCTCGCCAAGAAGCTGGAGACGGATCCCGACCCCGTCGATGCGACGCCCATGGCGATCGGAGGCGTGGCGGCCGGCGCGGCGCCCGCCGCCGGCGCTCAGGTGCTCTCGGCGGAGCCGATCAGCGTCGACGACGCCGCCGGTCGGATCGCCGCCGCCGCACGCTACCTGCAGCGAGCCGATCCCCAGAGTCCGGCCTCCTATCTCCTGCTGCGGGGCTTTCGCTGGGGCGAGTTGCGCGCCCGGGGCGGCGCGCTCGAGCCGCGCCAGCTGGCCGCGCCGCCCACCGACATCCGGACCCGGCTCAAGGGCCTGCTGCTCGACGGGAAATGGGCGGAGCTGCTGAGTGCGAGCGAAGCGGTGATGGCGACCCCGTTCGGCCGCGGCTGGCTCGACCTGCAGCGCTACGTGCTGACGGCGTTTGACAACCTCGGCGCGGAGTACGAGCCGGCGGCGCGCGCCGTGCGGGTCGCCCTTGCGGCCCTGCTGCGGGACTTCCCGGGGCTGGTCGACGCGACGCTGATGGACGACACGTCGACCGCGAACGCCGAGACGCGCGAATGGCTGCGGCAGCAGTCGCTGGGGGATCTCGCGCCGGAGGCCGCGGGAGCGGTGGCCGGTCCGGCGGCGCCGCGGGCGGCAGGGGTTACCGCAGGGTTCGACGCGATCCACGAGCGCGCCATGCAGGAGGTCCGGGCCGGCCACGCCGACGCCGGCATCCAGCTGCTGATGCGCGAGGCGGAACGCGAACAGACCCCGCGCGGCCGCTTCCTCCGCCGGGCGCAGGCCGCGGCGATCATGGTGGACCACGGGCTCGAGCCGGTGGCGCTCCCCGTGCTGCGCGAGCTCGTGACGCGGATCGAGGCCCACCACCTCGAGGATTGGGAGGCCGGCGATCTGGTCGCACGTCCGCTGGGGCTGCTGTACCGCTGTCTCCAGATGGTGGAGGGCGACTCCAGCGAGGCGCAGGAGCTGTATCGGCAGGTGTGCCGGCTGGATCCGCTGCAGGCCATGGCGTTCGCCGGGACCCGCACCGCGGCCGCGCCCGAGGCGGCCGCGGACGCCGCCGGCTGAGCCGAGGCGACCGGTGGAGCAGGCCGTCACCCTGTCGGTGCTCGACCGACTGATCGACCGCGACCCCGGCAACCCCGTCGAGCGCCCGTTGACGTGGGCCCAGTCGGTCCAGGTGCTCAAGGCGGCGGTGCGCCGCGACCTGGAGTGGCTGCTCAACACGCGGCGCGTCATCGAGCCCGCGCCCGAGGGGGCGACCGAGCTTCCCACGTCGCTGTACCTGTTCGGCCTGCCGGACATCAGCTCGATGAGCGCCGACTCCCCCGACGTCACGGTGCAGCTGCGGCGTTACCTGGAAGAGGTGATCGCGGTGTTCGAGCCGCGCCTCACGAACGTCCGCGTGGCCCTGGCGGACGCGGAAGAGGGCGGGGCGCGCGAGCTGCGCTTCGTGATCGACGGGTTGCTCGACATGGACCCGAGCCCCGAGCACGTGCAGTTCGACACGGTGCTGCAGTCGGCGAGCGGCAAGTTCGACGTCGCGGGAGACGGCGGTGCGTGAAGACCTGCTGTACTACTACGAGCGCGAGCTCGCGTTCCTGCGGCGTCTCGGCGCCGAGTTCGCGCAGAAGTACCCCAAGATCGCGGCGCGACTCCAGCTGGAGCCCGACAAGTGCGAGGACCCGCACGTCGAGCGCCTGCTCGAGGGCTTCGCGTTCCTCACCGCGCGGGTCCACCTCAAGATCGACGACGACTTCCCGGAGATCAGCGAGGCGCTGCTCAACGTCCTCTACCCGCACTACCTGCGGCCGATTCCCTCGATGTCCCTGGTCGAGTTCCGGCTCGATCCGGAGCAGGGCAAGCTCACGACCGGGCTGACGATCCCGCGCCAGTCGCTGCTGTACTCCCGGCCGATCGGGGGGACGCCCTGCAAGTTCAGCACGTGCTACCCGACCACGCTGTGGCCGGTGGACGTCACCGCCGCGCGCTGGACGACGCCGGACCAGCTGCGGCCGCCGGTGAAGGCGAGCGACGCCACGGCGGCGCTGCGCCTCGAGCTCACCTGTTTCCCCGACGTCCGGTTCGACCAGCTGGGCCTGGATACGCTGCGCCTGTTCCTCCACGGCGCGGGCAATCTCGTGGGTACCCTGTACGAGCTGCTCGGCAACAACTGCGCGACCATCCTCGTGCGCGATCCGACGCGGAGCGATCGGCCGCCCGTCGTGCTGCCGGGGTCGGCGCTGCGCCCCGTCGGGTTCGAGGCCGACGAGGGCATGCTGCCGTTCCCGCAGCGCTCGCTCACTGCCTACCGGCTGCTGCAGGAGTATTTCACGTTCCCGCAGAAGTTCTCGTGCTACGACCTCACGGGGCTGGATCGCCTGCGGGGGGCGGGCTTCGGGCAGAAGGCCGAGGTGGTGTTCCTGATCGGGGCCTTCGAGCGGCGCGAGCGCGCAGAGATGCTCGAGTCGGGGGTGTCCGCGGCGACGCTGCGGCTGGGATGCACGCCGGTGATCAACGTCTTTCCGCAGACGGCGGAGCCGGTGCTGCTGACCCAGAAGGCCCACGAGTATCCCATCATCGCCGATGCCCGGCGGCGGGACGGCGTGCACGTGTTCTCCGTCGACGAGGTGGTGGCGGTGACGCCCGACTCCCCCGAGCCGGTGCGGTTTGAGCCGATGTACGGCCACCGCCACGCGGCGAGCGCCGGCGCCTCGGGCCTGTTCTGGTACGCGCGCCGCAAGCCCACCGTGTGGCAGGCCGAGGGCGGGACCGACGTGTACCTGTCGTTCGTGGATCTGTCCGGCCGGACCGCCCAGCCGGGGTACGAGGCGGTGACGGCCCGGCTCACCGCCTACAACGGCGACCTTCCCAGCCGCCTCCCGTTCGGCGACGAGGGGGGGGACTTCCAGCTCCCGGGCGGCGGGCCGATCCAGCGGATTCGCGCCCTCGTCAAGCCGACCCCGGCGATCCCGCCGCCGCAGGGCCGCACCCAGCTCTGGCGGCTGATCTCCCAGCTGTCGCTCAACTACATGTCCCTGGTCGAAGGCGGTGCCGAGGCGCTCCAGGAGCTGCTGCGGCTGCACAACTTCGGCGACTCGGGCGTCGCCGAGCGGCACATCCAGAGCATCGCCGCGCTCAAGAGCGAGCCGTGCTATACGCGCATCCGCACCGATCACGGCCTGACGTTCGCGCGCGGGCACCGCGTCAGCGTCACGCTCGACGAAGAGCAGTTCGCCGGCGGCGGCGTCTATCTGTTCGCCAGCATCCTGGAGCGCTTCCTGGGGATGTACACCTCGCTGAACAGCTTCTCGATCCTGGCGGCGCGCACGCAACAGCGGAAGGAGGACCTGCGGGCTTGGCCACCACGAGCGGGTCACAAGGCCCTCCTGTAGCGGACGACACGGACCTGCTGGTCCGGCTGTCGGACGAGGCCACGTCGTTCGGCTTCTTCCAGGCGGTGCGTCTGCTGGAACGGCTGTTCGCCGAGCGGCGGCCGGTGGGCGAGTTCGGCAATCCGGCCGACGAGGCGGTGCGGTTCGTCGTGACGCCGGCGATTGCGTTCCCGCCAAGCGAGGTTCGCCACATCGAGCTGCACACCGAGCCCCCCGAGATGTCGGTCAATTTCCTGGGGCTCACCGGGCCGCAGGGCGTGCTGCCGTACCACTACAGCCTGCTGGTCGGCGACCGACTGCGCGCGGGCGACCGGGCCCCGAAGGCGTTCCTCGACCTGTTCCACCACCGGCTCATCTCGCTGTTCTACCGGGCCTGGCTCAAGCACCGCTTCGTGGCGGGCTACGAGCGCGACCAGCACGATCCGGTGACCGAGCATCTGCTGGATGTGGTCGGGGTGGGGCTCGAGGCGTTCCGCGGGCGGCTTCCCGTGAGCGACCAGGTGCTCGCGTTCTACGCGGGGCTCCTGGCGCCGCAACAGCGGTCGGCCGGCGCGCTCGAGGGTATCCTCGCCGACTACTTCGACGTCCCCGTGACGGTCGAGCAGTTCGTGGGCGGGTGGTATCCCCTGGCGACCGCCACGCGGTGCGCCCTTGGTGACGAGCGCGACGAGTCGAGCCAGCTCGGCCTCGGCGCGGTGGTGGGGGATGAGGTGTGGGATCAGCAGGCCCGCGTGCGCATTCGCATCGGGCCGCTCAGCCGGGCGCGCTACGGGGAATTCCTCCCCGGCGGCGCCGCGTATCGCACGCTGCAGGCCCTGACGGCCTTCTTCAGCGATGACCGGTTCGACTTCGAAGTGCAGCTCGTGCTCACGCGCGGCGATGTTCCGCCCTGCGTGCTCGACGACGGGGACCGCGCAGGCCTGCCGCTCGGCTGGGCCACGTGGATCCGCACCCAGCCGTTCGCGCGCGACGCGGACGAGACCATTCTCACGTTCGGCCACGGGGAACCGACATGACCGTCAACCTGCGATCGCTCATTGGGCGGTTGAATCACGAAACGCGAAACGCGGTTGAGGCGGCCGCCGGTCTCTGCCTGAGCCGGACCCACTACGACGTCGAGATTGAGCACTACCTGATGAAGGTGCTCGACGCGAGCGACGGGGACGTCGCCCTCATCCTCAAGCATTTCGGAGTGGACCGCTCCCGGCTGGCCAAAGACCTCACGCAGGCGCTCGACCGCCTGAAGACCGGGAACGCCCGGACGCCGTCGCTCAGCCCGACGCTCGTCAAGATGCTCTCGGACGCGTGGCTGCTCGGCTCCCTGGAGTACGGCGACAGTCAAATCCGCACCGGGCATACGCTGCTCGTGCTCGCGACGAACGACGAGCTGCGGCGGCTGATGCTGGACACGAGCCGTGAGTTCCAGAAGGTCTCGGGCGAGACGCTGCGGGCGGAGTTCGCCACCATCGTGGCGAACTCGGTCGAGGAGGTGGCGGCCCCGGCCGCCGGCGGGCCCGGCGGCGCGCCCGGGCGCCCGGGCGGGAAGACCCCCAACCTCGATCAGTTCACGACGAACCTCACCGACCGCGCCCGCGAAGGCAAGCTCGACCCCGTGCTCGGCCGCGACTTCGAGGTCCGGCAGGTGGTGGACATTCTCACCAGGCGACGGCAGAACAACCCGATCCTGGTGGGTGAGGCGGGCGTGGGGAAGACCGCGGTGGTCGAAGGGTTCGCGATGCGCATCGTCCAGGGCGACGTGCCCCCCGTGCTGCGCAACGTCACGCTGCGCGGCCTGGATCTCGCCCTGCTGCAGGCCGGCGCCGGGGTCAAAGGCGAGTTCGAGAACCGGCTCAAGGGGCTGATCGAGGAGGTGCGCTCGTCCGAGACGCCGATCATCCTGTTTATCGACGAGGCGCACACCATGATCGGGGCGGGGGGCGCGGCGGGGCAGGGCGACGCGGCCAACCTGCTCAAGCCCGCCCTGGCCCGCGGCGAGCTGCGCACCATCGCCGCCACCACGTGGTCGGAATACAAGAAGTACTTCGAGAAGGACCCGGCGCTGGCGCGACGGTTCCAGCTCGTCAAGGTCGACGAGCCGACCGAGGAAAGCTGCGCCCTGATGATGCGGGCCGTGGCGCCGAGCCTGGAGAAGCACCATCACGTCCGCATCCTCGACGACGCGATCGACGCGGCCGTGCGGCTGTCGCACCGCTATCTCGCGGACCGTCAGCTACCCGACAAGGCCGTGAGCGTGCTCGACACGGCGTGCGCCCGGCTGGCCCTGGGGCAGAACGCGACGCCGGCGGCGATCGACGACGCCCGGCGTACGCTCGACGACCTCGCCGTCCAGCAGCGCGTGCTCACGCGGGAGCAGGCGGTGGGCGCGGACCATGCCGAGCGGCTCGCCCGCATCGCCGAGCGGCAGGTCGAGACCGAGCAGCGGCTCGCCGCCCTGATGCAGCGCTGGGAGGAGGAGCGGGCGCTGGTGGGGAAGGTGCGCGAGCTGCGCGAGCGGCTCGAGGCGACGGCCGAAGCGGGCGGGGAGCGGGAAAAGGGGAAGCGCAAGAGCAAGGGCGACGGCAAGGCGCCGGAGGCGCTGCGGCAGGAGTTGGTGGTGCTCAACGCGCAGCTGGCGACGCTGCAGGGCGACAGCCCGCTCGTCCCGGTGTGCGTCGACGCCGAGCTGGTCGGGGAAGTCATCTCGGGCTGGACCGGCATCCCGGTGGGCAAAATGCTGCGCGATGAGATCGGCACCGTGCTGAGCCTCGAAGAGCAGCTCGCGCGGCGCATCATCGGCCAGGCGCACGCGCTCAGCGGCATCAGCCAGCGCATCCGCACGTCGCGCGCCGGCATCGAGGACCCGAACAAGCCGGTCGGCGTCTTCATGCTGGTGGGGCCCAGCGGCGTGGGCAAGACGGAAACGGCGCTCGCCGTGTCCGATCTGCTCTACGGCGGCGAGCGGAACATCATCACGATCAACATGTCGGAGTTCCAGGAGCCCCACACGGTCTCCACCCTCAAGGGCTCGCCGCCGGGGTACGTCGGCTACGGCGAGGGCGGGGTGCTGACGGAGGCGGTGCGGCGACGGCCCTACTCGGTGGTGCTGCTCGACGAGGTCGAGAAAGCGCACCCCGACGTGCTGGAGCTGTTCTTCCAGGTGTTCGACAAGGGTGTCATGGAGGATGGCGAGGGGCGGCAGATCGACTTCAAGAACACGGTGATCATGCTGACGACCAATGCCGGCACCGACACCATCATGAAGCTGACGGCCGACCCGGAGACGGCCCCGGACTCCGCAGGGCTCGCCAAGGCGCTGAAACCGGAGCTCAACAAGACGTTCAAGCCCGCCTTCCTCGGCCGGCTCGTGATCATCCCGTACTTCCCGATCAAGGACGACGAGATGAAGCGGATCATCCGGCTGAAGCTCGGCAAGGTCGAGCGCCGCCTCGCGGAGAGCCATCGGATCCGGCTGGCCTACGACGAGGACGTCGTCGACGAGATCGCCCGCCGCTGCACCGAAGTCGAGAGCGGCGCCCGCAACGTGGACAACATCCTGACGAACACGCTGCTGCCCGACGTCTCCCGCCGGCTGCTGCAGGCCCTGGTGGATGGCGAGAAGCCCCAGACGATCCGCGTGGTGTTGGGTGGGGCCGGCGCGTTCGAGTACCGCTTCGAGTCGGCCGGGCCCCCAGTGCCCGCGACGCCGGCCGTGTCCTAGCCCGGGAGGTACGCGATGGGAACGTTCTCACAGGACGACCGGCCGTTCCGGGTGGACACGGCGCTCGGCAAGGACGTGCTGCTGCTCCAGGGGTTCAGCGGCGACGAGGGGGTCTCGATCCCCTTCGGCTACACGCTGGATCTCCTGTCCGAAGACGCGGCCGTCGATGCGGAGAAGCTGCTGCGCACGGCCGTGACGCTCATTCTCGAGCTGGGCGACGGCGGCGAGCGGATCGTCCACGGGTTGATCAACCGGTTCAGTCAGTCCGGCCAGACGCAGACCGGCGAGCTGACGGCCTATCGGGCGCAGGTAGTGCCCTGGTTCTGGTTCCTGTCGCTCTCCAGTGACTGCAAGATCTTCCAGAACCTCACCGCGCTCGAGATCGTCGAGAAGGTGTTCCGCGCACGCGGGTTCTCGGACTTCGAGATCAAGTGCGTCAAGCCGCACGCGAAACGCGAGTACTGCGTCCAGTACCGCGAGACCGACCTCAACTTCGTATGCCGCCTGCTCGAAGAGGAGGGGGTCTTCTACTTCTTCCGTCACAGCAAGTCCAAGCACGTGCTCGTCCTGGCAGACGACAACAGCGCGGTGAAGCCCTGCCCGACCCAGTCCAAGGTCCGCATGGCGGTGCAATCCGGCGGCTGGGAGGAGGAGGACGTCGTGACGGCGCTGCAGCGGGAGCACGTCACCCACATCGGGAAGGTCACGCTGCGAGACTACGATTACCTGCAGCCGTCGCTCAGCCTGGAGAGCTCGGTGTCGGGGCAGGGCAAGGAGGAGGTCTACGACTACCCCGGTGCGTTCACGACGCTGGATGACGGCGAGCGCCTGGCGCGGCTGCAGCTCGAGGAACGCGAGGGATGGCAGCTGGTGATCCGCGGCGAGAGCAACTGTCGGGGGCTCGAGACCGGCTGCCGGTTCGACCTCAAGGAACATTACCGGTCGGACGCCAACGACACGTACTTCCTGCTCCACCTGCGGCAGACCGGACGGAACTCCGACTACCGCGCGAAAGCCGACACGCCGGCGGAGTACCGCAACAGCTTCGTGGCGATTCCCCACAAGGTGCCGTTCCGGCCGCCCCGCACGGCGCCGAAACCCGTGGTGCAGGGATCCCAGACCGCGCTCGTTGTGGGCAAGTCGGGTGAGGAGATCTGGGTTGACAAGTACGGGCGGGTGAAGGTGCAGTTCTACTGGGACCGGGACGGCAAGAAGGACGAGAACAGCTCGTGCTGGGTGCGCGTCGCGACGACGTGGGCCGGCAAGCAATGGGGGCACATCCAGATCCCGCGCATCGGCCAGGAGGTGATCGTCGATTTCCTGGAAGGGGATCCCGACCTGCCGATCATCACCGGCCGGGTGTACAACGCGGAGCTGATGCCGCCCTACGAGCTGCCGGCGAACCAAACGCAGAGCGGCGTCAAGTCGCGCAGCTCGAAGGGCGGTGGGACGGACAACTTCAACGAGATCTTCCTGGAGGACAAGAAGGGGAGTGAGCTGATCATGATGCACGCCGAGCGTGATCTCTTCGTGGAGGTGGAGAACGACGAGACGCGTGACGTGTTGCATGACCGCACGACGGTCGTGACCAACAACGACTCGCGGACCGTCGAGGAGGGAGACGACTCGGTCCTGGTGGAAAAGGGGAATCAGACGGTCGAGGTCCAGCAGGGAGACCAGAGCATCGAGCTCGGACAGGGCAGTCAGGAGCTCAAGATCAAGCTGGGGAACCAGAAGGTGGAGCTCGGCCAGGGCAACCAGGAGCTCACGGTCAAGACCGGGAACCGCACCGTGAAGGTCTCGCTCGGCAAGATCGCCGAGGAGGCGATGCAGGGGATCGAGCTCAAGGTCGGTCAGAACTCGATCAAGATCGACCAGACCGGCGTGACCATCAAGGGCATGATGGTGAAGATCGAGGGGCAGATGCAGACCGAGCTCAAGGGCCTGATCACCAACGTCACCGCCGATGCCGTGCTCCAGGTGAAGGGCGGCATCACGATGATCAACTGACCATGCCCGACACGACGGCGGTGCTCCGGTCGGGCAAGACGGTGGCGCAGATCTGCGAGGTGGCGGAGCTCAGCGACGAGGCGCGCGCGCTCCGCGCCGAGGGCCAGGCGGCCCGGCAGTTTGCCGAGCTGTTGATCGCGCGCGCGCTCTACCCCGACGCGGTGCGCTTCCTGGCGTGCGCGCTGCCGCGCCGCGAAGCGGTGTGGTGGGCGTGGGTGTGTGCGCGCCGCGCGGCGGGGGAGACGCCCCCCGCGCCGATCCAGGCCTCGCTCGAGGCCACGCAGCAATGGATCGCTGAGCCCACCGATCAACGCCGGCGCGCCGCGATGCAGCACGCCCAAGCGGCGGGCTTCGGGACACCGGCGGGGAGCGCGGGGCTCGCCGCCTTCCTCTCGGGAGGGTCGTTGGCGCCGCCGGACGTCGCGGCGGTGCCGCCCGGGGAGTTCATGGCGGCCAAGGCGATCGCGGGGAGCATCGTCCTGGCGGCCGTCATGATCGAGCCGGAACGCGCGGATGAGAAGTTCCGGGGGTTCGTGGAACAGGGCATGGTGGTCGCCGAGAAGACCGACCTGTGGACGCCGCCGGCGACGCCCGCCGGCCAGGCCGCGAGGAGGTAGCGCTCATGGGTATGCCAGCCGCGCGCGCTGGGGACATGCACGTCTGTCCCATGGTCACGCCGGCGGTGCCGCCGATCCCGCACGTTGGCGGCCCGATCCTCCCACCCGGGTGCCCGATGGTCCTGATCGGCAGCATGCCTGCCGCACGGGCCACGGACATGTGCGTCTGCGTCGGCCCACCCGACCTCATCGCGATGGGCTCGACCACGGTGCTGATCGGCAGCCTGCCGGCCGCGCGGCTGGGCGATCCCACCGCGCACGGCGGCGCGATCGTCATGGGTTGCCCCACGGTGCTGATCGGACCCTAGGGCCTCACGATGGATCAGTACTACGACGGCGACTACTGGAAGCTGAGCCTCGAGGAGCGGGTGCGGGCGGCCCGCGTCCGGATGGAGGAGGCGCACGCCCGGGTCGACGCGTCGCGCGCCCGACTCGCGGAGCTGCCGGACAGCGAGACGGTCGTCGTCGAGGTCACCGATACCGCCTTGGCGGCATCGTCCTCCCAGTACCAGGATCCCCGCATGCGCGCAATGGCGCGTCCAAAGCCGGCAAAGCCGGCCGAAATCCTCGAGATGGTGGTCCGGAACGACGAGGAGCGGAAGCATCTGTGGAAGCAGTACCTGCTGGATTTCGAGTGGTACCTGACCGCCAAGCTCGAATACGAGCGGCTGCTCGCCGAGATCGAGCGGACCCGGATGCATGCCCCGGAGAATCGACCACCGAGCGACTCCCGCAACGAGCGGCAACCGGTGAGCCCGCCGGCTACCGTCACGCCGGCCGCGCAGCCGGACCAGGAAGCCGAGCGCTGCACCGAGATCCGCCGCCGACTGCGGAGGACGGTGAAGCAGCTGCGTCGGGACCCCTCCGCCGCCGCGATGCGGCGAGCCCTGGTCGATCTGGCCCACGGGCAGACGAGGGGGTGCGGGGAGAATCCCCAGACCACCGATGCCTGGGAGGCCATCGAGGACGCCGCGGTGGCGCGCGCGGCGGCGGCGAAGCAGAAGTTCAAAGCGCATCCCACGTCAGAGAACTACCGGCAATGGCTGAACCGCCGGGCGGAAGGGCAGCTGTTCGGGCGCGAAGAGGAGACCACCGCGGACCCGCTCGCCGGCGTGACCCGGCTGCGCCCGCCCGGGACGTACCAGATTCAGCCGGGCGATACGTTGTCCAAGCTCGCCAAGGCGTTCTACGGGCAGGAATGGCTCTGGTACGTGATCTACGAGCGGAACTGGGGCGGCACACCTGACAACCCCAATCTGATCCTGCCGGGCTTGGAGCTGGAGATTCCCTGAAACAGCCGGAGCCCGCGGGCGCGGGCTCCGGCGGGTAAGCAGGGACGCGCTTCCCTTCGGCTACTTGGCCTGCGCCAGCCCCGCGGGAAGGAACCGCCAGGCGTACTCGACCGGCACGGCCTCGTTCTGCTGGTACTGCGCGCCGCGGTCCGCCGTCGCGAATCCGGCGTGGTTGACCCCGACGACGGCGAGCTTCGTGCCGAGCAGCGGGCCGCCACTCGAGCCGCCGATCCCGCCCAGCGTGTGGTAGGAGATCGAGTTCGACGTCACGCCCGACACGCTCATGTTCCCGCTCACGTCCGGCTGCAGCTGCTTCGCCTGCACGAGCGCATCCAGCTCGGCGGCTCCCGCCACGGCGTTCACGGTCTGCAGCAGCAGGAACACTCCCAGATCGGACTGGACCAGCGCCTGGAGCTGCTTCTCGTCGTCCGGCAGCCCCCGGAGCACGGCCTCGAGCCCGGTTTCCCGGGCGAAGGCGCCGACGGCCCGCTGCACCGCCGCCTGCACCTGGTCGCTCAGCGAGGCGTCCACGAAGCTCCCGACCCCTCGCCGCTGCGCCGTGACCTCGGTGCCGCCCGGGTAGGCCAGCATCACGATGTCCTCACCGGCCACTACCTGCTGGCCCCGCGCCAGCGGCAGCACCGGCACCCCTTGCGGGGTCCGCGTCGTGCGGAACAGGCCGAGGTCGTGCTCGCGTGAGGCCTGCACCGTCTGGGCGTCGACCTCGTACATGGCCCCCGGCGGAAACGCGATCCGCCACCCCGCGATGGCCGGCTTGAACACGATGTCGCCGTTCTTGCCGAGGTTCAGCGTGGCCTGCTTGATCATCTCGGCGCTGGCAAACGGCAGGTCGACGCAGTGACGGTTCGTGAGTACCCAGCCGGCTGCGTTGATCAGGAAGCCGGTGCACTGCGAGGTCGTGAGCAATGCCAGATGGTCGTTCTGATCGGTGCTGAGCCCGACCTTGCCGTCCTGGGTTCCCCGAATCCGCAGCCAGCCGGCCTGCTCGTTGAACCAGCCGATCCGGAACTCGATGAGCCCGACACCCGCGGCATAGCGCTGCGTCACCGTGGGCCCGAACCGCCGGTCATCCTGGACGGCCTGGCGCTGCTGGGCGATCTCCTGCTTCTGGCGGTCGAGCTCCGCCCGGTTCTGCTGGAGATTCTGCGTCAAGGACTCGGCCTGGCTTTGCCACTGCGTGGCCGTCGAGGCGAGCTGCGAGAGCTGCTGCTCCAGCGCCGCGCGGGCGTCGCCTTGGGAGCGCAGCTCGCTGCTCATCGCCGTCAGCTCGCCACGCAGCGCCGCGGCCTTGCGCTCACTCAGCACGAACACCAGCCCCACGGCTACGGCCCCGGCGACCGCCACGAGGATGAGCGCGACCTTGAGTCTCCGACTGGCCTTCTCCTGCGCCAGCTTGACGAACGCCTTCATCACCGCCGTCTGGCTCGGGCGGCCGCTCGTCGCGGCCGCGGCCGCCTGGTCGCGGGCCATGACGTACAGGCCCGTGAGTCCTGAGCCGGAGGAGGACCCGCCACCCGCCAGTGGAGTCGCGGGCGCCTTCGCGGCTTTGGGCGGAACGTAGGCCGTGGCGGGGGAGCCCCACGCCGCGGGTATCGGGGCGGTTGCCATGCCCTCGTCCGCGACGACCTCGAACTGGGCGGCGGGCCCGTTCGGGCCGAACATGATCGTCTGGCCCGCCCGGATCTCGCATTCCTTGACCTGGCGGCCGTCCACGAAGGTGCCGTTGCGGCTGTTTTCGTCCCGCACGTAGAACCGGCCGCCGACCTCGTAGAGCGTGGCATGATGGCCCGAGACCACCACCTCGCTGGGGCTGAACTGCAGCGTGCAGTCCGGGCTGCGCCCCACCGCCACCTCGAAGCCCGTGAGCTCGAAATCGGTCCCAGCCCTGCTTCCCGACGTGAAGACGAGCCGCCCGCGCATACCAAGACCTCCGCTAAGCCGTTGCGGGTTCGCAACATCCCGGACCAAGCCGCCTACCCAATCTACCGGGCGCCCTGCATCGCGCCAGAGTGAAACCTCGGCGGACTCGACGCGGGGCCCGATTCTTTCTATCCTATGGGGTCTGAAGGCGACCGAGGGCACCAAGCGATGAGCGTCAGCATTACCTGCACGCGGTGTGGCCAGCCGATGAGCGCGAGCGACCGGTTCTGCGCCAACTGCGGCACCGGGAACCCGATGGTCGGTCGACAGGCCGATTCCAGTGGCTCCGGGTCGGTGTGGGATGCCGTGCAGCAGTCGCTGCGGGTGGCGACCCGCGGGGAGTTCGACATCGCCGGTGAGTTGGGCCACGGCGGGATGGCCGCCGTCTATCTGGCGCACGACATCGGGCTCGACAAGAAGGTCGCCATCAAGGTCATGGCGCCCGCCCTCATGGCCGACCCCAGCATGATCGGCCGGTTCCAGGACGAAGCGCGCACCGTCGCGAAGCTCGAGCACCCCAACATCGTGACGGTGCACGCCGCCCGGCAGGCGGGGGGTCTGTACTTCTTCGTGATGAAGTACGTCGTCGGGCGTGACCTCGACTCCATCCTCGAGCACGGGCCCCTGCCCCTGGCGGTGGTCCAGGCCGTGATCTATCAGGTGGCGACGGCGCTCCAGTACGCGCACGGCCGCAATGTGATCCACCGCGACATCAAGCCCAGCAACGTCATGGTCGACCTCGAGGGCAACGCGGTGGTGATGGATTTCGGCATCGCGAAGCTGCGGGGGGCGCGCGGCCATACCATGGTCGGCGCGGCGATCGGCACGCCGCCCTACATGAGTCCCGAGCAGTGCCTCGGCAAGGAAGTGAGTCCCGCGTCCGACCAGTACTCGCTCGGGATGGTCACCTACCATCTGCTCACCGGCCGGCCGCCGTTCAGCGGCGAGCCGATCCCGGTGATGCGGCAGCAGATCGAGGTCGACCCGCCGCCGATCGAGCACCTGGCGGAGGGCCCGTGCCCGCCGAAGGTCCGCGACGGGGTCCGCCGCATGCTGGCCAAGGCCCCGGAGGATCGCTGGGGGTCGGTGGTGGAGGCGGCTCGCGCGCTTGGAGGGCACCCGGTCGCGGTCGACGACCCGTTGCGCGACGAGATCGCGCGCCTGTCTCAAAGCGGCGGGTTCATTCCGCCGACGCAGATCTTCACGACGCCGCTCAGCCCCTCGCCGCAAGTCGGCTGGACACCCGGGCCGGTCGCGCCCACCGTGCCGATCACGCCGACCCCCTCGGCGCCCGTGACGCCGCCGGCCTCGGTGCCCTTCGCGGCGCCGCCATCGGCTCCCGTGACCCCGCCGTCAGCCGCACCGCTCACGCCGCCGACGGTCCCATACACGGCGCCCCCGGTGATCCAGCCATCGGCACCGCTCACGCCGCCGCCGTCGGGCCCGCTCACGCCGGCACCCGTGCCACCCTTCACGCCGCCGCCCATGGCGCCGGCCACGGTGCCGTACACGCCGTCGATGGCGGGTCCGGTGAGCACCCCCCCGAGTGGTATCGGCGAGCTGCCCCCAATGGCGCCGCCCGTGGTGCCGGCCACCGCGCTCGTCCCACCGGACGCGCTGCAACCCGCCGGGCTCGCCGCGGCGCCCGCCACGGCGCCGATGCCTGCGGCGGCGCCGAGTCGCCCACGCACGGGCCCCGTTGCCGCGGCCGCGCTCAGGCCTCAGCCCAAGCCGCCCTGGCTGCTGATCGGCGGCGCGGCCGTGGCGGTCGCGGCCGTCGCGGTCGTCGTCATGCTCGCCTTGCGGCAGCCCGCCACGAGTGACGTGACGCTCGCGGTGGCGCCGCCCGAGTTGAATCTTGGCGCGGGGCAGGAAGGGACATTGTCGATCGACGGCGTGCCTGGTGGGACGCCGGTCGCGTGGCGCTCGAGCGACGATGCCGTGGCCACGGTCGATGCGGACGGACGGGTCCGGGCCGTGCGGGAGGGCCGGGCGCTCATCATCGCGTCTGCCGCCGATCGCGCCGATACGGCGGTCGTGACGGTCGCGCCCGGAGCCGTGGCCGAGCCGCCCCGGACGGCGCGGCTCGAGGTTCGCCCGGCCGACACGCAGGTCCAGGTCGGCGACGCGGTCACGCTGCGGGTGGAGGCGTTCGATCAGGGCAACCGCAGCATGACGGCACCCCAGGTCCGCTGGCGGTCGTCCAACGAGCGGGCCGTGGCGGTGACGCAGGCGGGGACCGTGACGGGGCGGGCGGTTGGGTCGGCCACCGTGACCGCCGCGGCGGGCGGCGTGGAAGCCAGCGCCATCATCCGCGTCCTCGCCGTCGCCCGGCCCGCGGACACCACCGGGCCGCCGCCGCCCCCACGGCGCGTGGCGGTCGTCGCCGTCACCCCACCGCGCATCGAGCTGGACGTCGGCCAGACCGCCGCGGTCATCGCGGAGGCGCGGGACGCGCAGGGCAGGCCGTTCGACCGACCGATTGCGTTCCGATCGGACAACGCAGGCGTGGCGAACGTGTCGGAGCGCGGCGAGGTGCGGGCCGTGGCACCGGGAAACGCGGTGATCGTGGCGGCGAGCGACGGGATCGAGGGCCGCGCCATGGTCCAGGTGCGCGCGCCGGCACCACCGCCACCGCGGGACACCGCCGTGGCTCCGGCACCCGCGCGAACGGTCACGTTCGCCGGCATCGCGGCGGGGAGCGCGCATACGTGCGCGGTGGCGTCGGGGGATGAGGCCATCTGGTGCTGGGGCGGAAACGACCGAGGACAGATTCAGCCCGGCTCCGGACAGGGAGCGCGCGTGCTCCAGCCGGTCGCCCTGGCGGGGACGGCGGCCGAGCTCGCGGCGGGCGCCGAGCACACATGCGCGCTGGCCGACGGCCAGGTGACGTGTTGGGGGCGCAACACCGAAGGGCAGTTGGGCACGAGCGACCTCAAGGCCACCCGATACACGGTTCCCGGCCTGCGCTTCGAGGAGATCAGTGCCGGTCCGGCGCACACCTGCGGCCTCACCACCGCCGGCCAGGTCTACTGCTGGGGCAAGAACGACATGGGGCAGCTGGGTGACGGGTCCAGCAGCCGGCGTGCAAAGCCAACGCCGATCGCGGCGAGCGCCAAGTTCACGGCCGTTACCGCCGGCGGGTCGCATACCTGCGCGCTGCGCGCGGACGGCGCCGCGGTCTGCTGGGGCAGCAACTGGAGCGGGCAGATCGGCAGCGGCATGATCCAGTCATTGCCGTCGCCGACGGGCGTGGGAGGCGGCGTGAAGTTCCGCGAGCTGGTGGCGGGTGGCGACCACACCTGTGGTATCTCGACTGCCGGCAAGCTGTTCTGCTGGGGCAAGAACTCGGCGGGCCAGGTAGGTGACGGTTCCAAGAGCCAGCGCAGCGCCCCCCAGGAGGTGCAATCCAAGGAGAGCTTCACGCTGGTGGTCGCCGGCAAGGAGCACACCTGCGCGCTGGCGTCCGGCGGCCGGGCATTCTGCTGGGGACGCGGCCGGGAAGGCGAGATCGGCGACGGCACCACCCAGGATCGCACGACGCCGACGGCGGTTCGCGGCAACGAAGCCTTCGCGTCGCTCGCTGCCGGCGACCAGCACACGTGCGGGGTTACGAAGGCGGGCGCGGTGCTGTGCTGGGGAGCGAACGCGGGCGGACAGCTCGGGTCGGGTGGCAACCAAGCGGCCGCGGCGCCCGCTCCGGTCAAGCTCCGCTGACGCTCGCGAGTCCCGGATGCCGGGACTCGCATGTCCACGACGGCCCTAGGTCCCGCTTGCCGAGAGCAGGACGCTGTACTCGCGCAGCGTGCCCCCACACTGCAGGGCAAACGCGCCACTCAGGCTCAGGCCGCCGCCCAGCGCCTCACCCCGCAGGCTCAGCGCGCGGTAGACAGTGCAGCCCGCTGGCACCGGCGGAGCGCCGGTCACGCTCAGGTCGCCGTCAACCGTGAGGAATCCGGACAGCGACTGGGTCGGCTGCAGCACGCACGAACCCTGTGCTTCGAGCGTGTATGCGCCCGCGACTTCGCCATGGGCCAATGTGTCGAGCGAGACCGTCACGGGACACGAGATCTGCAGTCCGGGAACGATCGTGGTCCAAGTGCCGGTGTAGGTCCCCAGCACGTCGGGATACGGCGGCAGTGGGTCGCCCGCCGTGCTGCCGGAGAAGCCGAGCGTCCACACGTGGTCTTCCGGACAGCGGTACGTGTACCGTGCCGACAGCGTGATGCTGCCGTCCCGCACGGTCCCCCGAAGTCCGGTGTTCGGCTCCTTCAGGGTGCACAGGTTGGGCTCGACGAGCTCCGCCAGCGCCTGGACGGTCCGGTCGCCACGCACCACGCCCGAGCCCGATATCGCCACGCCGTTGCAGGCCAATCCGCCGGTGCCGTTCCGCCGGCGAATCTCGACGGCCGTGCGAAACACGCTGTCGGTCTGATCGCTGATGGTGAGCGCCGCGGGGCACGCCGCGACGGCGCCCTCCACGGCCAGGCTCCACGTGCCGAGGTACACGGCCTCGATATCGGGGATCGGGCCGGGAGCCTGATCCCCGCAGGCCGCGAGGATCACGAACGCGCCCACCGGCGCTGCCGAGCGGAACAGGGCCAGGAAGCGCGGCGCGTTCTGCGCCGCGGCGCCGCGGGGTCGGGCGTCGCCGCTCAGCGTAGCTGCACCGTCCTGCTGACCGTTCCGCCCTTCAGCGCCGAGTAACGCACCGTGATCGGTCCGGGGCCGCGCACCAGGTACTCGATGGTCCTGGTGGTCCGCCCGGGATGCCCGCTGCGGATCAGGATCCGCTTCAGGTCCTTCTGGTCGATGATCTCCGTCGGCCCGGGGCGGAACCGATCGGCGACCCAGCCGGCCGCGATGATCTCGACGTCGCCGTCCACCATCAGCAGGTCAGGACGTACGGCGTTGTTGCGCCGTCCGCGCTCGGTGATCGTGGGAATCAGGTGCTCGTTGGTGATGTCCACGCGCACCCGGAACGTGTTCCCACCCATCCGCTCCGCGGTCGCCGCACCCATCGCCATGCGCGGCATCTGGCTGGCGTGGTACAGCGTGAACGCCATGTTCCGGTGGAACAGCTCCATGCTCATGAACCGGGGGTTCACGCGGCCCGAGAGCTTCTTCCACCCGCCCAGCTCGACCGCGCCATACTGCGGGTGGTCGAACGGCTTCCATTCCACGAATGCGTCGCCCAGCTCCAGGAAGTCGTCGAAGAAATAGCGCGACTTCTGCCCCGAAATGGGCGAGGCCGGGTCCTGCTGCTGCTTCTGGAGCAGCGGGCTGCTGAAGTACTGGCCGGCGTTCCACAGCTCGTTCGAGAACGACACGATGCCCAGCCCGTCGTTGGTCCAGTCGATCGACCCGCCGTGCACCGTGTACAGCCCGCGCCAGATCACGAGGTAATCATAGTAGGGGAGGATCCGCTCGCCGTTCTCGCCGATTTCGTCGTACACCCGGATGTCCGACGGGGGATAATCACCATACCAGGCGGCGCCGGGCCCACGGAGGATCATGCCGCCGGAGTTATGGTACGACTGCATGCCGGCGATGTTCGGATGGGTCATCATGAAGTCGTTCAGCGCACGGGCTTCCGGCAGCTGGAACGGGTAGTCCATCGACCCGCCCTGGATGTAGTTCGGCTGCCAGTCGGCGGCGTAGTTCCGGTTGGGATCGTAGCCGCCCACCGGATCCTCGTTGACCCTCCCGTCGCCGTCGTTGTCGATGCCCTCGCTGCCGAGCAGCACCCAGTCGCCCTTCTCCCCCGGCGGGACGCGCTCCAAGATGCGGGGATCGTCGTGGCTGATGCGGTAGTCTCCCTGGCCGGGGACGTACTTCCGGATCTGCTCGATCAGCCCGTTGCCGTTCAGGTCGTCCGGGCCGTCTTCGTCCGCCACGCCGTCGCCGTCATCGTCCACGGGCAGGTGACCGCTGCGCGCCGCCGCGCCGGCCTCGGTGAGGAAATAGTCCCGCCCGTCCGGGTTCACCGTCGGCACGATGTGGAACACCCGCTCGTCCACCAGCTTCGTGACGTCGTCGATGCGGCCGTAGTTCTCCATCAGGTACCAGATCGTGTAGAGCGTGATCTCCGCGCCCTGGATCTCGTTGCCGTGCACGTTGGCCTCGATGTACATCGCGGCCTTGTCCATCTCGTTCCCCGTGCGCGGGTTGTTGATCGTCATCACCCACATGTCGCGGCCGTCGTAGCTCTTGCCGACCGACTGCAATGTGAGGAACTGCGGCCAGGTCCGCTCCATGAGCTTGAGCCGCTCGCCGATCTCCTTGTGATCCAGCCAGCGGTCCCAGGTGAGCGGGAGCGTGTGCTCCGGATCTGAGCCGCGCTTCTCCTGCGCCGACAGCCCCGGGACCGCCAGGATCGAAGCCGCGACGAGCCAGAGCGCCGTGAGGCCTCGCGCCGTGTCGTTCATCGTCATGCGCGTCATGGCATCTACCTCAGCGTCACGGTGGCGGTGGCGGTCCCACCCTTCTGGGACAGGACGCGGATCTCGACCGGCGTGCCGGGCTTCCCCTGGATCACCCAGCGGAGTTGCCGGCGGCCGCCGGAACCCTCCAGCTGCTGGAGCGTGCTGGTCTTCGCCGCGCCAGTCAGCACCGCCTCCGGCGGCACCTGGATCTGCACGGTGGTCGGCTCCACGGCTTGGGCGACGATGCCATGCTGCAGGGCCGTCGGGAAGTAGCCGGTGTTCTCCACGTCGGCCACGACGCTGAACACGCCGCCGCCGTGGTTCGTTACCGCGGTCTTGGCGATTCGCACGCGCGCCAGCATCGAGGCCAGCCGTACCGCGAACGCGCCGTGCGCCCGGCCTAACGCCGGCAGCTCAGCCGCCGGCGGGTTTGCGACGACGTAGGGGCGGAACCCGCCGATCTCCACCGGACCGAGGTCGGGATCGGTGAACGGCGTCCACTGCACGAACGCGTCGATGCCCGCGCTGTCCAGGGCCGCGAGCATCGCGACGTCGGCCCCGGGCTGCGCGGGCCCCGTCCGTCCGCCGGCCGGTCCCTGCGCCGGTCGGCCGCCGGGTCGATTGGGTGCGCCCGGTGCCGCGCGCGCCCGATCGGCCGGCCGGACATCACCTTCTCCGCCGGGCGTCTTCTGCGGCAATCCCCAGCCCTGCGTGCTGAACGACGGGACGCCGAACTGGTAGTAGCCGTATTGGAAGAACGCGCCCTCGGCGGTCCGGTTGATCCCCACCCTGGTGATTCCGGTGATATCCCGGTAGGCCTTCGAGACGGCCTCGAAGTACTTGAGATCCGCCGGATTCACCGTCGTGGCGGGTCGGCGGCCGGACTCGGGGTCGTTGTCGCGGCCGGGCTGCGCTCCGCGGAGCTGGGGAAGGCCCCCGCCGCGCCCTCCGAAGCCGCCGAACCCCCCGACGCCGCCACGCTGGCCGGCGCCGAACACTCCCTTGTCGAACACGTCCGCGTTGGACGCGAGCGCGAAGGCCGGCAGATCGAGCACGGTGGCCTCGGCGAGGTTGCCGCGGGCGTCAGGTGCCGTGACGAGGTTGTCGGAATGGCCGAACGTCAGGATCGCGCCGATGTTGCGGTGCGCGATGACGAAGTCCATCAGGGCGCGACTCTCGGGCTCGCTCACCATGTAGGGCCCAGCGTCCCGCTCCCAGTAGGGATAGGCGTGCTGGAAGTTGCGGTCGAGGTCCACGCCGCCGGGGCCGTCCTCGTTGAGGTAGCCGTCGCCATCCGAATCCCGCCCCTCGATGTAGAGCTTGTATGCGCCCGCCTCCCCCTGAGCGGGATCGGCCTTCTTCATGAGGCGCGGGTCCTCCGGATGGATCATGTAGGCGCCGGACGGGTCGAGCTTTCGCATCACTGTGATCAAGCCGTCGCCGTTCAGGTCCTCCGGCGGGTCTTCGTCGATCCGCCCGTCGTTATCATCGTCGAACGGGCGGGCGTTCCGCCGCTGGACATCCTTGACGCCGCGGAACATCGCCTCGGCGCCGTCGGGGTTGAGCCGGGGCACGACGTAGACGACCCGCTGCTGCAACACCGCCGCGAGGCTGGAGTCGTCGCTCCCTGGCGAGAGCAGGTAGCGGACGGTTGCGAGCGCCAGCGCGCTCCCCACCAGGTGATCGCCGGACAGGTTGCCCACCACCAGCAAGGCGGGGCGAGTGTCCAGGGGCGCACCGGCGGGGTTCGCGATCTCGATGAGCCAGAGGTCCCGCCCCTCGACGGATTTCCCCAGCGAGCGCATGTGGGCCAGATCGGACCCGCTCACCAGGGAGCGCAGCTCGCTGGTGAGCCCGTTGAAGTCGAGGTAGGACGCCGACTGGGCCTGCAGGAGTCCCACCGGGCCGATCGTGGCCAGCGCGATGACGCGCGCGGCGAGCTTCACGTTCTCCTCCTTGGGTGGTGTGACCGTGGCTCTCGATACAGCACAGCACAACGTGCCCTGCGGGGCGCGTCGGCGCTAGGACGAGTCTTGCGGCCCGCGCCGGAGGCCGCCGGTCGAAGGAGGGGGGCCGGGCGCGTGCCAGCTTGCAGCGCCGAGCCCGCGGTTCAACGTGGGAATGCGATGGAGGATGCGCCTCACTCCACCGCCGTGCGGGTCGTCGAGCCCTGCGGCGCCGCGCGGAGATACTGTGCCGGCCAGCTCGTGGCCCGCCCCAGCACGCGCGCCGCCCGGAGCGGCCAGTAGGGGTCGCGCAGCATCTCCCGCGCGAGCAGCACGACGTCGGCCTGACCGTTGCGGACAATGTCGTCCGCCTGGGCGGGCTCGGTGATGAGACCCACCCCGCCGGTCGCAATCTCCGCCTCGCGCCGGATCCGCTCGGCGAACGGCACTTGATAGCCCGGCCCCGCAGGAACCCGCGCGTGCGGCACAAGCCCGCCCGACGAGCAGTCCACCAGGTCCACCCCCAGTCGCTTGAGCGCGCGCGCGAGCTCCACCGACTGCTCGATGTCCCAGCCACCCTCGGCCCAGTCGGTCGCCGAGATCCGGACGAACAGCGGCAGCGACTCGGGCCACGCCGCTCGCACGGCGCCGACGACCTCGCGCACCAGTCGGGTACGATTCTCGAACGAGCCGCCGTAGCGGTCGTTCCGCTGGTTCGAGAGCGGCGAGAGAAACTCGTGCAGCAGGTATCCGTGCGCGGCGTGCAGCTCGATGACGCGGAACCCGGCGGCGCGTGCCCGCCGCGCGGCGTCGGCGAACGCACCGACCACCACCGCGATGTCCGGCTCGCCGAGCGCCTGGGGATTCGGGTAGCCCTCGTCGAACGGCAGAGCGCTCGGCGCCATGACGCGCCGCCAGCCACCCGCGGACTCCGGCACCGCGCCGCTGCCGTCCCACGGCCGGTGCGTGCTGGCCTTGCGGCCGGCGTGCGCGAGCTGCATCCCGGCGATGCTTCCGTGCTCGTGAACGAAACGGACGATCCGCGCCAGCGGCTCGACATGCGCGTCGTCCCAGATGCCCAGGTCCTGCGGACTGATCCGCCCGTCGGCAGCGACCGCCGTGGCTTCGGTGCACACGAGCGCCGCGCCGCCCACCGCGCGACTGCCGAGGTGCACGAAATGCCAGTCCGACGCGAAGCCGTCCCGGCTCGAGTACTGGCACATGGGAGAAACGACGATGCGATTGCGCAGTGTGACCGCGCGCAGGGGAAACGGGTCGAACAGACCGGGCATGTGGCTCACCGTGGTCGCGGAATGGCTCGCATGCAGACTAATGTAAGGATCGTCCTATCGCACGGGGCTGGGGATCAGGCGCGGCGGCCTCTCAGCCATCGACCCCGAGCACGCTCCGCAGCAGCACGTTCGCGCCGTGCACGATGTCGTCGGGGCGCGACAGCTCCCTGGGCGAGTGACTGACGCCGCCGACGCTCGGAATGAAGATCATCCCCATCGGACCGAGATGCGCCATGTCCTGCGCATCGTGCCCGGCGCCACTCGGCAGGTCCTGCGTGGAGAGGCCCAGATCGTGCGCCGCGCGCCGGATCGCGTCCCGCACCGCCGGATCGCTCAGCGCCGGCACGTTTTCCGAGAGCCGCCGGAACGTGAACGTCGTGCCGTCCACGCGGCTGATCGCGTGGGCTGCAGTCTCGATCCGCTGATACAGCGTCGCGATCTTGGTGGCGTCCAGGTCGCGCAGCTCGAGGCTCAGCCGTACGAGGCCGGGAATGACGTTGGGTGCGCCGGGTCGGGCCTCGATCCGCCCGACCGTGCCTACCTGGCGTCCCGGCACCGACGTGACGATGCGGTTCACCTCCTGGATGAACCGCGCCGCCGAAAGCAGGGCGTCGTGGCGGCGGTCCATCGGCGTCGTCCCGGCGTGGTTCGCCGCGCCCTCCACCGTCACGTCCCACCAGCCGATCCCGACGATCCCCTCGACCACGCCGATTTGCACGCCGGCACCGTCCAGCACGCCGCCCTGCTCGATGTGGAGCTCCACGTACGCAGCGATGCTGCCGGGCGCGCGCCGCACGCTGGCCAGCCGGTCGGGATCCCCACCGAGGAACGCGATGCCTTCGCGGATCGTCTTGCCGCTCTGACTCACCGCATCGAGCCGCGCCGCGGTGAGCCCGCCGACCAGCGCGAGACTCCCGATCAGGCCCCCTTCCTCGTTCTGAAAGATCACGACCTCGAGCGGGTGCCGCGTACGCACGTCGTGCTCGGCGAGCGCATGCGCCGCCTCGATCGCCGAAAGCGAGCCCACCGGCCCGTCGTAGTCTCCGCCGTTCGGTACGGAATCGATGTGCGAGCCGAACACGATGGGCGGCAACCCCGCCTCGATTCCCGCCCGCCGCCCGATCAGGTTGCCGGCCGCGTCCGTCTCGACGTCGAGCCGCGCCGCCCGCATCAGGTCCGCGGCGAATGCCCGGGCGGCGCGGTCCGCGTCGGTGTAGGCGACGCGCTGGGCGCCGGCGTCCGTCCTCCCGATCGCGCCGAGCGCTCGGAGGTTGGCCAGCAGCCGCTCGCGGTTCACGCCTACGTCGGGAGCCGCCGATCGAGCGGCGCTGGAAAAACCTGACGCGCCCAGCATGCCCAGCACGGCGAGATTGAAGTCGCGGCGGTTCACGGGCCGACCCCCCTTGGGAATGTGCCTGATGTCCAAGATCATATGGCGCGCGCCGTGGCGCGTTGCAAGGGCGGGGCGGCCCCGCCTGGTGAGACCACGGCGCGCCCGCCATCTTGGGGCGTGCCCTCCACCAGTCCGTTGACGCTCGGTGACCGCGATGACTTCGCCCGGGTGGCCGACCACCTGCTCGCCGCCACGTACGACGCCCAGACCGTGTGCGGTCGCTTGAGCGTGCCCGATCTGTTCGCGGTGGACGACCTGCCGCGGGAGGCGATTGCGCTCCCGCCCGCCGCGGACGATCCGCTCGCGTTCCTCGTTCGCACGTTCCTGCTGCTGGAGCCGGCGACCGAGGCCGCGCTCAACGCTCGGCTCGATGCCGCGACCCGGAGAGCGTTCGAGCGGTTGGGCCTGTTGGTCAGGGATCGAGATCGCGAGAGCTGGTCGGCCGCCGTGCTGCTCTACCCGGTCGGCCAATTCCACGTCGTGTCGGACCGCCATCGCGGCCCCGACGGGCTGCCGTTCACACCGCCGGCGGATGCCGTATTCCCGGCGCTCTTCCCCGGCACGATGCGGTTTCTGCGCCTCTTGCCGGAGGGAGCCTATGACCAGGCGCTCGATCTCGGCGCGGGCACGGGAATCGGCGCCCTCGCGCTGAGCCGGCGCGTGCGCCGGGCGGTCGCCGCCGACCTCACGGAGCGCGCGACGCACTTCGCGCGGTTCAACCGCCTGCTCAACGCGTGCGACAACGTGGAAGCGGTGACGGGCGATCTCTACGCACCCGTCGCGGGCCGGACGTTCGACTGCGTCGTGGCCCATCCGCCGTACGTCCCGTCGCCGGACGATGCGTTCGTGTTCCGGGATGGGGGCCCGACCGGTGAGCGCCTCGTGCGGCGGATGATCGCGGAGCTGCCGGCGGCGCTGCGGCCGGGCGGCGTGTTCTGTGCCGTCTGCGCCGCGTGGGACACCGCCGATGGTCCGCTCGAGCAGCGCGTGCGCGGCTGGCTGGGGGCGCACGCGGAGGAGTTCGACCTGCTCGTGGGCGTCGAGACCGAGCTCGACCCCGCCGACCTTGCGGAGCGACTTGCCACGTCGGCAGACGGAGGAGACCGGGTCGGTGTGGCGCGCTGGGAAGCGCGGTTCCGCGAGGCGGGGCTCAGCGGCTACGTGTACGGCGTCCTGGCGTTGGCACGCAGGAGGGGACTTGGGGCGCCGGCGACGCTGCGGACGTGGCTCGGCGCCACCACCCGGGGCTCCGATCTCGAGCACACGCTCGCCGGACTCGCGGAACGGGCGACGCAGCTCGCGGCCGGAACCCGGACGCAGGCGCTGGACAAGCTGCGTCCGCGCCCCGCAGCGGCGCTGGGCGTCCATGTGGAGTATGCCGCCCCGGCGGGGGCGTCGGTGCCGGCCGAGGTCGTTCTGGCGACCCAGGAGCCGTTCCGCAGCCGCACGCGGATCGATCCGTGGATGTGGGAGCTCGTGTCCGCCTTCGACGGCGCGCATACACCCACGGAGGTCCTGACCGCGCTCCGGGCGCGGCGCGGCGTGCCCGAGGGCTTCACGAAGCACGACCTCCACCGCTTGGTCGAGCTGTTGCTCGAGCGCGGCTACGTGGAGGGGGCCGACCCACGAAGCGCCGCTCCCCGGCGGTGCGCGTGAGCCTGCAGCGATTCCCCGGTCCGGCGCGTAGATTCACTGCGCCCGAGGTCCGGCCGCCGGCCGGGCCCCAGCCCGTCCCTTTCATTCCAGTTGGTGAGGCAACCCGCCATGTCATCCTGTCGATCGTTCGTTGCCACGTGCAGTCTCGCGGCGGCCGTCCTGCTCGCGACCGCCCTCACGCCGAACGCCGCGGTGGCCCAGCGTCCCGGCAGGGCCCAGGGTGGACCGCCCGGGGCCCAGGCCGGCGCCCGCGGCGACTCCACGCGCGGTCCGCGCGATCCCCTCGGTGCCGCGCTCGGCGGCCTGCGTCTGCGCTCGATCGGTCCGGCCGTCGTGTCGGGGCGGATCGGCGACATCGCCGTCGACCCCACCGATCACAAGATCTGGTATGTAGGGGTGGCGTCCGGCGGCCTGTGGAAGACGACCAACGCCGGCACGACGTTCTCGCCGATCTTCGACGGCGAAGGCTCGTATTCCATCGGGACGGTCGTGGTCGACCCGAAGAACCCCAACGTCGTCTGGGTGGGCACGGGCGAGAACAATGTGCAGCGCTCGGTGTCGTATGGCGACGGCGTCTACAAGTCGATCGACGGCGGCCGCAGCTGGCGCAACGTGGGCCTCGGCACGTCCGAGCACATCGGGAAGATCCTCGTCGATCCCCGCAACTCCGACGTGGTGTACGTCGCGGCGCAGGGGCCGCTGTTCAACAGCGGCGGCGACCGCGGGCTCTACAAGACCACCGACGGTGGCAAGACCTGGAACCGGATCCTCGAGGGCGGTGAGTGGGCGGGGGTGACGGACGTCGTGATGGATCCGCGGAACCCGGACGTGCTGATCGCGGCGGTCTGGCAGCGCGCCCGCCGGCAGTGGGGGTACATCGCGGGCGGCCCGCAGTCCAGCCTGCAGCGCTCCACCGACGGTGGCGTCACGTGGACCCGGTCGCAGAGCGGTCTCCCCAGCGAAACGCTCGGTCGCATCGGGCTCGCGATCGCGCCGGCTGACCCGGACGTGGTCTACGCCATCGTCGAAGCGGCCAACGACCGCGGCGGCTTCTACCGCTCCCGCGACAACGGCGTGAGCTGGGAGCGGATGAGCGACCAGACCACCATCGGCCTGTACTACCAGGAGCTGTTCGCCGACCCCGTCAAGGTGGATCGCGTGTACCTGGTGGACGTGCGCAACATGGTGACCGAGGACGGCGGGCGGACCTTCACGCCCGTGGGCGAGCGCAACAAGCACGTCGACAACCACGTGATCTGGATCGACCCGACCGACACGGACCACCTGATCATCGGCTGCGACGGCGGCCTGTACCAGACGTTCGACCGCGGCCAGACGTACGACTTCTTCCAGAATCTCCCGCTCGGGCAGTTCTACCGGGTGGATACCGACAACGCGCTGCCGTTCTACCGGGTGTACGGCGGCACCCAGGACAACAGCTCGGTGGGCGGCCCGTCCCGCACCCGCACCCGCGGCGGCGCCCCGGGCGGCGACTGGTTCCTCACCCAGGGCGGCGACGGGTTCCAGTCGCGCGCCGACCCGGCCGATCCCAACACGGTGTACGCCGAGTCGCAGCACGGCGTGCTGTCGCGGTTCAACCTCGCCACGGGCGAGGAAGTGAGCATCGTGCCGGAAGCCGAGCCCGGCGAGCCCGGCTTGCGGTGGCACTGGGACACGCCGCTCATCATCAGCCCGTTCTCCCATACCCGACTCTACTTCGCGGCGCAGCGCCTGTTCCGGAGCGACGACCGCGGCAACACCTGGCGGGTCGTGAGTCCCGATCTCACCAGGCAGATCGATCGCAACAAGCTCAAGCTGATGGGGCAAGTGTGGGGGGTGGACGCCGTCGCGAAGAACACGTCGACGTCGCTCTACGGGACCATCGTCACCATCGCCGAATCACCGGCCAAGGAAGGCCTGCTGTGGGTCGGCACGGACGACGGCCTGGTGCAGGTGAGCGAGGACGGCGGGGCGCACTGGCGGGCGATCAGCTCTGTGCCGGGCGTGCCGGACACGACGTTCATCTCGCGCGTGACGCCGTCGATGCACGACGTGAACACCGTCTATGTGGCGTTCGACAACCACAAGGCCGGCGACTACAAGCCGTACATCGCGAAGAGCACGGACCTTGGCCGCACGTGGAAGCTGATCACCGGTGGCCTGCCCGAGCGCGGCTCGGTGTACGTCGTGATCGAGGACCACAAGGACCTCAACCTGCTGTTCGCCGGCACCGAGTTCGGGCTGTTCGTCTCCCGGAACGGCGGCGAGCGATGGACGCGGCTGCGCGCCGGGCTACCCACCATCATGGTCCGCGACCTCACCATCCAGAAGCGCGAGGACGATTTGGTGGTCGCCACATTCGGCCGCGGGTTCTACATCCTGGACGACCTGTCGTCCCTGCGGGCGCTTACACCCCAGACGCTGGCCTCCGCCGGCGGCCTGTTGCCTGTGAAGCGCACGCCGATGTACGTCGAGTCCTCCCCGGCCCCGAATTGGCAGGGCGCGCGCTTCTATGCCGGCAGCAACCCCCCGTCCGGCGCCGTCTTCACCTACTACCTGAAGGACGCGGTCCGCACGCGAAAAGAGCAGCGCCAGCAGGCCGAGCGTGCTGCCGAACGGCGGGGCGAGGACGTGTTCTACCCGCCGTGGGACTCGCTCAAGGCCGAAGACCGTGAGGAGGCCCCCACAGTGATTCTCACGGTCACGGACCCTGAAGGGAGGGTGGTGCGACGCGTCACCGGCCCGACATCGGCCGGAACGCACCGGGTGACGTGGGACCTGCGCTATCCGGCGGCCACGCCGGTCACGGCCCCACGCGCTGGCGGCGGTGGCTTCGGTGGTGGGGGCGGCTTCGGGTTTGGGGGCGGTGCGGGGCCGCTGGTCGTGCCCGCCACCTATACCGTCTCGCTCGCCAAGCGGGTGGACGGCGTCGAGAGCCCGGTCGGTCAGCCGCAGAAGTTCGAGGTCTATCTACTCGACCAGACTACCACACCGCGCTCGCCCGCCGTGCTGGCGTTTCAGGAGAAGTCGGCGGCGCTCCAGCGCGCGGTGCTCGGCGCCAACGCCGCAGCGGGCGAGGCGATGAGCCGCGTCCAACTGCTCAAGCGGGCGCTCGAGCAGACGCCGGCCGCGCCCGCACAGCTGTCCGCCGACCTCCTGGCCGTTCAGGACAGCGTGCAGGCGATCCAGGACGCGCTGAACGGCGATCCGACGGCCGCCCGGCGGCAGGAATCCACACCGCCGTCGCTGACCGATCGCCTGCGGGCCTTCACCGGCGGCGCGTGGTCGGGGAGTCTGTCGGATGTCACGGCCACGCAGCAGCGGCAGTACGACGTGGTCGCCGCCGAGTTCGGGGCGATCCTCGATCGGCTGCGCAAGGTCGTCGAGGTTGATCTCCAGCGCGTCGAGCATGCTGCCGAGGCGGCTGGTGCCCCGTGGACCAGCGGGCGGATTCCGACCTGGAAGCCCTAGCGCACCAGGGGTGTGTTCTGGCGCACGACTCACGGCGGGCCCGACGCGGGCCCGCCGTTGTGGCGTGGGGGGCGGGGCTCCGAATCACGAGTCGTTTTCACGGGTTTTTCACGCCCGCGGCGCACCTTGGGCCGACCCAATCTGCGGAGGACCCCGGTGTCGCAGCGTATTTCCGTACAGCTCACCCAGCAGCAGAAGGCCCAGATCAAGCAGGCGACCGGCAAAGACGCCGACGCGATCGAGCTCAGTGTCGAGGAGCTCGAGGAGCGAATTGCCCCGTCCAAGTTGATCCGGAGCTAAGCGGTCGGTCCCAGCCCGGCCCGCGAGCGCCCGGCAGTCCGCCGGGCGCTCGTGCGTTGTGGCCCCTGGTCTGGCGCCGTCCTGGTTTCGCGTGTATCTCACATCGGGGTCGCGTGCGGGGCAGTCACGGCAACGGGAGGCACGCATGCCGGAGAAGCTCGTCGGGGTGGTGACGCACTACTTCAATGGGCCCAGCGTCGCCGTCGTGAAGGTCACTGAGGGGGAGATCGCCCTCGGCGATGACGTCCGGTTCGCGGGGCATTCGAGCGCCTTCACGGAGCGGGTGACCTCCATGGAGGTCGAGCACCGCAAGGTCGAGCGAGCGGGTGCCGGGGAAGAGGTGGCGATCCAGGTCGTGTCCCGTGTGCGGCAGCACGATCAGGTGTTCAAGATCGTCCCGGAGTAGGGGCCCGGTCGGAGCCCGCGGCGCGAGCCGCGCAACGTCGGATCGTTCGGCGCCCGCTTGGGTATACGTGGGCGTGTTTGTCCACCCCCTCACGAGCCAATGACGATCCACATCCCCCCAAGGGCCGGAGCGGCGCTGCTTGGCGTGCTCTGCCTCCTCGGCCCGGCCGTGGCGGGTGCCCAACAGCCTCGCACCCGCGCCGATTCCCTGGAAGTAGAGCTCCGTCGCCTCCGCGCGCGGCTGGATTCCCTGGAGCAGGTGGTGGCCAGACTCACACCCACGCAACGGGACACCGCCAAGGCGGTCGATGAGCTGGCTGCCCTCCGGGCCGCCGCCCGCCAAGCCACCGGTCGGACGGACACGACCCGCACCCGCGTGGACACGGCAACGCGTTCCCAGGAGCGCGGCGGCAGCCTGAGCCAGCTCAACCCCGAGATCAGCGCCACCGCCGATATCCGTCTCCAGGTAGACCCGCAGGCTCCGACGACCGATAATGTCGACGTCCGGGAGGTCGAATTCTCGTTCCAGTCGGCGCTCGACCCATATGCCAAGACCAAGATCTTCCTCTCGGCAGGGGAGGAGGGCGTCGCCATCGAAGAGGCGTACGCCTACTGGACGGGGCTCCCCGGCGGCCTGCGGCTCGATCTCGGGCGGTTCCGCCAGCAGGTGGGGGAGCTGAACCGGTGGCACCCGCATGCTCTTCCCGAGAGCGAGCTGCCGCTGGTGCTGCGCGAGTACTTCGGTGAGGAGGGGTTGAATGGTGACGGGCTCGGGCTGTACTGGCTGGCGCCGTTCGGCGGCGGGGCCGCGGGGACGTGGGAGCTCTGGGGACAGGCGACCCTCGCCAACAACGAGGTGCTGTACGACGGCGGACGCCGCCTCGCCGGGCTCGGCCATCTCAACATCTTCTGGCAGCTGAGCCCCGCGCTGTTTTTCCAGCTGGGTGGGACCGTGCTGGGTGGCGCGAATCCGGATTCGAGCCTCACGAGCACCGTGTTCGGCGGCGATTTCCGGCTGACCTGGCGCCCGCCCGCGCGCGCCCTCTATCACTCGTTCACGCTCCGGGGCGAGGGCTACGTGAACCGCCGCTCCGTCGCCGCCGGCACGACGAGCTACTCGGGCGCGTATGTAGACGCGCTGTACCAGCTGTCGCGCCGCCTCACGGCCGGCGCCCGCTTCGACTACGTCGAGCCGCTCGCGGCGCCCGGGGAGCACACGTGGGCGGTCGTGCCCACGCTCCAGTGGTGGCAAAGCGAGTGGGTGTACCTCCGACTCGAGTGGCAACATCAGCGCGACGCCCTGGGGGGCGGCGCGTTCGGCAACCGGGACAAGATCCTGATCCAGACGGTTTGGGCAATCGGTCCCCACAAACACGAGACCTACTGATCATGCATCGTCGCAGGGTACCGCTGCCCCGAGCCGTCGGCCTGGCCGGCCTCCTGCTCCTCCCGTGGCGCTCGGCCACCGCCCAGAACGCCGGCCTGCATATCGTCACCTCTCTCACCACCTACGCCTCCATCGCCCGCGAGATCGTGGGAGATCGTGGCACGGTGATCTCGATCGCGCGAGGTGACGAGAATCCACACTTCGTGCAGCCCCGGCCGAGCTACGTGATCGACCTCAAGAAGGCGGACCTGTTCGTGACGACGGGGCTCGATCTCGAGCTGTGGGTGCCGACCCTGCTCGACAAGGCCGGGAACGCCCGTATCCGCGAGGGATCACCGGGCTACGTGACCGCGTACTCGGGGATCGATCTCCTCGACGTGCCCACTTCGCTCAGCCGATCGGCCGGCGACATCCACATCTACGGCAACCCGCACATCTGGACCGATCCGGCGAACGCCATCACCATCGGGGGCAACATTCTCGCCGCGGTGAAGCGGCTCGATCCGGCGGGCGCGGCGGGCTACGATCAGCGGTACGCGGCGTGGAAGGACCGCGTGCTCCGCGCGTACGTGGGGGACGATCTCGTAACCCTCCTCGGCGGCGACGTCGTGTTCGACCTCGCGCGTCAGGGCAAGCTCTGGGATTTCACCCACACGCAGCAGTATCAGGGCAAGCCGCTCGCGGGCCGCGTCGGCGGCTGGATGAAGCAGGCAGAGGCGTTCCACGGCCGCGACATCGTGTGCTACCACAAGGAATGGGACTATTTCAGCCACGCCTTCGGCGTCCCCTGCGTCGAGTACATCGAGTCGAAGCCCGGGATTCCGCCGACCCCGCGCCATGTCGGGGACGTCATTACCCTGATGCGGGAGCGGGGCATCAAAGTGCTGTTCTCCACGAACTACTACGACTACAATCAGGTCCGCACGGTGGCGACCAGGACGAACGCCGTGGCGGTGAACGTTCCGTCCAACACCGACGGCGCGCCGGGCACCTCAACCTACGTCGACCTGGTCTCCCTCTGGGTGCGCGAGCTGGCCAATGCGTTCGGCACGCGGCCGGCCCACCCCTGATCCGGACACGACACCCTCATGGCTGACTTGCTGCAGGTCATGCTCCCGCCCTTCGTCGCCTGCATGGTCTTCGTGGCGATGCTGGGCTACCTCGGCATTCACATCATCGCCCGCGGCGTCATCTTCGTAGACTTGGCGCTCGCCCAAATGGCCGCCCTCGGCAGCATGACGGCCCTGCTCCTCGGCGTGCAGTCCCAGTCGACGATGGGCTACGCCTTCGCCTTCGGGTTCGCCACGCTTGGTGCGCTGGTGTTTTCAGTGACGCGGACGACGAGTGGCAAGCCGCGCGTCCCCCACGAAGCGATCATCGGCATCGTGTACGTCGTCGCTTCGGCAGCTACGCTGCTCGTGGCGGACAAGGCTCCCCACGGCGCCGAGACGGTAAAGGAGGCGCTGGCCGGCACCATCCTCTGGGTGTCCTGGTCCGACATCATCCGGCTCGCGGTCGTGTACCTCGTGATCGGCGCGTTCCACTGGCTGCTGCGGCACCGCTTCCTCACCATCTCGCTCGACGAGGAGAAGGCGATCGCGGGTCGGTGGCGGCTCCGCTGGTGGGACTTCTTGTTCTACTTCTCGTTCGGCGTCGCCATCACGCTCGCCGTCCCGGTCGCGGGCGTCCTCTTGGTGTTCACGTTTCTGGTCGTACCGTCCGTCATCGCCTTCCTGTTCACCCGGCGTGCACGCCCGCTCATCGCGATCAGCTGGCTTGCCGCGGCGGTGTCGTCGGCCGGGGGTCTTGGCGTATCGTACAAGTTCGACCTGCCGACCGGCCCCGTGATCGTGTGTGCGTTCGGGGCCCTGCTGCTGGTTGCGGGGGTGGTGCGGTTCCTCAAGACGCGCCTCGCGGAGCAGCCACCCGCCACCTGACCGGTCGGCGCCGCTCCCTCGCCCGCGCGACGTGCGTTTTCGCGCGGCGTCCGTATACTAGAGGGGCATGGCTGACCTCGCGACGCGGCTCCGATCGGCGCTGGGTGAGCGCTACCGGGTGGAGAATGAGCTGGGAGCGGGCGGCATGGCCGTCGTCTTCCATGCCCACGACCTGCGTCACGATCGGCCGGTCGCGCTGAAAGTCCTCCGTCCGGAGCTGGCGACGGGCATCGGATCCGATCGGTTCCTGCACGAGATCCGGCTCACCGCCGGCCTTCAGCATCCGCACATCCTCCCGCTGTACGACTCCGGCGAAGCCGACGGGCTCTTGTTCTACGTGATGCCGCTTGTCGCCGGCGAATCACTGCGCCAGCGGTTGGATCGCCAGCGACAGCTGCCGCTCGCCGACGCGCTCCGCCTGACGGGCGAGATCGCCGACGCGCTCGCGGCGGCGCACGCACAGGGCATCGTGCACCGGGACGTGAAGCCCGAGAACATTCTCCTCTCGGGAGAGCACGCGCTGGTTGCGGACTTCGGGATCGCGCGCGCCGTGGAGGTCGCGGGAGCGCACCGGCTGACCGCCACCGGCCTGGCGATCGGGACCCCCGGATACATGGCGCCGGAGCAAGCGGGCGACGAGGCCGTGGATCAACGGGCGGATGTCTACGCGCTCGCCTGCATGACCTACGAGATGCTCTCGGGCGATCCGCCGTTCTCCGGCGCCACGGCGCAGGCGGTGCTGGCGCGGCAGCTGGCGGGCGAGGTACGCGCCGTGACGACCGTCCGGCCCCACGTGCCGCGCGCGGTGGACGTGGTGCTGGCGCGTGCCATGGCTGCCTCGCCTGCCGATCGCCCCGCCGGCATCCGGGATTTCGCTCGGGCCCTTGAACGGGCGGCGACAACCCGCTCGCGGTGGTGGGTGGGCTGGGCCGCGCTGGCGACCACCGCGCTCGTCGGCGCCGGGCTCCTCGGCTACGTCGTGCGGCACCGCGGCGCACCGGCCGTGCCGTCACCGGCACCTGCCGTCGTGGTCCTTCCGTTTCGCGCGATCGGGGAATCCGAGGAGAGCCGCTACTGGAGCGCCGGGGTCACGGAGGACGTCCGTGCCAAGCTCGGGCAGGTGGGTGGCGTCCGCGTGATCGCCATCCCGGACGGCTATGCGCCGGCGGCGGGGGATCCGGACGCGTTGCGGCGCCTGGCGGAAGACGTCCACGCCACGCTGCTGCTTGAGGGCAGCGTACGTCTCGAGGGGGCACGCGTGCGCATCGCGGCCCACCTCCTGGCCTCGGACGGGCGGACGCAGGTCTGGGGCGAGGCGTACGATACGCTCGCCACGGACGTGTTCGGGATCCAGGCGGAGATCGCCGAGCGGGTCGCCCGCGCTCTCGACGTCGTGCTCAGCGCCGCGGACTCCAGTGCGCTCCGCCGCTCGGCCACGGAGAACCCGCAGGCCTACGCCCACTACTTGCGAGGCCGCTTCTTGTGGGGGACGCGGACTCCGGATGGGAATCGCCGCGCCGTGGCCGCCTTCGAGGCCGCCCTCGCGGTGGACCCTGCCTACCCGCGGGCGTATGCCGGCCTGGCCGATGCGCACGTCGTGGCCGGTACCTACGCCTGGGGGAATCGAGACGAGGAGTACGGTCTCGCGGAACGGTACGCGCGGCGAGCCCTCGAGCTCGATCCGCGGCTCGCCGAGGCGCACGCCACGCTCGGCACCGTGGCGCTCGACTACCTGTGGGATTGGGAAACGGCGTTCCGAGAGCTGCGATCCGCGATCGCGTTGGACTCGAGCTACGCGACGGCCCACGCCTGGCTGGCCCTCGCCTCCGCCTACCGTGGGCAGGCCGACCCGGCCTGGACCGAGGCCACCGAGGCGCTGCGACTTGATCCGTTTTCACCGGTCATCGCAGCCAACGCCGTCGCCGTGGCAACGGCCGCCGGCCGCACGGCGGAAGCGATCCGGATCGGCGAGGCCGCCCGCCTGCGGTTTCCGGCCAGCTTCCCGCTCCTCAGCTACCTCGGCCTCGCCTACGCCGAGCATGGGAATGCAGCGGCGGCCGCGGCGATCGGCGAGACGCTCTCCCGAGCCGTGCCCGACCATCCCGTCCCGTGGTACCTGCTGGCCCGCGCCGCCATCGTGGCGGGTGATCGAGCTGCGGCGCGGAGGGCCTTGGCTGCGCTGGACAGTGTGCCACCACACCCCGAGAAGGCGTACGCCCTCGCGTCGGTCCACGCCATGCTCGGCGAGCCCGGCGAGGCATTCCGTTGGCTCGACCAGGCGTTGGCGGATCGCGCGTACTACTTGTCGTGGCTCAGGGTCGACCCGGGCTGGGCGGGGCTAAGCGGCGATGCTCGCTACCAGGCGGCCCTCGCTCGTCGAGGCCTCATTCCGCCGTCAGGCCGCTAGGGACGCAACGGCGATCACCTGGCGGGCGCGCGGACCCCTCCCTCAGCGCCGCTCGTAGGTCGGCCAGAGGTCTCGCGTCACCCTGCGGACCAGCAGGTTCACCAGCTCGCCGTACGCCTCGTTGGGGTCCTGCGCGCCGAACACGGGCGTCCCACCAACCACGGCGAGACCGGCAACAGTCCCGGTCGCATTGGCGCTTGACGACCAGACCGTAGCGCCCGACTCGGTGCTGAGGAGTCGCACCGTGAGGGCCACGGTGACGTCCGCGGCGAGCGCGGGTGTCGGCCCCAGTCTCACCCGGGGCTTCACGTTCGAGACGACCAGGTGGCCGGCAAACAACGCGCTCACGCCCTCGCGCTCGCCGATCGCCCGAACGGCACCGGGATCGAGCCGCGCCCGCCCGCCCGCCGCGAGCAGCGTGTCCTGGTCTCCCAGCTCCAGCACTTCGATCCCGCTCTGCGCGGCGAAGATCTCATCGCGGAAGTGATCGGTGGCGACGGAGGCCAGCGCGCCGCGGGCGTTCTCGGTCGTGAACGAGATCAGGCCGACCCGCTGGTACGGTGTCAGGGCGAGCCGGGGGGGAAGCATGACCGTGGCGCCGCCGCAGCCGGCGACGAGCAGCACACACGGCAGGAGCGAACCGAGGCGTCGCATGATCTGGGCTCCTCTCGCGCAGGTCGGTCTCACGGCCTGGCTGGTGTGTCTCCGAGCACCGAGTTGGCGATGTAACCGATCCGCACGCCGTTCTCGTACACCGCCCACCAGCCGCCTTCCAAGTCCCCGATCTCCACCCTCGCACCTGGCGGGAGCACCCGCGTGACCGCGCTCTCGATGGTCCGGTCCGCTCGCACGTTCGCCCACTCCGCGGTCCATTTGGCGCTCAGGGCCGGCAATCGCGGTTCGGCGCGCGGGGTGGGTGTCGCCCGCACGGCGGGGAGAGGCGGAGGCGCCGAGTCCGGTCGGGCGGTGATCGTCTCCGCCGGCCCGACGACGAGAGGGGCCGCAGTGACGGTACTCTCAGGGCTGGGCGGAACCGGGTGGGGCGTGGTGGTGGCTTCTGCAGGCCCGACCCCGTTCGAGCGCCACGGCGGACCGTGCAACACCCCGACACGGGCGAGCACCACCAAGCCGCCCACCACCACCGCCACCGCGGCGAGCCCTCCCACGCCCCGTCGTACGAGGCGGGAGCGCCGCACGTGGCACCCGCAGAACGGGCACTGGACGGCGTCGCGATCGATGTGCTTGCCGCACCGCCGGCAGGCAGTCAGTCTGGTGCCGTCCCCTGCCTCGAGCGGGTTCTGAATAAGGACGTGACCGCACTTGGGGCAGGACGATGCGACGTCCAGCACGCGCTGGCCGCAATGGGGGCAGGCGATCATCACCATGACGTAGCGAATCTAATACTTTTCAGGCTATTTCAACGCGCCGCCCGAAGTTGGCGGGCGACGTCCCCGTCGGCCATCGGCATGAAAGAGAGAGCCCGTCCTGTGTCGCCCGATCCTCTGGTTTCGGCCCAGTCATCCCGTGCGAAGTCCACCGGCGGGAGCGGTCGCGCTCGCGCGTGGGCGTGGACCGCGCTCGCGGTGGTGCTCGGGACGGCGCTGCCGTTCTGGCCCTACCCGCACGCCTGCGGGTGGTGGCTCTGGCTGTATTGCGGCGCGGTGTTCGTGCTCCTGGTGGTGGGTCTCCGCGCCGCACTGGTCACCTGGCACGAGCACGTGGGGTTGGCGCACGCGCTCGCGCTGCTCGCGATGCTGTGGGCGCTCGCGCTCGGGGCGGAGACGGTACTGCCGCGGGTGCGCTACACGAAGGCGAGCGGGACGTGGAACTGCGGGCCGGCCGCGCAGCCGCCGCCGGGGAACGCCACCGCTGAGCCGCGCGAGAGCGCGGGGCCGAGCCCCGGTGCCTCAGACTCGAGCAAGCCGAAGGGTCAGGACCAGACGCCCCGGTGACGCTCGCCTCGGCGCGACGTCCGCCAACGGGATCGCTCACGGCCGGCCACCTCGCCCTAGCCGCGGCGCAGGTCGCCTTCGGACTGTTCCCGATCTTCGGCCGGATCGTATATCGGCCGGGTGGCCTGACGCCGTTCGGTGTCCTCACGTGGCGCCTCGTGGGGGGCTCGCTGGCGATCGGCGGCTTCGCGGCCCTGACCTACGGCCGGCGCGCGATCCCGGCTCGGGGCGACGTGGTCCGCGCGTTTGTGGGTGCCCTCCTTGGGGTCGGCATCAACCAAGGGCTGTTCCTGGTGGGGCTGTCGCGCTCCACGCCGATGAACGCAGGTCTCGTCATGGCGATGATCCCGGCGTTCACCTTCGTGTTGGCGGCGGTCGTGGGGCAGGAGCGCTTCAGCCCGTCTCGCGCGGTCGGACTCGCGATGGCGCTGGCTGGCATGCTCCCGCTGCTGTTCGCGGGTGGCGTTGGTCGACTCGGGGCCTATGGCCTTGGCAACCTCCTCATGGCCGCCAACGCGCTGTCGTACTCGGGCTACCTCGTGGTCACGAAGCCGCTCACGGAACGCTATCCGCCCCTCGTCGTGATCGCGTGGGCGTATGTCTTCTCGCTGATCTGCCTGCCGTTCGCGGCCGCCGGCCAGAAGCTCCTGCCGGATCCGGGGTTCACGGCGGCGTGGTGGTCGCTTGCCTACATCGTGGCGTTTCCCACGGTCATCGCCTACCTGCTCACCATGTTCGCGTTGACGCGGCTTCGGGCATCCACCACGGCGTTCTACGTGTTCTTTCAGCCGTTGGTGACCGGGATCGCGAGCTGGGCGATCTTCGGCGAGCAGCCGTCCGGCTACATGCTGGTGGCGGCGACGGCGTTGTTCGTCGGGGTCTGGCTCGTCGCCCGGCACGCGGCCATCGCGGCACCCGCGGAGTGAGCGGGGGAGGGCCCGTGGCCTGCGCGCGGAGCGTGATCAGTCGTGGGTGGAGCGCGGACGGCTGGAGACGTGCTCGCCGATCAGGATCTTGCTGATCTCCTCGCGCTGAATCTGATTCGTGCCCTCGTAGATCTGCGTGATCTTGGCATCCCGCATGTACTTCTCGATCGGGTAGTCGCGCATGTAGCCGTAGCCGCCGAACACCTGTACGGCGTCGGTGGTGACCTGCATGGCCACGTCGGACGCGAAACACTTCGACATCGCGGAGTACATCGTCGGGCGCTCCTTCGGCTGCGAATCGACGTAGCGGGCGGTCGCGTAGAGCAGCGCGCGGGCGGCCTCCACCCGCATGGCCATGTCCGCCAACAGAAAGCGCAGGCCCTGGAAGGAGGACACCGGTGACCCGAACTGACGTCGGGTGATCGCGTAATCCACGGCGAGATCGAGCGCCCCCTGCGCGATGCCCAGTGCCTGGGCGCCCACCCCCGGGCGCGACGCGTCGAACGTGCGCATCGCCGTGATGAACCCGCTGCCCTCCTTCCCGATGAGGTTCTCGGCGGGAACCCGGCAATCCTCGAAGATCAGCTCACGCGTCGCCGACGCGCGGATCCCCATCTTGTCTTCCTTCTTCCCAAACGTGAATCCGGGCGTGCCCTTCTCCACGAGGATGGTGCTCGCCCCGCGCGGTCCCTTGGCCGGGTTGGTCATCACCACCACCGTGTAGATCTCGGCCTCGCCGCCGCCGGTGATCCACAGCTTCGTGCCGTTCAGGACGTAGTGGTTGCCGTCACGCAGGGCCGTGGTGCGGATCCCCCCGGCGTCGGAGCCGGCCTGCGGCTCGGTCAGCCCGAAGGCCGCGAGCTTCCGGCCGGCGGCGATGTCGGGGAGGTACGTCCGCTTCTGCGGCTCGCTGCCGGACAGGATGATCGGCAGGGCACCCAGGGCGCTCCCCGCGAAGGCGAGCGCGATCCCGCCGCACGCCTTCGACAGCTCTTCCGTCACCAGCACCATGTTCATGGTTCGGGAGCCCCCCGCAATCCCCCCGTACGCGTCGTCCACGAACACGCCGAACAGGTCGGCCGCGGCGATCTTCCGCACCACCGGCCAGGGGAACTCACCGGTGCGGTCGTACTCGGCCGCGACGGGGCGGACCTCGGCGTCCGCCAGGGTGCGCGCGAGGTCCCGGATGGCGCCCTGCTCTTCGGTGAGTCCGTAGTCCAGCACGAGGCGGGCTCCTTTACGGGCCGGCGGCGGGGGCGTCCTGCCACAGGAACGGTTCCTGGACCCACGTCTTGCCTTCCTGGAACAGCAACCGCACGCGTTGGTCCGGGTTGCGCTCGTCGAACGAGCTCACCTCCACCGCCCCCACGAGGGTTCCGACATCGGCGAGGGCGTTGAGCTGCGCGACCAGCACCCGCGCGTCGAGGTTCACGTCGCGCATCTCGACGGCGACGGTCCGGCCCGCGCGGTCGGTGGAAGCACGGAAATCCCCTTCGGGATAGAGCCCCTCGAACGTGTCTGCCGCGCGCTGCATGTCCTTGGCCGCCTGGGTGGCGTCCGCCGCCCCGAAGGTGACGCGCCCATTCAGCCGGCAGACCCACGGAGGGATCGGGATTTCCCGCCCATCGGAGTACGGTGCCCTGCGGGAGTCGGTGTAGCTCGGGTGCGCCCAGTCGATGCGGACCCCGCCGCCCCGCTCGACCCGGAGCCGAACGACGTGCGGGCTGTCTACCGTATGCGCGTATAGGTCGCCGCCCGTGATCCCGACGTGTAGCTCGATCGGGATCTCACCAAGCACGTGGACGAGCTCCTTCACAATGGTGGGGAGACTGGGTCCGGACGTCGGCTGGACGTGGCGCACCACGATCGCCGTCGCCTGTGGGTCGAACTCGAGCCACTCGCCGGGCAGGGCGGCGAGTCGCTGCTGCACGTCGTCCGGCAGGGCGCCGAGCACGACGCGCCCGTGACATCCCTCATCGTGGAACATGGCGAACCCTCAACCAGGAACTGCGGTTCCGCCGGTCCGGGCCGGCTGGGTGAGGCGGCGCGACGCCGCCGGGGGGAAGTCTGCCCCACCAGGGCGGGCAAGTCAACGCGGTCTTCGCCGCCTCGACCCAGCCTGAGACATCGATGGAACGGTGGTTGGCGGTGCGCGTCCGGGGGGAGGTCGCTGGGGACGGCACGCTCCACGGTGAGCCGTGGGAATCGTGGCCGGTGCGGTGGGGGGACGAGGCGCTACGCGACCGGGCGACGGTCGATCAGGCGGCGCTCCGCGGCACGACGCTCGCGCGCCGCGCGCCGCGTCGATCCGCTCCGTCGGTCGTCCGCGCCCGACACGAGCGCGGCCGGCAGCTCCGCCCGACGCTCGCCGCGGGTCCGGCGGTCGACGCCGGTGCGGCGGTCTGCCAGGATCCCTGATGCAAACCAGAAGGTGCGGCGCTGGTACCAGCGGTTCTCTTCGGACGGCTGCGTCACGCGTTCCCCCAACGGCATTCGGTTTGGCAATCCCGAGTTCACAAGATGGAGAATCGTCATGCATCTGACCAGTAGTGTCCCGTGCCCTTCCGCCGCAAGTCGGGTGCCGAGGCTGCTTCATCTTTCCTTCCCGGCAAGTTCACCCCGGTTTCACGACGGGGCAGAGAACGTTCACAAGTCAGGGCCGGGAGCGCACATGGCGAGAGTTGGTGAGCTGGAGCCAACGGGAGCGGCGCCGTTCGACGAGGCGGACTGCGGGCATCATCTGCCGTGCCCGGACTGGATCGTCGAGCAGGAGGCCTGGCAGCCCGCGGGTGACCTGGAGGAGCCGGAGCTCGATCCACCGGCCCACCTGCACGATCTCTGGATCGCGCTCGGCCTGGGCGAGGAGTAGCTGGCGGGGTCAGCCCGTTTCGTGCCAGGCGACCTCGGCCCGATAGCCGCAGCCGGGGCACTGCAGGTGTGACGGTTCACCCTTGACTGGGATGCGGTGCCCCGACGCGGGGCACACCGCGTACTTGTGCCCCAGATCCCGGCGCGTCCCGCGCGCGGGGTTTTTTTCGTCCCTGCCGCGGCACACCACCGTGAACTGCCTCGGACGACTGTCGCGGAGCTCCACCAGGTGCTTCGAGAGCTTCACCTGCCGGTGGCGCACCTCCAGGACGATTTCCTCGCCCGTGGCGACCACCGGATACCAGGCCCCTGAGCGGAGCATCGGGCGCGTATGGGGACGGGCGACCGCCCAGAGACGTGCCCACCCCATGGCATGCTGCTGTTCGCGGGTCCCCTGGCGTACGCTGATCACGGGTTCGGGATCGGTGGGAGGGGCGTCGCAGACGGCACGTGGCTTGGGCATAGGCATCTTCGGGTGGAGAGACGGCATATCATGCGATCCGGAACCCCCGCCATCCGTGACTCGGCTTACAATCCGGCCCGTTCGGGCGCGGGACGCGTGTCCCGGCGGGGTCGCGCGCCGATCCAGCGCCGGAATACCAGCAAGGCCACAAAGTCATACGCGGCGTGCACGATCAGCGGGATGAGGAGGTTGCCCGGTTAGGGCGAATGCCGCACCAAGGTAGAGCCCCAACGCCGTCGCCATCACGCCGTAGGCGATGCTGATCGCGTGGGCGGCACCGAACAGGGCGCCCACCAGCCCTACTGCCGCGACCGGACCGAGCCGCTCGCCGAGCGCCGTCTGAAGCAGTCCCCGGAACAGGGCTTCTTCTCCCACACCCGCCGCCACGGCGAGTGCCAGGAGGCCCGCGACGCTGATCCGGGCCAGCCCAAGTAGTGCCGCCTCGGCAGCGAGGCCAGCCGGGAAGAGGGGGAGAGACCACCGAACCGCAAGTCGCATGTGTGGTTGCCGATTGTGGCTCAAGCGCGACTCTGTCGCATGCTCACATCCAGCCGAGCGCTGGAGGGCGCCTGGAGGCCTACGTATCAGGTCGCTGGCATGAATCTAATGTCATACTCCAGAATGACTTACCGAGCTTGCACGGACCGGGTGCCCGGAATCCGCGGGTGGCACGTGGTGTGCTACTCGTCACGTCGGCGGCGTCTGCCGTGGCGGCTCAATGGGTCTTGGATTCACGTACGGGGGTACTGATGAAGCGCGTTCTGTCGGCCGTTTTCCTCTGCACCATCCTCGCCGTTTCCGGAGTTGCGGCGCAGAGCGTGACCCTCAAGTCCGCGAATCCCTACGGTACCGTGACGGGGTTCGGGGTCTATGTCGGCCCCTACCAACTCCAGTTCAACCCGTCGCCCTTCTCCGGATTGCCGGGTCAGCCGATCTTGGACGCGTTCTGCGTCGATTTCGGGCACGAGGTCAGCATCGGGCAGACGTGGACCGCCCGGGTGACCTCCATGGGGGACCTTGATGGGATTCACCAGTACACCCGCCAGGGGATTCTCATTCCCGGCGACGTGCTGATGGCCCAGCGGAACTACCTGGCATCTGCCTGGCTCGCCACGCAGATGACCAGCACCAACACGTCCGACTGGCAGTGGTACCACGGTGCGATCTGGCACATCATGGGCGCGGGCGGCAATGAGGTCCTGGAGACTGGTGAACCGTTCTTCGACAGGTACAATCCACTCGTCGACAAGTCGTCGATCGACCAGAAAGTCTCGGACGCCCTTACCTACGGCTATCAGCGTGTGAGTGGAGATGATTGGGTGATCGTCACGCCAAGCCCGGACTTCGCCACCACCACCAGCGCCCAGGAGTTCATCACCCGCAACGTCGTGCCGGAGCCCGCGACCCTCATTCTCCTTGCGAGTGGTCTCCTCGCCCTGGGGCTCGTGGCGTACTTCCGGAGTGGCCTTGCCTGATCAGGGTCACTGACCTTGAATGCGGGTGCGAACGGGCTGATGTTTCAGCCCGTTCGTCGTTTTCGCGACCCGAACTGAGGTGGCTCAATATCATGGCCGACCGACCACGCAGCGTGCTGCAGTACCTCGCCTGGCCCAACTACTTCGTGGCACTGCTCCTCATCGTGCTGCCGTTCGTGGATCTCGTGACCAACGTGTGGCCGGTGCGGCTGTCGGCCCTCGAGTGGCGCTACGGGACGCTGGGGCTGCTGTCCGGCTTCACCCTCACCCCGCTCCTGGGCATCGTGCTCGCGGTCGCGTCGGCCGCCCTGCTCGACCATCGGCTGCTCCAGCGGATCATCGGGTTCCTCAATCTGCTGGGCGCGGTGGCGCTCGTGGTCGTCATCGTGCTGTTCGCGCTCGACTGGCTGCAACTGCGCGCCTCGGTCGAGCCCGATCCGCGGCGGGGCATGGACATCGGTGCCCTGAAGGCGCTGGCCAAGCACGCGCTCGTGGCGGTGGCGCTCGGATGGCTTGGGATCGCCGGTCTTCGGGCGACTCGCGGGGAAACGGGCTCGCGCGCTCGGCGCAAGCCCGCGCCGTTGGTGCGGGAGCCGCAGGGCGAGCCGGGCCAATGAGTGGCCCGAGCTGATCCCCTCAGGAAGGCTCGGGGATCGGATCGGTGGAAAAGACGAGAGCTGCGCGACACGCGCGGCACGTGAGCGGCGCCGGTGGCTCCCACGCTTCCGGCGCCGCCAACGTCTGTCTCGCGCCGCACTCCGGGCAGTTCCCGATCACCTCCACGACGACCTGCTCGATGCGGTAGCGCCGCACGGCGCTGTAGATCCCGAACGCGGCGAACCCCGCCACCAGCATCAAGCGGCCAACCGGCAGGAACGCGGACATGGCGGCCGCGGCCCACCAGGCCGCCAACCCGAGCCAGGCTCGGCGCCGTCGCTCGCCGGGGCCGAACTGCACGACATGGATCTCCGCCGGGCCGGAGCGCCCTCCGCTCCCCGAAACCGCCCCGCCGATCGACACGCGTGTGTACTCCACGAGGAGCGAATCTAGCGAGCCGTGTCCCGAAGAGTCAGCACCGCTCGACCCCAGGCCGCCGTGAGTGGGTGCGTCGCGGGGCTCCCGGTGTAGGTTCCCTGTGTCCCGGTTGCCCCCCGACCCGAGGCAAGCGCGCAGTTGCCGCTCCGGGACGCGAAAGGTAGACTCGGCGGCATGACAGACGGAGATCCGCGATTCGTACCGCTGCAGTTCGCCCGACTGCCCGAGGAGGCGATGCTGGCCGCGGGACGTCGGTTCCGCGAGCTGATGGAGCGGCGGCGCTCCGTGCGCGCGTTCTCGCCCGATCCGGTACCCTGGGAGTGCATCGAGCTTGCCATCCGGACGGCCTGCACGGCGCCCTCCGGTGCCCACCGTCAGCCATGGCGGTTCGTGGTGGTGGATGATCCGCAGCTCAAGCGGGAGATCCGCCTGGTCGCCGAACGGGAGGAGCGCGAGAACTACGAGCGGCGGTATCCCGCGGAGTGGAAGGAGGCGATCGCGCCGCTCGGCACGGACTGGCACAAGCCGTTTCTCGAGACGGCGCCGTATCTGGTCGTGGTGTTCAAGGAGCTCCACGGGGTGCGGCCGGACGGAACCCCGATCACCAACTACTACGTCAACGAGAGCGTCGGGATCGCGTGCGGCCTGTTCATCGCGGCGCTGCACGAGATGGGGCTCGTGACGCTGACGCACACACCGAGCCCGATGGAATTCCTGTCGGAGCTGCTCGGCCGGCCGGCCAACGAGAAACCGTACGTGCTGTTCCCCGTCGGCTATCCGGCGGCGAACGCCGTGGTGCCGGACCTGACGCGGAAGTCGCTCGACGAGGTCGTGCAATGGAATCGCGGCGCCCCATGAAGGCGTCTGTCGTGGTGCGGACGGCGCTGCCCGTCGCGTTGATCGGTGTGGTGCTCGTGGCCTGCCGGCTCGAGGTGGCCCCACCCAGGGAGCGCGCGCCGAGCACGCGCGGCGCGGACACCACGATGGTCCTTGCAGAGCTGCGGGCCTATTACCGCGACTTCAGTGACCGGAATTGGACCGCGTTCGGCGGGCACTTCTGGCCCGGAGCGGACATCACCACCATCTGGCAGCCGCCCGGGGAGGACAGCCCCCGGGTGGTGGCGACGTCGGTGCCCGAGTTCGTGGCGCAGGCGCCGCGTGGCCCCGGCAGCCGCGCGATCTTCGAGGAGCGCATGCTGGATGCACGGATCACCACGACGGGGGATCTCGCGCAGGCGTGGGTGCGCTATCGCGCGACGTTCGGGAATCCCGGCCAGGTGTCCGAGTGGGAGGGTACCGACGCGTTTACACTGCTGCGCCACCGCGGGCAGTGGCGCATCGCGAGCCTCGCGTTCCTGGCGAGCGGCCCGGGGTCCTGAGTCTCGGCACCGGCGATGCCACGCGACGATCTGGCGGAGCGCGTAGCGGCGTTCATTGCGGAACGGCGGCTCTTTCCCGAGGCGGGTGTCGCGCTCGTGGCGGTGAGTGGCGGGCCGGATTCCGTCGCGCTGCTGTACCTGCTGCACGATCTGTCCGCGTCGCTGCGCGTAGCGCTGGTCGTGGCGCACGTGGACCATGGGATCCACGAGGCAAGCGCGCGATGGGCCGCGGCTGTCGAAGCTCTCGCCGGGCGGCTCGGCCTGCCGTACGAGGGGGTGCGGCTTGCCCTGGGGTCGGGCGCCTCGGAGACGCTTGCCCGGCGCGAGCGGTATCGGGCGCTCGCGCGCATCCAGCGCGTCCATCGTGCCCGGTACGTGGTCACCGGGCACCACGCCGATGACCAGGTCGAGACCGTGCTGCTCCGCTTGCTGCGTGGCTCGGGCCCCGCGGGTCTCGCCGGCATGGCACCGGCCGGGCCGGGGAGCCTCGTACGCCCGCTCCTGCCGTTTCGGAAGTCGGAGATCGCGGCGTGGCTCGCGGCGCGGGCGCCGGAGGCAACCCCGCATTTCGACGCCGCGAACGCGAGCCCCGCGCACGACCGCTCTTGGGTCCGAACGGAACTGTTGCCGCTCCTGCGCCAGCGGTTTCCGGACACCGAGGAGCGGGTGCTCACCGGGCAGCGCCAGGCGGCTGAAGATCGGGTCGCGTGGGCGCAACTCGTCGACTCGCACCCGGCGCTGGAGCTCCGTCGTCTCCCGGGTGGGATCGAGGTTGCTCGCGCTCCCATCGCTCGGTATGATAAGGCGTTGTCGGCCGCGCTCTTGCGCGCGCTTGCCCGGGCGGCCGGCCATCGAGTCGGGTCGGCGCGGGCAGAGCGGATCCGGCGCCTCGCCGCCACCGCGCCCAGCGGTCGCCGAGTGGACCTCGGAGACGGCTGGGTCGCCGAGACCGCATTCGACAGGCTGCTGATTCGACGATCGCCGGGTGGGCCGAGTGCCGGCTCGCCGATCGAAGTGGCCACGGCGGCGGAGCCGGGTGAGGCCCGGTGGGGTGACTGGTGTATCACCTGGCGTACGGAAACGACTGGCCCCATGCGTCGCGCCGGCTGGACCACCTGGGTGACGCCCGGGCCGCTCGTGCTCCGGGCCGGACGAAGCGGTGAGCGCATGCGGCCGCTCGGTGGGGTAGGCAGACGGCCGGTTCGCCGGCTCCTCATGGAAGCCCGTGTTCGGCGCAGCGAGCGTCCGGCCTACCCCGTCGTCGCCCGTGAGGCGGAGGTGGTGTGGGTCCCGGGCGTGTGCCGCAGCGACTGGTCGCTGCCGCGTCCTGGAGAACCTGGCATCCGACTCGACGCGCGGCGGGTTGGCGGGAACGTGGTGGACGGGTAGCACGGCGATCCGTGCTCGACACCTAAGGAACGGTATGGCGGAAGGTCAGACACCGAACAGGAAGCCGAACTGGAGCCAGCTGAGCAAGACGGCGGTCTTCTGGCTGCTCGTGATCCTGTTGCCCGTGGCGTTCTATCAGATGCTCGGCTCCTCCCGCGAGCAGTACACGGAGGTGCCCTACACCACGTTCAGCCAGCAGCTCGACCGGGACAACATCGTCGAGGTGGAGATCACCAGCGGAGAGCTCGTGCGCGGTGAGTTCAAGCAGCCGATCTCCGTCTCGGGCAGCCACGTCACGCGATTCAAGGTGCTGCTCCCGGTGCAGAACTCCGAGGTACTGGTGGACCGGATCGAGAAGAAGGGTATTCCGATTCAGGCCCGCGGGCCCAAGACGTCGTTCGGGACGGTGTTCGTGCAGCTGCTGCCGTGGGTGATTCTGATTGGGCTGTGGCTGTTCTTCTTCCGCCAGGTCCAGGCCGGCGGGAACCGGGCCTTCTCGTTCGGCAAGTCCAAGGCGAAGCTCCTGTCGGGCGACACGCCCAAAGTGACGTTCGCCGACGTCGCGGGCTGTGATGAGGCGAAGGTCGAGCTGCAGGAGATCATCGAGTTCCTGCGCGACCCGCAGCGGTTCCAGCGTCTGGGCGGTCGCCTGCCGAAGGGCGTGCTGCTGGTCGGGCCGCCGGGGACCGGCAAGACACTGCTGGCGCGCGCCGTGGCCGGCGAGGCCGCCCGGCCGTTCTTCTCGATGTCCGGCTCCGACTTCGTCGAGATGTTCGTCGGCGTCGGCGCGTCGCGGGTGCGCGACCTGTTCGAGCAGGGCAAGGCGCATGCGCCCTGCATCATCTTCATCGACGAGATCGACGCCGTGGGCCGGCATCGCGGGGCGGGGCTGGGCGGTGGCCACGACGAGCGGGAGCAGACGCTCAACCAGCTGCTCGTCGAGATGGACGGCTTCGCGTCCAACGAAGGCGTGATCCTGATCGCCGCCACCAACCGCCCGGACGTGCTGGATCCCGCCCTGCTGCGCCCGGGTCGCTTCGACCGGCAGGTAGTGGTCGACATGCCCGACGTCCGGGGGCGGGAGGCGATCCTCAAGGTGCACGCGCGGGAGAAACCGCTCGCGCGGGACGTGCGGCTCGACGTGATCGCCAAGGCGACGCCGGGGCTCGCAGGCGCGGACCTGGCGAACATCGTGAACGAGGCCGCGCTCCTGGCCGCCCGGCGCAGCAAGCAGCAGGTGGAGATGGCGGACATCGAAGACGCCAAGGACAAGGTGATGCTGGGCGTCGAGCGCAAGAGCCTGGTGCTGACGGAAGAGGAGCGGAAGCTCGCTGCCTACCACGAAGCGGGGCACGCCATCGTGAGCGTGCGGGTGCCGGGCCAGGATCCCGTGCACAAGGTGACGATCGTTCCGCGTGGCCGCGCGCTCGGGATCACGTTTTCGCTCCCCGAGGAAGACCGACATAACTACACGAAGTCGTTCATCCTGGGCCGGCTGGCCATGTCGTACGGCGGTCGGGTGGCCGAGGAGATCATCTTCGGGCTCGAGAAGGTCACGACGGGTGCCGCACAGGACATTCTGCAGGCCACCGAGCTCGCCCGTCGGATGGTGACCCAGTTCGGCATGAGTGACGCGATCGGGCCAATCGCCGTCGGTGACCGCGAGCAGCAGATCTTCCTCGGGCGCGAGATCGGCCAGCGGCACGAGGTGTCTGAGAAGACGGCTGAGCTGGTGGACGCGGAGGTCAAGCGGGTGCTGGATGAGGCGCTCGGTCGGGCCCGGTCCATTCTCGAGGCCGATCTGCCGCTGCTCCACGCGATGGCCCAGGCCCTGCTCGATCGCGAGACGCTCGACCGCGAGGAGGTGGAGCTGCTGGCGGCCGGGAAGGAGCTGCCGCCGCGGCCACCGATCGTGCCGGTGCCGAGCCGGCCGGACAAGGAACGGGTGGGAGCGCCCGAGCGGGGGCGGGTGCTGGGGACCCCGCCACCGGAGCCTGCCGGCGCGTGAAGCTCACGGCCCTCGCGCCGCGGCCCGGCGCGGTGCGCGAGGCGCTTGTCGCGCGAGGGGTACCCGCGGTTCGGGCGGACGCGACGGCCGCCGGCTTGCAGCCGGCGGCCGTCGTGCTGGATGGGGTCACCGACGAGGCGCGGGAGCAGGTCGGGCGCGCGGCGGTTGCGTCGGGGGTGGCGTGTCTCTCCGGGACCGGCTGGGTCCTGCTCACGGGCGAGACCGCACGACTCGCCGGGCTGATCCGGCCGGGCGCCGGGGGGCTTCCTGCGGACGTGCGTGAGTCGATCGGCGCGGCGCTACGCCTGGGCGTCGAACAGGCGCTGACGTGGGTCACCGCGCGAGGTGACGTGACGCTCGATCGGCCGGTGGTCATCGGCATCCTCAACGTCACCCCTGATTCGTTCAGTGATGGCGGTCGGTACTTCGCGCCCGCGGCGGCGCTGCGCCAGGCGGAGGCGTTGGTGGCGGCTGGTGCCGCGGCGCTTGACGTGGGGGCGGAATCGACGCGCCCGGGGCGCCCCGAGCCCGTGCCGCTCGAGGAAGAGTGGCGCCGGCTGGCGCCGGTGCTCCCGGAGCTGGCACGGCGCTTCCCCGGGACCCCCGTGAGCGTGGATACCGTGAAGGCCGAGCTGGCGCGCCGCGCGCTCGAGGAAGGCGCATGGGCGATCAACGACGTCACGGGCCTGCGCCACGATCCCGCGATCGCCGACGTGTGCGCGGCGCGCGGCGCCGGCCTCGTGCTGATGCACTCCCGCGGGACACTGCCGGAGCTGGCGACGTATGACCACGCGACGTACGGGGATGTGATGCGCGAGGTGGCTGAAGAGCTGGCGGCGGCGGCGCACCGGGCGGAGGACGCCGGTGTCCAGCGCCAGGGCATCGTGCTCGACCCCGGCCTCGGGTTCGCCAAGCGGCCCGAGCACAACTACGTCGTGCTCCAGCGTCTCGACGCGCTCACGCCGCTGGGATATCCCCTGATGGTCGGCCCGTCACGCAAGCGGTTCCTGGGTGCCGTCACCGGGAAGGACCCGGGCGAGCGCGACGTCGCCACGGCGGTGGCGTGTGTCGCGGCGTACGAGCGCGGGGCGCGTCTGTTCCGCGTCCATGCCGTGGCCGAGACCTGCGAAGCGCTGGCCATCGCCCACGCCGTGGGGGGTGCCTGAATGCCGCTGGAGCATTTGCGCTTTCTGATCCCCGGCCCGCGCGACGCGCTCGAGATCCTCGTCGTCGCCTACATCATCTACCGCGCGCTGCTGTTCCTGGCCGGCACCCGGGCGCTGCAGATCCTCATCGGGCTCGTGGTTCTGGGGGTCGTGTACTTCGCCGCGCTGGTGCTCAAGTTCAACATGATCGCCACGCTGCTCGGTGTGGTATTCACGTACGGCGCGTTCGCCGCCATCGTGGTCTTCCAGCCTGAGCTGCGCCACGCGCTCGCGCGCCTCGGGCGCACGCGCCCGTTCAACTTCCTGGTCTACACGCCGACGCGGTCCGCGACGGGCGAGATCGCCGAAGCGGTTGAACGGCTGTCCCGCGCCGGGACCGGCGCCATCATCGCGGTCGAGGGGGAGATCCCGCTGGACGACTATGTCGAGACGGGCACGGCGATGCGCGCGACGGTCTCGAACGACCTCATCAGCACGATCTTCACGCCTTACTCGCCGCTCCACGACGGCGCGGTCATCATCCGGGGCGACGAGATCATTGGGGCGGGATGCGTGCTCCCGCTCACGCAGTTCCCCGTGACCGACAAGTCCCTGGGGACGCGGCACCGTGCCGCGCTGGGACTGTCGGAAGAATGTGACGCGATCGTGGTGGTCGTCTCCGAGGAAACGTCACGGGTGTCCATCGCCGTCGGGGGGCTGCTGCATCAGGGGGTGACGCCCGAGCAGGTGGGTGAGGCCCTCGCGACCCGTGGCCGGACCTCGGTGACGCGCACAGGCCATCCCAGCGAGCCCTCACCGGCCTGAACCCAGCCGACCGATGCCCGCAGCGCATCCCAACGTCAGCGACGGCGCGACCGCGCCGGCCGGATCGTGGCTCACCGGCTCTCGTCCTCCCTACCTCGCGGCGCTCGGCGTGTTTCTCGTGGTGCTGGTCGCGTACGTCTGGACGCTCGCCCCGACCGTCACGTTCTGGGACGCCGGCGAGTTCATCGCCGCGTCGAAGATGCTCGGCATCCCGCACCCGCCAGGGACGCCGCTGTTCATCCTGCTCGGTCACGTGTTCGGCCAGTTCGTCCCGATTGGCGGATTCGCCTTCCGCACCAACCTGATGACCGCCGTGTTCAGCGCGGCGGCCGCGGCGTGCCTGTGCCTGGTCGTGGTTCAGGCGCTGCGCGGATGGCCGCGCAACCCGTCGGGCGGAGCCCGGTCGGACCCGCTGTACGCCATGGGCGGCGCGACGGCCGCGGCGATCATCTCGGCGTTCGTGTTCACCGTGTGGCAGAACTCGAACGAGACCGAGGTCTACATGGTGGCGACGTTCAGCGTCGCCGCGATCTGCTGGCTGTCGTGGTTGTGGCGCTGTCACCGTGGGACGAAGCGGGCGTCGCACCTCCTGTTGTTGATCGTGTACATCGGCGCGGTGTCCGTCGGCAACCACCTGCTGACGCTCCTCGTCGGGCCGGCGGTGATCGGCTTCGTGTGGCACGTGCAACGCACGGCGCCGCTGGGCAACGAGCGGGACCGCCGGGCGGAGTGGGCACAGTGGGCGGTGCTGACGGGCGTGTGGGCCCTGCTGATCGGGGCCGGGCTGGGCAGCACGACCCTCCTCGTGGTTGGCGCGGTCGTCTTCGCAGCCGCGGCCGCCTACTCGGCGTCGGTCGGCTCGGTGCTGTTCCCGGCCACCGTGCTCGGGCTCGCGGCGCTCGGCGTCTCGACCTACCTGTTCCTCTACATTCGCGCGGGGCTGCAGCCGGGGATCAACGAGGCGGATCCGTCGACGTGGCACGCCCTGTTGTCGGTGATCCGGCGCGAGCAGTACCCGCCGCGCTCCCCGCTCGACAACCCGGTGTTCCCGTCCGGTCCCGGCAACCCCGGCCGCAACCTCACGATCATCGGCCTGCAGATCCAGAACTACCTGCAGTACTTCGACTGGCAGTGGGCGAACGGACTCGCGGAAACCAAGCCGGTGTTCGCGCTCGTCCGGCTGCCGTTCACGATGCTGTTCACGACGCTCGGATTCGTCGGGCTCGCGGAGCTGCACCGGCGTGACCGGTCGGTGTTCTGGCTGCTCCTGCTGCTGTTTCTCACGACCGGTCCCGTGTTGATGGGCTACATGAACTTCAAGCCCGGCTACTCGCTGGGTGGGGATCTCTTTCCCCAGGGGGATCAGCACGAGGTGCGCGAGCGGGACTACTTCTTCACGGTGTCCTTCCAGGTCTGGGGCCTTTATGCGGGCATCGGCCTGGCCGCCCTGGGGCGGGGCGTGCGCGAGCGCCTGGGCGACGGCCCGCGGTCCGCGGGCCGCGCCTTGGGCACTGGGCTGCTCGCGGTCGCGCTGCTGCCCCTCGCCCTCAACTTCAGCGCCGCCAGCCGGCGGCACCCGCCCACCGCGACGCTCGCCCGGGATTTCGCGTACGACCTGCTACAGTCCGTCGAGCCGTACGGCATTCTCTTCACGTACGGCGACAACGACACCTTCCCCCTGTGGTATCTCCAGGAAGTGGAGGGGGTGCGACAGGACGTGGTGGTGGTGAATCTCTCCCTGGGCAACACGGATTGGTTCATCCGCCAGCTGCGCGACAACCCGGTGCGCCGCTTCGATCCGGCACAGGCCCCCTGGTACGCGCCGCTCGCCCGCGCCGAACCACCGCCCGTGCTCTCCTGGACCGATGCGGAGATCGCGACCCTGTACCCGCAGCGGACGAGCCGCGCGCTGCTGTTCCGGGTGGGGCAGGTCAGCCGGACGATCCCGCGCGACACGCCGCTCTACGTGAAAGACATCCTGATGATGCGGCTGATGCAGGAGAACGCGGGCCGCCGGCCGATCTACTACTCCGTGACGGCGGGAAGCGGAAACTGGCTGGGGTTGCAGCGCTACCTCACGAGCGAGGCGCTGGTGATCCGCGTGAATTTCACTCCTCCCAACTCGAGCCGCCTGGTGTCGGGCAGCGTGCTCGGCATCGCGCTGGACCTGCCGCGGACGGACTCCCTGGTGAACCACGTGTACCGCTATGCGGGGCTGTTTCAGCGCGACACGCTTGCGCTCGACCCCACCAACCGCACGATTGCGAGCAACCTGAGCCTGCCGTTCCTGGCCCTGGGCGAGGCCTACGAGGTGCGCGGCGACCGCGCGCGCAGCGTGGAGAATCTGCGCAAGGCCTACCACCTGTCGCCGACGCCCGATCTCGGGGCGGTGATCGAGGCGCTGGCGCAGCCGTTCCCGCCGCTGCCGCCCGGCGGGGACACGGCGGTGGGAGATTCGCGGCACTGAAGCCCGCTTGTAGGCCCGTCTAAGTGTCGGTACCTTAACAGGCTATGTCGTACGAGACCCTCCCGGAGAACCTGGCGCGGGTGCGGGAGGCCATCGCGCAGGTACAGGCCAACGAAGGCGTGCGGCAGAACGTCGCGGTGGTCGCCGTGACCAAGGCGCACGGCCCGGCGGCGGTCGAAGCGGCCTGGCGGGCGGGCATCACGGACGTGGGAGAGAATCGCGTCCAGGAGGCCCTCGCCAAGCAGGAGGCGCTGGCCCTGCCGGTGCGGTGGCACCTGATCGGGCACCTCCAGACCAACAAGGCCAAGCTGGTCGGGGCGCGGTTTGCCGTGGTGCATTCGCTCGATTCCGCGCGGGTAGGGGAGGCGGTCAGCGAGGCGGCGCAGCGGGCCGGGACGCGTCTGCGGGCGCTGCTCCAGGTGAACATCGCGGGGGAGGAACAGAAGAGCGGGTGCGATCCGGCCGCTGCCGAGTCGCTGGTGGACGCGATGGGGAGTCTGGCCGGCATCGAGCTGATCGGGTTGATGACCATGGCACCGTTCACGGACGACGAGGGGGTGCAACGCCGGGTGTTCGCCGCGTTGCGCGAGCTGCGTGATCGCCTCGCGGCGCCCGCGCGGCCGCTGGCGGACCTCTCGATGGGGATGAGCGGTGATTTCCGGGCCGCGGTCGCAGAGGGAGCGACGCTGCTGCGGCTTGGCACGGTGCTGTTCGGGGAGCGAGCCACATGAACGATGAGTTTCGCCTCACGCCGGTGGACGTGCGGGCACAGGAGTTCCGCCGGGCGGCGTTCGGCTACGAGCGGACGGCCGTCGAGGATCTTCGGGGGCGCGTCGCGGATGAGATCGAGCGGTTGCTGCGGGAGCGGGCGACGCTCGAAGAGCGGGTGCACACGCTGCGCGAGCAGCTCAAGGCGTTCCGCGAGCGCGAGAAGGCGCTGAACGACGCGCTGGTCGCGGCGCAGCAGCTTCGTGCCAGCACGGAGGCCGTGGCGCGGCAGGAAGCGGAGTTGCTCCTGCGGGAGGCGCGGGCCCAGAGCGACGCCCTGCTCGCCGAGGCGCGCAATGCGGAGCGCGATGTGCGACGGGACACCGAGGAGGCGCATCGCCACTTCTCGGCGTACCTGGTGGCCTACCGCGCGTTGCTCGACCGCTCCCTGGCCGACGTGGAGGCGCTCGCCGCGCACGCGCGGGCCGCGGCGTCGCCGGCGCGGCCGTGAACGCCTGACTCGACCGCACGGCATGGCCTTCGATCCGCTGCACTACGCGAGCGCCGACGCGCTCGAGCGCGACCTGCTCGCGATGTGGGAGCGGGAAGGGCTGTTCCGCCAGACCCTGCGGGCCACGCAGGACGGGGAGCCGTTCGTGTTCTACGAGGGGCCGCCGACGGCCAACGGGCGACCGGGCATCCACCACGTCTTCGCCCGCACGATCAAGGACCTCGTGTGTCGCTACCAGACGATGTGCGGCCGGCAGGTGACGCGGATCGCCGGGTGGGACACGCACGGGCTGCCGGTGGAGATCGAGGTCGAGAAGGCGCTCGGCGTCTCCGGGAAGGCGGACATCGAGGCGCTCGGCGTTGCGGAATTCAATCGCCGCTGCCGGGAGAGCGTCTTCCGGTACAAGGCGGACTGGGAACAGCTCTCCGCCCGCATCGGATACTGGCTCGAGTACGACCGGGCCTACGTCACCTACACGAACGACTACGTGGAGTCGGTGTGGTGGTTGCTCAAGCGGTTCCACGAGCGGGATCTGCTGTTCGAGGGGCACAAGGTGCTGCCCTATTGCCCCCGGTGCGGCACGGTGCTGTCGAGCCACGAGCTCGCTCTGGGGTACGCGACGCACCGCAGCCCCTCCATCTACGTGCTGTTCCGGCTCGTAGAGCCGGCCGCCGACGGCCGGCCGCGCCATCTGCTCGTCTGGACGACGACGCCCTGGACCCTGCCGTCCAACGTGGCGGTGGCGGTGCACCCCGACCTGCACTACGTCGAGCTGGATGTCGACGGGCGCCGCGTCATCGTCGAGCGGGGCATCGCCGAGAGCAAGGCGATTCCCGGTGCCACGCACGGCAAGGCACTCGGGGAGTTCCCGCGGCTGGGCGAGTGGGAAGGGCGCGAGCTGGTGGGCCGGCGATACCGGCAGCTGCTCGACGCCGTGCCCGTCGACGCCGATCACGCGTTCCGGGTGATTCCGGGCGACTTCGTGACCAGCGACGAGGGGACGGGGCTGGTGCATCTCGCACCGGCATTCGGGGCGGACGACTACGCCGCCGCGCAGCGCGAGGGAATCGCGTTCGTCAATCCGGTGGACGCCTCCGGGCGCTTTCAGGACACGCGGTGGAGCGCGATCAACGGCAGGACCGTCTTCGAGGCGAATCCCCTGGTCGCGGCGCGGCTGGCGGACGAGGGATCGCTGTTCGGGCGGTACGAGGCCGAGGGCTACGAGCACAGCTACCCGTTCTGCTGGCGCTGCGACTCGCCGCTGATCTACTACGCGCGGCGCTCGTGGTTCATCCGGACGACTGCGGTGCGTGACCGGATGCTCGCGATCAACGCCGCCGTGCGCTGGGTCCCGCCCGAAGTCGGCGTGGGCCGGTTCGGCGAGTGGCTCGAGAACAACATCGACTGGGCGCTGTCGCGCGACCGGTACTGGGGCACGCCGCTGCCGGTGTGGCGCTGTGAGACGGATGCGTCGCACGTGGTGGTGGTGGGCTCGTACGCCGAGCTCGCGGCCCTGACCGGGGCGCCGCTCGGCCCGGACTTCGATCCGCACAAGCCGTTCGTCGACGACATCGTCGCCCGCTGCCCGAGCTGCAGCGGCGTCATGCGGCGGGTGCCGGAGGTGATTGACGCGTGGTTCGATTCGGGAGCCATGCCCTACGGACAGTGGCACTACCCGTTCGCGCACCAGGCCGAGTTCGCGCGGCACTTCCCCGCCGACTTCATCTGCGAGGGACTCGATCAGACGCGCGGCTGGTTCTACTCCCTGCTCGCGATCGCCGCCGGCGCGTTCGACGGCCCGGCGTACCGCAACGTGATCGTCACCGGGCTGGTGCTCGACGCGGAGGGGCGGAAGATGTCCAAGCGCGTCGGCAACGTCGTGGACCCGTGGCAGGCGGTCGCGGAGCACGGCGCCGACACGGTGCGGCTCTACCTGCTCGCGTCGAGTCAGGTGTGGTTGCCGAAGCGGTTCGACGCGACGTCTATCACGGAGGTGGCGGGCGCGTCGCTGCACCGGCTGCGGAACTCGTACGGCTTCTTCTGTCTGTACGCGGAGGGGTGGACGGCGGCCTCCGCGCCACCGCCGGAGGTCCGTCCGCCGGTCGATCGCTGGTTGCTCGATCGTCTCGACCGGCTGGTCGCCGACGTGCGCAGCGCGTGGGATGGCTTCGACGTCACGGGCGGGGTGCGGGCGCTGCTCGACTTCTGTGACAACGATCTCTCCAACTGGTACGTGCGGACCAATCGGGGGCGGTTCTGGGCACCGGACGCCCAGGCGGACCCGGCGGCGCTGGCGACCCTGTACGACGCCCTGGTCGTCGTGGCGCGTCTGCTCGCACCCGCCGCGCCGTTCCTGAGCGACGCGATCCACCGCCGGCTCACGGGCCGCTCGGTGCACCTCGAGCGCATGCCCGCGGCGCGCGGCGGCGGCGACGCGGCCCTGGCGGCGGCGATGGATGCGGTCCGGCGCCTCGCGACGCTGGCGCGCGCGGCGCGCGATGCGGCGGGGCTGCGGGTGCGTCAGCCGTTGACCGGGATGCGCGTCGCGGTGCCGGCGGCGGCGCGCGGGGACGCGTTCCACCGGCTGCTCGGCGTGCTGGCGGCGGAGGTGAACGTCAAGACGGTCGCCCTGGCGGCGGACGCCGAGCTGGTGCGCCTGCGCGGCAAGCCGAACTACCGCAGCCTCGGCAAGATCTACGGCAAGGACACGCCGCGGGCGGCGCAGCTGGCGGCGGCGCTGACGACCGAGCAGCTCCAGGCGCTGGAGGCCGGCAACGACGTGGTCGTGGAGGCCGACGGGCGGCCGGTCCGCTTCCGGCCGGAGGATGTCGTCGTGGAGCGGGACGTCGCCACCGACTGGCTGGTCCAGAGCGACGGGCCGTTCGTCGTCGCGCTCGACCCCCGCCTCACGCCGGCGTTGCGCCAGGAGGGACTGGCGCGCGAGGTGGTCAACCGGGTCCAGCGGCTCCGCAAGGAGGCTGGGTACGAATACATCACCCGCATTACTTTAAGTGTTTCCGGTGACGGCGAGGTGCTCGCCTCGGCGGGGGCGTTCGAGGACTTCATCGCCGGGGAGACGCTGGCCCGGCGCGTGGAGCTCGGCGCCGAGCTCGGCGATCCGGACGTGCGGGAGGAGGCCGAGATCGACGGGCGGCGCGTCGTCATCGCCGTGAGGCGACACGACCAGGGCGGCTCGACGCACGGGGCGTCGGCCTGACTTCAGACGGAAGCGCGACATGAACAAGAAGCAGCTGGCACATCTCGAGAAGCGGCTCCTGGAAGAACGCGCTCGTGTCACCAAGGAGCTGGGGATTCACGGGAAGTCGTTTTCCGGGACCCTGCAGGATTCCGACGGCGACCTGTCGTCCTACTCGTTCCACATGGCGGACCAGGGAACGGACGCGATGGAGCGCGAGAAGGAGTTCCTGTTCGCGTCCAAGGAGGGCCGCTACCTGTGGCACGTCAACGAGGCGCTGCGACGCCTGTATCAGTCGCCCGAGACGTTCGGGCAGTGCCAGGAGTGCGGCGAGGAGATCAGCTTCGAGCGCCTCGACGCGCTGCCCCACGCGCGCCTCTGCATCAAGTGCAAGGCGAAGGAAGAGGACAGTGACAAGCGGCGCTAGGCGAGGCCTGTTTTGGGGAGTGCTGCTCGGGGTCGTCGTCCTGGACTTCATCACGAAGCGGGCCGCGGTCGCGACGCTGGGGCGTGTCCCGGTGCGGCTGCTCGGCGACTGGCTCACGCTGCGACTGGTGTACAATCCCGGAGCCGCGTTCGGCATCCACGTCGGCGCCTACTCGCGCTGGGTCTTCACGGTCCTCGCGCTCGCGGCCCTGGTGGTGCTGGGGAGCATGGTGCGCCAGACGCGGGCGGCGCAGCGGATCCGGCTGTTCGCGCTCGCGCTGGTGTGCGGCGGCGCGGTCGGCAACCTGCTCGACCGCCTGCGGGGGGGACGCGGCGTCGTGGACTTCATCGATGTGTGGATCGGCTCGTTTCACTGGCCGACGTTCAACGTGGCCGACATGGCCGTAAGCTGCGGCGCCGTGGCCCTCGCGCTGGTGCTGTGGCACGAAGGGAGGAACGGTGAGCGGGCCGCTCCGCAGGCCGACGCCGCCGAGCTCTCCCCCTGATGTCGCCGGTCCGTCGGGGTGGACCGTGACATTCCAGGTCGCGGCGTCCGCCACCGAACGGCTCGACCGCTTCCTCGCCGACCAACTGTGCCTCCCGCGCACCCAAGCGGGACGGCTGATCGCCGCCGGCGCCGTGACGGTCAACGGCGTGCCGGGCCGGGCCGGGCGGCCGCTCGCACGCGCCGATCTCGTGGAGGTCCAGCTCGGTGCGCCGGGCCCGCCGGCCCGCCCGCTCGTGCCGCATCCCATTCCCCTCGCGATCGTGTTCGAGGATGCCCAGCTGCTCGTGCTCGACAAACCCGCCGGGCTCGTTGTCCACCCCGCGCCCGGTCACTGGGAGGGAACCCTCGTCCACGCGCTGGTGGCCCACGGGGTTCCGCTCGCCGTCGGCGCGCGGGAACGTCCCGGCATCGTGCATCGTCTCGACCGGGACACGTCGGGGCTGATGATCGTCGCCAAGACGGACGAGGCGCATCGACGCCTCGCCAAGGCCATCGCGCTGCGCCGGGTGGAGCGGCACTACGCCGCCCTGATCTGGGGGCACATCGACCGGCCGCTGGATATCGACGCGCCGCTTGCGCGCCACCCGGTGGATCGCAAGCGCATGGCCGTCGTGGCCACCGGGCGCCCCGCGCGGAGCCGGGTGGAGCCGGTTGCGCGGTTCGCCATGGGCGACCTCGTGCGCGTCCGGCTCGGCACCGGCCGCACGCACCAGATTCGCGTGCATCTCGCCCACGTGGGCCATCCGGTCGTCGGGGATCCGACGTACGGGGGGGGCGGCAGCCGGCGGGTTTCCGGCCCGGCGCGCCGGGCCGCGGAGGCGCTGGAGCGGGCGACACCGCGCCAGGCGCTCCACGCGGCGCGCCTGGCGTTCGCGCACCCGGACACGCGGGCCTGGCTCGAGTTCCGGGCGGAGTGGCCCGCGGATCTGCGGGCCGCGCTGGCGGCCGCCGCAGAGGATCCGGACATGCTTGCTCGGTCTTCTCCGCTGGACTATCTTGGCTTCTTTAAATAAGATGGCCGACTTCGCGGCGCGTCTCCTGCTGGTCCGCGTAGACGACATGGTGTGCGCCGCCGAGGCGGCTGCCGTGCGCGAGATCCTGCCGATGCAGCGGGCGACCAGAATCCCCGGGGCACCGCCGGCCGTCGCAGGGTTGATCAATGTACGCGGCGAGCTCGTCTCGCTGATCGACGGGGCGAGGCTGTTGGGTCGCGCGGCACCCGAAGCCACCGGCGCGGTGGTACTGATGCGCTGGCGCGACACCGCGGTCGCCCTGACCGTGGACGAGGTGCTCGATCTCGTGCCGGTGCCGGCAACGGATCTGGCGGCGCGCGAGACGCTGGTGGGGATCGATCCGGCGGTCGTCCGAGCGGTGGGGCGCCACGGCGATCGCACGTTCGTCATACTCGACCTCGACGCCCTGCTGGGGCCGCTGCTGACCGCATAGGAGGACGCGTGAGCCACACGGTGCTGGTTTGCGATGATGCCATCTTCATGCGGACCATGATCTCCGATATCCTCACCCAGGCGGGCTTCGAGGTCGTGGGGGAGGCGGAGACGGGTCTGCAGGCCGTGGAGAAGTACACCCACCTCAAGCCGGATCTCGTGACCATGGACATCGTGATGCCTGACATGGGGGGCATCGACGCGGTTCGCGAGATCGTCAAGGCCGATCCGGCCGCCCGGATTCTGATGTGCAGCGCGATGGGGCAGCAGGCGCTGGTGGTCGAGGCGATTCAGGCCGGCGCCAAGGATTTCGTCGTCAAGCCGTTCCAGCCGTCGCGCGTCCTGGAGGCCGTCCAGCGGGTCCTGGGGTAGGGCATGGATCTGTCCCAGTACGCCGAGCTGTTCCGGTCCGAGACCCGGGACCATCTCAACACGCTCAACCGGCTGCTCCTGGAATGGGAGCAACGGCCCGACCACCCCGAGCCGGTGGCCGGGATCTTCCGCGCGGTCCACACGATCAAGGGGATGGCCGCGACGATGGGGTACGCCCGGGTGGCGGACCTCGCGCACCGCGCGGAGACCCTGCTGGATCTGCTGCGCCAGTCGCAGCGTCCGGTCGTGGATGCCGAGCTGGAGCTGCTGTTCCGGACGGCGGACGTGCTGGAGGAGCTGGTCGAGGCGTCGGTGAGTGGGCGCGACGCGACGGTGGACGTGATGCCGCTGCTGGAGGCGCTGCAGGAGGCCGCGCGCGGGCACGAGAAGCCGGAGGAGCCGGGCCGCGCGCGCCGCCGCATCTCGTTCGTGGCCGCGCCGGTCGGCGTCGGTCGCCGGGTGCTGGTCGTCCTGCGCGCGGATTCCCCGCTCATGGGGGCGCGCGCGCTGCTCGTGCTCAAGCGCATGGAGCGGCTCGGTCCGGTGATCGGTGTCGAGCCGGCTCCGGCGGCGATCGAGAGCGAGGGGTTCGACGGCCGATTCACGTTCCGGGTCGACACGACGGAGGGTGTCGAGCGGATCACGGCCGAGATCCGCTCGGCGGGCGATGTCGAGCAGGTGGAGGTGGATGTGGGGGAGTCGACCCCCGACGCCGAGCGCGACCCGGGGCGCAGCCGGCATATCCGGGTCGACCTGCGGCGGCTCGACGTGCTGATGAACGTGATCGGCGAGCTGGTGACGGCGCGTGGACGACTCGAGCACATCGGCGTTGCCAGGAGCGACCCGGAGTTGGGCGAGAGCGTGGCCGCGGTTTCGGCGCTGACGTCCCGGCTCCAATCGGAGATCATCCAGGCCCGCATGACGCCGGTCTGGCAGGTGTTCGACCGGTTTCCGCGCCTCGTGCGGGACCTCAGCCGCCAGCTCGGCAAGCAGGTGGTGTTCCGGGTGGAGGGCAAGGAGATCGAGCTGGACCGCGCGATTCTCGACGAGATCGGCGATCCGCTGGTGCACCTGCTGCGCAACGCGGTGGATCACGGCATCGAGACGCCGGAGCGGCGGCTGGCCGCGGGGAAGCCGCCGGAGGGGACCATCGTGCTGGCCGCGCTCCGCGACCGCGGGACGATCGCCATCATGGTGTCGGACGACGGTCGCGGCATCGACCGGGAGAAGATCCTCGCGGAAGCCAAGCGCCGCGGCGTGGCCGAGGCCGGCGTCGCCGAGCTGACCGACGATCAGCTGCTCCGGTTGCTGGCCAGCGCGGGGTTCAGCACGGCCCAGCAGGTGTCCGAGGTCTCGGGGCGGGGGGTGGGCGTGGACGTCGTGGTGACGCGGATGCGCGAGCTCGGGGGCTCCGTCGAGGTCAAGAGCACGCCGGGGGCGGGCACGACCTTCACGCTGCGCCTGCCGCCGACCCTGGCGATCGTGCGGGCGCTGCTCGCGCGGGTCGGAGCGGAGCGCTACGCCCTGCCGCTCACGCACGTGGCGGAGACCGTCGAGCTTGGCAGCTGGGCGATGACGAGCCTCGACGGGCGGGACGCCCTGCTCGTGCGCGACGAAGTCTTGCCGCTCGTGCACCTGCGCGAGCTCCTCCAGGTGGATGGCGAGCCGCCGGTCCAGCGTCCGGTGGTGGTCCTGCAGGTCGGCGACCGGCGCACGGGACTGGTGATCGATCGGATGGAGGGACAGCGGGAAATCGTCGTGAAGGCGTTCGTGCCCCCGCGCGGAACCCTGCGGATCTTCAGCGGTGCAACAGTGCTCGGGGATGGCGAGCCGGTACTGATCCTGGATGCGGGCGGGCTGGTGTGAGGGGCGAGTCCGAGACGCGGGGGAGAGCGGCGCATGGATGACGTGCGAGATCTGAAGGAGCTGCAGCTGGACGCGCTGAAGGAGGTCGCGAACATCGGCGCTGGCCATGCCGCGACCGCGCTGTCCCAGCTCACGAGCCGGCGCATCATGATCAACGTGCCGCAGATCACCATCTCGCGGCTCGAGGACGTGCCGGAGACGATGGGCAACCCGGAGTCGGTGGTGGCCGCGGTGCTGATGCACGTGCTCGGCGATCTCACCGGGCGCACGCTCCTGCTGTTTCCGGAGGAGAACGCGCACCTGCTGTGCGATCTGCTGCTGCGGCGGACGCCCGGGACGACGCGCACCTTCGGGGAGCTGGAGCAGTCCGGCCTCAAGGAGGCGGGGAACATCCTTGCCGGCGCGTACCTGAACGCGCTCTCCGATTTCATGGGGATGCTACTGCTGCCGTCGGTGCCGAGCCTCGTGGTGGATCTGTCGGCGGCGGTGCTCACCACCACGTATCTCAACTTCGGGCAGGATCGCGACTTCGTGTTCTGCATCGACACGGACTTCCACTTCACCGAAGCGGACCGCCGCCTGCAGGGGCACTTTCTCCTGCTGCCGGACCTGGCGTCCCTCAAGGCCATCTTCGACGCCATTCGCCTGACGTGACGTGATGAACGCGCCGGCGCTCCCTTCCCAGGAGCGGGAGACCCTCCGCTCCTTCGCCCGCCGGATCGATCCCTCCGACCCCGGCGCGCACAACAATCTCGGCGTCCTCTATTATCAGAAGGGGCTGATCGACGAGGCGATCGAGTCGTTCGCCCGCGCGCTCGAGCTCGACCCGAAGATGCTCATCGCGCGGCGCAACCTGGAGATCGCCTACAAGCAGACCGGCTACTACGACCGCCGGGTCGCCGAGCTGCAGGAGCGCCTGCGGGCCGATCCGGCCGATCGCGACGCCCGCTGGGAGCTCGGGCGCGCGTACGCCTCGCTGGGCCAGCACGACGCGGCCGCGCAGGAGTTTCAGGTCCTGGTGGATCGGAACCCCCAGGACCTGCCGGCGATCCTGCAAATTGGCCTGGCCGAGAAGCTGCGCGGGCGGCTCGAGCTCGCCACGGAGTGGTTCACCCGGGCGCGCGAGCTGGACGACCAGAGCAGCGTGGTGCACTTCTACCTCGGCGAGACCCTGTACAACCGGGGACTGAACGCCGAAGCCCTGGCCGCGCTGGAGCGCGCCGTGGAGCTGAACCCCGAGAACGCGGACGCGCACTATCTGCTGGCGTTCGTGTACGGCGATCTGCAGCGTGCCCAGGACGCGCGCGACGCCGCCGCCCGGGCCAAGCGTCTGAACCCCACGCTGGGGCGGGCGCAAACCAATCTGTCGCTCGAGCGGTACGCCACGGCGCGCCGCGATGCCCCCGTGCGGGTGCCGCCGGCCCTGATGCCGGAGATCGCGGAAGGGCGGGCCCTGGCGCACTACAACCTCGGGCTCGCGTTCCGCCAGCAGGGCTACTACGCCGATGCGTTGCGTGAGTACCAGTTGGGGCTCGAGCGGGGCGAGGACCGGCGGCTCACGCTCCAGGCGATGGCGGAGGTGCAGTTGCTGCGGCGGGACTACCCGGCGGCGCGCGAGCTGTACGCCGGCCTGACGGGCGAAGTGCCGGACGTGCCGAAGCTGTGGAACGAGTACGGCGTGGTGCTGCACCAGCTCGGTGAGCCCACCGAGGCGATCCGGGCGTACGGCCGCGCGCTGGATCTGGCGCCCGACTACGCGCTCGCGCGCAACAACCTCGCGGTCACGCTTGCCCATCAGGGCCGGCACGACGAGGCGGTCGAGGCCCTGCACGACGCGCTCCGTGTCGGTCCGGAGCTCGCGGTCCCCCGGCTGAACCTCGGGCTGCTGCTGGCGCACCTGCGGCGCCACCAGCTCGGGCTGCAGGTCTACCGCCAGGTGCTGGATCTCGATCCCGCCTCCGCGCCGGCCTGGAACGGCATCGGCCTAGTGCTGAACGAGCTGGGGAGGGTGGCCGACGCGCGCAACGCGTTCGCGCGCGCGGTCGAGGCCGATCCCACCGCCGCCGAGGCGCACTACAACCTGAGCTTCGCGCTCTCCGCCCTGGGAGACTACGACGGCGCGTTGCGCGCGGTCACACGGGCGCAGACACTCGATCCCTACTACGTCCCGCAGAAGTTCCGTCTCACCATCGACCTGCAATACGAGGACCCGACGATCGCGGTCGCGCCCGAGATTTCGGCGGATGTCACCACAGATCTCGCGCCGCAGCCGCTCCAGTTCGATGCGGGAGTGCTCGACCAGATCTTCCGGGAGCTGGATCGGCCGTTACGGCGGCCGAGCACCGGACGGGTAACCGATCCGCTTGCCATGGCGCGGGACTACCTGTCGAAGGGCCTGCTGGAGCTCGCGGCCGCCGAGTGCAACCGCGCGGTGACGCGGGGCGCCGACGAGACGGAGGCGCTGGCGCTGAGCGGGACGATCTTCGCGCGCCGGGGCCTGCACGGCGAGGCGCTTGAGCGGTTCCGCGCCGCCCGCGCGCGGGATGCGGAGCGGCACGACGCACGTCTCGGAGAGGGGCGCGCCCTGCTGGCGCTGGGGCGGGGGCGCGAGGCGTTGCCGGACGTGGAGCGCCTGGCGGCCGAAGCCGGCACGGACCCCGACGTGCTGATCGTCCTGGCCGAGGCGCGGCGCGCCGGGGGCGACCCCGGCGGTGCGCTGGAGGCGGTGCGGTGGGCGCGGGAGCGGGCGCCGGAGCGGGCCGACGTGCTCAAGCTCGAGGGCGACATCGCGTTCGGCCTGGGCGATCTCGGCGCGGCGCGCCACGCGTTCGAGGCGGCGGTGCGCCTCGATCCGCGCCTCGCGCAGGCGTTCGTGGCACTCGGCGCGGTCCACGAGCGGCGCGAGGACTGGCCGGCGGCGGAGGCCGCCTATCGCACGGCGCTGGACCGGCTGCCGACGTACAGCGAGGCGGCGGTGCTGCTCGCCCGGGTGCTGCGCCGCACCGGCCGGGCGCGCGTCGCGGTGAACCTGCTGGCGGACCTCCTGGGGAGCGATCCGTCGGACCTCGATGCGCTCCTCGCGCTGGCCCACGCGTTGGTGGACGACGGGCGCCTCGAGGCGGCGCTCCAGGCCTTCCACCGCGTGATGGCGCATGATCCCCAGCACGTCGCGGCGCACTTCTATGCGGGGGTCGCGCTGGCGCGGCTGCGCCGCTACAGTGAGGCGGTGCGCTGCTGGGAACGCGTCGTGGCGCTGGATCCGACCGGGCCCTACGCGCAGCGGGCGCGGCGGCACGCGCGGACGGCGCTGGACCTCAAGCACATCTTCCGGGTCGAGGCGGCCTGAGCATGGCGATCGAGGGACCGCTCAAGGAGCTCGGACTGCACGACGTCTTCCACCTGCTCGACCTGAGCCGGAAGACGGGGGTGTTGCGCGTCACCTCGCCGCTGCGGCGGAACCAGGGAACGATCTACTTCGATCAGGGTGCCGTGGTCGCCGCCGAGATCCGCTCGAATCCGCACCCGCTGGGGGCGCTGCTGGTGCGCTCCGGGAAGATCACGGAGTCGGAGCTCGCGCGTGCGCGGGCGTGCCAGGAGGCGGGCGACACGCGGCGCCTCGGCGAGATCCTCGTCGAGCTGGGGGCCGTGGCGCAACGGGAGCTCGAGCGGCTCATCCGGATGCAGATCGAGGAGGTGGTCTTCGAGGTGATCGGTTGGCGCGAGGGCTACTTCTCGTTCGTCGAGGGCCCGCTCGGCGGTCTGCGGACCGAGGCGGGAATCCGGATCCCGACCGAGGCCCTGCTCATGGAGGGGGCGCGCCGGATCGACGAGTGGTCGCGGATCGAGCGGCAGGTGCCCCATCTTGGAGTCGTGCCGGCGCTGGCCACGGGAGCGGACCAGCGCGAGGCGGTGCTGGACCTCCGCCCGCCGGAATGGGAAGTGCTGGCCCTGATCGACGGCACCCGTGACCTGCGCGAGATGGCGGCGGCCCTGGGGCGGTCGGAGTTCGACGTGGCCAAGACCGTGTTCGGCCTCTACAGCAGCGGCGTGGTGACGCTGCACGATCTCCGGCGGGCCGAGCTGGACGCGGCACGGCCGCAACGGGTCGAGGACACCCTGGCCGAGCTGGGCCGCCTGCTCGAAACGGGGGATGTCGAGACGGCGCGCCTCGAGGCGGAAGCGCTGGCGGCGGGCTACCCCAACGACCCGCGGACGCACCTCGTCGCCGCGCGGGTGCAGCTGGCCGCCGGGCGGGCGCGCGAGGCCGAGGCCGCAGCCCGACGCGCGCTGGGGCTCGACCCGGCCCTGGCGGATGCCCACCGGCTGCTCGGGGACGCGCTGCTCGCGCAGGGACAATTCGGGGACGCCGCGGGGTGGTGGGAGCGCTGGCTCGCCCTGTCGCGCGAGGCGGGCGAGGATGGGCTCCTGCGCGGTCGCCTGACCAAGGCCCTGGCCGCCGCGCGCGCGCTGCAGGGCTACCTGAAGGAGCACCATGACGGATGACATCCGGGCGCTGACCGCGGAGCTGGCGCGCGATCCGAACAGCCTGGCGTTCCTGCGGCTGGCGGAAGCGCTGCGGCTGCGGGAGCAGCTCGACGCGGCGGCGACGGTGGTGCGGGCCGGCCTCGAGCGTCACCCCGATCGCGCCGACGCGCACGACCTCTATGCCCGGATCCTGGCCGATGCCGGGAGCGTCGACGCCGCGCGCGAGGCCTGGGAGCGGGCGTTCGTGCTGGACCCGCGGCACGTCGGCACGCTGAAGGGCCTGGCCTACCTGGCGTTTCGCGACGGCGACCTCGACGGCGCGCTCGACCGTCTGGAGAGCGCGTTGGGCGTGGATCCGACCGACGAGAGCGTGGTGCAGGCACTCCAGACGGTGCGGGAAGAGGCGGAGCGACGGCTCGCCGAGGAACGCATCCGTGCCGGGACCGACATCTTCGCCGGCTTCGAAGGCGCGGAGCACGGGCTGCTCCTGGCGGACCGTCGCGGGCTCGTGCTCGGCGGAGCGCTGCGGAGCGTCACCGGCAGCGACGTGGCGGAGGAGGTGGCCGCGTACGTGGCCGGGGCCGCGCAGGAGGCCGAGCGCACGGCGCGGCTGCTGGAGCTCGGCGACTGGGGCGCAATCGTGGTCGAGGGGACGGCCGGCCACCTCCATCTGTCGGCACCGGCGCCGGACGCGCTGCTGCTGGTGAAGCGGGATCGTGCGGTGCCGGCGGGCCGCGTGGCGCTGCTGGCCCGGCGGGCGGCCGCGGCAGCCCGCGGCTGGCTCGAGGCGCAGCGCGGATGACGGCCCATCTGGTGCGAATCCTCGACCAGGTGACCCGGGTCCGCGGTGTGCGCGGCGCGCTGCTCGTCGCCGCCGAGGACGGGCTCGTCATCGCCGAGTCCCTGATGGAGGGTGTGCGTGGCAACGCGCTGGCAGCGCTCGCCGCCGCGCTGGCCAGCCGCCTGGAGCGCGCGGCGGCGGCGACCGGGGTCGGGAGCGCGACCTTCGTGCACCTCGAGGCGGCGCGCGGCGCCCTGCTGCTGGTGCCGGCCGGGCAAGGCGTGCTCCTCGTCACCATCGCGGACTCCGTGGTCAACGTCGGCCTGGCCCGCCTCGAGATGCTGCGCGCGGTGGCGGAGGTTGCATGAGGCAGGCGCGGGTCATCGAGCCGTGGTTGCGGGCGCCGCTGGAGCGCTTCCTGGGCGAGACCGGCGCGCGGCTCGCGCTGCTGATGACCCCGGCCGGGCAGGTGCTGGCACAGTACGGCTTCGTCCGGGCCGTGGACGTGATGGCGGCGGCCGCGCTCGGGGCCGGCATTGCCGCCTCGACGGGTGAGATGGCGCGGATGCTCGAGGAGCGGAGCTTCCGGGCGCTGAATCACCAGAGCCCGCGGCATGGGATCTTCCTCGCGCAGTTCGACTCGCCGCGCGGCCCGCTGCTCGCGCTCGTCGTGTACGGTCCGGACTCATCGATCGGGCTGGTGCAGCTATTCTTCGAGGGGCTCGTGGGGGACCTCGCCGAGGCGGCGCCGCCGGCCCCCCGGGGAGCCCCCGTGCTGGCGGCGGACTTCGAGCGGGACCTGCACGACAGTCTCGCCACCCTGTTCCGGTAATCGCTATGTCGCTCGTCAACTTCACGACCCGCGAAATCACCTGCAAGATCGTCTACTACGGCCCGGGCCGCTCCGGGAAGACGACGAACCTGCAGTACATCTACGGACGGGTGCCCGAAGAGCGGCGGGGGCGGATGGTCTCGCTGGCGACGCAGACGGACCGCACCCTGTTCTTCGACTTCCTGCCGCTCGAGCTGGGATCCATCTCGGGCTTCGCCACCCGGTTCCAGCTGTACACGGTGCCCGGTCAGGTCTACTACAACGCGACGCGCAAGCTCGTGCTGCAGGGCGCGGACGGTGTGGTGTTCGTGGGTGACAGCCAGGCCCGCCAGCTCGATGAGAACCTGGAGAGCCTGCAGAACCTCCAGGTGAACCTGCTGGAGCACGGCATCGATGTGCGCGAGGTGCCGTACGTGCTCCAGTACAACAAGCAGGACCTGCCGCGCGATCTCATCCTGACGCCGGAGGAGCTCGACGATCAGCTCAATTTCCGCGGGGTGCCGAGTTACGGTGCGGCGGCGGTGACCGGTCAGGGGGTGTTCGAGACGCTGCGCGCCATCTCGGAGCGGGTGCTGCGCAAGCTGAGCGAGGACGAACCCGGGTGACGGCAGAGCTGAACCCTCGGTTCACGTTCGACGCGTTCATCGTCGGTCCGAGCAACCGGCTGGCGGTGGCGGCGGCGCGCACCGTGGCGGAGAGCCCGGGCACCGCCTACAACCCGCTGTTCATCTACAGCGCGAGCGGCCTGGGGAAGACCCACCTGCTCATGGCGGTCGGCACGCATGCGCGATCGCTCTCCCCCACGCTGTCGGTCGCGTACCTCACGCTCGAGGAATTCGTCGAGGCGTTTCACGCCGCAGTCGCGGCCGGCCAAGGGGAGGCGTTCGGCCGCCGCTTCGACGCGGTGGACATCGTGCTGATCGATGACGTGCAGTTCCTGACGACCCGGCTCGAGACGCAGGCGGAGCTGCTGCGTCTCGTCACGCAGCAGCTCGAGGCGGGGCACCAGGTGGTGCTGTCCAGCGACCGCCCGCCGCAGGAGATCGAGCAGCTCGACGAGCGGCTCATCTCGCGCTTCGCGGGCGGCCTGGTGGTGGACATCGGACCGCCGGAGTTCGAGACGCGGCTCGCGATCCTGCGCCGCAAGGCGGAGGAGCGCGGCGTCGATTTCGAGCGGGCGATTCTGTCGGCGGTCGCGGCGTTCGAGGCGCGCAACGTGCGCGAGCTGTTGGGTCTGTTGAACCGGCTCATCGCGTTCCAGGCCGTGAATGAGGGCACGTTGACCACCGAGGGCGTGCGCACGCTGCTGGGTCTGGAGGAGACGGAGCCGCCCGTCGAGCCGACCGAGCCGGTGGCGCCGGGCGCGGCGGACGAGTTCGCCGAGTTCGTGTCGACGGTCGGGGCGGCGCTCGCGCAGCAGATGGACTCGTGGCGCCGCCGGCTGCACGAGGCCCGGGCGTATTGGGAGGGTCGGGGGTACCGGGTACAGCGGATCACCGGTCCGCTCGAGCAGGACACGCCCGTCGGGGCCGAGGTGCTGATCAAGCAGTTCGAGGAGGACGTGGAGCGCCTGCAGGCACTCGAGCAGGAGATGACGCTGCTCGAGCCGGCGCGGGCGGGCGACCCGGTGTTCCGCGATCCGGATCGGGTGGCGGATGCCGAGGCGCTGGTGCACGCGGCCAAGGAGGGGCTGGCACCGCCTCCCGGGCCCTCCGCGGCGTGGGCATTCGAGGACTTCGTGGGCACCGGGTCGAACCAGCTCGCCCTCACCGCCGCCCGCGCGGTGGCCGAGCAGCCGGGTACGATGTACAACCCGCTCGTCGTGATCGGATCCACGGGCCTCGGCAAGACCCACCTGCTGCACGGCATCGGGCACGCGCTCTCCGCCGCCCCGGGCTCCCTGGTGGCGTGCCTGTCCGCCCAGGACTTCCTCGACGAGCTGGTGCAGGCGATGGAGCGCCACCGGGTCGATGCATGGCGCTCGCGGTATCGCCGGGCCACGGCGTTCCTGCTGGACGACATCCACCTGCTGGCGCACAAGGAGCAGTCGCAGGAAGAGCTGTTCCATCTGTTCAACGCGCTGCTCGACACGCAGCGGCAGCTGGTGTTCACGGCCAACGTGCCGCCGCGCGAGCTGGAGGGCATCGACGACCGGCTCGTGACGCGACTCGGTGGTGGCCTGGTGACCGAGCTGCAGCCGCCCGACCGGGAGCTGCGGCTGGCGGTCGTGACGCGCGAGCTCAAGGGCCGGCAGGGCGAGGTGGATCCCGATCTCGCGGCCTACCTCGCCGATCGGCCGGCGACGTCGCTCCGCACCGTGACGGGGACGGTCCAGCGCGTCGTGGGCGAAGCCGAGCTGCAGGGGGTGTCGCCGTCGGTGGCCCAGGCCCGCGCCCTGCTCGAGGGGACGCCCGAGCCGGCGCGCCGCGCGACGCCGCGGCTCCGGACGAGCGGCATCGTGGTCTCCCCGAGCGGCGGCGTGCGCAGCCGGGAGAAAGTGATCTGGCGGTGGCCCAACATCACCGACCGGATCATCGAGGACGTCGGCTGATGGCGATCAAGGGCAGCCTCAAGGAAGCGTCCCTGCCGGACGTGCTGCAGCTGCTCGCGCTCGGCCAGAAGACGGGATGCCTGTCGATCGCGGACCGGAACAACTTTGGCTACATCTACTTCGACCGCGGCCGGATCTCGTACGCGTCGATCGTCAACCGGCGGGACCGGCTGGGCGACATCCTCGTCAAGGCCGGGAAGCTGAAGGTGGAGCAGTTGGAGGCCGCGATCGCGCGTCAGGAGCGCGAGCGCGATCGGCGGCTCGGGCAGATCCTGATTGCCGAGGGGATGATCTCGCGGGCCGACCTGGAGCGCTACATGCGGCTCCAGATCGAGGAAGCCGTCTACTTCCTGTTCACGTGGACCCAGGGGACGTTCAACTTCGAGTCGGATGTCCGGCCCGACCACGAAGAGTTTCTCGTGTCGATCAACCCGGAGTCGCTGCTGCTCGAAGGCGCCCGCCGGGTGGACGAGTGGAGCCTGATCGAGAAGAAGATCCCGTCGTTCGACCTGATCTTCTCGGTGGAAGCCGAGCGGCTGCAGGCTTCCGAGGTGGAGCTGACGCCGGAGCAGGCGCAGATCCTCAGGCTGATCGACGGCAAGCGGGATGTGACGCGGGTGACCGAGGACTCGGGCCTGGTGGAGTTCGACGTGGGGAAGGCCCTCTATGGGCTGATCTCCGCCGGCTTCGCGCATCGGGTCGGGCGGAGCCAGGCGCCGAAGGTGCAGGAGGTCAACGAGAGCCGGATTCAGGAGCACCGCAACCTCGGCGTCGCGTTCTACAAGACGGGCATGCTGGACGAGGCCGCCCGCGAATTCCGGCGCGTCACGGATCTGCGGTCGAACGACGGGGGTGCGCATTTCCATCTGGGGCTCGTCGCGCTGCGCCAGGCGCGGTGGCGTGATGCGGAGGCGTCGCTGCGCCAGGCCGCCGAGCTGCTGGGCGCCCGCCCGGGCGTGCTCCACAATCTCGCGCTCGCCTTCGAGCAGCTCGGCTTCCTCGATCGGGCCGACTCCGCGTACGGCGATGCGGCCGGCCGCGCCCGACACGATCCCCGCATTCTGATCGGGTGGGGGATCGCCGCGCTGCAGCGCGGGGACTTCCAGGTGGCCGAGGGGCGGCTCGACCGCGCGCGGGAAGTCACGGGGGAGAAGCCGCTGCCGGCGGTGTGGTACTGGGGTCGGGCGCTCGCGGCGGCCGGCCAGGACGCGTTCGATCAGGCCGAAGCGTTCCTCCGGGAAGGGCTGGAGCGGCACCCGCGGCATCCGATTCTGACGAACAACCTGGCGGCCCTCGTAGAGCTCGTCGGCGACGCGGCGCAGGCCGAGGAGCTGCTGCGCGACGCGCTCGCCGACGAGCCCGCCGTCCCGCAACTGTCGAAGAACCTGGGCGACCTGCTGTACCGGTCGGGGCAGTACGACGACGCGGCCAGCGCCTACGCGCGGGCCGTCCGTCTCCAGCCGGACCTGGGCGACGACGTGTACTTCAAGCTGGGCAACATCGCCTACCGGCGCGGCGAGCGGGAGCAGGCCGCGGCCTACTGGAAACAGTCCCTCGAGCTGAATCCCAGCCACGAGTTGGCGCGGACCAACCTCGACACGCTCAGCGCGCTCGTCTGATGGTGGCGAGCGAGGACCCCGGACTCCCGGCGCTCCTGGCGCAGATCGCGCGGGCGCGCGGCCTCGACTGCGAAGCGTACAAGCAGAGTTGCCTGCGGCGGCGGCTCGCCGTCCGGATGCGCGCACGCGGGGCGCACACCTACGCCGACTACGCCCGGGTGCTCGCGGCCGACGGAGGCGAGTACGATCGGCTGCTCGACGCCCTGACGATCAACGTGACGAAGTTCTACCGCAATCACGAGACGTGGGATGCGCTGGCGGAACGCTACCTGCCGGACGTGTGGACGAGGCGACGCGGTGCGGTGCGCTGCTGGTCTGCGGGGTGCGCGTCCGGCGAGGAGCCGTACACCATGGCGATCCTGCTGCTCGAGTGCGCGCGGCGGCTCGGCGAGAGCGGGCCGCTCCAGGCGAGGGTGGACGCCACCGACCTCGACCGCGTGAGCCTCGAGCGCGCCGCGGTGGGACGCTATCGCGCGGCCGCCTTCGAGGAATTGCCGCCGGCGCTCGCCGACCGGTACTGCGCGCCCGGCGAAGTCCGGGAGATCGCGCCGGCGGTCCGCGCGCTCGTGCGGTTCCAGCAGCACGACCTGCTGCGGGACCCGCCGCCGCGGGCACCCTATGACGTCGTGCTCTGCCGCAACGTGGTGATCTACTTCGATCGCGCGACGCAGGACCGGTTGTTCGCCGGGTTCGCCGACGCGCTGGCGCCCGGCGGGATCCTGGTGCTCGGCAAGGTCGAGACCTTGCTGGGGGCGGCGCGCGGCCGCCTGCGCCTCGACGACACCCGCGAGCGCATCTACCGGCGTCCATGACGGGGTCGCCCGGGAATCAGGCGGTGGGGCTCGGGCACTACGCGGTGGCCCGGGGTGGCGGCACCCTGGCCTGCCTCGGTCTCGGGAGCTGCGTGGCCGTGGTGCTGCATGACCCGGAGGCGCAGGTCGGCGGGCTCGCGCACGTGGTGCTCCCGTCGACCTCGCTCTCCCGCGACCGCTCCAACCCCGGCCGCTTTGCCGAGACGGCCGTGCCCCTGTTGATCGCCGAGACGCTGCGCGCGGGGGCAGTGCGCGGGCGCCTCTCGGCACGCCTGGTGGGTGGGGCCAGCATGTTCACCAACCTGGTGCCCGCCGGCGCGGTGCAGATGGGCCAGCGGAACGTCAATGCGTGTCGCGCCGCGCTGGAGGCGGCGGCGATCCCGATCACGGGAGAGGCGGTGGGAGGCGAGATCGGGCGCTCGGTCTGGCTGGTCGTGGAGTCGGGCGCGCTCACCGTGCGGTCCGTCGGACGTGAGCCCGAACGCCTCTAGCGGGGGCCCGGCCCGCACGGTGCTCGTCGTGGACGACAGCGCGCTGATGCGCCGCGTGCTGAGCGACCTGATCGAGCAGTCGGGGCGCTATCGCGTCGTCGCCGCCGCGCGGGACGGGATGGACGCGCTGGAGAAGGTCCACCGGTACCGCCCGGACGTGGTGACGATGGACCTCGAGATGCCGGAGCTCGACGGACTGGGCGCGATCGGCTACATCATGAGCGAGGCGCCGACGCCGATCGTCGTGGTGAGCGCCTATGCCGGACCGGGAACCGCCACGGCGATCCGCGCGCTCGAGCTCGGGGCGGTCGAGATCGTCGCGAAGCCCGGGGACCGGCAGCGGGCCACCCTCGAGGCGATCGGCCCGGCCCTGCTCACGGCCCTCGATGCGGCCGTCGCCGCGGACGTCGCGCGCGTGCCGGTGCTGGCCCGGCGTCCGACGCCGGCGCTGCCGATCCGGTCGCACGGGGTGGCGGAGATGCAGGGGCGCGCGCGGGTCGCGGTGGCGATCGCCGCGAGCACCGGCGGCCCGCGAGCGCTTGCCGAAGTGATCCCGCGCCTCGCACCCGAGGGGAACGCCGGCGTGCTGATCGTGCAGCACATGCCGCCCAAGTTCACCCGCAGTCTCGCAGAGCGACTCGATCAGGGCAGTGCGCTCCGCGTGGTCGAGGCCGACGACGGCGTGCCGTTCCTCAGCGACACGGCGTACATCGCCCCGGGCGATTATCATATGCGGGTGGAGCGTTCCAGCGACGGGCCGCAGGTGCGGCTCGACCAAACGCCGCCCCTGTGGGGGGTGCGGCCGGCCGCCGATCCGCTGTTCCGGTCCGTGGCGGCGGCGTTCGGCGCGCGCGCCGTAGGGGTGGTGCTGACCGGAATGGGCCGGGATGGTGCGGCAGGGCTGCGCGCGATCCGGGATGCCGGTGGCGCGGGCATCGCCCAGGATCGCGCCACGGCCGTGATCTACGGCATGCCACAGGTCGCGGTCCAACTCGGCGGCGTGGAGACCATCGCGCCGCTGGATGCGATCGCCGCGCACATCGCGGCGGCGGTGGGGCGCCGGGCGGGTCCGTGACGACCTGCCTGCTCGTGCGCAGCGCGGACCGCACGGTCGCCCTCCCGCTGGAGGACCTCGAGCAGGTGCTCACGATCGACACCACGGTTCCCGCTCCCGGTCTGGTGCCCGCCGTCCGCGGCGTGGTCGCGGTGCGGGACGGCCTCGCGCCGGTGGTCCATCTCGGCGCGCTGATCGCCCGGAGTGCGGCACCGGCCGAGCGCGGCAGCGTGGGGGTCGTGGTGCTTGCGGGGACGCGGCGGGTGGTGCTCGAAGTGGACGAGGCTGTGGATCTCGTGCGACAGGTTCCCGAACCGCTGCCGCCCGAGTGGGGGACGGGGTGGGCATCGGGCGGCGTCCGGTGGGCGGGGGCGCTGGTCCCCGTCGTGGAGGTGGGCGCGCTCGTCGAGCGTATGGGATCGCGCAGCGCGGAGGCAGCCGCATGAGCACGGGCGATGACGTCCAGCTGGTGGTGTTTCGTGTCGGGTCGCAGGCGTTCGCCGTCAACATCTTCGAGGCCGAGCGCATCCTGCGATATCAGGAGCCCACGCCCCTGCCCAGCGCCCCGGCCTTTCTGGAAGGGGTCTTTGTGTTCGGCGAGCAGGTGATTCCGCTGGTGGATCTGCGGAAGCGGCTCGGCGCGCCCGCGCCGATCCGCGACGAGACGCGGCTCGTCGTGCTTGCCCTCGATGTCGGGCCGGTCGGCATCGTGGTGGATGCCGTGCTCGCCGTGCGCAAGGTGGCGGCCGACGCGATCAGGCCGCCGTCGGGCCTCGTCAAGGGACTCGCCGCCGAATACGTGAACGGCATCGCCATCGTTGACGGCCGCACGGTCGTGATCCTCGCCGCGACGCGACTGCTCTCGTCCACCGAGCAGGTCAGCGTGCGCGACCTTCTCGTGGAGGCGGGTCCATGGGCGAATCGATAGCCGCGGCCCTGCGCGCCGCGTACGAAGGGATCGCGCGCCAGCTCGAGCAGGTGCGCTCCTCCGCGGAGCGCGAAGTGGTCAAGCGCGACATCATCGCGCTGTTCAAGACGGTCGATCAGGGTCTCGCCGACCTGGCGGCGCTGAAGGAGGACATCCGGGTCCTGGTGGACAAGTACAAGCAGCTCCAGGTGGGGCAGAGCGGCGACCGCGCGCCGCAGTTCACGGGCCAGGTGCCGGCCGTCCACACGAGCCACATCGACGCCTCCACGCTGATCGAGAAGGGATGGCACCTGATCTCGCTGGGGGACTATGACGGGGCGATTCAGGCGCTGGAGAAGGCGCTGCACTATGCGCCGGGTGACACGCAGGCCGAGTCCCTGCTGGGGTGGGCGCAAATGCGCCACGAGCAGTATGACGAGGCGCTGCAGAGCTTCCAGCGCGTCCTGACAAAGGAGCCGGCCAACGCGCTGGCACGGATCAACGTCGGGTACATCTGCCTGAAGAAGCGGATCTTCGGCGAGGCCATCGAGCACCTGTCCAAGGCGATCCGGCTCGACAACGACAAGAAGGCGACGCTGTACGCCCACTACTATCTCGGGCTGGTCTATCTCGAGCGGGAGATGTACGAGGACGCCCAGACCTTCTTCCGGAAGACGCTGGCGCTCGGCCCCAATCTGATCGAGGCCTATTTCGAGCTGGGACGGGCCCAGTGGTATGGTGGCGACCCGGCGGGAGCGAAGCAGACGTGGGCCGACGGGGTCAAGGCGAACCGGTTCACCCCCTGGGGCGCGCGCTGCCAGGAGGCGCTCGATCTCGTGGCCCAGGGCCAGGAGCCCCCGCGCTCGTAGCGTGGCTGCTCGCCCTCGCGGCGATCGCGCAAGGGCCCGGCTTTGTCGAGGTGAACGACGTCCGGGTCGTCTATTGGGGCGGTGACGAGCGCCTGGCGACGGCGCTGGCCGAGTACGCCGACGGGGCGGGGGAGTGGCCCGGGCTCCCGCCAATCGATCCGTTCCCTATCACCATCATCGTCACGCGCTCCGAGACCCGGTTCGACTCGCTGACGCGCCGGCGGCTGCCCGGCTGGGCCGGCGCGGCCGCCTTCCCACGCGCCAACACCATCGTGCTGAAGCTCGATGGCGATCCGATCCCGACGCTGCGTCACGAGCTCGCCCACCTGATGCTCGCGCGGGTCGCGCCGCGCGTGCCCCTGTGGTTCGCCGAAGGGTACGCGGCCCGGGCGGCCGGCGAGTGGAGCGGGCTGGACGCGCTGAGCGTGAACTGGCAGCTCGCGCGGGGCCGCACGCCGACATTCGCGCAGCTCGATCGAGAGCTCCGCGCCGGTCCGTCGAGCGCCCGCGCCGCCTACGCGCTCGCCATGGCCGCGGTGCTTTACCTCGAACGGCTGGGTGGGGATCGCGGCCTCCGCCCCCTGATCGACCATCTGGCCGAGGCGCCCGACTTCGAGACCGCGGTGCGCCAGACCTACCTCGCGTCCATGGAGACGATCGAGGACACGTGGCGCGGCGATCTCCGGAAGCGCTACGGGTGGCTGCTGCTCGCCACGTCGTTCACCGCGTTCTGGAGCCTGGTCGGCCTGGCCGTCGGCATCGTCTGGTGGCGCCGCCGTCGGCGCGACCGCGTCCGCCGGGCCGCGCTCGACGAGGGTTGGGTGGTGCCGCCGGGGCCGGACGCGAGTGCTTGACGTGACCGGACCGAGGGGTTAGTCATGATGGCCTATGCCGGCTAAGGCCTCGTCGCCCGCGAAGTTACGGTTCGGACCCAGGAACTTCGTCCTGCTCGCCGCGGCAATTGCCGCGCTCGCGGCGGGGTACTTCCTGTTGGCCCGGGGATCGACGACGCTGGCACCGATCCTGCTCGTGCTGGGGTATTGCGTGCTGTTCCCACTCGGCCTGGCACTCTAGGCGCGGGCCGGCCCGGGCGAATAGCTCAGCGGTTCAGAGCGCCTGCCTTACACGCAGGAAGTCGGGGGTTCGAATCCCCCTTCGCCCACTGACGCTGGCGTCGGGCCCGGGACGACTTCGGAGGACGAACGCGTGCAGCCTATCCGTATGGTGATTCGCCGCGCCGTGATAACGGGCGGGGTGTGCGTGGGCCTGGGGCTGCCGGCGGTGGCAGGGGCGCAACTTGCCCGCCAGGCGTCCAACGAGCGCCTGCTCGTGCTGGCACCGCTGCCGAACAACCCGGCCGACTCGACGTACGCCGTACAATTGGCGGACGCGATCCGAGACCGGATGACCCTCAAGTACCGCTTCCAGTTCCTGGTCATCCCGACGGAGAAGATCTGCGAGGCGCTCGAGGCGTCCGGGTTCAGCTGCGGCGCCCCGCTTCCGCTGGAGAACGCCGCGGCGCTGGCGCGCTTCCTCCAGGTGACGGCGTACATCGTGGGGTGGTTGCGGATTACTCCGGACAGCTCGGAATTGGTGCTGCGCCTGGTGGACGCGGCCGGCTCGGGTCTCACCGGCTGGGAGCGGTTCGCCACGCCCGCCGCGACGACGCCCGGCTCGTTCGGGCAGACCGTGGCCGACGGCCTCGACACCGAGATCAAGGCGGCCGAGCGGGCCCGCTCCTGCAACGAGCGACGCCAGCGCGGGGATACGAGGGGGGCGGTCGCGCAGGCGCTGCGGGCGTTCGAGCTGTACCCGAACCACACGGGCGCGGCGCTCTGCCTCGAGCTGGTGTACGAGCTGCAGCGTCAGCCGGTCGACAGCCTCATTGCCGTGCTCACCAAGGCTGCGGCAGGCGACTCGCTCAATAAGCGGGCGTGGGAGGACCTCAGCCGCCGGCTGCTCGAAAAGGGCGACACGGTGGGCGCGCTCAACGCGTCGCGGCGACAGCTGCGCGCCGAGCCCGTTGACCAGAAGCTGCGGGTCGGCGTCGTCGCCTGGCTCATCACCCGACGGGAATACCAGGACGCGTCGACGCTCGCCGACGAGGGCCTCGCATTCAATCCCGGCGATCTCATGCTGCTCGGCCTCAAGGAGCGCGCGTGCCTCGAGGGCACGATGTGGCGCTGCGCGCTCGAAACCCTCGATCAGGAAGTGCAGATCGACACGGCGCTCGCCGCCGACTCGATCTTCTACCAGAAGATCTTCGGCGCGGCGCAGTCGATACCCGACACCGCGGCGATGGTGCTCTGGTCGGGCCGGGCCGTGGAGCGGTTCCCCAGCTCCGTCGCGCTGTGGCGGGCGCGGGCCGCGGCGCTCAAAGCCGTGGACGATCGCGCTGGCGCGCTGAGCGCCTACCAGCGACTCCTCACGCTCGACTCCACGCAAGTGGGCAGCGCGCTCGCGGCCGCGCAGCTGCTGCTCGACAGCACGTTCGTGATCGACACGGGCGTGCCGCTCGACACGGCGCGGCTGCACGAAGCCGATGGGCTGCTGACCCTCGTCGCCAGCCAGACGAGCGACTCCCTCACACTGATCAACGTCGCGCGGATGTACTACAACCCGGCCGCGAAGATCACGCAGCTGCGGATTCCGGCGGGGCTGCCGATCGCGGCCCGTTTCCTGGAGGACGCGCTGCGGTACGACAAGAGTGGCGCGCTGCTCGTCCCGGCGAACTTCTTCCTCGGGTTGGCGTACGCCCTCCAGGTGTTCGAGGGACTGGACAAGCTGCAGGAAACGAAGTCCTGCGAGGTCGTGCAACGGAAACTCGACATGACCCTGCAGGCTAAGCGGGCACTCACGATCGGGAAACCGATCAGCGCGGCGACGGTAAACCAGATTTTCCCGTATCTCACGCGCTTCGAGAGTGACCTCCCGAAATACAAGGCGGCCTGGAAGTGCCCGTGACGCCCGGCGCTTGAATCGCGCGTCGCACGCGCCTACATTCCCCTGCTGTGGGAAATCGGGGGGCTGTAGCTCAGCTTGGTTAGAGTGCCGGTCTGTCACACCGGAGGTCGCGGGTTCGAGCCCCGTCAGCCCCGTTCAGGCGTAGCGCGCGTGTTCCACGTGGCGGCCCCGCGCAAAGTCCCTGCGGGGCCGTCGTCTTACCCGGCGGTGGTGAGCGCATATCACGTTCCTGTCCTGGCTGCGGCGGTGCTCCGACTCCTCGGGGACCGTCGCCGCGTGGTCGACGGGACGGTCGGGGGCGGCGGGCACGCCGCCCTGATCCGCGCCACCGGCGCCGCCGTGCTCGCCATCGATTGCGATCCGGAAGCCCTCGCCGCCGCGCGCGCCCGACTGGGCGGTGACGGCGTCAGCTACGTCGCGGGGAGCTTCGCCGCCGCCGCCGTGCTCGCCCGCGTTTCCGCGTTCCGTCCCGACTGCGTGCTCCTCGACCTCGGGGTATCCTCGCATCAGCTCGACCAGGAGGCCCGAGGGTTCTCGTTCCGCCCCGGCGTCCCGCTCGACATGCGCATGCAGCCCGCCGGTCCGACGGCCGCGGACCTGCTGAACCGCCTGCCCGTCGCCGAGCTCGCCTGCCTGTTCCGTGACGGGGCAGACGAACGCCACGCGAGCCGTCTCGCGCGGACCGTGGCGGAGCGCCGCGCGCGCGCGCCGTTTGCTGTGAGCGATGACCTGGTCAACGCCATCCGCCGGGCGCTCGGACCGCGCACCGGGCCCGGGGACTTCGCGCGGCTGTTCCAGGCGGTGCGGATCGCCGTGAACCGTGAGCTGGAGGCGCTGGCCGCCGCCCTGCCGGCCCTGCGCGACGCGCTGGTGACCGGCGGCATTCTCGCCGTGATCAGCTACCATTCAGGGGAAGACCGGCTGGTCAAGGATGCGTTCCGGTTCTGGGCGCGCGACTGCATCTGCCCGCCGCGCCAGCCCGTGTGCACCTGCGGGCACACGCCGCTCGGGCGCGTCGTCACCAGGCGACCCGTGATGCCGGACGCGGACGAGGTGGCTGCGAACCCGCGGGCACGCAGCGCGAAGCTGCGGGCGTTCGAGGTGGGACATGGCAGCTAAGGGCCGACATTGGCTGCTCCTGTGGCTGCTGTTCGCGCTCGTGATCCTGGTGTGGGTGAGCGCGCGCCAGACGTCGAGCGTCGTGCTCGCGGGCGCGCTCCGGGACGTGCGCGCGCAGCGCCTCGCGGTCGAAGCGGAGCGGACGGCGCTCGCTCGCCGGCTGCAGGAGGCGGAGAGCCGGGCCGTGCTGATTCCGCGTGCCGAGTCGCTCGGGCTCCGGCAGGCCGTGGACAGCGAGATCATCAACCTGCAGCCTGCGCCCGCGACCAGGCACTGAGGCATGGCCAAGCCCGAGGTGCGCCTCACGGTGGTGGGTCTGGGACTCGCGGTGGGTCTCGCGGCGCTGGTCGCCCGCGCGGCGCAGGTCCAGCTGATCGATGGCGGGCGGTACGCCGCGCAGGCCGAAAGTCAGCGGACCGACTCGGTGGACCTGCCGGCCCGTCGGGGCACGCTGTACGACCGGACGGGCGTTCCCCTCGCGACGACGCAGGAAGTCTTCCATGTGGGCCTCGACCGCCGCGAGCTGAAGGACCCCGCCGCCGCCGCGCGCCGCGTGGCGCGCCAGCTCGGGCTGTCCGAAGCCGAGGTGCGGCGAGCGCTGCGGCGGAAGTACGCGCACTTCGAGGGACCGTTTTCCGCGGCGCAGGTGCTGCTGCTGCGCAGCATGCCGGGCGTCTACCTGACGAGCGAGCTCGTGCGCAGCTATCCCGATCCGGACTTCGCGCGCCCGATCCTCGGCCGTCCGGCGGTGGCGGGACGCGCGGCGACGGGCCTCGAGCGCCAGCTCGACTCCCTGTTGCGTGGGCGACCGGGCGCCGCCGTGGTGCTGCGCGACAGCCGTGGCCGCGTGCTCGAATCGCCATCCCGCCTTGCGGCATTCCCGGTGCCCGGTCACGACGTGTTCCTCACCATCGATGCCGGCGTGCAGGAGATCGTGGAGACCGCCCTGGCGGACGCGATTGAGCGGCTGAACGCGGCCGGCGGCGATGTGGTGGTGCTCGATCCCCACACCGGGGAAGTCCTCGCGCTGACGTCGCGGCTGGCCGACGGCAGCTCGAGCTCGGGGGCGCTGACGGCGACCTTCGAGCCCGGGTCCACGGCCAAGATCTTCGCGGCCGCCGCCCTGCTGGCGCATGGCCTCGTCGCGCCCGGCGACAGTGTGTACGGCGAGGGCGGGCTGTGGAAGCTCCCCCACCGGACCCTCAGCGACGACCACCATACTGGGTTCGTCTGGATGCGGCTGGTCGACGCGATCCGGATCTCGAGCAACATCGGGACGGTCAAGTTCGCCAGCAGGCTGGACCCCGCCGAGCAATTCGACATGCTGCGCGCCTTCGGGATCGGCGCGCCGACGGGCATCGATTTTCCAGCCGAGTCGCGCGGGCGGCTGCTGCGGCCCGCAGAGTGGAGCGGGGTGTCCGCGCAGTCGCTGGCGATCGGCTACGAGATGGCGGTCACGCCGCTGCAGCTCGCGGCCGCTTATTCGGCGATCGCCGCCGACGGCCTGCTGTTGCAGCCGGCCCTGGTGAAGCGGGTGCGCGATCCCGACGGCCGCGTCGTCTACGAGCGGCGGCCCGAGCCGGTACGGCGCGTGGTGAGCCCGAAGATCGCGGCCCAGCTGCGCGAGATGCTGCGCGGGGTCGTCTCCGAGGGCGGTACCGGCTCGGCGGCGGCGCTCACCAGCTACGAGGTGGCCGGCAAGACGGGAACCGCACGGGTGGCCGGGCCCGGCGGGCGCTACGTGCAGGGCGCCACCACCGCGGTGTTCGCGGCGCTGTTCCCAGCGGAGGACCCGCAGCTCGTGATGGTGGTGAAGCTCGACTCGCCGCGCGGCAGCTACGCGGCCCTCACGGCGGCCCCGCTCACACGGCGGGTGCTCGAGCAGGTGCTGGCCGCCCAGACCGGGGCGCTCGACCGCGGGCGCCTCACCGTCACCGCGCCGCCGCCCGCCCCCGCGCATCGGGCGGCCGAGACGACGACCTGGCAGGTGTTTGCGTTTGCGTGGCCCGACGCCGGCAGCGCGCGACCGGCGGCGCCGCGTCGCGTCCCGAACGTCGGGGGCCTGTCCGTGCGGGAGGCCGTGAGTCGCCTGCACCGCGCCGGCCTGCGGGCGCGGCTCAGCGGGTTCGGGCGCGTGGTGCGCACCGCGCCCGGTGCGGGTGACTCGGTCGCCGCGGGGACCCTGGTCACGGTGTTTGCCGAGTCCGGAGGGACACCCTGAGCGATCTCGCGGCCATCGTGCGCGCCCTGCGTGAGGCGGGCCTGCTGCTGCTGGCCCCCGATCGGCTGCCCGCGATTACCGGGGTGGCCGCGGATTCGCGGCGCGTGCAGCCGGGGGCGCTGTTCTGCGCGGTGGAAGGGACGGTTGCCGACGGGCACGGGTTCGTGCCCGATGCGCGCGCCCGCGGCGCGGCGGCCGCGCTGGTCGCGCGCCCCCTCGAGGATCCGATTCCGCAGATCGTCGTCGCGGACGGGCGCACCGCGGCGGCCACGGCGGCCGCGGTCTGGTTCGGTCAGCCGGCCGACCGCCTGGAGCTGATTGGCGTCACCGGCACGAACGGCAAGTCGACCACGGTTGCCCTCACGCGCCACCTGCTGAACGCCGCGGGGGACGTCGGCGCCTTGGGCACGCTCGGGGGAATGGACGGACGGGGCGGGGTCCTCCCCGAGGACGCCGGCCTCACGACGCCGGGCCCCGTGGAGCTCCACGCGGCGTTCGCCGAGCTCGCGCGCCGCGGCGTCCGCACGGTCGTGATGGAGACCTCCTCGCACGCGCTCCACCAGCGCCGGGTGGCGGGGCTCCGGTTCGCGGCCGGCGTCTACACGAACCTCACGCACGATCACCTGGACTATCACGGCGACTACGACAGCTACCTCGCCGCGAAGGCCCTGCTCTCCGCCCACGTCGGGGCGGGCGGGCTCGAAGTCGTGAATCTCGACGATCCGGCGTGGGGGGGGCTGCCCCGCCGCGAGGGCCTCCGCCGACTGACCTTCGGAACGAGCGCGCGGGCCGACGTCGGTGCCACCGCCATCCGGCTCGACGCGCGTGGGGCCGCGTTCCGCCTGCGCCTGGGCGGCGCCACGACGGACGCGTTCGTGCCGCTGATGGGCGAGTTCAACGTCAGCAACGCCCTGGCCGCCGCCGCGGTCGCCTGGGGACGCGGCCTGGCGCCCGCGACCATCGTGGCCCGGCTCGACGGTGCGCCCCAGGTGCCCGGACGGATGGAGCGGCTCGTGTCCGCCGGCTTCACGGTGCTGCGCGACTATGCGCACACGCCCGATGCGCTACGCCGCGCCCTGCGCGCGCTGCGGCCGCTCACGACGGGGCGGCTGATCGTGCTGTTCGGGTGCGGCGGGGACCGCGACCGACGCAAGCGACCCGTCATGGGCGAGATCGCGGCGCAGGACGCGGACGTTGCCGTGGTCACGTCCGACAACCCGCGCAGCGAGGATCCCGAGCGCATCATCGACGACATCGAGGCGGGCATGGGAGGCGTGGCCCACCTCCGCATCGCGGATCGGCGCGCGGCGATCCACCGCGCGCTCGCCCTGCTCCAGGCTGGGGACAGCCTGCTGCTCGCCGGGAAGGGTCATGAGATGTACCAGGTGGTCGGCGCCACGCGGCTGCCGTTCGACGAGCTGGCGATCGTGCGCGAAGCGCTGGAGAGCGCCCGCCGGTGAGCGTTTGGACCGGCGCGCGCCTCGCCGAGGCGCTCGGGGTCGACGTGCCGCCGAGCCTCGCCTGCGCCCGGGTGGCCACCGACACGCGAACGCTCGGCCCGGGCGACCTGTTCGTGGCCCTGAAGGGCGAGCGGTTCGACGCGCACGACTTCCTGGAGACGGCCCGCGCCGGGGGCGCCGTGGCCGCCGTCGTGCGGCGCGGCACGCCGCCGGTCCCGGGCCTCCTGCTGCTGCCGGTCGACGACCCGCTGCAGGCGCTCGGCCGGCTGGGGCGGCGGCGGCGCGAGGCGGTCCCCGGACCGGTGGTCGCCGTCACCGGCACCAACGGCAAGACGGCCACCAAGGAGCTCGCCGCCCGCGCGCTCGGCGCGGCGTGGCGCGTGCACGCCACCCGCGGGAACCTGAACAACGAGGTCGGCGTGCCGCTCACGATCCTCGATGCTCCGGACGACACGGAAGCGCTCGTGGTCGAAGCAGGCGCGAGCGTGCCGGGCGAGCTCGCACGCCTGCGCGAGGTCATCGCGCCGACGGCCGCGATCGTGACGAACGTGTCGGCCGGTCACCTCCAGGGCTTCGGGGGGCGGGACGGCGTGTTGGCGGAGAAGGTCTCGCTCCTGGCAGGCGTGCCGCTCGCCGTCGTCGGCGTCGAGCCGCCGGCCTTGGCGACGCGCGCCCGCGCCGCCGCCCGCCGCGTGGTGAGCGCGGGTCTCGGCCCCGCCGCGGACGTCCGACCGGACGCGTGGTCGCTCGACGCCGCCGGCCGGGGCGCGATCGTGTTTCGCGGCGTCGCCATCCGGCTGCCGCTCGCGGGACGGCATCAGCTGGAGAACGCGATGCTCGCGCTGGCGCTGGCCGAGCTGCTGGGCCTGGACCCGCGGCCGGTCGGCCGGGCGATGGAGACGGTCTCGCTTCCCGGCGGGCGGTGGGAAGTGCATGATGGTCGGGGGCGCACCGTGATTCACGACGCCTACAACGCGAATCCCGCGTCGCTGCTCGCCGCGCTGGAAACGGTGGCGGGAATCCGCGGGACCCGGCCGCTCGTGCTCGCGGTCGGGTCGATGCTCGAGCTGGGCGATACGACGGCGGCGGAGCACGCGCGCCTGGCGGAAGCGATCGTGCGGCTCGAGCCGGCGCTGGTGGGCGCGATCGGTGAGTTCGCGCCGGCGCTCGAGCGGCACCGCGCCCGACTGGGCGACCGCCTGGTGACGGCACCGGACGCGGACGCGCTGGGACGGGCGCTCGCCCCGCGGCTGCCCGCGCGCGCGCTGGTCCTGCTCAAGGCCTCCCGCGGCATGCGCCTCGAGCGTGCGCTGCCATACCTTCTTCCCGACAGCGAGGCCCCGTGCTCTACCAGCTGCTGACGCCCTACGCCCGGGAATTCATCCTCTTCAACCTGTTCAACTACATCTCGTTCCGGGCGGCGGGGGCGGCGGCGACGGCCGTGCTCCTGGCGTTCATCGTGGGGCCGGCCGTGGTCCGGCGCCTGAAGGCACTCGGCGTGGGGCAGATCATCAGGGCCGAGGGCCCGGCCACGCACCAGAGCAAGCGGGGCACGCCCACGATGGGCGGCCTGCTGATCCTGCTGTGCACGCTGATCCCGACGCTGCTGTGGGCCCAGCTCGACAACCGCTACGTGCTGGTGGCGTTGGCGGCCACCCTCTGGATGGGCGCGATCGGGTTCCTGGACGACTACCTCAAGGTCGTGCAGGGGAAGTCGCGCGGCCTCGTGGCCCGCTACAAGCTGGTGGGGCAGGTGACCTTCGGGATCGTGCTGGGGAGCTACCTCATCTGGCGGCCGCTCACCGACACGCTGCCGGCCACCGCCACCACGGTGCCGTTCTTCAAGTACGTCGTCGTGGTGTTCGTCCCCGTCGCGTACGTCGCGTTCGTCACGTTCGTCCTGGCGGGGACGAGCAACGCGGTGAACATCACCGACGGGCTCGACGGGCTCGCCATCGGGCTCACGGGGATCGCGGCCGCCACCTTCGCGGTCTTCGCCTACATGTTCGGGCGCGTGGACGCCTCCGAGTATCTGCGGATCTTCTACCTGCGGGGCGCCGGGGAGCTGACCGTCTTCCTGGCGTCGCTGATGGGCGCGGCCATCGGGTTTCTCTGGTTCAACGCCCATCCGGCGCAGGTGTTCATGGGCGACACGGGCAGCCTCGCGATCGGGGGCGCCTTCGGGACGGTGGCCATCTTGCTCAAGTCGGAGTTCCTGCTGCTGATGGTGGGCGGCGTGTTCGTGGCGGAGACGGTGTCGGTGATCCTCCAGACCTCGGTCTTCAAATGGCACCGCCGCCGCCGGGGCAGGGAATACGCCGAGCAGCATCGCGTGTTCCGCATGGCGCCCCTGCATCACCACTTCGAGAAGATCGGCTGGGTCGAGTCCAAGATCGTGACCCGGTTCTACATCATCGGGCTGCTGTGCGCCCTCTTCGCCCTGTCCAGTCTCAAGATCCGGTGATTCCGGCCGGCTGGCGCCGCGGTGAGGTCGCGGTGATCGGACTCGCCCGCACTGGCGCGGCGGCCAGTCGCTGGCTCGCGGCGCAGGGCGTCTCGGTCTACGCGTCGGACCGGGCGGCCGCCGGCCTCGAAGAGACCGCCCGCGCGCTCGGTGCCCTGGGCGTCGCCGTGGAGCTCGGCCGCCACGACCTGGAGCGGATCGCGCGCGCGACGGTGGTCATTGCCTCGCCGGGCGTGCCACCCGACGCGGAGCCGCTCGTCGCCGCGCGGCACGCCGGGGTCGCCGTCCGCTCGGAGATCGACCTCGCGGCGCAGGCACTCCGGACGACGCGCCTGATCGTGATCACCGGCACGAACGGCAAGAGCACGGTGACCGCGTTGATCGCCCACCTGATGGAGCGGGGGGGGATCGCGTGCCCGGCGGCGGGGAACATCGGGCGGCCGCTGATCGCCCTGGCGCTCGACTCCACGCCGCCGCCGTGGGCCTCGGTCGAGGTCTCGTCCTTCCAGCTGCACGACTCGCCCGACCTCCGGCCCGCCGTGGGGGTGCTGACGAACCTCTCCCCCGATCACCTGGACCGGTATCCCAGCGTCGCAGCCTACTACGACGACAAGCGGCTCCTGTTCCGCAACGCGGACGCGGCGTCGCGCTGGGTGCTCAACGGCGATGACGACGCGGTGCTCGCCCTGGCACGGGGTGCCGCGGGAGCCCATTGCACGTGGCGGCTCGCCGGGCAGGCCGACGCCTGGCTGGACCGGGCGGGGGACGCGCTCATGCTCGACGCCGCGCCGCTGCTCCCGCGGGGCGACCTGCCGCTGCTCGGCGAGCACAACGTCGCGAACGCCCTGGCCGCGATTCTCGCGACGCGGGCGGCGGGACTTCCGCGCGAGGCGATCCGCGACGGGCTGCGCACGTTCCGCGGACTGCCTCACCGGCTCGAGATCGTGCGAACCGTGGCCGGGGTCGTGTGGATCAACGACTCTAAGGCGACGAACGTCGCGTCCACGGCGGTGGGGGCGCGCGCGATGGACCGCCCGTTCGTGCTGATCCTCGGGGGGCGCCACAAGGGCGAGCCGTACACGTCGCTCGGGCCGGTTCTGGAGGGCCGCTGCCGGCACGTCCTGGCGTACGGCGAAGCCGGGCCGCTGATCGTCGCGGATCTCGGCCGGGTGCTGCCCGTGACACAGGTGTCCACGCTGGAGCAGGCCGTGGCCGATGCCCGGCGCCGCGCGGCACCCGGCGACGTGGTGCTGCTGTCGCCGGCGTGCTCGAGCTTCGACCTGTTCAGCAACTACGAGCAGCGCGGCGCGACGTTCCGCGCGCTGGTGGAAGCCCTGTGACGAGCCCGACGTTCGCGACGCCGGTCAACTGGGAAGGCCGGCTGCTCGCCGCCGTGACGGCGGCGCTCGCCGTGTTCGGCGTGGCGGCTGTCTACGGCGCGTCATCGATCTTGGCGGTGCAGCAAGACCACGCGGGGTCGTACTACGCGCTGCGACAGCTGCTGGGGGTGGTGGCCGGCGGCGTGCTCCTGGTGGTCGCCGCCCGGGTGGATTACCACGTGTGGCAGCGGCTCGCCTGGCCGATGGTCCTCGTGGCCCTCGTGGTCCTCACCATCCCGTACGTGCCCGGCCTCCGCGCCATCGCCCCCGAGCTGAACGGGGCGCGACGGTGGATCCGCGCCGGGCCGGTCCAGCTCCAGCCGTCGGAGTTCGCGAAGTTCGCGATCGTGGCGTGGGCCGCGGCGCTGGCGGCGAAGAAGGGCGACCTGGTGCGCGAATTCAAGCGCGGCGTCCTGCCGTTCCTGGTGATCGTGGGACCGCTCTGCGCCCTCATCCTGTTCCAGCCCAATCTCTCGACCGCGACCCTCGCGGCGATTCTCCTGGGCGTCGTGCTGTTCACCGCGGGCGCCAAGATCGGCCACTTCCTCCTCCTGCTGCTCGCGGCGATCCCGATCGCCTGGCACGAGCTGACACAGGTCCAGTACCGGCTGGCGCGCGTGCTCACGTTCCTGAGCACGGGGACGGACGCCAGCGAGACGAGCTGGCAGATCAAGCAGTCGCTCATCGGCATGGGTGCGGGGCGCGCGTTCGGCGTGGGGTTCGGCCAGGGGCTGCAGAAGCTCGGATACCTCCCGCTCGCGTTCTCGGATTTCATCTTCAGCACGATCGGGGAGGAGTGGGGCTTCGTCGGCGTGATGGTGATCGTGGTGCTGTTCGCGCTCTACGTCTGGATGGGGCTGCGCATTGCCCGAAGGGCGCCCGACCGGTTCGGGCTGCTGCTCGCCGCGGGTCTCACCGCGATGATTGGCGTAACGGCGTTCCTGCACATGGCCGTGACCGTGGCACTGGTTCCCACCACCGGCTTGCCGCTGCCGTTCGTCTCCTACGGTCGCTCGGCGCTGCTGGTCGCCCTCTTCGCGACCGGTGTGGTCGTCAACATCGGGCGGCAGGCGGCGCGGCGGCGATGATCCGCGTGCTGCTGGCCGGCGGGGGGACCGGTGGTCACCTGATGCCGGCGCTGGCGCTGGCCGACGCACTGCGGGCGGCGCGGGCGGATCTCGAGCCGGTGCTGGTGGGAGCGCTGCGCGGCGTGGAGGCGACGGTGCTGCCGGGCCGGGCCTACCGCTACCATCTGCTCCCCGCCGAGCCGATCTACCGCCGCGCCTGGTGGCGCAACGTCCGCTGGCCTCTGCTGTGGCCCCGCCTCTGGCGGGCGACGCGCGCCGTGCTCGCGGAAGAGCGGCCGCGGCTCGTCGTGGGCACCGGAGGCTATGCTGCAGGCCTGGTCCTGCTCGCCGCGCATCGCGCGGGAATCCCGATCGCCCTGCAGGAGCAGAATGCCTACCCGGGGGTCACTTCGCGCCGGGCTGCGCGCTGGGCGGCCCAGGTCCACCTTGGCTTTCCCGAGGCGGCCCGCCGGATCCGGCCGGGTCGCCGGACGACGGTCTACAGCCTGGGGAACCCGATCGTGCCCCCACCGGTGGAGCGATCGCGGGCGGAGGCGTGCCGCGCGCTGGGCCTGGATCCCGGCCGGCCGGTCGTCCTCGTGACGGGCGGGAGCCAGGGGGCGCGGGCCGTCAACCGTGCCGTTGCGGAGGTGCTCGCGGCGGGCGGATTCGGCGACGCGGCTCTGCTGTGGAGCACCGGCGCCGCCACGCACGCGGACTACGCCGCGCTGGACCGGCCTCCCGTGGTTCAGGTGCGGCCGTTCTGGGATCCGATCGCGACGGCGTACGCCGCCGCCGACCTCGTGGTGGCCCGTGCCGGAGCGATGAGCGTGGCGGAGCTTGCAGCCTGGGGCCTCCCCAGCATCCTCGTCCCGCTCCCCACGGCGGCGGCGGACCACCAGAGCGCGAACGCCCGCGCGATCGATGCGGCCGGGGCCGCCATTCACCTGCCGGAGGGCGCGTTGAGCGGCACGCGGCTCGCGCGGGAAGTGCGTGGCCTGCTCGCGAACCCGACGCGGCTGAAGGCAATGGCGGAGGCCGCTCGCCAACGGGGGCAGCCGGACGCCGCCCGGGCAATTGCGGCGTGCCTGCTCGACCTCCTGTAACCTCTCGTTAGGCTTTCGTAACTGTTGATTTGGTCTTATATTAGCTGCCCAACCAATGCGTCTTTTCGCCCCGGACGATCCCCGCCCCATCCATTTCCTTGGGATAGCCGGCGCAGGGATGAGTGCCTTGGCGCTGATGGCCCGGCGGCGGGGCGTGGCGGTCACCGGATGTGATACCGATCCGGCTGCGGCGGCGGACGTAGCGCGTGCCGGCGCCGAGGTGCACCGGGGACACGATCCGGGCCATGTCGTCGGAGCTCGCGCGGTCGTCTACACGGCCGCCGTGCCGGGGGATCATCCGGAACTCGAAGCCGCGCGCGCAACCGGGATTCCGGTGATTCGGCGGGCTGTGGCGCTGCGGGAAGCCGTTTCCACCGGTACCGTCGTGGGGGTTGCAGGGACTCATGGCAAGACGACCACGACGGTGATGGTGACCGAGGCGCTCGCGGCGGCAGGGCTGCACCCCACCGGACTCGCGGGCGGGCGGGTGGCGGCGTGGGGTGGCAACGCGCGGCTCGGCGGCGAGCGGCTGTTCGTCGTCGAGGCCGACGAGTACGACCGGTCGTTTCTCGAGCTGTGGCCTACCGTCGCGGTCGTGAACAACGTCGAAGCGGATCACCTGGAATGCTACGGTTCGGTCGAGCAGCTCGAGGCGGCGTTCACCGAGTACGCGGGGCGCGCGGAGCGGGTGCTTGTCGGCGTCGATGATGCCGGCGCTGCGCGCGTCGGGCGGGCGGCGGGGAAGCCGACGTGGTGCGTTGGGTTGCGGGAGGGGGCCGACCTGAGGATCGCCGATGTCGCGCAGGACCGGCGGGGAAGTCGGGCGCGACTGGCGCTGCCGGACGGCGAGCGGGTGACGCTGCGGCTGCGCGTGCCGGGGCTGCACAACGTGCGCAACGCGGCGATGGCGGTCGGCGTGGCGCGGGCGCTGAGCGCCGATCTCGCCCCCGTGCTCGAGTCGCTGGCGGAATTTGGTGGGGTGGGGCGGCGGTTCGAATTGGTCGGCGAGGCGCGCGGCGTGACGGTCGTGGACGACTACGCGCACCACCCGACCGAGGTGGCGGCCACGCTCGCAGCGGCACGGCAACGGTTTCCGGAGGCGCGACTGGTCGCGGTGTTTCAGCCGCATCTGTTCTCGCGCACGGCCACCCACGGGGAGGCGCTGGGGGTGGCCCTGTCGCTCGCCGACGTGGTCGTCGTCACGGACGTGTACGCGGCCCGCGAACGCCCGATGGCCGGCGTCTCCGGCACGCTGGTGCACGACGCGGCCCGCCGCGCGGGCGCGGAGACGATCTGGGTGCCGGAGCGCGGCGCGCTGGCGGACCGCGTGGCGGCGCTGGTGCGGGCGGGCGACGTGGTGCTGACGCTGGGCGCCGGGGACATTACAACCGTGGGGCCGCAGCTGCTCGAGCGGCTGCGCGGGGAGGCCGCGTGAAGCGGCGCGGTCGTCTCACCCTCGTCGCGCTGGCCGGGGTGCTGGCCGCGGTCGCCGCGCCGCTGCTGTTGCGCCGCGTGCCGTTCTTCCGGGTACGCCGGGTCGAGGTGGTGGGCGTGCGCTATCTGGCGCCTGAACGGGTCGTCGCGGCGCTGCAGCTAGCCGCGGATCAGAATCTGTTCGATCCGACGGGCGGTCCGGAGGAGCGCGTGGCGGCGTTGCCGGGCGTGGTCCGCGCGACGGTGTCGCGCCGGCTCCCCGCCACCCTGCGCGTGAGCGTCGTGGAGGAGTTGCCCATGGCGCTGGTGTCGGGCAAGGAGGGGATGGTCCCGCTCGACTGCGACGGCGAGGCGCTCCCGTATGAGCCCTCCCGGTCGGGGCTGGCGCTGCCGATCGTCGCGCGGGCCGACACCGTGCTGGTCCGGGCGCTGTGCGTGGTGCGCGCGGGGGACTCGACGTTGTATGATGCGGTGGACGCGGTCCGCCCGGGCGGGGGCGGGTCGGTGATTCTGGATCTCGGGCGGCAGCGGGTGCGGTTGCGCGGTGCTCCCACGACCGATGAGGTGCGGGCGGTGGCGATGGTGATGCGGCAACTCGAAGCGACCGGGCGGACGGTGGATGAGGTGGACGCGCGGTTCAGCGGGCGGATCTACGCGCGGCGGGGGCGGTCGTGAAACGGGAGCGGTTGGTCGCCGGGCTCGATCTCGGCACCACGAAGACCTGCGCGGTGATCGCGGAGGCGACGGGAAGCACGCGCGCGCCGGGGGTCAAGGTGCTCGGGGTCGGCATCGCGAAGAGCAGCGGGATTCGCCGCGGCATGGTCCGCGACATCGAAGAGACGATGCGCGGGGTCTCGCAGGCGGTGCGGGACGCGGAGCGGATGGCGGGGGTCGAGGTGCCGGCGCTGTGCTGCGGGGTGGCCGGCGAGCACGTGGCCACCCGCACGGAAGCCGGGCTGGCGTCGGTGAGCGGTGACGAGATCGGCCGGGCCGACGTCCAGCGCGTCGACGATGTGGCCAAGGCCGTGAGCCTCGGCCCCGATCGCGAGCTGCTGCACTTCATCCCCCAGGAATACCGGGTCGACGGCCAGGGCGGCATCAGCGATCCGGTCGGCATGACGGGGCTGCGGCTCGAGGTCGACATGTACCTGGTGTCGATCCAGAGCACGGCGGTGCAGAACCTGCGCCGGGCCGTCGAGCGGGCCGGCTACAAGCTCGCCGGCCTGGTGCTCGAGCCGCTCGCCTCCGCGGGCGCCGTGTTGACCGAGGAAGAGCGGGAGCTGGGGTGCGTCATGGTCGAGCTGGGCGGCGCCTCGACGAACCTCGCGATCTTCAAGGACGGCAAGATCCGGCACTACGCGTCCCTCCCGTTTGCCGGAGCGCACGTGACCAGCGACATTGTGCAGGGTCTCGGGGTGACGCAGGTGGACGCGGAGCGCCTCAAGGAGCGGTTCGGCGTGGCGTACACGCCGCTGGTGGATCCGGAGGAGACGATCGAGCTGCCGGGGACACCCGGTCAGGGGCCGCGCCGCGCCAAGCGCGAGTTGCTCGCGCACATCATCCATCAGCGGACCGACGAGATCCTCGGGCTGGTCCAGCGGGATCTCGATGCGGTGGGGTACGCGGGCCGGCTGCCCGCGGGGGCGGTCCTGACGGGTGGGGGCGCGCACCTCGCCGGCATCATCGAGTTGACGCGCGAGGTGCTGGCGATGCCCGTGCGACTGGGCGTCCCGGACCGCGCGGTGAGCGGCCTGGTGGACAGCGTCGCGGCGCCGCGGTATGCCGTGTCGGTGGGGCTCACGCTCTGGGCGGCCCGCCAGCGGCTGGCTGGCGTGACCGACGGTGCGATTCCGGTTGAGCGGTTCTTGGGTCCGGTCAAGCGTTGGCTGCAGGACTTCTTCTGAGCGCAGAGAGGGGTCTGGAGCAACCTATGGTCTTCGAGCTCGAGGAAACGACGTCGCAGCGCGCCCGCATGAAGGTGGTTGGGGTCGGGGGCGGCGGCGGGAACGCCGTCAACCGCATGATCGACGAGCGCCTCTCGGGAGTCGAGTTCATCTCGGTCAACACGGACGCCCAGGCCCTGCTGCACAACAAGGCGGACGTGAAGGTCCAGATCGGCAAGCGACTCACCCGGGGGCTGGGTGCCGGGGCGCGGCCCGAGATCGGCCGGCAGGCGATCGAGGAAACCCGCGACGAGGTGCTGCGCGTGCTCGACGGAGCCGATCTTGTGTTCGTGACGTGTGGGATGGGGGGCGGGACGGGCACCGGCGCGGCGCCGATCATCGCTCAGCTGGCGCGCGACGTGGGGGCGCTCACGGTGGGCATCATCACGCGGCCGTTCCTGTTCGAGGGGCGGAAGCGGATGCGCCAGGCCGAGATCGGCTTCTCCGAAATGCGCAAGCACGTCGATACGATGATCGTGGTGCCGAACGAGCGGCTGTTGGCCGTGGTGGGCAAGAACGTGCCGTTCCAGGAGGCGCTCAAGAAGGCCGACGAGGTGCTGCTGCACGCCACGCAGGGGATCTCGACGCTGGTCAGCGTAACCGGGCTGGTGAACGTCGACTTCGCCGACGTCCGGACCGTGATGCAGAACGGCGGCTCAGCGCTGATGGGCACCGGGATCGGGCGGGGCGAGGACCGCGCCCTCGAAGCCGCGCAGCAGGCGATCTCGAGCCCGCTGCTCGACGACGTGTCGATCGCCGGCTCTACTGGCGTGCTGGTGAACATCACGGGCGGGGAAGACCTCACGCTCGGCGAGGTCAATCAGATCAGCGAAATCGTGCACGACGCGGCGGGCGACGAGGCGGAGATCATCTTTGGTGCGGTGCACGACCCGGCGATGGCGGGCGAGGTGCGCGTCACGGTGATCGCCACCGGGTTCGACAAGCAGGCGGCGCAGCAGGAAGGTCCGCTCGGTCGCGGGATCCCCAACGTGCTGCCGTTCCCGCAGCGCACGCCGGCCCGCCCCGCCGCGCGGCCGTCGGCGCCGCGCCCCGCCACGCCGACGCCGGGGGCCCCCGAGGTTCCCGACGTGACGGAAATGGAGATCCCGACCTTCATCCGGCGGCAGATGGACTGATGCCCCGCGGCGCACGGCGGGCGGCCGCCATCGGCGTGGCGCTGACCGGCGTCTTGGTGCTCGCGGGCCGCACGCGGGGCCCGGAGCGATTGCCCGTCGCCGTGCCGCTCGTGGTCACGCGTGCCTTCGTGGAGCACGCGGACACCGTGCGCCCCAACGAAACGCTGTCGGATCTGCTCGTGCGCCAGCGGATCGTCGGCACCGACATGCTGGCCCTGCTCGGCGCGCTGCCGGACTTGAACCCCCGGCGCGTGCCTGCCCGCAAGGTGTTCGAGTTCCGGACCGCCGTCGGGGCAGCGGTCCCGGAGTGGGTGCGGGTGCGCGCCAACGACACCACGTTCCTGCGGGCCGATCGCGGGCCGGACGGCGCCTGGGCGCCCGCGCGCGACCGGATCGAATGGTCGGTCGACGTCGAGCGCATCGACGGCGCGATTCAGTCCTCCCTGTACGAGACGATCGACGCGCTGATTCCGGATTCGGTGATGCCCGCGCTCGGCCGGTCGCAGCTGGCGTGGGACCTGGCGGACGCCGTCTACGCATGGCAGATCGATTTCACCCGCGACATCCGGCCGGGCGATCGCTTCACCGTGGTGTACGAGCGGCTCAACTCGTCGCTCGGCGAGTTGCGCTACGGCCGCGTGCTCGCCGCGGTGGTCGAGGCGAGCGGCGTCGCGAACACGGCGTACGTGCTGTCCGATCGCGAGGGACGGAACGCCTACTACGACGCCGCGGGACGGTCGCTGCGGCGCGCATTCAAGATGTACCCGGTGCAGTTCCGCCGGATCTCCTCCAACTTCAGCCGCAGCCGTCTCCATCCCGTGCTCGGGATCAAGCGGCCGCACCTCGGGACGGACTTCGCCGCCGATATGGGCACACCGATCGAAGCGACCGGCGACGGCAGGGTGATCCGCGCAGGCCGGTGGGGTGGGTTGGGCATCATGGTCGGGATCCGCCACGCGAAGGACATCGAGACGCGGTACGGCCATATGAGCCGGATCGCCGCGGGGATCCGCCCAGGCGTGCGGGTCACCCAGGGTCAGCTGATCGGCTACGTCGGGATGACGGGGCTCGCCAACGGTCCCCATGTGCACTACGAGTTCCTGAAGAACGGCCGCCAGCTCAACCCGCGACGCGTGGACCTGGGCGACGGCGAGCCCGTGCCGGCGACGGCGCGCGCGACCTTCGACTCGGTGCGAACCGCCTTCGATCGGCTCCTCGGGCGTCCGTCCCGCGTCGCGAAGGTGAACTGATCGTTTCCGCGCACCTCCGGGTACCACAATCCGTGCAGCTCTATCCTGCCCTCGACATCCGGCGCGGACGCTTGGCGCGCGCCGTCCCGCCTCCCGATCCCCTCACCGTGGCCCGTGGGTGGAAGCGCGCGGGCGCCCGCTGGCTGCACGTCGTGGATTTGGATCGTGTGGTGGGGGCGGGGCGCAACGACGCGCTGGTGCAGGCGCTGGCGGCGCTGCCGGATGTCGGCGTCCAGTTGGGCGGGGGGCTCGTTGACCCCGGGGACGTGGCCGAGGCGCTGGACTGGGGCGCGCGGCGGGTCGTGCTCGGTGCGGGGGCGATGGCCGGCCTCGGCAACCTCGCGCGGCGGGTCGGTCCCCAACGACTCGCCGTGGCGCTCGATCCGCGGGGCGCAGGCGCGGAGAAGCTCGCCGGCGTCGTGGCGGCAGGGGTCCGATGCGTCGTCTGCCGCGCGCTCGAGCGGGATGGAACGCTGGCGGGCGCGGACCTCGCGGCGGCGGCGGCGCTGGTCGGCCACCAGGTGAGTGTGATTCTGGCGGGGGGGATCGCGTCGCTGGACGAGCTGCGCGAGGCGCGGCGCGCGGGGATCGCCGGTGTCATCGTAGGCCGGGCACTGCACGAGGGCCGGTTCACCATCGCGGAGGCGCTCGCGTGCTGTGGCTGATCCTGGCACTCGGCGTCGTAGCGGCGGGTGCCGTGTACGTCTATGTCCGGCGGGAGCGCCTCGGGGCACACGGCCTCGCCCTCGCCGCGCTGCGCACGCTGGCGCTGGCGAGCCTGGTCGCGTTGCTCGCCAACGTGACGCGCGAGGTCACGGCGGGGCGCGGCCCGGCCACCGTGCTGCTCGATGGGTCGCTCAGCCTGCAGGCCGCCGGCGGGCGCTGGCGCGCCGCGCTGGACACGGCGCGTGCGCTCGCCGCAGGCGACGGCACGGTGCTGCGCTTCGGCGATGGCGTCGCCGCGCTCGATACGACACCGCCGACGGCCGGCCGGTCGCTGGTGGGACCGGCCCTGCGGGTCGCGGCGGCCCGGGGCGGTCCCGTCTTCCTCGTCACCGACGGGGAGCTGGGAGATTTCGGCACCCTGCCCGCGGAACTGGCGCGGGTCGCGGACGTGGTGCTGCTGCCCCGCGACACGCTGCCGGATGCGGCGCTCACGGAGGTCGGCGCTCCGCGCGCCGCGACCGAGGACGACTCCGTGACGATCACGGTGACCGTGAGCACCTGGGGCGCGCTGGGCGATTCCGTGGGCGTGCTCGAGGTGAGCACGGGCACGCGGCGCCTGGCGCGGCGGGCCGTGGTCCTGCCACCGGCTCCCGGGACGGCGCGGCGCAGTGTGACCCTCGCGCCGGGCACGCTTGCCGCCGGGACCCACGTGCTCGACATCCGCCTGACCGCCCCGGGCGACCGCGAGCCGCGGGACGACCTGCGCCAGCGGATCATCACCGTGACGGCGCTGCCGACGGTCGTGCTGTTGGCGCGCCCGCCCGACTGGGAGAGCCGCTTCTTGGCGCGGGAGCTCCCGCGCGTCGTGCGGAGCGCCGTCCGGGGATACGCGGAGATCGCGCCCGGTCGCTGGGTAGACGTGGAAACGGCCGAGCCGGTGAGCGAAGCGCGCGTCCGCCAGACGGCGCGGCAGGCGGCCCTGGTCGTGACGCGCGGGCCGGAGGGCTTCACCCGCGGGGCGCCGGTGGCGTGGCGCTGGCCGAGCGACGCCGGCGCGGGCAACGGAGCCGCCGGGGAATGGTACGTCTCGGGGCCGGGCGCCACCCCGCTGGCGAGCCGGTTGGCCGCGGTCGAGTGGGACTCGCTGCCGCCCCTCGTGGCGGTGAGCCCGACGACGGAGAGCGACCGGGTGTGGGTCGTGCTCGGTGCGCGGCTGGGGCGGCGCGGTCCGGCGCGCCCAGTCGTGGTCGCGCGCGATTCGGCACCGGCGCGCAGCCTCGTGACGGCGGGCGAGGGCCTGTGGCGCTGGGCGCTGCGCGGCGGGGCGGCGCTCGAGGCCTACCGCACCCTGCTCGCCGCCGGCACCGACTGGCTCCTGGGCTCGCCGGTGGTGCGCGGGCGCGGCCGACTGAGTGCCAGCGAGGCGGTGGCGCGCGGGATCCCGGTGGTGTTCCAGTGGCTGGGCGACTCGGCGCCGCCCACCGTGGACGTGGAGGTGACCGGTTCTGACTCCGTGTGGCGCATGGCGCTCGCGCTCGACGCGCACGGCGCGGCGGAGGCCTCGTTCGAGCCGGGGGTCTACCGGTGGCGCACCATGCGCCCGGCCGGAGCCACCGGCCTCGTGGTCGTCGAGTCATATTCCGACGAGATGCATCCCGCGCCGGTGGCGGCGTTCGCGCCGGGGCTGGTGCCGGTGCGACGGGCCGCTGTGGGCGTGCGGGCGTCGTGGTGGGTGTTCGCGCTGGCGGTTGGCGCGCTCGTGATCGAGTGGGGGTGGCGCATGCGTCGCGGGTTGCCCTGAGTGGCCGGTCTCTGGAAGAAGATCAAGGCGCTCGCGCTGGCGGACGTCGCGGTGCTGGTCAAGGGACTGGATCGCGACGCCCTCGAGCGCGTCGAGCGGGTGCTGCTCGAAGCCGATTTCGGGCCGGCCTCGTTCACGCTGGTCGAGGCACTGGAAGACAGGATGCGGCGCGGCGAGCTCAAGACCGAAGCGGCCGTGCGCGCGTGGCTCGTCACGGCGATCGCGGAGCAGGTGGCCGACGCCGGCAATGCCGGCCGGCTCGACCTGGGGGCGGGGGACGGACCGGCCGTGGTTCTGATGCTCGGCGTGAACGGGGTGGGCAAGACGACCCAGACGGCCAAGCTCGCGCGACTGCTGCAGCGCGCGGGGAAATCCGTGATGCTGGCGGCGGCGGACACGTACCGGGCGGGCGCGGCCGAGCAACTGACGATCTGGGCCGAGCGCCTCAAGGTCCCCTGCGTCACGGGCGTGCAGAAGGGCGACCCCGCCGCGGTCGCGTTCGACGCGATCGAAGCGGCGGCGTCCCGCGGCATCGACGTGGTGCTGGTGGATACGGCCGGCCGCTTGCACACCCAGGGTAATCTGATGGACGAGCTCCGGAAGATCGTCCGCGTCGTGAGTCGGCGGCGCCCCGGGGCGCCGCACGAGAGCCTGCTGGTGCTCGACGGTACGGTAGGCCAGAACGCGGTCCAGCAGGGCAGGGCGTTCACCGACGCCGTGCCGGTCACCGGTCTGGTGATCACGAAGCTGGATGGCACCGCGAAGGGCGGCGCGGCCGCGGCGATCCGGCGGGAGCTCGGGGTCCCGATCCGGTTCGTGGGCGTGGGGGAGGGCCTCGACGACCTGGAGCCGTTCGACGCGGTGCGCTACGCCGAGCGGCTCATCGCCGACTGATGGCACTCCGGCCCGACACCGCCGTCCAATTCCTCAAGGGTGTCGGCCCGCACCGCGCCGAGGCGTTCGCGCGACTCGGCGTGCACATGGTCGAGGATTTGCTGTACCACACACCCCATCGCTATCTCGATGCCAGCACCGTGACACCGATCGCGGAGGCAACGGTCGGGAAGGACGTCACGGTGGTGGGTCGGGTCGTCTCGAAGGGCGTGCTCCCCACGCGCAAGCGTTTGCGGATCTTCCGCGTGATCCTGCGGGACGACTCCGGCGTCGTGGAGTGCGCCTGGCCCGGCCAGGCGTTCCTCGATCGGTCGATCGCGCCGGGGCAATTGCTGCTCGTGACCGGGGCCGTGAAGTACTACCACGGGCGGCAGATCGTGCCGCGGGAGACCATCATCCTGGCGGAGATGGATGAGGGGGGTGAGGGGGGTGAGGGGGGAGAGGGCCAGGGGATGATTCTGCCGATCTACCCCGCGACAGAGGGCCTCAGCCATCGCGTCATCCGCCGGATCCTGGCGGACAGCCTCGACGCGATGCTCGCCACGGTAGATGACGTGCTGCCGGCTGCGGTGCGCGGCGCCGCCGACGTGCCGCCGTTACGGACCGCCTTGGAGATGCTCCACCGCCCACGCCCCGCGCCCACGCCCTCCTCGTCTTCTGCCCCTCTGCCCCTGGGGAGTTGGGAGGCGGGACGCCGCCGTCTCGCCTTCGACGAGCTGTTCGATCTCCAGCTCGTCGTCGCCCGGGCCCGCCATCTCGCGACGCACGCTAGGCGCGGCGCGGCCCTCGAGAACAAGCGGGAGCTCACGACGGCACTGAAACAGGCGCTGCCGTTCGAGCTCACGGCGGGCCAGAAGCAGGCGGTGCGCGAGATCATCGGCGACATGACGTCCCCCAAGCGCATGCACCGGCTGCTGATGGGCGACGTGGGGTCCGGCAAGACCGTGGTGGCGCTGTTCGCGATGCTGCTGGCGGTCGAGAACGACATGCAGGCGGCGCTGATGGCGCCGACCGAGCTGCTGGCCGAGCAGCACGGCCGCACGCTGCAGCAGCTGCTCGCCCCGCTGGGCATCGTGCCGGACCTGCTGCTGGGCCGGCTCTCGGCCGGAGAGAAGAAGGCGGTGCGGCAGCGGATCGCGTCCGGCGAGGCGCGCTTGGTGGTCGGGACGCACGCGCTGATCGAGGAGACCACGACGTTCCGGCGGCTGGGACTGGTGGTGATCGACGAGCAGCACCGCTTCGGCGTGGAGCAGCGGGCGGCGCTGATCGAGAAGGGCCAGGCGCCGGAAGTGCTGTTGCTGTCGGCGACCCCGATTCCGCGCACGCTCGCGCTGACGCTGTACGGCGACCTCGACATCTCCGAACTGCGCGACAAGCCGCCCGGCCGGACGCCTGTCAAGACGGGGGTCCGGTCGAGCCGCTCGCGCGCGAAGGTCTACCAGTTTCTGCGCGACCAGTGCGCCGCGGGGCGGCAGGTCTACATCGTCTATCCGGTGATCGAGGAATCGGAGCAGCTCGATCTCCGGGCCGCGACCAAGATGGCCGAGGAGCTGGGCAGGTCGCTCGCCCCGGCCAGCGTCGGGCTGGTACACGGTCGCATGAAAGCGGACGAGCGGGAACGGGTGATGCGCCGGTTCCGCGACGGCGAGGTGCAAGTGCTGGTGGCCACGACCGTGATCGAGGTCGGGATCGACGTCCCCAACGCCAGCGTCATGGTGATCGAGCATCCCGAGCGCTTCGGGCTCGCGCAGCTGCACCAGCTGCGCGGGCGCGTGGGGCGCGGGGCGGACGAGAGTCACTGCATCCTGCTGACGGACGCCGTGGCCGCGGCCGGGCGGCTCCGCGCGTTCGCGCGCGAGACGGACGGCTTCGCGATCGCCGAGATGGATCTCAAGGAGCGCGGGATGGGAGAGCTGGTGGGAGCCCGCCAATCGGGAGGAATCACGTTGCGGTACACGGATCTCACACGGGATGGAGATTTGGTGAGGACGGCGCAGCGGGAAGCACGCGCCCTGCTCGGACGGGATCCCACGCTGAGCGGCCGGGAGCACGTCGGCCTGCGCCGCCGGATCGAGCGGCGTTACGAGCGGGGCGTGGAGTTGTTCCGGGTGGGGTGAGGAGGGCGGGCCCGGGAGCCGGGCGGGTGACGGACGACGCGCCACTCGGGTATGTTCCCAGTGCGGGAGCGTTGGCGTCACAGGGAGGTACCATGCGTCGTCCCTCGTACGTCCCGGCGCTGGCCGCACTGGCCGCCGTCGTCCCCCTCGCGGCGTGCGCCGAGGTGGGGCTGCTCGAGTCACTGGTCAGTCCCCTCACGCTCGAGCTCAGCGTACCGGTCGATTCGATGGTGCCCGGCGACCGGGTTGAAACCACGATTATCGTCCGGAACCGCAGCGACCGCACCGTCCACTTTCACGGCGGCGGGTGCACGTTCGGTATCGAGGTCGTGCGCTCCGACGGAAGCAGTCTGAACCGCCTGCGGGACGGCAACTCGGTACCCGGCACGCTGGATGGCGGCCAGATGCTGATGCGCACGGCCCCGATACCGATTCCGGGCGGTCAGACGCGCACCCTCATCCTGCTCGACGGGCCCGGCGGGCTGTTGACGGGTGCTCTGATCGACCCATAGCCGACTGCGTCGGACTGGATCGGCTTGCGCCGGGGCCTGCACCCCGTAGCGTATACCGCATGTTCGCGATCCCGGACGCACTCCAGATTCTCAGCCACACGCCGGGCGTGCTGCGCGCATGGCTCGAAGGGCTCGCCCCCGAGTGGGTCGAGGTCACCGACGGACCTGAGACGTGGAGTCCGCACGACGTCGTGGGCCACCTGATCCACGGGGACCGGACGGACTGGATGGCGCGCGCCCGCCACCTCCTGGCGGGGCCGAGCGCCGTCCCGTTCACGCCGTTCGATCGGTTCGCCCAGTTCCGTGATAGCCGTGGCAAGACGCTCCCAGAGCTGCTCGATGAGTTCGAGCGGCTGCGGCGGGGCAACCTCGAGGAGCTGACGAGCCTCGCGCTGACCGAAGCCCAGCTCGCCCTGCCGGGGCAGCATCCCGCGCTCGGGCCGGTGACGCTGCGCCAGCTGCTGGCCACCTGGGTGGTGCATGACCTGAACCACCTCGGCCAGATCGCCCGCGTCATGGCCAAGCGGTACGGTGACGACGTCGGTCCTTGGAAGGCATACCTCCCGATCCTCACGCGCTGACGCGGTTCTCTCACCGGAGGGGGCAGGGCTTGACGCATCAATAAATGTACATACATTGATGAACCATGAGCGTCGCGACACGTCGTACCGATTCAGCCGGTGGGTTCCGCGCCCTGGGGGACGGCACCAGGATGCGGATTCTGGAACTGCTGGCGAACGGGGAGCTGTGCGTGTGCGATCTCACGGCCGCGATCGACATCCCCCAGCCGCTCCTGTCCCATCACCTCCGGATCCTGCGCGAGGCCGGGTTCATCACGGCGCGCAAGGACGGACGGTGGAGCTACTACGCGCTCAGCCCCGAGCGCCTCGAAGCGTGCGTCAGCACGCTGGAGGCCGCCCTCGCGACCTATGACGCATCGGCGCGGAAGGGGAAGCCGGGCTGCGCGTGCCGGACGGGGACGGATCGGTGACACCCCATGCGGAAGGACGGAACACCATGAGCAGCTCAGCGGACGACGTGAAGCAGGCGGTGAAGCAGCACTACGGCCAGCGCGCACTCGGGGTGTTGGCGAGCGGGTGCTGCGGTGGGAGCGGCTGCGATGCCATCACCGCGGACCTGTACGAGCCGACCGAGACCCGGGGCATTCCCGAAACGGCGGTGCGCGCGTCGCTCGGCTGCGGTAATCCCACCGCCCTCGCGGAGCTCCGGGCGGGCGAGGTCGTCCTGGATCTCGGGTCGGGAGGCGGAATCGACGTGCTGCTCTCGGCCCAACGGGTGGGTCCCACCGGCAAGGCCTACGGGCTCGACATGACGGACGAAATGCTGGCCTTGGCGCGGGAGAATCAGCGCAAAGCCGGCGTCGCCAACGTCGAGTTCCTCAAGGGGGAGATCGAGCGGATTCCCCTGCCCGATGCGTCGGTCGATGTGATCATCTCCAACTGCGTGATCAACCTCTCCGCCGACAAGGACCGGGTGCTCCGCGAGGCGTTCCGGGTGCTCAAGCCCGGCGGGCGGTTCGCGGTGTCGGACGTGGTGGTGAAGGGCGGCGTTCCCGAGCCGATACGGCGCAGCTTGGAGCTGTGGGCCGGCTGCATCGCGGGAGCGCTCGAGGAAGGTGAATACGCGGCCAAGCTGCGGGCCGCCGGATTCGGTGACGTGAGCCTGGAGCCGACGCGGGTCTACTGTGCGAGCGACGCCCGGGCCGCGCTCGAGGCGGCCGGGCTCGACCCCGCCGCGATTGGCGACGAGCTCGACGGCAAGTTCTTCAGCGCGTTCGTGCGGGCCACGAAGGCGGCGTGACGCCTCCCCAGCGATCGCGCTGTTCGGCCCCGAGTCGGGCGCCGCGCTGGTTCCCGGCGCCCGTCTAGAGCACGGCGTCCGCTTTCGCGGCGAGGACGAAGTCGCTTTCGGTGAGGCCGTCGATCGCGTGGGTCCAGATGGTGAGGCGCACCTTGCCCCACGCGAGAAAGACGTCGGGGTGGTGCCCCTCCTCTTCGGCCACCTGGGCCACGTGATTCACGAACGCCAGCGCATCCACGAAGTTCTTGAAGTGGTATTCCTTGTGCAGGTGATGGCCGTCCTGGATCTGCCAGTCGGCGTCCAGCTCCTGGAGCAGGCGCCGTTGCGCGTCGGCGGGCAGCGGCGGCGTGCCGCCGCGGCAGGGAACGCAGTGCTGCTTCGCGAGCGGGCTGATCATCGGTCTCCTAGAATCGCCATTGCAGGCCCAACCGGTCGCGGCCGGTGTACACCTCGAACGGCGTGAACGGGATGTTGCGCGGCTCGCTGTGTCCCGCGACGAGGTCGATCAGGAACATGCCGCCCGACAGCGCCAGGGAGACCTCACCGCCGAGCATCCAGCGACGCGCCTTGCCGTCGAGCCGCAGGGTCTCCTGAAAGAGCGCCTCGGCGTCCGGGTTCACGTACGTGCCGTCCGGATCGACAATGCAGTCTCCGCTCGCGTTGCGGCACATGGACTGGAGCCGGTCGTACACGGCGTCGGCGTCGCTCTTCTGCGCGATCGCCGCCGCCGCGAAGCCGATCGCGCCGGCCAGCAGCGGCCACTTTCCCCAGTGCGACACGGTGACGTACCAGGGACGCGGGGTGGGGCTCCCGGGTTGCTGAGCCGATGCGGAGGGGCCGAAGGGCAGGGACGCGATGAGGAGCGCGAGCGCCATCGCTCCCGCTCCGGTCCTCTGCCCCCCTGCCCCTGCCGTCATCATCGCCAAGCCTCCATGGTTCCCTTCCCGTCGATCACGAGCAAGACCCCGTGGCGGACGATCGGCGGCTGCTCAATCGGGCCGGCGAGACGGGCCCGCCGCACGACCGTGTCACGCCCCACCAGCAGCACTTCGCCGGCGAGGGTGCCGATCAGAATGCCGTTCGCCACCGGCGCGGGCGACGCCCGGACGGGAGCGCCGAGACGGTCGCTCGTGTGGTCGTACGGGTTGGCCAGCGGGACCCGCCACAGCCGTCCCCCGACCGACACCGCGAAGACGGTATCCCGGGCGATCACCGGCCCCCCAAAGATCGGTCCGTCGGTTCGGATCGACCAGAGGAGGGCGAGGTCGTGGCGTCCGAGACCGAGGAGGAGCCCGTCCGGCGATGCCAGCACGATCGTATCTCCCTGCCACGCCGGGGACGCGATGACGGCGCCCAGGGCCGCGACGCTGTGGCGGACCGTCCCGTCGAGGGCGGCGAGGAGAAACAGCGAGTCGTCGCTGGCGACGAGGACGTCGTCTCCCAGGGCGGTGACGCCCGACCGGACGGGCCCGTGGAGCCGGCGGGTCCAGCGCCGCTGGCCGCCGGCGGGGGTGAGGGCCGTCACCTCGCCCGCCTCCGTCGCGACGATCACGAGCCCGTGTGCCGTGGCGATCGGTCCCACCACGGGTCCGACCTCCCGTCGCCACAGGCGCTTGCCGTCCTCGAGACGGTAGGCGTAGACCTGGGCCGACCGCCCCGCCGACGCGGCGTACACGCGGTCGCCGGCGATCAAGGGCCCTCCCGCGCCCGGTGCGCTGAGCCGTCTCCGCCAGATGGGTTTGCCCGACTCGAACTGCACCAGCGTGAGGTCGCGATCGGCACCGAGGACCGCGATCACCTGATCTCCCAGGGCGGGAGGGCCGGAGGCGGCCCGCCCGAGCCCCACCCGCCACCAGCGGTCGGGCTCCGGAGGGAGGGTCTCGTCTGCCGACGGCGCGCGCGTGCCCGACCCGAGCGGCTCGCTCCAGCCGCTGGGGTCGCTCGCCGGTCCGTGCATGATGCGCGGGGCGCACGCGCTCGCGTTGACACTCCCCAGGACGAGGGCTAGCATTCCCGCCCCATGCCTCAGACTGCGCGCATCAAGGACCTGCCGGCGCTGGCGGGGCAGACGGTCACCGTGCGCGGGTGGGTGATGACCACCCGATCGAGCGGGAAGATCGGCTTCCTGGTGTTGCGGGACGGGAGCGGGTACGTCCAGGCGGTCGCGCTGAAGAATGAGCTCGCGGCCGATGTCTGGGACCGGTTCAAGACCGTGACCCAGGAAACCGCCGTCGCGATCACCGGCGCCGCGCGCGTCGAGCCGCGCGCGCCCGGGGGCGTCGAGGTCGCGGTGCAGGGCATCGACGTGCTCGGTCCGAGCAGCGACTTCCCGATCACCCCCAAAGAGCACGGTACCGCCTTCCTGTTCGAGCATCGACACCTCTGGCTCCGAAGCCGGCGCCAGGTGGCGATCATGCGGGTTCGTCACGAAGTCATCCAGGCCGTGCGCGATTTCTTCTACGAGCGCGACTTCGTGCTGGTGGACACGCCGCTGCTCACCGGCTCGATCGGCGAGTCGGCAGGCACCCTGTTCGAAACCCAGTACTTCGATCTGGGCAAGGCCTATCTGGCCCAGACGGGCCAGCTGTATCTCGAGGCCGCCGCCGCCGCGCTCGGGCGCGTCTACTGCTTCGGGCCCACCTTCCGGGCCGAGAAGTCGAAGACGCGTCGGCACCTCACCGAGTTCTGGATGGTCGAGCCCGAAGTGGCCTGGAACGACTCGAACGATAATATGGGGCTCCAGGAGCAATTCGTCTCGTTCATCGTCGGCCGGGTCCTGGAGCGGCGGGGCGAGGAGCTCAAGGAGCTGGAGCGCGACACCGCGCCGCTCACCCGGGTCTCGCCGCCGTTCCCTCGGATCTCGTACACCGAGGCCGTCGCCAAGCTCCGGGAGCTGGGCAGCGATCTCGAGTGGGGCACCGACCTCGGCGGCGACGACGAAACCCTGCTCGCCCGGCAGTTCGATCGGCCGGTGTTCGTCTACAACTACCCGCGGCGCGTCAAGGCGTTCTACATGAAGCAGAACCCCGACGACCCGCGCACCGTACTCAACAACGACTGCCTGGCCCCGGAAGGGTACGGCGAGATCATCGGCGGCAGCCAGCGGGAGGACGACTTGGACCTGCTGCGCGAGCGCATCCGCGAGCAGGGACTGCCCGAGGAGGCGTACGGCTGGTACCTCGACCTGCGGCGCTACGGGACCTTCGTGCACGCCGGCTTCGGCCTTGGCGTGGAACGGACCGTCGCGTGGATCTGCGGCATCCCCCACATCCGCGAGACCATTGCGTTCCCGCGGATGATGTATCGGCTCTACCCATAGCGACAGGTGAGCGGGAAGTGGGGCAGGGACGAGGTCCCGCTCATCTCTGCCCGTCTCCCCCTCTGTCCCGCCTCTCTGCCGTCTTCGCTTCATCCCACAGCCGATCGAGCGCTTCCAGTCCCGCCGTGTGAATGTCGAGGCCGCGGTCCGCGGCGAGGCGCTCGACCGCGCGGAAGCGACGGGCGAATCGGCGGTTGGCCGACTCGAGCGCGGCACGCGGATCCAGCCCCGCCTTGCGGGCCAGGTTCACCGCGGCGAACAGCAGGTCGCCGACCTCGTGCTCGAGCCGGGCGCGGTCTGCACCATCGGCGAGCTCCTCGGTCAGCTCACCGGTTTCCTCGCGGACCTTGTCGAGCGGCCCGTGCCAGTCCGGCCAGTCGAACCCGACGCCCGCCGCACGTTCCTGAAGTCTGAAGGCCATGATGAGCGCCGGCATCGCGGGCGGGAGTCCGTCCAGGACGCTGGGACCGTCTTCACCGTCGCGCTCGCGCAGCTTGAGCCGCTCCCAATTCGCCTTGACCTGCTGGGCGGTCACCTGCCGCGCGGCTCGATCCCCGCCCACCTGCCCCTCACCCCCCTCACCCCCTCCTCCCGGGAACAGATGCGGATGCCGCCGCCACATCTTCGCTTCCACCTGCCGGGCGAGATCCTCGGAGCCGAACTGTCCGCGCTCCTCGGCGAGGACGATCTGAAACGCGAGGTGGAGCAACAGATCTCCCAGCTCGACCCGGATGGCCTGTGCGTCGTTCTGCCCCAACGCATGGTCGAGCTCAAAGACCTCCTCCATCAGATACGGACGGAGGGTCTGGGGAGTCTGCGCTCCGTCCCACGGGCAGCGCCGGCGGAGATCGCGCACGAGCTCGACGATGCGTCCAAGCCCTGATGGTTCTTGCATTTGGCTCCTCTCGCCGGTTACAATACCGGCCCCGTGGTGACCATGTCAACGCACACGTCGAACGGCCGCGCCTGGGTCGAGGTCGACCTCGCCAATCTGATCGGGAACGCGCGTGCCGTGCTCGATCAGGCTCCCGGATCCCGGCTGCTGCCCATGGTGAAGGCGGATGCCTACGGGGTGGGGGCGGTGATGTGCGCCCGGGCCCTCGAGCGGACCGACCCCTGGGGGTTTGGCGTCGCCACGGTTTCGGAGGCCATCCAGCTCCGCCAGGCGGGGATCGGGCGGCCGATCCTGGTATTCACACCGGCCCAGCCCGCGCAGCTCGACACCTACCGCGAGCATGACCTTCGCGCGGTCCTCGACCGACCGGAGCTCATCAGCATCTGGACCCTGCCGTTCCACCTCGAGATCGACACGGGCATGGCGCGGTGCGGGGTGCGGTGGGACGATAGCGCGGCGTTGGCGCGGTGCGCCTCGCCGCAGCTCGAAGGGGTGTTCACCCATCTGTACGCCGCGGATGCCGATCCGACGAGCGTCGCCCCGCAGTGGAAGCGGTTCACCGAGGCCCGGCGCCGGTTGGGCATGTCGCCGCGCCTCGTGCACGTGGCGAACAGCGCCGGCGCCTGGCGCCTGCGCCAGGAGCTCGCCCTCGTGCGCCCGGGGATCTACCTGTACGGTGGGCGGATGGCACCCGACCTACCGTCGCCGCTGCCGGTGGCGACACTCCGCGCTCCGGTGGTGAGCCTCCGGCGGGTGGGCGCCGGTGACTCGGTGAGCTACGGGGGTGACTGGCGCGCCTCCCATCCCACCACCGTGGCCACGCTCGGCGTCGGATATGCCGACGGGGTTCCCCGTGCCGTGCAGGGGCGGGCTCACACGCTGCTCGGCGGACGGCGCCACCCCATCGTCGGCCGCGTGACCATGGATTTCGTGATGGTGGATCTCGGACCGGCGCCGCCGCCCGTGGCGGTCGGCGACGTTGCCACGCTGATCGGGCGTGACGGCGATGACGCGATCACCCTGGACGAGTTCGCCGGCTGGGCTGGCAGTATCTCCTACGAGGTGCTCGCCCGACTGGGAGCGCGCGTGGAGCGCCGGTACGGCGGGGGCTAGCGGGGCACAGCCGGAGTGCTGCGGGGTTCTACGGGGGGCCGCCGCCAGACGACGCGACTGGTCGCTCGCCGGGCCCCTGAGCGAGGTCGGATGGCGACCACGATCCCGCGAGGCCGGGCCCGCCGCGCGGGAGAAGGCGCCCGATGCGGGGCGCGGCGCCGGCATCCAGGCGATGACCCACGGAACGGCGCAGTGCGGCGAGCGGGCCGGTTATCTTAGGATCAGTCGGGGAGCCGGGACTTCATTCCCGGAACGAGCGTGCCGTGGATGACGCGCTGATCGCCGCCGCCCGTGCGGCGCAGGCCAACGCGCACGCCCCGTACAGCGATTTTCGCGTTGGGGCGGCGTTGCAGGTCGACGACGGGCGCGTGTTCCTCGGCGCGAACGTCGAGAACGCGTCGTTCGGCCTCACCATCTGCGCGGAGCGCGTGGCCGTCGCGTGCGCGATCACGGCCGGGGCGCGGCGGTTTACCCGCCTGGTCGTGGTGACCGACGCCGACCCGCCCGCGGCGCCGTGTGGTGCCTGCCGCCAGGTGCTCGCGGAGTTCGGCGACGGGTTGCTGGTCGAAGCGGTCGGGCCGCGCGGGCGGCGCGCGTGGCGATTGGACGAGCTGTTGCCGGACCGTTTCGGCCCGGCCGATCTGGGTCGGTGAAAGGAAGGCACGTGGAGCGAGGGGCGCGGAGCGGGACGGTGGGGGTGGCGGCGGCAGCGGTCGGTGTGGTCGTCGTGGCGCTGCTGGCGGCGTGCGGCGAGGACCTGCTCGCGCCCGGCAACGGCACGTGCCCGGCGTACTGTCCTCCGGAGCGCGTCAGCGCGATCGACTCGATTCTGGCGGACAACATCGAGCGGGACACCGCGGTCGTCGGCTACGTGCTGCCGTACGAGGCGGGCGGCCTGCAGCTCGTGAGCGATTCCACCGCCCCGGTGCTGAAGGAGAGCCGAGGGGTCTTCCGCTTCCTGCCGTTCCCCGACAGCGTGCTGCTCAATGCGGGTGACACGGTTCCCGTTCCCGTGGCCCAGGTGGACTCCTTTTCCCTGCAATTCGCCGTCCGTGACCGCTCCCTGCTGCAAACGGGTCTCGCGCTGGTGGTGTACCGCCTCCCGGTGACGGTGGATTCGACGACGTCGTTCGCGGACCTGGATCCCTACTTCGCGGATTCGGCCCAGATCGCGGTCATCCCGGTGGGGGACTCCGTGATCGACGCCACGGTGACGGTGCGGCTCGATCCGGGCGTGTTCCCCACGTTCGACCAGGACGGGCGTCAGGCGGCGGTCGGGGTGCTGTTGCGCGCCCCGACGGGCGGGGTCCTCGTGCTCGGGGCGGTGGATGGGAACGACGGGGCCGTGCTGCAGCGGTACCTGCAGGTCGATTCGGCGGGCACCGGCGTGGCGCGCTCGGACGGCAAGCTGCCGGCATTCGACACGTTCGTGGCGCCGCCCCGGGCGGAGCCCGGCCCGGGCATCCTGCGCGTCGGCGGCGCTCCGTCGGCCCGGGCGCTGCTGCGGGTGAATCTGCCGCCGAGGATCGCCGACTCCTCCACCATCGTGCGGGCCACGCTGCTGCTGCTGCCCGCGGCACCGGTGTTCGGTGCCCCGGGGGATTCCCTGCGGATCATCGCGGCGGGCGTCGGGGTGGACGTCGGCGCGAAGTCTCCCGTCCTCGGGGTGTCCAGCGACTCGGTGGCCCGCCTCTTGGCGACGCTCCCACCCGGGTACACCGACACGGTGCGACTCGACGTCACGACCCTCGTGGTCGGGTGGGCCGCGGACTCGACCCGGCCGCGGACCCTCGTGCTGCGGGCCATCCCCGAGGGCAACGGCTTCGCCGAGCTGTGGTTCGGCTCGAGCGCGTCGGGCGCGATGCGGCCGCGACTCGAGGTCACCTTCGTCCCGCCGATCACGCTCGGAGGCCGGTAGTGCGCGCTCCCCTGCTCGTTCTGGCGGTCGGCGCGGCGCTGGCGGTCGGGGTGCCGGATCTCGCCGCCCAGAACTCGGTCTACGGCATCCGCGGCCTGGGTTTTCCCAGCCGGTCGGTCAGCGTGCCGGGGCGCGCCTTGGGTGGCGGCACGGCGGCGTTCGACTTCGCGTCGCCGATCAACCCGGCGGCGGTCGCCGGCTTCCAGCAAGTCGTCGCCCTCGCGATGTCGAGCACGGATTTCCGGCGCTACTCGATCGACACGGTCGCGGTGACCGGTCGCCACGCCACGCGGTTCCCCCTCGTGCTCGTCGGCGGGCGCGCGGGGCACCTGCCGATCGGCTACGCGGTGAGCTTCACGTCGTACACCGAGCGGTCGTACGACATCACGCTGACGGACACGATCTCGCTGCGCAACCAGCCGGTGCAGGTCACCGATCACATGATCTCGCGGGGCGGTACCACCGACCTGCGGTTCGCGCTCGGCTGGCAGGCCGGGAGCCGGCTCCGCGTGGGGGCCGCGCTGCACGTGATCTCCGGGTCGGCCAAGCTCGCCCTGCGGCGCGAGTTCTCGGACAGCGCCTACCGGCCGTTCATCCGCACCAATGACGAGCGGGCGGACGGGATGGGCATCTCCGCGGGACTGGTCTGGACGCCGGACGATCGCGTGGCGATCGGGCTCGCGGGCCGGACCGACACCAGGGCGAACCTCAAGGTGGATTCCGTGCCCTCCGGGGCCATCGACCTGCCGGTGTCCCTCGTCGCCGGTGTTCAGCTCGTGCCGCACCGGGCGGTCCGCTGGAGCACCACGGCGACGTGGCGGTCGTGGTCACAGGCGCAGGGGGACCTCGTCGCCCACGCCTTCGACACGTGGGAGGTGGGCAGCGGCATCGAGCTGGGCGGCCCCGAATCCGGCGCGTCGCGCATTCCCCTGCGCCTGGGCGTTCGCTACGCCACGTTGGCGTTCTCCCCAACCGATCAGCAGCCCCACGAGCTCGAGTTTGCGCTCGGCTCGGGGATCGTGTTTGCCGACCGGCGCGGCGTCATCGACCTCGCGCTGGAGCGGGTGCTGCGCGATGGGGCGGGCGCCAGCGAGCGGGCGTGGCAGCTGTCGGTGATGATGACCGTTCGGCCGTGACGCGCGTCTACCTCCACACGTTCGGCTGCAAGGCCAACCAGTACGACAGCGAAGTGGTCCGCCAGGCGCTCGCGGCCGCGGGCGCGAGCACAGTGGACGATCCGCGGCACGCCGACGCCGCCGTGGTGAATTCGTGCACCGTCACGCACACCGGCGAGGCCAAGATGCGCGGTCTGGTGCGGCGGCTCGCCCGGCGGCGTCCGGGGATCCGCACGGTGGTCATGGGCTGCGCCGCGGCGGTGGATGACGGCGCCATCGCGGCGCTGCCCGGGGTGACGGGCGTGGTGGCGGGCGCGGACGCCGCGGCGGTGCTCGCGGCCCTGGCCCTCCCGCCGGCGCCGGCCGAGCGCCTGCTGCGGACGTTCGATCGGGGAAGCCGCGCGTGGCTCAAGGTCCAGGACGGCTGCGACGAGCACTGTACGTTCTGCGCGACCGTGATCGCCCGCGGCGCGAACCGGTCGCGGCCGGTCGACGACCTGGTGGCGGAGGCCACGCTCCTGTCACGTCACGCGCGAGAAATCGTGCTGACGGGTGTGCACCTCGGCGCCTACGGACGCGATCTCCCCGGCGCGTGCTCGCTGGGGGCGCTCGTCGCGGCGCTCGTCAGGGCGGTCCCGGTGGTCCGCTTCCGGCTCTCGTCGGTCGAGGCCACCGAGATCGACGACCGGCTCGAGGACCTGATGGCGACCCGGCCGGACCGCCTGGCGCCCCACGTCCACGCCCCGCTGCAGAGCGGCTCCGATACGGTGCTCAAGCGCATGGGACGGCATTGGTACACCAGTGGCGCGTACCGGCGCCGGATCGAGACGCTCGCTGCGCGGCTCCCCGTGCTCGGTCTTGGGGCCGACGTGATCGTGGGCTTCCCGGGCGAGACCGACGCGGACCATCAGGCCACCCGGGCGCTGGTTGCCGACCTCCCGTTCACCTACCTGCACGTGTTCCCCTACTCCGAACGACCCGATGCGTCCGCGCGCCGGCTGGGTCCCCCGGTCGCGCCAGAGGTCGTGCGGACCCGCAGCGCCGAGCTCCGCGCGTTGGCCTCCGCCGCCGGCGACGCGCACGCCGCCCGGCGCCACGGCGGGATCGCGGACGCCGTGCTGCTCGATCGCCGCCGCGGGCGGTTCACGGCGCTGACGGAGGACTACCTCACGGTCCGCGTCGCGCCGACCGGCGACGGGCCGCCACCGGCGCGCTTCCGGGCGCGCCTGACCCGCGGCGGCGACGGCGTCGCCGCCGTGCCGACGGCGTCGTGACGAAAACCGTCTACGTCGAGACCTACGGCTGCCAGATGAACGTGGCCGACACGGAGCTCGTGCTCGGCGTGCTCGCGCGGGACGGCTACGTGGCGACCGATGCGCCCGACACCGCGGACGTGCTGCTGGTCAACACGTGCGCCGTGCGGGACAACGCGGAGCAGCGCGTCATCGGCCGGATGGGCGAGCTCAAGCGCTACAAGCGGCCGGGCGTGGTGCTCGGCGTGGTGGGATGCATGGCCCAGCGGCTGGGGAACCGGCTGCTGGACGAGACGCCCTACGTGGATCTCGTGCTCGGGCCGGACGCGTACCGCGCGCTCCCTGCGCTGATCGGTGGAGCGGTGGACGGGCGCCGGGCGGTGGATGTCGGCTTCAATCCGTGGGAGCACTACGCGGACGTGCCTCAGGTTCGCACGGACCGGGTGGGCGCGTTCGTGACCGTCCAGCGGGGCTGCGATTATCGGTGTACGTTCTGCGTTGTTCCGATGACGCGGGGGCGGGAGCGGAGTCGCACCTTGGCGGATGTCGTCAACGAGGTGCGGCGCCTTGCGGAGGACGGCGTCACGGAGGTCACCCTCCTGGGCCAGACCGTCAACAGCTACCACGACGGGAGCCACGATTTCGCCGACTTGCTGCGCGCGGTCGGCGCGGTTGCGGGGATCCGGCGGATCCGATTCACCAGTCCGTACCCCACGGATTTCACGGACGCCGTGGTGGCGGCCATGGCGGAGGTCCCCGCCGTCTGCGAGCACGTGCACCTGCCGGTCCAGAGCGGCTCGTCGCAGGTGCTCAAGCGCATGGGCCGGCGCTACACGCGCGACGCCTACGTCGAGGTCGTGTCCCGGCTCCGGGCGGCGATCCCGGGGCTTGCCCTCACCACCGACATCATCGTGGGCTTCCCGGGCGAGACCGCCACGGACTTTGCCCAGACGGAGGGCCTGGTGGACGAGGTGGGCTTCGACGACGCCTTCACGTTCCGCTACTCGCCGCGGGAAGGGACCGGCGCCCTGCGCCTCGCGGACCCGGTGCCAGACGACGTCGCGGGGGAGCGGCTGGAGCGTCTCATCGCCACCGTGCGCGGGGTGGCACGACGGCGCAACGTGGGAATGGTGGGGACCGCCCACGAGGTGCTGGTGGAAAAGGTGGCCCGCCGGGGCGGCCTCTTGCAGACCCGCACCCGGACCAACAAAGTGGTGCTGGTCGAGGGTCCGACCGAGTGGATCGGGACCTATCTCCGGATCAGGCTCACGGGCACGACGGGCTCGACCTTCACAGGCGTGCCGGTCCGGGCCGGACGGGAGTTGGCCATCTTGGGATAAGGAACCTCAACGAAGACGTCGTCGCGCGCGAGTACGAGCGCCTGCGTCCCACGTTCCCGGATTTCTGCGGGTGCGAGACCTGCCGGGACGACGTCATGGTCTTCGCCCTGAACCGCGTGAAACCCCACTACGTCACCCAGCGTCGCGGGGCGGTGCTCGCGCGCGTGCGGATGGAGCGCGATCAGGAAGTGGCGGACATGTCGGTGGCCCTCGTGGAGGGTTTCCGGCGGGTCCACGAGTCACCGCGGCCGGACCACGATCGACCGGCGGGCCCGCCCGACGGCTGAGTTAGGTGGGCGGCTGTGCCGCCCGTCGCCCAATTCACCATGGCCTACGCGGCCGGCCTGTGGGCCGGCCGCATCGCTTTCCTGCCGGTCGCGCTGCTCGCGACCGGTGCCATCGCGATCGCGCTGCGGGGGCGCCGGGCGCCCTGGCGTGCGGTGTTGGCGGCCACGGTCCTGGCCGGCGCCGTGCGCGGTGGCGTGGCCCGCCGGGCAGACGCCGCGACGTGCGCGGCGACCTGGGCGCCCGGGCGCCACGCCGCCCTCCTCCGCCTCGACGACGCCCCGGACGCGCGCGGCCTGACGCGCGGCGACGTGCTGCACGCGCCCGAAGGGTGCGGCGGCGCCCTGATGGTGCGCCTGGGCGCCGCGGTGCCGTCGGGGGCGACGCTGCTGATCGTCGGCCGGTACCAGGCGCCGGGGGCGCTCCGCGTCGAGCGCTACCGCATGCTGCGCCGGCGGCGACCGCTGCAGTTTGTGCTGCGGGACGCCGCGTCCGCCCGGATCGCGCACCTCTACGGACCGCGAGCACCGCTCGTCGACGCGCTGGTGACGGGACGGCGCGGCGGAATCGACGCGTCGCTCCGCGCGGATTTCGCCGCCAGCGGCTTGGCGCACCTCCTGTCGATCTCCGGTCTGCACGTTGGGATCGCCGCCGCCTGGCTGGTGATGCTGCTCCGAATCGGTGGACTGCGTCGCTGGCTCTGGCCGGTGGCCGCGGTCACGACGTGGGCCTACGTGGCGTTCCTGGGCTTCCCGGCGCCGGCCGTACGGTCGGCCGGGTTCATTACGGTGCACGCGCTGGCGCGCGCGCGGCAGCGCCATCCTCCCGGAAGCGCGGTGCTGGCGGCGGGTGCGTTGATGGTGCTCGCGCTGGATCCGGATGCCGTGACGGCCGTCGGGGCGTGGCTCTCGTTCGCCGCGGTGTGGGGGACGGGCGCGGCGATCGCGGTCCTGCCGCTCGCGCGGCGCCGTGGCGTGTGGTCGCTGGTCGCGGCCTCCGCAGGGGCGACGGTCGCGACCGCGCCGATCACGGCGCTCACGTTCGGCGCCGTGGCCCCGATTGGCGTGCTGGCGAATCTCGCCGCCGTGCCTGCGGCCGGGATCGCCGTCCCCGGGGTGTTCGCGAGCCTGATCGTCGGCGGCCCCCTCGCGGGCGGCGCGGGCCTGGTGCTCGCGGCGATCGAGCGGATCGCCGCGATCGCAGCCGCCGTGCCGTTCGGCCATGTCCAGGGTGCTCCCGGGCCGTGGCTGGCGGCTCCGTGGCTTGGCGTGCTGGTGGCCGCTGCGTGGTGGCAGCGCCGCCGCCCCGCGCGGCGCGTGGTCGAGCAGCGGTTTGCCGCGCTGGCGGCGGCGGTGGCCTGGTCGACGGTTGCCGTGGCGGCGTGGCCTGCGCGGCAGTACGATGGGCTCACGATTCACGTCCTGTCCGTGGGGCAGGGCGACGCGATCGCCATCCGGTCCCCCCACGGCCGGTGGATGCTGGTGGATGGCGGGCCCCGCTCGCCCGCGGGGGGGGACGCCGGCCGGCGCGTGGTGGTGCCGTTCTTGCGGCGCCAGGGAGCGCGGACGCTCGATGTGGTGGTGGTGAGCCACGCGGACGCGGACCACTTGGGGGGAATCCCCGCGACGTTGGCGGCCCTGCCCGTGGGGGCCGTGCTCGAGCCGGGTCAGCCGGTCGGGACGGCGCTGTACCTCGAGTTCCTCGCCACCGTCGACCGGGTCGGCGCCGCGTGGCGACCGGCGCGGGCTGGCGATCGGATCGAGTTGGACGGCGTCCAGGTTGAGGTGTTGCATCCCACCGCGCGCTGGCGGCAGCTGGAGGTGCGGACTAACGAGAACTCCGTGGTGCTGCGGGTGAGCTACGGGGCGTTCGATGCCCTGCTGACCGGCGACATCGGGTTTCCGGCGGAGTCGGTGCTGGTGGACCGCGTCGGGCAGGCCGAAGTGCTCAAGGTCGGTCACCACGGGTCGGCCGGGAGCTCGGGCGGCCGCTGGCTCGACGCGGTCGGTCCCCGGGTCGCCGTCATCAGCGTCGGCCCCAACGGCTTCGGCCACCCCTCCGCGGCGGCCCTCGCACGGCTCGCGGCCCACGCCGTCGACGTGTACCGGACCGATCGCGGCGGCACGGTGACGATCCGCTCGGATGGACGCTATTTTTCGGTCGATCAAGCGCCTGCCAACCCTCTGCTCGAGAGGTTCCTTTGTCCGATTCTCGGCTGGTTACCATCGAGAGCTTCATCATCGAGCAGGAGCGGCTGTTCCCGGAGGCCACCGGGGAGCTCACCAACCTCCTATACGACGTGGCCCTCGCCGCCAAGGTGATCTCCAACTACGTGCGGCGGGCCGGGCTCGCCGCGGTGCTGGGACGCGCGGGCGCGGTGAACGTCCAGGGCGAAGAGCAGCAGAAGCTCGATGTGCTGGCGAACGAGGTCATGAAGCACGTCATCCAGAAGACCGGCCGCGTGTGCGTGACCGCCTCAGAGGAGGACGCCGAGGCCGTGCCCGTGCAGCTCGAGCACAAGCCTGGCAAGTACGTGCTGCTGTTCGATCCGCTCGACGGCTCGTCCAACATCGACGTCAACGCCTCGATCGGGACGATCTTCTCGGTGTTCCGTCGGGTGACGCCCGAGGGGCAGCCCGGCACCGAGGAGGACTGCCTCCAGGTGGGCCGCAAGCAGGTGGCGGCGGGGTACGTCATCTACGGGTCGAGCACGATCATGGTCTACAGCTCCGGGCCGGGCGGGGGGGTGCACGGGTTCACGCTCGACCCGCGAATCGGCGAGTTCCTGCTGAGCCACCCCAACATCGTGACGCCGCGCTCCGGGATGTACTACAGCGTGAACGAGAGCAACTACGACCGGTGGTCGGCGGGCTATCGCGAGGTGGTGCGCGTGTTCAAGAGCCAGAAGAACTCGCGCTACATCGGCTCCCTGGTCGCCGACTTCCACCGCAACCTGATCGCCGGCGGCGTGTTCATGTATCCGGCGGACAGCAAGTCGCCACGCGGCAAGCTGCGGCTGCTGTACGAGGCCGCCCCGCTCGCGTTCATCGCCGAGGCGGCCGGTGGGGCCGCGACCGACGGCGAGCAGCCGATCCTCGACATCGTGCCGGCGGCGCTGCACGAGCGGACGCCGCTCGTCATCGGCAGCACGGACGACGTGGCGTTCGTCCAGGAAACGCTCGCCCGGGCGACGGTGGGCGTGGCGTGAGCGCGGAACGGCATTCGCCTGGCGGCGTGCCGATCGCGCCGTGGTACGGGCCGGAGCAGCCCGGCGCGTTTCCGTTCACCCGCGGCATCCATCCGTCGATGTACCGCGGCCGGCTCTGGACGATGCGCCAGTACGCCGGCTTCGGGACCGCCGAAGAGACCAACGCGCGGTTCCGCGAGCTGCTGGCGGCCGGACAGACCGGTCTCTCCGTGGCGTTCGACCTCCCCACGCAGATGGGCTACGACTCCGATACGCCGGCCGCGGAGGGGGAAGTCGGGCGCGCGGGCGTCGCGATCGACACGGTGGACGACCTGGCGCGCCTATTCGCGGAAATCCCGCTCGCCCGCGTGTCCACGTCCATGACGATCAACGCGACGGCGGCGACGCTGCTGGCGATGTACGTGGTGGCGGGCGAGGAACAGGGTGTCCCGCCCACGGCCCTCCGGGGCACCGTGCAGAACGACGTGCTCAAGGAGTACATCGCGCGCGGCACGTACATCTACCCGCCCGAGCCCTCGCTGCGGCTGGTCACCGACGTGTTCCGCTTCGTGGCTGACGCGGGGATGCCGTTCAACCCGATCTCCGTGAGCGGCTACCACATGCGCGAGGCGGGGGCGACCGCCGTGCAGGAGGTCGCGTTCACGCTCGCCGACGCGATCGAGTACCTCGATCGCGCGCAGGCAGCCGGGCTCGACCCGGCCGCCGTTGCCGAGCAGATGTCGTTCTTCTTCGCGGCGCACAACGACCTGTTCGAGGAAGTGGCGAAGTTCCGCGCGGCGCGCCGCCTGTGGGCCCACCTCGTACGGGAGCGCTACGGCGGCGGCGACGCGGCCTGCCGGCTCCGGTTCCACACGCAAACCGGCGGGTCGACGCTCACCGCGCAGCAGCCGCTCACCAACGTGGTGCGGGTGACGGTGCAGGCCCTGGCCGCGGTGCTCGGCGGCACGCAATCGCTGCACACCAACAGCTATGACGAGGCCCTGGCCCTGCCGACCGCCGAGGCGGCGCGCCTCGCGCTGCGCACGCAGCAAGTCCTGGCGTACGAATCCGGCTCCGCGCAAACCGCCGACCCGCTCGGCGGATCGCACTACGTGGAGGCGCTCACCGATGAGATCGAGCGGCGGGTTGGGGCGCTGCTCGCGGAGGTCGAGCGGGGCGGGGGCGCGGCCGCGGGCATCGCGCGCGGCTATTTCCAGGACGCGATCGCGCGCTCGGCGTACGCGCAACAGCGGGCGATCGAGGCGAACGAGGAGGTGGTGGTCGGGGTCAACCGCTTCACGATCGACGAGCCACCGCCGGCGATCCCGGCCCCGGACTACTCCGCGCTTGCCCGGGCCCAGATCGGCCGCGTGCGGCAGGTGCGGGAGCGGCGCGAGCCCCGGCGCTGGCGGCAGGGCCTCGAGGCGCTCGCGGCCACGGCCCGGGGAGCCGACCCGCTCATGCCCCCCATCATCGAGGCGGTGCGCGCCCGCGCGACCGTGGGCGAGATCAGCGGCGTGCTGCGCGCGGTCTGGGGCGAGTACCGGCCCACCGCGTAGCCCCTGCTATCGCACGACGAGGCTACAGCACGTCACGCCGCCCTCCGCCTTGGCCAGCTCGGACACGTCCACACCCCGGACGCCGAGGCCGCGCGCCTCGAGCCGCCGGCGCGTCCTGCGATAGGCGGACGGCACCAGCACCGTGTCCGTCACCCGGAGTGCGTTCGCGGCGAACGGCTCCCCAGGGTCCACGTCGATCAGGGCGAACCCGCGAAACGCCTCCGCGTCGACCCACGCCCGCTGAATCAACAGCGTGTCGTCCGCCACGGCCGTCACCGCCGACTTGAGGTGGAGGCAGTGCCGCACGGCCACGTCGATCACGCGGTACCCGTGCGGCGCGAGCAGGGAGCGGAGCTGCGCGCGGCCCGCCCGGTTGCTGCGTGTCGACGCCCCGACAAACACGCATTCACCGATGCGCAGCACGTCGCCGCCGTCGAGCGTGCCCGGCGCCGCGATGTGACGCAGCGGGCGGGACGGCGCGAGCGCCGTGGCGACGGAGGTCGTCTCCGGACGCCTGGACCGGGCACCGGGACGCGTGATCACGGCCAGCTCGTCGAACACGACGGCGGCATCTTCGACGAACACCGCGTCGGGCAGGTCCGGTTCCGCGGGGAGGCGCAGGACCGTGCAGCCGAGTGACGCCAGGGCGCGCTCGTACCGTGCGTGCTGCCGCGCGGCCTTGCGCCAGTCGATCGGCCGGCGTGGGACGTGGGTCAGCTGGCAGCGGGCGATGCTCGGGCTTACCGGGCGGGTGATCGCGATCGGCATTCGGGCCAGTGCGGCCGGTGAAACTCGAGCACCACGGGTCGCGTCGCGGCCGGGATCATGGGGTACTGTCTGGCACCCGGTCCAACCGGCCGCAAGGGGTGGTCGGTGGGCCGAGGCCGGTGGTGACCGGAGGGGGCATCCGCTTGCCGGCCGCTGTCGATCAGCTTAAGCTTATGATTCACTTGGGATTACAGGGCCCTCGAGGATGCCGACATACAGCTATCGCTGCCCCGCGTGCGAGCACCGGTTTCAGCAGTTCGAGAAGATGTCCGCGAGCCCTCGGCCGATCTGCCCGGCGTGCGGCGAGCGTGCGGAGCGCCGCATCACGGGTGGCGCCGGCCTCGTGTTGAAGGGGAGCCACGCGCCCGAGTCGCCGGGACCTGGCTCGTGCTGCGGCGGCGCGTGCGGCTGCCATTGACCGAGCCGTCCCGGACCGCGACTCTCACGTCTCCGTCGCACTAGCAGGCGTCGCCATGCCGACCTATGCCTACCGCTGCCCCGCGTGCGGGCACGAGTTCCAGAAGTTCCATAAGATGAGCGTGCGGGCGCGTCCGAAGTGCCCCGCGTGCGGCACGCTTGCCCAGCGCGTCATCACGGGGGGGGTGGGGCTCCACTTCAAGGGTTCGGGTTTCTACGCGACGGACTACAAGAAGGGGCATAAGGCGCCGGAGAGGCAGGACGGGCCCAAGCAGGCGGTCGGTGACAAGAAGCCCGACGACAAGAAGCCCGACGACAAAAAGCCCGACGACAAGAAGCCGTCGACCAAGCAGCCCGGAGACGACCACTGACCGCCGGCGTGGGCCCGCTGCGGGAGGCGCTGCTGGCAATCGCGCGCGATCTCGGCGCGCCCGACCTCGACATCCAGCTCGAGCGCCCGCGCGAGGACGCGCACGGCGATCTCTCCAGCAACCTCGCGCTCCAGCTCGCCAGCCGCCTGGGCAAGAAGCCACGCGACGTGGCGCGCGAGATCGTGACCCGCCTCCGCCTCCCGCCGGGGGTCGTCGAGAAGACCGAGATCGCGGGCCCGGGGTTCATCAACTTCTTCCTCGCGGGCAGCGCGCTCACCGCGGTGGTGCGCGCCGTGCTCAGGGCCGGTGCGGCGTACGGGACCAGCCAGGTCGGTCGCGGCGTCAGGGTGAACGTCGAGTTCGTGTCGGCCAACCCGACGGGGCCGCTCCACGTGGGCCATGGACGCGGCGCCGCGCTGGGTGACGCCGTGGCGTCGCTGCTGGAGGCCACGGGACACGCGGTCACCCGCGAGTTCTACGTGAACGACGCGGGGGTCCAGATCGATCGGCTGGCCCGCTCGCTGTGGGCCCGCGTGCAGCAGCGCGCCGGCCGCGCCGCCGAGATCCCCGAGGGCGGCTACCACGGTGAGTATCTCGGCGAGCTCGCCGCGGCGCTGCTGGAGCGGGAAGGCGCCGCGTTCGCCGACCTGCCGGAGGCTGAGGCGCTGACGCGCTGTCGTGCCGCGGCGCTGGCGACGCAGCGGGCGGAGCAGGACCGCGACCTCGCCGAATTCGGGGTGCGGTTCGACGTCGTGAGCAGCGAGCTGGATCTGTACGCCGGCGACCGGCTGGCCGAGACGCTCGCGGAGCTGGCGGCGCACGGGCTCACCTATGAGCGGGACGGAGCGCTGTGGCTCGCCACGTCGCGGTTCGGGGACGAAAAGGACCGCGTGATCCGCAAGCAGGACGGGACGTACACCTACTTCCTCCCCGACATCGCCTACCACCGTGACAAGGCGCGGCGCGGGTTTCACCGCGCGATCGACGTCTGGGGCGCCGACCACCACGGCTATGTCGCCCGGATGCGGGCGGCGATGGTGGGACTGGGACTCGCGCCGGACTTCTTCGCGGCCGTGCTGGTGCAGCTGGTCCGCATCATGCGCGCAGGAGAGGAGGTCCGCTTCTCGAAACGGTCGGGCGACTTCGTCACGCTGCGGGAGCTCTATCTCGAGACGGGGGTGGACGCGGCCCGCTACTTCTTCCTGTCGCGTCGCGCCGACTCGCAATTCGTGTTCGACGTGGATCTCGCGAAGCGACAGTCGGAGGAGAACCCCATCTACTACGTCCAGTACGCGCACACGCGCATCGCCGGGATCTTCCGCAATGCCGGGCTCGATCCGGCGGTGGTGGGACCCGACTTCGCCGATCCGGCGCCGCTCACGGCCGACGTCGAGCAGGAGCTGCTGAAGCAGCTCGGCCGGTATCCGGAACTGGTTGCCCGCGCGGCGGCCGAGCTGGAGCCGCACCGCCTCATCGCGTACCTGGAGGAATCGGCCCGCCTGGTGAACGCCTGGTACCACCACTACCGGGTGCTCGGCGAGCCCGCGCCGGTCGAGCGCGCGCGCCTGATGCTGGCCCGGGCGGTCCAGATCGTGCTGCGGAACGGCCTCGCGCTGCTGGGGATCACCGCCCCGGAACGGATGTGATCGTGAGTCTCCTCGTCGTCGGCAGCATCGCGCTTGATTCGGTCGAGACGCCGTTCGGCTCCACGGCCGACGCCCTCGGCGGGTCCGCCGTGTTCTTCAGTGCGGCGGGCTGCCTGCTGCACCCCGTGCAGATGGTCGGCGTGGTGGGGGACGACTACCCGTTCGACCGGCTGGAGCGCATGGCGCGGCGCGGGATCGACCTGGCCGGGGTCGAGCGCACGCATGGCGAGAGTTTCCGCTGGAAGGGCAGATACTCCTACGACCTGCAGAACCGGGAGACGCTCGAGACCCGGCTCGGCGTGTTCGCCGAGTTCCAGCCGCGCATTCCGGCGGCGTTCCGCGATGCGCGGTACGTGTTTCTCGGCAACATCGATCCCGCGTTGCAGATCGGCGTGCTTGACCAGGTGCAGGATCCCGCGCTCGTCGCGTGCGACACGATGAATTACTGGATTCAGGGCAAGCGCGACGTGCTGCTCGAGCTGCTGCGCCGGGTTGACGTGCTGCTGGTCAACGACGCCGAAGCGCGCCAGCTTTCGGGCGACTGGAACATCTATCGGGCGGCGCGGTGGATCCTCAAGCACGGGCCGCGCCATGTCGTGGTGAAGCAGGGCGAGTACGGCGCGCTGCTGGTGAACGAGGGTGGCGTGTTCTACGTGCCCGGCTACCCGCTCGAGGAGCTCTTCGATCCGACCGGGGCCGGCGACGCGTTCGCCGGAGGGTTCATGGCCCACGTGGCGCGCAGCGGCGACGCGACGCCCGAGAACCTGCGGCGGGCGATGGTGGTGGGCAGCGCGATGGGGTCGTTTGCCTGCGAGCAGTTCTCGGTGCACCGGTTCGACGCGCTGACCCCGGACGAGGTGGCGGCGCGGGTGCGCGCGTTCCGCGAGCTGGTGCGGTTCGACGTGGGGCCCTTCATGGAGGGCGGGGGCTGATGCCGGCGGATCGCTATCGTGTGGCGGGTGTCGATCTCGAGGCGGCGGAGGCGGCGAAGCGCCGCATCGTCGAGCTGGTCAAGGCGACCCGTACCGACCTCGCGCGCGGGCTGCTGGGGGGGTTCGGCGGCATGGTACGCCTGCCGGCCGACGTTCCCGACCCGGTGCTCGTGATGAGCACTGACGGCGTCGGCACCAAGGTGCTCGTCGCGATTCGTGCGGGCCGGCACGACACGGTGGGCGAGGACCTGGTCAACCACTGCGTGAACGACATTCTGGTGCATGGCGCGCGGCCGCTCGCGTTCCTCGACTACATCGCGACCGCCGCGATGGACGTCGGAACCGTCGCCGGGCTGGTCGAAGGCGTGGCACGGGGATGCCGCGCGCACGCCATCACGCTGGCCGGGGGCGAAACCGCGCAGCTGCCCGACCTGTATCACCCCGGCCACTACGATCTCGCGGGCACGATCGTCGGCGTCGTGTCCGAGGGTGCGGCGCTGCACGGCGACCGCGTGCGCGCGGGCGACGTTCTGCTGGGCTACGCCTCGTCCGGTCTCCACACCAACGGCTACACGCTGGCGCGGCGCATTGTGTTCGACGAGCTGTCGCTCGACGTGGACACGCACGTGCGGGAGCTGGGCATGACCGTGGCGGATGCGCTGCTCGCCGTCCACCGCAGCTACTGGCCGGCCCTGCAGCCGGTGCTCGATCGCGTGCACGCACTGGCGCACATCACGGGAGGCGGCATCCCGGGCAACCTGTCGCGCTCGCTGCCGGCGGGGCTGGCGGCGCGCGTGCGGTTCGGGGCGTGGCCGGTGCCGCCGCTGTTCGATTTCCTCGCGCGGGCGGGACGGGTGGCGGCGGACGAGATGGATCGCGTGTTCAACATGGGGATCGGCATGATCGCCGTCGTGGCGCCCGCCGCGGCGTCGGCGGTGCGTGCGGCCGCCGCCCGGGCGGGCGTGGACACGTGGGAGATCGGCGACATCGTGGCTGGGACGGGTGTCGAGATCGTGCGGTAGCATGATCACCGAGCGCGAGGCGATGAACCGGGCCGTGACCCTTGCCCTGCGGGGATGGGGCCGGGTGGCCCCGAACCCGCTGGTCGGGGCGGTGGTCATGCGCGAGGGTCGGGTTCTGGGGGAGGGCTGGCACGCGGAATTCGGTGGCCCGCATGCGGAGGGCGTAGCGCTGAGCCGCTGCGCCGACCCGCGCGGGGCCACGGCGGTGGTCACGCTCGAACCCTGCGCGCACTACGGCAAGACGCCGCCGTGCACGGAGGCCCTGGCGGCCCAGGGGATCGCGCGGGTGGTGATCGCGGGGCGAGACCCCAATCCGGTCGCGCAGGGCGGCGCCGAGCAGTTGCGGGCCGCCGGCATCGAGGTCGAGATCGGCTTGGGCGCGGAGGAAGCCGCGGCGGCCAACGCGGCCTACCTGTGGTCGACCGTGCGGGGCGAGCGCCCGTTCGTCGCCGTCAAGGTCGCTGCCTCGCTCGACGGCTTCATCGCCGACGCGGAGGGACACTCGCAGTGGATCTCGGGTGCCGCCGCGCACGAGTTCGTGCACTGGCTGCGCGCCGGCTTCGACGCGATCGCGGTGGGGCGCGAGACCGCGGTGCGGGACGATCCGCAACTCACCGTGCGCGGCGCCGTGACGCCGCGGGTCCCGCCTGCCCGCGTGGTCTTCGCGGGGCGGGGACCGCTGCCCACCAGCTTGCGATGCCTCGATCCGGCAGGGGGCGGGCCGGCCATCGTGGTCACCCAGCCCGCCGTGGCGGCTGTGCGGCGCGCGGCGCTCGGGCCCGCGGGCGTCCGGCTGCTCGAGGCGGCCACGCCGGCGGCGGGGTTGGAGGGGCTGCGCGCGGCGGGGGTGCGCGCGCTGCTCGTCGAGGGCGGTGGCACCCTCGTGGGCAACCTGCTCGAGGCGGACCTCGTGGATCGGGTGTATCGCATCACCGCGCCGGTCTGGCTGGGCGCGGGAGCGCCCGCGTTTGGCAGCCGCGCAGGCGTGCCGCTCGGAGACGCCGCGCGCTGGGTGGTGACCGAGCGCCGTTCGCTCGGTTCCGATAACTTACTGGTCGTGGATCGCGCGCTGTGTTTACAGGGATCGTAACGGCCATGGGCCGCGTGGAGCGCGCCGAGCGGTCGACCGATCGATTGGGGCTCACGCTGCGCTCGCCGTACGAAGGCCTCGCGGTGGGCGACAGCGTGGCGGTGAACGGGGCGTGCCTCACCGTTGTCGAGACCGACGGGTGCCGCTTCCGGGTGGACGTGATCGTGACGACCCGGGGCCGCACGTGTCTCGAGGCGTTGCAGGTGGGCGATCCCGTGAATCTGGAACGGCCGCTCGGCGTGGGTGACCGGTTCGGTGGTCACTTCGTCCAGGGGCATGTAGACGGGCTCGGCGAGGTGCTGGCGGTCCGCGACGTGGCGGACGCCCGCCTGGTGGACCTGCGGCTCCCGCCGGACGTCGCGGAGCTGTCCGTGCCGCACGGCTCGATCGCCCTCGACGGGGTCAGCCTCACGATCAACGCCATCCCGTCACCCGACGTGATCCAGGTCGCACTCATCCCGTACACGCTCGTGGAGACCACGCTGGGAGGCTGGCGGGTCGGTGACCGCATACAGGTGGAGGGGGACATGCTGGGGAAGTACGTGCGGCGCCTCCTCCGGAAGGAATCATAGATGCCGTTCGGCACGATTGATCAGGCGATTGCCGATGTCCGGGCGGGCCGGCTCGTCATCGTCGCGGATGACGAGGATCGCGAGTGCGAGGGCGACCTCGTCGGCGCCGCGGAGCTGGTGACCCCCGAGACGATCAACTTCATGGTCACGCACGGGCGTGGCCTCGTGTGTCTCACGCTGATGCCGGAGCGGTGTGCGGCGCTCGGCCTGCCGCAGATGGCCGAGCACAACGCCGAGTCGTACGAGACGGCGTTCACCGTGAGCATCGACGCGGCCAAGCGGTTCGGCGTCACCACCGGGATCTCGGCGGCCGATCGCGCGAAAACCGTGCAGGTCGCGATCGATCCGGTGACCGATCCCGCGGACCTGCGGCGGCCGGGCCACGTGTTCCCCCTGCGGGCCCGTCCCGGCGGGGTGCTGCAGCGCGTCGGGCACACCGAAGCGAGCCTGGATCTGGCGCGGTTGGCGGGGCTGTACCCGGCGGGCGTGATCTGCGAGATCCTGGCGCCGGACGGGACGATGATGCGACGCACGCAGCTCGAGCTGTTCGCCGCGCATCAGGGCCTGACGCTGGTGACGGTGGCGCAGCTCGTGGCGTACCGGCTGCAGCACGAGCGCCTGGTCCATCGCGTCGCGGAGGCCCGGCTGCCCACGCAGTACGGGACGTTCCACATCGTGGGCTACCAGAACGACATCGACGACGCCGAGCACGTGGCGCTGGTGTACGGCGACGTGGCGGGCCGTGAGAGCGTATTGGTGCGGATGCACTCGAAGTGCCTCACGGGAGACGTGTTCGCGTCGGCCCGGTGCGACTGTGGCTGGCAGCTGCAGAGCGCGATGCAGACGATCGCCCAGGAGGGGGCCGGGGTCATCGTGTACCTCGACCAGGAGGGTCGGGGCATCGGGCTGCTCAACAAGCTCAAGGCCTACGAGCTGCAAGACGCCGGGCACGACACCGTCGAGGCGAACGTCCGGCTGGGCTTCCCGCCGGACCTGCGCAACTACGGGATCGGGGCCCAGATCCTGATCGACCTCGGACTCTCGTCGATCCGCATCCTCACGAACAACCCGCGCAAACTCGTGGGACTTGACGGGTACGGGCTCGAGATCGTGGCGCGCGTGCCGATCGTGCCGCCCGCCACGGACGAGAACCGTTCCTACCTCGAGGTCAAGCGCGACAAGCTCGGCCACCTGCTGTCCGACTGACATGCGCGAGACCGACGCCACTCCCCGCACGCTCGCCGGGCGGGCCCTCGTCTGCGCGAGCCGGTTCAACGAAGCCGTGGGCCGGCGGTTGGTCGACGGCGCGCTGGCCGCTCTCGCCAGCGGCGGCTACGGCGTGGATCGCGTCGACGTCGCCTGGGTCACCGGGGCGTTTGAGCTCCCGCTCGTGCTCGATCAGGGGCTCCGCACGGGCCGGTACGACGTGGCGGTCGCCGTGGGCGCGGTCATTCGCGGGGAGACGCCGCACTTCGAGTACATCGCCCGGGAAGCGACGCGCGGCATCGGGACCGTCGCGCTCGCCCGCGGGGTGCCGATCGGCTTCGGGCTGCTCACCTGCGACACGCTGGAGCAGGCGCTCGAGCGCTCGGGAGGCGCGGCCGGCAACAAGGGGGGAGAGGCGGTGGACGCGGCGCTCAACTCGCGTCGCGTCATCGGCTGGCTCGCCGGCGATGCTCCGGCGTGAGACGCGGGTCCGAGCCCGCGCCCTGCAGATCCTCTACGCGTGGGAGTCGCAGAACCAGCCGCCGGTGCGCCTCGTGGCCGACGGCCTGTACCAGCTGCACGGCGGCCGCGACCGGGTGTGGGACCGCGCGGCCGCGCTGGCGGCGGCGGTGGCGGAGGCTGTCGGCCGACTCGACGCCGAGGTCGCGCAGGACATCGCGCGCTGGCGCCTGGCACGGGTGGGCGTGAACGAGCGCAACATCCTGCGGCTGGCCACGCACGAGCTGCTGCACACGGACACGCCGGCCCCGATCGTGATCTCGGAGGCCGTCCGTCTGGCCCACTGGTTCGCGGGCGCCAAGGCGCCGCCGTTCGTGAACGGCGTGCTCGACGCCCTGGCGCGCCGCGTCGGGCGGCTGTGAGGATCCTCGCGGTCAACTGGCAGGATCTCGACAACCCCACGGCGGGTGGGGCGGAGGTGCATTTCTTCGAGATCTTCGGGCGGCTGGCCGCGGCCGGGCACGCGGTGACCCTGGTGGCCTCGGGCTGGCCGGGCGCGGAGCCGGTCGCCGAGATCCGGGGGATTCACGTACGGCGCGTGGCCGGTCGCCACACGTTTGCCGCTCGGGGGCGGGGGGCGGTCCGCCGCGCGCTGCGCGAGCAGCGCTACGACGTGGTGGTGGAGGACATCAACAAGCTGCCGCTGTTTCTGCCGCTGCTGACGCGGCTGCCGTTCTACGTCATCGTGCCGCATCTGTTCGGCAGCACGGCGTTTCGCGAAGCGGCCTGGCCGGTCGCGGCCGTGGTGTGGGCGGCCGAGCGGCCGGTTCCGTGGGTCTATCGCCACGCGGCGTTCCACGCGATCAGCGCCAGTACGCGTGACGACCTCGTGGCCCGCGGCGTGCCGGCGGACCGCGTGCGGGTGATCTGCCCCGGTGTGGACAGCGCCTGGTTCGCTCCCGATGTCGCCACGCCGCGCGCGGCCGCCCCGACCTTCTTGTACGTGGGGCGCCTGAAGCGTTATAAAGGGGTGGAGACCGCTGTCCGGGCCATCGCGTCGGCGCGGCAGGCAGGATGGGACCTCCGGCTGGACATCGCGGGCCAGGGCGATGACCGACCGCGGCTCGAGCGGCTCGCGGTGACGCTTGGCGTCGCGGGCGCCGTCCGCTTTCTCGGGTTCGTGTCCGAGGAGGAGAAGCGCACACTGCTCCGTCGGTCGTGGGCCACGGTGTTTCCGTCCCCCAAGGAGGGGTGGGGGATCACCAACGTGGAGGCGGCGGCCTGCGGGACGCCGGCCGTCGCGGCCGACAGCCCCGGGCTGCGCGATTCCGTGCGCCACGAGCACACCGGCCTGCTGGTCCCCTGCGACGACCCACCCGCCCTGGCGGCCGCGCTCACGCGGCTCGCCGCCGACCCCGCCCTGGTTGCCCGGCTCGGGGCCGGTGGCCGCGCGTTCGCGGAAGCGCTGTCGTGGGATGCCGCCGCGGCCCAGACGGCCGATCACTTGACCGCAACGATCCGCGCCACCCGGCGCGGGGAAAGGGAGTGAGTCCGTGCAGACGACGGTAACGGCTCGGCATTGCGACATTCCCCAGGATCTGCGCGCGCGCGCGAGCGAGGTCTCGGACCGGCTGGCGAAGATCGCCCACCGTCCGCAGCGCATGGAGATCGTGTTCGACGCGGACCACGGCAAGCAGGTCGTCGAGCTCAAGATGTGGCTGCCACGCGGCCACACCTACGTGGCGACCGCGGAGGCAACCGACTTCCGCACGGCGCTCGACCGCGCCGCGGAGCGGCTGCGATCCCAGCTGGACAAGGGTGGGAGCCACCCCGAGCGGCGGACCGCGGCGTCCTGACCATGGCCACCCTCACGGTCCGCGATCTGGTCGCGGAGAAGCGCCAGTCGCTGCAGCTCGATGCGCTCACGGGCGACGTCGGGCTCGACCGGCCGATCACGGTCCCCGAGATATCGAGCCCGGGTCTCGTGCTCGCGGGCTACTCGGCGCGGTTTCTGGCCAAGCGGCTGCAGGTGCTGGGCGAGACGGAGGTCACCTATCTCCGCTCGCTGTCCGACGAGGAGCGCCGCCAGACCGTGGACCGGTTCTTCGCGCGCGACGTCCCGGCCGTGTTCGTCACGAAGGGCCAGACGTTGCCGCCCGACGTGCTCGAGGCGGCCCGCGCGCACGGCGTGCCGCTGATGCGCTCGGCGCTCAAGACGGCGGAGTTCTACTCCCGGATCACGCCGTTCCTGCAGGAGGCGTTCGCGCCGCGGGTGACGGTGCACGCCTCGCTGGCGGATGTCTATGGCGTGGGGCTGCTGTTCACCGGGCGCTCCGGCATCGGCAAGAGCGAGTGCGTGCTCGATCTCGTCGAGCGCGGTCACCGGCTCGTCGCCGACGACGTGGTGCACGTGACGCGGCGCGGCGCCGACGTGCTGCTGGGCCGCGGGCACGAGCTGTCGCACCATTACATGGAGATTCGCGGCGTGGGCCTGGTGGACGTCAAGGCCCTGTTCGGCATCCGGGCCGTGCGCCAGCAGAAGCGCATCGAGGTGGAAGTCGAGCTGACGGACTGGGACAGCACCAAGGAGGTGGACCGCACCGGGCTCGATCTCAAGACCACGACGCTCCTCGAGGTGGAGCTGCCCAAGGTGAGCGTCCCGCTCAACCCGGGCAAGAACATCACCGTCATCTCGGAGGTGGTGGCGATGAACCACCTGCTGCGCTATGGCGGCTACGACCCCGCCAAGGTGTTCAACGATCGTCTGCTGAAGCGGCTCGCCGAGCAGCGTGAGCTGCGGGAGTACCTGACCGAAGACTATGAGTGACTTGCTGCGCGGGGTGGTCGTGTCGCACGCCGATCTGGCGGACGCCATGGTCGAGGCGGTCGCGAAGATCACGGGAGAGACGGACGGGCTGGTCGCGGTGAGCAACCGGGGCTGCGACCGGGCGACGCTCGATCGTCGCCTCGCCGAGGCGATCGGCGACGTACCGGCCGTGGTGTTCGTGGACCTGCCGAGCGGGAGCTGCCTGCTGGCGTCGGCGAGCTACCTGCGCGCACACGACAACGTGGCATGCGTGGCGGGCGTCAACCTGGCGATGCTGGTCGATTTCGTGTACCACCGGGCGGTGACGCCGGCTGAAGCGGCGGAGCGCGCGCTCGCAACCGGCGCCCGCGCCATCAAGGTGATCGGCCTGTGAGCGCGCTGCTGGTGCGCGTGGACGATCGGCTGGTCCACGGACAGGTCGTCGTGGGTTGGGGGCAGGCGCTCCGCCTCCGCCACCTCGTTCTGGTGGACGACGAGATCCGGAACAGCCTGTGGGAGCAGGACCTGTACCGCATGGGCGTGCCCGAGGGCATGGCGCTGGAGTTCGCCTCGGTCGCCGAGGCGGGCGGCGCGTACCCGCGCTGGGTGGCCGAGGGCGGGCACACGATGATCATTCTCGGCGACGTCGATACCCTGGTCCGGCTGTGCGCGGCGGCGCCGGTGGCGCGCGTCAATCTGGGAGGTCTGCACGCGAGGGAGGGACGGCGCGAGCGGCTGCCGTACGTCTTCCTCAGCGACGGCGAAGTGGCGCAGCTCCGCGCCCTGGCCGCGCGCGGTGTCGCGGTGACCGCGCAGGACGTGCCCACGGCCCCGCCGGTCCCGCTCGTGGAGCTCGCCGCGTGAGCGTCCTGACGATCGCCGCCCTCCTGGCCTGGGGTGTCGTCGCCGGGCTGGACTTCGTGAGCGTGCTGCAGGCCATGGTCGCGCGCCCGCTGGTGGCCGCCACCGTGGCGGGCGTGATCGCTGGCGATCCCGCGAACGGCGTGCTGGTGGGCATGGCGCTCGAGCTGTTTGCCCTCGAGGTGCTGCCCGTGGGTGGGGCCCGCTCGCCCGACTATGGACCCGGCGCCGTGGCCGCGGCGGCGGCCGCGCGCGGCAGCCCGCCCGCCGCCCTCGGGATCGCGGTGGCGGTCGGGCTGCTGATCGCGCACATCGGGGACTGGAGCATCGTGGCCTTGCGGCGGCGGAATACCGTGCGGGTCCGCGCGGCCGCCGCCGGACTCGATGCGGGCGACCTCCGGACGATCAGCCGGGTGCAGTTGCTGGGCATTCTGTGGGATGCCGGACGGGCGCTCGGCCTGACGACGCTGGGGCTCGGCGTTGCCTACGCCGCGCGGCACTGGCTGCCGGTTGCTCCCAGGGCCGCCGTGCTGCTGACGGCCGTTCTGGTCGGTGTCGGCCTGGCGACGGCCGCGGGTAACGCCGTGCGCCTGGCGGCGCGCCGCAGCGGCGCGCTATGGCTGGCGCTCGGACTGCTTGGGGGAGGACTGTGGATCGCCCTCCGCTGATCGCGTTCCTGCGCACCTGGTTCCGGCTGCTGACGGTGCAGGCGAGCTGGAACTACGAGCGCATGATCGGCGTTGGCTTGGGGTACGCGGTCGAGCCCCTGATGCGGGCGCTGCCCGGCGGGCGCGAGGGCGAGCGGTACCGGGACGCGATGCGGCGCGCGGCGCGCTACTTCAACGCCCACCCCTATCTCACGGGGCTCGCCGCCGGCGCCTTCGCCCGGGCGGAGCACGAGCAGGTGCCGAGCGAGCAGATCGAGCGGCTGCGCACGGCGCTGCTCGGGCCGCTCGGGGCGGTGGGCGATCGCCTCGTGTGGGCGGGTACGCTGCCGGCGGCGTCGGCCTTGGGGTTGGCGCTGTCGGCGGCGGCGCCGGCTGGGGTCGGAGCGGCCGCGCTGCTCGCGCTGTACAACGTGCCGCACGTCACGCTGCGTGTGTGGGGCCTCAGCGCCGGCTGGCGCCGCGGCACCGGCCTGGCACGTGCGCTCGCGGCCCCGGTGCTCACCGTCGCGCTGCGCGTCGTGGGCCCGGTCGCCGCGGTCGGCATCGGCGTCGCGCTGCCGCTCGTGGCGGCGCGCCTCGGGGGGAGCCTCGACGTGGCGGCGTGGCTGGCGGGTGCCGCGAGCTGCGCGGCGGCGTGGGTCATCGCGCGGTGGCTCGCGCCGACGCTGGGGGGCGTGCGGCTCGCCCTGCTCGCGGCGGCGGCGGTCCTGATCGGGACCGGCCTGTGACGGCGCTCGAGCGCGTGGTGACGATTGTGAACCCCCTCGGCCTCCACGCGCGGCCGGCGGCCGAGTTCGTCAAGGTGGCGTCCGCCTTCCGCGCCGAGGTGGAGGTGGAGAAGGACGGCATGCAGGTGAATGGCAAGAGCATCATGGGGGTCATGACGCTCGCGGCGGAGTGCGGCAGCTCCATGCTGATCCGGACGATCGGCGAGGATGCCGACACGGCGCTGGCAGCGCTCGCGGATCTGGTCGCACGCGGCTTCGACGAGGCATACGCCGAATGACGGGAAAGCTCATGCATGGGATCGGCGTGTCGCCGGGCGTTGCCGTGGGCCCCGCCGTCGTGCTGCGACGCGAGTTCCCGGACGTTCAGGCGCGGGTGGTCGAGCCCAACGCGGTCGAGGGCGAGGTGCGCCGCCTGCACGACGCGGTCGGCACGGTGCGGCGTGGGCTGCTGCAACTCCAGGAGCGCGCGCTCGAGCGGGTGGGCCCGGAGGAAGCGAAGATCTTCGAAGCGCAGCTGATGATGCTCGAGGATCGTGTGTTTCTCGGACAGGTCGAACGGCTGATCCGTGACAACCAGCTCGCCGCGGAGCGGGCGTTCGAGTTCAAGGGCCTCGAGCTGCGCGCCCTGTGGGCCGACTCCGGGAATTCGCAGCTCCGCGACCGGGTGGCGGACCTCTCGGGCATCCAGCTCCGCGTGCTCAACTTCCTGCTCGGCCGGCCGGACGACGAAGAGCTGCACGTGCACGCCGAGCCGGTGATCATCGTCACGCGGGAGCTGACGCCCGGTCTCACGATCCAGTTCGAGCGGGACCGCGTGGTGGGCTTCGTGAGCGAGGAGGGGACGCGGACCGCCCATGCCGCGATCCTCGCGCGGAGCCTCGGCATCCCGTGCGTGATGGGGCTGCAGGGCGCCCTCGACAGCATTCCGGCGGGCGCGCAGCTCGTGCTCGACGGCACCCGTGGCACCGTGCTGATCGAGCCCACGGCCGGCCAGGTCGCCGTCGCCCAGAAGGTCGAGGCGCATCGCCAGACGATGCTCGAGGATCTCGAGCAGGAGGCGCGCCTTCCCGCGGTGACCCTCGACGGGCAACGCATCGTGTTGCGCGGCAATCTCGATCTGCCGGAGGAGCTGGACGCGCTCGCCCGGCACGGGGCGGAAGGCGTGGGGCTGCTGCGCACCGAGTTCATGGTGGTCGGGCGGGCCTCGCTGCCGAGCGAGGACGAGGCGCTCGAGTACTTCCGGCGGGTGACTCGGCGGTTCCCCCGGCTGCCGGTCATCGTGCGCAGCTACGACGTCGGGGGCGACAAGTTCCCCGCGGCGTTCCGGATCGCGACCGAGCCCAATCCGTTCCTGGGCTGGCGGGCACTGCGCGTGTGCCTCGACCGGCCCGAGATCTTCCTGACGCAGCTCCGCGCGCTGCTCCGTGCCCGCCTCGATGGCGACGTGCGGCTGATGCTGCCCCTGGTGATCGAGGTCGGGGAAGTGACCCGGACGCGGGCCCTGATCGACGAGGCGCGCGCGAGCCTGGCCCGCGACGGGATCCTGGCCGCCACGAGCCTGCCGGTCGGGGTGATGGTGGAGACCCCGGCGGCCGTCACCCTCGCCGACCAGCTCGCGGCCCACTGCGACTTCCTCAGCGTCGGGACCAACGACCTGACCCAGTACACGCTCGCCATGGACCGCGGCAACGCGCGGCTCGCAGAGCGGTTCAGCGGCTTCCACCCCGCGGTGTTGCGCATGCTGCGACACCTGCGGGACCTGACGGCCGGGACGACGACGGCGGTCGCGGTGTGCGGCGAAATGGCATCCGACCCGCTCGGCATCTTCCTGCTGCTCGGCCTGGGATACCGCGAGTTCAGCATCGCTCCCACCACCGTGCCGCTGGTACGCTGGCTGGTACGCCGCTTGCGTACGTCGGAGGCGGAGTCGGCGGCTGTGGCGGCCCTCGCGGCGACGAGCGCGGCGGCGGCGGCGGCGACCTTGGGGGAGCGCCTGGCGGCGCACGTGGATCTGCGCCTGCTCGACGTCGACTGGTTGCCGGCCTCCCGGTCCGATGCTAGCTTGCAGCCGTGACGCGGCAGCCTCCGGCAGCCGCGTCAATTCATTGTGAGCACGGGAGTTACCCAGTGGATCAACGGTACGTGATGTCCTCGGAGTCGGTCACCGAGGGTCACCCGGACAAGATCGCGGATCAGATCTCGGACGCGGTGCTCGACGCCATCCTGCTTTTGGACAATCGCGCGCGGGTCGCGTGTGAAACGCTGGTGACGACCGGGATGGCGCTGGTCGCCGGGGAGATTACGACCTCGGCGTACGTGCACGTCCCCGACATCGTGCGCGCGACGGTCGAGCGGATCGGATACACCAACGCGGAATACGGGTTCGATTACCGGACGTGTGCGGTGCTCACGTCGATCGATCGCCAGTCGCCCGACATCGCGCAGGGCGTGGATACCGGTGGCGCAGGCGACCAGGGCATGATGTTCGGCTACGCCACCGACGAGACGCCCGAGCTCATGCCCGCGCCGATCATGCTCGCGCATCGGCTGACGCGGCGGCTGGCCGAGGTGCGTCACAGCGGGGAGCTGGCGTGGCTTCGACCCGATGGCAAGAGCCAGGTGAGCGTCGAGTACGAGGGCGCGCGCCCGATTGCGGTGCGCGCGGTCGTGCTCTCGACGCAGCACGCTCCTGAGATCCGGTCGGCGACGCTCGCCGAGGCGATCCGCGAGGTCGTGATCCGGCCCGTGCTCGAGGCCTCGGGCATCGACCACCCCGATCCCAAGTACTTCATCAATCCCACCGGCCGCTTCGTGGTCGGGGGGCCGCAGGGGGACGCGGGGCTCACGGGACGCAAGATCATCGTGGACACGTACGGCGGGATGGCACGGCACGGCGGCGGCGCGTTCAGCGGGAAGGACCCCTCCAAGGTCGATCGCTCGGCGGCGTACGCCGTCCGCTGGGTGGCGAAGAACGTCGTGGCCGCTGGCCTGGCGCGCCGCTGCGAGGTGCAGATCGCCTACGCGATCGGGGTGCGCGAGCCGGTGTCGATCATGGTCGACACGTTCGGCACGGGCCGGGTGCCGGACGCCGCGCTGGAGCAGGCGATCCGCCAGGTGTTCGACCTCACGCCGGGCGGCATCATCGACCGACTCGGGCTGCGCGCCCCGATCTATTGCCCCACCGCCGCCTACGGCCATTTCGGCCGCGAGCCGCAGACGCTGACGATCGACGGCGCGACGGTCCGGCTGTTTTCCTGGGAAGAGCCGTCGGCGGTGGAAGCCCTGCGGGACGCCGTGCGGCACGCCGCGTGACGCGGCTCGGAACGGACGACCCGCGCGGCGGGTACGCGAAAGAAGACGGGAGCACATCGCTATGACGGCTGTGAAGCCCGCGACCGCTAGGTCGCCTCGCCCGAGCCTCGAGTATGCGGTCAAGGACCTCGGCCTGGCCGAATGGGGCCGCAAGGAAATCCGGCTGGCCGAGCACGAGATGCCGGGATTGATGGCCGTGCGGCGCCGCTGGGCGGCCGAGCGGCCGCTGGCCGGGGCGCGCGTCATGGGAAGCCTCCACATGACGGTGCAGACCGCGGTGCTGATCGAGACGCTGGTGGACCTCGGCGCGGAGGTGCGCTGGGTGAGCTGCAACATCTTCTCGACTCAGGACCACGCCGCGGCGGCGGCGGTCGTGGGCCGGGACGGCACGCCGGAGGCGCCGCGCGGTGTCCCGGTGTTCGCGTACAAGGGCGAGAGCCTCGCGGAGTACTGGCAGTTCACGTCGCGCGCCCTGCGCTGGCCGGACGGTGCGGGGCCAAGCCTGATCGTCGACGACGGCGGCGATGCCACGCTGCTGATCCACCGCGGCGCGGAATTCGAGGAGGCCGGGCGGGTTCCCGCCTTCGATCCGGCGACCGAGCCCGAGGAGTGGGGCGTGATTCTCGACCTGCTGCGCGCGGAGCAGCGGGTGAACCCCGGGCGCTGGCGCGCCGTGGCGGCCGGTGTCAGGGGAGTGAGCGAGGAGACCACGACCGGCGTCCACCGCCTGTACCAGATGCAGGAGGCGGGCACGCTGCGCTTCCCGGCGATCAACGTCAACGACTCGGTGACGAAGAGCAAGTTCGACAACATCTACGGGTGCCGGCACTCCCTGATCGACGGCCTCAACCGGGCGACGGACTGCATGCTCGGCGGGAAGCTCGCGGTGGTGTGCGGCTTTGGGGAGGTGGGGAAAGGCAGCGCGCAGGCGCTCCGCGGGCAGGGGTGCCGCGTGGTCGTGGCGGAGATCGATCCGATCTGCGCCCTTCAGGCCGCGATGGAGGGGTACGAGGTGAAGACCGTCGAGGACGTGATCGGCAGCGCGGACATCTTCATCACGGCCACGGGCAACTTCAACGTGATCACCGTCGATCACATGCGGCGAATGAAGGACAAGGCGATCGTCGGCAACATCGGCCACTTCGACAACGAGATCGACATGGCCGGCCTGAGGAAGGTGCCGGGTATCCGCCACGTGAACATCAAGCCGCAGTATGACGAGTTCGAGTTCCCCGACGGCCACAGCGTCCTCGTGCTGGCGGAGGGGCGGCTGCTCAATCTCGGGTGCGCGACCGGTCATCCGAGCTTCGTGATGTCGTCGTCGTTCACCAACCAGGTGCTGGCGCAGCTCGAGCTGCACCGCAACGCGGGACAGTACGAGACCAAGGTCTACCGGCTGCCCAAGCACCTCGACGAGGAGGTCGCCCGCCTGCATCTCGACCACATCGGCGTGCGGCTCACCACGCTCACGGCCGAGCAGGCGCGCTACATCGGGGTGCCGGTGAACGGGCCGTACAAGCCCGAGCACTACCGGTACTGACGGCGTGATCACGGAAGTGCGCGTCGCCCACCTCGGCCTCGATCGCGCGACCAATTCGCCGGTCGTGATCCTGCAGGAGAAGGACGGCGACCGGGTCCTGCCGATCTGGATCGGGCCGGCCGAGGCGAGCGCCATCGCCATGGAGCTGGCCGGCGTCAAGTTCAGCCGTCCGCTGACGCACGACTTGCTGAAGCAGGTGATCGTCGGGCTGGGCGCGGAGCTGCGGCGCGTGCTGATCACGCAGGTGAAGGACAATACCTATTTCGCCGAGCTGCAGATTCACCGCGACGACCAGGTCTTCCACATGGACGCGCGGCCGTCCGACAGCATCGCGATCGCGCTGCGCCTCAACGCGCCGATCTTCACCGACAACGAGCTGCTGGAGTCCTCCTCCGTTGAGACTGTCGACGCCGCCGATGCACCGCAGCCGCTCGATGCCGAGCAGCTCAAGACCTATCTCGAGAATCTCGATCCCGAGGATTTCGGCAAGTTCCGCCCGTAGGCTGCGGCGCCTGCTGCCGGTCCTGCTGCTGGCCGCCCCGGCGCCGGCTCTGGCGCAGGGTGCCCTGCAGGCCGCCGGACGCGTGCTGCGGGGCGGCGCGGCGGACTCCGTGCCGGTCGCAGGGAGCTGGGTCGTGCTGCACGAGGTGACGATGCACGGCGGCGGCCCCGTCGATTCGGCGCGCACCGACCCCGAGGGGCGCTACCGGCTCGGCGTGGCCCGCAGCGACAGCGCGGCCCTCTACATGGTCAGCATCACGTACGAAGGGGTGACGTACTTCTCGGACGCGCTGCACCGCCGTCAGGTGCGGGACACGATCCCGGCGCTGGTGGTGTTCGACACGTCGAGCGTGGCGCCGCCGATCACCGTCGGGCAGCGGCATGTCGTGGTGCGCGCCGCCGGAGAGGGAGGCGCGCGCAGCGTGCTCGAGCTGGTGATGCTCGAGAACCCGGGGACCCGCACGCGCATCGCCGGGGACTCGACGCAGCCGCTCTGGTCGGCGGCCTTGCCCGCCGGCGTCACGGAGTTCCAGGTCGGCCAGAGTGACGTGAGCGCCGACGCGATCGTGCGGGTGGGCGACAGCGTGTTCGTGACGGCGCCGATCCCCCCCGGTCAGAAGCAGATCGTCTTCACGTACGCGCTCCCCGCCGGCAACGAGCTGCGGCTCCCGCTGCAGGCGGCGACCGCGCGGGTGCTGGTGCTGCTGGAGGACACCGCCGCGACCCTGGTGAGCGGCCCGCTCACGCGGCGCGGCGTCGAGACGTTCGAGGACTCGCATTTCGCGCTGTTCGACGGCGTCGTGCCGCCGGGCGGTGGGGTCGCCGTGTTCCGGTTCACCGGCCAAAGGCGCAACCCGACCACGCTCGTCGTGACGCTCGTGATCGTCCTCGCGGCCGTGGCCCTGCTCGGCACGCTGCCCCTGCTGCTGCGGCGGCGCGCGGCCGTGCCGATCCCCGCGGGCCCCGAGACCCCCGAGACGCTCGCGCGGCAGATCGCGGCCCTGGACCGCGCGTTCGAGCAGGGATCGCACACGGCGGCGGAGGAAGCGGGATACCGCGCGCGGCGCCAGCAGCTCAAGCAGCAACTGCAAGCCGCTCTTGCGACGCGGCGCGCGGGATCGTAGGTTCCCGCCCGGTACACAACTGAGGCTGCACCCCGCGGACGCGGAGCACGGAAGCCGGTGTGATTCCGGCGCGGCCCCGCCACTGTAACGGGCAGACAGCACGGCTCACGCGCCACTGGGACATCCCGGGAAGGCGAGCCGGGCGCCCGAAGCCAGGAGACGTTCCCGTTCGCGCCACCCTGAGCCCTCGCGGGAGGGACGGTGGAGCGACGCGTAAAACTCGGAGACGCGCTCGACCGCCGGACACCAGGAGGTCGGGCGCGTCGTGCGTTTCGCCGGCCGTAACGCCGCGCGGGCGGCGACTGCCGCGATCCTGGCGGCCGCGGCGGTGGGCTGCGCGCCGGCCGGGCGGGTCGCCGACCGGCCGGCCCACCGCGTCGTGTCCCTCGCCCCGTCCATCACGGAGCTGCTGTTCGCGATCGGCGCGGGCGACCGCGTGGTCGGTCGCACGACGTGGTGTGACTACCCTCCTGAGGCCCTGTCGGTCGCGAGCGTCGGCGACGGGCTGCACCCCAACGTCGAGGCGATCGTCGCGCGGCGTCCGGACCTGGTCCTGCTCTACACGTCGCCCAGCAACGGTGCGGCGGTCGAGCGCCTGCGGGCGCTGGGCCTCGCGACGGACACTATCCGGATGGATCGCCTGGCCGACGTCGTCACCGGTGCCCGGCGGTTCGGCCGCCTCACGGGGACCGCGCGGCGGGCCGACAGCCTCGCCGCGGCGTTCGCGGCGGCGCTCGACTCCGCCCGCGCGGCGCCGATCTCGGGGCCGCGCGCCCGCGTCGTGCTGCTCGCCTGGGACGCGCCGCCGGTGGTGATCGGCGGCGGCAGCTTCCAGCACGAGCTGGTGGCGCTGGCCGGCGCCGACAACGTGTTCGGGGACCTGGCCCGGGCGTCGGGGCAGGTGAGCATCGAGACGATCGCGGCCCGCGACCCCGACCTCGTCGTGCTGCTGGGCGAGACGGCGCCGCAGCCCGCGTGGGCCGCGCGTCCCGAATGGCAGGTCGTACGCGCGGTCCGTGAACGCCGGTTCGTGCGCCTCACGGGGAGCGCGTTCGCGCGGCCGACGTTCCGGGCGCTCGCCGCCGTTCGCGAGCTCCGCGCGGCGATCGGGGAGGCGCTGCGATGAGGCGCTGGGCCGCGCTCGGCGCGCTCGCGATCGTCGTGCTCGCCACGGGGGTCCTGGTGGGGCCGGCCGGCCTGGCGCCGGGCGCCGCGCTGCGCGGCCTGCTCGGCCAGGGAGACGCCACGACGATCGCCATCGTGCGCGATCTCCGCGTGCCGCGCGCGGTGCTCGCGTTTCTGGTGGGCGGGAGCCTCGCCGTGACGGGCGCCGTGCTCCAGGCCCTGGTGCGGAATCCGCTCGCCGATCCCTACCTGCTCGGCCTCTCCGGGGGCGCCGGCTTGGGGGCCGTCCTCGCCATCACGCTGGGCATCGGCGGCGCGTGGGCGCTTCCGGCGGCGGCCGCGCTCGGCGCGCTCGCGGCGATCGCCCTGGTCTACCGCCTCGCCGTGGTGGCCGGCGCGGTGCTCGACACGCGGGTCCTGCTGCTCGGCGGTGTCGTCGTGGGCGCCTTCGCCGCCGCGCTGATGGGGGCCGTGCTCGCCCTCTCGCCCGCGGAAGACCTGCGGAGCGCGCTGCTCTGGCTGCTCGGTGGCTTCGACGCCGCCTCGTGGCGCACGCTCGGCATCTTCGCCGCCTACGCCGCCGTGCCGCTCGTGCTGCTCTATCGCGCCAGCCGCCCGCTCGACCTGCTCTCGCTCGGCGAGGAGCCGGCGCGGTTTCTCGGCGCGGACGTGGAGCCGCTGAAGCGCCTCCTCTACGTGGCGGCGTCGCTGCTCACCGCCGCCGCGGTCGCGGTGGCCGGCATCATCGGGTTCGTCGGGCTCGTGGTGCCGCACGCGATCCGGCTGCTCTGGGGCCACTCCCACCGCACGCTGCTGCCGGCGGCGTTCGTGCTGGGTGGCGCCCTGCTGTGCGCCGCCGACGCGCTGGCGCGCACCGCGTTCGCGCCGCTCACCCTCCCCGTCGGCGTCGTGACGGCGATCCTCGGCGTTCCCGTGTTCGCGGTCCTGGTGCGGCGGTGGAGCGCATGATCTTCGAGGCGCGCGGCGCCGACTACCGCTACCCCGGGGCCGCGGCCGCCGCGGTGACCGGCGCCGATCTCCGCGTGGCGCGCGGCGAGCTGGTGGGGATCATCGGGCCCAACGGAAGCGGCAAGACGACGCTGCTGCGTCTCCTGCTCGGCGTCCTCGCTCCCACGGCGGGGCACGTGCTCGCGTTCGGGAAGCCGGCGGCGAGCTGGCGCCGGCGCGAGCTGGCGCGCCGGGTGGCCGTCGTGGTGCAGCGCGAGGAGCCGGTGTTCCCGTTGCGGGTGCGCGAGGCGGTCACGCTCGGCCGCTATCCCCACCTGGGTCCGTTCCAGCCCCTCGGGCCGCGCGACCGGGACGTCGTCGCCGAGGCACTCGCCCGCGCCGACGCGACCGACCTCGCGGACCGCTGGATCGCCACGCTCTCGGGGGGCGAGTGGCAGCGCGTGCGGATCGCCCGCGCGCTGGCGCAGCAGCCCGAGGCGCTGGTGCTCGACGAGGCGACCGCGAACCTCGACCTGCGCCACGAGATGGAGGCGTTCGAGCTCGTGGCCGCCCTGGTGCGCGATCGGGGTCTCACGGGCGTGCTGGTCTCGCACCATTTCAACCTGGTTGCGCGGTTCGCGGACCGGGTCATCGTGCTCGCGCGCGGTGCGGTGGTGGCGGCCGGCCCCCCGGTGGAGGCGCTCACCGGCGACGTGGTCGAGCGGGTGTTCGAGTGGCCGGTGGACGTGCTCGCTTGGCGCGGGACGCGACAGTTCATACCGATGCGACGACGGGATGCGACGATGCCTCCGCGCGCAGAACGTGAAAGGAGCGAGCGATGACGGGTGGACGGACGGCGCGCGTACTGGGACTGGTGCTCGGGGTCGCCGCCGGTCCGCTTGGCGCCCAGCAGCGCGGCGACACGGTTGCGCTTGCCCCGATCGTCATCACGGCCACCTCGGTGCCCACGGCGGCGGACCGCCTGTCCAGCCGCGTCACGGTCATCACGGCGGAGGACCTGGCGCGCGCGGGCGTGCATACCGTGGCCGACGCCCTCGCCGGCCTGGTCGGGCTCGCGGTGGCGCGCACGGGGCCGTACGGGTCCGGCACGTCGGTCTTCATCCGGGGCGGCGAGAGCGACTACGTGAAGGTGCTGGTGGACGGCGTTCCCGTGAACGACCCCGGCGGCGCCTACGACTTCGCGCACCTCACCGTGGATGCCGTGGATCGGATCGAGGTGGTCCGGGGGCCGGTGAGCGTGCTGTACGGCTCGGACGCGGTGGCGGGCGTCGTGCAGATCGTCACGCGCGCGCGGGGGTCGCGCCTCGACGGCGGCGCGCGGGCGGGCAGCTACGGGACGGTGGACGCGGATGCCTCGGTGGGCGTCGACCGCGGCGCCCTCGCCCTGGCGCTGACCGCGCGACACCTGGCGTCCGACGGGCCGTATGCGTTCAACGGCGCGTACGACAACCGGGTGCTGGGGGGACACCTCCGCGTCACGCCCGACGCGCGCACGACGCTCGATCTCTCGCTCCGGAGCTCGGATGCCGACTATCACTTCCCGACGGACGGCGCGGGCAACGTCGTGGACCGCGACCAGCACCAGGTGAGCCAGGCGCTCTCGCTCGGGCTCACCGCGGTCCGGCGGCTCCGCGGGCGGGCGGTGCTGCGGGTGGCGCTCGCCAGCCATGCCGGAGACGGCGGGATCGAGGATGGCCCGGACGGGCCGGGGGATACGCTCGGGGTCTTCGCGTATCACAGCCGGCAGGATGTGACCCGGCATGGTCTCGACGGGCGCGTGACCATTCCGCTGGGGCGCGCGAGCGCGGTCACGGTCGGCGCCGCGCTCGAGGATCAGCGGGCCCGGGGGGCAAGCGTAGCGGAGAGCGAGTTCGGACCGTTCGGCGACACGGCCGACGTGCGACGCCGCAACTGGGCGGGCTACGGCGAGCTCGACACTGGGGTGGGGCCCTTCGCGCTCACGGCCGGAGCGCGCGTCGATCGCAACCAACGGTTCGGCACGTTCGCCACGTGGCGCGGTGGTGCGTCGTGGGCCGCGGGGCACGGCTGGCGCGTCTATGCCTCCGCGGGGACGGCGTTCAAGGAACCCACGTTCTTCGAGCAGTTCGGCGGCGGCTTCGTGATCGGCAACCCGGCGCTCGCGCCGGAGCGCACCACCAGTTGGGAGATCGGCACGGAGGGGGTCATGCTCGCCGGGCGCGTGCGGGCGTCCGCCTCGTATTTCGGGCAGCGATTCCGCGACCTGATTCAGTTCACGTCCGCCGCCGGCGCGCCCGACGCGCCGAACTACGTGAACGTCGCGGCGGCCGACGCCGACGGGCTCGAGCTGGAGGTGAGCCTCGTGCCCGTTGCCGGCACGCGGCTCCGCGCCCATTACACGTATCTGCGCACGCGAGTCACCGATGGAGGCGTCCTGCCGGACGATGACGCCGCATTCCGCACCGGCGGCAGCCTGCTGCGTCGCCCCACGCACAGCGCCGGTCTCGACGGCGACGCGCGCTGGGGTCGGGTCTCCAGCTACGCGGCGCTGCGCTGGACCGGCAGTCGAGCGGATGCGGATTTCGCCGCCTTCCCGGCGGCCCGCGTCACGCTCCCCGCCGTGGCGGTCGCGGATCTTGCGGCGGAGCTGCGCGTGACCAGCGCCGTGGGCGCGCTCCCCGTGTTCACGCTCACCGCACGCGTCGAGAACGTGCTTGACGCGCGGTATCAGATGGCGTTCGGCTTCCCGGCGCTGGGAAGGACGGTGCTGGTGGGAGGGCGCGTCGGCATGCGATGAGGATAGGGCGCGCAGCGGGGCGGCGGGGCAGGGAAGTCGCGGGACCGCTCCATCTCTGTCCTCTGCTCCCTGCCGCTCCTGCCGCTGCTGCCGCTGCTGCCGCTCCTGCGACTGTATCTTCCACCGGCATGCTCGTCTCCACCCCCGCCGTCGTGCTGCACGCCTTCCCCTATGGCGAGACCTCGAGGATCGCCCGCCTGGCGACGCCGGACTTCGGAGTCCAGAGCGTGATCGCCAAAGGCGCCCTGCGGCCCCGCAGCCCGTTCGGCGGGCGGCTCCAGGCGCTGAGCGAGGGCACGGCGCAGTTCTATCATCGAGCGCATCGCGATCTCCACACACTGCGCGCGTTCGACGTGACCGACCAGCACGCGACGCTGGCGGCGGACGTCGCCCGGTACGCGGCCGCGACGGCGCTCGCGGAGCTGGTGCTGCGATTCGCGCAGGAGGAGCCCCAGCCGAGCGTCTATGAGGGGCTTTCCTCCGCGCTGCACGTGCTGAGTACGGCCGACGCGGCGGCGGTGCCCTATGCGGCGCTCGCCGCCCTGTGGCACGAAATCGTGGTGCTGGGGTTCGCTCCCACAGTGGACGTCTGCGTGCGATGTGGGCGCCCGCTCGCCGCCCGCGCCCCCTTCTCGCTCGGCGACGGCGGCCTGCTGTGCGCGCGCTGCGCGCGCGGGGCGGGGCGGGGCGCGCTCGGCCCCGACGACCGGCTGGCGCTCCGGGCCTTCGTGGCCGGCTCCTACGCGGTGCCGCCGCTCTCGACGCCGCACCTCGCGGCGCACCGCCGCCTGTTTGCCCGCTTCGTGCGCCGCCACGTCGCCGACGAGCTGGAGCTGCCGGCGCTGATCTTCTGGGAGAGCCTCGCGTGAGTCGGCACGTCGTGATCGGGACCGCCGGGCACGTGGACCATGGCAAGACCGCTCTGGTCAAGGCGCTCACCGGCGTGGACACGGATCGATGGGAGGAGGAGAAGCGCCGCGGCATCACGATCGATCTTGGGTTTGCCGCGCTCGCGCTCGGCGGGGGACTGGCCGCGAGCATCGTGGATGTGCCGGGACACGAGGACTTCGTGCGCAACATGGTGGCGGGCGCCACCGGCATCGACCTCGCGCTGCTCGTGGTGGCGGCCGACGAGAGCGTGATGCCACAGACGGTCGAGCACGTCGCGATCCTCGACTTCCTGGGAGTGCGGACCGGAGTCGTGGCCCTCGCCAAGGCCGATCTCGTGGACGCCGCCTGGCTCGACCTGGTGCGCTCGGACGTCGCCGAGCGGCTCGCGGCCAGCCGGGTGCGCTGGGAGGCCATCGTGCCGGTATCCGCCGTGACGGGGGCCGGTCTGCCCGATCTGCTGGAGGCCCTGCGCCACGCTGCGGCGACGCTGCCTGAGCGCTCCGCCGACGACCTGTTCCGTCTCCCCGTGGATCGCGCGTTCAGCGTCGCCGGCGCCGGCACGGTGGTGACGGGCACCACGTGGAGTGGCACGGTGCGGGTCGGCGGCGACGTCGCGGTCTGGCCGGGGCCGTTGGCGGCGCGCGTGCGCAGCGTGCAGGTCCACGGAGTCTCCCGGCCCACCGCGGAACCGGGGCGGCGCACGGCGCTGGCGCTCACCGGCGTCGAGCGCGACGTCGTCGCGCGCGGCAGCGTCGTGGTTGCCGGCCGGGGCTGGCGCGCGAGCGCGCGGCTTGACGTCATGCTTACCCTCCTTCCCCGCGCGCCGGTGCTGACGCAACGCTCGCGCGTGCGCGTGCATCTCGGCACGGCGGAGGTGCTGGCCCGGATCACGCCGGCCGCGGAGCGCATCGTGCCCGGGGAGACTGCGGCCGCACGCCTGCGGCTGGAGCAGCCGGTCGTCGCACGCTGGGGGGATCGGATGGTCGTCCGCTCTTACTCGCCGGTGACCACGATCGGGGGGGCGGTGGTTGCGGATCCCTGGCCGCCGGCCCGGCCGCGACGCCCAGAGGGGCTGGAGCGTCTCTTGGGTGAGGCCGAGGAGCGACTAGCTCGCGCCGTGGAGCGCAGCGCGACCCACGGTGTGCCGCTCGCGGACTTGCCCGTCCGACTGGGGATCCCGCCGGCGGAAGTACCCGCGGTGCTGGGCCGGGTGGAGCACCGGCTGGTCACGCGGATCGACGATCGCTTGGTGGGGTCCGCCGAGGTCGCCCGGTTGCGGGACCGTGCCTTGGAGGCGCTGGCGGCCCATCATCGCGACGAGCCGCTTGCTCCGGGGATGTCGCGCGAGGCCGTGCGCCAGAGGCTTGGCGACGCCGCGATCGCGGACCACATTCTGGCGGGCTTGGCAGCGTCGGGGGCGGTGGTGCTGGACGGTGCCACGGCGAGGCTCGCGGGACACGTGACACGGTTGGACGAGGCGACCCAACAGCTTGCCACGACGATCGGGAACGCGCTGCGCAGTGCGGGGTTTGAGGGAAAGACGGCCGCAGAATTGGCAGATTTGGGCGACCGGCAGGCCGTGGAGGCCATGCTGGAATACCTCGTCCGGGATAAGGCCGTCACCCGGGTTGGTCGGGAACGGTTCCTTGATGCGCGGGTGGTGGAGGGGATCGTGGAACGGGTGGCCGCAATCCTGCGGGATCGAGGCGCTGTTGGCCCGGCCGATCTCCGTGACACACTTGGACTTACGCGGAAATTCTCGATTCCGCTACTGGAGTGGATGGATGGGCAGGGGTACACCGTCAGGGCGGGTGATTTCCGTCGTGAGGGGCCGCGCTTGACAAGCGGCGCGAAGAAGCCCTAACTTGTGTCCTGTCGGCTAGATAGCCCCATTCACTGCAAGGAGCAACATCCCGAACCCTTCTTTGTCAGATAGGAGCTGTTGATGAAGTTGCTTGCCTGGGCGATCGTCTCGCTTGGGCTCCTCGCAGCGGCCTCCTCGTCGGTGTCGGCGCAGGGGACGCAGCAGGCTGATCGGGTTGAGCTTCGGCAGAACTACCCGAATCCCTTCAACCCGGAAACCACGATTCCGTTCAAGCTGCCGGAGAGCTTCTTCTCCGACGGCAAGCGACCGGTTGTGAGCCTGCGTGTGTACAACGTCCTCGCACAGCTCGTCGCCGTCCCCATCCTCCAAGGGTCAGGCGAGCCCATGGACAATCTCCAGCTCGACTGGAATGGGACGGGCGAGTACAGCGCCTACTGGGACGGGAAAGTCCTGAACAGCGACCGTGAGGCCGCGTCGGGAGTCTATGTCTATCAGCTCGTCGTCAACGGCGAGCGCCATACCGGGAAGATGACGATTGTGAAGTAGTGCTTCCCGCCACGCCCCATCATGCCAGACGCGCCGATCACAGGTCGGCGCGTCTGTCGTTTTGGGACCCGGAGTGCCAGAATTGCCATACGCGCGGGAATGGAGGTTGCTCCTGTGGGCCACCGGAGCCATCCTCTGGAGGAGGAATGAGGAATCCGTGATACGACCCGATCGACTAACCATCAAGGCCTCCGAGGCCATCCAGGGCGCGACCCACCTCGCGCAGCAGCGCGGCAACCCGGTGGTGAACGACGCACACCTGTTCCACTCGCTGCTGGAACAGGACGAGGGGATCGTGGCGCCCCTGCTCCAGAAGCTTGGGCTCAGTCTGCGAGACCTGCAGGAAGCCGCGCAGCGCGAGGTGGAGCGGCTGCCGGTGCAGCAGGGGGGCGGCGCCCCGGCCACGATGGCGCGGGAGCTGTCGCAGAGCCTCGACCGGGCGGACGCGTTCGCCAAGCAGCTGGGCGACGCCTACGTCTCCACTGAGCACCTGCTGCTTGGCCTGGTCGACACCAAGGGCACCGTTCCGCGGCAGATCCTCTCCCAGCGGGAAATCGACAAGGACGACCTGCTTCAGGCGTTGGAGGCCGTGCGCGGCACGCATCGGGTGACCGACGTCGAGCCGGAGAACGAGTACCAGTCGCTGCAGCGCTTCACCAAGGACCTCACCGACCTTGCGCGCCAGGGGAAGCTCGACCCGGTGATCGGGCGCGACGAAGAGATCCGGCGCGTCATTCAGGTGCTGTCGCGGCGCACCAAGAACAACCCGGTGCTGGTCGGCGATCCGGGGGTGGGGAAGACGGCGATCGTGGACGGGCTGGCCCAGCGCATCGTGAATGGCGACGTGCCGGAGACGCTCAAGGGCAAGCGCATTCTCGTGCTCGACATCGGCCAGATGCTAGCTGGCGCCAAGTACCGCGGCGAGTTCGAGGAGCGGCTCAAGTCCGTGCTCAAGGAGCTGACGGCGCAGGAGGGCCAGTTCGTCGTGTTCATCGACGAGCTGCACACCATCGTGGGCGCGGGGGCCGCCGAGGGGGCAATCGACGCCTCCAACATGCTCAAGCCGTCGCTCGCGCGGGGCGAGCTGCACGTCGTCGGCGCCACCACGCTCGACGAGTACCGCAAGTACGTCGAGAAGGACAAGGCGCTCGAGCGCCGGTTTCAGCCGGTGTACGTCGGCGAGCCGTCGGTCGAGGACACCGTGGCGATCCTGCGCGGCTTGAAGGAACGCTACGAGGTGCACCACGGCGTGCGGATCACGGACGCGGCGCTCGTCGCGGCCGCCACGCTCTCCAACCGCTACGTGGGCGGGCGCCATCTGCCGGACAAGGCGATCGACTTGATCGACGAGGCGGCGAGCCGGCTGCGGATCGAGATCGACAGCCTGCCGCAGGAGATCGACGAGCTCGAGCGGCGGATGATCCAGCTGCGGATCGAGGAGCAGGCGCTGAGCCGGGAGCCGGATGCCGCGAGCCGCGAGCGCCTCGCGACGGTGCAGCGCGAGCTCACCGACCTCGACCAGCGCGCGCGGCAGATGAAGGCGCAGTGGCAGGCCGAGAAGGCCGCGATCGCGCTGTTGCGCGAGAAGAAGGCCCAGCTGGAGGAGGCTCGTGTCGCGGCGGAGCAGGCCACCCGGCAGGGCGACCTCCAGAAGGCCGCCGAGATCCGCTATGGGCGCGTGCCCGAGCTGGAGCGGGAGATCGAGCGCGAGAAGGTGCGGCTGGGCGAGATCCAGCGCACGGCCAAGTACCTGAAGGAGGAAGTGGACGCGGAGGACGTGGCGGACATCGTCTCCCGCTGGACGGGCATTCCGGTGGCCAAGATGCTCGAGTCCGACCGCCAGCGCCTCACCCGCCTCGAGCGTGAGCTGGGGGAGCGCGTGGTCGGCCAGGAGCACGCGCTCGCCGCGGTGGCCAACGCCGTGCGGCGCTCGCGCGCGGGGCTGCAGGACCCCAATCGCCCGATCGGCAGCTTCATCTTCCTCGGTCCGACGGGGGTGGGGAAGACCGAGACCGCGCGGGCGCTCGCGGCCTTTCTGTTCGACGACGAGCGGGCGATGGTGCGGCTCGACATGTCCGAGTACATGGAAAAGCACGCGGTCTCGCGGATGATCGGCGCGCCGCCCGGGTACATCGGCTTCGAGGAGGGCGGGCAGCTCACCGAGGCGGTGCGCCGCCGGCCCTACGCGGTGGTGCTGTTCGACGAGATCGAGAAGGCGCACCCCGACGTGTTCAACGTGCTGCTCCAGATCCTGGACGACGGGCGCCTGACGGACAGCCAGGGGCACGTGGTGGACTTCAAGAATGCCGTGATCATCATGACGTCGAACATCGGCAGCCAATGGCTGCTCGAATACGGCGACCACGGCCGGGAGGAGGCGGAGCGCCGCGTGATGGACGCGATGCGCCAGACGTTCAAACCGGAGTTCCTCAACCGGGTGGACGACGTGATCATGTTCCGGCCGCTCTCCAAGGACGACCTGGCGCGGATCATCAACCTCCAGCTGGCGCACGTCGCGGCCCTGCTGGCCGAGCGGCGGCTGGGCCTCGTGGTGACGGACGCCGCGAAGCGGCAGCTGATCGAGGCGGGCTACGACCCGGTCTACGGCGCGCGGCCGCTCAAGCGGGTGATCCAGCGTGAGGTGCAGAACCCCTTGGCGCTCGCGCTGCTCGAGGGGACGTATCACGAGGGCGACACGGTGCGCGTGGACCACGGGGCCGACGGCCGACTGGCGTTCGCGCGCGCGCCGGCGTGACCCGGCGCGCGCCTCCGCTGTCCGCGGCCGACCGGCTCGGCATGGAGGCCGCGCTGGCGTGTGCGCGAGCGGCCCTTGCGGACGGCGAGGTCCCGGTTGGGGCCGCGGTGGTGCAGGATGGACGCGTCATCGCCGAGGCGCACAACGAATCCGTTGCCCGCAACGATCCCACGCGCCACGCGGAGATGCTGGCGATCGAGCGGGCGCTGGCGGCGCTCGTCGCGGACCGGCTCACGGACGCGACGTTGTGCGTCACGCTCGAGCCCTGTGCCCAATGTGCCGGGGCGATCGTGCTCGCCAAGGTGGGGCGCGTGGTGTTCGGTGCCTATGACCCCAAGGCCGGCATGGCCGGGAGCGTCGGCGACCTGCTGCGGCACCCCAGGCTCAACCACCGGCCGGAGGTGGTCGGCGGCGTCATGGCTGAGGCGTGTGGCGCGGTGTTGCGCGGGTTCTTCGCGGGGCGACGCGCCGAGGGCTAGCACATGACAACTGCTTTATCGGCAATAGCTTGCGCGCATCAGGGCGGTCGGGCTCCACCCCTGTGACAGGTGTGTGACACGTGGATCACCGTACCCGCGACGGCTGGTGCGGCGGTGGACTCCACGGTACAATTACGGCCCCCGTTTCCTCGTTCCCAGAGGCCCATGAAGGACGCACTTGCCGCCACGCCGACCACCCCGCCGCCGGGGGGTACGCGTGGGGCGGACCCGGTGCGTCCACCCGCGGTTCCGCTCGAGGCGCCCGAGGCGTTCTTCAATCGCGAGCTGAGCTGGCTCGCCTTTGCGCGCCGCGTGGTGGCGCTGGTGGAGCAGCCGTCGTTGCCGCTGCTCGAGCGGCTGAAGTTCGCCGGGATTTCCGGCATGCTGCACGACGAGTTCTTCATGAAGCGGATGAGTGGGCTCAAGCGGCAGATCACCCGGCGCTCGCAGCGGCGCTCGCTCGACGGGCGGACCCCGCAGGAAGAGTTCGACGCGTGCCGCCGCGAGCTGCTCGCACAGGCGGAGGTGCTGGGCCGGGTGATCGACACCGAGATCAGGCCCGCCCTGGCCCGCCAGGGGCTGGGCATCCATGACTACGGCACCCTGGACCCGTCGCAACAGGCCGGGCTGCGGACGTACTTCACGCGATCGGTGATGCCGATTCTCACGCCGCTCGCGGTGGATTCGGAGCACCCGTTCCCGTTCATTTCCAGCCTCGGGCTCAACCTCGCGATCGTGCTGCCGGAGGGGGAGGGGCGGTGGCGTTTCGTGCGCGTCAAGGTCCCGAACAACCGCCCGCGGTGGGTCCCGCTGCCCAACGGCGATGGGTTCACGTCGCTCGAGCAGGTGATCGCCCACAACATCGACTTGTTCTACCCGAAGACTGAGGAGACGGCGGTCTACGCCTTTCGCGTGACCCGCGGCGCCGAGGGCGAGGTCCCCGAGCAGGCGGACGAGGACGTCGTCCAGCTCCCGGGCTCGATCGTGGAGCAGGTGAGCCGGGAGCTCAAGGCGCGTCGGTTCGCCGGCGTCGTGCGGGTGCAGCTGGAAGCGGGCATGCCCGAGGGCCTGGTGCGCTGGCTGTGCGAGCAGCTGAAGGCCAGCGCGGACGACGTCTATCACACGGGCTCGTTCCTTGGCCTGAGCGATCTGCTGGAGCTCCAGGCCGCGGGTCGCGACGATCTGCGCCTGCCGCCGCACCAGCCCGTCACGCATCCCCGCCTCCGCGCGCTCGCCGCAGACGACGGGCAGGCGATTCTGGCGGAGATCGCGCGCGGCGACCTGCTATTGCACCACCCGTACGACAGCTTCGACACGTCGGTGATGCGGTTCATCGAATCTGCCGCGGCCGATCCGGCCGTGCTGGCGATCAAGCTCACGATTTACCGGACCAGCAGCGACTCGCCGATCGTGCGGGCGCTGGCCGAAGCCGCGCGACGCGGCAAGCAGGTGGCCGTCGTCGTGGAGATCACGGCGCGGTTCGACGAGGCGCCGAACATCGCCTGGGGGAAGTTCCTCGAGAACGAGGGCGCGCACGTCGTTTACGGGGTGGAGCGGCTCAAGACGCACGTCAAGCTGGCGCTCGTCGTCCGCGAGGAGCGCGGCGAGCTGCGCCGCTACGCGCACATCGGCACGGGGAACTACCACTCCGGCACGGCCAAGCTGTACGAGGACCTCGGCATTCTCACGGCCGACGCCGAGGTCTGCGACGCGGTCGCGGCCGTGTTCGACGAGCTGACCGGCACGACGCCGCACCGCGCGCACCACCGGCTGCTCGTGGCGCCCCACGACATGCGGGAGCGGTTCACCGTGCTGGTGCGGCGGGAGGCGGAGCACGCCGCGGCGGGCCGGGCCTGCGGCATTTGCGCCAAGATGAACCAGCTGCAGGACCCGGAGATGATCCGGGAGCTGTACCGCGCGAGCCAGGCGGGCGTGCCGATCACCCTGTATGTGCGGGGCCTCTGCGCGCTCCGACCCGGGGTCCCGGGGCTCTCCGAGACGATCCGGGTGTCGAGCGTCGTGGGCCGGTTTCTGGAGCACAGCCGGGTCTACCGGTTCACCAACGGCGGGGCGCGCGAGCACTACATCGGCTCCGCCGACTGGATGCACCGCAACCTGACGAACCGGGTGGAGACCGTCGTCTCGATCACGGATCCCGTGCTGCAGCGGGAGCTCGACGCGATCCTCGACGTGTACGAGCGCGACAACTGCTCGGCCTGGGACTGTGGCCCCGACGGCGTTTACGTGCAGCGCGTCCCCGGACCCGGTGAGACTCCCCGCACTGCGCAGGTCGCGTTCATCGAGCGGGCCAGGAAGCGGCGGGAGGCGGGGAGCCGACGGCGGGAGGGCGGAACGAGTGAAACGTGAAATGTGAAATGTGAAAACTGCGCGAAAGGGGAAGCGGGAAACGTGACGGTCGTTTCCCGTTTCCCTTTTCCCTTTTCCCTCTTCACCTTTCACTCACTGCCGCACCAGCTCCGGCCGCACGGTGAGGATCGTGGTGGCGTTTCCCGGGAGCAACTGGGCGTTGCCGAGCACGACCGTCTGCCCATCGCGCGCGTTAAGCGACGTGCTGAGCGCCGGTCGACCCCCGCTGCCCAGCTCCACATGCAGCTCCACGACGCCAGAGTCACCGATCGCCCGCACGCTCCCGATGCCCGCTTCGATGCGATAGGAGCGGCCGCCACCCGCTGCGACGTTCTGCACCAGGTTGCTCCGCGCGGCACCCGTTACTTGCGCCTCCGCCACGAGCCGGTAGCCCTGAAAGCGGAACAGCTTCCGCAACTGGGCTTCCACGTCCGCGATGCGCGGGTCCGCGCCGCTTGCTCCGTCGGCCTCGATCACCTGAAAGTGGAGCTGCACCCACGGCTGAGGAACGTCGTACTGTGCGAGGACGCGGGCGATCTTCTCGAGGTTGTCCGGCGTTTCCCGGACGGTGACGGTGTTCTGGGTGAAGCTCATCGTACCGGCCCGCCCGGTGCGGTCGGTGAACACATAAGGCTGGATGAGACCCTGCGCCGCGCCGGGGTCGAGGTAGTTCAGCGGGAAGGTCCGCGCGTCGAGCTCGGACTCGCGATCGCAGCCGGCGAGCGTGAAGGCGAGTGCGGCGAGCAGCAGCATGGGGCGCATCGGATCACTCCTCTAGTCTGGGAATTGCCAGACCACGACGATGTCGGGATTGGCAGTCTTGAACACGGCGACGGTGTGCGCCGCGCTGGCGACGAGCGGGAGGTCGGCCGGGGCGGCAGAGGCCGCAGGCGCCGCCGGGGCCGCAGAGGCGGCAGGAGCGGCACCGCGTGGCCCGAAAATCGTAGTGCGGGAGAGCAAAACCGCGGCGACGCCGGCGGCGGCCAGCGTGGGCGCCGCCAGGAGCCAGCGCCGGCGGGCTCGCCGAATTCGGTCCGCCTCCGCCCGGGCGACGCCGGCGGCCGCGTCCACCGCCCGACCAGGCCGTCGCATTCGCTCGCGGCGCAACGTCTCCGTCGTTCCCACGACGCGATCCGCCAATCGGCGGCACTCGGCGCACGCGGCGAGGTGCGCGGCCAGCGGGGTGCCCGACGGGCGGTGCAGCTCGGCCAGGTCGGCGTCGAGCAGCGCATTTCGGGCATCGGCACAGGTCATCATCTCGTCCTCCTCACGCCTCGTAGCCGACCGCGAGCATCGCCGCACGAACGGCGCGCCGCGCGCGGAACAGATGGGTACGCGCCGTTGCCGCGCTCACGCCGAGCAGGCTCGCGGCCTCGTGCGCCTCATAGCCCTGGAGCTCCACCAGGTCGAACACCTCGCGCTGCCGACCCGGCAGCCGCGCGAGCGCCGCGCGCGCGGCGTCCACGGTCTCGCGCCGCTCGACCTCGGCCGCCGGGTCCGCGGCCGCGGCGGGGGCGTCAGCGAGCTGCCGCATGCGGTCCATCGCGCGGAGTCGGCGCGCATGGCGGCGATGGACGTCCCGCGCGGCGTTCCGGGTGACCTGGTACAGCCACGTCGAGAAGCGCGCGCCGCCGCGGAACCGGCCCAGGCCAAGGTGCAGGCGGACGAGCACCTGCTGCGTCACGTCGTCCGCGTCGTCCGGGTCGCCGGTGTGGCCCACGGCCCAGCGATAGACCCGCGCGTACCATCGGTCCACCAAGCCGCGGAAGGCGGTCGGATCTCCCCGCTGGGCGCGGGCGATCAGCTCCTCGTCGCAGATGATCTCGGCGGCAGCCACCGTGATGCGGTCTCCGGTTCATGCGGTAGTGGGACGTCGGTGGAGCCCAGCGCGTTTACAGGGGTCAGGGCGGGGGAGAGGGGGCAAGATGAGCCCGCTTCGGACTCCTCTGTCTCTGTCCCACTCCCCCTCCGCCCCTTCCTTCCGTAAGTTCAACCCTCCCTGCAATGGAGCCCAGCAATGCCGACGAAAGCCGTGGAAGCCGCCATCAACGACCAGATCGCCAAGGAGTTCTACGCCTCCCATCTGTACCTGTCCATGGCCGCGTGGTTCGAGGATCAGAACCTGCCCGGCTTCGGCCATTGGATGCGGATGCAGGCGGGCGAAGAGCACGGGCACGCCATGCGCCTGTTCGACTACCTCATCGAGGCGGGAGGCCGCGTGCGGCTGGCCGGTGTGGCGGAGCCGGCGAGCGACTTCAAAGGGCCGATGCAGATCATGCAGGAGTCGCTCAAGCATGAGCAGAAGGTCACGGCCTCGATCCGCAAGCTCTACGAGCTGGCGGACAAGGAGAAGGACTACGCGACGCAGCTCCACTTGCAATGGTTCATCACCGAGCAGCTCGAGGAGGAGAAGCAGGCGAGCGACATCATCGCGCGCTTGAAGCTCGCCGGCAACAACCCGGTGGCTCTGCTCATGATCGACGGCGAGCTGGGCGGGCGAGCCCCGGAGGCGGAGGCGGACGGGGAAGCCGAGTGACCCGGCCCCGCCGGTAAGCGCGCTCCGGTCGGAATCTCCGTGGCGACCGAAGTCAGGCTCTCCCGCGAGCTCAAGCTCCTCGACATCACGATGATCGGTGTCGGCGCCATGATCGGCGCCGGCATCTTCGTGCTGACCGGGATCGCCGCGGGGGTGGCCGGGCCGGCGCTGCTGATCGCGTTCCTCCTGAACGGGGTCGTGGCGCTGCTCACGGCGATGGCGTACGCCGAGCTGGGCAGCGCGTTCCACGACGCGGGCGGCGGCTATCTCTGGGTCAAGACGTCGCTGCCCGATCCCAACGGATTCCTCAGCGGCTGGATGTCGTGGTTCGCCCACGCGGTCGCGTGCTCGCTGTACGCGCTGGGATTCGGCGCCTATTTCCGGCTGCTCTTGACGGCGACCGGCGTGCCGGAGTTTCACCTCGGGTTCATGACGCTCGAGAAGTGGCTGGCCGTGGTCACCTGCGTCGTGTTCGCCTACATCAATTTCCGTGGCGCGGCGGAGGCCGGCAAAGCGGGCAACGTGGTCACGGTGAGCAAGGTCGTGGTGATCGCGGCGTTCATCGCGCTGGGCCTGGTGGTGCTGGGCCGCCGGCCCGACTGGCACGCCGCGTTCCAGCCGTTCTTCAGCAACGGCTGGGGCGGGGTGTTCGCCGCGATGGGGCTCACGTTCATTGCGTTCGAGGGGTACGAGATCATCGCGCAGACCAGCGAGGAAGTGGAGAACCCGAAGCGCAATGTCCCGCGAGCGATCTTCCTGTCGCTGCTCATCGTGATCCCGATCTACCTGCTGGTGGCGTTCGTGGCGATCGCGGCGGTGCAGCCGCCCGCCGGGATGCGCATTGCGGAGTACCTCGGCTCGCAGAAGGAGATCGCCCTGGTGCGGGCGGCCGACCAGTTCCTGGCGGGGGGCGGCTTCGTGATCCTGGTGGGCGGGCTGCTCTCGACGCTGTCCGCGCTCAACGCCACGATCTTCTCGTCGTCGCGCGTGGCGTTTGCGATGGCGCGGGATGCGAACCTCCCGACCGCGCTGAGCGCGGTCCACCCGCGGCGCGCGACCCCGCACAATGCGATCCTCGCCTCCGCCGTGATCGTGATCGGGATGGCGGTGCTGCTGCCGATCGAGGACGTCGCCGCCGCTGCCGACATCATGTTCCTGCTGCTGTTCGTGCAGGTGAACGTGGCGGTGATGCGGCTGCGGCGCAGCCGGCCGGATCTCGACCGGGGCTTCAAGGTCCCGCTGATGCCGCTGACGCCGGTGCTCGCGATCGGGACGATGCTGTTCCTCGCCGTGTTCTTGTTCACGCGCTACCCGATGGCGTGGGTGGCGGCAGGGGTCTGGATCGCGGCCGGGGCCGGCGTCTACTACGGGTATGCGCGCACGCGGGAGGCCGTCCACCTCAAGCGCGCGGAGTGGATGGAGCGGATCGAGCGCAAGCAGTACCGGGTTCTGGTCGCCGTGTCGAGCCCTCGCACGGTGGAGTCGCTGATGGAAGTGGCGGTGGCGATCGCCAAGCCGCACCAGGGCGAGGTGGTGGCGGTAAGCGTCGCGGAGGTGCCCGAAGGCGCGGCGTTGGCCACGGGCCAGCAGCGGCTGGACCGGCTCGATCCCGTGCTGCGGCAGGCGGTGCGCTATGCGGAGCAGCGTGGCGTCCGGGCCCGGCCGATCGTCGAGGTGGCGCGGCGCGTGAGCCACGGGATCGTCGAGGCGGCGCGCGAGGAGGAGTGCAACTTCCTGGTGATCGGGCAGCCGGTGGCGCACTCGTTCGTCGAACGCATCGTGGCGTCGATCGTCGAGCGGGTGCTGCAGGAGGCGCCGTCCCAGGTGGGGATCGTGTTCGGTGCCGTGCGCCCGGAGGCGGTGCAGCGGATCGTCGTCCCGATCACGAAGGGGGCGAACCCCAAGCTGGCTGCGGAGCTGGCCCCGAAACTCGGCGGTTGGTTCGGTGCGCCGGTCAAGGCGGTGACGGTGGTGCCGGTGGATGTGAGCGAGGCGGAGGGCGAGGCGCTGGTGACCGACGCGCGCGCCACGCTCGCCGCCGCGGGATACACGGAGGAGTTGGAGGTGCTGCGCCGGCGAGAGGTCGGGCTTGGCCTCGCGCAGGCGTTGCGGCGCGGCGATCTCGTGCTGATCGGCGCGCCGAGCGCGGGCCCGGTAGCGACGATCCTCGGCCTGACGGTACCGGCCGAGCTCGCCGCGCGGCGGCGGGTGCCGGTGGTGGCGGTGCGCGACGTGGAGCAACGCAAGGTGCGCCGGTTCGAGCGGGTGTTTTTCGGGAAGGGGTGAGCTGACGATGCAGCAACAGGACAGCGGCGCGCTCGCCGAGTTCGTCCGGCGGGTGACGGAGTACCTGCCCACGCTCGCGGCCGGGCTGCTGGTGGTGGCGCTCGGCGTCGTGGTGGGCTGGGTTGTCAAGCGACTCGTCGTGCGCATCCTCACGTGGCTGCGGCTTGACCGGCTGGCCGGCCGGGTCGGGTGGCGGGCGGCGATGGGGAAGGGTGACGTGCGGGCGGCGCTCTACGAGCTGGTGGGGAACATCGCGTTCATCATCGTCGTGCTGATCTTCCTGGACAACGCGCTGCAGATCCTCGGCCTGCTGGTGCTGTCGCGGCTGCTCGACTCGGTGGTGTTCTACCTGCCGAATCTCGGGGTCGTGGCGGCGATCGCGGTTGCCGGCCTGGTGATCGCGAACGTGCTGTCGCAGCGGCTGGAGGACGCGCTCGAGGAAGAGGAGATCGAGCACGCGCGGCTGATCGCGAAGCTCCTGAAGGGCGCGCTCTACGCGATCGTCGGCGCGCTCGTGCTGTGGCAGCTGGGGTTCGCGCGCCAGATCGTGCTCGCCTCGTTCTTGATCATGTTCGGCGCCGTCGGGGTGGCATTCGCGGTGGCGGTGGGCGTCGGCTCCGCCAAGGCGGTGCAGGGCGGATGGGAGGGGCTGTTCGCGAAGAAGAGGAAGGAGAAGTAGACGGACAGGGTGGGATTCGAACCCACGAACCGGTTACCCGGTTACACGCTCTCCAGGCGTGTGCCTTCAGCCGCTCGGCCACCTGTCCCGAGGCGCTAACCGGAGCAATTAAGCGGGGTTAGAAAACCAGGTCAACCCACGCGCCGCGCCCCGGTACCGCTTGACCTACGAGTTCCGACCCGGCGGTGTGCTGCGCGATGCGTTCGCGATCGCGCCGCCCGGAACACCCGACGCCTTCGCGTCGTATCTCAACCTGGGAATCGCACAAGGGCGCAAGGTAACGTCCTGTCACAGGGAGCTCCAATGAGTTGGGAGAACACCCACGTGACCACCGAGGTCCTCTGGCGCGGGACGCTCATCTTCGCGCCCGTCGATCTCGTCTTCGTGCTGGCACTCGCCCGCTTCGTCACCGCGACGCGGTTTCACGAGATCCGACGCCTGCTCGCCGCGACGACCGCCGTCTTTTGGTTCCTCATCTGGCTCGTGCTCGCCGCGACGGTCTTCTGGGAGCCGGTCTACTCCTACGTGTTCCCCGCGTGGGCCCGCTGGCTGCTGCCGCCGGCCCAGGCGCTCCTGTTCGCGGGGTTTGCCGCGCTGTCCACTTGGGTCGCACTGCGCCTGCCCGGCCGGCCGGTCGTCACGTTCTGCCTGCTCGGTGGGCTCTGGGGGTCGGTTACCCACGTGTGGGCCGTCTACGTTGGCATCCTGTCCAGGCCGCCGATGCTGCAGGGCGCGAGCCCCGCGGCAGCGGTGATCTTCGCGTTCTTCGAGTTCACGCTCTACTTCTGTATCATCGTCACGGCGACCCGGGCGGTGCGAGCGTGGAGACCCTGATGAGGGCCGGTATGGGGAGACGCATAGGGGAATGAGCGCAGAGCCACCGCGCAGTCCGCCCCGCCGCCCGTCGCATGGGGTTAGCTTGTACGCACGGCTTCTCCTGGAACAGTCCGGCGCAGAACCGCAGCGAACCTCGGAGCGAGGAGCAAGATCATGCGACGTGCTGTGACACTGGTGGCGATGGTGGGTCTGCTGTGGGGGTCGCTGAGTTGTGCGACGAAGGCCCAGACGGGGGCGATCGTGGGTGCGGGGGGTGGGGCAGTGGTTGGTGCCATCATCGGGAAGGCCACGGGAAGCACGGCGGCGGGCGCCATAATCGGTGCCGCCGTCGGCGGCGCTGCCGGAGCGATCATCGGCGACTACATGGACCGGCAGGCGGCCGAGATGCAGCGGGACCTCGAGGGGGCCAGGATCGAGCGCGTCGGCGAGGGCATCAAGATCACGTTCGCCGGCGGTCTGTTGTTCGACGTCGATCGTGCCGATCTCCGACCCGAGGCGCAGGCCAACCTCGTGAAGCTCACCAAGATCCTGCAGAAGTACGGCGACACGAACGTTCTGGTCGAGGGCCACACCGACGCCACGGGGGCCGAAGGCTACAACATGGACCTCTCGCTCCGGCGCTCGTCGTCGGTGGCGACGTTCCTCGGCATCCAGGGGGTGGCGCGCGGCCGGCTGAGCGCCGTCGGCTATGGCGAGCTGCAGCCGATCGCGACCAACGAGACCGCCGACGGCCGGCAGCTGAACCGGCGCGTCGAGGTCGCGATTTGGGCGAACGACGATCTGAAGGCAGCCGCGAAGCGGCAGTCACAAGGCTAGCTCCTCCGCCCGGGGGTTCACCGGTTGGCGCGTTGCGAGGCGGCGCGGGGGCGAGCGCTGCGCGGAAGGCTGTCCGGTGCCGGAGGACCGTCGCCGTGGGCGGGAGCGCCGGACCGTGCCGGATCGCCGCGAACCCCCGGGCGCCCACCTGCGGAATGCGATGCAGGCGCTCACCATGGCTCGTGAGGCCATGCCGCCGTCGCATGTGGCGGAGCTCCTGGAGGTGGCTCTCGGGCGCGTGGCTCCCGCTCGGGATGACCGGGACGAGGCGGCGGAGCGGAGGGAGAGTCGCGGCGCGGCGCGGCTCAGCCACCCAGGAAGTGCTGCTCCCGGACGAGAGAGAGGTGATACCGCGCGCCGTGGCGCGGCGGCGGGCCCACGATCGGTAGGACCCCCCCGCCAAACTGCACATACTCCCCCTCCGTCCGACCGTCCTCGGTCTCGATCCCGCCCAACAGCAACCCGAAGATCCCGTCCATGTCCTCGATCCGGACGACGACCGTAACGACGGTGTCGCCGACCTGCCCATTGCAGACGATCGATGATGTGCAGGGTGTCCGCCAACGCTGGACGAACCCCTGACGTGTGCCGACCGTCACCGTACAGTCTGGGGTGCAGACCTCCTCCGTCACCTCTCCTTCCAAGGTGAATGCGTCCGGCCATGTGCCGCCGGTGCTGACGCCCGTGCCCGTCCGCCTCCGGTCCCCGAGGCTGTCGACCTTGGTGATTTCAAGGCGACCCGAGAGGCGGCCGTGGACCTCGAGATCGACCGTGTCGACCCGTGAGCCGCAGATGGCGTGATCGATGGTTTCCGTCGAGCCTGGTGCGCAGTCGTACACGGCCCGGGCCGTGGCGTCGAGTCGGTACACGTCGCCGGGCGCGGGGCCGGCCGGCTCGCCGCAGGCGACGAGGACCAGTGGGACAAGCAGGATGGGTGACGCGAGGCGGTAACGCTTCGGAGGGTGGGGCAGCCGCTCCACACCGCCGCCGCAGTGTTCATGCCGGACAGACGTGACAGGCACAGGCCGGAGTCCTGGCTGCGGGCGATGACGAAGCCCTGACCCATGGCGGCGCGGATCCCGCCCGCGCGTTAGGGCCGCCACGATGGCGCCGTCAGCCCGCAACGGGGTCGCAGGGTGAGCGTCAGGCCATCGCTCAAGCGAATCACCTCGAGGCAGCCGGTGCCTGCCCCCACCGCCACGATCCACTCGCCGCTCGGAGACCAGTCGAAGCCTTGCAGGTACTGGCGTGCGGGGGCAGACACCAGGCGCCTGCCGCTTCCATCGGGCCGAATCACCCAGATTCCAGCATCCACGAAGCCGATCAAGGAGTCACCCGGTGACCAGCGGGGTGACAGTGCGGAGGGGGCCAACGAGTCGATGGCTCCCGTCCCCGCGTGGAGCACCCGCAAGCCGAGGTTCGGATAGCAACACCGATTGGTGAGGTACGCTACACGCAGGCCGTCGGCGGATGGGGCGGGCTGCGCATCGATGTCGTAGTAGCCGCTCGGCGGTCCGATCAGTTCGGGGTTGGCCCCATCGGGCCGGACGCGCCAGATTGCCTGGTTCTGATGGTCGCTTCGCCCCCCAAAGTAGATCGTCCGTCCGTCGCCACTGAACTGGGGACGGTACTCGGACTGGAGGCCCGTGGTGGTGGAGATCAGGCGGCGCACGGGACCGCCCAGCCCGGTCACGTACAGCCAAGAGTCGTAGTCGGACGATGCAAAGACCAGCGTGTCGCCCGTCGCGTTCCAATCCACCCAGACGGCGGTCGGGCCCGGGGCTGTACTGACGGTCTGGAAGTGCGAGCCGTCGAGGTCCATGGTGACGAGCGAGGTGCCCCACACCGCTGCCACCGTGCCGCGCGGCGCTACGGTGGCCCACAGCGTGTCGGCCAGCCCACCGGCCGCCGCCATGCGGATGCGCTCCTGCCCGATCGTCGCGCCCGTCACCGAGCCCGCCGCCGTGACGGTCGCGTGCCCACTGTCGGCCACGAAGCTCACCGGATCGGGTCGGTCATTGCCGTATCGATCGAGGACACCACCGCGGAGCGCGTAGCTGGCGCCGACGCACACCACGGTGTCCTCGGGCGCACCGAGCAAGCGCACGCCATGGCCCGGCAGAATGGCATACGCGGCCGTGTCCGTGTACCCCAGCTCTGGCACGGTGACCTCGACCCCGCCAGGACCGGCGACGGGCCCGAGCGCGATCAGCGCCCGGGCGCGGCCCCTGTCGTCAGTGGTGTCAACGGCGAGCCAGCCAGTCGGCGCCGCGTCGATCCGGCCGACGTACACGCTGGGCTGATGGAACGGCGTGGCGGCCATGAGCGCCTGAAACCGCACGATCATCCCGCCCGTCGGCCGGCCAGCCGAATCGCGTACCGCGACCACCAGTGCTTGTGCCAGGCGCGCGTCGACCGTGTCGGTGACCGTTGCGCCGGCGAGGACGGTGACGCCGGGCTGATCTCCGTCTGGAGGTCCCGTCCCGTCGGAGCAGGTGCTTGCGGCGAACGCGACGACGAAGGTCAAGAGACTGCGTGGAATGACGACCGGCCCGGACATGAGCTTCCCCCGACGCCTATGCTGTCACGTTGCCCCGGGGCCCGCAAGCGCCCGCGCCACATGAAGGCTCTGGCGCGGAATCGGGAATGGCGGAATCGGGAATGGCGGAAGCCAGGGGTTGGACATGCCGTCGTCGCCAGAGGTCGAAATCCGCACGGGGCCGAGCTGGGCGTGTACCGTGCTTGAGCCGCGTCCGGGCGGTCCCGCGGTGCAGCCGGCCGTCCGCATTCTGCTGCTGGCCGACACCCATCTGGGGATCGATCTCCCCAGGCGCCCCCGCGTCGAGCGCCGGCGGCGCGGCCACGATTTCGCCGCGAATTACGAGCGGGCGCTGCAAGCGGCGCGCGACCACGCCGTGCAGGCCGTGGTCCACGGGGGCGACCTGTTCTATCGCAGCCGCGTGCCCGCGAGCCTGGTCCAGGCGGGATTCGCGCCGCTCAAGCGCCTGGCGGACGCGGGCGTTCCCGTGTACGTCGTGCCGGGCAATCACGAACGATCGGCCATCCCGTTCCCGCTGCTCGCCGAGCACCCGCACATCCACCTGTTCGACCGCCCGCGGACGTTCACCGCGGAGTGGGACGGGATGCGCGTGGCCCTGGCGGGATTCCCGTTTCAGCGGAGCGGCGTGCGGGGGACGTTTCGCGGGCTGCTGGACGCGACGGGGTGGGAGCGCGCCGCCGCCGACGTGCGCCTGCTCTGCATTCATCAGTGCGTCGAGGGGGCGACGGTCGGGCCGCAGAACTACACGTTCCGGCACGGCGACGACGTCGTGAGCGCGGGTGACGTGCCGGGGCGGTTCGCGGCGGTGCTCGCGGGCCACATCCACCGGCATCAGGTGCTCACCGCCGACCTCCGCGGCCGCCCGCTCCCGACACCGGTGATCTACCCCGGGTCGATCGAGCGGACCTCGTTTGCGGAGCGGAACGAGGAGAAGGGGTACGTGGTGCTCGAGGTGGCGGCGGCGGGCGAGCGCGGCGGCGTCCTGCGACGATGGACGTTCCATGCCCTGCCGGCCCGGCCGATGGTGATCGAGGAGATCCAGGCGGGTGGAGCCGACCGCGCCGACCTGCACCGGCTCTTGGCCGCCGCGATTCGGCGGGCCCCCGAGGACGCCGTGCTCCGCATCCGGGTGCACGGCGTGCCGCGCCCCGGCGGCTTCGCCGCGCTCCGCGCCGGGTCCGTGCGCGCCCTCACGCCGCCGCCGATGAACGTGGAGGTGATACTCGTGGACGTGGCGCCGCGGCATCCGGCGACCCGGGAGCGTGACTGACCGCTTCGCGTGGCGGGCCTCTCGTAACGATCTCGCGGTTGTTCTCGCGCACCGCCCTGGTGCGGCGGCCGGTGCCCGTGCTACTGTACACTCCCCAGCATCCCCGCGGACCTCGGCACCGGAGCACCGGAGCGTGGCTGATTCCTCGTCAGCGATGCGCGATCTGCGCGCGGCGTTCATCCAGGCGGCGGTCTGGCACGGCCCACTCGAGCCCGCCGAGGCGATGCTGGCCGCCCATCCGGACCTGGCGGGTGGCGACATCCATACGGCGGCGATCCTGGGAGACGACGCGGCCGTGCGCCGGTTCCTCGAGCGCGATCCGGGGAGCGCCACGGCAACGAGCCCGCCGTACGGCGGCGACGCGCTCAACTACCTGTGTCTCTCCAGGTATCTCCGGCTCGATCCGGCGCGGACGGACGACTTCCTGCGCGCGGCCACGGCGCTGCTCGACGCCGGCGCCGACCCCAACACCGGCTTCTGGACCACCGGCCAGCACCCCGAGCGAGAGACCGCGCTGTACGGGGCCGCGGGCGTGGCGCACCACGAGGCGCTGACCCGGCTGCTGCTGGCGCGCGGCGCGGACCCCAACGACGACGAAGCCGTGTATCACTCGCCGGAAACGCGCGACAACGGCGCGATGCGGGCCCTGGTCGAGACCGGCAGGATCACGCCTGAGAACCTCGCCTTGATGCTGATTCGGAAGCACGACTGGCACGACGTCGAAGGCGCGCGCTACCTGCTGGAGCGCGGCGCCGATCCCAATCACGCGCGGACGCGGGGCTGGCCGCCGATACATCACGCGCTGGCGCGAGACAACGTTCTGGAGATGTTCGCGCTGCTGCTCGACCACGGTGCCGACCCGTCGTCCGTCGTCGACGGCCTGTCGGGGGTCGCCCGCGCCGCGCGCGAGGGGCGAGGCGACGTGCTGGAGCTGTTCGAGCGGCGCGGCATCCCGCTCGAGCTCGATGGCGTCGACCGGTTGATCGCCGCGTGCGCGCGGGACGACGGCGCGACGGTCCGGACGGTCGTGCAGCGGGAGCCGCGCCTGGTGGGCGAAGTCCGGCTCGTGGGCGGCAGGTTGCTCGCCCGGTTCGCCGGCACCGGCAACGCGCCGGGCGTGCGACACCTGCTCGATCGGGGCGTGGACGTCCGCGCGCCGTTCGAGGAAGGCGATCCCTACTTCGGCATCCCCGAGAACAGTCTCGCGATCCACGTGGCGGCCTGGCGGGGCCACCCCGCGGTAGTGAAGCTCCTGATCGAGCGCAGCTCGCCGGTGGACCTGCCGGACGCGAACGGTCGGACGCCGCTCGCCCTCGCCGTCCGCGCCGCCGTCGATTCGTACTGGACGGAGCGGCGCACGCCCGATTCGATCGCAGCGCTGCTTCGCGCCGGTGCCTCGCCGAGGGGGATCGCGATCCCCACCGGGTACCCGGAGGCCGACGCGTTGTTGTCCCGCCCGCGTGGTGGCGCGTAACGGCGGGACCATGAGCGACCGACCGGACCGACCGCACTCGTCGCGCCAGCGCTACCGGCGCTTCGTGGACGCCTACCGCGCGGGCCGGCTGGACGACCCGGCGGAGGCGGGCGCGGCCGCGGCGTCCGGCGACGGCAAGCGGCGACAATTCCTGCGCAGCTACCTGCGCTGGCTCCGCCCGCACCGCTACGCCATCGGCGTCGTCTTCTTCCTCGCCCTGGTGGCCGCGGGGCTCCAGATGATCGAGCCGCTGTTCATGCGGCACATCATCGATCGGGTGCTGCTGAACCGCGCGCTGGACGGCCCGACCCGCCTGACGCGCCTCCACCTGGTGGGCGCCGTCTTCCTGGGCGTGATCATCGTCTCCAACCTGATCGGCGCTCTCAAGGACTACCGCCAGCGCCTGGTGGGCGCGCGCGTGATGCTCACACTCCGGCGCTCGCTGTTCGAGCGGCTGCTCCACCTGCCGCTCCCGGCGCTGTGGGAGATGAAGACGGGCGGCATCCTGTCGCGCCTCACCGGCGACGTGGAAACCACGACCGGGCTGCTCCAGCTCGCGGTCATCTCACCCACCATCTCGCTGATCCGCCTGGTCATCGCGGTGGTGGTGCTGATGGCGCTCAACTGGCGGCTCGCGCTCATGGCGCTCGCCATCATCCCCGGCGTCGTGTTCATCAGCTTCGTCGCGGCGCGGCGCGTCCGCCCGATCTACCGCACGCTGCGCAGGGACGTCGAGCAGATCGACGGCCGGGTGGGCGAGACGTTTGCGGGGATCCGCGTCGTCCGCGCGTTCGGGCGCGAGATCCGGGAGGTGCTGGACTACCTGCGCGGCCGGCACACCGTGGTGCGCAAGGAGATGTTCGCCCAGCGCCGGGAGATGGTGCTGTGGACCTCCTGGGGCCTGCTGCTCGGCATCGTGAACGTCGTGATCGTGTGGTACGGCGGCTACCTGAATCTCGGCGGCCGCGCCACGATCGGCGACATCATGGCGTTCCAGTGGTACACCTTCCTGCTGCTCAACCCGGTGTGGGCCATCGTCAACTCGTTCAGCGAGCTCCAGCGCTCGCTCGCCGCGATGGAGCGGGTGTTCGCCGTGCTGGCGATGGAGGCCGACAAGCCCGACCGGCCGGATGCCCGCGACGCCCCGCCGGTGGTCGACGAGATCCGGTTCGACGGCGTTGCATTCGAGTACCGCGAGGGCCGGCCCGTGGTGCGCGACTTCGACGTCCGCGTGCCCGGCGGAACCGTCGTGGCGCTGGTGGGACGGAGCGGGGCGGGGAAGACCACGGTGACCGACCTCGTGGCGCGGTTCCACGACCCGACGGCGGGGCGCATCCTGCTCAACGGCACCGACATTCGCGACTTCCGGCTGCGATCGTATCGCGATCTGCTCGCCATCGTCCAACAGGACGTGTTCCTGTTCGATGGCTCGGCCCGGGACAACATCGCCTACGGCCGGCCCGGCGCGTCCGACGCCGAGGTCGAGGAGGCCGCCCGGCGGGCCAACGCGCACGAGTTCATCGAGAAGCTCCCCAACGGATACGACACGTTCGTGGGCGAGCGCGGGGTGAAGCTCTCGGGCGGCCAGCAGCAGCGGCTGGCCATCGCCCGGGCCATCCTCGCCTCCCCGCAGATCCTCATCCTCGACGAGGCGACCAGCAACCTCGACACCGAGAGCGAGCAGCTCATCCAGGCGTCCATGGCGTCACTGCTCGCGGGCCGCACCACGTTCGTGATCGCGCACCGCCTCTCCACCGTCCGCCGGGCCGACGTGATCCTGCTCATGGAGGAGGGACGCGTGATCGAGCGGGGGACGCACGAGGAGCTGATGCGGGCCCGCGGGACGTACTACGCCATGGTGCAGCGCCAGATGGCGTCCGACGGCGACGAGGGCGCGGCCCTCTGGACGGACGCGCCCGCCGGCGAGGCGTCGGCGCGGTGAGACGACCGGCGCGCCGTCATCGCAGACGCAGCATGAGGCCGATGCTCATCCCCGCCCCGCCCGAGCCGCCAGGCGCGCCGCCGAACGCGGTCAGGGGGACGTCCCGCCAGACCTCGGGAACCAGCAGCTGGACCGCCATGGCGAACAGCACGGCGCCTCCCGCCGCGCCGACGATGGTGGCGGACGTCTCCCAGCGGCAGCCGGCGTCGGTCGCGCCCGCGCGACATGCCGGGTCCGCTGCCAGTGCCGTGGCGCCGAACCACGCACCCAACAGCGCACCGTAGAGTGGCGCGCCGTACAGGAGCGCGCGCGGCCGGCCGCGGTTTACCTGGAACCGCACGAGGTTCTCGAGCGCGAAGCTCCGCGGGAACACGCCGGACCGCGGCACGATCGTGACGCTGTCCCGGCTGAACCACAGCAGGGTGCCAGCCACGAGCCGTGGCTCCTCGAACGTCTTGACGAACAGCCGAACGCGTGCGTCGGGGCGCAGGAGAGAACGCGCCTGCGCATTCGCCTCGCCGCTGCCGAGCACGGCACACAGGACGCCGAGGAAGATCGTCAGATCCCGCCGCGCGGTCTGCACCTCCGGCATGCCCGGAGGTTACACCGAAACGGGTCGCCCCGCCGCCTGCGCAGGTCGCGCGCCGGGCGGCCGGTACGGGAGCACGGCCCTCCCGTTTGCCGCCTCCCCGCTCCGGCCTCGATGGCCGGAGCCCTGCGGCGGGGCGATATTTGCAGGGCCGGGCGGCGTATCGCCGCCAGCCTCGAGGAGCCCGCATGGAAGACCTCATCTACCTGGACAATGCCGCGACCAGCTTTCCGAAACCGGACATCGTGCACGACACCGTGCGTGATTTCTACAGCAAGAACGGGGTGAACCCGGGTCGGACGGGCTGCGATCTCGCGCTGCACGCGGAGCGGATGGTCCACGGCACCCGGACCCGGCTGTCGGCGTTCTTCAACCGGAGTCTCGTGGAGAGCGGCCGGAAGAAGGACCCCAATCGCCTGGTGTTCACGATGAACGCCACGATGAGCCTCAACCTGATCATCAACGGCACGGTCGGCCCCGGCGATCACGTGGTCACGACGCTGCTGGAGCACAACTCGGTGATCCGGCCGGTGAACCACAAGGTGAGGGAGGGCGCCGAGGCCACGTACGTGGTTCCCGACGATGAAGGGTACGTCGATCCCGAGGACATTCGTAAGGCGATCAAGCGCACCACCACGCTCGTCATCGTGAACCACGGCTCGAACGTCACCGGCGCGGTCCAGGACGTCAGCGCCATCGGGCGCGTCTGCCGGGACGAAGGGGTGCCGTTCGCCGTGGACGCCGCCCAGACGGCCGGCGTGCTGCCGATCGACATGGCGGAGTGTCACATCAGCTTCCTCTCGTTCACGGGCCACAAGTGCCTGTTCGGACCGACCGGCACGGGGGGAATCTGCGTGGCAGACGACGCGGAGCTCAAAGGCACGATCTACGGCGGCACGGGTGTCCGGAGCGCGCATCCCTATCACCTCGAGGAATACCCCTACCGGCTCGAGGCCGGGACGCTGAACCTCGCCGGCATCGCCGGTCTGTCCGCGGGGCTGGCGTGGATCGAGGGGAAGGGAAGGGAGAACCTCCAGCGACACGAGATGGCGCTGCTCGCGATGTTGCAGGATGGCCTGTCGGACATCCGGGGCGTGACGTTGTGGGGGACGAGGCGGCTCGATCGCCGGGTCGCCACGCTCTCGATGACGGTGGAGCACTACGACCCGTCCGACGTGGGCACGCTGCTCGACGTGGACCACAACATCCTGACCCGCACCGGGCTCCACTGCGCGCCCTTGATCCACCAGCACCACGGCACCGCGCCGCGCGGCACCGTCCGGTTCTCGATCGGGCCGTTCAACACCGAGGAGCACATCGCGGCCGCGGTCGGAGCGATCGGGGAGATCGCGGCGACGCGGTCCGCGGTGGCGACCGCCTGAGGCGACGCCCACGCGCGCCGACCGCCGCCGGCTCAGGAGGCCGCCCGCGAGGGAAAAGGAGACACGATGAAGACGGTCGAGGGTGTTGAAATCTCGGGATATGGAAACGAGGAGCTGGCTCTGGATCTCGAGGCGTACGGTATCATCAGTCCTGCGGCTCGCGCTCACCTCAAAGCGGCAGGACAGGCCGGAGCCAAGATCGAGATGCAACGTGAGGGAAAGGTCTGCCAGGCTGAGGTGAAGGTCGTCAAGGTCTCCCGGGATGCATGCTTGGACCAGGCAACCGGATTGACCTCCCCGACCTACCTGACGGAATCGGTCCTCTTCGAGCTCCAGAATGCCATCAACGCAGACCGCTATGGGAGGCTTCGGAGGGAGGCGCTCGGCGGCACCATCTCCGTTCTTCAGTATGGCCTTGGCTTCGCCACCCTGGAATTCGAATCCACCGCGAAGATCGCTGCGGTCCTGAAGGAGGTGACGAAGGCCGGGAAGCCGGTATCTCCTTGGGGAGCGAAGCAGATCTCCGGGAACGCTCTCGGCGTCCAGCACTTCGTGAACGGACCGCACGATCCCAAGGGTCCGAGCGAACAACAGCTTTCGAGCAAGCTGTTCTATGGCTACACGTACCTCGTGGATACGGTGAAGCGCGTCGCGAACATGAAACTCGGGGCCCTCAAGAAGCTGGCGACCATCAGGAAGGGGCCGAAGACGATCACCCCGTTTGAGTGGGGCAGGTTGGTGGCGGACTGGGGAACCCATTACGACGACAAGACTCCCGCGCAGTTCCTCGTGCTGTACATCGACGCCCTGCTCTGGCTTGGCAATGAGGTGGGCTGGTCCGTGAACTGGGAAGGCGGGACGATGGCCGACTGGAAGCTGTGCGCCACGGAATTCGTGCGCACGGTGCCACTTGTGCAACACGACCGGACTGCGACCGAGAAGATCAAGCAGAGCATCATGGCCAGGTTCTGATCCGCTCTCTGGCGCGCGGCGTGCGGGCGGCCCGGAGCCGCATCCCACCTCCCTGCGGCCCGGCTTGACGGCGGCGACCGGAAGGGTCCATATTATCGACATCGATAATACTCGGCGTCGACTATATGCCTTCCCCCACGAAACCGCCACCACGGCGCCCGGCCGTCCCCGCGCCCGGCGCGCAGCTCACCGCCCAGTCGCCGCTGTTCCACGGGCTCGTGCGGGGCCTCCTGCCGCTGTTCGTGCTGGTGCTGCTGCGTGAGGGGCCGCTGCATGGGATCGACGTGATGCGCTCGGTGGAGACGATGACGGGCGGGACGTGGAAACCCAGTCCCGGGTCGGTCTACCCGCTGCTGCGGCGGCTCGAGGAGGAAGGCCTGATCAAGGGAAGCTGGCAGCGGAGCCGCGCCGCGCCGAAGCGGGTGTATCGCCTGACCGCGCGCGGGCGGACCCAGGTCCCCGCCACCGGCCGCAGCGTGCTCAACGAGCTGTACGCGGCGCAGAAGATCGTCGACACCCACATCACGGCACTCGAGGCCGTGCTCGGTCTCCCTCCCCATGGGTAACGACGAGCTGGCGCGTCTGCACCTCGATCCCGAGGAGAAGCGGGCGGCGGGCGGCCGCCGCATCCTGCTGGCCGTCCCGGCGGCACTGCTCGTCGTGGGAGGGGTGCTGGCCGCCCTCCTGCTGCTGCGCCACCCTCCCGGCGCCGCGGCGGCCGGCGCCACCGACTCAACGGAGCTGAGCGCGTTGGTGCGGGCGGTGGGGCAGGGGCCGGGTGCCGCCGGCGAGAAGGTGATCGCCGCGGGCGGGTACGTGGAGGCACGGCGCCGCGCGTCGCTCTACCCCGGGCGCGACGGCATCGTGGCCCGCGTGCACGTGACGCTCGGCCAGCGCGTGCGGGCGGGGACCCTGCTGCTCGAGCTGGATACGTTGCTCGCTACCGCCCAGGCGCAGGCGGCGCGGGCCGATGCCGAGGCTGCCCGGGCCGACCTCGAGGACGCGCGCCGCAGCCTGGGACGGACCGAGACGTTGAGCACGAGCGGGTCGGTGACGCAGGACGAGGTGGACAAGGCCCGCTACCGCGTGCAGAGCCTCACGGCGCAGCTCGACGCGCTCGAGGCCCGCCGGCGCCTGGCGGAAGGGCAGCTCGCCCTGTCCTTCCTGCGGGCGCCGTTCGAGGGGGTCATCGTGCGGGTGGATCTCGAGCCTGGCGAGGTGGTGAGCCTGTTCGGGGTGCAGAGCGGCGTGGGCGCCATCGAGATCGCCGACCTGTCGGAGATCTGGGTGCGGATCGACGTCCCCGAGGACCGGATCGGCAGCGTGACGCTCGGGGCGCCCGCCGAGGTCGCCGTCGACGCGCTCGGGCCGGAGCCGCTCCAGGCGGCCGTCGTGGAGATCGCGCCGGTGGCGGACCGGCAGTCGAACACGGTGAAAGTGGCCGTGCGGGTGCTCGACCCGCCGGCGGTGCTGCGTCCGGACATGAGCGCGCGGGTCACGATCCGCCCGAAGGGGGAGCCAGAGTGAGCGAGCGGCCGATCGTCGAGGCGCGCGGCCTCGTCAAGACGTATCGCAAGGGCGCGGCGGTGATCCGTCCGGTGAACGGGATCGATCTCGACGTCATGCCGGGCGAGTTTCTGGCCCTGATGGGGCCGAGCGGCTCGGGAAAGTCCACGCTGCTGCACCTGATCGGCGGGCTCGACCGGCCCGACGCGGGCCGCATTCGCGTGGGCGACGCCGAGCTGGGCGCGCTGGACGAGCAGAAGCTGTGCGCGTTCCGGGCGTCGCACGTGGGCTTCGTGTTCCAGGTCTACAACCTCGTGCCGGTGCTCACCGCGCGCGAGAACGTCGAGCTGCCGCTCAGGCTGCTGGCCGTGTCGAAGGCACGCCGCCGCCGCCAGGTGGACAGCGCGCTCGCCGTGGTCAACATGTCGGACCGGGCCAATCACCTTCCGTCCGAGCTCTCGGGCGGGGAAGAGCAGCGGGTCGCGATCGCGCGCGCGCTGGTGACCGATCCCCAGATCATCATCGCCGACGAGCCGACGGGCGACCTCGACGAGGAGTCGGGCCGGCAGGTCGTGGACATCCTGGCGGCCCTTGCGGCCGAGCACCAGAAGACCGTGATCATGGTGACGCACAATCCCGACGCGGCGGAGCGCGCGGATCGCATCCTCTACCTGCATCGCGGGCGGCTGGTGGACCGCAACCCGCGTGAGCGCAGGGCGGAGGAGCCGGCCCTGTGATCCTGCGGATGCTGCCGCTCGTGTGGCGCAACGTGTGGCGCAACCGGCGCCGCTCGGTGCTGACGCTGCTCGGCGTGGGCGTCGCGGTGTTCGTGCTCGCGGCGCTCGAGTCCGCGGTGGAAGGCATGACGTTCCCGATTCGCGAGGTGGGGAAGCAGGAGCTGCTCACGGTGCGCGAGGCCGCCCGCGCCAACGTGCTGGCGAGCCGCCTGCCCGCGACATACGAGGATCGGGTGGCGGCCGTGCCGGGCGTGCGCGCGGCCTCGGGCGTGCTCTCCGGGCTCGCCGTGGTCGGCGCCGACCGGGTGCACATCTTCGTGCGCGGCGTCGATCCCCTGCGCTATCGCGACGTCCAGCATCTCGTGCTCGATCCGGCGGCGTGGAGCGCGTTCCAGGCCGACCCGCGCGCGACCCTCGTGGGGCACCGCCTGCTCAAGCGCATGGGGTGGCAGGTCGGCGACGAGGTGGAGGTCGAGGCGCTGCGGCTCCGCGTGCGGATCGTCGGCGTGATCCCGGCGCAGGGAGTGGATCTCGAGAGCCACATGCTGGTGCGCCGGAGCTACCTCCAGGTGACGAGCGGCGCGGACGGGCAGATCAGCTTCGTCCTGGTGTCGCCGGTGGACGGGGCGCGCGCGACGGACGTGGCGGCCGCGATCGACACGGCGCTGGCGCTGGCCTCGGTGCCGACCGCGACGACGTCGGCGGGGGCGTACGCGCAGGCGGTGATCGACGACTTCATGGGGTTCATCGAGTACCTCAAGGTGATGGGCGCGATCACAATCCTGATCACGCTGCTCGGCGCGGCCAACGCCATCGCGATGAGCGTGCGTGAGCGGACGCGGGAGATCGGCGTGCTCAAGGCCCTGGGGTTCCGGCCCGGCCTCGTGCTCGCGCTGGTGCTCGGCGAGTCGCTGGCCCTCTCGATCATGGGCGGGGCGCTCGGCCTCGGCGGCGCAGCCCTCGCCATCGGCAGTCAGGCGGCGCGCCTGGCGGGTCTGATGCTGTCCGCCCCGACGGTGCTCATGGCGGTGGGAGCGTCGCTGCTGGTCGGTCTGGCGGGCGGGCTGCTCCCGGCGCTCGCCGCGGCGAACGTTCGCACGATCGAAGCCCTGCGCGGCATCGGGTAACGAGGTCGCCATGGTACCTCTGCGCTACACGTTCCGCAGCGTCGGGCAGCGCAAGACCCGCACGGCCATGACCGTGCTCGGGGTGGCGCTCGCCGTCGCGATTTACGCGGTGATGAGCGCAGTGGGCAGCACGATGGTGCGGAGCTTCCGCACCACCGGGGCGCCGGACGAGGTGGTGATCGCCCAGACCGGCGCCCTCACCACCGAGTTCTCCAACGTCCCGCGCGGATCGCTGGCGTACGTCCAGACCCTCGATGGCGTCGCGACGCGCGACGGGCGGCCGCTGGTGTCTCCGGAGCTGTGGCTGCAGTGCATTCTCCAGTCCGACGGCAGCGGCCGCGACGTTTCCGTCCGGGGCGTCACGGGCATCGCGCCCCTGGTCTATCGCCAGGTGCGGCTTGCCGCAGGGCGCTGGCCGGGCACGGGGCACGAGGCCACGATGGGCCGCTCGGTGGCGGACCGGCTCGGGCTCGCCGTGGGGGACAGCACCCGGTTCGAGGGGGTCACCTGGACCGTCGTCGGCCTGCTCGACGCCGGCGGGCGCGTGTACGACCAGGAGATCTGGGTCGATCTCGACGAGCTGGCCGCCGCCGCGAACCGGCTGACCTACTCGAGCTACACGGTCGTGGCCAGGGACACGGCCGCCATTCCCTCACTGATCGAGGCCGTGAACGAGGGGCGACGCTACCCGATGGCCGCGCAGACGGCGGCCGCGTCCTACGCGCGCACCGGCGGCATGGAAGTGTTCATGGCGTACCTCGGCACGTTCATCGCGATCATCGTCGCCATCGGGGCGGGGTTCGCGGGGATGAACACGATGTACGCCGCCGTCGCGGGCCGGCGGCGCGAGATCGGCGTGCTGCGGGCGCTGGGGTTCGCTCGCACGGCGATTCTGACGTCGTTCCTGCTCGAGTCGCTGATGCTGTGCCTGCTGGGCGGCGCGATCGGCCTGGCGCTCGGGTTTGGTCTATCCATGGTTCGCGTCGACCTGCCGCTCCTGCCGTCGAGCCACGTCGCGCTCGGCGCGCAGCAAGTGGTGCGGTCCATCGCGCTGGCGCTGGGTGTGGGGGTGCTGGGCGGCGGGCTGCCCGCGCTCCGGGCTGCCCGCCTCGCCGTGGTGGACGCGCTGCGGTAGCCTCTCTCACTCTGAACCTGCTGGGTCGTGATCACCGCAGAGCACGCGGAGATCGCAGAGGTGCACTGAGGTGAACGGCGGTGGTGCACCTCACCAACCCTCTGCGTTCTCTGCGTACTCCGCGGTAGCCGTGCCGTCCTCTCGCTGTACTCGACTGCCGGTGGCACCGGTCCTTGGCGGCGGCGTATACTTGAGCAGTTCCCAGCATACCGCCGCTCCCTCAGCAGGAGACGTCCGTGTCGAACGAGCGTGCCAAGGCCGAGCCGGCCGATCCCAGCCCAGTCGAGCATCCTGCCGTCACGCGGCGCGACTTTCTGCTCCGCGCCGGTCAGGTCGGCGGCGCCGTGCTCGTCGCGTCACCGGGCCTGCGCCGGGCGCTGGCCGCCGCGCCTCCGGCGGATCCCGCCACGGCCGCGCTCGGCGAGGCGTTCCCGGCGAGCGGGGCGCCCTACCCGGCCAGTCTCTACTCGGGTCTCCGCTGGCGCCTGCTCGGTCCGTTCCGCGGTGGGCGGGTCGATGCCGTGAGCGGCGTGCCGGGTCGGCCCAACGAGTTCTACTTCGGGTCGGTGAACGGCGGCGTGTGGAAGTCAATCGACGCCGGCCGCGTCTGGAAGCCGGTGTTCGACGGGCAGCCGGTGGCGTCGATCGGCGCGCTCGCGGTCGCGCCATCCGCGCCGGACGTGATCTACGTGGGGAGCGGGGAGTCGACGCTGCGTGACTCCGTCGGGTACGGCGACGGCATGTACAAGTCGAGCGACGGGGGTCAGACCTGGGCGCACATCGGCCTCGCGGACACGCAGCACGTCGGCAAGATCGCCGTGCATCCGCGGAACCCGGACATCGTGTTCGTCGCCGCCATCGGGCATCTCTACGCGTCGAACCCGGAGCGCGGCCTGTTCCGCACGGCGGACGGCGGCAAGACGTGGCGCGAGGTTCTGGGCAGCGACGACCTCGGTGCCGTCGAGGTCGTAATCGACCCGACCGATCCGCAGGTGGTCTACGCCGGTCTGTGGAATGCGCGCCGCCCCCCCTGGTTCACGTACGCGCCGACCAACGGCCCGGGCGGCGGCATCTTCAAGTCGACCGATGGCGGCGCCACCTGGAAGCAGCTCACGACGGGCCTGCCGCCCGAGGGCATCGGCCGGACCGGCATCGCCGTGAGCCCGAGCCATCCACAGCGCGTGTACGCCGTCGTCGATTGCCTCGTGCCCGAGCCCGGCGCACCGCCCCCGCCGGCGGCGCCCGCCGGCGGGTTCGGCCGGGACGCCACGCCGCGGCAGGGCGGGCTGTTCCGCTCGGACGACGGGGGCGCCACGTGGAGCAGGGTCGCGTCCGACCAGGCGCTCTGGGGACGCGGCTGGTACTTCGAGCACGTCGCCGTGGATCCGCAGAACCCCGACCGGATCTATGTCTCGAACGTCTCGATCTCCCGCTCGGAGGACGGCGGCACGACGTGGGTGCCGCTCCGCGGCTCGCCCGGGGGCGACGACTACAATGACATGTGGATTTCCGCGGTGGACCCAGACACCATGATCGTGGCGAGCGATCAGGGCTGCATCATCACGCGGAACGCCCGGACCGCCGATCCGCGCGACGTGACGTGGAGCTCGTGGTACAACCAGCCGACCGCCCAGCTCTACCATGTGTCGGTGGATCCGCGCTTCCCGTACTGGGTGACGGGCGCGCAGCAGGACAGCGGCGCGGTGGCGGTGCGTTCGCGCGGCAAGTTCGCCGAGATCTCGATGCGTGACTGGGAGCCGATCGGGGCGGGTGGCGAGAGCGGGTACACGGCGGGCGACCCGCTGCATCCAGGTATCCTGTATGGTGGCAGCGGCAGCCGCTACGATCTCGCGGCCAATCGCGCGGTTCCGGGCACCACGACCCCGCAGGGTCCCGAGCCGGAGCGCTCCGACTGGACGCAGCCGCTCGTGCTGTCGCGCGCCGATCCGCGCGCGCTGTACTACGCCAGCCAGTTCCTGTTCAAGTCCACCGACAGCGCGCGCTCGTGGACGCAGCTCAGTCCCGACTTGACGCGGCCCGATCCCGGCGTGCCGGCCAACCTCGACGCCGCGGCGGCGGCGCTGACGGACCGCAACGGCAAGCGCGGCGTGATCTACACCATCGCGCCGTCACCGCTGCTCGTCCCGATGGTCTGGGTGGGCACCGACGACGGCCTGATCCACGTCACCGTCAACGACGGCAAGACGTGGCAGAACGTGACGCCACCGGCGCTCACCGCGTGGAGCCGGGTGACGATGATCGAGGCCTCGCACTTCGACGTCGACACGGCCTACGCCAGCGTCGATCGCCATCAGTTGCAGGACTTCGAGCCCTACCTCTACCGCACGCGCGACCGGGGGAAGACCTGGCAGAAGATCGCCGCCGGCCTGCCGGCCGGGGTGTACGTGCACACGGTGAAGGAGGATCCCGCGCGGCGGGGGCTGCTGTTCGCCGGCACCGAGCGCGGGGCGTTCGTGTCGTTCGACGACGGCGACCATTGGCAGACGCTGCAGCTCAACCTGCCGGTGACGTCGATGCGGGACTTCGAGGTCTACGGCAACGACGTGATCGTGGCGACGCACGGCCGCGGATTCTGGGTGATCGACGATATCAGCCCGCTGCGGCAGGTCGCCGACGCGGTGGCGCAGGCGGACGCGTTTCTCTTCCAGCCCGCCGACGCGATCCTGGTCGACCAGGGGCGCGACAACGGGACGCCGTTCCAGAAGGACGAGCCACAGGCGGAGAACCCGGCGGACGGCGCGTACATCGATTACTACCTGAAGGCCGATGCGACGGGGCCGGTGACGCTGGAGATTCTCGCTGCGGGTGGCACGAGCCTCCAGTCGTTCACGACTCAGCGCCTGGGCGAACCCGCCGCCGGCGCCCCCGCCGGCAGGGCCGCGGGAATCCCCAACACGTCCGCGCTGTGGCGGCCGCCGCCGGAGCCGTTCTCGGGTGCCGCCGGCATGCACCGGGTGGCGTGGAGTCCCAACGCCGGGCGCGGCCGCGGATTCGGGGGGCGCGGCGGGCCGCAGCGCCCGCCGGTCGCGCTCCCCGGCACGTTCACGGTGAAGCTCACCGTCGGCGGAGAGAGTTACACGCGGACCTTCACGGTGCAGCCCGATCCGCGAGGAAGCGAGGGGTAGCGGGGCGCCCGGGCGGGGCCTCGACCCTCAGGGTTCCCGGACGATCACGCCGCCTTGCACGACGAGGCGAACCTGGCGCAGCGCGGCGATGTCGCGCGTCGGGTCGCCCTCCACGGCGATCAGGTCGGCCAGCAATCCCGGCCGGACCGACCCGCGGCTCTGCTCGAGGCCGAGGATCTTCGCGTTGCCGGACGTCGCGGCGATCACGGCGTCCAGCGTGGGCAGGCCCCACCGCACCATGATCTCGAGCTCTCGCACGTTCTCGCCGTGCGGGAACACGCCGACGTCGCCCCCGAAGCAGATCGGCACGTGGGCCGCGAGCGCGGCCTGGAATGAAGCCCGCTTCTGGACGACCCGGATGGGCTCGGGGTCGACGCCCGGCTTCCAGCCGGCATAGCGCGCCACGGCATCGGTGGCGGCGACGGTGGGGCAGAGTGCCACGCCGCGCTGCGCCATCAGCTGGAACACCTCCGGCGTGCCGCCGTCGCCGTGCTCGATCGTCTTCACGCCGGCGAGCGTGGCCCGCCGCATGCCCTCCGCAGTCGCCGCGTGGGCGGACACGAAGCGCCCGCTGCTCGCCGCCACGCTCACGATCAGGTTCAGCTCGTCCTGGGTGAAGGTCGGCTCGGCCTCGCCGTTCGGCCCCCAGCGATAGTCAGCGTAGACCTTGATCCAGTCGGCGCCGCGGCCGGCCTGGTCGCGCACCACGCGGGTGAGCTCGTCCACGCCGTTCGCCGGCTCGCCGCCCAAGGGGAGCGACCACTCGGGCGCCCCTTTCGGGCCGTAGCTCCCGGTCGCGACGATGGCCCGGGTCGCCACGAGGAGGCGCGGGCCGGGGATGATGCCCTGGTCGATCGCCAGCTTGAGCCCGACGTCGGCGTAGCCTGCGCCCTCGGTGCCCAGGTCTCGCTCGGTGGTCACCCCCGCGAAGAGGGTGGCGCGCGCGGCGACGGTCGCACGGGCCACACGGAGCGCGAGCGGCTCGAACAGAACCTGATCGGTCCACGGCGTCTCGTCGTAGGGGTGAAGCAGCACGTGCGAGTGGCCCTCGATGAGCCCGGGGAGCAGGGTCATGCCCGGCAGCTCGAGCACCCGCGCGCCGGCCGGGCGCGCCTGGCCCACCGGGCCCACAGCCGCGATGCGCTCACCGTTCACCACCACTTCCCATCCGGCGTGTGTCGTACTGCCGTCGAAGACGCGGGCGGGGCGCAGGACGAGCGCGGTCTGCGCGCTCGCCGCAGAGGCGTACAGCAGCAGGCACAACGGAGCTGATCGCATGGGGCTCACCGGTGTTGGGGCGCAACCCGTGCTGGGCGCGCCGGTCGAGGGAGAGCGCAGGGAACCCGGCGCCTCAAGTTACGCATCGGGCCGGCCGAGGGGAGCGTCGCCGGTCGGCCCGCGAAACGGCCAGGCGCTCACCACTGGCATCAGACCCGAAAGGCGAGTATTATCATCGACTTAGGCCACCCAGCTCCACCGCTGGCCAGATTCGCAGTCCTCGTCAATCGCGCGTGCCCGAGCACCGCCCGCAGGGTGGTGCGGTCACGCTTTTGTGGACCCTGGAACGGGGCCGCCACCTGGCACGGCTGAAAGGGATCAAGCGCGCTTGCCCGTCGTGACCGTGTCAGCCTGATGATGGACCACCCGGGAAGACCCGTGCCCGCGGCAGCGGAGGCACTCGCCACGGCCCTCGCCGATTGCTACGTGGTCGAGCGGGAGCTGGGCCAGGGCGGGATGGCGACCGTCTACCTCGCCCGCGACCTCAAGCATGACCGCAAGGTCGCGCTCAAGGTGCTGCGGCCGGAGCTGGCGGCGGTGATCGGCGCCGAGCGGTTCCTGGCCGAGATCAAGACGACTGCAAATCTGCAACATCCTCACATCCTCCCATTGCACGACTCCGGGGAGGCGGGCGGCTCGGTGTTCTACGTCATGCCGTACGTCGAGGGTGAGTCCTTGCGCGATCGGATCAGCCGCGAGAAGCAGCTGCCGGTGGACGAGGCTATCCGGCTGGCGCGGGAGGTCGCGAGCGCCCTCGACTATGCCCATCGCCACGGGGTGATCCACCGCGACATCAAGCCCGAGAACATCCTGGTGCACGATGGGCAGGCGCTCGTGGCCGATTTCGGGATCGCGCTCGCGGTGAGCAGTGCCGGGGGGACGCGGATGACCGAGACGGGGATGAGTCTTGGGACGCCGCACTACATGAGTCCCGAGCAGGCCATGGGGGACCGAGAGCTCACCGCGCGGAGCGACGTATACGCACTCGGCGCCACGCTCTACGAGATGCTGGTCGGCGAGCCGCCGTTCACCGGGCCGACCGCGCAGGCGATCGTCGCTCGGGTCATGACAGAGACGCCCCGGCCACTGCGCATTCAGCGCCACACGATTCCCGAGCACGTCGAGGCTGCCATCGCGACGGCGCTGGAGAAGCTGCCGGCTGACCGGTTTGGCTCGGCCGCGGAGTTTGCCACGGCGCTGCAGGACAGCGGGGCGTCGGACCGACGGACCGACGCCACGGTCCGTGACCGCGAGCGGCCGGCTCCGCCCCCGGTTCGCCGAGCCGTCTGGACCGTCGTGAGCGCCACGGCGATCGGGCTGCTCGGCGTGCTCGCCGCGTGGGGCTGGCTGCGGCGGCCGGCCGCGGCGGCGGGCGACGTCGTCCGCGCGGTGCTCGAGCTACCCCGCGGCATGTCGCTCAGCTACCCGTCGCTCGCGCTCTCCCGGGACGGGAGTCGCATCGTGGTGGCCGGTGAGCAGAGCGGCGCGAGTTTGCTGCTCGAGCGATCGCTCGACGGTCTGGCGTTCACGGCGATCCCGGGCAGCGAGGACGGCAACCGGCAGTTCCTCTCGCCGGACGGCAAGTGGGTGGCGTTCGGAGCCGGCAAGACGCTGCGCAAGGTCCCGCTCGATGGCGGGCCCGCCGCGGACGTCGCCAGGAGCCCGTGGGCGGGAGGCGACTGGACGGAAGACGGCACGATCATCTACACGCCGGACTACCTCAGCGGGCTGTGGCGCGTGTCCGCCGGGGGCGGGACGCCGGATCGCCTGACCGCCCCCGATAGCGCGCAGGGTGAGTTGGCCCACTGGTGGCCCCAGGTCCTTCCGGACCACGACCACGTGTTGTTCACCGCGTTCCGGACACCGCTCGAGCGGGCACGCATCGAGGTCCTGTCCCTGAAGACCGGGCAACGCAAGGTGTTGTTGGAAGGTGGCGTGTCGGGGCGGTACGTGACGGCGGGCTATCTGCTCTACGCGAAGAACGAAGCGCTGTTCGCGGTGCCGTTCGACGTCGGACGATTGGCGCTGACCGGGCAGCCGGTGCCGGTGATCCAGGACGTCGCGATCGAAGCGCCGGACGGACGCGCCGGCTTCGCGGTGTCCGATAACGGCACCCTGGCCTACATCGCGGCTTCGACGTTCGTTCCGGACCTCGACCTCGTGTGGGTCACGCGCCGTGGGGAAGCCGGGGCACCGATTACCACGCCCGGTCGCTTCACTAATCCCGCACTCTCGCCGGACGGCCGGCGCGTCGCGCTGGCCATCGCCCGGCCCGGCGAGCCGAAGGACGTGTGGGTGCTGGACCTGACGCGCGGCACCCGCACACCGCTTACCTCCGGGGGCGCGAATGACTTCGCGCCGATGTTCACCACGAAGGGTGACCACGTCATCTTCGAGTCGGAACGACCGGTCTTCGATCTGTATGAGCGACCGACGGACGGCAGCACGCCGGCGACCGCCCTCCTGACCACCGCGTTCGACAAGCAACCAGGGAGCATCACGCCGGACGGTCACACCCTGCTGTTCGCACACAACCTGCTGCCCCACCAGCAGGTGTGGGCGCTGTCGCTCGGGGACAGCGGCGCCGCGAAGCCCGTGCTGGCATCGGATGCCGGCGACCTGGAGGCACCGCGGATCGCGCCGAACGGACGGTGGCTGGCCTACACGTCGACCGAATCGGGACGGACGGACGTCTACCTGAGCCCCTACCCCGACGTGACGCGCGCGCGCTGGCCGGTTTCCGCCGACGGGGGAGACGAGCCGCGCTGGACGCGTGGTGGGCGTGAGCTGGTCTACCGGAGCGGGCAGCGCATGATGGCGGTGACCGTGGATCCGGCCTCGGGTGGGCTCGGCCCGCCAGCCGAGTTGTTCCGCGGCCCGTACGTGACCAGCTCGGATGGACAGAGCTACGACGTCACGCCGGACGGCGAGCGGTTCCTCATGCTCCGCCGGCCGGCGGGCACTGAGCCCCGGCAGGTGATCGTGGTGACGAACTGGTTCCGCGAGCTTCGGCGGCTCGTGCCCCGATGAGCCGGCCACACGAGGACGTGGACGAGGTCGAGGCGCGCCGCGGGGCGGCGCGGTGACCGGCGCGGTGCCGATGGGGGGGCGATGAGTGAGGTCACGGAGCGCCTGACGCACGCGCTCGACGGTCGCTACGCGATCGGGCGGGAGCTGGGCCAGGGCGGCATGGCGGTGGTCTACTTGGCGCGCGATCTGCGGCATGACCGCGACGTGGCGCTCAAGGTCCTCCGGCCCGACATCGCGTCGGAGATCGGCGCGGAGCGGTTTCTCCGCGAGATCAAGCTGGCCGCCCGGCTGACCCATCCCCACATCCTGCCGCTGTACGACTCGGGCGACGCGGACGGGCTGCTGTTCTACGTGATGCCCAACATGGAGGGCAGCTCGCTGCGCGAGCGGATGGACCGGGAGCGCCAGCTGCCGCTGACGGACGCGCTGGTGATCACGCGCGAGGTGGCCTCGGCGCTGGACTATGCGCACCGGCACGGGGTGGTGCATCGCGACGTGAAGCCGGAGAACATCCTGCTGCACGAGGGCGCCGCGATGGTCGCCGACTTCGGGATCGGCAAGGCGTTGAGCGCCCAGGGCGGGGCGATCACGCAGACCGGGATCGCGGTCGGCACGCCCGCGTACATGAGCCCCGAGCAGGCCTCGGGCGAGACCGACGTGGACGGCCGCAGCGATCTCTACAGCCTGGGGTGCGTGCTGTACGAGATGCTGGCGGGCGAGCAGCCATTCACGGGCCCTACGGCGCAGGCCGTGATCACGAAGCGGTTCGTGGCCCCGATTCCCAAGGTGAGCCACAGCCGTGACGTGCCCGACGGCGTGGACCAGACGGTGACCCGCGCGCTGGCGCGGACGCCGGTGGATCGGTTCGCCTCGGCGGCCGAGTTCGTCGCGGCGCTCGATCTGATCCGGGCCGAGGGTGGCGCCACGCCGCCCGGCGGGCGGCCGTCGACGCCGCCGGCGCCCCGGAAGTCGATCGCGGTGCTGCCGTTCACCAACATGAGCGCCGATCCGGAGAACGAGTACTTCAGTGATGGCATGACCGAGGAGATCATCAACGTTCTGGCCAAGGTGCCGGGGATGCAGGTGGCGTCACGGACCTCTGCGTTCGCGTTCAAGGGCAAGGAGATGGACGTGCGGCACGTCGGGGAGAAGCTCGGCGTGGGGTCGGTGCTCGAAGGCAGCGTGCGGAAGGTCGGCAATCGCATCCGGATCAGCGCGGAGTTGATCGACGTGGCGACCGGGTACCACCTGTGGTCCGAGAAGTACGATCGGCAGCTGGAAGACGTGTTCGCGGTGCAGGACGAGATCGCGCGGGCGATCGTCGACGCCCTCAAGATCCGCCTGGGTGGCGACACCGCCGTCCGGCTGGTGGTCCCCGCCACCGAGAACGTCGAAGCGTACACCCTGTACCTCAAGGGGCGGTTCTTCGTGAACCGGCTGTCCGAGCCGGAGGTGCGTCGCGGCCTGGACTTCTTCCAGCGGGCGTTGGCAACCGATCCGCAATACGCGCAGGCGCACGCGGGGATCGCGGACTGCTGGTGCAATCTCGCGGACAACTGGGTGGAGCCGGGCGAGGCGTATCCGCGGGCCAAAGCGGCGGCGGAGCAGGCGCTGGCCCTCGATCCGGACCTTGCCGAGGCGCTGACGTCGATCGGCAAGGTGCGCGGCTGGTACGAATGGGACTTCGCCGGCGCCGAGGAGGTGCTGCGGCGGGCCGTGCAGATCAACCCCAACTACGCCGAGGCGCACTTCGTGTTCGGCAGCGCGCTGCCGTCGGTCGGCAAGCTCGACGAGGCCATCGGCGAGATGCGGCAGGCGCTCGTGGTCGACCCGCTGTCGGCGCACTTCAGTCGCTGGCTCGGCCGGTTCCACCTCTATGCCCGGGACTATGACCGTGCCATCGCCCAGAGCCGGAAGACGATGGAAATGGCCCCCGAGTATTCCCTGTCGTACCTCGACATGGGCGCGGCCCACCTCGCCAAGGGGGAACCCGAGGCGGCGTTGAAGCACTTCCAGCACGGCCAGTCCCTCAAGGCGGCGATCCGGTCGTACGACGCGCTGATCGTGCGTGCGCTCGCCGCGCTGGGACAGCGCGAAGAGGCGGACGCGATCATGGAACGGCTGGAGGACGAGGCGAAGCAGCAGTACGTCCGCCAGGAGGTCCTGGCGGTGGGATACGCGGCGCTGGGCGACGTGGACCGGGCGTTCGCCTGCCTGGACCGCGCGCTGGCGGAGCGCTCGGCCGGACTGGTGTATGTGCACATCGACCCGGGCTTTGATCCGTTGCGCGCCGAGCCGCGGTACGCGGCGCTGGTGGGACGGGTGGGGGTGAAATGAGGGAACGACCATCGTGTAGGGTGCAGCGTCCAGCGTGCAGCGGACCTGTCCGCCCGGTGGAGACCCGCTGCGCCTTGCACGCTGCGCCCTGCAAGCGGATGGCATCGCATGCCTGACCCGGTGAGCCGGCTCTCCACCGCCCTTGGGGATCGCTACGTCATCGAGCGCGAGCTCGGCGCGGGCGGCATGGCGACGGTCTACCTGGCGCAGGACGTGAAGCACGACCGCAAGGTCGCGCTCAAGGTCTTGAAGCCCGAGCTCGCCGCCGTCCTGGGCGCCGAGCGGTTCGTGGTGGAGATCAAGACCACCGCGAGCCTGCAACATCCGCACATCCTGCCGCTGTTCGACTCTGGGAGCGCCGGCGGCTTCCTCTACTACGTCATGCCCTACGTCGAGGGCGAGACCCTCCGCGACAAACTCAACCGGGAGACCCAGTTCGGCATCGAGGAGGCGGTGCGGATCACGACGGAGGTGGCGGATGCGCTGGACTACGCCCACCGCCACGGCGTGATCCACCGCGACATCAAACCCGAGAACATCCTGCTGCACGACGGCCGCCCGATGGTGGCGGATTTCGGGATCGCGCTGGCGGTGAGCGCCGCGGCCGGCGGCCGGATGACGGAGACGGGGCTCTCGCTCGGCACGCCGCACTACATGTCCCCCGAGCAGGCGACCGCCGAGAAGGAGCTGACGAACCGGGCGGACATCTACTCGCTGGGCAGCGTGCTGTACGAGATGCTCGCGGGGAATCCACCACACGTGGGGGCCTCGGCGCAGCAGATCATCATGAAGATCGTGACGGAGGAGGCTGCGCCGGTCACGAATGTGCGGAAATCGGTGCCACCGAACGTGGCGGCGGCGGTCGCCAAGGCGCTTGAGAAGCTGCCCGCCGACCGGTTCGACACGGCGAAGGCGTTCGCCGAAGCGCTGACCAACGCGTCGTTCGCGGCGCCGGCCGCCGCGACGGCGGCGTCACCGGGCGCGCGGCGTCGGGACTGGCGGCCCTGGGCGGTCGCGGTCGGTCTTGGGGTGGCGGGCGTCGTCGTGGGGCGCCTGATGGTGGGCCGGGAAGGCCCCGCGCCGATCGTGGCGCGCTTCCGGGTGCCGGTGGACGCCGAGCGCGGGCTCACCGGCGCGCCGGTGAACACGCTCGCGCTCTCGCCCGACGGCCGTAGCGTCGTCTATGTGGGTCGTGCCGGCGGGGGCGCGTCGTACCAGCTCTACGAGCGGCGGCTGAGCGAGCTCGATGCGTTCCGGCCGATCGCGGGCACCGAGGGCGGGGCCTTCCCTGCGTTCTCCCCCGACGGTACGCGTCTGGCGTACGTCGGCGCCACGGGCGTGCAGGTCGTGCGTGTGCCGTTCACCGGCGCTCCGCCCACCCCGGTGGCCGCGAACGCCCTGGCCACCGCGGGGGTGTTCTGGCTCGATGACGCCACTTTGGTCGCGACCGACGCGCATGGCGGTATCCTGCGCGCCGGGCTCGACGGCACCTTGGCCTCGATCGCCACGCCGGATACGGCGGCCCGGGAGCGGAATCTGTACGTGCAGACGACGCTGCCGGACCGGCATACGCTGCTCATGATCGTGTCCACCGGCACCGGTACCGATGGTCCCGTGGTCGCCCTGGACGTCCGCAACGGCACGCGCGCCACGGTCCTCGAGACGGCGGTCACCGCGGTCTGGTACGCGGACGGCTACCTGTTGTGGAGCCTGGCGAATGGCGCGCTCCAGGCCGCCCCGTTCGATGCCCGCCGCCATCGGGTGTCGGGCTCGGCGGTGACCCTGGCGGAGGGCGTGCGGCAGGCGATTGGCGGCGGTGGGCAGGTGGCGGTCTCGGCATCGGGCACGCTGGCGTACCTGCCGGAGCAGCCGTTCACCCTCATGCTCCTCGATCGGAGCGGTCGGCGCGAGGTCGCGGCCGAGGGGCACCGCTTTCACAGCCCGCGGCTCTCGCCCGACGGCCGGCACCTCGCCATGGACTTCATCCAGCAGGGGTCGCGGGACGTCTGGACGCTCGATCTCCGCCAGCGCACGCTCTCGCGGCTGTCGTTCGAGAATGACGGTCATGATCCGGTGTGGTCACGCGACGGGCGCTGGGTGTACTACGTGCACGCCACCGGCATCTGGCGGCGCCGCGCCGACGGCGCGGGTGGCGCCGACTCGGTGTACCAGGGTGCCTACAGCCAGGCGCTCGAGCTGGCGCCGGACGGTGCGATCATCGGTGCCGCCACGGGCACCAATGGCCTGTACGACCTGGTAGAGGTGTCGGCCGACACGCCGCACGTCCGGACGCCCCTCTTGGAGACGCCCTACACCGAGGAGGGCGCCACCCTGTCGCCGAACGGGCGCTGGCTGGCGTATTCGAGCGACGAGACGGGCCGTAACGAGATCTATGTGCGCCCCTATCCCGCCGGCGGTGCCAAGGTGCTCGTGTCACAGGGGGGCGGCATCGAGCCGCGGTGGAGCCCGGACGGACGCTCGCTCTACTACCAGAGCGAGCACGACGGGGTGCCGTATCTGTTCGCGGCCGGCGTCGCCACCAGTCCCGACTTCGCGGTCACGAGCCGTACGCCGCTGTTCGACATCTCCCAGTTCGAGCCGGCCGAGCCGCACGCCAACTGGGATGTCTCGCCCGACGGCACCCGGTTCGTCATGGTGCACCAGGGGGCGCTCATCGAGATGATCTTCGTCCTGAACTGGCCCGAGGAGGTACGGCGCCAGAACGGCGCTGGCTCGCGATGAGTGAGATCCTCGGACGCCTGAGCGGGGCGCTCGCGAACCGGTACGCCATCGAGCGGGAGCTCGGGCAGGGTGGCATGGCCACGGTGTCCCTGGCCGACGCGTGGGTGATGAACCTGGTACCCCAATGACCGACATCACCCGCCTCACCACGGCCCTCGCCGATCGCTACCGCATCGAGCGCGAGCTCGGCCAGGGCGGCATGGCCACCGTCTACCTGGCCCACGACGTGCGGCACGACCGCAAGGTCGCACTCAAGGTGCTCCGGCCCGAATTGGCGGCGGTGATCGGGGCCGAGCGATTCCTGGTCGAGATCAAGACGACGGCCAACCTGCAGCACCCGCACATCCTCCCGTTGCACGACTCGGGCGAGGCCGACGGGACGGTGTTCTACGTCATGCCGTACGTCGAGGGCGAGAGCCTGAGGGACCGCCTCACGCGCGAGCGCCAGCTGCCGGTGGACGACGCCGTCCGCATCGCACGCGAGGTGGCCGACGCGCTGGACTACGCGCACCGCCACGGCGTGATCCACCGGGACATCAAGCCCGAGAACATTCTGCTGCACGACGGCCGCGCGCTGGTCGCCGACTTCGGGATCGCGCTGGCGGTGTCGCGCTCGGACGGCGGCACCCGGATGACCGAGACCGGGATGTCGCTCGGCACGCCGCATTACATGAGTCCCGAGCAGGCGATGGGGGAGCGCGAGATCACGGCCAAGAGCGACGTGTATGCGCTGGGGTGTGTGTTGTATGAGATGCTCGCCGGCGAGCCACCGTTCGCGGGGCCCACGGCCCAGGCCGTCATTGCGCGGGTGCTGACCGAGGAGCCGCGCGGCCTCACGCTCCAGCGCCGCACCATCCCGCCGCACGTCGACGCTGCGGTGTTGAAGGCGCTGGCCAAGCTCCCTGCCGATCGGTACAGCGGCGCGGCCGAGTTCGGCGCGGCACTCGCCACCCCCCAGTTCGTCGCGTCGGCCGGGACCGGGACGCTCGGCACGGCCACTCGTACCGCCATGCCGCCGTACCGCCTCTCCGTCGCAACCATCGTTTTCGCCGCCATCGCCATCCTGGCCGCCGCCCTCGCCGCCTGGGGCTGGCTCCGCGTGCGGGCTGCCGAGCATCCGCCGGCGACGTGGCAGTACATCTCACTCGGCGACAGCGTCACGGTGGCGCTGGACTACCCGGCGATGGCGGTCTCACCTGACGGCTCCACGCTGGTGTTCAAGGACCGGCGGCAAAACAGCCTGCTCTGGATCAAGCAGCGGGGCCAGCTCGACCCCACGCCGATTCCGAGCACGGAGCGCGCGCAGAACCCAATCTTCTCACCAGACGGCGAGTGGATTGCCTTCGTGGCCGACCAACGCCTCAAGAAGGTGCGTCGGACCGGCGGCGCCACCGTGACCATCGCCGACTCCGTGGCCAACGGGTTCGGCGGGGCGGCATGGCTGGACGACGGCACGCTCGTATACATGACGCAAACGCTCCTGACGCTGCGACGCGTAAGTGCCAGCGGGGGATCGAGCACGGTCGCCTTGACCGCGCTGCTGGATAGCGCGCTGGGCGGCGGGGGCATCGGTCATCCCGTGCCGTTGCCCGGCGCGCGCGGCGTGCTCTTCCAGGTTTGCTCCTCGGGCTGTGTCACCATGAGCATCCACGTCCTGGACCTGCGCACGGGGGTCCAGAAGGCGTTGCTGGACGACGTGGCACAGGCCTGGTACTTGCCCAACGGTCGCTTGCTCTACGTGCGGCGTGACGGGGTGGCGATGGCCGCGCCGTTCGATCTCGACCGCCTGGAGATCACCGGAGAAGCCGTGCCGGTCCTCGAAGGCGTCGAGGTACAGCTCAGCCAGGCCTACGCGATGCTCGACTGGTCGCCGTCCGGCTCCCTGGTCTACGTCCATGGAACCGGCACCTCCACCGATGTCTCGTTCGTTCGGGTGAGCCGCGACGGTCTGATCGCACCGATCGATACCGCGTGGTACGGACAATTCAACTCGCTCTCGGTCTCGCCGGACGGGAGGCGCCTGGCCGTCGGCGTCGGATTGGGAGGCGGGCTCAACATCTGGGTCAAGCAGCTGGACCACGGTCCCTTCACGCGGCTCACGTTTAGCAACCAGGACCGCCGGCCGGCCTGGTCACCCGACGGGAAGCTCGTGGCCTTCGTGCGTGACAGCGCCGGCACCAGCGCCGTGTACGCCCGTCCCGCAGATGGGAGCGGACCCGACCGCCCGCTGGCCCGCATCGATCGTATGGTGCAGGAGATCGCGTGGTCGCCGGACGGCGGCTGGCTCGTGCTCCGCACGGACAACACCATGGCCGGCGCGGGTGACCTCGTTGCCGTGCGCACGCGCGGCGACGCGACGCCCGTTCCGCTGGTGGCGAGCAGCTTCACCGAGCTGCAACCCGCCATCTCGCCCGACGGGCGTTGGCTCGCGTACACCTCCAACGAATCCGGCACGAACGAGGTCTATGTCCGCCCATTCCCGAATGCGAATGACGGCCACTGGCAGGTCTCGAACGGTGGCGGTGAATCGCCCAGATGGGCGCCCTCGGGACGCGAGCTGTTCTATCTGAACCGCGAAGGCCGCCTCATCGCCGCCGAGGTACAGCCGACAACCACGACGTTCGCCGTGGGCCGTCTCATGCCCTTGTTCGACGCGTCCGCGTTCTTGAATGACGGCTTCCATCAGGGATACGATGTGACGCCGGACGGCCGATCCTTCATCTTCCTGAGCCCGCGCGGGGGCACCGCGACCAACATGGCGCCGCAGATCGTGTGGGTGGATCATTGGTTCACGGATCTCGCGGCGCGGTTGAGGCAATGAGCGTGCTGCGTGCCGCGCGCACCGTGCAGCGTGACCGCCGAGGATGGGTAGTCACGCTGGACGCTGGACGCTGGACCCCACTCGGCGAAGCCCCGTGAGCGAGATCCCCTCGCGCCTCGCCAGCGCCCTCGCCGACCGCTACCGCATCGACCGAGAGCTCGGCGCCGGCGGCATGGCCACGGTGTATCTCGCCCACGACGTGAAGCACGATCGCAAGGTCGCGCTCAAGGTGCTGAGGCCCGAGCTCGCCGCCGTGCTCGGCGCTGAGCGCTTCGTGGTCGAGATCAAGACCACTGCGGCGCTTCAGCACCCCCACATCCTGCCGCTGTACGACAGCGGCAGAGCGGCAGGAGGGGCAGGAGGGGTCGGGGGCGCGGGTGAGTTCCTCTTCTACGTCATGCCCTATGTCGAGGGGGAGACCCTACGCGAGAAGCTCAGTCGCGAGACGCAGCTGTCGATTGACGAGGCGGTCCGGATCACCACCGACGTGGCCGATGCCCTCGCCTATGCCCATCGGCACGGGGTGATTCACCGGGATATCAAGCCCGAGAACATCCTGCTGCACGACGGCCGGCCGATGGTGGCCGACTTCGGGATCGCCCTGGCGGTGAGCGCCGCGGCGGGCGGGCGGATGACCGAAACCGGCCTCTCGCTCGGGACGCCGCACTACATGAGTCCCGAGCAGGCGACGGCCGAGAAGGACCTCACGGGGCGGTCCGATCTCTACTCGCTTGGCGCGGTGCTGTACGAGATGCTGACGGGGAACCCGCCGCACACGGGTGCCTCGGCGCAGCAGATCATCATGAAGATCGTGACGGAGGAGGCGGCACCCGTCACGAACGCCCGCAAGTCGGTGCCGCCGCACGTGGCGGCCGCGGTGGCGAAGGTCCTCGAGAAGCTGCCGGCGGATCGGTTCGCGACCGCCCACGAGTTCGCCGAGGCGCTGCAGGGCAGGGGCGGCGTGCCGTCCCCGGGCTGGACCGCGGCCGGGCGCGCGGCGCAGGGCCGCCCGCCGGTGGCGGCCCGCTGGCGCGCCCGCCTGCGCGATCCGCTCGTCGCCGGGCCGTCCCTCGTGGCCGTGGCGGCGCTCGCGGCCGCGATCGGGCTCGCACGACGACCGGATGCACCCGCGCCCGTTCCCCCCATCCGGTTCGTCTTGGCCGCGACCGACAGCGCGAAGCCGGCGGACAACTTCCCGTGGCCGGCGGCGATCTCACCCGATGGCGGCACGGTCGTCTACTCCGTGGCGCAGGGCGCGGCCAGCTCGATGTTCTACGTGCTCCGGACCGACCAGTTGGAGGGACGTCCGATTCCGGGAACGGCGGATGCGTATCAACCGTTCTTCTCGCCCGATGGCGCGTGGCTCGGATTCGAGCAGTCGGGCAAGGAGCGCAAGGTGCGGCTCGACGGCAGTGCGCCGGTGACGATTGTCGACGCCAGCGGCGCAAACGGCGCCGACTGGGGGGTCGGCGACGAGATCGTGCTTGGCGCCCAGGGTCGCTTCCATGGCCTGTCGCAGGTGAGCGCCGCCGGGGGTGAGGCGGTCGCGCTCACCCAGCCCGACACGGCGCACGGCGAAACCGATCATCTCTGGCCCATCGCCCTGCCCGATGGGAAGACGATCGCGTTCACGATCTGGTCGGGCAGTCTTGCCGCCGCTCGGCTTGGGCTCACTTCCCTCAATGACGGCGCGGTGGTGCCACTCGGCATCCCGGGGATCCGCCCGCTGACGGTGCTCGACGGCATGCTGCTCTACGTCCAGGCCGACGGAGCGGTGATGGCGGTCTCGCTGGATGGGCGCCGCAAGCGAACCAACGGGAGACCGATTCCCGTGCACGATCCCATCCCGGTCGGGGCCGGCAACAACGGCAATTCCGGGATCTTCATCTCGCGTGGCGGGGCGATGGTGACGGCCCGCGGCGGCACGCGCGGTCGGCTGGTCTGGGTGTCGCGCGATGGGCGCGCGCAGCCGGTGCTGCCGCAGCCGCGCGGCTTCACGTTCCCGCGGCTCTCGCCCGACGAGCGCCGCATCGCGGTCGTGGTGTCGGAAGACCAGAAGAGCGATGTCTGGATCTACGATCTGACCCTCGCGACGTTCTCGCGGCTGACATCCGCCGAGACGGTGACGTCCGTGGAGTGGGGCGCGGACGGCTCGCGCGTGCTGTTCGCGGCGGTCGGGGAGGAGACGCGCGCCGCGGTCTGGTCGCAGCCGGCCTCCGGTGGATCGGCGGCCGAGAAGCTCTTCGAGCACGCGCTGCTGACGCCCGTGGCGACGATGTCGCCCGACGGCCAGTCGCTCCTCCTGCAATCCCTCAACGAATCCTCCTGGGACATCTTCCGCGTCCCGCTCGATTCGCAGCGCGTTGCGCGAAGCTACCTCGCGACGAAGGCGCAGGAGACGGCGCCGCGATTCTCCCCGGACGGCCACTGGGTGGCCTTCGAGTCGGACGAATCGGGCCGCACGGAAGTGTACGTCCGCTCATTCCCCGATCCGTCGTCGAAGGTGCAGATCTCGGTGGCTGGCGGGAGCAGGCCGGCGTGGTCCCCCGATGGTCAGCGGCTCTACTACCGATGGGGCTCCCTGTTGCTCGCGGCGAGAATCTCATTCACGCCGACGTTCACGCTGCTGGGGAGGGACACCGTCCTCTCCAACGTGACCTTCCCGAGCCTCAACTATTCGGGGAACTACGAGGTGACGCGCGACGGCAGGCGGATTCTCGCGGTCGTGCCGGATCGGGACGACTACGGGCTGGTCGTGTCCCCCAACTGGATCACCGAGTTCCGCCGGCGCGTCGCCGAGAGCGGTGGGAGGCGGTAGCGCATGGGTGGCTCTGCTCGCGAGATCACCATGACTCGGAGACTGGGATGATACGACGTCGCTGGAGCCTCCCGATCGTGACGGTTGCCGTCCTGACCGCCTGTGCGCCTTCTTCGACCGGTGGCAACGCGCCGCCGCCCGCCACCCGCACCTACTACGTCGCCGCCGACGAGGTGGACTGGGACTACGCGGCCGGCGAGGATCGCAACCTGGTCACCGGCCAGCCGTACGACAGCGTCGCGCGGGTGTTCGTCGGGAGCGGGCCGACCGACATCGGCCGGGTGTATCGCAAGGCCGTGTACCGCGAGTACACCGACTCGACCTTCACCACGCTGAAGGCGCGCGCTCCGGCCTGGGAGCACCTCGGGATCCTCGGCCCGCTGCTGCGCGCCGTCGTGGGAGACACGTTGCGGATCGTGTTCTTGAACCGCGCCCGCTTCCCGGCCAGCGTGCATCCGCACGGCGTGTTCTACGCCAAGGACGCGGAGGGAGCGCCGTACGCCGACTCGACCGGCGGCGCCGACAAGGCCGACGACGGGGTGCCGACCGGCGGCACGCATGTCTACGTCTGGCCCGTTCCGGAGCGGGCCGGCCCCGGCCCCGGTGACCCGAGCTCCGTGATGTGGATGTATCACTCGCACGTCAACGACGAGCGCGACGTCGATGCCGGACTCGTCGGGCCGATCATCGTCACGGCGCGGCGGGCCGCCCGCGCCGACGGCACGCCCAAGGACGTCGATCGCGAGCTCGTGGTCGCGTTCGCCGAGTTCGACGAGAACCAGAGCTGGTACCTCGCCGACAACGTCACGGCGCACGTCGGCGATCCCGCCAAGGTGAGGATCGTCAAGACGCCGTTCGGGGAGGACGCCCAGGAGCCCGGCGGGAGCGGCAACTTCAAGGAGTCAATGAACGGCTACCTGTTCGGTCACCTGCCCGGGCTGCGCATGCGGGTGGGCGAGCGGGTGCGCTGGTACCTGATGGCCACCACGGGCTTCGAGTTCCACGCGCCGCACTGGCACGGCAACACCGTGCTGGTGAACGGCATGCGCACGGACGTGACCGCGCTGCTCCCCATGGGGATGCTCGCGGCCGACATGGTGCCCGACGATCCCGGCACGTGGCTGTTCCACTGTCACGTCGGTCCCCACCTCCAGGCGGGCATGGAGGCGCTCTACCATGTGGCGCCCTGAGAAGCACGCTGCACGGCGCCAGGAGGAACCATGACCGCACCGCGCGCGCCCCAGGATGCGGACATCGACGTGTACGGGCTCACGCACGTCGGCAACGTCCGCAAGGAGAACCAGGATCACTTCCTGATCGCCGCCCTGCACAAGCAGATGGTGGTGCAGAGCACGAGCCTGCCGGCCGACGTCCCCCTGCCGGTGGATCCCGAGCGCCTGGCGTCGCTCGCCATGGTGGCGGACGGCGTGGGGAGCGGCGCGGGGGAGGAAGCGAGCCGCCTGGCGCTCCAGGCGGTGGCGCAGTACGTGGCGCAGAGCACTCAGACGTTCTACACGTCGGACGCGACCGAGCCCGCGGCGTTCGCGGAGCTGCTGTCTGACGCCGCGATGCGCTGCCACCAGAGCCTGCTCGAGCGCGCCGAGCAGGAGGGCCGGCCCGGCCGGTTCGCGACGACGCTCACGCTGTGGCTCGGCCTGTGGCCCCAGGCATACCTGCTGCAGGTCGGGGACAGCCGCTGCTACCTCTATCGGGACGGGCGCCTCACGCAGATCTCCCGCGACCAGACGATGGCGGAGGACCTGGTGGACCAGGGGGTGCTGACGCGCACCAATGCCTTCCGCACACGCTGGGCCCACGTGCTCTCAAGCGCGATCGGCGGGCAGCAGGCGGCCCCCGTCGTCACCCGGATCGTGCGCGACTGGGGGGCGATCGTGCTGCTGTGCAGCGACGGCCTCACGAAGCACGTGTCCGACGAGCGGATCACCGAGCGGCTCGCGGCGCTGACCAGCTCGCGGCAGGCGTGCGAGGCGCTGCTCCAGGACGCGCTCGATGACGGCGGGACCGACAACGTCACGGTCGTGATCGGTCGCACCGTGCCGCGGAGCGGTCCCTGAATCCCACGTTCGTGCTGCGCTGACCACGGAGGAGATCATGACGGTCCGACATGCAGACCAGGTCCCGGCTGAGCCCGTGCGGGCCGGCACCGGAACCACCCGTCAAGTCCTGATCGGTCCCGAGGAGGGGCCGCACTTCGCGCTGCGGCGCTTCATCATGCAGCCGGGCGGCGGCATGCCGGCGCACACCAATACGGTGGAGCACGAGCAGTACGTATTGCGCGGCCACGCCACCATCGGCATCGGCGCGGACGTGATCGAGGTCCACGCCGGCCACGTCGTGTTCATCCCGGCCGGCACGCCGCACTGGTACCGCGCGCATGGGACGGAGCCGTTCGAATTCTTGTGCGTCGTACCGAACCAGACGGACACGATCGACATCCTGAAGCGGTCCTGACCGCGCGCCTTCAGGTTGGCGGTGGGCTGCACCAACGCCGAGATTGTACTGTCTCGAGAGGAGCCGGCAATGATCCAGATCCAGGTGGTCCCGCGGGCGGGCGTGGATGCCTTCGTCCTGCTCCGCGCCAAGGTCCTGCACGAGGCCACGACGTGGTACTGGAGCAACAAGGCGCACACCCGGTTGCGGCACCTGCAGTCGGCCGGGCATATCGACGTGGCCAACGCGGGCGGCGTGCTCGTGGCGCGCGTGAGGCCGAAGGATGCGCGCGACATCTTCTACCTGGCGGAGAAGTTCATGGGCCGCCTGGTCGCCTGGTTCGAGGCGGAGCTGGCAGCCATCCACCTGCAGTTCCTCGACGAGGCGGCGCCACCCAAGCGGCGCAAGCGGGCGACGACGAAGCGGCGTCGCTGAGCCGCGCGCTCCGCGCTACACGGCCTTGCGGAACTGCTCCTCTTCGGTGGAGCCGTGCATCGCGAGCACCGACGAATGGCCCTGCGTCACCGTCTCCGTCACGGCGTCGAAGTAGCCGGCGCCCACGAACTGCTGGTGCTGGACCGCCTCGTACCCTGCGGCCTCGGCCGTGAACTCCCGCTCCTGCAGCGCCGCGTAAGCCGCCATGCCCCGCTCGCGGTACTGCGTCGCCAGGTCGAACATCGCGTAGTTGATCGCGTGGAAGCCGGACAGGGTGACGAACTGGAACCGGTAGCCCAGCCGTCCCAGGTCGTCCTGGAAGCTCGCGATCTGCGCGGTCGACAGGTTCCGCTTCCAGTTGAAGGACGGTGAGCAGTTGTAAGCGAGCAGCTTGCCCGGGAAGTCCGCGTGGATCGCCTCGCTGAACTGCCGCGCCTCCGCGAAATCCGGCCTCGAGGTCTCGAACCACAGCACGTCGGCGTACGGGGCGTACGCCAGCGCCCGCGCGATCGCCTGCGCGATGCCGCTCCGCACGCAGGCGAAGCCCTCGGGCGTGCGCTCGCCGGTGACGAACGGGCGGTCGTACGGGTCGATGTCGTTGGCGAGGATCGTGGCGCTCAGCGCGTCGGTCCGGGCGATCAGGATCGTGTCCACGCCGCACACGTCGGCAGCGAGCCGTGCGGCCACGAGCTTGTTGATGAACTCGCTCGTCGGCACCAGCACCTTGCCGCCCAGGTGGCCGCATTTCTTGAGCGAGGCGAGCTGGTCCTCGAGATGCACGCCGGCCGCCCCGGCCTCGATCAGGTGCTTCATCAGCTCGAAGGCATTGAGCAGGCCGCCGAACCCCGCCTCCGCGTCGGCCACGATCGGAACCAGCCAGTCCACGCCGGCGTCGCCGCGCTGGTGGTGAATCTGGTCCGCGCGGCGCAGGGCGTTGTTGAGCCGCCGCACGAGCGCGGGGACGCTGTCGGCCGGATACAGGCTCTGGTCCGGATAGACCTCGCCGGCGGTGTTCATGTCCCCGGCGACCTGCCAGCCCGAGAGGTAGATCGCTTCGAGGCCGGCCCGCACCTGTTGAATGGCCTGGTTGCCCGTGACGGCGCTCAGCACCGCGGTCGGCGCCTCGCGCTGCATCAGCTCCCACAGGCGCGCGGCCCCCCGCCGGGCCAGCGAGTGCTCGATGTCGACCGATCCGCGCAGCCGCCACACCGCCTCCGCGGAATAGGGCCGCGTGATGCCGCGCCACCGGGCGTCCGTCCGCCAGCGGCGCTCGCGGTCGGCGAGAAAGGTCTGCTTGTTCATGGTCGTCGTTCCTGTGGGGATGGAGTCAGTCGATGTGGTCGTAGGCGATCGTCGTGAGCCATTCGGGGCAGGCGTCCGCCGTCATCAGGCGCTCGAACAGCTCCGCCCCAAGCGGGAACCGCGTATCGGCATAGCCGGCGCTCAGCTCGCGGCGCAGCGCGGCGAGCACGTCCTGGACGGTCGCGGCGACGAGCGCGGCGTCCACCGTGCGTCCGTCCGTCAGGCGCACGCCGTGCCGCACCCACTGCCAGACCTGCGTCCGGGAGATCTCGGCCGTCGCGGCGTCTTCCATCAGGTTGTAGATCGGCACGCAGCCGGTACCCCGCAGCCATGCCTCGAGGTAGCGCACCCCCACGTCCACGTTGTGCCGCAACCCCTCCGCGGTGATCGTGCCGTCGGGGACGGTCAGCAGGTCTCGCGCCGTTACCCGCACCTCGTCCCGGAGGCGGTCGATCTGGTTGGGCGCCGGCATGCCGTCGTCGAAGATCGCGCGGGCGACGGGCACCAGCGCCGGATGCGCGACCCAGGTGCCGTCATGTCCGGCGCGCACCTCCCGCAGCTTGTCCTGGCGCACCTTCTCGAGCGCCCGCGCGCTGGCCTCGGGGTCGTCCCGGATCGGGATCTGCGCCGCCATCCCTCCCATCGCGTGGATGCCGCGCCGGTGGCAGGTGCGGATCAGCAGGTCGACGTAGGACTTGAGGAAGTGCCGGTCCATCGTCACCTGCCCGCGATCCGGCAGGACGAAATCGGCACGATCGGCGAACGTCTTGATGAATGAGAAGATGTAGTCCCACCGCCCGCAGTTGAGGCCGGCGGAATGCTCCCGGAGCTCCCAGAGGATCTCGTCCATCTGGAATGCGGTCAGGATGTTCTCGATCAGCACGGTTGCCCGGATCGATCCCTGCGGGATCCCCAGCGCGTCCTGCGCGAAGCGGAACACGTCGTTCCACAGCCGTGCCTCGAGGTAGTGCTCGAGCTTGGGGAGGTAGAAATACGGCCCCGTGCCCCGCGCGAGCTGCTCCTGGGCGTTGTGGAAGAAGAACAGCCCGAAGTCGAACAGGCCGCCGGCGACGGGGGCGCCGTCGACGTGGCAGTGCCGCTCGACGAGATGCCAGCCGCGTGGCCGCACGAACAGCACCGCCGTGCTGGGGTTCAGGCTGTACGCCTTGCCCTCGGGGCTGGTGAACGCGATCGTGCGGCGGACGGCGTCGCGCAGGTTGACCTGCCCGTCCAGGTTGTTGGCCCAGGTCGGGCTGTTCGAGTCCTCGAAGTCCGCCATGTAGACCGATGCGCCCGAGTTGAGCGCGTTGATGATCATCTTGCGGTCGACGGGCCCGGTGATCTCGACCCGGCGATCCTGCAGATCGTCGGGAATCGGCGCGACCGTCCAGTCGCGGCGCCGGATCTCGACCGTCTCGGGCGGGAAGACGGGCAGGGCACCGGACCGGAGGCGGGCGCGGATGTCCGCCCGCGCGGCAAGCAGCCCGCGGCGGCGCGGCTCGAATCGGCGATGCAGCTCGGCGACGAAGCCGAGCGCGTCGGGCGAGAGCAGGTCGGCGTGAAGGCCCTCCGGCGGGCGGACGAGACGCACGCCAGCCGGACGGGTCGAGACATGTGGCTGGGACACTGGCTCGCTCCGGTTGTCTATGGTGCTGATACCCCGCCAGCTGGCGCATGGAGCGTGCCGGGGGATCTCGTGGCGATGCCGCGACAGCGCGAGCACGTCGGCGCGGACTTTGCCCGCTCGACGGTACCGGTTCCCCGAGATGTGGACGAGATCATGACTAAGGCGGCGGTCCCGAGTCCCCTGGATGCGGCGGCCCGCCGCATCGCCGCGACGGTCCGTCGCGGGTTCGACCGGTATCACGCCGGCTTCCGCGCCATCACACGCCGCGCCCGGGAGCGGTTCGAGGCGGCGGACTGGCGCGGCATGCAGGCCGATGCCCGCGAACGGCTCGATCTCTACCCCAGCGTCCTGCGCGACGTCGTGGCCGAGGTGACGGATGAGGAGGGCAGCGGCACACGCGAGGGGGCGGCGTGGGTGGCGGCGCGGGGACACTATTCGCGGGCGATCGCCGGACACGCGGCCGGGGAGATCGCGGAGACCTTCTTCAATTCCGTCGCGCGCCGGATGCTTCACACCATCGGCGTGAATCCCGCAGTCGAGTTCTTCGACTTCCGGTTCGAGCGCCTCCACGCCCCGCCCGCGCCCGAGACGTTCCGATCGCATCACGCCGCCGGGGACCTCGTCCCCGCTGTGCGGGCGGCGCTCGCCGGATGTGGCTTCGCCGCGAAGTTCGAGAACCTCGTGCGCGACGCCGCGCTCGTCACCCGGCGGATCGAGGCCGATTGGGCCGCCGGCGGCGCCCCGCTCCCCGTCCAGGCGTTGCAGCTCCTGGAGCCCGTCTTCTTCCGGCGGAAGGGCGCCTACCTGGTGGGCCGGGTCGTGGGCGGCAACCGCGCCATGCCGCTCGTGATCCCGCTGGTGCACGCCCCCGGCGGCATCCGGGCGGACGCCGTCCTGTCGACGGACGACGACGTCAGCATCCTCTTCAGCTTCACGCGGTCCCACTTCCACGCCGACGTGCAGAACCCCGGCGCCGTGATCGCCTTCCTGCGGACGATCATGCCGGTCAAGCCGGTCGCCGAGCTCTACACGGCGATCGGCTATCACCGCCACGGCAAGACGGAGCTGTACCGGGACCTGCAGCGGCACCTGCTGCGCAGCGACGAACGGTTCGACATCGCGCCCGGCACGCCGGGGATGGTGATGATCGTGTTCGCCATGCCCGGCTACGACATCGTCTTCAAGGTGATCCGCGACAGCTTCGCCCCACCCAAGCAGACGACGCCGGGCGAGGTCAAGCGTCGCTACCAGCTCGTGTTCGCCCACGACCGCGCCGGGCGCCTGGTGGACGCGCAGGAGTTCGAGGGCCTCGCCTTCCCGCGGACGCGATTCACGCCGCGCCTGCTCCAGGAGCTGCGCGACCATGCGGCGCACGCGGTGCACTGCGCCGGCGAGGAGGTCACCATCGCGCACCTCTACACGGAGCGTCGTGTGCGACCGCTCGATCTGTACCTCGCCGATGCCGGGCCGGAGGAGGCGCGCCGGGTGGTGCTCGACTACGGGCAGGTCGTGCGCGACCTCGCCGCGACCAACGTGTTCCCGGGCGACATCCTGCCCAAGAACTTCGGGGTGACCCGCCACGGTCGGGTCGTGTTCTACGACTACGACGAGCTGCGCCTGCTCGGCGAGTGCCGGTTCCGCGTGATCCCCGAGGCCCGCTTCCCCGAGGACGAGCTGAGCGACGAGCCGTGGTTCCACGTCGGCCCGGACGATGTGTTCCCCGAGACGCTCGAGCGCTTCGTGCCGTTCACCGGCGCCCTGCGCGACGCCTTCCTGGCCGCCCACGGGGCGCTCCATACGGTCGCGTTCTGGCAGGACCTCCAGGCCCGCAACGCCGCGGGTGAGGTGGTGGATGTCTACCCTTACCCTGAGGAGCGCCGGCTCCATCGTTCGCGGGGCGCGTGAATCCCGAGCCTCCCGACCCCCGTAGGATGATCCGGACCGTGGAGACCCCCGCCATGAAGACGCTGATCAAGCTCGTTGCCGCGTGCCTCCTCGCGCTCGTCGCGGTGCTTGCTGGTGCGATATCGCTCGGTGGACCCCTGCCGCATGCTGGAGAAGGAGATGGTGACCCGCGTGGAGCGCGGGACCAAGGCCGCGCGCGACTCGGTGCGCGAGGCCGCCGGCCGGCTGGGCGGCGAAGACGCGCGGCAGGCGAGCGACCGGGTGGTGGCCGCCGTGGAGAATGTGACGGTGGGGGTTGCCGCCGGGCTCGCCAAGACCAAGGTGGAGAACATGTCGCGGGGCGAGTGCGTGGCCGAGATGTGGCGCTTGGCGGTGCACGATCGCTAGCGCGGTGGCCAGCGGGCCGGGAAGCCGGACAGGAATCCCGCTCCCGGATTCAACACTCGACAACTACTGTGCTGATTATCGTAAGATGTTATACAATAACAACTTATGATGCTTGTTTAACGTCAAGCATGAAGTGAGGTGACCTGTCCGGTCCGCTCGGGCTGGGGGAGGGAGTGGCGCGGAGGCGGGCACCTGATTCCCGCGGCAGCCAGGTGACGACGACGGCCCTCGGCGCTAGCGCTGGCGTGCGAGCACGAGGTCCCACATTCGCGACTGCCCGAAGTGCATCGCCGTCACCCGGCCTGACCGGTCCCGGGTAAACCACACGGCCGTGCCTTCCCCTTCGAACCCGTCCGGGTAGGTCGGGCGCAGCCGCTCGACCAGGCCGGCACGCGGGCTCACCGTGAGCGTGTCGCCGACCGCCTGGACTTGATAGGTGACGTCGAGCTCATCACTCCGGTAGCGCCCCTCGAGCGCCGCCAGGTCCCGAGCGGTGGGTTGCCAGACCCGATCGGCCACGAACGTGAAGGTGAGGGTGTCGCCGTCGGACTGCGCGATGCGGAGAGCGGCCGGCTTGCCGCCCGCCCCGTGCTCGATGTGCCAGGTCGCCCCGCTCGCGGTCCACAGCCAACCGTTGGGAAGCGCGCGGAACCGTCCGGGCAGAGTCGGCGTCACGACCAGCGCGGCGCTCCACCGGTCGTTCCGGTAGACGCCGGCACCGCGGGCGAACGCCGTCGAATCCACCGCCGTGGTATCCGGGGCGACAGCGGGCGGGAAATCGGTGATCAGCGCGTCGGCGAGCGTGTGCGCATACGACGCGGCGTTGGCGTTTGCCGCGTTGCACAGCACCGCGATCGAGAGGTTCCCCCGGTCGGGATAGCGGGCCAGGAACGTTCGGTAGCCCGCGGTCGCCCCCCCGTGCGAGATCTCGGGGATGCCGCGATACGTGGTGAAGAACAGACCCAGCCCGTACTCGATCTCCCGGCCGCTGGTGAGGCGCATGCGGTGACTCAGCGAATCCACCAGCGCGGCACCCAGGGTCTTCTTGGTGAGGGCCTCGTTCCAGATCAGCCAGTCGCCTACGGTCGTGAGGAGCCCTCCGGGGCCGACGACGTCTTCGAAGGGCATCTCGAGACGCCACGCGTCGCGCTGGCCCGCATACGCCTGTGCCCGGCCCGGCACGAGCCGCGTGAAGTCGTCCCGCCACCTGGTGTGCGTCATGCCAAGCGGGCCGAAGATCCGCTGCTCGGAGAACTGCTCGAACGGCTGGCCGCTCACCCGCTCGACGATCGTGAACAGCAGACCGTACCCCGAGTTGGTGTAGGAGTAGTGGTCGCCCACGGGGTAGTTGAGCGATCGCTGGCGCGTGACGACGTCGAACAGCGCGTCCTGGGTGTGCCGGCGCGAGCCGCGCGGCCACCCCTGCACGGCGACCAGGGCGCTCCACTCCCGCAGCCCGCTGGTGTGTGTGAGCAGGTGGCGGATCGTCAGGGGGCGTCCGTGGTCCGGCAGCTCCGGGATGTACTTCCGCACCGGGTCGTCGAGGTTGAGCTTGCCGTCGAGCGCGAGCAGCACGGTCGCGGTCGCGGTGAACTGCTTGGCGACGGAGCCGGACTCGAAGATCGTCTCAGGCGTGATCGGGGTCCCCGTCTCGAGGTCCGCCATCCCGTAGCCCCGCGTGAGGAGCACGGTCCCGCCCCGCGCGACGCCCACGGCGCAGCCGGGCGCATGGGTGGAGTTCCAAGAGCTGAAGGCCCGGTCGGCCAAGGCTGGAAGGTCGGGCTGCTGCGCCGCGAGTGGGATCGGGAACGCGAGCAGGAACACGAGCACGCGCGACATGGGGATTTCCCCCTCGTCAGGAGCCGGAGTCGGCGGCGTCGCCGAGATGCGACGGCACGGGCGGCGGGAAGTCGAAGCCGAACAGCTTCGGGTTCTGGCCGATCACCGCCGCGGACACCACGGCCAGGACGTAGTTGTACGTCTGTCGCGGCAGCTGGGCTCGGTAGCGCGTGAGCAGCTGCCAGAAGTTCCGCTCTCGCGGGTTGGCCGGCAGGGACCGGATCAGCGGGAGCAGGTTGGTCTCCCCCCAGTTGTACGCCGCGATGACGAGCAGGCCCGACGCCTGCGCGTCGGTCGCGTAGATGTCCCGCAGGTACCGCGCGGCCGCGGCCGTGGCCTTCTCGAAGTCCTGCCGATCGTCGGCTGGGTCCGGACGCGGCTGGCCGACGAGCGGGCCGGTCTGCAGGCCGTACGCCCGGGCTGTCGCGGGTATGAACTGCCACATGCCCTTCGCGATGCCGGAGCGCGTGCGCGGCCCCACCGCGTCGGTCCGGAGCTCGCTCTCCTGCAGCGCCAGGTAGAAGAACTCGGGTGGCATGTCATTGGCGAGCATGATCTGGGCGATGCGCGGGCCATAGCCGTGCTCCGCGGCCCGCGTCAGCGCACCCGTGAGGCGGGTCGTGCCCTGCCACTGTCCGATGAACCGCCGCACCTCCTGCACGAAGTCGCGCGGGACGTTGATCTCCGACTCGCCGAAGACGTGCGCGGTCCGGTAGATCAGCTGCACCTCGAGCGGCGTCTCCGGCCCGTAGATCCCGAGGTCTTCCAGATACTCGCGGTAGCGCGTGGCCAGGTCGGCCCGCCGGGTCTGGTACGAGGCGCGCTCCTCGGCCGTGAGCTGCAGGTGCGAGACGGCCAGCTCCAGTGACTTCATCGAGTAGAACACGTCCTCGGCTACCTGCTTCGCGCGCGCGACGCGCCGCTGCTGGACGTACCCGAACGCCAGGGCGCCGAGCCCGATCACCGCGAGGGCGCCAAGCGCCAGCTGGTAGCGCTGGAATCGGCGCGTGTGTTCCCGGCGCAACACCTGCCGGAGTTCCGCCGTCCAGCGGCTCATGTGCTGCGGCGCGCGCGTGCCGAGATAGCGCTCGATGAGGTGCCGCTCGGCGGCCTTGTCCGGGGGGTCGGGGGGGGCAGGGGTCATACGGCGGACAAGATGCACCGGCCGGCCCCCTGTGGGGAAGGCGGGTGACGCCCGCGCCAAGCATGCAACTTGCCAGGCAGCAAGTGGCGCGTTGACAGGCCGCGACCACCTCCTAAGATTGGCGGCGTGAATTTGCCCAACCCCGTGTGGATGCACGGCCTCGAGCCGGTCGTCGACCGGCGGAGTCGCGAGCGTCGTACCGCCGATCGCCGGCGCCACGCGGGAGCCCATCCGCCCGTCGAGCGGCGCGGCGCGCGCGATCGGCGCGTGCGGCAGCGGCGTGAGACGGTCACCGAGCACCTGCGCAACGCGCTGCAGGTGCTCGTGCATCTTTCGGCCGGCCGGGTGCTGGATCCGGCGGTCAGCGACGAGGTTGCGGCGGCGATCCGGCGGATCTGGCTTGCCATCCAGGAGCTCGAGCGCCACCGTCACGGGCACTAGGCTTCCAACCAGGATCCCCCCGCGCGCCTCCAGAATCCGCGCGCATCCCTCGGGGGTTCCACAACTCCGTCACCGCAGACAGCGTACAGCCACGTGGCGCCCGGCCGCCCGGGACCCGTCTGGTGGGGCCGGCCCTGGGCGGTCCGGGTGCCGGATGCCGGTTGAGCGCGTGCGACGCCGGTGCTAGGCTTCCCACGCTGTGGCGTCTCGGGCATTGGTCCCGATCGCCGGGCGCGTGGGGAAACGGAGGGGCATGAGGCGGGATCGGGTGCTTGAGTGCGTGCCGAACTTCAGCGAGGGGCGTGACCTCGCGGTCATTCGGCGGATCACGGATCGGATTGGGGCCGTGGACGGCGTGAAGCTGCTGGACGTCGATCCCGGCGCGGCGACGAACCGCACCGTCGTCACCTTCGCAGGCGAGCCGGATGCCGTGGTCGAGGCTGCGTTCCGTGCCGCCGCCGTGGCGGCCGAGTCGATCGACATGCGGAGACACCACGGCGAGCATCCGCGGTTTGGCGCCACCGACGTGTGCCCGCTCGTGCCGATCGCCGGGATCACGATGGAGGAGACGGCGGGGTACGCGCGGCGGCTGGCGCAGCGGATCGGCGAGGAGCTGGGGATCCCGGTCTACTGCTATGAAGCCGCGGCGTCGGACCCGCGGCGCCGCAACCTGGCCGACGTGCGCGCCGGCGAGTACGAGGGGCTGCGCGACAAGCTCGCGGACCCCGCCTGGCGGCCCGACTTCGGGCCGCTCGAGCTCAATGCCCGCGCGGGCGCCACGGCAGTCGGGGCCCGCAAGCTCCTGGTTGCCTACAACGTGAACCTCAACACGACCTCAACGCGCCGGGCTAACGCGATCGCGTTCGACGTGCGCGAGCGCGGGCGGGTCGGGCGTCGCGGCGACGCCCTCGACGGCGAGATCGTGCGCGATGCGCGGGGCGAGCCCGAGTGGATCCCCGGCTCGCTCGCCGCGGTCAAGGCGATCGGCTGGTACATCGCGGAGTACGGCATCGCGCAGGTCTCGATGAACCTGACGGACCTGGACATCACCCCGATCCACGTCGCGTTCGACGAGGTGGTGCGCCGGGCCGACGCGCGCGGCATCCGGGTCACGGGCTCCGAGATCGTGGGGGTGGTGCCGCTCGCCGCCATGCTGGAAGCCGGCCGGTACTTCCTGCGCAAGCAGCAGCGCTCGACGGGCGTGTCGGACGGCGAGCTGATCAGGATCGCGGTACGCTCGCTCGGTCTCAACGATCTCAGGCCCTTCAACGCGGAGGAGAAGATCATCGAGTACGCACTGGCGGATCGGGCACAGCCCCGGCTCGTGGACCGCTCCCTCGCAGCGTTCGTCCACGAGACCGCGTCGGAGTCTCCCGCGCCGGGCGGCGGCTCGGCGTCCGCGGCCGTCGGCGCGCTCGGTGCGGCGCTCGGCACGATGGTGGCCAATCTTTCCGCCCACAAGCGCGGCTGGGACGACCGCTGGGAGGAGTTCACCGGCTGGGCCGAGCGCGGCAAGCGCTGTCATGACGAGTTGCTCGCGCTGGTGGACGAGGATACCCGGGCCTTCAACCAGGTGCTCGCCGCGTTCGGGCTACCCAAGGAGGCGGAGGAGGAGCGCGTGGCCCGCACGCAGGCGATCCAGGACGCGACGCGGGGTGCGATCGAGGTGCCGCTCCGCGTCATGGAGGTGTCGGTCGCCGCGATGGAGGTCATCGCGAAGATGGCGGAGATCGGAAACCCGAACTCGGTGTCCGACGCCGGGGTCGGGGCGCTGTGCGCCTGTGCGGCCGTGCGCGGTGCCGGACTCAACGTCCGGATCAACGCGCCGGGGCTCAAGGACCGGGGCTACGTGGTGGACGCCATCGCCCGGGCCGAGGCGCTCGAGCGTCAGGCTCTCGAGCGGGAACGCGAGACCCTGGCGCTGGTGCGGAAGGCGGTCTGACGGCTACAGGCCGATCTTCAGCAGCTCGTGGCAGCGCGCGCAGGTGCCCAGCAGCTGCCCGTACAGCTCGGCCCGCGTCGCGGGGTCGGACGCCATTAACGCCCGCGCCCCGACGTCGTGCACCGTCCAGGCGAGCTCGGTCACGGGCTCGTACTGCTCGACGTCGCGGGTGAGCGCGTCGGTATAGAGCGGCGCGTCGTACAGCACGCCCGCGCCGGCCCTCCACGCGGTGTCAGACGGCCCGATCAGGCCTTCCCACAGACGGTCGGCGGCCCAGCGATGCCGCTGCATCCGCGTCGCGACGGGCGCCGCCCCGGCAGGCGGGCCGGCGGCGACCAGATAGCGGGGCCCGCGCTTCATGGCCTTGTGGCATGAGCCGCACGTGGCGCCCAGCCGGGCCACGGCCGACCCGGCGGTGGCAACGTCCGGCGCCCGAGCGGCGAGCCCGGCGAACGCGTTCAGCTGCTCGATGTAGGCCCGCGCCCGAGCCGCCATGCCCTGGCCGGTCTCTTCCCGTCTGATCGCTTCGGCTTGCACGCGCGCCTCCGCCAGGTTTCCGGTGGCGACGGCGGCGTTCAACTCCCCGGCGCGCGAATAGTGCCCGCGCATCCGCGGGGCCACTTCGGGGCCGGTCTTGGGGGCGCACCCCATCGACCCGGCGACCAGAACGACCAGCGCGGGGCCGAGCCATCGCTGCACGGCAGGCACGTCAGCCTCCCTTCCGATGGGTATTCTAGTATGGCACATGGCGTGTGAAATCTCCGTGCAGCCAGCGTGAAGGTTCGCGCCGGCTCGTGCCTGCGCCCTGACGGGAAGGGGGAAACGGGAAACGAGAAGCGGAGGCCTCGTTTCCCGTGTCCCGTCACCCCTCGGGCTCCCCGATGCGGAGCACCGCCTCCCGCACCTCCTCCGGCAGCGCGGTCTTCCGCCCCGTCCCATAGTCGTACGCCACGATCACGGCCGTGCCCTCGGCCACCGTCGCCTGCTGCGCCAGCGACACGACCCGGTAGCCCATCGTGAAGCGGTCGTCGCGCACGTCAAGCGCGCGGGCGCCCACCAGCACCTCGTCGGGGTGGTACAGCGGCCGGCGGAAGCGGCAGTCGGTCGAATGGAGGATCGCGCCGATCCGGTCCCGCTCGTACGTGGCGAGGAAGCCGCAGCGGTCGAGGTACGCCATGCGCGCCGTCTCGAAGAAGCGGAAGAAGACCGTGTTGTTGACGTGGCCGTACGCGTCCATCTCGCCCCAGTGCACCAGGGCGCGGATCACGACGGGATAGTCGGCGAGGTCCGGGTGCTGAATGTCCAAGGTTCAAGGTCCAGTACTTAGTGAACAAGGGGACTGCGGATCGCAGATCGCAGCATGGCGACACCTGGCGCTGCACGCTGCACGCTGCGTGTTCTCGCACGGAGAGGGTGGGATTCGAACCCACGATACCGTTACCGGTATACCGGTTTTCGAGACCGGCTCCTTCAACCACTCGGACACCTCTCCCGGAGCGGGGATTATAGACGGTCCGCGGATCCGATACCAGGGTGTGCGAGCGTTATCTTGCTGCTGTATGACGGAGTCCGTCTGTGTTGCCGCGGAGCTCGAGGAGCTGCTCGATCCCGAGCCGGTGCCCGGCTGCTGCATCGAGTGGCTCGACGCCGGCGCCGCGACGCCGGTGGGGGCGCACGTGGCGATCGTGCCGCTGCTCTCGCGCCGGATCGGCGAGGTGGAGCTCGCGGGGCTGCCCCGGCTGCGGGTCGTGGCGAACTGCGCGGTCGGGGTCGACAACGTCGATCTCGCGGCGTGCGCGCGGCGCCGGGTGATTGTGACCAACACGCCGGACGTGCTGACCGACGCGACGGCCGACCTCACGATGGCGCTGATCCTCGCCGTGGCCCGACGCCTCGGCGAGGGCCAGCGCCTGATCGAGCGCGGCGCTTGGCAGGGGTGGGACCCCCGTCTCCTGCTCGGTCTCGAGCTGCGCGGCGCCATGCTCGGCATCGTCGGCGCGGGTCGCATCGGCCGCGCGGTGGGGCGAAGGGCCGTGGGGTTCGGCCTGCGGCTGTGTTACGCCGACGGCACGGCACAGAGCGCCTTCGAGCTCGAGACGGGAGCGCGGCGCCTTGCGCTGGACGAGCTGCTTGCCCGGTGCGACGTGGTGACGTTGCACCTGCCATCGACGCCCGAGACCCGGGGCCTGATCGGGCGGCAGGCGCTCGCGGGCATCCGGCGCGGGGCGATCCTCATCAACACGGCCCGGGGCGACATCGTGGACGAGCCGGCGGTGATCGCGGCGCTGGAGGAGGGACGGCTCGGCGGGGTGGGCCTCGATGTGTTCGCGCGCGAGCCGGACGTGCCGGCGGCCTTGATCCACCATCCCCGCGCCGTCGTGCTCCCGCATCTCGGCAGCGCGACCACCCACACCCGCCGGGCGATGGCCGCGCTTGCCGTGCGCAACGTGAACGCGGTGCTGGCCGGGGAGCCTCCGCTCACGCCGGTTGGGCCTCGTTGACCCTGTTCCCTCGCGCCGCTACCTTGCCTCCGCTATGTCCGCCCCCGCGGGACGCACCACCCTCCTCGATGCCCGGGCGATTGCCGCGGCACTCGATCGTATGGCTCGGGAAATCATGGTGTTGGCCGGTGACCCGGACCGCCTGGTGCTGGTGGGGATCCAGCGCCGCGGCGTCGAGCTGGCCGACCGCGTCGGCGCCATCCTCGAACGGCAGCGCGGCGTACCCGTGCCGCGCGGCGCGCTCGACATCACGCTGTACCGCGACGACCTGAACGAGATCGGGCCACGCCCGGTGATCGGCGAGACCCGCCTGCCCGGGGACCTCGACGGGAAGGTGGTGGTCATCGTGGACGACGTGTTGTTCACCGGGCGCACCATCCGGGCGGCGCTCGATCAGATCGCCGATTTCGGCCGGCCGGCGCGCATCGGGCTCTGCGTCCTGATCGATCGGGGCGGCCGCGAGCTGCCGATCCAGGCCGATATCGTGGGCCAGAGCGTCGCCGCGGCCCCGCGCGATCGGGTGGACGTGTCGCTGTCGGAGGTGGACGGGCGGGACAGCGTGGACCTCGTGCGGAGCGCGGCACCGTGACCCTTGCCCTCGGCAAAGACCTCATCGGCCTCGAGTACCTCTCCCCCGAGCAGATTCGTCTCATTCTCGACACGGCGGAACCCTTCAAGGAAGTCAGCGAGCGCGCCATCAAGAAGGTCCCCACGCTGCGCGGCCAGACCATCGTGAACCTGTTCTACGAGGCCTCGACCCGCACGCGCACGTCCTTCGAGTTCGCGGAGAAGCGGCTGTCGGCGGACACGGTGAACATCGCTGCGCAGGGCTCCTCGATCCAGAAGGGCGAGACGCTGGTGGACACGGCGCGCAACCTCGAGGCGATGCGGATCGACATGGTCGTGGTGCGGCACCCGTCCTCGGGGGCGGCGCAGTTCCTCGCGGAGCGGATCAACTCGAACGTGATCAACGCGGGCGACGGCACGCACGAGCATCCCACACAGGGGCTGCTCGACCTCCTCACGGTGCGGGACAAGCTGGGCACGATCGCCGGCGCGCGGGTGTGCATCTGCGGCGACATCCTCCACAGCCGCGTCGCCCGCAGCAATATCTGGGGCCTGCTCAAGCTCGGGGCCGAGGTCGCGGTCTGTGGCCCGCAGTCGCTGCTGCCGCGGCACATCGAGCAGCTCGACGTCAGAGTGTTCCGCCGCATCGAGGACGCGATCGCCTGGGCGGACGTGCTGAACGTGCTGCGGCTGCAGCTCGAGCGGATGAACGCGGGGTTCATTCCGTCGCTGCGGGAGTACTACCGCGTGTTCGGCGTGACCGCGGAGCGTCTGGCGCGGGCGCCAAAGCCGCTGGTGATCCTGCATCCGGGGCCGATCAACCGCGGCGTGGAGATCGATTCCCAGGTGGCGGACGGCCCGCACAGCGTGATCCTGCACCAGGTGACCAACGGCGTGGCGGTGCGCATGGCGGTGCTGTACCTGCTGACCGGCGGCCGGCCGGATCTGGCGGAGGCCGCCAAGGGCGGCCGGGAGGGCGGGGAATGAAGCCGCTGCTGCTCAAGGGCGGGCGGATCATCGATCCTTCGCGGGGGTTCGATCAGACGGCCGACCTGCTGGTGCAGGACGGCGTGATCGCCGGCGTGGGGCGCGGGCTCGGCGCGCCCGATGGGGTCGAAACGATGGACGTGGCCGGCCTGGTGGTGGCGCCGGGCCTGATCGATCTGCACACCCACCTGCGCGAGCCGGGCTACGAGGATCGGGAGACGATCGCCACCGGCGCGATGGCGGCGGCGGCCGGCGGCTTCACGGCGGTCTGCGCCATGCCGAACACGGATCCGCCGATCGACAACCAGTCCGCGGTGGGCTTCGTGGTGAAGCAGGGCCTGGCCGCGGCGGCGGCGCGGGTCTACCCCATCGGGGCGGTCTCGCTGGGGCAGAAGGGCGAGCAGCTCGCCGAGTTCGGCGAGCTGGTGGGCGCCGGAGCGGTCGCGGTGAGCGACGACGGACACCCGGTGGCCTCGGGGCACCTGATGCGCACGGCGCTGGAGTACGCGCGCACGTTCGGCATTCCGGTCGCGGACCACTGCGAGGAGCCGAGCCTGGCGCAGGGCGGCGTGATGCACGAAGGCCTGGTCGCGACGCGGCTCGGGCTCAAGGGGATCCCCGCGGTGGCCGAGGAGATCATGGTGGCCCGCGACATCCTGCTCGCGCGCCTGACGAGTGGGCGGGTGCACCTGTGTCACATGTCCACGCGCGGGTCGGTGGACCTGATCCGCCGCGCCAAGGACGAAGGGCTGGCGGTGACCGCGGAGGCGACGCCGCACCATTTCACGCTGACGCACGACGCCTGCAACGGTTACAACACCAACGCGAAGATGAACCCGCCGCTGCGCGAGCCCGAGGACGTCGCGGCGATCCGCGCGGCGCTGAAGGACGGGACGATCGACGTGATCGCCACGGATCACGCCCCGCATCACTACGACGCCAAGGAGCGGGACTTCGACGACGCGCCGTTCGGCATCGTCGGGCTCGAGACGGCGCTGGGCCTGGGGCTCACGGTGCTGGTGGAGGGCGGCGTGCTCACGCTGCCCGAGCTGGTCGCCCGCATGAGCACCGTTCCGGCGCGGACGTTCCGGCTGCCCGGCGGCGGACTGGCGCCGGGCGCTCCAGCCGACGTGGTCGTGTTCGACCCGCAGGCCCGGACGAGGGTCGACCCGCAGCGGTTCTACTCCAAGAGCCGCAACACCCCGTTCGGCGGCCGGGAGCTGGCGGGGCGCGTCGTGCGCACCCTGGTGGGGGGACGTACGGTCTACGGCGCGGTATGAGGGACGACGTTTCGCCGTTCAGCGGTCCGGGGTTATCTTGTCCCCATTCCCGGGGGCTCAGGGGGTAGCGGGTGGCCAGAAAGAGGGACAAGTCGGCGTCGGAGATCCAGCGCCTGCTCGAGGACCGGCGCCGGATCGAGCAATGGCTGCAGCGCCTGGCGATGGCGGCTGACAAGACGCCGCCCGCGGTGCGCGAGCGGGTGCAGGGCGACTACGAGACTCGGCTCACGGCCGTCGTGGAGGAACTCAAGGGCTACGCGGACGACATCCACTCGTCGCTGTCCGACCTGCACGGGCGGCGCGACGACTTCAAGGGCCAGGAGCGCGAAGCGACCGAGGAGCTGGCGGAAGCCGAGCTGCGGCACGCCGTCGGCGAATTCGGCGAGGCCGAGTGGCGCGAGAAGAAGGGCTCGATCCTCGAGCGTCTGATCACGATCCGCGAGGGGCTGGCGGAAACCGAGGAGGAGATCACCGAGCTCGAGGAAGTGCTGGACGCGGTGGAGTCGCCGCCGGCGCCCGCCGCCGAGCCCGCGCGGTCGTCGGGTGCGCACGTGGTCCCACAGGCCGCCGCGAGCGCCCCGGCGGAGCGGCTCTCGCTCGGATCCGAGCTGGGGCTGCGGGACCTGAGCCGCGCGCCCGCGCGGGTGGAGCCGCCCCCGCCGCCACGCGTCGAGCAGCGTCCGGAGCCGGCGCCCGAGCCGGAGCCCGTGCTCGAGCCGGAATCACGCTCCGAGGATTTCGGCGACGAGCTGGCCTTCCTCAAGGCCGTGACCGACGAGAAGCGTCCTGCGGAATCCTCCCGCCGGGGGCCCGCCAGGCCGGCGGCCGTCGAGAAGGCGTCGGAAGCGCCCGCTGTGGGGCAGTCGCGCCCGAGCGTGATCAATCAGCGGACGCTGAAATGCGGCGAGTGCGGCGCGATGAACCTGCCGACCGAGTGGTACTGCGACCGCTGTGGAGCGGAGCTGGCCGCCCTCTGAGGGGCGGTGGGGACCAAGAGCGAGACGGGGCGCACGACCGACCGTGCGCCCCGTCTGCTGTTTCGGATCGGCGTCGGCGCTACGACTTGCGCGCCGCCTTCGCGAGCCGCGACTTGAGACGCGCGGCTGTGTTGCGATGGATCAGGCCCTTGCGGGCTGCGCGGTCCAGCTCCGTCTCGGCCGCCTTGAACGCCTGCGTGGCCTCCTCGGGCGTCGCGGCGCCGCGCGCCTTCTTCACGGCCGTGCGCAAGGCGGCGCGCTGCGGGCGATTGCGGGCCCGGCCGCGGGCGGTCTGGCGCATGCGTTTCTTGGCTGAGCGGGTGTTCGGCACGTCGTTTTCCCTCGGTGTCTGGACCGGCGAAAGAGGCGGAAACCTATGGCGCAAGTCACGTGGAGTCAAGGCTGTAGGGGCTTTGACACTCGTCGCCGCCGCGGTTACGTTGCCGTGATCCGATGACGCAGCTTCCTGCCCCGCCGCATGACCAGGGCTTCATCGTCCGCCTCGAGGAATACTCCGGGCCGCTCGACCTGCTGCTCACGCTGATCCGCGAGCAGGAGATCGACATCGCCGACATCCCGATCGCCCAGATCGCCGACCAGTTCATGGCCGCGATCCACCAACTCGGGTTGAACCAGGCGGCCGACTATCTCGAGATGGCCGCCCGGCTGCTGCGCATCAAGATCCAGCTGCTGTTGCCGCGGCCGCTGGACGACGAGGACTGGGAGGACCCCCGCGCGGAGCTGGTGCGCCGGCTGCTCGAATACGAGCAGATTCGCGAGGTCGTGGACTGGCTGGTCGAGCGCGCCACGCTGCGGGCCGACCGATTCGCCCGGGGATGGCTGCCGCTGGCGCCGGACGTGCCGCCCGCGCCCGTGCCGCTCGATCTGCCGGCGCTGCTGCAGGCGGTCGAGGACGTGATCCGCGGGCTGCCGCAGCCGATGCTGCACCGGGTCGTGCCGCGCCCGCTCGACGTGGAGGGCGCGACCCGGCGGATCGAGGCGCTGCTCGGCGAGCGCGAGCGGTTTGCCCTGCGCGATGCGTTCGGCCCCGCTCCCACGATCGCAGACGTGATCTCCACCCTGCTGGCGATTCTCGAGCTGGCGCGGGTCGGGCGCATCCGCGTCATGCAGCGCTCCCCCTTCGGCACCGTGGACGTCTCCCGTGGATCGATTGAACAGGCTGCTTGAAGCGGCGCTGTTCGCCGCGTCGCGACCGCTCGCGCTCGACGAGCTGCGCCGGCTGGATCCCGAGGCGACCGACGACGAGGTGGTGGCGGCGCTCGACGGGCTGCGGCGGCGCTACGACGACGGTGGGCACGGGATCGCGCTGGTCGCCCTGGCCGACGGCTACCAGATCCTCACCCGGCCCGAGCTCGCCGACGCCATCGCGGAGGCGCAGATCGTCGACCGGCCCCGCAAGCTCTCGACCCCCGCCATGGAGACCCTGGCCATCATCGCCTACCGCCAGCCGGTTGGGCGGGCGGAGGTCGAGGAGATCCGCGGGGTCGCGGCGGACGGCGTGCTGCGCCTGCTGCTCGAGCGCGGGCTGATCGACGTGGTGGCGCGGGGGGAAGGCCTCGGGCGGCCGCTGCTGTATGGCACGACGCCGGCGTTCCTCGAGCTGCTGGGCCTGCCGTCGATCGCCGAGCTGCCCCGGCTCGACGAGCTGTCCGTGGCGCTGACGCCGATCGCGCGGCCCAGCCTCGACGAGGTCACGTGACGGCGATGCGGCTGCAGCGCGCGCTCGCGCGCGCCGGCGTCGCCTCGCGCCGCGCCGCCGAGGAGCTGATCCGCGGCGGCCGGGTGCGGGTCAACGGCCAGGTCGCGAGCCTCGGCAGCTCGGCGGATCCCGCGGTGGATACGATCACCGTCGACGGCCGGCGCGTGCGCGCCGGGGCCGAGGACGTCTGGATCGCGCTGCACAAGCCCGTGGGGTACGTCGTCAGTCGCAGCGATCCCGAGGGTCGCCGCACCGTGTTCCAGCTGGTGCCGCGGGTGCCCGGCCTCACCTACGTGGGCCGGCTCGACGTGATGACCGACGGCCTGCTGCTGCTCACCACCGACGGGGCGGCCGCCAACCTGTTGACGCACCCCCGTCACGGCGTCGAGCGGAGCTACCGCGCGCTGGTGCACGGCCGCTCCACGGAGGACGTGCGCCGGCTGCTCGCCCGGCCCGTCGTGATCGACGGCCGGCCGGTGAACGTCACGCGCGCGCGGGTCCGGGCCGCGGAGGGCGGCCGCACGGACGTCACGCTGGTGCTGGCCGAAGGGCGCTACCGCATCGTGCGCCGGCTGTGCGAGCGGCTCGAGCTCAAGGTCGAGCGGCTCACGCGCCTGAGCCACGGGCCGGTCCAGCTCGGCCGGATGGCGTCCGGGACCTGGCGCCATCTCACGAAGGCCGAGCGCGCGGGGCTCCGCGCGCTCCGGACATAGGCGATCGAGACCACGGCATGGACATACGCGACCGGACCATTCTGATCCTCGGCGGCAGCGGCCTCGTCGGCCACGCGATCGCGCGACGGCTGCTCACGCTTGGCCCCCGGCGGGTCGTGCTGGTCGGCCTGTACGAGGACGAGCTGCGGCAGGCGGCGGAAACGCTGGCGCCGCACCGCGGCGCGGCGGCGATCGAGATCGAGTGGGGCAACGTGTTCCTGCCCACCGGGGCCGCCCGGGTCGATCGCGCCGTGGCCTTGGCCGACCCGGCGCTGCGCCGCCAGATGCTGGAGGACGTGGTCGGCGAGCTCACGCCGGCGGTCCTGCAGCGCAGCTTCCTCTACCAGCTGTTCCAGCGTCACGAGCCCGAGGTGGTGGTCGACTGCATCAACACCGCCACCGCGTTCGCCTACCAGGACATCCTGCACTCGGCGCGCGCGCTGCTCGCCGCGGCGGATGCGGGGACCGCGTCGCGCGATCTCGTCGAGCAGCACGTGCTCACGCTCACCATGCCCCAGCTGATCCGGCACATCCAGATCCTCGCCGAGACGATGCGCGTGTTCCGCACGCAGGCGTACGTGAAGATCGGGACGAGCGGCACCGGCGGCATGGGGCTCAACATCCCCTACACGCATTCCGAGGAGCGGCCGTCGCGCACGCTGCTCACCAAGTCGGCGGTGGCGGGCGCCCACTCGATGCTGCTGTTCCTGCTGGCGCGGACGCCGTGGGCGCCAAGCACGATCGAGATCAAGCCGACGGCGGCGATCGCGTGGCGCGAGATCGACTTCGGGCCGATCCGGCGGCGCGGGGCGCCGATCCCGCGGGTGGACTGCCCCGAGCCGCTGCCCGTGGCGGCCGCGTTCCGGCCCGACGCAGCGGGCTGGCGCGCCACCGGCCGCGCCCTCGAGTCGGTGTTCGTGGACGTGGGGGAGAACGGGCTGTTCGCGCGCGACGAGTTCGAGACGCTCACGGCGCTCGGCTCGATGGAGTTCATCACGGCCGAGGAGATCGCGGACTACGTGCTGCTCGAGCTGCAGGGGCGTCCCACCGGCCGGGACATCGTCGCGGCGCTCGACTCGGCGACGGCCGGCCCGACCTACCAGGCAGGCATCCTGCGGGCATTCGCCATCGAGCGGCTCAAGCTGCTCGAGGCGCGGCACGGCGTGCGGCCGGTGGCGTTCGAGATGCTGGGGCCCCCCCGCCTGTCGAAGAACCTGTTCGAGGGCTTCATCTGGTCCCGGCTGCGCGGCTCGGTGCGCGCGCTGGCGGAGAGCCGGCCGGGCGATCTCGCCGACGCCGCCGCGCACCTCGTGCGCGGCGACGCGGAGCTGCGGTCGATGATCCTCACGGTGGGCCTGCCGATCCTCGTGGCGGGCGACCGCGTGTACCGCGGCGCCACGGTGATCGTGCCGCCGGCCGACGGCGACGTCGACGCGGCGGCCGCGCGCGGGTGGGTGGACCTGCGGGCGGCGAGCTGCGCCACCTGGATTCGGCGGGCAGGGCAGGTGCTGGAGCAGGAAGCGGCGCGGCAGGCGGCCGCCCGCGGGACCGGCAGCGACGAGCCGTGGGGCGCGATGGTGGCGACCGACGCGATCGAGCCCGCCCGGTTCGCCACATGGATCTTCAAGTACGAGGACGAAGGGGAGCGAATCAAGCGATGACGTCCCGTGCCGCCCCGTCGGGGGATGCGCCGCTCACGACCACGATCGTGCAGGAGGTCGCGCGGCGGGTCGTGGGCCAGGAGGCGATGGTGGAGCGCCTGCTCATCGGCTTGCTCACGGGCGGGCATATCCTGCTCGAAGGCGTGCCGGGGCTCGCGAAGACGCTGGCGGTCCGCTCGCTCGCCGAGGCGATCCGCACCACGTTCCGCCGGATCCAGTTCACGCCCGACCTGCTGCCGGCGGACATCATCGGCACGATGGTGTTCGACCAGCGGACCGGCGAGTTCCGGCCGAAGCGGGGACCGCTGTTCGCCAACATCGTGCTGGCCGACGAAGTGAACCGGGCGCCGCCCAAGGTGCAGGCGGCGCTGCTCGAGGCGATGCAGGAAAAGCAGGTGACGATCGGCGGCGACACCCACCTGCTGGCCGAGCCGTTCATCGTGCTCGCCACGCAGAACCCGATCGAGCAGGAGGGGACCTACCCCCTGCCCGAGGCGCAGCTCGACCGGTTCATGCTGAAGGTGCACGTGGGCTATCCGACGCGTGAGGAGGAGAAGGAGATCCTCTGGCGCATGGCGGGCGGCCGGCCGATCCCGATCACGGCGGTGGCGGAGGCGACCGACATCCTGGCGCTGCGCCAGACGATCGCCGAGCTGTACATGGACCAGAAGATCGTGGACTACGTGGTGGACGTGGTGCGCGCGACCCGCGAGCCGCAGAAGGTAGGCCTGCACGAGGTGAAGCCGCTGATCGCCTACGGGGCCAGCCCGCGGGCGTCGATCTACCTCGCCCAGGCGGCGCGGGCGCACGCCTACCTGCGGGGCCGCGCGTACGTGGTGCCCGAGGACGTGAAGGCGATGGCGTTCGACGTGCTGCGCCATCGCGTGCTGCTCACCTTCGAGGCCGAGGCGGAGGACCTCACCTCGGACGACGTGATCGCGAAGGTGCTGGGCGCCGTGCCGGTGCCGTGATGCGGGCCGCGCGGGTCGTAAGCGCCGACGTCCTGCGCCAGGTCAAGCTGATCGAGCTCAGGGCGCGCCGGCTCGTCACCACCCTGTTCTCCGGCGAGTACCGCTCGGTGTTCCGCGGGCAGGGGATCGAGTTCGCGGAAGTCCGGGCGTACGAGCTGGGCGACGACTTCCGGGCGATCGACTGGAACGTCTCGGCGCGCATGGGCTCGCCGTTCGTCAAGACGTTCGAGGAGGAGCGCGAGCTGACGCTCTTCCTGCTGGTGGATCGCTCGGGCTCGGTCAACTTCGGGCGGCCGCGCTACAAGGCCGACGTCGCGCTCGAGGTGGCCGCCGTGCTCGCCCTCGCCGCCGCGCGGCAGAACGACCGGGTCGGCGCCCTGTTGTTCGCCGACACCGTGGAACAGGTGGTGCCGCCCGCCAAGGGACGCCGCCACGTGCTGCGCGTGATCCGCGACCTGCTGGCGTTCACGCCGGCCGGCAAGGGCACCAACCTCGGCGCCGCGCTGGGGTACGCGTCGCGCCTGCTGCGGCACCGCGCGATCGTCGTGGTGATCTCCGATTTCCGGGCGACCGGCTGGGAGCTGCCGCTGCAGCGCCTGGGCCGGCGCCACGAGGTGGTGGCGATCACCGTGGACGATCCCCGCGAGATCGAGCTGCCCGATTCCGGGTGGGTCGAGCTGGAGGACCTCGAGACCGGCCAGCGGGCGCTGGTCGACACCTCGGATGAGGGCGCGCGCCTCAAGCTGCGGATCGCCGCCGAGGAGCTGCGGCTCGCCCGCGCGCGCCTGCTGCAGCGCGCCAGCGTGGATCACGTTCCCCTGATGACCGACCGGCCCTACGCGCAGACGCTGCACACGGCGTTCGCCGCGCGCGCGCGCCGGCTCAAGCGGTGATCGCGGCGCTCCTCGCCGCCCTGGCCGTACAGGGCGGTGCGTGGACCGTGCGGCCCGCGGCGCCGACCGTGGGCGACACCGTGCGGCTCGAGCGGCTCGTGCCCGCGCCCGGCGGCGTGCTCGGGCGCGCCCGGCCGCTCGAGGCGAGCGACACGATCGAGCCGCTGCTCCCGCCCGAGATCGTCCCGGCCGAGGGCGGGCTGCGGGTGCGCTACACCGTGGCCGTGTTCGCCCCCGGCCGGCTGGCGCTCGCGATGCCGGCGCTTGAGCTGGTCTATCCCGACGGCGCCGTGGAGCTGGTGCTGGGCGACACCGCGGAGATCGCCGTCGCGTCGGTCATCCCCGATTCGACGACCCGGCCGACGCCGCGCCCGTCGCTCGCGCCGATCGCCCGCGTCGGACGGAGCCCGGCGCCTCTGCTCGCGCTGCTCGCGGGTGTGAGCGCGCTGCTCGCCCTGTGGACGGCGCGGCGGCGCCGCGGCCGCCGCGCCGCCGCGCTGCCGCCGGCGCCGGTCGCGCCGGTACCGCCCCTCCCGCTGATGCGCTGGCTCGGGCTTGGCGAGCGCCGGGCGGTCGCGAGCCTCGCGGCCGATCGGCTGCGCCGCCGCCTCGAAACCCTGGTGCCCGCCGCAGGCCGCGGCCTGGCGGTCGACGACTGCCTCGCCGCGCTCGCCGCAGAGCGGCCGGCCTGGCCGCTGCCGGAGATCGCGGCGGTGCTGGCGGCGCTCGAGCGGGCGCGGTTCGCCCCGCTCACGGCGGATGACGCCGCGGAGCTGGTGGACCGCACCGACCTACTGCTCGAGCAGCTCACCCCCGACGGGGCAGAGGTTTCCGCGTGAGCTTCGCCCGCCCGCTGCTCCTGCTGCTGCTGGCCGCGCTGCCGCTGTGGTGGTGGCGCCGTGCGCGCCAGCGCCGCCCGACCGCCCGGTTCAGTGACCTCGCCGCCGTGAGCCCGGTGGCGCGCCAGCGCCGCTGGCTCGGTGAGCTGCCCGCGGCGTTCCGCTCGGTCACGCTCGGGGCGTGGATTATTGCCGCCGCCGGCCCGCGGCTCGGCGGTGACGCGGTGCAGGTGACGAGCGACGGCATCGCCATCGTGCTGACGGTGGACGTCTCCAGCAGCATGCTGGCCGAGGATTTCACGCCGTCCAACCGCCTGGACGTGGCGCGCGAGCGGTCCGTCGCGTTCGTGCGGGGACGCCGGTACGACCGGATCGGTCTGGTGTCGTTCGCCGGGGAGGCGCTCACCCGCGTGCCGCTCACGACCGACTACGCCGTGCTGGAACAGGCGATCCTCGATCTCCGCGTGGGCGAGCTCGACGACGGTACGGCGATCGGCACTGCCATCGCGGTGGCGGCCAACCGGCTGCGGCGCGCGCAGGGCGCGAGCAAGGTCGTGGTGCTGCTCACCGACGGCGAGAACAACCGCGGCCGGGTGGACCCGCGCACCGCGGCGGTCGCCGCCAAGGAGTTCGGCATCCGGATCTACACGATCGGGGTCGGCACCCAGGGCGAGGCGCGCCTGCCGATCGGACGCGGCCCCGAGGGGCAGCTGCGCTATCAGATGATGCCGGTGCGGATCGACGAGCCGCTGCTGCGCGACGTCGCGGGGACCACGGGCGGGCGCTACTTCCGCGCCACCGACGGCGCCGCGCTGAGCCGCATCTTCGAGCAGATCGACCAGCTTGAGAAGACGCCCGTGCAGGTGACGCGCTACCGCAGCGTCGAGGAGTCGTACCGGGCGCCGGTGCTGATCGGGCTGGGGGCGCTGGTGCTCGAGCTGATCGTCGCGGCCACGATCGTGGTGCGGGTGCCCTGATGCGGTTCGACGCGCCGCTCGTGCTTGCCGTCGCGCCGCTCGTGGCGCTCACCGTGGCGCTGCTCGCGTGGTGGGCCCGCCGCGCCCGCGTGCGGCGCGCCGGCCGCTGGTCCGAGGCGCTCGGCCGCGTGGCGCGGCAGCTCAACCGGCTGGTGTGGACCGGGCTCGCGGTCGCCGCGCTGTGCGGGACGGCGGCGCTCGCGGGACCGCGCTGGGGCCGCCAGCGCGTCGCGACCGACACCCAGGCGCTCGACCTCGTGATCGCCGTCGACGTGTCGCGCTCGATGCTCGCGGAAGACATGAACCCGTCGCGGCTGGGCCGCGCCCAGCAGCAGATCCGGCGCCTGGTGCACGATCTCCAGGGCGATCGCGTCGGCCTGATCGGTTTCGCGGGTCGGAGCTTCATCCTGTCACCGCTCACCGGCGACGAGAGCGCGGTGCAGCTGCTGGTGGACGCGCTCGATCCCGACGTGGTGAGCGCCGGCGGCACCGACCTCGGCGCCGCGCTCAAGCAGGGTGGCGAGCTGCTGCTCGCCAGCGACCGCGTCGCCGACCGGGTGCTGGTGGTGTTCACCGACGGTGAGGGGCACGACTCGCTGGCCGCCGCCGCCGCGCAGGCACAGCGCCTTGAGCGGGCGGGCATCCGGCTGGTGCTCGTCGCCGAAGGGCAGGCCGTGCCGACCCGCATCCCGGAGCGCACGGCGACGGGGGAGCGCTCCGGCTATCACAAGGACCTGGCGGGCCAGGATGTGCTCACGGAGCGGCGCGACGACATGCTCACGGCCGTGGCGGACGCGGGGCAGGGCGTCCTGGTGGCGGCCGGGCTGGAGGACCAGGCCGGTGCGGTGCGCGACCTCGTCGCGGGCTACAAGCGCGCGCCGGCACGGACGACCGCGACACGCCACGACCTGCCGCGCGGCTGGATCCCGCTGCTGCTAGCGGTGGCGATCCTGCTGGCGCAGGCGTTCACCCGCCGCTCCGCCGCGCTCGCGGTGCTGACGCTGGCGCTGCTGCCGCACGGCGCGGGCGCGCAGGGCCCGCGCAACCCGGGGGACGACGCCTGGCGCGCGGGCGCGATCGAGACGGCCAGCGCCCGGTACCTGCGGCAGGCGGAGGCCGGCGTTGGGGCGGACACGTCATGGTACAACGCGGGCACGGCGCTGCTCGCGCTGCAGCGCTATCCGGCGGCGCGGGAAGCGCTGCTGCGCGCGGCGAAATCGGTGGATCCGGGACTGCGGTTCCGGGCGCTGTACAACCTCGGACTGATCGAGCTGCGCCTCGCGGCGACTGATTCCGCGAGCCGGGATGCGCACCTGGCAGAGGCGCGCGGGCGGTATCGCGAGGCGCTGCTGCTCCGGCCCGGTGACGCCGCCGCCAAGTGGAACCTCGAGCTGGCGATCACGGCGCCGCCGCCGGGCGCGGGAGGCGGCGGGCCGACGCCCCCGCCCCCGCGGGGCGGTGGCGCGAGCGAGACTGCGCAGCCGCGCCCCAGCCTCACCCGCGAGCAGGCGGAGCAGATCCTCCAGTCGATCGCCGCGGAGGAGCGCGACACGCGCGCCGAGCTCACGCGGCGCAAGGCGCAGCTCAAGGAGCCGCGCCGGGAGAAGGATTGGTAGCCCTGCTCCTCGCCCTCGCGGCCCTGCAGCAGGGGCCCACCGTGAGCGCGACGGTCGACCGGGCCAGCGTGCTTGCGGGCGACGTCGTCACCCTGACCGTGCGCGTCGAGGCGAATGGCAACGAGCCCGTGCGGATCGCCGATCCGGTGCTCACCGGGTTCGAGGCGCGCGGCAGCCGCGACGTCACCCAGGTCCGCGTGGTGGACGGGCAGCCGCGCCGCGTCGTGACCCGCGAGCTCCGGCTGCTGGCCGTGGCGCCGGGCCGCGCGACGATCGGCCCGGTGCGCGTGACGCAAGGCACGCTCACCGCCGCGACGGCGGCGATCACCGTCACGATCAGCGCGCCGGGAGCCGGCACGGCCACGGCGGTGGCGCCGCGGGTCCGCCGGCTGCTCGACACGCTGGCGCCGCCGGGCGGGAACGACGTGGTGGTCGAGGTGCTCGCGCTGCCCGATGCGGTGCAGCTCGGCGACCAGCTCGACCTGGTGACGCTCGCGTGGTTTCCCCGCGACCTGCGCCAGCAGCTCCGCACGCCCCCCACGCTCCAGCCGCCCGACGTCGAGGGTGTGTGGTCGTACCAGCAGGTCACGGTGCCCGGCGTCGTGGCGAGCCGCGTGGCCGGCACCCGATGGTACGATCTGTTCATGAGCCATCAGGTGGTGTTCCCGCTCACCGCGGGCGAGGTGCGCGTGGGCCGCGCGACGGTGACGTACGTGCAGCCGCTCAGCTACTCGTTCCTCAGTCGCGAGCTGCAGCACGAGGTGCAGAGCGAGAGTATCACGGTGGCGGTGCGGGACCAGCCCGCCGCCGGCCGCCCGGCGAACTTCTCCGGGGCGGCCGGCCGCGACCTCACCCTCACGCTCGCGGCGCTGCACACCACGCTGCCCCCCGGCGGCGCGGCGACGGTGTCGGCCACGATCACCGGCACGGGCAATGTCTCGCTCTGGCCCGAGCCGGTGATCGCGTGGCCCGCCGGGCTGCGCGTCTACCCCGGCGAGGTGAGCGTCGAGGTGACGTCTCGCGACGGGCTCGTGGGCGGCACCAAGCGGTTCGCGTATCTCGTCGTCGCCGACTCGGCCGGCACGCATCCCCTCCCGGGCCTGGTGTACCCGTACTTCGACCCGGTGCGGCGCCGCTACCTCACGGCGAGCGCCGCAGGGCTCCAGCTCGTGGCCCCACCCGGCACCGTGGCCGCCGCGCCGCGCGCCCTGCCGCCTCCGCTGATGGAGCGCGGGGCCCCCGATCTGACCCAGCGACTGGCCCGCCTCGCAACCTGGGTCTGGTGGGCGGTGCTCGCCGTGCCGCCGCTGGTGGTGCTGGTCGTCGCCGGGTTGCGCCGGCTGCGGGATCGTCGACGCCGGGCGCCGCCGCGCCGGCTGCTTGCAGTGCACCCCCTCGAGGCGGTGGACCGCGAGCTGCGCGACACGCTGGCACGCCTCGTCGGCCCGGCGTCCACCGCCGAGGGGCCACCGCTCGCGGCGGCGCTCCGCGCGGCGGGCGTCGATCCGCAGCTGGCGGCGCACGTGGTGCGGGTCCGCGAGCGGCTGCGCCAGGCGGTGTTCGGGCCGGCCGGGGCGTCCGACCCCGAGGAGCTGACCGCCGAGGTGCGGGAGGTGCTGCGCGCCCTGGCGGGCGAGGCGGGCGGGGCCGAGCGGCGCGAGCTGCTGACCCTGGTGACCGTGCTCGCGCTGCTCGTGTGGAGCGGGGGACTCGCGGCGCAGGGCCCGCGGCCCGAGCAGCTCTACGAGGCGGGCGCGTTCCGGGCGGCGGCGGACAGCTTCGCCGCCCGCACCGCGCAGCAGCCTGCGATTGCGGCCTACTGGTACGATCTCGGCACGGCCTACTACCGGCTCGGCGAGGACGGCCGCGCGCGCGCCGCGTGGATCCGCGCGGCGCGCCTCGCCCCGCGCGACGGCGCGATCCGGCGGGCCATGGCGCTGCTGCCCGCCGATGGCGCGTCCAACGCGATCGCGCCCGTCGCGCGGCTGACTCCCCGCGAGGCGCTGGGCGCGGCGGCGCTGTGCTGGCTCGCCGCGTGGGCCCTGCTGCCGTGGCGGCGGACCCGGCGGATCGGCATCGCCCTGGCCGTGATCGCGCTGGCCGCGGCCGTCGCGGCGTGGCACATCGACCGAGCGTACCGCCGGCCGGCCGCGATCGTGCTGCGGGACGACATCCCGCTCCGGAGCGCGCCGTTCGGCTCCGCGAGCGCGGCGCGCTCGCTGGTGGCGGGGAGCGCCGTGCGGGTGGATCGCACCGAGGGTGCCTGGCTGCTGGTCGAGCGGGCGGGCAGCACGGGCTGGGTGCTCGCCGGCGAGGTGGCGCGACTCTGATGGGACGCGTCCATATTCTCCCCGATGCCGTCGCCGACCAGATCGCGGCGGGCGAGGTGGTCGAGCGGCCTGCCTCGGTCGTGAAGGAGTTGGTCGAGAACGCACTCGACGCCGGCGCCACGGACGTCGCGGTCGATCTCGAGGGTGGCGGGCGCACCCGCATCCGGGTTGCCGACAACGGCTGCGGCATGGACCGGGAGGACGCCGTGCTCGCGCTCGATCGCCACGCCACCAGCAAGATCAGCCGGGCGGCGGACCTGGTCGGCGTGCGCACGTACGGCTTCCGCGGTGAGGCGCTGCCCGCGATCGCCTCGGTGTCGCACTTCACGCTCGAAACCGCCCCGGCCCCGGGCGGTAGCGGCACCCGCGTCGTGGTGCGGGGCGGACGGGTGGATGAAGTGGCGCCGGTCGCGCGCCAGCCGGGAACGACGGTCACCGTCGAGCGGCTGTTCTTCAATACGCCGGCGCGGCGCAAGTTCCTCCGCGTGGCGCGGACCGAGACGCGCGCCGCCGTCGAGGCGCTCACGCTGCTCGCGCTCGGCCGGCTGGACGTCGCGTTCCGGCTGGAGAGCGAAGGACGCATGCTGCTCGACGCGCCGCGCGCGGAGCGCCCGGGCGACCGGATTCGCGCGCTGTTCGGCGCGGCGCTCGAGGGACAGCTCCTGCCGGTGGCGTGGAGCGCGGGGCCGCTGCGGGTGGGCGGGTTCGTCCAGCGGCCGGCCGACGCCCGGCCCACGGGGCGCAAGGCCTACCTGTTCGTCAACGGCCGTCCGTTCCGTGATCCATTTCTCGTGCGGGCCTCCGAGGCGGGCTGCCGAGGTGCGCTCGATCCGGGCTCGCGGCCCACGGTGGTGCTCACGCTGGAGCTGCCGGGCGACGAGGTGGACGTGAACGTCCATCCGGCGAAGCTCGAGGTGCGGTTCCGCGATCGGTTCTTCGTCGAGCGCACGGTCGAGGAAGCGGTGCGCGAGGCGATCAGGCCGCTCGCGGCGGCAGCGGTGGTGCGCGGGGCCGGTGCGGCGGACGTCGAGGGCGGCGGCCGCTGGCGGCCCGGGGCGCTCGACCCGGCGGCGCGCGCCGCGGGACCGGCCGGCAGCGCGGTCCCGCTGTCGTTCTTCGCGCCAGACGTCGGCACGGCGCCCGAGCGGGCGACGCCGCGGCGCGGACTGCTTCAGGTGTTCGACACGTTCATCCTGATGGAGACGCCCGACGGCGTCGCCATCATCGACCAGCACTCGGCGCATGAGCGCGTGCTCTACGAGCGGGCGATCGCGGAGCTGTCGGGGGGCGAGGCGGCGGCCCAGCGGCTGCTGCTGCCGTTCACGATCCGGCTCGAGCCCAAGGAGCTCGAAGCGGTGGAGGCATACGGCGAGCTGCTGGCGCGGATCGGCTACGAGGTGGCGCCATTCGGCGGCGACGCGGTGATCGCGCACGCGGTGCCCAACCCGCACCCGCGGTTCGACGCACCGCGCTGCCTCGAGGAGCTGGTGGCCGACCTGGCGCGCGGGCGGTTCGGCGCGCTCAACAACCGGCTGGAGCGCTTCGCCGCGACGTACGCCTGCCGCGCCGCGGTGAAAGCGGGCGACCGGCTCGAGCCCGCCGAGCTGGAGCGGCTGGTGGAGCGACTGTTTGCGTGCACGCTCCCGCCGCACGACGTGCACGGCCGGCCGACCATCGTCCAGCTGCCGCGCGCGGAGATCGAGCGGAGGTTCGGGCGTGCCTGACGCCAGGCGACTGGTGCCGATCCTCGTGGGGCCGACCGCCGTCGGCAAGACCGCCGTGACGGCGGCGCTCGCCACGCACTGGCCGCTCACGGTCATCTCGGCGGACTCGCGCCAGGTGTACCGGGAGCTCGACATCGGGACCGCCAAGCCGCCGGCTGAGCTGCGCGCGCGCGTGCCGCACTTCGGGCTCGACCTGGTCGAGCCGGGGCAGCGCTACAGCGCCGGGCGCTTCGCGGCCGACGCCGTGGGTTGGCTCGCCGGCATCGGCGCCGATCGGATGCCGCTGGTGGTGGGGGGCACCGGGTTCTACGTGCGCGCTCTGGTGGATGGCCTGTTCCACGAGCCGCCGATGGATCCCGAGCGCCGCGAGCGGCTGCGTGCCGCGCTGGCCCACCTGCCGGCGGTGGCCGCGTGGGCCGTCCGGCTCGACCCGGGGTATACCGGGGGCGGCCGGCAGCGCGCGGCGCGCGCGATCGAGGTGGCGCTGCTCTCGGGACGTCCGCTGTCGTGGTGGCAGGCGCACGCGCGGGCCCACGGCGTGCTCACCCCGTGGTACGTGCGGCTCACCGTGCCGCGCGCGGTGCTGCGCCAGCGGATCGTCGAGCGGACCGACGCGATGCTCGCCGCCGGGCTGATCGGCGAGGTACAAGCCCTGCTCGGGCGCGGGATCGCGCCCGACGCGCCGGGCCTGGACGGCATCGGCTACCGCGAAGCCGTGCAGGCGGTGCTTGGTCGGCACACGCGCGACCGGCTGCTCGCGGCGATCGTTTCGGCCACCACGCGGTACGCCAAGCGCCAGGAAACGTGGTTCCGCCACCAGCTGGAGGGAGACGTGCTCACACTCGATGCCACCCGCCCCGCGAGCGCGCTCGCGGCCGAGATCGTCGCCCGCTGGCCCGGCGGGGAACGCTGATGCGCATCGGCATCACCTGCTATCCGACGTACGGCGGTTCCGGCGCGCTCGCCACGGAGCTCGCGCTGGCGCTCGGACGCCGCGGCCACGAGGTGCACGTGATCTCCTCGTCCTCGCCGTTCCGGCTGCGCCGCTATGCCGAGCACGTGTACTTCCACGAAGTGGACCTGAGCGGCGCCTATCCGCTGCTCGAGCACTTCCCCTACCTGCTGGCGCTCGCGGTGAAGCAGCACGAGGTGGCGCTGCGCGAGGGGCTCGAGATCCTCCACGTCCACTACGCCGTGCCGCACGCCACGGCCGCGTTCCTCGCCAAGCAGATGCTCGAGCCCGATCACGACATCAAGGTCGTGACCACGTTGCACGGCACCGACATCACGCTCGTAGGGCAGGAGAAATCGTTCTTCACGGTCACCAAGTTCTCGATTGAGCGCTCGGATGCCGTCACCGCCGTCTCGACGTTCCTGCGGGACGAGACCTACAAGGCGTTCGGCTGCACGACGTGCGAGATCGAGGTGATTCCCAATTTCGTGAACCTCGCCGACTTTCATCCGGCCACGGATGCGGGCTGTCGCTCGGCGTTCGGCCCGCCCGACCGCCACGTGATCATGCACATCTCGAACTTCCGGCCGGTGAAGCGCGTGCACGACGTCGTGCGGGCGTTCGCGACGATCCGCCGCGCGCTCCCCGCCGTGCTCGTGTTCGTGGGCGACGGCCCGGAGCGCCCAGCGGCCGAGGCGCTGGTCGAAGAGCTCGACCTCGTGCAGGACGTTCGCTTCCTGGGCAAGGTGGACGCCGTGGCGGACCTGCTGCGGTGCGCCGACCTATTCCTGCTCCCGAGCGGCTCCGAGTCGTTCGGGCTCGCGGCGCTCGAGGCGCTGGCGTGCGGGGTACCAGTGGTCGCGACCAACGTCGGCGGCCTGCCGGACGTGGTTGACGACGGCGTCACGGGCGCGCTCGTGCCGGTGGGCGACACGGAGGCGCTCGCGAGCCGGAGCGTGGCGCTGCTGAGCGACCCGGCGCGCCTCGCGGCGACACGCGCCGCGTGCGTACGGAGCGCCGCCAAGTACTCGGCCGACCTGATCGTGCCCCGCTACGAGGAGCTCTACGCCCGGGTGCTCGCCCAATGAGCTGGTGGGACGGCCTCATCCTCGGCATCGTGCAGGGCCTGACGGAATTCCTGCCCGTGTCGAGCTCCGGTCACCTCGTGGTGACCGAGGCGGTGCTTGGCGTCCGGGTGCCCGGCGTGTTCGTCGAGGTGGCGCTGCACGTCGCGACCCTCGTGGCGGTGCTGATCGTCTACCGGCGCCGCGTCCTCGAGCTCGTGTCGGGCGCGCTCACCGGGAAAGGCACGGCCTGGCGCTCGGTGGGGCTGCTGCTCTTGGCCTCCGTGCCGGCCGGCGTCGTGGGCGTCCTGTTCAACGACTTCTTCGAGCGCACGTTCCACGCGCTGGGCGTCGTCGGCGTGGACTTCCTCGTGACCGGCGTGATCCTCTGGTCCGCCGGCCGGGCGCGGACGGGTGGCCGGTCGGAGCCGGACGCCAAAGGCGCGCTCGCGATCGGTCTGGCACAGGCGTGCGCCATTCTGCCGGGCATCTCGCGCTCGGGCTCGACAGTGACGGCGGGCATCTGGACGGGCGTCGATCCGGTGCGCGCCGCCGAGTTCTCGTTTCTCATGGCGGTGCCGGCCATCGCCGGGGCGGCGGTGCTCCACCTGCCCGCGCTCTCGCGCGAGAGCCTGGTCGTTGGCGCGGGGCCCCTCGTGCTGAGCTTCGTCGCGGCCCTCGTGTCGGGCGTGCTCGCCATGCGGCTGCTGGTGCGCCTGCTCGCGCGGCGCGCGTTCCATCGGTTCGCGCCGTACTGCTGGGCGATCGGTGCGGTCACCCTCGTCTGGGCCCTGCTGCGCTGATGTTTTCTGCCGTCCCTGCCGTCCCTGCCGCCGCCTCTGCCGCCCCTGCCGCGCCCGCCGCATGAAATACGACGGGCTGGACCCGGAGGACCTCGCGCTGCGCACGCGGACGCCGGGCTTGGTCGTGCTGGCCGAGGTGACCAGCGCGCTCGATGTGCTGCATGGGCTGGCGGCCGAAGGCGCGCGCGCCGGGACCGCCGTGCTCGCGGCCGTGCAGACGCGCGGGCGCGGCCGCCAGGGCAGGAGCTGGCACAGCCCGGCGGGGCAGGGGATCTGGCTCGCCTACCTGGTGCGGCCGCCCGCGCCGCTCGAGACCGGCGTGCTGGCACTCCGCGTGGGACTGGCAGTGGCGGCGACGCTCGAGCAGCTCGGCGCCCGGCCGCGGGTGAAGTGGCCCAACGACGTGCTGCTCGACGGGCGCAAGGTGGCCGGCATCCTGTGCGAGGCACGTGGCATGCCGGGCGAGCCGGGCTGGGTGGCTGTGGGGATTGGCATGAACGTGCATGGTCCCCTGCCCGCCGAGCTGGCACAGAGCGCGGTGGCGCTGGACGAGACCGTGCCGGTCACCCGCGTGACGGTGCTCGAGCGCCTGTTGCCGCTGCTCAACGGCCTCGCGCTCTCGTCCCGGCTGGATCCGGCCGAGCAGCGCGTGTATGCGGCGCTCGACTGGCTGCGCGGCCGACAGCTCCGCGCGCCCGCCGCCGGTGTGGCGCGCGGCATCGACGCCGACGGCGCGCTGCTGGTCGAGACCAGCGCGGGCCCGCGCCGAGTCGTGGCCGGGAGCGTCGAGCTCGAGAACGCAGAACGCAAACTGCAGAGTGACGTGGGAAACGGGAAGCGGGAAACGGGAAACGACCCCCGGGCCAGCCACCCACCGCCAGCCACCAACCGCTAACCGCTAACGCCTCACGGCTCGCGCGCGCTAGATTCGGTCGGACGGAGGTCGCATGCTGCTGGCGCTCGATATCGGCAACACGGAGATCACCGTCGGGCTGTTCGACGGCGAGCGGCTCGAGGCCGACTGGCGGCTCACGACCGGTGCCGAGCGCACGCCCGACGAGTGGGCGGCGATGCTCACCACCTACTTCTCGCAGTCGGGCCGCTCGACCCACGCCGTGAAGGCGGCGGTGGTCGCCTCGGTCGTGCCGACGGTGGCGGCCGATCTGAGCGGTGGGGTCCACCAGGCGTGCGGCGTGACGCCGGTCGAGGTCGGGCCGGCGAGCGCGCTGCCCCTCCGGCTCGACGTGGACGAGCCGCTCACGGTCGGCGCCGACCGCGTGGTCAACACGCTCGCCGCGCTCAGCCTCTACGCCCGGGACACGATCGTGGTGGACTTCGGAACCGCCACGACGTTCGACTGCATCACGGGGGACGGCCGGTTCATCGGCGGCGTGATCGCACCCGGCATCCGCACGGCGGCCGACAACCTGATTCGCCGCACCGCGAAGCTCCCGGCCACGCCGCTCGCAGCGCCCAGCCGCGTGATCGGGCGCCGCACGGAGGAGTGCATCCAGGCGGGCGTGGTACTCGGCACCGCGGAAGCGGTGAGTGGGCTGCTGCGCCGGATCATGCGCGAGTGGCCGACCAGGCAGCGGCCGCACGTCGTGGCGACGGGCGGGCTGGCATCCCTGATCGCCCCGCTGGTCCCCGAGATCGAGGCGGTGGAGCCGCGGCTCACGCTGATCGGCCTCCGGATCGCGGCCGGTCACCTCGGCCTCGCGTGGTAGGCGCCGCTCCGTCCCCGCCGTACGTTCCTCGGTAGGTCCGCACGGCAGGTCTCTCGGACAGGTCTCGTTCCGGAGCCGCGTCATGAACCATCGGGTGACCGCGATTCGGGCCATCGGGCCCCTCCTCGTCCTGGCCGTGCTCTGCGTGTCGTGCATGGCGGGCGGGCCGCGGCCGTCGACCGGTCGCGCCGCGCGCCACCCGCCGGGCCTGCTGTTCGGTGAGCCTCCCCCGCTGGACACGATCCGCAACGCGCTCGCCGCCGGCGACACGGCGTGGGCCGTGGCGCTGCTCACCGCCGCGACGCAGCCGGCCCGCGAGTTCGATGCGCGCATGCTCACGGATCTGCTCCTGCTGCAGTGGATCGGGCGGGCCCGGGGCCATGCGGACGCCCTCGAGCCGTGGCACGCCGCCGAGGGGACCGTTCTCAAGGCGATCGATCCTGCGCTCCGCAGCGACGCGGCGCGCCTCTTCCGCGCCGCCGTAGCGATCGAGCAAGGCACGGCGGTCGACAGCGCGATGCGGGAAGTCCTCGGCGTGCCTGGGGCGTGGTGGCGCCAAGTCCTCGCGGAGATGGCCGCGCGGGCAGGCGAGTCTGATCCCTTGCTCGCGGGTGCGGCGCGCTGGGTCCTCGTGCTGGACGACATGCGGCAGGTGCGGAAGGCGGTGCCCACCGGCATCCCGACGCTGGACGCGCTGCCCCTGGAGTGCTGGACCGGCGGCATCACCCTGGGATGCACGGTGCGCGTTCCCCCGCCGCCGGGAGGCCAGCTGCGGGCCTTGCTCGGTCAGGATTCCAGCAACGCCCTGGCGGCCATCATGGCCGATCTGGACACCGCGCGGGCCGGCGTCTGGCCGTACGACGAGCTCGGTGCCCGCGTCCGGGTCGCCGTGGCGGCGATGATCGACGACCACGCCGCGCTCAGCGCCTTTGCCGAGGACACGGCGGGCCTCACGCCTCGCGCCGCGGCCGCCGTGCGCGTCATCGCGTTCGAGTTCGGAGGTCAGCGCGCGTGCGCGGCCCGGGAGATGGCCGCGCACCCCGAGTGGTACGCCGCGCTCGACGCCGACCGCGCGGCGCTGGGCGGGAGCCGGCTGACGCCGGCGCTGTTCTGGCGGCTGGCGTGGCCGCTCTACCTCGAGTCCTACAACGCGCGCCAGGTGGCGCACCGGGCGCGCCTCCTCCTCGCCGATGTGCTGCAGCACGGCGTGGCGGACACCGTCGGGGTGTTCGCCTTCTACGACGATCGGGCCGCCTTGGTCCAGCGTGGGGTGCCGCTGGGCCTCGGGCTCGTGCGTCCGGGGGCACGCGGAACGGGCGGACGGCAGGTCGTGGTGAGCTACCTGTCGTCCGCGACCCACGAGACCGTGGTGCGCATGACTCTCGGGGCGGCGCCGGCCTCGCTCGATCTGGCACTCGCGGCGCGCGACGATATCGCGTTGCGGACCTACTCCGGCTACGTCGCCGAGGACTACGATCGCCTCATCCCGTTCGAGCACCAGGTCGTGCAGTACGTGCGCGGTGGGCACCGCATCGTGGACGTCCACGCCGAGCGGCCGACGTCCCTGCTGTGCCAGCATCCCGACCCCCAGGTCGGCTTTTTCTTGCTGGACAGCCGGCTTCAGGTGCTTCGCGAGGTGGCGGACACCGCACCGCGGCGGCGGCGCTACCGGTTCCGCATGGTCCTGGCGCCCGGAGCCTATGTGTACTCGCTCGAGCTGCTCGACAAGCCGTGCCGGCTGGCCGCGCGCGCGCGCTACGTGTTGAGCGTCCCAAAGGTGGACTCGACCGGGCTGTCGGATCTCGTGCTCGCGGAGAACGTCTTTCTCGAGGAGCCCGCCCGGGTAAAGGGGGACCCGCCGGTCGTGGTGCGGCCGGGGCTTCGCGTTCCGGCCGGCTCGGTCAGCTTCTATTGGGAGGTCTATGGGCTGGTCGCACAAGCCGCGGAGCCCGGGCGGCTGGACGTGCATTTCGAGGTCTTGAACATCGCGCAGGACCGGGTCGGGCTGCGCCAGCTCACGCAGCTCGAGCTGGAAGCCCGACGCCGGAAGCCGCTGCTCGACTTGACGTACGCGACGGCGGTCCCCGCCGGGTCGGGGCCGATCGGGATCGGCCTCTCGGTGACGGTGCCGCCAGAGGCGCGCGGCGTGTACCTCGCGCGCGTGACGGTGCGGGATCGGAAGACGGGCTGGCAGGAGACCGCCGAGCGCGCCCTGTTCGTCGAGCCCCAGGGCGGTTGAACTGCCCGGTGGCCACCGCTAGCTTCAACCCGCCTCTCCGGAGCACGCGCGCATGACAGCAGCCGCCCAGCCCGCATCCGCCGACCGGTCCGACGTCCGGACCATTCTGGTCGCGGGCATCCAGCTCGGCATCCTGACCACGATCGGCGTCGTAGCGTTCGTGCTGCTGTCGCGCGCGCTCGCCGGGACGACGGCGACGGTCGTGCAGGCGGGGCTGATTCTCGCGGGCGGCGTGGTGTGCGCCTTCGGACCGGCCCGCGCGATCCGGCCACGCTCGGTCGACGGCATCGCCTGGGCGTCCCTGGTGGGCCTCCTCGGCGCGCTCTCGTTCTCCGTGCTCGACGTCGCTGTGCTGCGTCCGGTGCACCTCTATTCGTGGACCTGGGACGCGATCGGCGGCGGCAGCGGGTTCTGGTATCTCCCGGTCTGGTGGATGGGATCCGCCGTGCTCGCGTGGCTCGGCTCCTGGGTGGTGGCGCTCGCGGCGCGCACCGGGCGCGAGCCCAGCCCGCTCGTCAGCGGCCTGCTGACCGCCGGACTTGCCGTCGTGCTGCTCGCCGCGGCCGGCGGCACCGGGCTCATGGCGTTCGGGGGACCCGCGGCGGCGCTCGCCTTTGCCGTCGCCCTCGCGCTCCACGTTGCGATCGCGGCGGCCGTGCATCGCCGGTGACCGGCCGGGCGTCGCGCGTCGTCACGCTGCTCGGCTGGCTGCTCACGCCGTTCGTGGTGTGGGCAGCTTCGTTTTGCGGTGGCTGGCTGGGGGCGCTGGTCGGGCGCCGCGTGTCGGGGCCGTTCGGCGGGGTCGCGTGGCTGGTACTCGGCGCGGCACTGGGGGGAGTCACCGCCATGATCGTCTGGATCCGTCGCCTGCGGCGCCGCGCCGGCCCCGCGGCCCCGGACGGCGCGGCACCCACGAAGGAGGTGTGAGGGCACGATGACCCCGAGACCGGCGGCGGTCCATGTGGCGCGGGAGTCCGCCACGCGCCTCGCGCGCGCGTTCCAGGAGTTCGTCGCGCTCGAGGCAGTGGGGGGCATTCTGCTGCTGGTCGCCACGGCCGTTGCGCTGGCGTGGGCCAACTCGCCGTGGGCGGCATCGTACCACGACTTGTGGGCGACGCCGGTCACGCTCGGCGCCGGCGGCTTCGCGCTCGCCAAGCCGCTCGAGCTGTGGGTCAACGACGGGCTGATGGCGGTGTTCTTCTTTGTCGTCGGGCTCGAGATCAAGCGCGAGCTGCTCGTGGGTGAGCTGGCGTCGCCCAAGCGGGCGGCACTCCCCGCCGTGGCCGCGCTGGGCGGCATGCTCGTGCCAGCCGCGATCTTCCTGGCATTCAACCTCGACGGGCCCGGCGGGCGCGGCTGGGGCGTCCCGATGGCCACGGACATCGCGTTTGCGGTCGGTGTGCTGGCGCTGCTCGGCGACCGCGTGCCGCTGTCGCTCAAGGTGTTTCTCACGGCGCTCGCGATCGTGGACGACTTGGGCGCGGTGTTGGTGATCGCGCTGTTCTACACGGCCGAGCTGTCACGCACCGCGCTGGCCGTGGGCGGCGGCATCTTCCTGCTCATGGTGCTCGCCAACCGGCTCCGGGTCCGCAACGCGGGCGTATACGCGGTGCTCGGCTTCGCCTTGTGGGTGGCGCTGCTCAAGTCGGGCGTCCACGCCACGATCGCGGGCGTGCTAGCGGCCGTGACGATTCCCTCCACGGCGCGGATCAACATCGGCCAATTCCGGGCTCGGAGCCGCGCGTTGCTCGATCGGTTCGAGGGGCTGGACGCGGACCCCGCCGAGCACCGCATCTCGGGGGAGCAGCAGGAGGTCGTGTTCGGACTCGCGGCGGTGGTGCACCATGTCGAGACGCCGTTACAGCGGCTCGAGCACGCGCTCCACCCGTGGGTCAGTTTCGTCATCATGCCGGTGTTCGCCCTTGCCAACGCCGGCCTGGTGCTGAGCGGCGACCTGAGGGGTGCCCTGGGGCATCCGGTGACGATCGGCGTGGCGGCGGGGCTGGTGGTGGGGAAGCTCGTGGGCGTCGCGGGCTTCACCTGGATCGCCGTGGGGACGGGCATTGCCGAGCGGCCCCAGGGCGCTACGTGGCGACAGATCCTGGGCGTCGCCCAGCTCGCGGGGATCGGCTTCACGATGTCGTTGTTCATTGCGGCGCTGGCGTTCGGGCGGTCGCCGCTGCTCGACAACGCCAAGATGGGGATCCTCGGCGCGTCGGTCGCCTCCGGGGTGATTGGGGCGATGGTGCTGAGGAGAGGGAAACGGGGAACGAGGGAAACGTGAGAAGTGAAAGGTGAAGAGTAAGAAGCAAGAACAACTACTTCCCGGTCCAGAACGGGAACTCAATCTGATAGCACACGCCGTCGAGGTCCGCGGCCCGTTCCTCGAAGAACGTGCGAGCGTCGGCGATTGCCTGGTTGTAGATCGTGGGGCCGAGCTCTTCGAGGAAATAGCCGAGCAACAGAACAGCCTTGAGCTCGCCAATCTCCTGCTCCAGGTGTTCGGCGCAGTAGCGTTTGATCGAGGCGACCGCGTGCTTCCGCGCCTCGTCGGGCATGGTGATGGCCGGTTTGCCGCGCATGGGTGTTCCGCCTACTGGTACTTGATCGCGTAGTAGATCACGTAGAGCCAGGACAGCACGCCGTGGATGATGGCCCACAGGATCGACTTGTTGGCGCTCCACGAGATGGTGATAGCGAGGGCGGAGCCGAACCCGACCCCGACCTTCGCGGCGCTGCCCGAGCGTGATGCGGTGTCCGTCATGGTGGCGACCCTCCGGAATCTGGGCTGGGCCATGTTCACGCGCGCGATGGCGGCAGGATCCCAACGGGACCTGGCCTTTCGCCGGCCGCGGGCTCTCGATCTCAAGTTACGGAGTCGGTCCCCCCCCACAATAGGTGGCAGGCAGTCGGGATTGCAGGCGCTCGCCGGGCATGGCTACGCAGAACGGTGGGCGCCGTCGCGACCGCTCCGGAGAGTATGTTCGTGTTGGGCAGGCGAGTCGCCCGCAGGGTAGCCGCAAGCCGTGAGGTGCCCGGACAGGGGGAGAATGATGTTGATGTGCCGCGGGCATTGCGCCCGCAGCTCAAGCCGGGACCGTCCGCCGGCCGGACGAGCACGACCTTAGCGCCACTCGGGATCCAGCTATGCCGCGGGATCGCAAGATGCTGAGCCGCGAGTACAAGAACACCCCGCGGACGATGGGGATCGGCCTCGTTCGGAATACTGCGAACGGCAAGATCCTCCTCCTGGCGGGCCGGGACATTCCCGCTCTGCTCAACCGACATCGGGCACAACTGCGTCTTGGGGTGCACCGCAACCTGGAGCTGCAGCAAGACTGGAAGGCTCTGGGCGAGGAGGGGTTCGCCTTCGAGGTCGTGGACACGCTCTCTCCGAAGGACACGCCGGGCCACGACCCAGTCGAGGACCTACGTGCGCTTGAACAACTGTGGCTGGAGAAACTCACGCCCTTCGAGCCGGCGGGCTATCACCCGCTCCCGAAATCATGAGGAACACGGCGCAGTGCCGAATGCCACAGGATGACGTTCAACGCAGCCAGTCGCTTGGTGCTTGACGGCGAGGAGCCAACGCTCCCCGACGGTCGGGCGGGTCGTGCGAGGCGTCGGCGCGGCGCGACCATCCCGGCCGCCGCGACTGGCGGAGTGCTGACCCGTCCTGCAGGTTCCGGTGGCTGTGATTGACATGCGGTGTTGCCGGCGAGCCGTCGCCGGCGCAGACGCGCCAACCCGTCAGGCCGTATGAAGGAGGACCCATGGGCGCCCTGTCGTGGATTATCCTCGGTCTCGTGGTCGGAGCCCTCGCGAAGTGGATCATGCCCGGCCGCGACCCGGGAGGCGTAATCATCACCATCCTCTTGGGAATCGGGGGAGCCTTCGTGGGTGGCTTCATCGGGTCGCTGCTTGGACTCGGTAGCGTCACCGGCTTCAACCTGGGGAGCCTGGTTCTCGCCATTGCAGGAGCGCTCCTGCTGCTCTGGGGGTATCGGAAGATGCGCGGCGGCGCTTCCGGCTGAACTCGGCGCCGCGTGCGCCCTGATGCGCGCCTCCATCGCAGATGGACCGCACGGGGACTTCGCGCTGACGCCGATCAAAGGCGGGGTGAGACACGGATGAGGGAGATGCGGCTACGCCGCCACCCCTAGCCCCGTGGTGATCGACCTGCCCACTACGGGCAGCCTCGTCGAGGCCGCGCTGGCCGTGTGCGCCGGCATCGCGCTCGCCGCGTCTGCGGGACTGCGGATATTCGTGCCGCTGCTGGCCACGAGTGCCGCGGCGCATTTCGGAGGACTCGAGCTGGCGCCCGGCGCGGCCTGGCTTGGTACCACGCCGGCGCTCGCCGCGCTCGGCGTCGCGGCCGCGCTCGAGGTCGGGGCCTACCTCGTCCCGGCGCTCGACCACGCGCTCGATACGATCGCGACGCCGCTTGCCGTCCTCGCCGGGATCGTCCTGAGCGCGGCCCTGTTCACGGACATGCCCGGCTACCTGCGCTGGACGCTGGCAATCATCGCGGGCGGCGGCAGCGCGGGTCTCGTACAGGGCGCCACCGCCGTGCTGCGGCTCAAGACCGGCCTGATCACAGGCGGCGTGGGCAACCCGCTGGTCGCGCTCGCCGAGTTGGCCGGCGCGCTGGTACTGGCCCTGCTCGCGCTGCTGGCACCGCTGCTGGCCGTGGTGCTGGCAGCGGCCCTCCTGCTCGCTGCCCTCCGGACGGCGAAGCGCCTGGTGTTTGGCCGCCGAGCCGCGGGATGAGCCTGCGATGGAGCGCCCGCAGCTGGGTGACTTGCAGCGCTCGATCGACGACTCACGCTCCGGCCTCGCGAACGCTACCTTCGGAGAAGCCGATCGGAGCGGTCCAAGGGGGATGCCTCTGATCATCCAGCTGGCCAGCGGTGCCGTGGGTGGAAATGGTGCTGGTTCTCTGATGAAGAAATCCTCCCTGGGCACCCTCGGCAACTCGATTGCGGGCATCGTCGGTGACGGCCTTGGCGGTCAGTTGCTTGGTATGTTGGGCGTCGCCACGGGTAGGGGGGCCTGGATATTGGCAGCACCGTCGGGAGTATCGCCGGTGGTGGTGTGGGCGGTGGCGTCTTGATGTCGATCATTGGGGCGATCAAGAAAGCAATCGCCAAGTAGAAGCACCGATTGACGCCGGCTGACAGCCGGTAACCGCGGACGGCGCTTGCGCCGTCGCCGAACCGGCCGCGGTACGGCCAAGGGGTCGTTGCGGTGGACGGGGGATGGAGGATCGTCCCCATTTACCTCTGGGACTGGAGCCAGCTATGTCCGTAGCCAAGGTCACTGAGATTCAAGCATCCTCGCCGAAGAGCTTCGATGACGCGATCCGGACTGGCATCGCCCGAGCCGAGAAGACGCTTCGCAACCTCTCCGGGGCGTGGATCAAGAGCCAGAAGGTCGTGATCGAGAAGGGGAAGGTCGTCGAGTACCGGGTGTTGCTGAAGGTCACGTTCCTCTTGCAGGATTAGCAGTCGCGGTCCTGGACCGGCCGTGCGGCCTGACCCGCGCTCCGTGCCCGTGTCGTTCGGCGTAGCGGCGAGCCGTCAGGGAAGGGCATCGGACGGCTGCTCATCCAGCAAGCCACGGCGCACGCCAGGTCATGGCCGAGTGACGCGCTGCGCCTCGATGCCTATGATGGCGCGGCGGGCGCCGGGGCGTTCTACGCACGGTGCGGCTTCCGTGAGGTGGGCCGGGTCGCATACCGCAAGGCGCCGCTCGTGTACTTCGAGCTGCTGTTGTGATCTCAGCGTGCGGTGGCCGTGCGGCGTCACGCCAGCTTGCAGCCTGTGGTCCGGCTGGCCGACTGGCGAATCGCCGCGGTTGCCGACCGGGTGCTGGGGAGCGGCGGGCTCAGCCAGCTTTCCCAGTCTCACTCACCAGGCGAGAAGGCGCAGACCCTTCAGCCAGCTCGCCTGCGGGCTGTTTGCCCTGCTCGGGGTGGTAACGACGTGCTGGGGCCGTCGCTGGAGCTCGGTGATGCTGCCCTGCTGGGCAACGAGCGAGACGTCGGCGGAGGCCGGGCCTCTTTCGTCTGGGGCGGGACGAGTGTGGCTTCTTAGGTGCCGCGACGGTGTTCGTCGCCCTGACGATCATCCGGCTGCTGCGCATGGGCGCGCGTGGCCCGACTGGCGAGTGATGCGGGCCCTGGATTCTCCATCCACAAGCCGCATCGTCGCCGCGATGGTCTTGCTGATGTCGGCCGGCGGCGCCTGCGCCACGAACGCCTATCAGAGATCGGGAACGCTTTGGCGGGCGGACGTGGGGGTGTACGCGACGGCAACGACGTTCCTGACGACGCGTGGCTACACGTCGCTCCGCAAGCCGACGATCGGCCCCGTGGCGGTGCTGGAGCGAATCGAGGATGGGGGAGTTGACCGACTGTCGGTGTTCGAGCAGTATCGCACCATCGGACAGGGCACGCCAGACGCCCTGGGCGAGCGGCCCAGGTGGGTCACCGTCCGGGTGGCGGCCGCAACCTACCGGCCGGATGCCACTGGGAAGCTCCGCAAGGTGACCGCGTCGTCGCTGGTGCGGGCGCATGCCGATTCGCTGATGACGCTGCTTACGGGCCGTGCCGAAGGGGCGCGCGAACCGTCGCCAAGCCGGCATTGAGAGGCGTCGGGCGCCGGACGCCGGGATCCCTGCAGGGAGATGCTCATGGCGCGGTGGCTGTCTTTGTCACTCATCCTCTGGGTTGTCGCGGCTTGCGCGGACGGGATCGTCGCGCCGCACGGTACGTATCATCTGGTGATGCTGAACGATCAGGGGCTGCCCTATGATGACACGCCGGGCTGCTGCATCTACGTGTCGGGCAGCCTGGATCTCGAGGCGACGCAGTACGACGTGGCGATCACGCTGCGCAACAAGAACAACGGCAGCGAGGCCACCGTGAGGGAGCAGGGTTCGTTCGCGGTCGACGGGGCCGCGATCGATTTTCAGCCAACCGGCGGTGATGTGGCGATGCATCTCTACGGCGCGATGGTCGATGGGAACACCATCAGCCTCGCCTTGGGGGGTGACGGACCGGGCGCGGCGGATCAGTTCAGCGCGGTATTCCAGAAGTAGGCCGGCCATGCGCGCGCGCCGCACCGGCGCGCACGCCGACGCGAGGCGCGAGGCTGCCTCCATGATCCTGGGTTCCTATAACACCGCCTGTCTCGTCACCCTGACGGGGTTCCTGGCAGCCATCGGTGCCATCGTGCTGTCCTCGGCGGGTGAGATCGAGCTGGCCCTGGTGGGCCTGATCCTCGCCGGCCTCGCGGATCTGTTCGACGGGGTCGTGGCCCGGAGGCTCGAGCGGAGCGCCTATGAGAAGGAATACGGGGTGCAGCTCGACACGGTGGTGGACGTGGTGGCGTTCGTCGTCACGCCGTTCGTCATCGCCCTGAACGCCGGTCTGCGATCGCCGGTGGGCCTGCTGGCGATGGCGGTGTTCGTGGTGGGTGGGGCAGTCCGCCTGGCGCACTTCAACACGCTGAGCGCCCAGGGCGCCGATCAGTCCAGGCACCACCGCGGCCTCCCGGTCACCTACGCGGCGCTCATCTTCCCCATCCTGTTCCTCCTGCGGGACGTCCTGGCGGTGACGGGCTTCCGGATCGTGCTTGGCACGGCGTTCCCGATAGTCGGCGCGCTGTTCGTGATGGACCGCCCGATCAGAAAGCCGCGCGGCGTGTTCTACAGGCTGTTCCCGGTGGTGGGCGTGCTGCTGATCGCCTACTGGACCTGGCGCGCCTTCGCCGCCTGATCGCGCCCCGCCGAGCTCGCAGCGCGATCAAGTGTCCTCCGTCTGCGCGTTCGCGGCGGTCTCGGAGGTGAAGCCGTGACCGGAGCCGCCCGCGCTCACCACCCGAGCAGCCGATCGATCCCCAGCAGCAGGCTGGGAGCCGCGCAGCAGGCGAAGCCGTTGACGTAGAGACGCCGGGCCGCGGCGAACCACGCGGCGACGACCACCAGCACTCGGCCGACCATCAGCGGTCCTCCGCGCGTCGCACGCTCTGGGCGCGCCCTCGACGGCTACGCGCGAATGGCGGGCCGTGACACGGCGCTCGGCGCGGTCGGGAGAGTGGGGTGTTGGTGCTGGTTGCGGATCGGGTCGTCACGGTCGCTCCTAGTAGCGCATCCGTGACCAGGTTGCGGCCGGGGCGTCAAGCGGGCGTCAAGCCCCCAGCCGACGCTGCTGGCTCAATCAGTGCTGTCGAGCCATGCGGCGCGTGATAGGGAACTCTCAGGCGCCACCCGGTCGATCGACCCGCCTGACGCATTACATCATATGTATGGTTATAAATTATTGTACGACAACAATATACAGATTACGCTTCAGACGACGGTCGAGCATCGAGTCCCGGAATCAGGCGGGGCCGCCGATGCTGCGCGGCGGCCCCGCCTCCGGCCATGGGAATGGGTGCGCTCACAGCACCCGGGAACGCACCCGGAAATCCACGTTGTCCCTCACCCAGACCCACAGGGCATCCTGGTCATCGAGCGGACTGCCGGGCGTCAGCTGCTGGCGCCAGCCCTCCATGACCTCGCCGGCCACGGTCCACAGGCGCACCCGGTTGCGGGGCACGCCCCGCTCCCAGCCCACCGCGACGGTGGGGGTGGGGTAGAGCAGGCGTACCGTCACGCTGCGCGAGATGTACTCCAGCGGGTCGAAGCTCAGCTTCGCGTACGGCGCGAGGCTGTCAGGGTGCAGGTTGGGCGCCGGATCCGGTACGCCGTCGCTGAGGACGACGACGTCGAGCGGTGCCAGCACGAGGTTCTGGCGCTTGACCAGCGTCGCCACCCGGTCGAAGAACGCGTTGAAGTCGGTGAGGGCGTCTTCCGGCGGGAACCAGTTGCGCAGCTCTTGCGCGATTTCCGCCGCCGACTTGTTCATGAGGTCGTGGATCGGGTGAAACGCCTTGACCTCGCCAGGCCGCGTCCCACCGACCGACCCCACGAACACGGCGGTCGGCACGCGCAGGCCCCCGAGGCCGTGCAGGTGCCCGTACAGGTACGCGGCGGCGAACTCCACGGCGTCGTCGTAGTGGGCGCGTCGGAACGAGCCGCTCACGTCGAGCCCGACCACCAGCGTGTTCTTGGGCGGCGCCGACGATTGGGTCGGCGCGCAGGCGGCCACCGCCAGCGCGGCCGCCGCCAGCAGCGCGCGGCGCGTCATGAGGCCACCCCCGCCGGGGTCGGCGCGCTCTTCGTCTTGGTGCGGCGCGTCAGGCGGTCACCGTTGCCGAATGCGACGACCTCGAGCACGTCGTCCAGCTCGCGGAACGGCAGCGCGAACACCGGATCCGCCCGGAAGATCACCACCGAGAAGTTGACTGCGGCGGCGAGCAGCTGGAGAACCGGCAGGCTCAGCAGCTGGAAGAGGTACGTCCCCTCGCGTTTGAACCAGGCGCTCTCCTCCTGGAAAGCGCGGACGGCGTCCCGGAACACGCTGGTCTCGGCAGCCGGCGGAAGGGGGACGGAGTCCCCGTTCTGGGTGAGCGTCTCGCGCGACAGGACGGCGAGGAGCGCCGGCGTGCCGTAGCGGCCGAACAAGAACCAGGTCATGCCGCGGATGCCAATCCAGCCGAACGCCGCGAGACTCAGGGTCGACGCCAGGCCCAGCCGCAGGTCGCCGCCCGTCTGCTGGGCGATCCACGGCGTGATGGCGTCGATCAGCTCGCGGTACAGAAACACCACTTCGAAGAACATCACGAACACTTCGACGAACGCCATCTGGACGATCTGGCCGACGTTGCGCTGCTCGATGGCCAGCGCCAGCATCCGCACGCACGCGAAGCTGCCCGCGATCAGCACGAACAGCAGCACCCACAGCACCGGCGTGACGATGGCGCGATTGGGCTCGAACCCCGTGATGTTCGCCAGCACCTCGTTCAGCGTGGGCTGCAGCGTGTAGGTGAAGATCACGGCCTCGAGCGCCGACCAGGCGAGGACCAGCAGGAACGCGATCCACGGCATGCCGGGCTTGAAGTAGTGACGCGACGTCCAGTCCAGCAGCCTGAATGGCGAGTTGAACAGCGTCGTAATCGTGCGGGTGGCGAGCCGCCACGCCAACGTGAGGCCGTTCCACACCCATCCGATCAGCACGACGAGCATGCGCACCTCGCCGGCCCAGAAGAACCAGACGCTGCGCCCCGCGTCCCACCAGGACAGCATGATCGTCGTCGCGAACCGTCCGCGGTTGGAGCGGAACGGCACCGTGTACAACGCGGCCATGGTGATCCATACGCCGGTGATCGCGAGCAGCGCGGGGAGCAGCAGGAACACCTGGCGGAGCACCGTGTCGAGCCCCGCGTTCCCCGTGAGCGACAGCGCGAGCACCTTGCTTTGCCAGGCCGGGATCCACCAGAGGGGAGCCCCGAGGAACTCGACCGTGCGACGCCACTCGAGCGGCAGGTACGACTGAATCGTCTCAAACATCGACCCCCCTTTGCCAGGAGCGGACGGAAAGGGCGGGGTCAACCTCGGCCCGGCCGGGCTGGCCGACCGTGCTGTAGCTCACATTGAGGGGAATGTGGCCGATTGACGACTTTGTGAAAACGGGTGCGCACGGGGGACCACCTCGGCGCAACCCGCACGGCCTGACCCAGTGGACTGGCGGGACGGGTGACCGGCACCGCCGATGGCCCAGCGCTCGAGCCGGGCGATCAGATCGCCTGCGCTCAGTCGACGACTTGGACGATCTTGAGACCGCCCAGCCCCGCGGCGATGACCAGGGTCTTGTCCCGGTAGGCGACGTGATTGACGGACTGCAGGCTGCCGAACTGCAGTCGGCCGAGCATCGTGATCTGCTGGGTCGTCTCGCCGCTCGTGTCCTTGAAGTCCCTGCTCCCCTGCGCGACGTAGATGCCCGCCTCACCGTTCGAGATGAAGAGCAGGTCTTCGTCGGCCGCGGCGGCATTCGTTACCACCACAGAGGGATCCAGGCCCAGCGCGGCGGGATCGGGCCGCGCCACGGACCCGACCACCATCCCCGTGCTCAGGCTCAGCACCTGCACGCCGCCCGTGCCGGCGGCGATGAAGGCCTTTCCGCCTACCAGGTCGACGGTGGACTTGGACTCGGGAATGTCGGCGCCGGTGAACGGGAACGTCCCGACGGGAGCCAGCGTCGTTTCGTCGAACACGGCGATCCGTCCCGGCGTTCCCTGGGCCACGACGACCTTGCCCCCATCCACGGCCACCCAGCGGGCGTCATGCAGGGCGAGCGTATCGACCGTGGCCTGCGGGTACACGTCGAACGCGAACAATGCCCCGCCGTCTCCCGACGTCGCGTACGCGCGCTGACGTGATACCACCACGCTGGTTCCCGCGTAACTCGTCAACGGCAGGCGCCAGGAGTCGTTCAATACCAGGTAGGGTCCCAGGAGCAACATGACCTCGACCGCCGCCGGCGACGCGAACCCGCTGTCGCCGGTCGCCTCCGCCGCCACCACGAGCCCGCCGTACGTCGACACGGAGTTGACGTCGGTGTTGCGGAACAGGGCCTCCGAGCGCAGCACCGGCCGGTTCTTGTTGGAAATGTCGAACACGTCGATGGCCCCGAGGTACGGCTCCCCGCGCATGTTGTAGCTCACCACAGCCTTGTCTCCCACGATCGCGACGGACGTGGCCTGGAGGACCTGGCCGTCGATCGAGGGGGGGGCGACCTCCGCCCGGAGCATGAGCTTGAAGGCGCCGGCGACGCCCGCGGGTGACTGGACGCTCAGCGACGGACCCGACGCAGCGAGGGTCGGGTAGCCCACGCCACTGCTGACGATGGGAACGGGAACGTCGGTCGCGTAATATGTCACGCGAGCGGCGAGCGCCGCCGCGTCGTTGACGATCGCGATGCGGTCGTTTGACTGATCCGCAGGCGGGGCCATCGCGTCCCCGCAGCCGGCATGGACAAGTGCAAGCATACCGGCAAACGGCAAGAGCATCCTGGTACGGGTCATGACTGCACTCCCCCCACAGTCGGCTCCATTGGCCTCACTTCAGCGCTGCCAGGGATTCTCCACCCGTGACATTCAGCAAGAGCCAAGCCCGTTGCTCGCCGTTGTGACCTTGGTCACGCACGCTGGCGAGGTGGCGGCCGACGTCTGGGCCGGCATGCGTACCGAACCGGTGGGAGGGGCCTGCAAGGGGAGCGCATCATGCCGGGCGCGAACCCAGGCGGTTGGACAACCCTCCCGCCATCTCCGCGCTCGCCCGTCGCGCCGTCTCCGCGAGCACCGCCGCGCCGACGACGATCGCCCCGCCGTCCGGCAGGAAGCGGGACGTGTGGGCGGGAATCGGCTCCTGGTCCGGGGCCCGGGCGCCGATCCGGACGAAGCAGCCGGGAATCCTCTCCATATAGAAGGCGAAATCCTCTCCGCCGAGATTGGGGGAGGGGAGCGGGGTGAGGGCGTCCGGCCCCAGCAGCTCGGTCACCGCCGCGCGGGCCCAGGCGATCGGCGCCGGCTCATTCACCAGGGGTGGCGTGCCGGCCTCGATCGTGACGTCGGCCCGGACCCCGTGCGCCCGCGCGACCGATGCGGCGATCGCGCGGAGCTCGCGCTGCAGCGCCGTCCGCGTCTCGGGCCGGACGGCCCGCAGCGTCCCGCCGAGGGTCGCCCGCTCGGGAATCACGTTGCCGGCTGTGCCGGCGTGGATCGTCCCCACGGTGACGACCGCGGGCTCGCCCGGCGGCAGCCGCCGCGCCACGATCGTCTGGAGCGTGGCGACGATCGCCGCCGCGGCGACGATCGGGTCGCGCGCCTCGTGCGGCCGCGCGGCATGCGCGCCGTGCCCCACGATCTCGATCGCGAACTGGTCGGTGGAGGCCGCGATCGGGCCGGCGTCCGCCACGACCCGCCCCACCGCGAACCGCATGTCCACGTGCCCACCCACGATCGCGCGCACGCCGTCGAGCGCCCCGCTCTCGAGTACGGCGAGCGCGCCGCGCCCGATCTCCTCCGCCGGCTGCAGCACGATGAGCACGTCGCCGGCGGCCGGGGCCGCCGCGAGGAGCTGAGCCGCTCCCACCGCCCACGCGGCGTGGACGTCGTGCCCGCACGCGTGCATCACGCCCGCCGTGTCGGAGGCGAACGACACGCCGGTCGCCTCCGCGATCGGCAGCGCGTCGATGTCGCCCCGCAGGGCCACGGTGGGGGCCCCGCGGTCGCGGCCCGGCACCCGCGCCACGACGCCGGTCCCCGCCACGCGACGCACGTCGGGGGTCACGGCCCGCAGGGCCTGCTCGAGGCGGGCCGCGGTGCGCTCCTCCTGAAACGCCAGCTCGGGATGGCGGTGCAGGTCCTGCCGCAGCGCCAGCAGGGTCGCGCGCTGCTCCGCCGTGAACAGCCGCTCCGCCGGGTCGCTCATGCGTCGATCTCCTCGACCCGGGTCGTCAGGTCGTCCACGCGGTCGCGGTCCACCGTGACGCCAAGCCCCACGCGGCTCCGCGGCACGGACACCAGGCCGTCGGCGCTCATCGTCCATTCCGGCGTCACGATGTCGCGTTCCCAGTAGCGCGCGCTCGGGCTCAGATCGCCCGCCAGCGAGAAGTTGGTGAGCGAGGCGAGCGCCACGTTGTGCGCCCGCCCGATGCCGCTCTCGAGCATGCCGCCGCACCATACCGGAATGCCGTGCGCGGCGCATACGTCGTGGATCTCCCGGGCCGCGAGGAAGCCGCCGACCCGCCCCGGCTTGATGTTCACGATGCGGGCGCTGCCCCACGCCACCGCGTCCTCCGCCCGGGCCGGCGACGTGATCGACTCGTCGAGGCAGATCGGCGTCCGCAGGCGGCGCTGCAGCTCGGCGTGCCGCCGGAGGTCGTCCGGCTCGAACGGCTGCTCGATCATCACCAGTCCGAACGCGTCGAGCCGCGCCAGATGATCGGTGTCGGCGGGCGCGTAGGCGGCGTTCGCGTCCACCGACAGCGGCAGGTCGGCGCCCACCGTTTGCCGCACGGCGGCCACGTATTCGACGTCGGCGCCCGGCATGATCTTGAGCTTGACGCGGCGGTACCCCTGGTTCCGCGCCGCCACGGCTTTCGCCGCGAGCGCCGCGGGCGAGGGCTGGATGCCGAGCGAGATGCCGACCGGAATCTCGCCGCGCGCGCCGCCCAGCAGCGTCGCGAGCGACAGATCCCGCTGCTCGGCCTCGAGCGCCCACATCGGCATCTCGATCGCCGCCTTTGCCATGCGATGGCCGCGCACGCCGGGCTCGAGCGCCGCGCGCACCTCCGCGGCGGTCGCGAACGGCCGGTGCAGCACCACCGGGGCGAGCCAGCAGCGGATGGCGAGCCGGCAGGTCTCGATCGTCTCGGGTGAGTAGTTCGGCGCGTCGTCGGCCACGCACTCGCCCCACGCCGTGGTGCCGTCGGCGTCGTGCAGCTCGACCAGCAGGATGTGCCGATCGGTGGTCACCCCGGACGAGATGCGGAACGGCTCCGTGAGCGGGAGCCGGATATCCCTGAGCGTGACGCGGCGGACGGCGAGCATCAGGGGGCACGCTCGAGCACGTAGTGGGCGTTCCCGGGGGTGGCCGCGGGCGCGACGCCCGTCACGCGGTAGCCCGCCGCGAGGTAGTGCTCGAACGCCCGGCGCGTCGATTGCCGCCAGGCGAGCGCGCCGCTCGAATCGGCGTGCTTCAGCGCCTGGATGTCGGACGGGATCGCAACCAGTACCGTCGACGCATCGGGGAAAGCGTCGTGTGTCGAGGCGATGATCGGGTGGCCGGCCGCGACGGCCGGCGGCCGCGTTCGTGCTCCCGCAGGCGCCCGCAGGTCCCACCGCACCACGAACCGGTCGCTCCCGATCACGCTGTCCGTCCGGCTCAGCGGGTTGTCGCCGTACATGTCGCGCACGTACTCGACCACTCGTGCTCCGAGCCGCTGCAGGTTGAGGTGCGCGTTGCGCGCCACCAGGGGGTCGAACGTCCAGAACATCCGGGCGATCCCCATCGCCAGCACCTGCTCGCGCTGATACTCCTTGAGCCGGCGGCCGATGCCGTGGTCGCGGTGCGTCTCGGCCACCGCGAGCATATGGGACCAGTGTGCCAGCCCGGCCTCCGCGAGCCCGGTGATCCCGAAGACGAACCCGACGAGGTGATCTCCCGCGAACGCCCCCGCTGCGACCCCGCCCATCTTCTGCACGACCTGCAGCAGCGCCGGCGCCACCAGTTCGCGGAAGTCGTCACCCCAGGTCGCCCGCTGCAGCGTGGCGCACGCCTCGTAGTCGGCGTGCGCGGTGAACGGACGGATCACGGGCGGCGCTGCGCGCGTGGAATCGGGTGGCACCGGATCTCCGGCTCGGACGCCGGGAATATACGACCCGTGGCGGAGGGTGGCACGCCACCGCGCGTGCGGCAACGTGGGTGTCCTCCGCATGTTCCGCCGTGCACGGGAGCACCATGCACCGAATCGGTGACACGCGGGCACTAGATTCCTCGGTCGACCCGGGAAACGGACAGCCTGGAGGCAAACGATGTCACGCGTACGCGCATGCGCAGGGATCATCCTCGCTGCACTCTTGCCGCAGGCGCTGCCGGCCCAGACGACCGTCACCGTCCGGGTGGTGGCGCACGACGCCAAGATCATCGGGTCCGCCGTGGGTGGTGCCACGGTCATCATCCGCAACGCGGTGACCGGTGAGGTGTTGGCGCAGGGCGCGCAGCAGGGAAGCACCGGCGACACGCGGCGCATCGTGGAGGAGCCGCGGGCGCGGGGCGCGACGGTGTTCGACACCCAGGGGGCCGCCGGCTTCACGGCGACGGTGGCGCTCGACACGCCCACCGTGGTCGAGGTGGTCGCGGAGGGACCGCGCGACTACCCGCAGGCCATGCAGCGCGCCTCGACCACGCTGCTGCTCATCCCGGGCCGGGACGTGACCGGCGACGGGATCGTCCTCGAGCTGCACGGGTTCATCGTCGAGCTGCTCGAGCCGCGGGAGGCCCGCGCGGCCGACAGCCTCCCGGTCCGCGCGCGCATCCGCATGATGTGCGGCTGTTCCTTCACCGCGGGGGGCCTGTGGGATGCCGCCCGGATGACGGTCGTCGCTCGGGTCTACGATGGCGCCACCCTGGTGCGTGAGGCGCCGCTCGCCTTCACCGGCGAGGAGAATGTCTGGGCCGGGACGCTGCCAGCGGCGGGCCTGCCCACCGGAGCCCGCCTCGTCGTGATCGCCGAGGATGCCGGGCGCGCGAACTTCGGGCGGAGCGACGAGCGGGTGGTGTTCTAGCCGGATTGCCTGCGGCGGCACGCGAGACGGGCCCGTGGTTCCGGGACACGGCGCTCCGGGAATGCGGTGCGTTACTGGCAGGCCGGCTTCCCGGCGTACGGGCCCGCCATCGCCCGGCTCACGACGCGCACCTGGTGGACGACGTCCCAGGGGACGCTCCCCCGGCGGGCGACCGCGACGAATCGCTGGTCGCTGCGCGTGACGTAGCCGAGCACCTGGGGGGCGAGCTCCATCTCCACGTCGTAGCAGCCGTTGGGTGGGCGTACGGCCGTGACGAGCACGCGGCGCGGGAGCGCGGCGAGCGTCGGGTAGGCGATGTAGTTGCCGACGATCTGACCGCTGAGCGACGGTACGTCGTGCTGCTGCACCTCGCCGAGCAGCGCGAGATGGCCCCGCGCCCGCGTTTCGTCGAGCCCGACACGCGCGCCGTTCCAGGCGCGCTCGGGCGTGGTGAGCGTGATCGCGTACACGATGCCGTTGAGCACGTCCACCACGGCGCCGCGCCCATAGTCATAGCGGGCGAGCGTGGGGCTGTCCGGGTTGACTTGGGGCGGCACGGCTCCCAGCAGCGCGATGACCCCCGCGACCGCCACGTTGGGCTGCGCGGGGAAGGGCAGCGCGTCGCCCGCGATGTGCGCCGGGATTGCCTGCTGCTCGAACGCGGGGCGCGACACCGACCAGAGGATCACCACGCCGGCGAGGCCCAGGCCCAGCGCGGAGACGATCACCGCGTTCGCCCGGACGAACCGGAGCAGCTTCTCCCAGGCGGCCGGCTCCGGAGTCCGCACGCGCGGCGGCCGGGTGACCGAACCGCCCCACGGGTCGAGGACGGTCGTGACCGGCTCGTCGGCCGCGGGGGGCGGCAGGATCTCGACCCGCGGCACGCCCTGCGACGCCCGAGCGAGGTCGCGCATCATCGTCGCCTGCTCGCCGCCAAGTCGTTCCTGATGGCACGCCGGACAGCCGCGGGGGTTTTCGTCGTTGTAGGGAACGTTGTGCTTCGGACAGCGGACGAGGGCCATGGCCGGCGCGGTCGTCAGATCTTCGGCAGGGTCACGCCCCGCTGCGCCTGATACTTGCCCTTCTTGTCCGCGTACGAGACCGCGCAGACGTCGTCCTCATCGGCCTCGAAGAACAGCACCTGCGCGATCCCCTCGTTGGCGTAGATCTTGGCCGGGAGCGGCGTTGTGTTGGAGATCTCGAGCGTCACGTGGCCCTCCCACTCGGGCTCGAACGGCGTGACGTTGGTGATGATCCCGCAGCGCGCGTACGTGCTCTTCCCCACGCACAGCGTCAACACGTGGCGCGGGATCCGGAAATACTCGACCGAGCGGGCCAGCGCAAACGAATTGGGCGGAACGATGCACACGGTACCATGGTACTCCACAAGCGAGCGCGGGTCGAAGTGCTTCGGGTCCACGACCGTCGAGTGCACGTTGGTGAAGATACGGAACTCATCCGCGACCCGCATGTCGTACCCGTAGGACGACAGGCCGTAACTGACGGCGCCGGCCCGCACCTGCTGCTCTTCGAACGGCTCGATCATGCCGTGCTCACGCGCCATGCGACGGATCCAGCGGTCGGACTTGATGGCCATGGAACGGTTCGCCGAGTTCCTGAAGTTGGCGTGAAGGTCACATGAGGACGCGTTGGCGAAAGATATGCGGCGTACGCCGTTACGCCACTTCATTTTGCTTGACACGTCGCTGAAAGGCTAGGTAACTTGCGACCTCTGAGCAAGTGAATTTTTTCACGAAATTCACGGGCCGAATCCTATGATCCGCGAGTACGTGCCGCTCCTGATGCTCCTGGTCCTGGTGACCGGGGCGGGGATCGCCTTCATCGGCGCGTCGCTGTGGCTGTCCAACCGGCGTCCCACGCCGATCAAGGGCGTGCCATACGAGTCCGGCATGCCGCCCCTCGGCAGCGCGCGGGAACGCTTCTCAGTCAAGTTCTACCTCGTGGCGATGCTGTTCATCGTCTTCGATCTGGAGACGGTGTTCATGATCCCGTGGGCTCAGGCCTTTCGACGCCTCGGCATGTTCGGCCTCGTGGAGATGGCCGTGTTCATCCTGATCCTCGCGGTCGGCTACGTCTACGTCTGGAAGCGCGGAGCGTTCGAATGGGAGTGATCACGCCGCCCGGCATGGGTGCGGGGGGGAAGCCGGGCGCGATCATCGCACCCGTTTCCCCCAGCTGGCTCACCACCCGTCTGGATTTCCTCGTCAACTGGGCGCGCTCCAACAGCATGTGGCCAATGCCGTTCGGCACGGCGTGCTGCGCCATCGAATTCATGGCCACCGCCGCCTCGCGCTACGACATCGCGCGGTTCGGAATGGAGCGGCTCGGCTTCTCGCCGCGCCAGGCCGATGTGCTGTTGTGCGCCGGTCGGCTGCCGTTCAAGCTCGCACCGGTGATCCGCCGGATCTACGACCAGATGCCGCAGCCCAAGTGGGTCATCTCGATGGGGGCGTGCGCGTCGACCGGCGGCATCTTCGACACCTACGCGATGGTGCAGGGCATCGACACGGTCGTGCCGGTGGACGTGTACGTCCCGGGCTGCCCGCCGCGCCCCGAGGGCCTGCTGTACGGGATCCTGCTGCTGCAGAAGAAGATCCGGGGCGAGACGCTGGCGGATCCCTCGATCCGCATCGAGCAGACGCTCGATGAGCGCGGGCTGCGGCTCCCGGCCGACCAGATCGACGAGCTGTCGGAGCCGTTCGGCAACTCGCTCCACCAGACCCGCTCCGCGTGAGGGGCGCATGAACCCGTCAGCGGAAGCCCTGAAGCGCCGATTCGGTCCCGCCGTCCGGCGCGTCGCGGAGTCGTGCGGCGACACGATCGTCACGATCGACCCGGCGAAGAACCGCGAAATCCTCACATGGCTCAAGACCGCGCCGGACCAGGCGTACAACTACCTCGTGGATGTGACCGCCGTCGAGTATCGCGACGCCGAGCTGCCGATCGAGGTCGTCTACGAGCTGTTCTCGCTCGACCGGCGGGTCCCGCTCCGCGTCAAGGCGCAGCTCGATAAGGCCGGCCCGCTCGAGGTCGACTCGATCGTGCCGCTCTGGGCCGCGGCCAACTGGCTGGAGCGCGAAGTCTACGACATGTTCGGCATCGCGTTCCGCGGCCATCCCGATCTGCGCCGCATCCTGATGTGGGAGACCTATGCGGAGGGCTATCCCCTCCGCAAGGACTTCCCGCTGCGCGGCCGGTTCTCCCGCTCCGAGCAGGTGCGGCAGGTCCTCACCGCCGAGCCCGAGGCGCACTATTCGATGGAAGAGCTCGGCATCGCGGGTGCGTCCTACGACCTGCCGGCGGACATGCGCGAGCGGGTGGCGCGGAGCGATCGGGGCCCGATCCCGGCGCGGGAGGAGCGCCATGGCTGAGCAGCGCACGGTGGAGTTGAGCCTCGGCACGACCGGCGTGGACGCGCAGGGGCGGCCCGTCACGCTGCCGCTCGGGGTCGCGGACGCGGACCGGGCGGTCGACGAGGCGGCGCAGCTCGGCGGCGAGCACATGCTGATCAACATCGGGCCGCAGCATCCGGCGACGCACGGCGTGCTGCGCCTCGTGGTGGAGCTCGACGGCGAGGTCGTGCTCCGGGTCATCCCGCACATCGGCTACCTCCATTCCGGATTCGAGAAGCTCGGCGAGTACCGCCACTACAACCAGCTGATCCCGCTGACCGACCGGATGGACTACCTGGCCCCGATGTCGAACAACGTGTGCCTGGCGATGGCGGCCGAGAAGCTCATGGGGATCGAGATCACCGAGCGCTGCCGGGTGCTGCGCGTGATCGCGTGCGAGATGAGCCGCGTCATCTCGCATCTGGTGTGGGCCGGCACGACCGCGCTGGACATCGGGGCCTTCACGCCGTTCCTCTGGATGTTCCAGGAGCGGGAAAAGATCTACAACCTCCAGGAGGCCTGGACGGGGGCGCGGCTCACCACGTCGCTGACGCGCGTGGGCGGCCTCATGGCGGACATCCCGGACGGCTTCGTCGACGGCCTCCGGAAGTGCTGCGGCAGCCTGCTCGCGGTGCTCGGCGAGGTGGACGCGGCGCTCACCCGCAACGGCATCTGGTGCGGCCGGACCCAGGGGATCGGCGTGCTCACCGCCGACGAAGCGATCGACTACTCCCTCTCCGGCGCGATGCTCCGCGCGAGTGGCGTGCCCTACGACGTGCGCAAGGACCGGCCGTACCTCGGGTACGACACGTACGACTTCGACGTGCCGGTGGGCGAGCACGGGGACGTGTACGACCGCTACCTGGTGCGGATGGAGGAAATCCGCCAGTCGGTCCGCATCCTCGAGCAGGCGATGGACCGCCTGCCCGGCGGGCCGATCAACGTGGACGACCACCGCGTGATCCTCCCGCCTAAGCACGCGGTGATGACCGACATGGAGTCCATGATCCACCACTTCAAGCAGGTGATGGAGGGTGTGCAGGCGCCGGTCGGCGAGGCGTACTTCTCGCTCGAGGGACCCAAGGGCGAGCTGGGCTACTACCTGGTTTCGGACGGAACCGCCAAGCCGGTACGCTGGCGCGTGCGTCCGCCCACGTTCATCAACCTGGCGGCGATCGAGAAGATGGCCGTCGGCCACCTGCTGTCGGACCTGATCGCGATCAATGCCAGCGTGGACGTCGTGATGGGAGAGATCGACCGGTGAAGCAGACGACCTCGGACTACCAGCCGGTCTTCGTGGGCGAGCGGCGCCGGCGGCTCGACGACCTGCTCGCCCGGTATCCCACGAAGCGCGGCGCGCTGCTGCCGGCCCTGTGGCTCGTGCAGGAAGCGCATGGCTGGATTTCGGACGAGGCGATGGTCGAGCTTGCCGAGACGCTCGGCCTCACCGCGGCCTACGTCCGCGGCGTCGTGACGTTCTACACGATGTACCACCAGCACCCGGTGGGCCGGCACTTCATCCAGATCTGCACGACGAGCCCCTGCAACCTGTGCGGCGCCGAGGGTGTGGCGGCGGCGTTTCTCCAGCATACCGGCTGCGGCGACCTCGGGGCGACGTCGCCGGACGGCCGCTTCACCGTGGTCGAGGTCGAATGCCTCGGCGCGTGCGGCTTCGCGACTCCGGTCCTGGTGGACGACGACTTCATCGAGAACGTGACGCCGGAGCAGGTGCCCGGCCTGCTGCAGAGGTATCCATAATGACGTCTGCTGCCTCTGCCGCTCCTGCCGCTCCAGCCCCGGGGCGGGGTGGAAGGGAGGAGGAGTAGATGGGCTATCCCCACAAGCCGCACGCTCGCGAGACGGTGCTGCTCTCCCAGTTCTTCGGCGATCCCGAGGCTCGCTCCTACGCCGGGTGGGTGAAGCGCGGCGGCTACCAGGCGCTCCGCAAGGCGCTCGCGATGAAGCCCGCCGAGGTGATCGACGTCGTGAAGGAAGCGGGGTTGCGCGGGCGGGGCGGAGCCGGCTTCCCCGCCGGCATGAAGTGGTCATTCATGCCCAAGGAGAAGTCGAAGCCGCACTACCTCTGCTGCAACGCCGACGAGTCGGAGCCCGGGACGTTCAAGGACCGCGAGATCATGCGCTGGACGCCGCACGCGCTGATCGAGGGCTGCGCCGTGGCGCTGCACGCGATTCAGGCGGAGGTGGCCTACGTCTACATCCGCGGAGAGTTCACCGAGGCGATCCGCGTCATGCAGGGCGCGCTGGACGAGGCGTACAAGGAAGGCGTGCTCGGCGCCAACGCCATGGGGACCGGGCGCCGGCTCGACGTGTGGATCCACCGCGGCGCCGGCGCCTACATCTGCGGCGAAGAGACCGCCCTGATGAACTCGATCGAGGGCAAGCGCGGCAACCCCCGGATCCGGCCGCCGTTCCCGGCGCAGATGGGCGTGTTCGGCATGCCCACGACGGTGAACAACGTGGAGACGATCACGAGCGTGCCGCACATCCTGAACCGCGGCGCGGCGTGGTACAAGGGCCTCTCGCTGAGCAATCCCAAGAGTGCCGGCACCAAGCTGTTCAGCATCTGCGGTCACGTCGCCCGGCCGGGGAACTACGAAGTCACGATGGGCTTCCCGCTGCGTGAGCTGCTGTACGACATGGCCGGCCTGCGGCCGGGGCGGACCCTCAAGGCCGTCCAGCCGGGCGGCTCGTCGGTCCCGCTGATCACGCGCGCGGAGGCGGAAAGCTGCCTGCTCGACTACGAGGGCTGCGTCGCCGCGGGCACGCAGCTCGGCTCGGGCGGGATGATCGTGTACGACGACTCGGCCGACTTGGTGTACCAGATCATGCGGCTCGCCAGGTTCTACGCCCACGAGTCCTGCGCCCAGTGCACCCAGTGCCGCGAGGGGACCGGCTGGACCGTGCGGATCCTCGAGCGGATCCTGTCGGGCAAGGGCGAGATGCAGGACCTCGATCTGCTGCTCGATCTCGGCGAACAGATGACCGGCAAGACGATCTGCGTGCTGAGCGACTCGTGCGCGGCACCGGTCGTGAGCGGCATCAAGAAATTCCGCAGCGAGTTCGAGGCGTACATCACGGGCGCGCGGAAGCCCGCGCTGGCGCTGGCATAGGATCTCCATGGCTGACACACCACAACAGGTCACCCTGACGATCGAAGGCGTCACGGTCTCCGTGCCCCGGGGTACGATGATCCTGGAGGCCGCCAAGCGGGCCGGCGTCCTGATCCCGCACTACTGCTATCACCCCGGCCTGCCGATCGCCGGCGTCTGCCGCATGTGCCTGGTGCAGATCGAAGGCCAGCCCAAGCTGCAGATCGCGTGCGCGACGGCGGTCGCCGAGGGACAGGTGGTGAACGTCTTCGCGCCGCAGGCCGTGGAAGCGCGCAAAGGCGTGCTCGAGTTCCTGCTGATCAACCACCCACTCGACTGCCCGATCTGCGACCAGGCCGGCGAGTGCGAGCTGCAGGACTACGTGTTCCGCGAAGGACGCGCGTCCACCCGCTACACGCCGACCTACGCCAAGCGGTTCAATCCGGTCGAGGATTTCGGCCCCGACGTGCTGTACGTCGCCAACCGCTGCATCCTCTGCACGCGCTGCGTGCGCTTCATGGAACACGCCGCGGAGGAGCCGATCCTCAACGTGAGCGAGCGCGGCGACCGGGCGTACATCGGCGTGCATCCCGACCGGCAGCTCGACCACCCGTGGTCCGGCAACGTGGTGGATCTCTGCCCGGTGGGCTCGCTGCTCTCCAAGGACTTCCTGCACAAGGCGCGCGCCTGGGAGCTCGACAAGACCGCGAGCGTCTGCACGGGCTGCTCGCAGGGCTGCAACATCGCGCTCGAGACACGCCAGGGCACCGTCGTGCGGCTCCGGCCGCGCGTGAACCCGGACGTGAACCGCTACTTCATGTGTGATCACGGCCGGCTGGCCTACCGCTGGATGAACCGCGGCGACCGGATCGAGGCGCCGCTGGTGCGCCGCGACGGCGGCCTCGCGGCGACCGACTGGGACGAGGCGCTGCGACAGACCGTGGAGCTGATTGCCGGGGTCGGTGGCGAGGTGCTGGTGCTCGCCTCGCCGGCCGCGTCGACCGAAGCGCTCTACCTGGCGCGCCGGGTGGCGGGCGAGCGGTTCCGCGGTGCGTTCCGCGTGGCGCGAGTCCCCGGCGAGGCGCCGCTCGCGGGCGTGCCTCATCTGGCGCTGCGCGAGGAGCGGGCGCCCAATGTGCGGGGTGCCACCGCACTTGGCTACGCGGAGGCGTTCGATCGCGCGGTGGCTGGGGTGGGGCGGGCCGCCGTGGTGCTGGTGCTCGACGAGGCGCTGCATGACCTGCCGGCCGACGCGCTCGCCCAGGCGCCGGCGGTGATCTACCTCGGGACCACGTTGCCCGAGGCGGCGCGTGGCGCCCGCATCGTGCTGCCGATCACCGACGTCGCGGAGGAGGACGGCACGTTCGTGAACCGCGACGGCCGGGTGCAGCGCTACACGCAGGCCCGCGGCGGGCCGGGGATGGCGCGGCCCGCGTGGTGGGTGCTGGGTGGGCTGCTGGCTGAGCTCGGGCGGGGTCCGGAGCCCGGCAGTGCTGCCGAGGCGTTCGCGATGCTGGCCGCCGAGGTCGAGACGTTCGGGGGCCTGTCTTACACGGTGCTCGGCATGCGGGGGGCCCGCCTGGGCCAGCGCACGCCGGCGGGAGCGACCGCGTGAGTCCGGAGCTCAAGGGGCTGCTGCTGGTCAGCGCCATTCAGGTCGTCGGGCTGTTCACCGCGCTGCTGATCGGCGTGATTCTCGTGGTGTGGATCGAGCGGCGCGGCAGCGCGCTGCTGCAGGACCGCCGCGGTCCCAACCGGGTAGGGCCGTTCGGCCTGCTGCAGAACGTGGCCGACGGGCTCAAGAATCTGATCAAGGAAGAGGTCGTGCCCGCCGGAGCGGACAAGTTCCTGTTCCAGCTGGCGCCGCTCCTGTCGTTCGTCCCGTCCCTCATCATGTTCGCTGTGATTCCGTTCGCGGCGCCGCTGCCGCCGTTCGACATCACGCTCCCGCTCCTCGGACACGTGGTGCACCAGGCGCCGGTGGCGGCGATGGTGGCCGACCTGCCGATCGGGTTCCTGTTCATCATCGCGATCTCGAGCGTCGCGGTGTACGGCGTCGTGCTGGCGGGCTGGTCGTCCAACTCGAAGTACTCGCTGCTGGGCGGGCTCCGCGCGAGCGCCCAGATGATCAGCTACGAGCTCACCATCGGGCTCTCACTCGTGGTCGTGCTGCTGCTGGCCGGCAACGTGCCGCTCACGCAGGTGGTCGCGTTCCAGCAGCACACGGTGTGGCTCGTGCTCGCGGCCATGCTCGGCTACATCCTGTTCCACATCGCGGCGTTCGCCGAGACCAACCGGCTGCCGTTCGACCTCCCCGAGGCCGAGGCGGAGCTGGTCGCCGGCTATCACGCCGAGTACAGCGCGATGAAGTACGCGATGTACCCGCTGTCCGAATTCGCCGCCCTCATCACGATGTCCGCGCTGATCGCGACGCTGTTCTTCGGCGGCTGGGACATTCCGTTCACGCACTGGGACGAGCAGGTGGCGACGGCGTGGACGGGGGAGGCCGTGGCGCGCTTCCTCCTGACCAACCTCGCGTTCCTGCTCAAGACGCTGTTCTTCGTCTGGGTCTACGTGTGGGTGCGCTGGACGGTGCCGCGGTTCCGCTACGACCAGTTGATGTACCTCGGGTGGAAGGTCCTGCTGCCCGTGGCGCTGGCGTACGTGGTCGTGATGGCGACGGCGGTCCTGCTGCTCGAGCGCGCGGGCGTGCCGCAGGACTGGAGATACGGCATGGTCCTGTTCCTGGTGAACGTCCCGCTGGTCGCGGCGCTCGTGCTCGGGCTCGATCGGCAGCGGCTCGTCGCCGGGACGCAACGGCGCACGCGGGTGGAGGCGTAGATGGCGATCGGTGTGAAGCGCATGCACCGCCCCGAGCGGGAGGTGAGCTACCTCCGCGCGACGCTCAAGGGGATGGCGGTGACGTTCCGGCACGTGTTCCGGCGCTCGGTGACGATGCAGTACCCCGAGCAGACCGCGCAGGAGGGGTTCTGGTCGATCGATCCCCGCTGGCGCGGCACGCACCGCATGCTCACCGACGAGCAGGGCCGGGCCAAGTGCGTGGCCTGCGGGCTGTGCCCGCAGATCTGCCCCGCCAACTGCATCAAGCTGGTACCCGGGGAGGACGAGCAGGGGAACCGCTACCCGCTGATCTACGAGATCGACGAGTTCCGCTGCGTGTTCTGCGGCTACTGCCAGGAAGTCTGCCCCGAGGAGGCGATTCACGTGGGCGTGCACTACGAGAACGCCGAGTACGACCGGGAGCGGTTCGTGTACGACCTCGAGCGCCTCTGTGCCCAGACGCACCCGGTCTCGACGCTGTGGGATCCCTCCGACCCCAAGGGGGAATGACGCATGCGCGACATCCTCTTCTGGGCGTTCGCGGGCGTCGGGGTGGTGTCGGCGCTGCTGTGCGTCACCCGGCGCAGCGCGGTGGCGAGCGCCCTCTGGCTGGTGCTCACCATGTGCGCGCTCGCCGGGGAGTTCCTGCTGTTCGACGCGCAGTTCCTCGCGATCATCCAGGTGCTCGTGTACGCCGGCGCGATCATGGTGCTGTTCCTGTTCGTGATCATGCTGCTGAATCTCGGGCGCGGCGGCCCCTCCGACCTGCGCGGCTGGTTCGGGCGGGCGGTGGCGGTGCTCCTGGCGGGGGGAATCGGCGTGCAGCTCTGGGCCGTGGTCCGCGCGGTGCGCGGGGCGGGGGGCTTCGCCGGCGAGACGGCGGCGTACCCGTTGCCGGCCGGTGAGCTGGCCCGAATGGAGCAGGCCCGCACCGCCGTCGGGATGGTGGCCGACCCGCTGCTGCGTCAGTACCTCGTGCCCTTCGAGATCACGTCCGTGCTGCTCCTCGCCGCCATCGTCGGGGCGGTGGTGCTCGCCAAGAGGAAGATCTAGATGCTGCTCGGCCCCGCGCTCGGTGTCTCGGCGCTGCTGTTCGTGATCGGCGTGGGCGGCGTGCTGCTGCGCCGCAACGCCATCGTCATCTTCATGTGCGTCGAGCTGATGCTCAACGCGGTCAACCTCACGTTCGTGGCCCTGGCCCAGCAGCTCGGGCCGGACGGCCAGGTCATCGTGTTCTTCGTGATGGCCGTCGCCGCCGCCGAGGCGGCCGTGGGGCTCGCGATCATCTTGGCCGTCTACCGCCACAAGGAGTCGGTCAACCTCCAGGACATCAACCTGCTGCGCGGCTAATGCCTCCCGTCATCGAGTTGGTCTGGCTCGTGGTGCTCCTGCCGTTCGTCGGCTTTCTGGCGAACGGCGCCCTGAGCTTCTGGAAGCCCGACGCGAAGCGCGCGGTCTCGGCGATCGGCGTCGGCGTCCTGGTCGCCGCGTTCGTGGTGGCTCTGGCGGTGGTGCGCGAGGTCGCGGTGATCCGCCCCGGCGAGCCGTTCATCGTGACGCTGTGGCCCTGGATGCCGATCGGCGACCTCCGGCTCGACGTGGCGTTTCAGGTGGACCAGCTGTCCGCCGTGATGCTGCTCGTCGTCACCGGCGTGAGCATGCTGATCCACATCTTCAGCGTCGGCTACATGGGTGCCGACCGGAGTTATCCGCGCTACTTCGCGTACCTCAACCTGTTCGTCTTCTTCATGCTGGTGCTGGTGCTCGGCGCCAGCTTCCCGATCCTGTTCATCGGGTGGGAAGGCGTCGGGCTCTGCAGCTACCTCCTGATCGGGTTCTGGTACGACGTCAAGGCGAACGCCGACGCGGGGAAGAAGGCCTTCATCATGAACCGCATCGGGGACTTCGGGTTCCTGATCGCGATGTTCATGATCTTCAAGGCCACCGGCTCGCTCGCGTTCGATCAGGTGTTCGGCTCGGCCTCCCGCGTCTTCGCGATCGGCGGGCCGACCATCACCGCCATCACGCTCTTCCTGTTCCTCGGCTGCACCGGCAAGTCGGCGCAGATCCCGCTCTACACCTGGCTGCCCGACGCCATGGCCGGCCCGACGCCGGTCTCCGCCCTGATCCACGCGGCCACGATGGTCACGGCCGGCGTCTACCTGGTGGCGCGCACCAATCTGCTGTTCGCCATGGCGCCGATCTCGGGCGCCGTGGTCGCCGGCGTGGGGGCCCTCACCGCGCTGTGGGCCGCCACGATCGCGCTCAAGCAGTGGGACATCAAGAAGGTGCTGGCGTACTCGACCGTCTCGCAGCTCGGCTACATGTTCGTCGGGGTGGGCGTCGGCGCGATCTCGTCGGGCATCTTCCATCTGGTCACACACTCCTTCTTCAAGGCCTTGCTGTTCCTGGGATCCGGCAGCGTGATTCACGCGCTGCACCACGCCTACCACGCCACCCACAGCCACGACGACCCGCAGGACATGCGCAACATGGGCGGCCTGAGGCGCTGGATGCCGTGGACCGCCGGCGTGATGTGGGTCGCCACGCTCGCGATCGCCGGGGTCCCCGGCCTGTCCGGGTTCTTCTCCAAGGACGAGATCCTGGCGGAGACGTTCCTCAAGGGCCACGAGCATCCGGTGTTCTACGTGTTCTGGGCGGTCGGCGCGCTCGCGGCCCTGCTCACCGCGTTCTACATGACGCGCATGATGCTCTACACGTTCCACGGCCCGAGCCGGGCCGGGACGGAGGAGCAGAAGCACCTGCACGAGGCGCCGTGGGTGATGACCGGCCCGCTCCTGGTGCTCGCGGCGGGGAGCCTGCTGGGCGGCGTGCTGAACCTGCCGGAGATCCTGCCGGGTGCCGGCTGGCTCAAGGAGTGGCTCGAGCCCGTCACCTCGGCCGGCGACTTCTTCCGGCCCGAGGCGCACCTCACGCACGGAACCGAGTGGGCGTTGCTCGGCCTCGCCACGCTGATCGCGGCGGCCGGCATGCTCGGCGCCTGGCGGCTGCTCAAGCCGGCGCGACTGGTGCGCGCGGCCGACGCGCCCGCCGAGACCGGCATCGAGCGCGTGCTCCTCAAGAAGTGGTACATCGACGAGATCTACGACGCGCTGGTCGTGCGTCCCCTGGTCTGGCTGTCGGAGAAGGTGCTGTGGCGGGCGGTGGACGCGGGCGTGATCGACGGCGCCGGCGTCAACGGGTCGGCCCGGGTCGCCCGCGGATTCGGTGCCATCGGCTCGTGGCTCCAGACCGGTCAGGTCGGCACCTACGTCTTCTTCTTCGTCGTCGGCGTGCTGCTGATGCTGCGCGCCGTGACGCGATCCTGAGATGAGCGACTTCCTGCTGAGCATCGGCTACGATCGCTGGATCCTGAACGCGCTGCTCGTGCTGCCCCTGGCGGGCGCCCTGCTCGTGCTCGCGGTCCCAGCGGCGCGCGCCAAGCACGTGGCCTTCGCGATCGCCCTGGTGGAGTTCCTCGTGTCGGCGGGGCTGTGGTGGAGCTACGACCCGGGTGAGGGGGCCATGCAGCTCGAGTTCGTGGCCCGGTGGATTCCCGCGTTCGGGATCTCCTACCACGTCGGGCTCGACGGCATCTCGGTCTTCATGGTGCTGCTCACCACCTTCACCATGCCGCTCGCGATCCTCGGGAGCTGGGCGTACATCACCAGCAAGGAGCGGGGCTTCTACGCGCAGATGCTGGTGATGACCACGGGCATGCTCGGCGTGTTCATCGCGCTCGACCTGTTCCTGTTCTACGTCTTCTGGGAGATCATGCTGATCCCGATGTATTTCATCATCGGGATCTGGGGCGGCGCCCGCCGGCTCTACGCGGCGATCAAGTTCTTCCTCTACACGTTCGTGGGATCGCTGCTCATGCTGGTGGCGATCCTCGTGTTCTACGCGGTGGTGGGGCGCGAGGCAGGGCGCTACGACTTCGACTACGCCTACTTGCTGAGCCACGCGGACCTGGTGCGGCCGTGGGCGTTCTGGCTGTTCGGCGCGTTCGCGCTGGCGTTTGCGATCAAGGTGCCGCTGTTCCCGTTCCACACGTGGCTGCCGGACGCCCACGTCGAGGCGCCGACCGCCGGCTCGGTGGTCCTGGCGGGCATCCTTCTCAAGATGGGGACGTACGGCTTCCTCCGGTTCGCGGTGCCGTTCTTCCCCAGCGTCGCGTTTCACCCCCAGGTCGCGACCCTCATGATCGTGCTCGCGGTGGTCGGGATCATCTACGGTGCGCTCGTCGCCATGGTGCAGCCCGACTTCAAGAAGCTGATCGCCTACTCGTCGGTGAGCCACCTCGGCTTCGTGATGCTCGGCATCTGGGCGCTCACCAACCAGAGCGTGGCCGGCGCGATCCTCATCATGGTGAACCACGGCATCTCGACCGGGGCCCTGTTCCTCCTGGTCGGGATGATGTACGAGCGCCGCCACAGCCGCGAGATCGCGGCGTACGGCGGCATCGCGCGCGTCATGCCGGCCTTCGCGGCGATCCTGACGCTGGTCTCGCTGTCGTCGATCGGGCTCCCCGGCACCAACGGGTTCGTGGGCGAGTTTCTCGTGCTGCTCGGGTCGTTCCGCACGCAGCCCTGGGCCGCGGGCATCGCGGCAACGGGCGTGATCTTCGCGGCCGCCTACCTGCTGTGGTCGCTGCAGCGCATCATCTACAACCCGCTCGACAAGCCCGAGAACCGGACGTTGAAGGACCTGTCGCGCCGCGAGCTCGCCATCCTCGTGCCGATTGTGGTCATGATCCTGTGGATCGGCGTCTACCCCAGGCCGTTCCTGAGCCGCATTGAGCCCTCGGTCGCCCGGTTCGTCGAGCAGGCGCGCGCCGGCGCGCCGCCGACGCTGCAGGTGGGGCGGGCAGCGGCGGGGAGGACCGCGCGATGAGCGGCCTGCTGATCGACTCTGTCGACGCCGCTGGGCGTGGCCACGGCGCTTCTGCCCGAGATCGTCCTCACCGCGTGGGCGCTGCTCCTGCTGCTGGTGATCGGCTGGCGCCACCACCGACCCGACCATCACCGCTGGGCGGGGGGCTTCACGCTCGTCGGCCTCGTCGTCGCGCTGGTGGTCGTGATCGGGCTATGGCGCGCCAACACGCAGGTCGAGGGGCTGCCGCTGATGGTCGCGGTCGACGGGTTCCGCTGGGCAACGGCGTCCGTGCTCCTGCTCGGCGCGATCGCCACCGTGCTGCTGAGCCTGGGCTACCTGGGTCGGGAGCGCATCCTGGTCCCCGAGTTCTACGTGATGCTGCTGTTCGCCACGATCGGGATGCTGCTGATGGGCGGGGCGGCGGACCTGCTCGTCCTGTTCCTCGGGATCGAGCTGATGTCGATCTCCGTGTACGTGCTGGCGGGCATCCGGCGCCAGAGCCCGCAATCCGCCGAGGCGGCCCTCAAGTACTTCCTGCTCGGCGCGTTCGCGTCGGGGTTCCTGCTGTACGGCATCGCGCTGCTGTACGGCGCCACCGGCACCACCAACCTCACCGCGATCGGCTTCCAACTGTCGCAGTCCGCCGTCGTGCATCGCCCGATGTTCGGCTTCGGCGTGGCACTCCTGCTCGTCGGCTTCGGGTTCAAGGTCTCGGCGGTCCCGTTCCACATGTGGGCCCCCGACGTGTACGACGGCGCGCCGACGCCGGTGACGGCGTACATGGCCGCCGTCGTGAAGGCCGCCGCGTTCGCGGCGCTGCTGCGCGTGAGCATCGTCGCGCTGGGCGAGGCCCATGTTGCCTGGCAGGCCATGGTCTGGTGGCTTGCCGCCGCCACCATGGTCGTCGGGAACGTCATCGCGCTCGCGCAGCGCCGGCTTAAGCGGATGCTGGCGTACAGCTCGATCGCGCACGCGGGGTACCTGCTGGCCGCGGTCGCGACGGGGACGACGCAGGGAGTGTCCGCGTTCCTGTTCTACGCGTTGGCCTACACGCTCATGACGGTCGGCGCGTTCGCGGTGGTCGGCGCGGTGGGACGGAACGGCGAGAGCGACCTGCTGGTCGACGATCTGAACGGGCTGTCGGATCGGCGGCCATGGCTGGCGTTCGGGATGGCCGTGTTCATGCTCTCGCTGCTCGGCTTCCCCGGGACGGCCGGCTTCATCGGGAAATGGCTGATCCTCACGGGCGCGGTCGCCGCCGGGCAGAGCTCGCTTGCGGTCATCCTCGTCGGAGCCAGCGTCCTGTCCGCAGGGTACTACCTGCCGGTGATCATGGCGATGTACATGAAGCCCGCCGACCGGCCCGAAGTGGCCGAAGGGGCCACGCTCGCGGGCGGCGCGCGTGCCGTCGTGCTGGCGGCCGCCCTGGTTCTCTTGCTGTTCGGGGTCTGGCCCAACCGCGCGCTGGACGTCGCCCGGACGACGGGCGAGAACCTGCGCCCCGCGGGCGCAGTGATCATCAGCTCGCTCCACTGAGTCCGGACGAGTCGAGTCGAGGGACGAGGTGCCCCTGTGCAGGTTCCCACCGGGATCTTCCGAGAGTACGACATCCGCGGCGTCGTCGACGCGGAGCTGACGCCGGCCGTCGCGCACGCGATCGGCCGGGCCCTGGCCACCCACGCGCGCAGCCGGATCGGCCGCGCCCCGCGGCTCGCGGTGGGGCGCGACAACCGCCCGTCGGGCGAGCGCCTGGCGAGCGCTGCGCGGGACGGCATCGCGCTGAGTGGCGGGACGGCGGTGGACGTCGGTCTGCTGCCGACCCCGGCGCTGTACCTCGCGGTCCACGAGCTCGCGGTGGACGGCGGGCTCCAGGTTACCGGGTCGCACAACCCGCCGGAGTTCAACGGGTTCAAGATGCTGGCGGCCGGCGAGACGCTGCATGGGGAGGGCATTCAGGGGCTGCGCCAGTTGATCGAGACCGACGCCCTCGACAGCGGGGCCGGACGGCTCGAGACCGACACCTCCGTGCTGCGGCGCTACGCCGACGCGATCGTGTCGCGCAACGGCCCACTGGCGCGGCCCGTCAAGGTCGTGGTGGACTGCGGCAACGGCGTCGCGAGCGTCGCCGCGGTGCCGACGCTCTCCCGCCTCGGGGCCGACGTGATCGGTCTGTACTGCGAGTCGGACGGGACGTTCCCCAACCACCACCCCGATCCCACGGTGCCGGCGAACCTGCGCGATCTCCAGGCCGCGGTGCGGCGCACCGGCGCGGAGCTGGGCATCGCGTTCGATGGCGACGGCGACCGGATCGGGGCGGTGGACGAGCAGGGCACGATCGTCTTCGGCGACCAGCTGCTGATTCTGTTCGGGCGCGATCTCGTGCACCGCATGGGACCGGGCCTGCCGGTGATCTTCGACGTGAAGTGCTCGGACGTGCTGCGCGACCAGCTGGCGGCCGCGGGGCTCACGCCCGTCATCTGGAAGACGGGCCACTCGCTGATCAAGGCCAAGATGAAGGAGACCGGCGCCCCGCTCGCCGGCGAGATGAGCGGTCACATCTTCTTCGGCGGCGACTACTTCGGCTTCGACGACGCGCTGTTCGCGGCCGCCCGGCTGCTCGCTTTCGTGGCGCGCGAGGGCGGCCCGCTGTCCCGCCACTACGCCGACGTGCCGCGCACGTTCGCGACCCCCGAGATCCGGATCGACTGCCCCGACGATCGCAAGTTCGCCGTCGTGGAGCGGGCGGCCGCGCAGTTCGGGACGCGGTACAAGACCCTCACCCTGGACGGCGTGCGCGTGAGCTTCGCGCACGGCTGGGGGCTGCTGCGCGCATCGAACACGCAGCCCGTCCTCGTCATGCGGTTCGAGGCGACCTCGGAAGCCGAGCTCGCCCGCTACCGCGGCGAGGTCGAGGCCTGGCTCCGGGGTCAGGGCATCGCCTCGTAGCCCGATGCCCAAACGCGGGCTCTGGCTCAAGCTCGTCCTCGGAGCGGCGCTCGCCGCGCTGTTCCTGGGCCGGTGGCTCGCCGTCGCCACGACCGGCCGTCTCTGGGCCGACGCCCTCGGCGTCGCCGAGCCGCATCGCGATATCGCGGCCCTCCGGCTCGCGCTCGACGCGGCCGGCTTCGTCCTCGCCGCGGCGTGGTGCATCGGCAATGTGTACCTCGTCTATCGCCAGATCGGCTCGGTGCAGGTGCCGCGCCGGCTCGGCAATCTCGAGATCGCCGAATCGGTGCCGCGCAAGTATCTGCTCGCCGGAGCGGTGGCGATCGGCGCGATCCTCGCGCTTGCCCTGAGCCACGACACCGGCGCGTGGTGGCTGCAGCGCGCGCTCGTCGAGTCGAAGCTGGTGGTGGGGATCCAGGACCCGGTGCTCAACCGTGACGTGAGTTTCTACCTCTTCCGGTTGCCGTGGTCCCGGGTCGTGCACGGCTACGTGCTGCTGCTGGTAGGGGTCGTGCTCGGTCTCGTGGCACTGCTCTACGGGGCGATCGGGGCGGTGCGGTGGGAAGAGCGCCGCGTCGTGTGCACCGATTTGGCGCGCCGGCATCTCGCGGTGCTGCTCGCGGTGCTCGCCCTGGTGCTCGCGTGGGGATACCGGCTTGAGCCCGCCGAGCTCGTGGGCGGCCTGCACAACGTGAAGTACGATGCGGTCCTCACCGGCGTCCGCATTCCCGTGGCCCATGTGCTGGGCGCCCTGGCGGTGATCGTTGCGGTGGTGTCGCTGCTCTGGCTCGCCGTGGAGCGCGGCGGCCTGGTCGGTGCCGCGTGGCTGGCGTTGCTCCTCGTGTCGTTCCTGGGACACTACGTGCTGCCGGGCTTCGTCGGCGCGGCGCGCGGGTCCGAAGGACGACGCTCCCGGGAGCTCGAGACCTTCGCCACGCAGTTCCTGCGTCGGGCGTTCGCCCTGGGCGTCGATACCGTGCCCCTGCAGCTCGCCGTGCCCGACGACGCGTTCGTGGCCCGCCATGCCCCGGTGCTGGAGCGGGCCCCGGTGTGGGAGGAGTTCGCCGCGAGCCACGTCCTGCGCCTGGCGGACGGGCGGCCGGCCCCCGATCCCCGCAGCGCGGATGTCGTGTTCGAGACGAGCCTCGCGGCCTACCCCGGAGCGGGCGGGCGCGACGTGCCGGTCTTGCTCGGCGTCCGCGAGACGGATACCGCACGGGCGCGCGCGGTCGATCGGGACCTGAGCTGGGAACGGCGCCACGGCGAGCCGTTCGGCTCGGCGATCGGCGCCGTCGCGATCCAGGCAGCGGCCGCGACCGACGACGGGATGCCGCTCTACATTGCCCACCTCGACCACCCCGACTCGGCCGTCGCGCAGCCGACCGACCTGGCGCTGCGCAACGACACCGTGTGGTTCGCGCCGGGATTCACCGACTTCGCGATCACGCCGCCCGATCATCTGGCGGGCATCGTGGCGGGGGGGCTGTGGCGTCGGCTGGCGCTCGCGTGGACCCTCCAGGCCCCCCGGCTGCTCACCTCCGCGGCCGTGGGGCGGGCAACAGTCGTGCTCGCCTACCGGGCGGTCGGCGCGCGCCTCGCCCGCTTCGCGCCGTTCGCCCGATTCGGCGCGGCCTACCCGGTGGTCGCCGGCGAACGACTGCTCTGGCTCGCGTCCGGCTACGTGTCGGCCGAGGCCTTCCCGCTGTCGCAGCGCATCACGTGGCGTGGCGACGACGTGCGCTACTTGCGTGCGGGCCTGCTCGGCCTGGTGGACGCCCACACCGGCGCCACGGAGCTGTTCCTGCTCCCCGACGCCGATCCGCTGAGCCGCGCCTGGGCCGCCCTGCTGCCCGGTCTGGTCCAGCGGGCGAGCGCGATTCCGCCCGCCGTGCTGCGCCACGTCCGCTACCCGCACGAGCAGTTCATCAAGCAGGTGGCGCTGCTCCGCGCCGAGGCGGGCCGTGCGCGCCCCGCGGAGCCGTTCTGGTGGGTCGGCCCGGCCCCGGGCGACAGCGCGGTGCGACTCCGCCTCCGGGCCGTGGACGAGGTGCTGCGCGAGCCGCGCGTCGCGGCCGTCATCGAAGGCACCATGCGCCAGGGCGTTCAGCGGCTCACGGCGCTGGCATACCCGCAGCCGTACGTGCTGCCCGGTCCGTCGGAGCTGGCACGCGAGTTCCGCAGCGAGCCGACGCGGGACAGCGTGATCGAAGGGACCGTGCGCCTGGTCCCCTTCGCCGATGGGGCAGTGGCGCTCCAGGCGTTCTACGCCGACTCGGGAGCCCTGGTGGGGGTCGCGCTGGGGTGGCGCGGAGCGGTCGGGCGGGGCCGCTCTCTCGCGGAGGCCGTTGGACGTGTTCAGCCGGTTGCGCCGCCGGTCGCGCCGGCTGGGGCCGCGGACGCGCTGGCGGCGGCGCGCGCGGCGTTCCGTCGGCTGGATTCGGCCCGCGCGGCGGGCGACTGGAAGGCGTTCGGCGACGCGTGGGAGAGCCTCCAGCGCGCGCTCGCGGGGAACCGTGACTCGAACCCCTGAGGGTCCCGCTCGGCGGGAGGAGCCGGATCGCGTGCACGCTCCCGGAACGGTCGTCGTGGCGCTCGGCGGCAACGCCCTGCAGCCGCCGGGCGAGCGTGTCACCATCGCCGACCAGTTCCGTCACACCCGGGAGTCCATGGCCGCGGTCGTCGAGTTGGCGCGTGCCGGATGGCGCATCGCCATCGTGCACGGCAACGGACCGCAGGTCGGCGACGAGCTCGAGCGCAACGAGCTCGCCTACGATCGCGTGGAGCCGCTCCCGCTTGGCGTGCTGGTGTCCGCAACCGCGGGCTGGATCGGCTATATGATCCAGCAGTCGCTGCAGAACGCGTTGGACCACGCCGGCGTGGCGCGTCAGGTGCTGACCACGATCACGCAGACCCTGGTGGCGATCGGGCCGGAGGGGCTCGTGCCCACGAAGCCGATCGGGCACGCGCTGAGCGACGCGGAAGTGGCACGCTACCGTGCCCGCGGCATCCCGCTCGGCCGGGACGGCGCGGGCCGATGGCGCCGTCTAGCGCCGAGTCCGCTGCCGGTGGACGTGGCCGAATGGCACGCGGTGCGGCAGCTGGTGGATGAGGGCAAGATCGTGATCGCCGCCGGAGGCGGCGGGTCGCCGGTCTACCGCCACCCGAGTCTGGGCTGGGAGGGTGTCGAGGCGGTGGTGGACAAGGACCGCACCGCCGCGATCCTCGGAGTGCGACTGGACGCCGACACGCTGATGAGCCTCACCGACGTGGACGCGGTCTATGAAGGCTGGGGGACCCCGCAGCAGCGGGCGCTTCGCACCCTGTCGCTCCGGCAGGCGGAGGCGTTGCTCGCGGGCGGGGGGCTGGGGGCCGGGAGCATGCGGCCCAAGGTCGAAGCCGCCGTGGCGTTCGTGCGCGGTGGCGGGCGGCGTGCGGTGATCGCCCACCTCGGCGACGGGGCGGCGGCGCTGCGCGGCCAGACGGGAACCACCATCACGGGAGACGACGCGTGAATCTGCACGAATATCAGGCGCGCGCCCTGCTCAAGGCGGCCGGGATACCGGTGCCGGACGGGGACGTCGCGACAACGCCCGCCGAAGTCGAGGCGATCGCCCGCCGCATTGGCGGCAGGGTCGTGGTGAAGGCCCAAGTCCACGCCGGCGGCCGGGGCAAGGCCGGCGGCGTCAAGCTCGCGGCCACGCCCGCCGAGGCGCGGGCCCACGCCGGGAAGATCCTCGGCATGACGATCAAGGGACTGACGGTCCACAAGGTGCTCGTCGTGCCGGCCGCCGACATCGCCAGCGAGAGCTATGTCGGGGTGATCGTGGACCGCGCCCGTCAGCGCCCTGTGTTCATGGTCAGCCCGGCGGGCGGGATCGACATCGAGGAGGTCGCGGCCAAGACGCCCGAGAAGATCATGAAGCTCGCGGTGGATCCGCGCTACGGCCTGCTGCCGCACCAGGCGATGCGCCTGGCGTTCTTCCTGTTCAAGGATCTCGGCCAGGTGCGGTCCGCGGCGGCGATCATGCAGCGGCTCTACACGGCGTTCCTCCAGGCCGGCGGCTCGCTGGCGGAGATCAACCCCCTGGTCACGACACCGGACGGCCAGGTCGTGGCGCTCGACGCCAAGATCGCGGTGGACGACAATGAGCTCGAGCGGCGCGAGAGCATCGCGGCGCTGCGCGACGCCACCGCCGAGAATCCGGCCGAGGTGAAAGCGCGGGAGGCGAACCTCTCGTACATCAAGCTCGACGGCGCGGTGGGCTGCTGCGTCAACGGAGCCGGCCTCGCCATGGCCACGATGGACCTCGTCAAGTTCTACGGCGGCGAGCCGGCGAACTTCCTGGATATCGGCGGGAGCAGTAACCCCGAGAAGGTGGTCGCGGCGCTCGAGATCATCACCAGCGATCCGAGCGTGAAGTGCATCCTGTTCAATATCTTCGGCGGCATCACCCGGTGCGACGACGTGGCGAACGGCATTGTGGCGGCCACGTCGCGCGCCAAGCTCAAAGTGCCGATCGTCATTCGACTGACCGGCACCAACGAGCAGCTGGGGGTGGACATCCTGAAGCGGGCGGGCTTCGCGGCGCTGACCGACATGGACGAGGCGGTCAAGCGGGCCGTGCAGCTGGCGGGGAGGGCGGCATGAGCATCTTCATCGGGCACGACACCAGGCTCGTGGTGCAGGGCGTCACCGGCCGCGACGGATCGTTCCACACCAAGCAGATGATGGAGTACGGCACCCAGGTCGCGGCGGGCGTGACACCGGGGAAGGGAGGCCAGCTCTTCGAGCGGAAGGTCCCGATCTTCAACACCGTCGCGGAGGCGGTGCAGGGTACGGCGGCGAACACCGCGGTGATCTATGTGCCCTCGCGCTTCGCCGCGGACGCGATCTACGAGGCGGCTGACGCCGGTGTCCGCATGGTGGTGTGCATCACCGAGGGCGTGCCGGTCCTCGACATGACCCGCGTCCTACCGTATCTCACGGAGCGGGGCACACGGCTGATCGGCCCCAACTGTCCGGGCGTCATCTCCCCCGGACGGGCAAAAGTGGGCATCATTCCCGGAGGGATCTGCCGGGAAGGCCGGGTCGGCGTGGTGTCGCGGAGCGGAACGCTGACGTATGAGATCATCCACCAGCTCTCGCAGGCGGGGCTCGGGCAGTCGACCTGCATCGGGATCGGAGGCGACCCCATCATCGGGACCAACTTCATCGACTGCCTCGCGGCCTTCGAGGCCGATCCCGACACGAGCGCGATCGTGATGATCGGCGAGATCGGCGGGACGGACGAGCAGCAGGCGGCCGAATACGCGCGGGAGCGGGTGCGCAAGCCGATCGTCGGGTTCATTGCCGGCCAGACGGCGCCCCCCGGACGGCGCATGGGGCACGCCGGCGCCATCATCTCGGGGGCCAGCGGCACGGCGGCGGAGAAGATCGCCGCGTTCGCGCGCGCCGGCATTGGCGTGATGAAGCGGCCGGCCGACGTGGTGCCGCTGCTCGCGGAACGGCGTATCACCGCGTGAAGCTCTCCGAGCTCCTCTCCGCCGACCGCATCGTGCTCGCCGTGCCCGGCGACACGGTGCGGGACGTCGCCCGTCCGTTGGTGCATGCGGCCATCGCGTCGGGACGCGCGCTCGATCCCGAGCGGCTGGAGGAGTTGTTGGCGGAGGCGCTGCCCGGCGAGGCCGTCACCGTCGGGCAGCAGGCGTTCCTGCTGCACTTCCGTACCGAGGCCGTGGAAGGCGTCACCGCGGTGCTGGGCGTGACGAGCCGGCCGGTCCATCGTGTGCACGATCCGGGCAAGGAAGCGCGCATCGTGCTGCTGCTGCTCGCCCCTCCGGGGGAGGGGTCGGCCTACCTGCGCGCGCTCGCCGCCTTCGCGCGGGCGCTCGCGCGGGAAGACATCATCGCGATGCTGGAGCGCGCGGCGACGCCGGACGAGGTGCTGGCGTCGCCGTTGCTGGCGGAGGTGGAGGTCCCGGCGGAGCTCCTCGTGCGGGACGTGCTGGTCGGCCGGCTGGTGACGGTCCAGCCTGATGCGCCGCTCACGGAGGCGGCCCGCCTCCTGGTGGCGCACGGCGTGCCGGCGGCCCCGGTGGTCTCGGAGAAGAACGAAGTGCTCGGGGTGATCAGCCACGGGGAGATTCTGCGCTACCTGTTGCCGCGCTACGCCGGCAAGCTGAGCGGTGAATACCCGGCCGCCGGAGCGCGGCCGACGGGCCGGCTGTCCGTCATACAGGCGCGGGAAGTCACGGTCCGAGAGGCGATGGACCGGAGCGTCCTCTGCCTCTCGGACGATCAGCTGTTGGCCGACGCGGCGGCGCTCATGGTGAACAAGAACCTCGAACGGGTCCCGGTGGTGCGGGACGGCGCGCTGGTCGGGCTGCTGACGCGCGACGACATCGTGCGTCGCCTGTTCGGGCCGTAACGGCGGTAGGAGCGGCAGAAGGCGCCGGAGGAGCAGGGGAGCGCGCGCGCGCCGGTGGGCTTCACCCGCCGGCGGCACGGGCGCGGGGGACCCACAAGTCGGGGGACGGAACTCGAGCATGACGCAGACACTCGCCATCATCAAGCCCGATGCCGTGGCCCGCGGCAAGACCGGGGGCATTCTGGCACACCTGGAGGCGGCGGGCTTCGCGATTCGGGCGATGCGGATGGTCCGCCTTCGCTGGGCCGAGGCCGAGGCGTTCTACGCCGTGCATCGGGGCCGCCCGTTCTACGGCTCCCTCTGCGCGTTCATGACGTCGGGGCCCTGCCTGCCGGTGGTGCTGGAACGGGTTGATGCGGTTCCCCAGCTCCGCCAAATGATTGGCGCGACCGATCCGACCGAGGCGGCGCCGGGAACGGTGCGGCGCCTCTATGCCGAGAACAAGGAGCGGAACGCCATCCACGCGTCGGATTCGGACGAGAACGCGGCGCGGGAGATCGCATTCTTCTTTCCGGAAGCCGAGCTGACGGGACTGTGGGGTCCGGACCGGGCAAGTTGACCCAAGTCGCTGCGAACCATATGATTACCGGCTATGTTACGAGTGGACTTGCGCGACCTTGCGGCGGGCCCGCTCGAGACGGATGCCGTCGTCCAGCCGGACGATCCGGGGCTCGCCGACCTCGAGTTCACGCCAATTGAGCCGGTGCGCGTTTCGGGCCGCATCATGGCGAGCGGCCCGGGCTCGTTCTATTGGGAGGGGCGGCTCGAAACCCGGGTTCGCGTCGCCTGCCGCCGCTGCCTCGTGCCGGTGGATGCCGTGATCGACGAGACCGTCGACCTCCTGTTCACCGAGGACCAGGGAGCCGACGACCCGTCGGTGGTGGTCATCCCGCCGCGGACGGCGGAGCTGGACCTGGGCGACGCCATCCGCGGGGAGCTGATCCTCGCGGCGCCGGAGTTCGTGTTGTGCCGGGAGGACTGCCGCGGGATCTGCCCGCGGTGTGGAACGGATCTTAACGTGGAGCCCTGCCGGTGCCCGTCCGAGCGCGACCCCCGCTGGGCGACGCTCGAGGTGCCGGAACCGCGGGCTGACGACGAAACGAGGTAGTCATGGCGGTACCGAAGCGCAGGACCTCCAAGAGCCGGAAGCGCAAGCGCCGCACGCACTACAAGGCCGCCCCGGTGGCGTTGCAGCCGTGTCCGCGCTGTGGTGACCCGAAGCGGCCCCACCGCGTGTGTCCGACGTGTGGTTATTACGCGGGGAAGAAGCGGGTCCAGGTCGCCGAGGAAGCCTGATCGCCGTGCGGATCGCGCTCGACGCCATGGGTGGGGACTTCGCCCCTGGGGCTCCGGTGGGCGGGGCGCTCGAGGCGTTGGGCGGACTCCCCGAGTCCGCCGAGATCCTGCTGGTCGGCCGGGCGCCGGAGATCAACGCGGAACTCGCCAAGGCGGGCGGGACGCCCGAGCGGATTCGGGTGGTGGACGCGCCCGAGGTGATCGGGATGGCCGAGAAGCCGCTGGCGGCGGTGCGGGGCAAGCCGCAATCGTCGATCGGGGTTGGCTTGAGACTGCAGCGCGAAGGCAAGGTCCACGCGTTCATCTCGGCTGGCAACACCGGAGCCGTGATGGCGGCGAGCGCCCTGATTCTCGGGCTCCATCCCGGTGTCGAGCGTCCGGCCATCGGCGCCCTGTTTCCCACGGCGTCGAAGCCGGTGCTGGTGCTCGACGTCGGCGCCAATGTGGACTCGAGCGCCCGCGAGCTGCGCGGCTTCGCCCACCTCGGGGCCGTGTACGCGCGCGACGTTCTGGGGCGGAGCGAGCCCGCCGTCGCGTTGCTCAGCATCGGGGAGGAGGCGGAAAAGGGGAACGCCACCGTCCGCGAAGCCCACACGTTGCTGCGGGCCGAGGCGCATGCGTTCCGCTTCGTCGGCAACGTCGAGGGCCGCGACGTCGTGCGGGGCGACGTCGACGTCGTGGTGTGTGACGGCTTCATCGGCAACGTCGTCCTCAAGTTCTACGAGTCGGTCGCCCACCTGTTCACCGGGCTGCTGCGGCACGAGATGGCCGCGGCGGTTCTGGAGAGCGAGGGCATGCGGCGCGTTTCGGCCGTGCTCGACTACTCGACGTATGGGGGCGCTCCGCTGCTCGGGGTGCGCGGCGTTTCGGTCATCTGTCACGGCCGATCCTCCGCCCGCGCGATCAAGAACGCCATCTCGGTGGCCGCACGCGCCGTGGGCCGCGACCTCAGTGCGCACATCGGGGCGGACATGGCGGACGGAACGGCTGCGTGAAGCGCCCCGTTGCCCGGTTCGTCGCGACCGGCCGCTACGTGCCGGCCAAGATCCTCACGAACGCCGACTGGGAGCGCATGCTCGACACGTCGGACGAGTGGATCCACGAGCGCTCCGGAATCCGCGAGCGCCACGTCTCCGAGGACCACGAGACGCTCGCGTACATGAGCAGCGCTGCGGCGCGGCAGGCCCTTGACGACGCACAGATCGGCGTCGACGAGGTCGACACCATCGTGGTCGCCACGGCGTCCTGGGATCGGCTGCTGCCGTCGCAGGCGTGCGACGTGCAGGCGGCACTCGGCGCGAAGCACGCGGCCGCCTTCGATGTCGGCGCCGCCTGCAGCGGATTCCTCTTCGCAACGACCGTCGGCGAATCGATGATCGCGGCGGGCACCGCCCGCACGGTCGTCGTGATCGGCGCGGAACGCCTGACGCGCATCATGGACTGGCAGGACCGGTCCACGGCGATTCTCTTCGGCGACGCCGCGGGGGTCGGCGTGCTGCGGCCGGCGGACGATGCGCGCGGCATCCTGTCCACCTACCTCAAGTCCGATGGCACCCTCGGTCACCTGCTCTACCGTCAGGGAGGCGGCGCGTTGGAGCCACCCTCCGAGCAGATGCTGGTGAACCGCTCCTACTTCATCAAGATGGCCGGGCGCGAGGTGTTCAAGTCGGCGGTCCGCTCGATGGCGGACGCCTGCGACCATGCGTTGACGGGGGCCGGACTCCGCGGCGAAGACGTGGACGTGCTGATCCCGCACCAGGCCAACATTCGTATCATCGAGGCCACGGCGAAGCACGCCGAGATTCCGATGGACAAGGTCTACGTGAACGTGGATCGGTACGGCAACACGTCGGCGGCGTCGATTCCGCTCGCGCTCGACGAGGCGGTCCGCTCCGGCCGCGTGCAGCCGGGCATGATCGTGCTGCTGGTGGCCTTCGGCGGGGGCTTCACCTGGGCCAGCATGGCGCTGCGCTGGTGAACGCGGTCCTGCTCTGCCCAGGCCAGGGGGCCCAGCGGGTGGGCATGGGGAAGGACCTGGCCGAGCGGTTTCCCGCGGCGCGGGCGGTGTTCGCGGAAGCGGATTCGGCCTTGGGGACGGCGCTGTCGCGCCTCATGTGGGAAGGCCCCGAGTCCGAGCTGACGCTTACCCACAACGCGCAGCCGGCGATCCTGGTCCACACGCTCGCGGTGCACGCCGTGGTGGGCGAGCGACTCGCGCCGCTGGCGGCGGCGGGCCACTCGCTCGGCGAGTACGCCGCCTACGCGGCGCTCGGCACGCTGACCCTGACCGATGCGGTGCGGCTCGTGCGGACCCGGGGCGAGCTGATGCTGGCGGCGGGTCGGGAGCGACCGGGAACCATGGCCGCGGTGCTGGGACTCGACCCCGGCCGCGTGGCCGCGATCTGCGCCGCGGCGAGCCGGGACGGGGAGGTCGCGGTCGCGGCCAACCTCAACGCGCCCGATCAGGTGGTGATCTCTGGTGATCCGCCGGCGGTCGAGCGAGCCGGTGCCGCGCTCAAGGCGGCGGGGGCGAAGCGGGTGCTGCCGCTCAAGGTGAGCGGCGCGTTCCACTCGCCGCTGATGGCGTCGGCCGTCGCGGGATTGACGGAGGCACTCGACCGGGTGACGCTGCGCGATCCGCGTGCGCCCGTCGTGGCGAATGCATCCGCGGAGCCAGTGCGGGACGGGGCCACGGCCCGGCGCCTGCTCGGCGCGCAGCTCACCACGCCGGTGCGCTGGGTCGAGTCCGTCCAGACGCTCGCCCGGTTGGGGGCCGGTGCCCCGTTCCTCGAGTTGGGACCCGGCACCGTGCTCGCAGGTCTCGCCCGGCGGATCGCGCCGGGCGTGCCGGTGGGCAACCTCGGCACGGCCGTTGAGGTGGAGGTCTTCCTGGAAAAGGGGCTGGCATGATTGATCTGTCGGGCAGGGTCGCCCTGGTCACGGGTGGGTCGCGCGGCATCGGTGCCGCGATCGCGGAAAAGCTGTATCAGGCCGGGGCCAAGGTCGCCGTCGTCGACGTCGACGCCGCCGGCGCCGGCCAGCAGGCTGCCGCGCTCGGGGAGCGCGCGCTGGCGGTCGGTGGCAGTGTCGCCGACCAGGACCAGGTGGTGCAGGCACTCGAGACGGTGGAGCAGGGGCTCGGTCCCGTCGACATCCTGGTCAACAACGCGGGCCTCACGCGCGACGGCCTGCTCGCCCGCATGACCGGTGCGGACTGGGACACGGTCCTGAGCGTCAATCTCAAGGGCGCCTTCCTGATGACGAAGGCGGCCACGCGCGGCATGATGAAGCGACGTTGGGGGCGCATCATCAACATCGCCAGCGTCGTGGGCCTGATCGGCAACGCCGGTCAGGCGAACTATGCCGCGTCCAAGGCGGGCCTGATCGGCCTCACCAAGGCCGTCGCCAAGGAGTTCGCGTCGCGCAACGTCCTCGTGAACGCGGTGGCACCCGGCTTCATCGACACCGACATGACCCGGGCGCTCACCGACCAGCAGCGGGAGCTGCTGCTGCGCCAGGTCCCGCTGGGCCGCCTCGGCCACCGGGACGACGTTGCCAACGCGGTGCTCTTTCTTGCATCCAACCTCGCCGACTACATTACAGGCCAAGTCGTGGTCGTAGACGGCGGGATGGTCATGTAAACCCTCCATCGAACGGGGACTCACATGGGCGGCATCGAGGACAAGGTCAAGGATATCATCGCCGAGGAGCTCGGAGTCGAGCGGGAGAAGCTGACCGAGAGCGCGAGCTTCATGGAGGACCTGGGGGCGGACAGCCTGGATCAGGTCGAGCTGGTGATGGCGTTCGAGAAGGAGTTTGACATCGACATCCCCGACGAGGAGGCCGAGAAGCTCCGCACGGTCGGCGATGCGCTCAAGTATCTCCACGAGAAGATGGGGAACAAGTAGGTTGGCGCGTCGTGTCGTCGTCACAGGCCTGGGGGTCGTGTCGCCTCTGGGCCTGAATGCTGCGGATACCTGGGCCGGACTCGTGGCGGGCCGGTCGGGGGCGGCCCCCATCAAGCGCTTCGATCCGGCCAAGCTGGACGTGCGCTTCGGCTGCGAGGTCAAGGGCTTCGAGCCGTCACAGTACATGGATCGGAAAGAGGCCAAGCGCTACGACCTCTTCCTCCAGTACGCGATCGCCGCGGCCACCCAGGCGATGCAGGACGCGGGCCTGGGGGAGACCGTTCCGGAGCCCGAGCGGGCCGGGGTCATCATCGGCAGCGGCATCGGCGGGATCGGGACGTTCGAGGAGCAGTGCAAGATCTCGCTCACTGAAGGCTACCGCCGCGTCTCCGCGTTCTTCGTGCCGATGTTCATTCCCGACATCGCCTCGGGTATCGTCTCGATCCGGACGGGCGCCAAAGGCCCCAACTACTGCACCGTGTCGGCGTGCGCCTCCTCGGCGCATGCCATCGGCGACTCGTTCCGCCTGATCCAGCGCGGATCGGCCGACCTGATGATCACGGGCGGTGCCGAGGCGGCGATCACGCCGCTCGCGGTGGCGGGCTTTGCCAACATGAAGGCCCTCTCCACCCGCAACGACGAGCCGGAACGGGCCTCCCGGCCGTTTGATCGGGGGCGCGACGGGTTCGTGATGGGGGACGGCTCCGGCATCGTGATCCTCGAGGAGCTGCAGCATGCGCAGGCACGCGGCGCCCGGATCTACGCCGAAGTGCTCGGGTTCGGCATGAGCGCTGACGCGTACCACATCACCCAACCCGCGCCCGGAGGCGAGGGGGCCATGCGCGCGATGCAGGCGGCCTTCGCGGACGCCGAGATCGCCCCCGCGGCGGTCGGGTACGTCAACACGCATGGTACCGCGACCCTGCACGGCGACGTGGCGGAGGTGAAGGCCCTCAAGACGGTGTTTGGCCCGCACGCGTACCAGGTCGTGGCGGGTTCGACCAAGTCCATGACGGGGCACCTGCTCGGGGCCGCCGGCGGGCTCGAGTTCGCGATCAGCGTGCTCGTGCTCGTCAGCGGCGTGATCCCGCCCACGATCAACCTGGACGATCCCGATCCCGAGTGCGATCTCGATTGTGCGCCACGCGGGGCCGTGAACCGGCCGGTCAATGTCGCGCTGACCAATTCGTTCGGGTTCGGCGGGCACAACGTCAGCCTGCTCGTGGGACGGTATGCGGCCTAGCCCGGATGTCCCGCGGGCCGCGGCGGGGAGTTAGCCGGCGGTGGCGCACAAGCCCGTCCTCATCCTCGTCGGCTCGGACAGCGATCGTGAGCGCGTCGAGCCGGCATGCAAGGCGCTCGACGAGGCCGGCGTGGGGTACGACCTCATGGTCTCCTCGGCGCATCGGAACGCAGAGCAGACGGCGCGGATCGCCAAGGACGCCCGCAAGAATGGCTACCGGGTGATCATCGCCGCGGCGGGCCTCGCCGCCGCGTTGCCGGGCGCCGTCGCGGCCCTCACCGATCTCCCGGTGATCGGCCTCCCGCTCGATGTCGGGCCGCTCCACGGCGTGGATGCGCTCTACGCCATCGCACAGCTGCCGCCTGGATGCCCGGTCGGGACGGTCGGCATCGGGATGGCCAAGAACGCCGCCTTGCTCGCCACGCGCATCCTCGGGGTCGCGTAGCGGTCGTTTCGTTTTGACACGCCCGCACTGTCAAGCGGCTTCACTGACGCCGGGTGCCTTCCTGTCACAAACCGCCCGCTACCCGTGTCAGTCAGCGAACCTCAACGGGACGTTTGCCATGCGACGGACACGGATGTTCGCCACCCTGGCGCTGGGCGCCGGGCTGGCGCTGGGCTGTACGGACGGCACCGGAACGGGCGGCTCGGCCCGGCTCACGCTCCAGCTCACCGATGCGCCGACCGATCTGTTCGCGAGCGCGGAAGTGGACGTCGGGCGGATCAGCCTGATTCCGGCGGACGGGTCCCCCATCACGCTCACCGAAGCCGGCGGGACGTTCGACCTGCTCGACTTCCAAAACGGCGTGACCGCCGAGCTGGCGTCGCTCGACATCCCTGCCGGCAACTACCTCCAGCTGCGGCTCGAGGTCACCGGGGCCCGCGTAACGCTGGCGGACGGACTCACGTTCCGTGACGGCTCGACGTCGGCCGACCTCAAAGTGCCGAGCGGCGCCCAGAGCGGGATCAAGGTGAATCTGTTCGACGATTCCTGGCAGGCCGGGACGGGTGACCCCCTCGTGCGCACGGCGGGCGTCAGCATCGCGTCGGGCGAGACGATCATCGTGCTGGACTTCGACGTGGCGCGGAACTTCCGGCTCACAGGTCCCCGTGCTACGCCGACCGGAGTGATCTTCACGCCTCTGATTCGCGCGGTCGTGCGGAACATCGCGGGCAGCATCGGCGGCGTGGTGACGGACGCGAACGGACCGGTGGCCGGCGCCACGGTACGCGCGACGCTGACGGACTCCCCCGAGCTGGCGGAGCTTCAGACCGCCGAGGCTAGCGCCGTCACCGCCGACGACGGGAGCTACACCATCTGGTTCCTGGTGCCGGGGACATATACTGTGGATGTGGACGGTGTCACGGCGGACGCCCAGTCGGTCACGGTTGGACGGGGTGAGTCGGTGACGGACGTGAACTTCATGATCACGCCGTAGGGTTGGCGGGGGGCGCCGCCCGTGGCGCTGGCGGGCGGCGCGCCCGCAGGGAGGCGGGATGGCGGCAGGCGCAGCGCGGGCGGAGCTCTCGGATCGGGAGGCGGTGGCCTGCGTGCTGAGCGGCGACGTGGAGCGGTACGCGGTGCTGGTCGAGCGGTACCGGAAGGCGTTCGGCCGCTACGCCACCGCCGTCTGCGGCGACGCGGACCTGGCGGCGGACGCGATGCAGGAGGCGTTCATCCGCGCGTACGACGGGCTCGCCGGCTGTCGCGAGCCGGCACGGTTCGGGGCCTGGTTCTTCCGCATCCTGACGAACCAGTGCCGCAACCACCGCAGCCGGCGCCGCATGCACCTGCCGCTCGAGACCGTCCGAGCGGCGGCGCCGGAGCGGGCGGACGACGGGGTGGGGGCCGCGGAGACGCGCATGGCGATCGCGGCCGCGTTGGACGGTCTTGCACCGGAGCATCGTGAGGCGTTCGTGTTGCGGCACCTGGACGACCGGTCCTACGCGGAAATGGCGCAGCTGTTGGGCGAGCGGGAGGACACGCTGCGGATGCGCGTGCATCGTGCGCGCGCGGCGGTGCGCCAGCGGCTGGAGGGGGTGCTATGACGAGCGACGACTGGAGTGAAGCGACGCGGCGCTACCTGGACGGGGATGGCCCGGCGCCGGCCGACCCGGCCGAGCGCGGGCGGGCGGATCGCTTGAATGCGGCGTTTGCCGCGTACGCCGCCGAGCTGGTGCCGCCCGGGGCTGAGGTCGATCGTGCGGTGCTCGCGTCCGTGCGGGCGCGGCAGATGGCGCGCCGGGGCTGGTGGCGCTGGCTCGTCGAGCCGCGGCAGCTTGCGGTGCGTCCAGCGGTGGCAGCGGCGGCGCTCGTGGTGATTCTGGTGGCCGGCGCGGCGTTGGCGGCGCTCATTGGGTCACCTGACCGGCCGGGCGCCGAGCTGCGCGTCGCGGCGCCACCGGACCGCACCGTGCTGGTTCGTTTCGAGCTGGTCGCTCCCGACGCGCATTCGGTCGCGCTCGCCGGATCGTTCAATGGCTGGAACGACTCCACGACCGTGTTCACCCAGGGTGTGGAGGCCGGCGTCTGGACGGTGACGGTGGCGTTGGTGCCGGGCGAGTATCAGTACCTCTTCGTGGTGGATGGCCGACGCTGGATCCCGGATCCGGCGGCGCATGCGCAGGTCGAGGACGATTTCGGGCAGCGCAACAGCCTGCTCGTCGTCGGCCCGCGGGGAGTGGTGCGATCATGAGACGCATGCTGATGCTGGCCGCCCTGCAGCTTGCGCTGGGGGCGGGAGCGGCGGCGGCCCAGACGCGCGACATCCGTGCTGAGCTGGCCGCGCGCGGGGCGCCGGCCGATTTCATCGCGCGGGTTGGCGCCACGGTGGACGCGGCCCGCGCGCAGGGCCTGCCGCCCGAGCCGCTGATTGACAAGGCCCTTGAAGGGTGGGCCAAGCGGGACCGCGTACCGCCGGAGCGGGTGCTGGGCGTCCTCGAGCAGGTGCGCGCGCGCCTCGCCGAGGGCCGCGCTGCCACGGTGCGCGCGGGCATGGCCGACCCGCCGGGCGCGGTCGTCGCGGCGTCCGCCGAGGCGCTGGGGCGCGGCATGACCGCGGACGATGTGCGCGACCTCGTCGCGACCGCGTCGGACGCGGATCAGGCGGCGGCCGGGCTTACGGTGGCCGCGTCGCTGTGCGCTCAGGGACTCGACCGGGGGGCCGCGGTTCGGGCAGTGCAGGATGGCTACCGCGGGCACAGCGGCACCGAAGGGCTGTTCGAGTTGCCGTCGGCGGTCGCTGACCTGACCGGGCACGGCACGCCGATGGCGGATGTGGCACGGCGCATCATGCAGGGAGGCGGACTCCCGGCGCCTGCGGCAGGCCAGGGCACCAGTCAAGGGCGGCCCGGCACCGTACCGCCGGGCCGCGGGAGCAAGGGCTCCGGACACGTGCGCGGGCAGTGATCCGCGGCGTCGGTGTCGCCACCCTCCTGTGCGCGGGTATCCTCGAGGCCCAGGAGGGCTCGCTGTTCTTGGGGGCGAGCCGCGCCCGATACGCCGACAGCCTGGACGGGACGGCGGCGTTCGCCGCGGGCCGGCTGACCGCCGGGCGTGGGCTACGGGCCGGCGAGCTCGACGGAGCCTTCTCGGCGTTCACGAGTGGAGGCTGGGCGCTCCAGGTCGCGGGTCAGGCGACGGTGTTGTGGCGCGCAGAGCGCACTCGGGGACCCTTCCTCGGGTTCGCGGGCGGTGCCACGCTCAACGCGTACCAGGGGGGGACGCCAAGCGGGTCGCTGGCCGGCGGCCCGCTCGTCGCGCTCGCAGCAGGGTCGTCCTATCTCTCGCTCGGCGTGGCGGGGGGCGCCGTGCGTCGCGTGGACTCGACTTGGTCGCGGCTGGGCAGCCTCTCGGCCCGGTGGCAGTGGGCGCCCACGCGCGCACTGAGCGCGGACGCGGGCGTGACGCTCACAGGCTCCGATACCAACAGACTGGCCGACGTGTCCCTCGGACTGCGCACGGGTGGGGCGCCGGTGAGGATCTCGGCCATCGCGGGGACCCGCATCGGCGACCTCGCGGACGGGCCCTGGGGCTCGCTGGAGCTCGTGTGGCAGGCGACGTCGGTCGTCGCGATCGAGGCGTCGGCCGGACGCTTCCCGCAGGACCTCGCGGGGTTCGCCCACGGTCTCTACGCCCAGGCCGGCGTGCGGCTCGCGACCCGCGGGGCGGGCGGTCTGCCTCCACCCACCCTGACCGTGACGCCGTTCGGAAACGACCGCGTGCGGGTCGCGCTGCGCTACCGGCGGCCGGCCACCGCGCTCGCCATCAGTGGAGATTGGAACGGCTGGACCGCGATCCCGCTGCGGCGCGAGGGAGGCTGGTGGATCGTGGAACTGCCGCTCACACGCGGCGTGTACCACTACGCGCTCGTCGCGGACGGCACGTGGACGCTGCCCGACGGCGTGCGCGGCATTGCCGACGAGCTCGGCGGGCAGGTCGCGCAGCTGATCGTGCGGTAGCCCGGGACGGAGCCGCGGATTCTGCGGCGGCGCAGGCCGTGGCGCGAGCGCCGTTCCGCCTGCTCATTCCCATTCGATGGTTCCGGGCGGCTTCGATGTCACGTCGAGGGCGAGCCCCGAGACGCCCGGCAACGCGAGGATGGCGTCCCGCAGTTCGGCGACGAGCCCGGGGGGGAGCTCGACCGGCGCCGCGGTCATGGCGCGCTGCGATTTCACGGGACGGATCACGACCAGTTCGCCGGGGCGCTCGTCGAGCGTGAGCGGGACGAGGATGGTCGGGCACTGCCAGACATCGTCGTAGATCCCGTGCCGCTCCAGCCCCTCCATCACGAGGTGGTCGGTGTCCCGCAGCAGATCGAGCCGCGCGCGGGTCACGGTCGCCCTGATGGCGCGGGCGACGCGCGGCACGGCGGGTCCGAGGTTCCACACGCAGCGGTTGATTCCGGGCACGTCGCTCGTGAGCAACGAGACGGCGTCGATCAGCGTGCGCCACGGGACCGTGCCGTGGAGCAGCACCGGATGCTCGTACGCGCGGAGGTCGGCCTTCACGCCCACCGACCGGATCGGCAGCGGCAGGGCAGCCAGGCTGAAGCGCCGGGCAATCGCCTCGACCTTGGGAGTGATGGCGTCGAAGTCGGTGCGGTCATCGGTGCCGTCGCTGCAGAGCAGCCGGATACCCAGGCCCGGGCCCGGGAAGGGATGGCGCCGCAGCATCGCGTCGGGGACACCCAGCTTGGTCCCCAGCTCGCGGACTTCGACCTTGTACAGCTCCACCAGGGGCTCGATCACGTCGCCGGCGGCCATCATCTCCTCGATGATCGGCACCCGGTTGTGGTGGGTCTTGATCGTATCCGCACGGCGGGTTCCCCCGGTCTCGATCGTGTCGGGGTAGATCGTTCCCTGGCCCAGCAGGCGGTCCGCAATGCCGAGTCTCCGGGCCTCATCCTGGAACACGCGGATGAACGTGTCGCCGATGATGCGCCGCTTCCGCTCCGGGTCGATCACGCCTTCGAGGGCCGTCAGGAAGGTGGTGCTGGCGTCCCGGAAGTGAAACCGCGATCCCAGTCCGAGATGCTCGAACATCGCCGCGACCTGGCGGCTCTCGTCCTTCCGCATCAGCCCGTTGTCGATGTGCAGCAGGTCCACGCGATCGGGACCCAGCGCGCGCCCGATGATCACCGCCGCCACCGTCGAATCCACGCCGCCCGAAGCCAGCAGGAAGACCGATCGGGTGCCCGCCGCCCGCCGCACCTTGGCGGTTTCCTCCTCGAGGAACCCGTCCATGGTCCACGTCGCGCGACAGCCGCAGAGGCCGAACACGAAGTTGGCGATCATCCGGTCGCCGTGGACGGTGTCGTCCACTTCCGGGTGGAACTGCAAGCCATAGCGCCGCAGCTTGTCGGAGCCGATCGCGGCGAACCGATGGGCCTCCGCTCCGGCCGCCGCGGGCGTGTGCCCGAGCTCGCGAAACGCCGGTCCGACTGCCACGACGGAGTCGTAGTGGCTCATCCACACCTGCTCGACCGCCGCCAGCCCGGCGAATAGCGGGTGATCGGCGGCGAGATGGAGGTCGGTGCGCCCCCATTCGCGCCCGCCGTGGATCACGGTGCCGCCATAGTGCTTGGCGATCTCCTGATGGCCGAAGCAGAGGCCGAGGATCGGGGTGTCGAGGTCGTAGATCTCCTTGGTGTAGATCGAGTCCTCGCCGTACGCTGACAGGCTTGGGCTGCCGGAGATGATGATGCCGCGGTACGGTCGAAAGGCGTCGAGCGGATCTTCCGGCTGGCGGATCTCCGCAAGGACGCCGAGGCGGCGCACCTTGGTGGCGATCAGGTGCGCATACTGGCCGCCGAAATCGATGACGGCGATGGCGTCGTGTTTCATGGCGGCGGAGCTTAGACGGTCGGAGGGGGACGGGGAAGGGGAGGTCGTGGCAGACGGGAGAGGTCGGTAGATTCCAACGGCATGCCGTTTCCGGAGGTCTGTTCGGTGCAAGGAGATCTGCCGCACCCGACGCTCAGCCCCGACGACAAGCGAGCATTGCTCGCCCTCGCCCGTGAGACTCTCGCGGTGTACCTGAGGAGCGGCCGCTATCCACCGAATCGCACGACCACGCCCGCGCTGCTGGCACCAGGTGCCGTGTTCGTCACACTGCGCCGGCGCGACACGCGCGACCTGCGCGGCTGCCGCGGGGAAATCGTGCCGCGCACGCCCCTGGCGGACGCGGTTCAGCGCATGGTCATCGCCTCGGCGCGCGATGATCCGCGGTTCCCCGCCGTCACGCCGGAGGAGGTGCCGCAGCTCCACATCGAGATCAGTGCGCTCACGTCGCTTGCCCCGATTCGCCCCGAGGAGGTCATCGTCGGCAAGCACGGGCTGATGATCAGCCAACGGGGGCGAGGGGGCCTCCTCCTGCCGCAGGTGCCGGTGGAGCAGGGGTGGGACCGGGAGACGTTCCTTCGGTGGACGTGTCGCAAGGCTGGTCTGCCGGATGACGCGTGGGCGTCCCCCGACGCGGAACTCAAGGCATTCGAGTGCGTCGTGTGGGGTGAGCCGGACGAGTGAGCGCAGTAACCGCAGGGTGCTCACGGCCATTTACATGACCTACTCATGTATTTATCGTTATTAATCGACTCCGTTGACCTGCTGGGGGGACCATGAAAGCCACCGAGATCCTGAGGGACGAGCACCGCGTCATTGAGCGGGTGCTGGATGCGCTGGAAGCCGGGGCGGATCGCGTGGATCGCGGCGCCGCGATCGATCCCGCGTTCTTCCTCGACGCGGCCGAGTTCATTCGCGGTTTCGCCGACGGCTGCCATCACCACAAGGAGGAGGGCGTCCTGTTTGTGGCGATGAACGCCGCCGGCATGCCGACCCAGGGAGGGCCGATCGGGGTGATGCTCACCGAGCACGAGGAGGCCAGGGCGCTCACGCGGGCGTTGCGCGACGGGGCCCAGCGCATGGAGGCCGGTGATCGGGTGGCAGGCGCCCAGGTGGTGAACGCCGCGCGGGGGTACGTGCGTCTCCTTCGCGCACACATCCAGAAGGAAGACCAGATCCTGTTTCCGATGGCGGACCAGCTGATTCCCCCGTCGCAACATGCCCGGGTCGAGCAGGAGTTCGATCGGGTGGAGCGCGAGGAGTCCGGCGCGGATGCCCACAGGAAATACCACGCGCTGGCGGAAGAGCTCGAGCGGATGGCGCGCAGCTGACTTGCCCGGGGTGATTCGCCGACCCGGGTCTCGCACACTTGGCGCGGTCCGGCGCAGCCCAGTGGTATCGGGCGGACCCGCTGGACCGATCCGCGCCGGCACGTCGTTGAACCGCGGTGTACCCCCGATTACGATTTGGCGAGCCGTATGTCCCCAACCAGGGAGTGATCGTGGTGCTTGCCACGTTGCAGAGTCTCCTGGCAGTGCAGGAAGCGGCCCATGCCGGCGCGGAGTCGATCGGCGGGCGGCTGCCCCTCATCACCGTCGTGCCGTTTGCGCTGCTCCTGCTCGTCATCGCCGTCACGCCGCTGATCCATGGGCACTTCTGGGAGAGCAACCGCAACAAAGCCATCGTTGCGGCCATCATCTCGGTGCCGGTGGCCATCTACCTGGCGGTCGCCTGGGGACCTGAAGGCCGACTGCTGCTCGAGGAGAAGCTCTCGGAGTACGCGTCGTTCATCATCCTCCTCGCCGCGCTGTTCGTGATCAGCGGGGGGATCTACCTCCAGGGCTCCTTTGCCGGCACCCCGCTCGTCAACACCGTCTTCCTCGGTATCGGCGCGGTGTTCGCGAACCTCATCGGGACGACGGGCGCGTCGGTGCTGCTCGTCCGCCCGCTGCTGCGCGCGAACAAGACGCGCCAGCGCAAGGGCCACATCGTCATCTTCTTCATCTTCGTCGTCGCCAACTGCGCCGGGCTGCTGACCCCGCTGGGTGATCCACCGCTGTTTCTGGGATTCCTGAAGGGCGTGCCGTTCGAGTGGACGCTGCGACTCTGGCCCCAGTGGCTGCTGGTGAATGCCATTCTCCTCGTGGTGTTCAACGTGTGGGATCAGGTGGTGTTCGACCGCGAGGAGAAGGAGCGCCCGGGCTCGCAGCTCGAGCAGGTGATGAAGCACGAGCCGTTCAAGATCCACGGCTGGCACAACGGCCTGTACCTCCTTGGGATCATTGGCACCGTGCTGGCGGCGGGGGAGGGACTCGGGTTCGGCGGTGAGCCCTGGCCCTTCGGGGTGAAGGAAGCGCTGATGGCGCTGCTCGCCATCGCGGCCTACGCCACGACCTCCACCAATCATCGCAAGCGCAACGAGTTCACCTTCGGGCCGATCATCGAAGTGGCCGTGCTGTTCATCGGGATCTTCATCACCATGGCCCCGGCGCTCGCGATCCTCAACGCGTGGGGCCAGGGGCAGCGCGACGTGCTCGGCATGGGCTTCGGCCTGCACCGGACCTGGCACTTCTTCTGGGCCACGGGAGGCCTGTCGAGCTTCCTGGACAACGCCCCCACGTACTTGACGTTCTCGGCGACCGCCGCGGGTCTGGACGGGATCACCGCGGAGGGGCGCTTCCTCGAGGAGCTGCTCCGGGTGGGCGCCGGCGGCGCGGGGCTGCTCACCGCGATTTCGTGCGGGGCGGTGCTGATGGGTGCGAACACGTACATCGGGAACGGCCCCAACTTCATGGTGAAGGCGATCGCCGAGGAGAACGGCGTCAAGATGCCGAGCTTCTTCGGCTATATGGCGTACAGCCTGACGATTCTGATCCCGATCTTCATCGTCGTGACGCTCGTGTTCTTCCGGGCGTAGCGCCTGGTGACGGGACGCCCGGCCTCCGGTCCATCGGGGGCCGGGCGTGTGCTTTCAAGGATGGCGCGCAGCCAGGTCGCGCGCGACCCGTGCTCGCCATGCGCTACCGCGCGCGGAGAATCAGCAGCCACCCTCTCCCTGGTGCGATGGGGATGGCCTGATCCGGTGCGAAGATCGCCGCGTCCTGGAAGTTCTCGATTGCCGGTGCGGTGAGAGTGACGCGCGCGGGATCCATGCCGAGGGCCTGCCAGTCGATCGCGAGACGCAGCGGCACCTCGCTCGGCGCCCAGCTCCCGATCGCAATCAACACCCGGTCGGGCCGCACGTATGCCGTGGCGAGCACGTCGGCGCGATCGGAGCGCACCGGACCGTTCGGCACCCAGCATCCGATCATGCGGCTTCCCACCATGCCGAACTCGTCCCAAACCCTCCACAGAGGGCGCGGGTCGCCGGCCCACGGGAGCCGGTTGGTCATGCCGAACAGCATGCCACGCCAGGGGTTGCCGCCCTTCTCGAGCATCTCACCCATCAGCCCGAACGGAATGCCCGACACTTCGGTCAGCCAGTAGTCGGGCGGCTGGTCGTAGTCGAAGTACTCGCCGAACCAGAGACGGTCGATGAAGGGGAAGTGCTCGAGATAGAGGTTCGCGCTGTTGGCGAAGCCGTCGCGCACGTTGAACTGGTTTGCCGAATGGAGGTCGATCAGGGCGCCCGGCCGCCCGCGGTCGAGGATCTTCCGGACCCGTTTCATCACGGTGCGGTCGAACGCGACGTCGTCGATGTACAGGCCATCGATCCCGGCGTTCCGCACCAGCCAGTCGAGGCCTTCGAGGTAGAAGTTGTGCCACCGCGAGACGCCGCTGTTGATCAGCGCGGCGTCACGCAGGTCCGGCACGTACCAGCCCGCGATGTAGTTCCCGTCGAGATGCTCCTGCAGCCACGGCGCCCCTCCGCCGGGGCCGTACGAGAGGATCTCATCGCCGAGGCTCTTGAGCGCGAACAGCTCCGGAGCGCGGTTCGTGAGCTCGCGGACCGTATAGTAGATCTTGACCTTCATACCCAGCACGTGGGCCGAATCCACGTACGCGCGCAGCTCGGGAACGCGCAGGAACGGGTAGTTGATGTACGGGTTCACTGCTGTCGCGTGGTGCACGTTCACCACGTTCGCGCCGAGGGCCCGGATGCTGTCCAGCGGGGAGTAGCGATGGTAGAACCGCGTTTGCCATTGCGCGTCCGGATCGATCGGGCGGAACGGCGTCACCGTGAGGCGGAAGTCGTAACGCAGGGTGTCGCCGGGAGCCAAAGTGCGCGGGCCGCTGAAGCACCGGACGAGGTAGGTGCCCGAGCGGTCGTCCGCGAGCCGGCAGCCGCCGCGACCGTCGTTGGCCCAGGAGCGCGGCAGGATCAAAGGCTTGGAGAGGTAGAAGTTCGTGTTGAGCGGGCGCTCGTAGCGCTCGTCCCGCAGCGCGAATTGGAGTCCGGCGTTCACGTCGCCGAGCCACGCGCCTTCCTGGTTGTGCTTCGCGTCCCATGCCCACGTTAGCGTGTCCGGCCGCAGCCCGCCCTGGCGTCCCATGCCGAGCATGTAGCGCGCCACGTCGGCGGCGAACGGCAGGTCGAGCCGGATGTCGTCGAGCGCGATAGGCGCGGCGGTCGAGAGCCCCACCTGGTATTCCATCATGCCGTCGAACTCGAGGCGTGCCGCCACGTGCATCGTGATGGCGTCCGCGGTGTTCGTCGCCTCCCAGGTCACGACGCCGGGCGCTCGCCGCGTCACGTGCCAGCCCCCGGCCGTCCACGACAGCGGCGTTCCGCCCCTGAGCGCGACGAGCGCGATCGGCGCCCGGAGCATCGCACGGGGCGCGTCCGTCAGCCGCGTCATCTCGACGTGGAAGAAGCTCTCGATGGTGGCGGGAAACCCGAGCGTGTCAAGCGTGATGCGCCGTCCCAGGATGCCCAGCCGGTTGCGCTCGACGGTGACGGGCGTGTAGGGCGTGACCACGTCGTCATCCACCGCGATCTGGGAATCGAGCCAGCGCAGTCGGGCGAGGCGCCACGGGTCGTCGTCTCCGTGGTGCGGGATCACCGTCGGCTGCACGTCGATCGCGATCACCACTGTGCGGGCTTCGCCGCCGTCCGCCGCGATCGTGAGGGTGCCGGCGAACCGTCCGGCTGGCACCGCCTGCGGCACCTGTATGCCGAACCAAAGGGCCTGCACCGCGCCCGCCGCCACGTGCGGCGCGCGCGAGAACGGTCGGCCGGTCCAGTCAAGCCCGCCGAAGTTGAACGCCTTGACCTCGCGGGCCGGGATTACGGCGCCATCCGGGCCGCGGAAGTCGCTCGCCGTGACGCGCAGATCCGCGACGTCCCGTATCGCATAGAGCCCGACCTGGAAGACGTAGAACTCGCCGCGTTGCGCCATCCCCGTGAACGGGTGCTCGGCGCCGGCCACGATCCAGCGATGGGGCAGATCGTGCGGCATGCGGATCGGCAGACTGCGGTCCTCCGGGAACAGCAGGAACGCAGTGCCGCCGCTGCGGCGGACGAGCGCGGCCGTCTCGTCACGGGTCGCGATCAGCTCCATCGGCGTGAACCGGTCCAGCGTGTCCGCCGCCTCGAACCGCACGACGTGCGCGCGTGGCAGGCGTTCGGCGGCGGCCGTTCGGTCGGCTCCCGCCAGTCCGTGACGGGCGAGCCACGCGGAGGACGCGGTCGAGTCGGGCTCCGGGTACACGGCCTGGGGGTAGTTGGATCGTCCCGCCATCGCGTAGGGCAGGAAGTAAATCCAGTAGTCACCGGCGCCCGACGTCGGCTGGAACGCGAGATCGCCTCGTTCTCGTGTGATCGCGAGCCGCGCGACGTTCAATACGCGTGCATTGGTACGCGCGTCGCGCACGATGATGAGCTTCCGCTCGGGCTCGGCGTCGCGGCGCCGCCAGACGATGCGAGCCAGGACCGCATCGTGGGTGCCGCTCACACGGACCACGACGCGGTGATTGCCCAGGGAATCGCGATCCCAGGAGCCGGTCCCGTAGCTGACGTCTTGTGCGACGGCCGGGATCGCGGTGATGAACAGGCCGAGGAGCGCCGGGAGGGCTGAGCGGGTCATCATGCAGGGATTCGGAGAGGACATGGGTGCGGACCGTCCGACCGCGTTGGATAACTACCCAGGTCGGAGGGATGTGTAAACCGCGCGCGCTTCCCGCCGTCGCGGTGGCGGCATCAGGACCGCACACCGGGGCTCGGGCCGCCCACGCGGCCCCCGCTTGCCGGGTCGCTCGGGCCTGTGCAGGTTACGCATTCGATTCCCATGTTGGAGCCTCACCGGGAGCGTGACAATGGCAGGACGCTGCGTGCCACCGGGTGCGCGGATGCGGAGCATGGCGCGGGAATGGGGGCCGTGACGTGAGCTCGGTTTCCGGTCCCGATCGCGGAACCATCGAAGCCGCGGCGGACGTGCTGGCCGGACGGAGCCGGAAGGGCGTCTTCCAGCGCCTGCTGCCGTTCCTCGGCCCGGCGTTCATCGCGAGCGTGGCCTACATCGATCCCGGCAACTTTGCGACCAACATTCAGGGCGGCGCCAAGTTCGGCTACACCCTGCTGTGGGTCATCGTCGCCAGCAACCTGATGGCGATGCTGCTGCAGGCGCTGTCCGCGAAGCTCGGCATCGCCAGCGGCAAGAACCTCGCCGAAGTGTGCCGCGAGCGCTCTCCCGCGCTGGCTCACGCTCACCATGTGGGCGCTGATGGAGATCGTGGCGATGGCCACCGACCTGGCCGAGTTCCTGGGCGCCGCGGTCGGCTTCAATCTCCTGTTCGGCATTCCGCTATGGCTCGCGGGGCTCTTCACCGCGGTCGTCACGATGCTGATTCTGGGCCTCGAGCGCTATGGGTTCCGGCCGGTCGAGGCGGTGATCGGCGTCCTGGTCGGGATTGTGGGGGTCAGCTACGTGATCGAGACGTTCCTGGACCGCCCCGATCTGCTCGACGTTTTCCGCAGCGCGGTGACGCCCCGGTTCGCGGGGTCGGAGAGCGTGCTGCTCGCGACCGGCATCCTCGGCGCCACCGTGATGCCCCACGTGATCTTCCTGCACTCGGCGCTCACGCAGGGCCGCATCCGGGTCGCCGACCCCGTGCGGCTGCGGCGGCTGTTCCGCTTCGAGCTGGTGGATGTCGCCATCGCGATGACCCTGGCGGGGCTCGTGAACGCGGCGATGCTCATCATGGCCGCGGCCACGTTCCATAAGACCGGGCTCACCGACATCGCGACCCTCGAGGAGGCGCATCGGACCCTGGCCCCGCTCCTGGGGCACGCGGCCTCGTGGATCTTCGCGATCTCGCTGCTCGCGTCCGGCCTGTCGTCGGCGTCGGTGGGGACGATGTCCGGCCAGGTGATCATGCAGGGGTTTCTCCGACGGCGCATCCCCATCTGGCTCCGCCGGCTGGTCACCATGACCCCTTCGCTGGTGGTCATCGCGATCGGGTTCGACCCCACGCGGACGCTCGTGCTGAGTCAAGTGGTGCTGAGCTTCGGCCTGCCGTTCGCCGTGATTCCGTTGCTCGTGTTCACGAGCCGGCGCGACGTGATGGGCGTACTCGTGAACCGGCGGACGACGATCGTGGCGACGACGCTGGTCGCCGGGCTCATCGTCGCGCTGAACATGCTGCTGCTCTACGACACCTTCTTCGGGTAGGGCCCATGTACCGGCATCTCCTGGTCCCGCTCGACGGCTCCCGCCTCGCCGAATCGGTGCTGCCCCTCGCGGCGTCGCTCGCGCGCGGCTTCGGGGCGGCCGTCACGCTGCTGCACGTCATCGAGCGGGGACCGCCCGCCCACGTGCACGGCGATCGCCACCTGACCGATCGGGCCGAGGCCGAGACGTATCTCGACGACCTCGCGCGGCGGTTCTTCCCGGCGGGGGGCGCCGCGACCCACCACGTCCACGGGGAGGTCGAAGCCGACGTGCCGGGCAGCATCGTGCGCCATGCCCGCGAGCTCGGGGCCGATCTCATCGTGATGTGCACGCACGGCCGCGGGCGGCTGCGCCACCAGCTGTTCGGGGGGATCGCTCAGCGGGTGCTGGCGGGCGGCACGGTGCCGGTCCTGCTCGTGCCGCCGGTGGAGGGGCCGGCGTGGGAGTTCTCCTGCCGCCGTGTGCTCGTGCCGCTGGATGGGCGCCCGGAGCACGCGCAGGGCCTGCCGGTCGGCATCGCCTTTGCCCGCGCCTGCGCCGCCGCCGTCCATGTGCTGTGGGTGGTACCGACCTTCGGCCGCCTCTCGGGGGAGCAGGCGGCAGCGGGCCACTTGCTGCCGGGGACCGTTTCGGCGCTCCTGGAAATCGAGCAGGAGGAAGCCGAGCGCCAGGTGCGGCAGCAGCTTGCCACTCTCGCGGCGAACGACGTGCCCACCGTCGTCGAGGTGGAGCGGGGTGACCCGTCCGGGGCGATCATGGCAACCGCCACCCGGATCGGGGCGGACCTCATCGTGATCGGGACGCACGGTCGGGCGGGGATGGACGCGTTTTGGGCCGGCTCCGTGGCCCCGCATATCGCGCTCCGTGCCGCGTGGCCGCTCCTGCTGGTGCCGCTCGAGGTCGCGCCGTGACGGTGCCGGCGCGGTCCGCCTTCTCAGCGGGTCGTGCGGGCGCCTAGATTCCACCCATGGCCAACCGCGTCGGTTTCGGCTACGACTCCCATACGTTCGGCGCCAACCGGCCGCTCAAGCTGGCTGGGGTCGAGATCCCGCACACGACGGGCCTCAAGGGACATTCGGACGGCGACGCCGTGACCCACGCCGTCACCGATGCGCTGCTCGGCGCAGCGGCACTCGGCGACATCGGCCGGCTGTTCCCGGACAGCGACCCCCGTTGGAAGGATGCGGACTCGCTGCAGTTCCTCGTGGACGTCCGCGATCGCGTGGCCCGGGCGGGCTTCCGGATCGTGAACGTCGACGCCACCGTGGTGACGCAGCACCCGCGTCTCGCGCCCCATGCCGCGGCCATGTGCGAGCGGCTGGCGGCGGTGCTGCAGATTCCGGTCGGGGCGGTCTCGGTCAAGGCCAAGACTAACGAGGGCATGGACGCCGTGGGCCGGGGAGAAGGACTGCTCGTGTTCGCCGTCGCATCGCTCGCCGGGACCTAGGCTCTGCTCGACGACCTCATCACGACGCTGCTGGCCCTGCCGCCGGCGGCCGTCTACGCGGTGGTCGGCGCTTTGGCCGCCGTCGAAAACGTGTTCCCCCCCGTGCCGGCGGACACGGCTGTGGCGTTGGGGGCGTTCCTGTCGGCGGGGGGCGTGATTTCCGCGTGGTCGATCTTCCTGGTCACGTGGGTGGCGAACGTGAGCTCGGCAACGGCCGTATACGTCGCGGCGCGCACCATCGGTCGCGCGTTCTTTCGCGGGCGCACCGGCGGGCGCCTGGTCCGGCCCGCCGCTCTCGCGCGCATCGAGCGTCTCTACGAGCGCCACGGCGTCTGGGCGATCTTTCTCAGCCGCTTCATACCGGGGGTCCGGGCGGTGGTGCCCCCGTTCGCCGGGGTCGCCGGGCTCGGGGCGGTCCGCGCGCTCGTACCGGTGGCGCTCGCGTCGGGCCTGTGGTACGGCGCCCTCACGTTCGTGGCGGCCCTGACGATTCGCAACGCGGGTCAGATCGGCGCCTTCATCACCGGGCTCAGTCGGGTGGTGCTCGTCGGGGCGACGGTGGCGCTCGTGGTCGCGGGCAGCGTTCTGCTGGCGCGACGGCGCGCGCGCTCGGGCGGCCGGCCGTGAACGACGAGGAGCTGCAGCGGGCCTTCTGGCTTGAGGGGTTCACCGACTACCTGGCGCTCGAAGTGGGGTCCAGCCCACACACCGTCGAGGCGTATCTGCGGGACGTGCGGCGCCTCGCCGAGTACGCCGTTGCCTGCCGCGCGCCGCGTCCGGATGCCGTGACGCCCCGTCTCGTTCGCGACTTCGTGTACCACCTGAAGGACCTCGGGCTCGCGCCGTCAAGCATCCGCCGCGAGATCTCGGCGACCCGCACGTACTATCGTTTCCTCGTGGACGAAGGGCACGTGGCGGTCGATCCCAGCGAGAAGCTGGAAACGCCGAAGGGCTGGCGCACGCTGCCGGAGGTGCTCACGGTGCCCGAGATGGAGGCGCTGCTCGGAGCCCCGAGTCCCGACGAGCCGCTCGCCTGGCGCGACCGGGCGCTGCTCGAGCTCGGCTACGGGACCGGCGCGCGCGTCTCGGAGCTGTGCGGCCTGGCCGTCCACGATGTGGCGTTCGACGAGGCGCTGGTCCGGCTGTTCGGCAAGGGCGCCAAGGAACGACTCGTGCCGATCGGCCGACGCGCCCTGGGGGCCGTCGCGGTCTACCTGCGCGAGATCCGGCCGGGACTGGACGGCGGTCACGGACGCGGCATCCTCCTGCTCAACGCGCGCGGCCGGCCCCTGACGCGGGTCGGCGTTTGGGGCATCATCAAGAAGGCCACCACGCGCGCGGGGATCACCAAGCGGGTCACCCCGCATACCCTGCGACACTCGTTTGCCACGCACCTGCTCGAAGGCGGGGCCGATCTCCGCGCCGTCCAGGAGATGCTGGGACACGCCGACCTGTCCACCACGCAGATCTACACGCACGTGGATCGCGAGTACCTCCGGTCGGTGCACAAGGCCTTCCACCCGAGAGCGTAGCGCGGCCATGATCTTCGTGCTCGACAACTACGATTCGTTCACGTACAACCTCGTGCAGTACCTCGGGGAGCTCGGGGCCGAGTCCGTCGTGCGGCGCAACGACGAGATCACTGTGGATGAGGTCGCCGCGCTGGCCCCGGACGCCATCGTGATCTCCCCGGGACCCGGCCGGCCCCGTGATGCGGGCATCAGCCTGGCCCTGATCCGCCAGTTCGTCCGCCGGCGCCCACTCCTCGGAGTGTGCCTCGGCCACCAGGCCATCGGCGAGGCATTTGGCGGACGGATCGTGCCGGCGGCTCGCCTGATGCACGGCAAGACGTCACCCATCGCCCATACGGGAGCCGGCGTGCTCGCGGGGCTGCCGGATCCGTTCGAGGCGATGCGCTACCATTCCCTGGTCATCGAGCCCGCCTCGCTGCCCCCAGACCTCGAGGTCACGGCGTGGTCCGCCGACCGCCCCCGCGGGACGGAGATCATGGGGGTGCGGCACCGCGACGCGCCGATGTTCGGCGTGCAGTTCCACCCCGAGTCGGTCGGGACCGCCGTGGGGCTGCGAATTCTCGAGAACTTCCTCGCGACCCTCGACGGCGCTCGGGGCACCCCGTGACATGAGGAAAGCGGCCGAAACCGCGCGAGTCATCGCGGTTCGCGCCGTTGCGACGTTGCTTGCCCTATCGCCATTACGATAAACGACTTACCGCATTGGCCCGGATTTTGACACCGGCATCAACCACTGTTAGTTTCTGCCGTGCCTCTGGTCTGTGTCATTCCCGCCCGACTCGGCGCCAGCCGACTCCCCGAAAAGCCGCTTCGCCTCCTCAGCGGAGAACCGCTGGTGCGGGTCGTCGCGCGGCACGCGCTCGCGCTGGATCTGGGGGGACCGGTGATCGTGGCCTCCGACGATGAGCGGGTGCTGGAGGCGGTGGCACCCCTCGGGGTCGCGGCGCTGCTCACCCGACGCGACCACGCGTCAGGGACGGAGCGGGTGGCCGAAGTCATCGGGCGACCGGAGTTTGCCGGGGCGGATGTCGTGCTGAATCTCCAGGGCGACGAGCCGTTCCTGCCGCGCGAGGCGGCGCTCGGGGCCGTGGAGCGGGTGCGGGCCGGGGACGATGTGGGCACGGCGGCGCAGCCCTTGGGCCGGGGCGCCTGGCGGGATCCGCATCGCGTGAAGGTCGAGCTGGACGGCCGGAGCCGCGCCGTCGCCTTCTACCGCTGGCCGGCGGCCGCGGCCTCGCGGCCGCGCGGGCCGACGCTGCAGCATGTGGGGGTCTACGCCTACTCTCCCGCGTCGCTCCGGCGCTGGGTCGCGCTGCCGGCGACGTCCGAGGAGCGGCGCGAGCGCCTGGAGCAGCTGCGTCCGCTGCGACACGGCTTCGCGATCGGGGTGGCCGTGCTCGCCGAGCCGGTGCCACACGGTATCGATACCGAGGAGGATCTGCGAATGGCGGAGGTCCGGCAGTGAGCAGCACCAAGTACATCTTCGTGACCGGGGGCGTGGTCTCGTCGCTCGGCAAGGGCATTGTCTCGGCCTCTCTTGGGCGCCTGCTGGTCGAGCGGGGCCTCCGCGTCAGCATCCAGAAGTTCGACCCGTACATCAACGTCGATCCCGGAACGATGTCGCCGTTCCAGCACGGCGAGGTCTACGTCACCGACGACGGGGCGGAGACCGACCTCGACCTGGGCCACTACGAGCGGTTCGTCGATCGCTCGCTCTCGCAGGTGAACAACGTCACGACGGGGCGCATCTACCTGTCGGTCATCACCAAGGAACGACGGGGCGAGTATCTCGGCAGTACCGTGCAGGTGATCCCGCACATCACCGACGAGATCAAGGCGTCGGTGCGGCGGCTCGGTCCCGACCACGACGTGGTGATCACCGAGATCGGCGGCACGGTCGGCGACATCGAGTCTCTGCCGTTTCTCGAGGCCATCCGGCAGTTCCGCCAGGAGGTGGGACGCGACAACGCTCTGTTCATCCACCTCACGCTGGTGCCCTTCATCCAGGCGAGCGGCGAGCTGAAGACGAAGCCGACCCAGCACTCCGTCCGGGAGCTGATGGAAATCGGCATCCAGCCCGACATCCTGGTATGCCGCTCGGATCATCCGCTCGACGACGGGATCAAGCGCAAGATCGCGCTGTTCTGCAACGTCGATTTCGGGTGCGTGGTCGAGAGCCGCACCGTGGGCTCGACGTACCAGGTGCCGCTGCTGCTGCACGAGCAGGGACTGGACGCGGAAGTGTGCCGCCGGCTGCAACTCGAGGGGAAGGAACCCGATCTGCGGCCCTGGACGGCGATGGTCACCAAGATCCTCCGGCCCGCCGAGCGGGTCCGGATTGCGATCGTGGGGAAATACACGCAGCTGAGCGACGCCTATACGTCGATTCGTGAAGCGCTGGTGCATGGCGGCATCGCCAATGACGTCGGCGTAGACGTGAACTGGATCCCGAGCGATCGCTTCACCGATCAGGCCGAGGCGGGCCGCGCGCTGCGATTGCACCATGCCCTGCTCGTGCCGGGCGGCTTCGGCGTCCGCGGGGTGGAGGGGATGGTCGAGGCGGTGCGGTGGGCCCGGGAGCATCAGCTGCCGTTCTTCGGGATCTGCCTGGGCATGCAGACGGCGATCATCGAATTCGCCCGAACGGTCTGTCAGCTCCCGGAGCCCAACTCGAGCGAGTTCGCGCCGGAGTGCGCCAATCCGGTCGTCTCGCTGATGGACTCGCAGCGCGAGGTGCAGGATCTCGGCGGGACCATGCGGCTGGGCGCCTATCCGTGCAAGCTCGTCCCCGGGTCGCGCGCGCAGCAGATCTACGCGGCCGACGAGGTGAGTGAGCGGCACCGCCACCGCTACGAAGTGAACAACGCGTATCGGAAGACGCTGACCGAGTACGGACTGCGCTGCGGCGGCCTGTCGCCCGACGGCTCGCTGGTGGAGATGGTCGAGCTGCCGGAGCACCCGTGGTTCGTGGGCTGCCAGTTCCATCCCGAGTTGCGGTCGCGGCCGATGCGTCCGCACCCCCTGTTCGCGAGCTTCATCGGCGCGGCGCTGCACTACAAGCGCCGGAATGCCGCGCAGCCCCAACTCGCCGAATCGGCCACGTGACGTGTGGACCCCGGCCCCGGTGCTCGTGGCGGGCCCGTGCGTGCTCGAGGACGACGCGGTGAATCTCCGGGTCGCGGAACGGCTCGCCACCCTGGCCGTGCGGCTCGGCCTGCGGGTGGTGTACAAGGCCAGCTATGCCAAGGCCAACCGCACGCGCGGCGCGGCATCGCGCGGACCGGGGCTGGAGCTCGGCCTCGCGCGCCTCGCCCGCGTGCGTGAGGAGACCGGACTGCCAGTGCTCACCGACGTCCACGAGACGGGCGAGGTCGCCGCCGCGGCGCAGGTCGTGGACGCGCTCCAGATCCCGGCCTTCCTCTGCCGTCAAACGCCGCTGCTGGAAGCGGCGGGACGGACGGGCAAGCCGGTGAACGTGAAGAAGGGACAATGGATGGCGCCGGAGGAGATGACGGGCGCGGTCGAGAAGGTGCGCGCGGGCGGCGGCGGCCCCGTCGCGGTGACCGAGCGCGGCACGTTTTTCGGCTACGGCGACCTCGTGGTCGACATGCGGAACTTCGCGCGGCTGCGGGCGGCCACGGGCGCGGCCGTGCTGTTCGACGCGACCCACGCCGTCCAGCGGCCGGGCCGCGGCCCCGGCGGCGGCTCCGGCGGGAGCCGGGAGCACGTCGCGGCCCTGCTCGCGGCCGCCGCGGCCGCTGGGGCGGACGGCTTCTTCCTCGAGACCCACCCGGCCCCCGAAAACGCGCCGAGCGATGCCGCCACGATGTGGCCGCTGGGCGAGTTGGGCCCGCTGATCGAGCGGGCGCTCGCGGTGTGGCACGCGGTGCGGGAGGGGACGGTCCGTGCTTGACGGGCTGACGGCGCGCCGCATCCGGCTGATCGGCCTGGACGTCGACGGGGTCCTCACCGACAACGGCGTGTACGTCGGGATGGTGCACAATCAGCCCACGGAGCTGAAGCGGTTCGACATCCAGGACGGCATCGGCATCGCCCTGCTCAAGCTCGCGGGCCTCATGGTCGTGATCGTGAGCGGGCGGACCTCTGAGGCCAGCGTGATCCGGGCCGAGGAGCTGGGTGTGGAAGCGTTCGCGCAGGACGACCGCGCCCACAAGCTCCCCGCCTTCGCGGCCATGCTCGACCGGTTCTCCGTGGGCTGGGACGAGGCGGCGTTCGTGGGCGACGACCTGCCGGATGTGCCGTTGCTGACCCGGGTGGGGCTCCCGGTGGGCGTCGCGAATGCCACCGCCGACGTCAAGGCGGTGGCGCGATACGTCACGGCGGCCCAGGGTGGTCATGGAGCGGTGCGCGAGTTTGCCGAGACGTTCCTCCGGGCGCGCGCGCAGTGGGAACCCACGGTGCAGGCCTACCTCGCCGAGCGTGGCGACGGCGCCTGGAAGCCGACCGATGCACCGGCGCAGTGACGTCGTGGTGGGGGCGCTCGCGGCGCTCGTTTGGCTCGCGGCGGCCTGCTCCCGCGCCGAGCAGCCGCCGACCACGGTCACCGAGGCCGACTCGGCGGACCAGATCGGGTACGGCGTGACGCACTATCTCACAGGGATCGACGGCATCCGCCGCATGCGGCTCCAGGCGGACTCCGCCTATGCGTACTTCAACGCGCAGCGCTATCGGCTCTTCGGGCTGCGGGTCACGTTCTACTCGCCCGACGGCAGGGAGACGTCGACGCTGACGGCGCTGGGAGGTACGTACGATTGGCGCACGGGCGACATGGAAGCCCGCGGGGACGTCGTCGCGGTGAGCCCGGACAACCGCAAGCTCACGACGTCGGTGTTGCGCTACGATCGCCGGACGGACCAGATCAGCGGTCCCGAGCCGTTCGTATGGATCACGCCGGAGCAGCGGGTGGAGGGCGACGCCTTCACCAGCGACCCGGACCTGCGCAACGTTCAGACGACGCGGGCACGCGGCGCCGTCGGTCGCGTGCAGGTGGATCGATGAAGGCCCGCCCGGGACGGTGCGCAGCGGCCGCGCGCGTTGCCCTGGTGGCGGCCGGCTTCAGCGCGGGCCTTGCGCGGGTCGGTGCCACCCAGACGGCCCGGACCTGCTTCGTCGAGGTGGACAGCACGGGCGGCGTGGGACGCCAGGTGGACGTCGGTGGAGGGTTCGTCCGCTGGTTTCAGGGCGGCGGCTTCTGGGCGCATTGCCGCGGCCAGGACACGTTCTGGTATTCCGACAGCGTGGCGTGGTATCAGGACTTCGACCGGTTCGACATGATCGGCCGGGTGGACTTTCGGGACTCGACGGCGCAGCTCCAGTCGGATCGGGCGAGCTACTACCTCCGGGACGAGCGGCTGGAGGCGATGGGAGACGCGCGCCTCCGCAATCGGATCACCGGCTCGCTGCTGCGAGGCCCGCAGATCACCTACCTGCGACGCGTGCCGGGGCTGCGGGACGTGACCGATCTCACGGCCTGCTCGCGACCGACGGTCGAGTATCGCTCGGAGCGGGACTCCGCGGGCACGGAGCCCTACCGGATTGTCGGGGATTGCGTGGCGCTGCATGGCGACAACTCGGCGACCGCCCGCGGCCGGGTGACCATCGACCGGACGACCTTCCACGGGGTGGCCGACAGCGCGACGCTGGATACCCAGGCCGAAACCGGCCGGTTGATGAGTCACGCCCGGGTGGCGGGCGGCGACTCCGCGGGCTACGCGCTCACCGGCCACGACATCCGGTATCGCCTCTCCGCGCGACAGCTCACCTGGGTCCAGGCGGAAGGGAACGGCGCGGCGACCAGCGCCGAGTGGCGGGTGCGTGCCGATACGCTGCAGTTCGACGTTCGGGACGATCGCATCCAGGCCGGGGTCGCGTGGGGCGACTCCACGCGGCCGAGCGCGACGTCGGTCACGAACACGATCACCGCGGACTCGCTCGTGATCGATGCGCCGGGACAGACACTGCGGGAAGTTCGCGGCATCGGCGACGCCCGCGCGGCCTCACGCACCGACTCGCTCGATGCCGGCGAAGACTGGGTGGCCGGCGACACGGTGACGGCCCGCTTTGGCGAAACAGCGGCCGGCAAGCGCGCGCTCGTCGAGATCGTGGCGGTGGGCGCGGCGCGGGCGCACTATCGGGTGTACCCGGCCACCGACCCGCTCGGGCCGCCGGACATCTCGTATTCGCGCGGGACGCGCATCGTCGCGCGGTTCGTCGAGGAGAAGCTGGCGCGCGTGGATGTCGCCGGGAAGACGGACGGCGTGTACCTCGAATCCCGCCGGAGACGCCCGTGACCGACGTGATCGGCCTCCTCGGGCAAGATCGGAACCCGTCGCTGCCGCTCGCGATCGCCGCATTCCTCCGGGTGGCCGGGGCGGACGGCTCCGCCGCGTTCGACGCGCTCGCCGTGGCGTACCGCGAAGACCATCTGACGCAGGTCGGGAGTCTGGGCCACGGCGGCCAGGCGCGCGCCGGGACGATCTCGATGGACGAGGTGCGCCGCTTCCTCACGTCGTCGGTGCTGCCCCGGCTCGCCACCGACGGGCTGCTGCAGCTGCCCCCCCAGCCGCTCGAGGACGACACCCCGATCCGCATGACCCCCGCCTACTGGCAGGCGATGCTCGTGGACCGGGAGGCCATGCGCGCGCAGCTGATCGCGCTGGCCGCCGAGCGTCTCAGCGCGGCGGAGTCGGCGGGCGCCGCGCCGGCCCCGACGGGCTCCACGCTCGCAGGCCGGGGTCTCACCAAGGTCTACCGGCGCCGACCCGTCGTGGACGAGGTCGACGTCGCCCTCCGGCAGGGCGAGATCGTCGGCCTGCTCGGGCCGAACGGGGCGGGGAAGACCACGATCTTCTACATGATCGTGGGCCTCATCCGCCCCGACGCCGGCCGCATCTACGTGGATGACGCCGACATCTCGACCCTCCCGATGTACCAGCGGGCGCGACGCGGGATCGGGTACCTGGCGCAGGAACCGTCGGTGTTCCGGAAGCTCACCGTCGAGGAGAACGTGCTCGCGATCCTCGAGACGCTGCATCTGGCGCGCGTCGAGCGCGACGCGCGCCTCGAGACGCTGCTGGACGAGCTGTCGATCAAGCACCTGCGCGGCGAGAAGGCGTACAAGCTCTCCGGCGGCGAGCGCCGTCGGCTCGAGATCACGCGGGCGCTCGTCACCAGCCCCAAGTTCATGCTGCTCGACGAGCCGTTCGCCGGTGTCGACCCGATCGCGGTGCACGACATCCAGACCATCGTGGCGGACCTGCGGCGGCGCGGCATCGGCGTGCTGATCACCGATCACAACGTGGAGCAGACCCTCGACATCGTGGATCGGGCCTACATCATCTTCGAGGGACGCGTCCAGATCGCGGGCACGGTGCGGGAGCTGGTGTTCGACAATCGCGTCGCCGACCTCTACCTCGGGCCGACGCTGACCGCGCGCCTGCGCACGCGCCTCGGAACCGCGGCATGAAGCCCTCGATGCAGCAGACGACGTCGCTGCGCCAGGAGCTGCGAATGAACCCGCGGCTCTATCAGGCGATGGACCTGCTGTACATGCCGCTGCTCGACCTGCAGCAGCACCTCAAGCAGGAGTTGCTGGTGAACCCGTTCCTCGAGCTGATCGAGCCCGAGGACGAGGCGCCGCTCGACGAGGTCCCCGACACGGAGCGGGAGCGGGAGGAGGCCAAGAAGGAGGAGGAGACGAACTGGGAGGACATCATCCTCGACGGGTTCCAGGTGGGTGGGTCCGGGGCCCGCGACCTGAGCGGGTCCGACGAGATGTTCGAACGGGTGCCGGTGCAGAGCCGTGCGCTCACGGATCACCTGCACGACCAGCTCCTCATGCTCGAGCTCACCGACCGGCAGCGGCTGCTGGCGGATGAGTTCCTCGGCAACCTGGGTGACGATGGCTACCTCCACAGCACGCTCGAGGAGGTCGTGGCGGGAGCGAACACGTGGCTCGATGGCCGGCGCGCGCCGGAACCGGAGGAAGGCGAGGAGGCGGACGACGCCGGAGAGGATGCCGCAGCGGCGCCGTCCGTCCCCGACCCCTCCTCCACCTCTGCCGCTCCTGGCGAGCCGGCGCCCTATACCCTCGCCGACGCCGAAGAGATGCTGCGCATCATCCAGCAGCTCGATCCCCCCGGCATCGGTGCGCGCGACCTGCGGGAATGCCTGTTGCTCCAGCTCGACGAGCTGGAGATGCGCGACACCCTGACCTACCGATTGGTGTTCGATGCCTTCGCCGACCTGATCGGCCATCGCTGGAGCGACATCGCCAAGCGCTTCGGGATCGACCCCAAGACGGTGCAGGACGCGGCCGACGAGCTGGCGAAGCTCGATCCCAAGCCGGGACTCCGGTATCTGCCCTCCGACGATGAATACGTCGTCCCAGACCTCATCGTGGAGAAGATCGACGGTGTCTACCGGGTGTTCCTCAACGACGGGGGCATGCCCCGGCTGCGGATCAGCCGGGTCTACCAGGACCTCGCCGCCGACAAGAAGCAATTCACCGGGGAGACACGCGAGTTCATCACCGAGAAGCTGAATGGCGCGCAGTGGCTGATCCAGGCCATCGAGCAGCGCCGCCAGACGATGCTCAAGGTGATGCACTTCATCGTGGACCGGCAGCGCGAGTTCTTCGAGAAGGGCATCGAGTACCTCCGGCCCCTCACCCTCCGCGAGGTGGCGGAGGTGATCAGCATGCACGAGTCCACCGTGAGCCGGGTCACGAATCAGAAGTACGTGCAGACGCCGCGCGGTGTCTTCCCGCTCAAGTTCTTCTTCTCGAGCAGCCTGGAGACGACCTCCGGGGAGGACGCGAGCGCCCGATCGGTGCGGGCGCAGATCCAGAAGCTCGTGGCGGACGAGCAGGCCGGGCGGCCGCTCACCGACGCCGAAATCGTCGACGCGCTGCGGGATCGCGGCGTGCGGATCGCGCGCCGCACGGTGGCCAAGTACCGCGACCAGCTCGGGATTCTGCCTGCCCGGATGCGGAAGCGCCTATGACCCTCGTGCGCCGCGGCGAGCCCGCGGAGATCAGCGTCCTCGTGCCGGCCAAGGACGAGGCCGAGAACCTCCCCGAGTTCGTGCGGCAATGTGCCGACGCGCTCCGGCGCGAGCCCTACCCGGTCGAGCTGGTCGTGGTCAACGACGGGAGCGACGACGACACCGCGGAGGTGCTCCAACGCCTCGCCGCGGAGCACGCGTTCCTCCGGGTCGTGACCCATCGGGCCCAACGCGGCATCGCGGACGCGCTGCGCTCGGCGGCCGAGGCGGCGACCGGCCGGATCTTCGTATTCTACCCGGCCGACCTGCAGTTCCTGCCGGCCGAGATCCCGCGACTGGTGGGACCGATCCGCTCCGGCGAAGCGGACATCGTGACGGGGACGAAGCAGGGAAACTACGAGAAGGCGTTCGTGTCGCGGATCTACAACTGGCTGTGCCGCTGGTTGTTCGGCATTCGGGTTACGGACCTGAACGCCGTCAAGGCATATCGGCGCGAGGTGGCGCTCACCGTGCCACCGCGCCCCGACTGGCATCGCTTCATGGTGGTGATCGGCGCGGCGGACGGGTTTCGCGTGACCGAGCGCCCCGTGACGCTGCTGCCGCGCCGTGCCGGACGCTCGAAGTTCGGGCTCGGCCGCATCCCCGTGGGCGTGCTGGATCTGCTCTCAGTGTGGTTCCAGCTCCGCTTCGGGCGCAAGCCCCTGCTGTTCTTCGGCCTGTCGGGCATGATCCTCTTCCTGATCGGCTTCCTCGCCGGTGTCGCCGCGTTCGTGCTCCGGTTCGCGTTCGGCTACGGTTTCCGACCGTTGCTGTATCTGGTGATCACGCTCGTCGTGTCCGGCATCGCGCTGTTCGGATTCGGATTCGTGGGAGAGATGATCGCCGGGAGTCGCGAGGAGATGCGCGCGCTATCGCGGTCGGTCGACCGCCTGGCAGCGGAGATGGAGCGCCGCCGCTCGTAGCGGGAAGGCCGGTGCGCGGTGGGGCACCCGCACCGGGCAGGGCGCCTACGGGTGCCGCAGCGCCTCCAGCGTCGCTTCGTCCCGGCTCAGCTCCTCGAAGTGATCGCGTGTCTCGAGAGCCCGCCAAAACTCCTTGATCTCGTAGGCGGCCACCGTGCCTCCGCTGCCGCGCACGCGGTCGGCGAGCTCCGGCATGGTCATGGGAGCGTCCGCGCGCAGCAGGGCGACCGCCTCGGGGGAGACGCAGTACACGCCCGCGCTCACCGGATAGACGAAGGTCGGCTTCTCGGTGATCCCGACAACCCGTGCCTCCACCAGCTCGAGAATCCCGAACGGGCTCTGGTAGGTGTGATGCACGTAGCCGATCGTGAGCAGCGCGCCCTGGTCGCGGTGAAACCGCGCCAGCTTGGCGAAGTCCAGCCGGGTGACCACGTCGCCGTTGGTGACCAGGAATGGCTCGACCGGGTCGAGAAACGGGCGGCACAGCGTGAGCGGGCCGGCGGTGCCCAGTGGCCGCGACTCCTCCACGTAGTCGATCCGCACCCCGAACCGGCGGCCGTCCCCGCAATACGCCCGGATCAGCTCCGCCTGGTAGCCGAGGGCTACGACGATCTCCGTCACGCCGCAGCGCACGAGCTGCGCGATGATGTAGTCGAGCAGCGGACGATCGCCCAGGGGCAGCAGCGGCTTGGGGACCGTGAAGGTGTAGGGGCGGAGCCGGCTGCCCTGACCCCCGGCGAGCACGATGGCCTTCATATGGCGTACGCGTCCGGGCGGTAGGCGTCGAGATGCGCGCCGATCCACGCCGTCGTGCGACGGATGCCCTCCTCGAACGCCACGGCCGGTCGATAGCCCAGCAGGCGTTCGGCCTTGGTGATGTCGGCGCACAGCCGCGTGACTTCGCTCTTGTCGGGTCGGAGCCTTCGCTCGTCACGGACCACGCGGACGTCCTTGCCCACCACCGCGATGATCAGGCGGATCGCGTCATCGATGCTCGTCTCTCGGCCGGTCCCGATGTTGACGACCTCCCCGATGGAGGTTGCCGACTCCGCGGCGAGCAGGAAGCCTCGGACGGTGTCGTCGACGAACGTGAAGTCCCGCGTCGTCGAGGTCGCGCCGATCCTGATCTCGGCCCCGGCCAGCGCCTGTGTGATGACCGTGGGGATCACGGCCCGCGCGGACTGCCGCGGTCCGAAGGTGTTGAACGGTCGCACGATCGTGACCGGGAGATCGAACGAGTAGTGGTAGCTGAGCGCCACGTGGTCGGTGGCGATCTTGCTGGCCGAGTAGGGCGACTGCGGCTGGAGGGGGTGCGTCTCGGGAATCGGGATCTGCCGGGCGGAGCCGTACACCTCGCTCGTGGACGTCTGGACGAGCCGCGCGACCCCCATGTCTCGGGCCACGCTCAGCACGTTGAGGGTCGCGAGGACGTTGTTGAGGACGGCGTCGTGGGGGTGCGCGTACGAATACGGAATGCCCACAAACGCCGCGAGGTGAAAGACGACTTCCGCCCGCGCGAGCGCCTGGCGGGTGGCGTCCACGTCGGCGAGGTCGATGCGCTGCACCCGGAGACTGCGGCGAGTCTCGGGCGTCACGTAGCGCAGGTTGCCGTCGTCACCCCGGGAGTTGTAGCGGACGATGGCGGTCACATCCGCCCCCGCGCCGACCAGGGCCTCGGCGAGATGGCTGCCGATGAAGCCACCCGCGCCGGTTACGGCCACCCGCTTTGCGGTCCACGTCATTGCCGGGCACGTCCCACGATGGTGTCGCGTGGAAAAGGGGAGCGACCCTCCTTCAAGCCGCCGCCGGATCGAGATCGCGGGCTCGGCGGCTTGCGAGGCGAGAGGCTTGAGCCTCATGATTATAACGTCCACTCGTCGGCCTCGCACGCCGTCGGCCAGAGAGGAGTCTCCCGTGCATTCTCCAGCTCGTTTGTCCGACGTGGCTGTGCTCACTCTGCTCGCGGCTTGCGCAGGGCCTGGGCGGAACCGGGGCGCGGTACGCGTCGAGGTCGCGCCGGCGATCCTGAACCTGGTGATCGGCTCGAGCCAGCAGCTCACAGTCACGGTGTACGACGGCGGGGGCTCGGCGATTCCAGGAGCTGCGGTGCTGTTCACATCCAGTGACACTCTGGTGGCCACGGTGAGTCCGAGCGGACTGGTCAGGGCCGTTGCCACCGGGGCCGCGGCGCTGTCCATGATCAGTGGCCCGGCGATGGCAGCAGTGCCGATTGCGGTGACGGCTGTGCCGGACCAGATCCACGTCACGCCGGCCGTGCTGAACCTGGTGCTTGGCGCCGCTCGACGCCTCGGGGTCGTGGTGCTCGACGCCGATGGGCAAGCCATTCCGGGAGCGCCCCTCACCATCAGCTCGGGCGACACGACCGTCGCACAGACCGATGGGACGGGGCTCGTGCGTGGCGTCGGGATCGGGACCGGGTCGATCACCGTGCGCAGCAACCCGGCGTCCAGTACCATCGTCGTTACCGTCGTGCGCCCGGCGTCGCTCGAGGTCGCGCCCGATACGGCCTTGCTCCAGGGAAGCCAGACGCTCCGCCTGACGGCCCAGGCGCTGGGCGTCGACGGGAGCGTGCTCCCTGACGCACCCGTTGCATACGAATCCCGCGACCCTTCGATCGTTCGGGTGGGGCCGGACGGGGTCGTGTCGGCCAGCGGCGTCGGGACGGCGTACGTGCTGGCGACGAGTGGCTCGGTGTGCGACAGCGCCCGCGTCACCGCCGTAACCGCTCGGTTGCCGATCGGCGGCAGGCCGTTCGGTGCCGCCATATCAAGCGCCGGAGTCGCGTACGTTACCCAGAGCGACAGCGCCAGCGTGGCACGCTTGGACCTCCCCACGCGCGCCGTGGTCGGCGGCCTCGTCGCAGGCTTGCGACCCAGCTCGGTCGCGGTCAGTCAGGCCGGCGACCGCATCTACGTCGGTAACCAGGACGACGGGAGCGTCACCGTCATCGACGCGGCGACAAACGCCGTGCTCGCGTCGCTGGACTTCGCCGGCTCGGTGACGGCCGTCGGCGTTGGGGCGGATACGCTGCTCTTCGTCGCGGCGGGAGGCTGGATCCACCTGATCCGTGTTCCGGCCCTGCTCCGCGCGGACTCGATCGCGGTGCCGTTCGTCGCCAACGCGCTGGCCATCGCGGGCACCCGCCTGTACGCGAACGCCACGCACAACGGTACCGTGGCCGAGATCGACATCGCCACTCGGCAGGTGGTCCGAACCTTGGCGGTGGGTGGCGTGCCGCAGGAAATCGTCGTCGCGCCGGATCGGAACGAACTCTACATCGCCAACGAGACGGGAGAGCTCCAGATCTGGGATCTCGGGCACAACACGTTGGTTGGTACGGTGCCGCTTCGGGGGGGAGGTGGCTTCGGCCTCGCACAGAACCCGGCAAACGGCCTGCTGTACGTGAGCACGGGCTACTACGGGAATCGGGTGCACGTGGTGGACCCGCTAGCGCGCACCGTGGTGCGAGTTGTCTACACCGGCGGGGTGCCGAGGCGGATCCGGTTCGCGGCGTCCGGGAATGTGGGAATCGTGACGAACGAAGCAGGGTGGGTCGACGTCATCCGGTGACTCCCAGCCGGGGGGACCGCTCGTGCGCCTGGTAATCGTCGCGCACGCCTTCCCGCGCTGGCCGGGTGACGTCGCGGGTTCGTTCCTCGGTCGGTTGGCGGAGGCACTCGTCCGGCGTGGGCATACCGTGTCGGTCGTCGCCCCCGCCGACCGGGGCCGGGCCGAACGGCAGACCGTGGACGGTGTCGAGCTCGTCCAGGTGCGGTATGCGGCCCCCGAGCGCGAGGATCTCGCCTACACCGGTGACATGGCGCGCAAGGCCCGGTCCCCATCCGGCGCGTGGGCGTTTCGGGGGCTGGTCCGTGCGCTCGCCGCCGGCGTGCGGGAAGAGGCTCGCCGCATCGCCGCCGATCTCGTCCATGCCTTTTGGTGGGTTCCCGGTGGGTGGGCAGCCACCCGCGTCGCGGCGGTTCCCGCGGTGGTGAGCCTGATGGGCACCGACGTCGCGATGATGCGGCCGCTGCCCGCGCGCCTCCTCGCCCGCCGCGTGCTGGGGCGCGCGGCCCGAGTCACGGCCCTGTCTACCTTCCTCGCCGATCAGGCGCGGCAGCTCCTGCGGCTCGACCGGCTCGAGATCACCCGGGTACCCGTTCCGGTGGATGTCCGCCGGTTTGCGGGTCGCCGGACTGGCGGTGGTGGAGTGGTGTACCTGGGCCGGCTCAGCCACCAGAAGCGCGTGGATCTTCTGCTCGACGCCGTGGCCCGGGCGGGCATCCGGGCGCCCGTCGTCATCATCGGTGACGGTCCCGCGCGCTCGGAGCTCGCGCGCCAGGCGCAAACGCTAGGGCTCGGCAACGTCGAGTTTCGGGGCGCGCTGCCCAACGAGGAGGTCCCGCCCCTCGTGGCGGGCGCGGACGTCGCGGCATTCCTCTCGCGGGCTGAAGGCCTGGGCCTCGCCGCCGCGGAAGCGTTGATGCTCGGCGTTCCGGTCGTCGCGACCAGCGACGGCGGCGGAGTGCTGGATCTCGTGCGGGACGGGGCAGGGGCCTGCGTCGTCGCACCGACCGCCGAGGCCGTCGGCGCCGCGCTGCTGCGATGCCTTGGGGATTCCTCGCTGCGCGTCGCCGCGATCGGCGCAGGCGATCGACTCCGCGCCGACCTCGCGCCCGACGCGGTTGCGGGCCAGTTTGAGCGGGTCTACGGTGACCTCGCGTAAGTCGCCCAGGTCGCGGGACGCGAGCTGCACTTCGGGCACCATCGCCATACGTCGGGCGCTGACGCTTGCGCTGGGCATTGGTGTTGCGGCCGGATGCGAAGCGACGAGTCCCCCGGTGCCGACCTGGCTCACAGTCTCGCCGCCGTCGGCGATGCTGGTGCGGGGCGATAGCATGCGCCTCGAGGTCGGGGTTCTGGCGGCGGACAGCGTCCCGATCTCCGGCGTCACGGTGGCCTATTCCTCCAGTGACACGGCGATCGCGACAGTGTCCGCGACCGGCGTCGTGCGGGCCGTGAACCTCGGAAGCGCGACGGTCACGGTCCACGGTGGCGGGCTGACCGACGGGGTGCCGATCGCCGTGATCGCGCAGCCCGCCGGCCTGAACCTCACCCCCCAGGACACCACGCTCCGGCAGGGGCATAGCGTCCAGCTGGTGGCAACCGTGCTCGACAGCGCCGGCGCCCTGATCCCTGGCGTGACGCTGATTTTTCGCTCCGACGCCCCGGAGGTCGTGAGTGTGAGTCCCGGCGGGATGGCGCGGGCCTTGGCCGCGTCCGGCTCGGCGTTGGTGACGGTCAGCGCCGGGTTGCTCGGCGCGACGGCGATCGTCCGCGCGGTGGACTCCGCGATCGTGGCGCGCATCAAGCTGCCGGGCCCCGGCTACGGCGCCACCGCGCTGGGCACCGGAACGGCGTTCGTGACGCTCTCGTCCGGCCGCGCCGTGGCGCGGCTGGATCTCGGCACGTTGGGCTTCTCCGGCCTCATTGAGGTCGGTGCTGCGCCGGCGAGCCTCGCCACGAACCCCGCACGGACCCGGCTCTATGTGAGCAATCAGACCGAGCGGACCATCAGCGTCGTGGATATCCCCGCGGGCGTCGCCGTGGACACGCTCCGCGTGACGGGCGAACCGGTTCCCCTCCAGGTCGGCGCTGATGGGTACACCCTGTTCGTTGCCACGGATGCCCATCAGCTGTACCGCCTGGATGTCGCGTCCGGGGCCGCGGTCGACACGCTCGACCTGCCGTCCACGTCGCACTTCATCGCATTCAACGCGGGCCACGACCGGCTCTACGTGGCCACGCGGGTTGCGGGAACGGTGATCGAGGTCGACCCGGCGGACCTGACGCTCCTGCGCACGTTCGAGGTGGGGGGCTTCACGCAGGGACTGGTCGTCACGGCGGACGGCACCGAGCTCTGGGTGGGGAACGGTGGCAGTGTGGACGTGTGGAGTCTCGCCACCGGAGCCGCGCTCCGGACAATCACCGTGGGAACGCCATCCGGCGTCTTTGGATTGGCGGCGGACGCCGGCGACGCCCATCTCTACGCCACGATCCCGGCCGACGGGAAAGTCGTGGTCATCGATCGCGTCCAACGCATGATCATCCGGACCCTCCAGACCGGGGGACTGCCCAGACAGGTCGCCTTTGATGCCGCAACCGGCTACGTTGTCGTCGCGAACGAATCGGGATGGGTGGACGTCCTGCGATGAGCGGTGCTCGAGACAACGTACCGGGCCGTGTGGCGCCGGGCTCTGATGAGCTGCGCGACTTCTACCGCGCGCGCGTCGGTTGGCGGCATTCCGGCGAGGAGCGCATGCGGTTCCGCAAGGCCACGGCCCTGGCGCGGGTTACCCCGGGAGCGGCGGTGCTCGACGTCGGCGCCCGGGACGGTGGGCTGAAGGCCTATCTGCCGTCCGACGTGCGGTATCAAGGAGTGGAGATCGCGCCGGAATTCGCCGGCCCAGACGTGCTCACGCACGACATCTCGCGGGGTCTCCCCTTTGGCGACGGGACGTTCGACTTCGCGTTCTGCATCGAAGTCCTCGAGCATGTGCCGAACCCGTTCGGCACCGTGAGCGAGATACACCGCGTGCTCCGCCCCGGGGGCGTGCTCGTGCTGTCCGTGCCGAACCCCTACCATGTGAAAGAGCTGATCTGGAACGTGCTGCGCATCCCGGACCGCCAGGGGCACCTGTACGGCTGGACCCGGCAGACCATGACGAAGCTGGGCGAGATGGGCGGCTTCAGGCTCACCGCGTTTGGCGGGACCTACCTGCATCCACCCATCCCGATGTTCCCCTTGCTGGCCCGCTCGATCGTGTATCGCTTTCAGAAGGCAACGTAGGACCGCGTGCAGGGTTTCGACGCCGTGCGGACGTGGCACGTATGAGAATGCGCTGGCGCGTGGTCGCGCAGGGCGCCGTCACCATCCTCGTCGTCGCGTTTGTCGCGCGGGCCGTTGCCCGTAACTGGGGCGACATCCGCGCGATGGACGTAAGCCTCCGTCCGCGCGCCGACTGGCTTGCGCTATCGGTGGCCGCGACCATGGTCACCTACGCGCTCCAGGTCGAATCCTGGCGCCGCGTGCTCGCCGGCTGGCGTCAGACCATTGCATTCGCGCCGGCGGCCCGCGCGTGGTGCCTCGCCAACCTCGGCCGGTACGTCCCGGGCAAGGTCTGGAGCGTCGCCGGCCTCGTCGTCATGGCCCGCCAGCGCGGCGTCGAGGGCTGGGCGGCCGCCGCGTCCGCGGTGGTGATCCAGGCGCTCGGCCTCGGGACCTGCCTCGCGGCCGTCACCATGACGCTGCCGGGCCGCCTGCCGGGGCTCCTGCTGGGGGGCGGCGCTGTGATCGCGCTCGCGCTGGCCGTCGGTGCCGTGATCGCGGGGGTAACGCTGTTCGCTCTGCATTCGTCCTGGGCAGTCGGACGGATCGGGCGCATCGTGGGAGAGCAGGGGCGCGTGCTGCGCCCACTCCCTGTCCGCGCGACGGTCGTGGGAGGGCTGCTCACCTTGGCGAGTTGGCTGACGTACGGAGTGGCCTTCTGGGCCCTCGCGAGGGGGCTGGGCCTTGGGGCCGCCCTCACCCCATCGACGGCAATCGGCGTCTTTGCACTTGGTTACATTGCAGGCTTGCTGGCGCTGTTCGCGCCGGGTGGCGTCGGTGTTCGCGAGGCCGCGTTTGGTCTGCTGCTTGCGCCGGTCATGGGGCCGGGCCCGGCGGTGGGACTGAGCGTCGCGTCCCGGCTGCTCCTCACCGTCATGGAGGTCGCCGCCGCCGGCATCACCGTCTTGGTCGCACGCGCGCGATCGGGACCACCCAAGGAGTCGTCCAACGTCTGACATGTCGCCGTCCTACGAGCCGTCCCGGCCGCTGCTCGGAGCCGCCGGACTGCTGTCGCTCTGGGTTGTGGTACTGGGGTGGCCCATGGCGCTCGGCAGGTGGCTCGTCGGACCGATGAGCGACCAATACGTCGCGGGGTATGCGTTTCGCGAGTGGCTGGCGGAGCAGATCAAGACCACCGGTCACGTGCCGCTGTGGAATCCGGAGCTGTTTGGTGGCTTGCCGTTCGTGGCGGCCCAGCACGGCGACGTCTTCTACTGGACTTCCTGGTTCCGGCTGCTGCTCCCCACGGAAGTGGTGATGAACCTCGGCTTCGTGGTGCATTACATCGCGGCCGGACTGCTGACCTACGGGCTCCTCCGGGCGCTGCGTGTGTCCTGGATCGGCGCGGTGGTCGGCGGCCTCGCCTACCAGCTTTCGGGATTGGTCGCGTCCTATCCGTCCCCGGGACACGACGGCAAGCTCTTCGTGACGGCGCTGCTGCCGGCCGCATTGCTCGCGCTCGTGCTCGCCCTCCGGTTCCGCAGGCTGGAGGGGCACGGTGTCCTGGCCGCCGTCGTGGGCCTCGCGCTGCTCAGTCCGCACTATCAGATGACGTATTACATGCTCATCGCCACCGGCCTGTTCGCCCTTTACCTGACGTTCGGGGATCCGGCGCCGGACGTCCCCGTTCGGAGCCGGTGGACCGGACTCGGGCTGGCCCTCGCGGCCGTGGGCTTGGGCTTCGGCATCGCGATGATCCAGGTCCTGCCATTCTACCAGTATCTGCCGTTCTCGCCGCGTGCCGAGGGGTACTACGGGTTCGAGGGCTCCACGTCGTACGCCGTGCCCTGGGTGCACGTCCCCGAGTTCTTTCTCGCGGGCTTCACGGGGACTTCGTTCCAGGGCACCTACTGGGGGAGCAATCCCGGCAAGCTGCACTCCGAGTACCTGGGGCTGCCGGTGGTCTTCCTCGCCGTCCTCGGAGCGATGTCCCGGGGGCGCCGCCGCCTCGTCCTGTGGCTGGGAGGGATCGGTCTGCTGTTTCTCCTGATCAGCCTCGGGGCCGCGACGCCATTCTACCGCGTCTGGTGGGCCGTGATGCCGTTCGTCAAGCAGACGCGCGCGCCGGGCATGGCGTTCTTTGTGGTCGCGCTGGTAACCGCCATGTTCGCCGCGTTCGGCGCTGAGCGGCTCGAGGCGGGTTTGGGCGCGCGGTTCGAGCGGATCTGCTGGGCTGTCGGCGGTGGCGTCGTTTTGCTGGCGCTCGCCGGAGCGGTGGGAGCGCTGGCCGAGCTGCTCGCGCAGGGAATCCAGCTCGCACAGGGCCGCCCGGTGGTGCAGGCCGCGGTTGCGGCGCAGGGCGCGATACGGCTGGGCGCGTTGCTCAGCGGCCTGGCGCTCTTGCTCCTCGGGATCGTGGCCTGGGTCTGGCGCACGCGACGCATGCCGGCGGTCGGCCTGGTGGTCGCGCTTACCCTGGTGGCCGGCGCGGATCTCTGGAGCAACGCACGCCACTTCTGGAACTACATGGACGGGCCGCGCCAGGGCCTGTACGGCCGGGACGCCATCACCGACCATTTGAAAGCCACGCCGCTGCCGTACCGGGTCATCGACCTGACGGACACGGGCGCAGACGTGTACCCGGGATCCACGCTCATGGCGTTCGACATCCCCCAGATCCTGGGACACCACGGCAACCAGCTCGACGCGTTCAACAAGCTGCTCGGCGGGAAGAACCAGTGGACCTACCTGCTCACCTCCCGCCGCCTCTGGGACCTGTTCGCGATCCAGTTCGTGCTCCTGCCAAGCGGGCCGGACCTAACCGGTCGGCTGCCGGCGTACGTCGACCTGCCGGCTGACTTCGATACCGTGATGGCGGACGTCGAAACCTCCGCAGGGGGGCGCGCAAGCCTGCTCGTACGGCGGACGTGGGTCCCGTACGCCCGGCTCGTGCCCGCAGCCGTGAAGGTGCCGGACGAGAACGCGATTCCCACCGTCGCCGATGCGCGCTCGCGCCTCGCGTTCGACCGCCTCGTGCTGCTGGCGCCGGAGGCCCCGGTGGAGCCGGCCCGCGTCGATTCCATGCCGGCACCGCTGGCCAACCGCGTCGTCGTGGAGGACTGGGGCCCGGGCCATATGAGCCTGCGCATCGAGCCCCGCACGACGGCCGACGCATTCGTGCTGGTAGCGGAGAACTATTATCCCGATTGGTGGGCGGAAGTGGACGGGAAGGTCGCTCCGGTCCTCAGAGGTGATGTCTCCCTCATCACCGTCCCCGTACCGGCCGGCGCCGAACGCGTACAGTTGGGCTACCGCTCGACCCGGTACGAGCAGGGCCGGACGATCACGCTCGCGAGCCTGTCGCTCGTCGCGATCGTGCTCGTCGTCCCGCCTGTGCTGCGGAGGCGGCGTGGCTGAGAGGGCGCTCGTCATCATCCCGACCTACAACGAGATCAACAACATCCGGCGGATCGTGCCGCAGGTGTTGGAGCAGGATCCGCGGATCGAGGTGCTCGTCGTGGACGATGGGTCCCCCGACGGAACCGGGGCCGCCGCCGACGAGCTGGCGCAGGCCGACGCGCGCGTGCACGCGCTGCATCGGGCGGGCAAGCTCGGCCTCGGGACGGCCTATCGAGCCGGCTTTCGGTGGGCCCTCGAGCACGACTACGAGTACGTATTCGAGATGGACTGCGACTTCTCGCATGATCCCAAGCACCTGCCGCAGTTTCTCGAGGCGGCTCAGAACGCCGACCTGGTGCTCGGATCCAGGTACCTCCACGGGCGCGTGACCGTCGTCAACTGGCCGATGCCGCGCCTGCTGCTCAGCTACAGTGCCAACATCTACGCGCGGGTCGTCACGGGCCTCCGGCTGTGCGATGCCACCGGCGGGTTCAAGTGCTTTCGCCGACGCGTGCTGGAGGCGATCGACCTCGAGGCCGTCGGGTCCAACGGCTATGCGTTTCAGATCGAGATGAGCTTCCGGGCCGCCCGGAAGAGATTCCGCATCGTGGAGATTCCTATCGTGTTCGTCGATCGGACGGACGGCGAGAGCAAGATGTCCCGCGCCATCGTGCGCGAAGCCATCTGGATGGTCTGGTGGCTGCGGCTCCAGGCCGTGCTGGGGCGGCTATGAGCGGCGACGTGTTCTTCAAGATGTCCGGCTCGGGGAACGATTTCGTATTCCTCGACGGACGGTGGACGACGGTGGAGGGCTGGACGCCGGACCGGATTCGGCTGGTCTGTGACCGGCGGAACGGGGTGGGCGGCGACGGTCTGGTGCTGCTGACGCCCGGCAGCGCTCCTGGGAGAGTGCGGTTCCGGTACTTCAATAGCGACGGCAGTCGCGGAGCAATGTGCGGCAACGCCGCCCTGTGCGCGACGCGACTCGCAGTCCTCCTCGAGTTGGCTCCCCCCGATGCCGTGGAGCTGGAAACGGAAGCCGGAGTCGTCCGCTCGCGATGCGTGCCGGGGGGGGAGGAGCGCGCCGAGCTGGAGCTGCCCGATGTCCGGGAAACCCGCACCCCGGCGGTTGAGCTGGTCCCGGGGGAACGGCGAATCGGGTTTGCTTTGGTCGGTGTTCCCCACCTAGTAGTCCTGGTCGATACGCTTGAGTCGGTGAACCTGACCGAACGGGGCAGGGCGCTGCGCTTCCACCCGGCCGTGGCTCCGGACGGTGCCAACGTGAACTTCGTGTCTCGGACTGACGACGGTTGGGCGATGCGGACATACGAGCGGGGGGTCGAGGCGGAGACCCTCGCCTGCGGGACCGGGGCGGTAGCGTGCACGACGCTCCTGGGGGGCTGGGGGGAGGCCGGCGTTCCGCTGGATATGAAGACGCGCTCCGGGCGCCTCCTGTCGGTTTCGGGGCGGCTCGCTGCCGGCGGCGGCCTCACGAAACCGACCCTCGCAGGAGAGGGCAGGCTTGCCTTCAAAGGCGTTTTGGGGCCCCGCTTGTAGGAAGCGACGCACCTGCCATGCCGGCACATAAGGGAGCGCGACGAGTGCCGGCCGAGCTCACAGTCGCCTGACTCCGTCCTATCCTGCTCGGCGTTCTCACCCAATAGGGCCACCACTCGTCCCACCCAGCCGGCTTGCCAGTGTAAGGTCTGCCTCATCGCCATGTCGGTCAGAAGTCATACACGGGAAAGCGCTTGCAGCGTGTCAGTCGGGCAGTAGCCGGCGTTATCAACACTGTGTTGGTGATAAGCTTAACATAACATATCTTATACGTAGTATACGACGCATGACAGAAAGCGGGACGGGAATGGCTCCCGCCCCGCTCATCGAGCCGTTTCGCGGCCCGGCCGTCCGAACCGATCAGTCGCTTGCGCCAAATCGGCCGAGTTCGCCCAGCCGCAATTCTGCCTCGGTTGCGATCGGCGTGTCGGGGTGGTCACCGAGCGCCTTCTGATAGACGCTTGCGGCCGCCGCCGTGTCGCCCGCGAGCGAGTAGGCGCGACCCGCGCTCAGCAGCATCTGCCCGCTCACGAGTGCATACGGCGAGGCCTTGGCGGCCTGCTCATACGCATTACCCGCGGACTTGAAGTCCCTTGTCTGTTCGAGCGCCGATCCCAGAAGCCCGTATGCCTGAGCCTTGTAGTGTGACTGCGGGCCCTTGGCAATGAACTGCTGAAGCTCCGACACCGCTAGTGTGGGCTGCCCTTGCAGAAGGCGAACCTGGCCGCGTAGCAGGCTCGCCTGGTTGCCGGCCGCCGTCCCGCCGTAGTTGTCGACGATCCGGGACAGGTCGCTGGCCGCGAGCGGCAGGTTCCCAGCCTCCGCGGACGCCCTGGCCTGGTCGAGCTCTCGCTCCGCGAACGTCTCCTTCCTCGCCCGGGCCGCCATGATGAACCAGACTCCCGCAGCGACGACCAACACCGCCGAACCCGCGATGGTGAGGTTACGACTGTTGGCCTTTGCCCAGACAACTAGACGCTCGACCCGCTCAGTCTCTGGTGGGGTCGCACCCACCGGCTTCGTTTCGTTGGCCACCACGTACCACCTAACTAGTTGAGATTAAACTACTTATCCATGATGTTGACGATGCCGGCGAATGCCCCTGGGGTGACTCGAACACCCGGCCAACGGTTTAGGAAACCGCTGCTCTGTCCACTGAGCTACAGGGGCGCACGAACCGCAGCCCACCTCGAGCCCCGATGGTCGCAAGTGCGAATGGTAGAGGCCCCGCCGACCTGTCCTGCCCCACCTCGCCAACGTAACCACGAACGACGCCGCCCTACTGCTTGCACGCTTCTGCCTTGACCTCGAACACGTCTCAACTGTCAACCGGGTTTCAGCACAGCGTGCTAACTACTTAATTTGGAAGCTGTTGTACTCAACATCTTCATGTGGAATATCCAGCTTCTCAACAGTGTCAACACGGGCGAACCTCGGCCCAATCTGGAGCTGGCGGTCGAGCTGCTCAAGAGCGACCCCCAAGCCTCGGGCCACTACCTCGACCCGCCCGTCTGGCAGGTTCCTGGTCCACCCCACCAAGCCCAGCGGCTCTGCGTGACGGAGCACGAACCAGCGGAACCCAACCCCCTGCACCCGCCCAGAGACGAGCCATCGGGTGGCGGCTACATCACCGGGATGAGCCACCACGCAACCGTCGTCCGCGCTGGAAGAGGACATAGGCGACTACCACAGCCAGGACGAACGGGGCCAGAACCAGAAGCGCCCGGCGAACGTAGGCGTGTACCTCCGCCGTTGGCAACTGCCCCAACGCCGCCGCTCGGAGACCGATGTACCAGCCCACCCAGGTGAGGATCGCGCACCAGATTCCGGCCCCAAGAGCGGTGTACACCGCGAACCGTCCGAGCTCCATGCGCGCGAGGCCCGCCGGAAGGGAAATGTACTGCCGGATCACGGGAATCAGCCTCCCGACGAAGGTGCTGATCTCGCCGTGCCGCCGGAAGAACGCCTCGGCCCGATCGAGCGTCGCCTCCTTGATGAGCAGGTACCTGCCGTATCGGTGCAGCAGCGGTCGCCCCAGCCGGACCGCCACGGCGTAGTTGAACAGCGCGCCAGCCACGCTTCCCGCGATCCCGGCGGCGAGGGCGAACCATGCGTTCATTCTTCCCTGAGCCGCGAGGTATCCCGCGGGCGGCAGCACCACCTCGCTGGGGAACGGGAAGAAGGACGATTCAAGCGCCATGAGCACGGCAATGCCGGGATATCCCAAGGCGAAGATGGTATCGGTGATCCAGGTGACGGCCAGCCTGAACCACTCTGCGATGGTCTCGGTCATTGCTCGGTGGGGTCGCCGTCGGGGTAGCCGTGGCGCCCGATCAGTGGCACGAACTGGGCGCTGCCCAACTGCTCCTGTTCGAATGTGTCGCCGCGTCGCACCACGCGCACGAGTACCTGCCCGTGCGCCCGCGCTACCGGGGCTACGAGCCGTCCACCCTCGCCCAGTTGCTCGAGCAACGCCCCCGGAATCCGCGGGCCGGCAGCGGCCACCAGGACGGCGTCGTACGGCGCGTTTCCCCGCCAGCCGAGCGTGCCATCCCCAGTCACGACGAGCACGTTGGCGACGCCGGCGGCCCGGAGCGAGGCGCGGGCGGCGGCGGCGAGTGCGGGAATCCGCTCGACGCTCACCACGTGATCGGCGAGCAACGAGAGCAGGGCGGTCTGGTAACCGGACCCCGTCCCGATCTCGAGCACTCGTTCCGTCCCCTTGAAGGCGAGCGCTTCGAGATAGAACGCCTGGGTCGACGGCTGGGAGATGGTCTGGCCACTCCCGATCGGAAGCGAGGTATCCTCGTACGCCTGGCGCTCGAGTGCCGCCGGGACGAACAGATGCCGTGGGATCTCGCCGAAGGCCCGCAGGACCGCGAGGTCGCGGACTCCCTTTGCGCGCAGGTCCTCCACGAGCCGTGCCCGGTAGCCGCCGTAGCTGTCGCCTACTCGCCGAGTCGCCATGCTCCCACCGCCTCGAGCAGCGCGTAGTTGGTGAGATCGAGGTGCAACGGGGTGACCGATATGAACCCTTCCCGCACGGCACGGAAGTCGGAATCCTCTCTGCCCGACCAGGAGATGTGGCCCCCACCGACCCAGTAGACCGGCCGCCCCCAGGGATCCTCACCCCGGAGAATCGATCCTTCGAACGCGCGACTCCCGAGTGTCGTCACCCGGATCCCACGAATCTCCTCACCCGGAATCGGCGGGAGGTTCACATTGAGCAGCGTTGCATCCGGAAAGCCGTGGACTTCCACGATGTCACGCACCAGCCGTTCGAGCCACCCTCGGTGCGTATCCAGCAGCTCGATCTCCTGGCCGGCGAACGAAACGGCGACCCCCGGGATTCCCGCGGAGAGTCCCTCCATCGCGGCGGCCACCGTCCCCGAATACAGGACGTCCTCACCCATGTTCGGGCCGTGATTGATGCCCGAGAACAGGAAATCGGGTTTTTCCTCGAGCAACGCGCCCAGCGCCAGCAGCACGCAGTCGGTCGGTGTACCGTCCACCTGGTAGGCGTCGGCACCGCGCCGGACGGGTCGCAGCGGCCGTTGCAGGGTGAGCGAGTGGCTGGCGCCACTCTGTTCCCGGTCCGGAGCCACGACGGTCACGTGGCCGACCGCGCGACACACGTCGGCGAGCAACCCGATGCCGTGCGCCAGGATGCCGTCGTCGTTACTGACCAGGATGTGCAAGGAGCTTCTTGCCGTCGAGGAGATCCAGGATCTGGCGCAGCTCGGTGCGCAGGTTCTGAACCGTCTCGTGCTGCAGGGCGAGCCGCGCCTCGGATTTCAGGACGCCGGTCCGTCGGTAGTGATCGATCCGCTGGCGCGCACCCTCGATCGTGTATTTCTCGGTGTACAGGAGGTGCTTCACCAGCATGATCAGCTCGATCTCGCGCCGCTGATACACGCGGTTCCCCGAGCGGTTCTTGGCTGGGTTGAGGAACCGGAACTGGCTTTCCCAGTACCGCAGCACGTGCGGTTTGAGGTCCGTCAGCTGACAGACATCGCCGATGGCGAAGAACTCTTGCACCGGTCGGGAGGCGGTCACCGCCATTGCTCCGCTTTGAGCGTGCGCTCCATCAGGTCCGCGATCGCCTGCCGCGGAGCCTTGCCCTCGAACAGCACGCGCTCGACCTCGCGCGTGATCGGCAGCTCGACGCCGGTCTGATCGGCCAGCGCCACCGCCGCGCGGGCCGTGTTCACGCCTTCGGCCACCGTGCGCCGCTCCGCCAGCAGCTCCGCCAGCCCCCGGCCCTTCCCCAGCTCGATCCCGAGCGCGCGATTGCGGCTCAAGGTCCCGGTCGTCGTGAGCAGCAGGTCGCCCATGCCGGCCAGGCCCGCGAACGTCAGCGGATCGGCGCCCAGCGCGACACCGAGCCGGGCAATCTCGGCGAGTCCCCGCGTGATCAGGGCTGCCTGGGTGTTGAATCCCAGGCCGGCGCCGACGAGGATCCCTGACGCCAGGGCGATCACGTTCTTGAGCGCTCCGCCCAGCTGCACCCCGATCATGTCGTGCGACCAATACACCCGGAAGTAGCGGGTGGCGAATGCCGCCTGCACCCGCTGTGCCACCTCGGCGTCCCCGGCCGCCGTGACGACGGCCGTCGGCAGCTGGGCGTAGACCTCGCGCGCGAAGCTCGGCCCCGACAGCACCGCGATCGGGCAGTCGGGCAGCGCCGCGGCGAGCGCGTCGCTTAGCATGCGGTGCGTCTCGGGCTCCAGCCCCTTGGACACGCTCACCACGAGCGGCCGTCGTCCCGGAATCGCGGCGGCGACGGCCTGAGCCGTCGTGCGCACGGCGTGCGACGGCGTGGCCGACACGATCATCTCGGCCTCACCGACCGCGTCGGGGATCGTGTCGCGTGCCGTGACCCCATCATGGAGCGGCGCGTCCGCGAGAAACATGTCGTTCACGTGCCGCGCGTTGACGGAGGCCACGACCTCGGGCTCGCGCGCCCAGAGCGCCACCCGGTGCCCGTTCCGGGCGAGCAGGTCGGCCAGGGTCGTTCCCCAGCTCCCCGCCCCGATGACTGCGACCTTCACGTCGCGCTCCGATGCCGCTTGCCGAAGCGGTTCTCGGTGCCGGCCAGCAGGCGTCCAATGTTGGCACGGTGCGTGAACACGATGAAGGCCGCGATCAGCCCACCGACCGGCACCACGTACGGATTGGGGGTGCCGAGGGCCCAGGCGGCGACCGGGAACGCCACGGCCCCGGTGATCGAGGCCAGCGACATGTAGCCCGTGCTTCGCAGCAAGGCGGCCCAGGCCACTGCGGCGACGAGCAGTGGAACCGGTGCCAATGCCAGTACGACACCCGCAGAGGTCGCCACGCCCTTCCCGCCGCGGAACCGCACGAACACCGAGAACACGTGGCCGAGGATGGCAGCCGTCCCGACGGCGAGCGGGATCCAGTCGCCGGATCCGACGCGCGGCGGGAGCAGCAGGGTTGGCGCAGTCCCCTTCGCGATATCGAACGCGCCCACCGGGATCGCATAGCGCCACCCGAGCACGCGGTAGAGGTTGGTCGCCCCTAGGTTCCTGCTGCCGCGCTCCCGCAGGTCGATGCCGGCGCCAAGCTTGGCCGCGATCCAGCTGGTGGGTATCGCGCCGAGCAAGTAGGCGCCAAGCAACGCGGCGACCAGCGTCACCGCCGACCCCGCTTCTTCCGGAGCTTCAGGCGCAATGGCACGCCCTCGAAGCCCCAGGCCGCGCGGAAGCCGTTGAGCAGATAGCGCTGGTAGGCCTCGGCAATGGCGTCGGGGGCGTTGGCGAAGACCGCGAACGTCGGGGGCTCGACGCTGACCTGCGTGCCATAGAGGATCTTCACCTCCTGCCCCGCCCGCTGCGGCGGCTGTTGTCGCTGCTGCAGTGCTTCGAGCACCCGGTTCACTTCCCCCGTGGTGACGCGGCGGCGGCGGGCGGCCGCCACGTCCGCGATCGCGTCCAGGATGCGGCGCACCCGTTGGCCGGACAATGCGGACACGTACAGGAACGGCACGTCACCCATGAACGGCACCCGGTCCGCCACCGTTTGCCTGCCGCGCTCCGCCGTGTTGGCGTCCTTCTCCGGGACGAGGTCCCACTTGTTGACGGCGACGATCAGGCCCGCGCCCCGATTCCAAACTTCGGCCGCGACTTTGAGATCCTGCCCGTGAACCCCATCGGCGGCGTCGACGACCAGCACACACACATCGGCGTGCTCGACGGCACGCTCCGTTCGCAACGTGGAGTAGAACTCGACTTCATCTATTACTTTCGTTCGTTTTCGTAACCCCGCTGTATCAATGAAGTTGAGCGTCATGCCATGATACCGCAAGGGGGAGTCGACCGCGTCCCTGGTCGTGCCAGCCTCCGCCGCGACCACGCTCCGTTCCTCACCAAGCAACCGGTTGACCAGGCTGGACTTGCCCACGTTCGGACGTCCCACCACCGCCACCTGGATCACGGTGGAATCGGCATCCGGGGTCACCGGAGGGGGGAGCCGGTCCGCGAGCTCGTCCAGGAAGTCGCCCGTTCCCTTCCCCGTGGCTGCCGACACCGGGTGTGGCTCACCCAGTCCCAGCTCGTGAAACGCGAGATGGGAGACGCGATCGGTGGCCGGGTCGTCGACCTTGTTGGCGGCAACGACGACGCGGTCGCGGTGTGGCCGGAGGAGAGCGGCGATCTCGAGGTCGGCGGGGTGCACCCCGTCCCGCGCATCTACCACGAAGACGATCACGTCCGCCTCCGCGACCGCGATGCCGACCTGGTGCCGTACAGCGGCGGCGAGCGGGTCCGCGTCCCCTGGCAGCCAGCCTCCCGTGTCGACCAGCCAGAAATCCCGGCCGGCCCATGCGGCGGGTGCGAAATGCCGGTCCCGGGTGATCCCGGGCCGATTGTGCACGATCGCGCGCTTGCCGCCGGCGATCCGGTTGAACAGCGTGGATTTCCCGACGTTGGGTCGGCCCACGATGGCGACGGTGGAGCGTCTCATGGTGCGGCCAGGAGCGCGTCGCCGAAGTCGTGGGAGAACCGGACCTCGGCGGTGGTCGAGCGGATGAGCGTCTCCGCGGGGTAGTCGTCGATCAGCAGGCCGTCGTCGTTAACGGCTTCGGCGGGGAGCAGCGCGAGATCGAGATCGCGGTGCTGGCCGAGCGCGCGCGCGAAAGTCCGCCCGGGCAGGAGCCCCGCCGTGGTGACGGAGGGGCCGAACAGGTCGTTCTCTAGGGCGACCACGACGAACCGTCCACCGGTTCGGCGCGCCAGATCGGCGGTCACGTGCGGCATCAAGCGACTCATGGCGGTGCCGGTGAAGATGCCGATGTGCCGGTCCGTGAGGTCCGGCAGGCGCTGGCCGTACTCGGCGAGGCGGCGCTGGAGGTACCGCACGCTGCCCACGCCGTTCTCCACCTGCTCGAAACCGCCGTACCACTCTTCCGGAGGAAGATCGATCTCCGCGACGAGATAGAGGTCGTCCGATCCGTGAACCCAGCGGTGGCCCCGCTCGGCGATGGCGCGCTCCGCGTATGGCTGGACGATGGCGGCCGCCGCCCGGCACTCGTCACGCGACGGTTCCCGGACCAGATCGTGCTTGCTGAAGGTCGTGAGCCCCACGGGCACGACCGAAACGGAGAGCACAGCATCGCCCAGCGCCCAGAGATCCTCGAGGCTCTGTCTCAGGACCGGCCCGTCGTTGATTCCCGGCTGGAGGACGATCTGCGTGTGCACCCGGATTCCGCCTGCCGCGAACATGCGGAGCTGCGGGATGATCTCGGGAGCGCGCGGGTTCCGCAGGTAGCGTCGTCGCACGACGGAGTCCGACGCATGGACGGAGACGTACAACGGCGACAACCGGTACTCGAGAATCCGCCGGACGTCCTTGGCCTTCAGGTTGGTGAGGGTTGCGAAGTTGCCGTAGCGGAACGAGAGACGGTAGTCGTCATCGCGGATGTACAGCGTGTCGCGCAGGCCGGGAGGCAGCCCATCGACGAAGCAGAAATCGCAGCGATTGGCGCAACGGCGCACGTGTGGCGGCTCGAGCTCGAGTCCCATCGGCAGGCCGTCGGGGCGCTCGATGTCATACTCCACAGTCTCGCCACTCGGCAGGCGGGCCAGCAGCACGAATCGGTCTTCGGCACTGAGGAACTCCCAATCGAGGAAGTCCTCGAGCGTCCGGCCGCCGATTGCCAACAGCTCCGCCCCGGGCTGGAGGCCCAGCTCCGCCGCGAGGCTATCGGGTGCAACCGATTTCACGCGAACCATGACGACGAGCGGTGGTCGAGGATGTCGGGGAGCAAAAGGAGGGAGGGGTCTGCCCCTCCCTCTCTCATGTGCGCGGCGAAAGGTACAGCCGACGCGGAGCCGCCGCCACGGGACTCACTCGCGTCGATACCGCCAGGCCACCGCGCCGCCCTGCTCGACACGCACCTGGATGGCCTCGCGGCCGCCCGGCGCGAGGGCCGGGACGGCGGCGGCCTGACGGAACAGGACCGTTCCCGCCGGGTCGAGGAACTCGAACATCAGCGCCATCGCCGCCAGCGGACGGCCCACCACGTTGCGCACCGTCCCGCTCACGCTGGTGGCGCGCGCGCCGGGGGTGAACTGGCTGATCGTGACGTTCCAGGCGAGTCCGGTGTCGGCGAGTGCGAGATAGCGGGCGGTGGAATCGGCTTGGCCGGCGAGATCCCAAGCGAGCGCCATCGCCCGGGCGCTCGCGGGGTTCAGCGGCTCGAGCGCGAGCAGCCGGCGCGCGACGTCCGCCAGGGGCGTCGCGCGGCCGAGGGCGTGGTACGCGTGCACCAGCACCGTGAGCGCGCGCTGGTCGTTGACGTTCCGGATGAGCGCCGCCTCGAGCAGCCCCGCCGCCGGGCCCGGCAGTCCGTCGCCGAGCAGGCCGAGGGCGGCCTGCACCAGCGTGGGCGCGTCCGCCGCGGGTGCGGCCGACACCCGCTGCACCAAAGAGTCGAGCGCAGCGCGATTGCCGGTCGCCGCCTGCAGGCGGAGCATCTGCATGGCGGCATTGACGTCGCCGGGGTAGTGCTCGAGCAACCGGCGATAGTACCGCAACGCGGGCTCCAGCGCCGTCGTGGCGGCCGTGCTCTCCGCCGCGGCCGCGACCGTCAGCGAGTCGGCGGCGCGCCGCTCCGCCGCGAGCCGCTCCGACAGCGCCGTGGAGTCGCGCTGGAAATTCTGGAGTGATTGGGGCGTCAAGCGCCCGCCGCCGGCGCGCAGGCCGCCGACCTCGGCGATGATCCGCGCCAGCAAAGCGGAGTCCCGGGCAATCGGTCCGGGCATGGAATCGCGGGCCACCCGGGTCCGCGCTGCCGACGCGACGGCGGGCTCATGCTGGTACGCCCGCGTCTCATACGCCCGCGCGACCTCGAGTTCGGCCTGCTTGAGCCGCTGCGCGTGCGTCGTGTCGGTCACGGCCTGCGTACCCTCGTCCAGCCAGCGCGCGGCGGCATCGGGCTCCCCCAGCGAGGCGAACATCAGCGCCTCGTAGAGCGGCACACCCGCGTCGCCCGGGGCGAGGCTCCGCGCCAAGGCAAAGGCGGCGATGGCGGAATCGCGCTGGCTCGCGCCCCAGAGCCGTAACGCCTCGCTCAACGCGATCGCTGCCAGCGGGGCTTCGTAGATGGCGATGTCGGAGGCGCAGTCGGGGGCAAGGGCCAACGCGCGGCGAAACGCCGAATCCGCGCCGGAGGGGTCAGGCCCTTCCACGTAGTAGCGGCCGAGGTAGTACCACGCCGCAGGGTTGTCCGCCTGACCACCCGTCGTCATCGCTTGGAGCAGGATCTTCCGCGCCTCGGCCAGGCGGCTGAGGCGTTGGTCAGGAAATCGCGCCTCGACGGCCTGCTTGAGCTGCATCACGGCGCCGTTGATCAGGTAATGCCCGGTGGAGAGCTTGCACGGCGGGCGATGACCGACCCACGTGCCCTGAGCCCACGCGGGTCCGGCGAGAGCACCCGCCGCGGCAAGCGCGATCACGAGCCGCGCGACGCGAACCATAGGGCCTCCCACGGATGGGACGAAGGATGGTGGGCAGAAGGTACGTCTGCGGTCTCCGGAGCGGAACACCACGGGTCGGCGCCGCGCGCATGGGGATGTGAAACGGCGAACCCCGGAGCGGGGGCTCCGGGGTTCGTAAAGAGCGGGCGACCGGACTCGAACCGGCGACGTCCAGCTTGGGAAGCTGGCATTCTACCAACTGAATTACGCCCGCGAATGGAGCGGAGTATGCCGGCGCTCCGCCCCGCCTGTCAAGCAATCAGCTACGTGCCGACGCGGTACCGCCAGGCGGCAAGGCCGACCCCCTCCGGCGCCAGGGTGAATGGCACGACGCCCTCGCCCTCGATCGTCTGCGGGTCGATCGTCAGGGTCCGTACCACGTCCCCCTTCTCGTTGAGAAACTCGAACGTGATCGCCGGCACATTCACCGGCTGGGACTTGGTGTTGGTGATCACGCCCTTCACTTCCCAGGACGTGCCTCTCACCGGGAGGAACGTGCTCACGGTGAGGTCGATCGGCATCTCTTGCGCGCGCTGGAGGACCGCGAGGGTCGAATCCGACAGGTCGCGCAGCTGATACGATGCCGCGAGCAGTCGCAGCGACGCCGCGTTCGCCGGATCGACCGCGATGAGGCGCTCTACCACGGGCGTCATCCGCTCACCGTACTCGCGCTCGGTCTTCGGCAGCTCGGCCTTCGTGACGGTGGACTCGGCCGCCTGGGCCATCGACAGGTACGTATTCGCGAGATTGAACAACGCGTCGCGGTAATAGGGATTGCGCTCCAGGCCCTTTTCGAACGCTTCGGCGGCCCGGTGCAGCCGATGCGCGCGGAACATCGCCACGCCCGTCTGAAACACCTCGAGCGTGGGCATCGAGTCGGCCCGCATCAGCACCGTGTCGTACAGGGCCACCGCCTCGTCCTGACGGCCGGCCTGGTCCAGCACGCTCGCCAGCTCGGCGGCGGCCTTCGCGTCGTTCGGGTTGACTTGACGGTACCGCCGGTACCAGTAGGCGGCGGAGTCAAGGCTCTTGTCCATGTGGAACAGCGTCGCGATGTTGAAGGACGCGGTTTCGCGGATGTCCGCGTAGTTCGCGTTGTTGGCGTTGGCACTGTCCATCGCGCTCTTCAGGGCGATCTCGAGGTAGTAGATCGCGCTATCGCGCTGGGACTGGTTGGCGAACACCTGGCCGAGATAGTAGTACGCCGGCGGCTCGGTCGCGAAGATGCGGTTTGCCTGCCGGAGCAGCGGCTTGGCCCCCTCGGGGTCGTTGGCCTTCATCCGCTCGACCGCGGCGTTCAGGATCGGCACCCACAACCGTCGCCGATGGAGGTTGATGTCGGCCGCGCACTGCGGCGCGAGTGCCTGGGCGCGCGTGAACGCCGAATCGGCGCCGTCGACGTCCTTCAGCTCCTCGTAATAGCGCCCGAGGTAGTACCACACCGCGGGATCCTCGGCGCGGCCCTTGTTGAGCGCCTCGAGCAGCACACGGTTGGCATCCCTCAGGTGTCGCTGGCGGTCGTCCTGGAACACCCCCCGCCGTGTCGCGTTCTGCAGGTAGAGGACCGCACTGTTGACGAGGTAGTGGCCCTTTTTCAGTTCGCAGGTCGCGGGGACGAATCCCCCTTGGGCCCGTGCGCGCGGTGCCACCGCGCCGCTCGCCGCCGCCACCGTGATCCCGACGATCCACCACTTCATGCTCGCTCCTGGGTGAGCAGTTTGTTTTCCAGTTGGGCCGCCGCCCGTCGCTCCGCGTCGCGCGCCACCTGCCACGCGGGCAGTCGCAGCCGGTCCGCGGCCGCCACCACGTCATCGTACTCCGCCTTCAGCCGGGTTCCCCCGGGGGCATCCCACAGCTTGATCCGTACCCGCCCGCCGCCGGTTAGCTCCACCGCCATCTCCCGCCGGCTCAACGTCTCCCGCAGCATCGTCGTGCGACGGATGCCGCCGGTCGTGCTGTGCCGAAACAGGGTGTCGATGACCCGGGCCGCGTGGTCCGGCGGCGCGAGCACCTCGACGCGCACCCCGCTACGGCCCTTCTTGCCCTGCACCGGCCACACCACACACTCCACGGCACCGGCCTGGAACGCCGCCTGCCGGAGCGGCTCAATGTACTCCGGACTCATGTCGTCGATGTCGGCCGCGATGACCTCGACGATTCCCGCCTCGACAGCCGCGTCCGCGAGCAGCAAGCGGAGCGCGTTGGGATACCCCGCCGGATCCCGTCGCCCGGCGCCCCAGCCGCTCCCCACCAGGCGCCACCGCCCGGGGGGCGCTCCGCGCGACAGCACCCGCAGCAGCGCGGCGCCCGTGGGCGTGGTCGCTTCACCTTCGATCGGGCCGCCGCTCGTCACGTCCTGCCCCTCGAGCAGCAGCGCCGTCGCCGGCGCCGGCACGGGCAGCGCGCCATGCGCCGCGTTCACCCACCCGGTCCCCACAGCCACGGGGAGATGGTAGACGGCGTCGATGCCGAGCTGTTCGAACCCCTCGATGCCGCCAATCAGATCCAGCACGGCGTCCACCGCGCCGACTTCGTGCAGGTGGACCCGGTCGGGCGTCGTCCCGTGCACCCGGGCCTCCGCCTCCCCGAGCAGCGCGAACGCGCGGACCGCGCGCTCGCGAACCCACTGCGACACCGGCGCGCGCTCGACCAAAGCGATCAGGTCGGGCACGTGCCGTCCGTGCTCGGTGCCGTCGGCCGCTCCGGCTGGGGCATCCGGGATGTCGAAGTCCACCTTCACGGCCTCGACGCCGGCCCGCGCCACGCGGCGAATGCCGACTCGGACATTCGGGAATCCGAGGCGGGTGGGCAACCCGGTGATCCAGCTGGCCGGGGCGCCCGCATCGAGCAGCGCACCGAGCAACATGTCACCGCTGATGCCGGCGGCGGGGTCCAGGATGGCAAAGCGCATGTCGCAACTCAACGATAAAATATCACCAACGGCTACCGGTAAAGCCACCCGGCGCCGGTGTTGAACACGACGACGCGGTGCTCCGGCTGCACGATGCCCCGCTCCACCAGCTTGGCGAGCGCGGCGACGGCGGCCCCGCCTTCCGGGCTCATGTCGAGCCCCTCCGTGCCTGCGACGCGCTGTTCGGCGGCCGACAAGTCCTCGTCGGGAATCGCCACCGCCGCTCCGCCGGTCTCACGCAAGCCGCGCAGGACCAGCGCCCCACCCAACGGCGCGGGGACGCGCAGCCCGCTCGCCACCGTCACCGGGTTCTCCCAGGCGGTGGTGGCGGCCGCGCCGGCTTCAAAGGCCTGGACCACGGGAGCGCACCCCGTGGACTGAACGCTGAACAGCCGGGTCTGCGCGGTCGCCGGCAGCCAGCCCGCCTCCCGCAACTCCACGAACGCCTTCCACATGCCGATCAGCCCGGTCCCCCCGCCCGTCGGGTAGATGATCGCGTCCGGCAGCGTCCAGCCCAGCTGCTCGGCGATCTCCAGGCCGAGGGTCTTCTTGCCTTCGATGCGATAGGGCTCGCGCAGGGTGGAAACGTCGAAGGCGCCGCTCGTCGCGGCCCATGCGCGCGAGGCGCGGCCGCAATCGCCGATGTGCCCGTCCTCGACGTGGAGGTCGCCGCCGTAGACGCCCACCGACTCCAGCAGGCGCGCCGGCGTCGCGCGCGGTGCATACACGCGGACCTCGCAGCCGGCGCGCGTCCCGTAGGCGCTGAGGGCGACCCCCGCGTTGCCGGCCGTGGGCACGGTGAAGCGCCGGGCGCCGCCGGCGATCGCGCGCGTCACCGCCGCCGACATGCCCCGCGCCTTGAAGGAGCCGGTCGGGTTCTGCGCTTCGTCCTTGATCCACACAGTGGAGACGCCGAGGGCGCGCTCGATCGAGGGGACACGAACGAGCGGGGTCATGCCTTCGCCGAGCGACACCGGCGTCTCGTCCCCCACGAGCGGCAGCCACTCGCGATAGCGCCACATCGTCGCCGGGCGGTCCAACAGGGTCTTCCGCAGCGCGGGATCCGGCCGGCGGTGATAGCGGACGAGCCACGGGGCGCCGCAGGCGGGGCACACGGTGGGGAGGCCGTCAGCCGCGCCCTGTGTGGTGCAGCCGGAGCATTCGAGATACCAGTCGTAAGTCATGGTCGGAGATGATCCAGGATGCGCATGGCCAGACGGGTCGAGAACCCGGGAACGGCGGCGATCTCCGCCGCGCTCGCCAGGCGCACGCCCGCGAGGCTGCCGAAGCGCTCGAGCAGAGCGCGTCGGCGAGCCGGACCGATGCCGGGAATGTTGAGCAGCTCGGAGGTCATGGTGCGTGCCGAGCGGCGCTTGCGGTTATACGTCACGGCAAAGCGGTGCGCCTCGTCGCGCGCGCGCTGCAACAGGCGGAGCGACGGGCTGCGCCGCGAGAGGCGCAGCGCGGCCGGGCGCCCCGGAAGAAACACCTCTTCCTCGCGCTTGGCGAGGCTGGCAAGCTGCACGGCGACCGGCCCGATGTCCTTGATCGCCGTCTGGGCGGCCGCCAGCTGCCCCTTGCCACCGTCGATCACCATGAGGCTGGGAAGCGGCTTCGCTTCGGCGAGGCGGCGGGAAACGTATCGCGTGACGATTTCGCCGATCGCGGCGTAGTCGTCGGGACCCGCGACGTCCGGCGCCTCGCTCGCCCGGATCTTGAACCGCCGGTACTCGCTCTTCTTGGGCCGGCCGGCCTCGAACCAGACGAGGCTGCCCACGGTGTCGCGCCCCTGACTGGTGGACGCGTCGATGCAGACGATGCTGCGGGGCACGGCCGTGAGCCCGAGATCGCGGCCCAGGGCGTACACCGGATCCTCGGCGCGCTCGTCGGTTTCCAGGGCCTCGATGCGGAAGCTCTCGAGGGCGTGCCGCGCGTTCTGGTCCGCGAGGTCCACGACGCGCCGCAACGCCCCGCGCTGGGGGGTGAACCACTCGGCGTCCGGAACGAGCTCGGCGAGGCCCGCGGCATCCTCCGGCGCGAACGGCAGGATCGCGCGGCGCGCGCGGTTCTCCGCCAGGCGGTACCATTGCACCAGCGCCATGCTGAGGATCCGCTGGTCCGGCTCCTCGGCGAGGTTGTGGAGAAACCGCGTCTCGCGCGCCACGACCTTCCCGCCGCGGACGCGGAGCAGGACGACCGCCGCGTCATCGCCGTCGCGCGCGAACCCGAGTCCGTCCGCGTCGCCTCCGCCGACCTGCTCGACGGCCGGCGGCTGCTCGAGCTGCTCGAGCCAGCGGATCGCGTTGCGCAGCTCCGCCGCGCGCTCGAAGTCGAGGGCCGTCGCCGCGGCGTCCATCCGTTGGCGCAGCCGGCCACGCACCTCGACCGTGCGCCCCTCGAGCAACGCCACGACATCGTCGATCATCGCGCGGTAGGCGACCGGCGATTGCCGGCCCACGCAGGGGGCCTGACAGCGCCCGATGTGGTAGTCGAGGCAGGCACGATCGGGCGCGTCGCCGGGGAGGTCGTAGTGGCAGGAGCGCACCGTGAATATCCGGCGGATGATGCGCAGGGTGCGCCGCAGCGTTCCCACGTCGGTGTAGGGCCCGAAGTAGCGTGCCCCCGGCAGCGCCACCCGTCGCACGACGAGCACCCGCGGGAACGGCTCACCGAGCGTGACCGCGATCGACGGGTAGCTCTTGTCGTCGCGGAGCTGGATGTTGAACCGCGGCGCGTGCTCCTTGATGAGGTTGTTCTCCAGCAGCAGCGCCTGCGACTCCGAGGGGACCACGATCGTGTCCAGGGCGGTCGCGACCCGCAGCAGCATGCGGGTCTTGGGGCTCGCGTCGTGGTCGGCCGACAGGTAGCTCCGCACCCGCTGGCGGAGCCGCTTGGCCTTCCCGACGTACACGACCCTGCCCTGGCGGTCCTTCCAGAGGTACACGCCGGGCTGGTCGGGCAGCGTGTCGAGCTGGCGCTGCAGGTCGGACGGCGGCCCGGCGATCATGGGGGGGTGGCCCCATCGCGCCGCAGGGCTGCCACGAGCCGGCGTGCCTCGGGATGGCCGAGCGCGAAGGTCACTATCCCGTACCCCGCGGCGAATGTCGCAAGGCCCACCAGGCAAACGACGCCGACCGGCGCGCCCTCCAGGATGCGGGCTCCCGCGAGCGCCAGGCCGGCCGCGGCGGTCGCTCCCAGCAGCACCGCCACGAACGCCGGCCGGTCGGCGGCGGTCACCACGGGTCCGATGCGTCGCTCGAGCCGCGTGACGAGGAGGCTCACGTTCACGTAGGAGCCCAACGCCGCCCCCAGCGCGATGCCGGCCGGACCGAGCACCTGCATGAGCAGGGCCTCCATGCCGGCCGAGAGCGCAACGACGAGCACGGCGATGCGCACGGGTGTGCGCGTGTCGCCGAAGGCGTAGAACCCCGAGGCGAACAGCTTGATGGAGGCCTGCCCGAGCAGGCCGATGGAGTAGGCTGCCAGCACGCCCGTCGCGACCGCGGTGTCCGCCGCCCCGAACTTGCCGGTCTGGAACAGCGTGGCGATGATCGGGGTCCCCAGCGCGGCGAACGCATAGGCGGATGGCACGACGAAGTAGGTGATGCGCCGTGCTCCGTCGGCGATCCGGCGGCGCACGACGGCCATCTCCGTGGTCGCGGCGTCGCGCGACAGCTCCGGCAGGGCGACCGCGGCGACGCTCACACCGAACAGCGACACGGGAAGCAGGGCGACGAGCTGGGCATAGCCGAGGACGGCGACCGCGCCCAGGCCGAGCAGCGAGCCCAGCTGGGTATCGACGACGCTCGAGACCTGCACGACGCCGGCGCCGACCACGACGGGCAGCCAGGCGCGTATCACCTGGCGCACGCCCCGCGGCGAGAGGCTGAGCCCCCACTCGAACCGCCCCAGGAGCCGCAGCGTGGTGGGGAGCTGGACCGCCAGCTGCAGCACGCTCCCGACCAACGCCCCGACCGCGAGAGCGACCGCCAGCCGCGCGCCGAGCAGCACGCCTCCCAGCGTCACCATGGTGGCGATCTGGACGATGTTCCAGATCGCTTGCGACGCGTAGGGGAGGAAGAACCGGCGATGCGTGTTGAGGATACCCAGGCACCAGGCCGTGAGGATGATGATCCCGAACATCGGGAACATGATCTCCACCAGTCGCACCGTGAGATCGCGCGTGGGCCCGCCGAAGCCCGGGGCCACGATGTCGGTGATGATCGGGGCCAGGGCGATGCCGACGGCGGCGGCGGCGGCGGAAACCAGTACGAGCAGGGAGGCGATCGTCCCCGCGAGCACGCGAGCATCCTCGGTTTCGCCGCGGGCGAGCATGCCGGCGTACACCGGAATGAACGATGCCGAGAGCGTCCCTTCCCCGAGCAGATTGCGGATCGCGTTGGGAATGCGCAGGGCCGCCCGGAACGCGTCGGCCGACGGGCCCAGTCCGAAGTAGTGGGCGAAGACGCGCTCGCGCAGGAAGCCGACGAGGCGACTGAGGAGGATCCCGGCGGCGACGCGCGTCGCGAGCCGTCCTTGGGACGGCGCCATCGTCTACCTGGCGGGCGGGAGCTTCGGGGCCGACTTCTCCTCGGCGCTCTCGAGGAGCCGCTGGATGAACTGGGTGTCGTCCTTGAGCAGCTGTATGCTGCGCCCGAGGTCGTCGACCTCGTCCTCCAGCACTGCGAGGCGCTTCTTCATGTCTTCCACGTCGCCCGCGGTCAGGCCGCCCGCCTTGCGCGACTCGACGAGGCGGTGAAGGACAGGGGAATCCAGCACGATCGCCAGGATCGGGATCATGAGGAATACCAGGAGGATGACAAATCCGATTGCCCACACCATGACCGGATACTAGGCTCCCCGCAGACCGGGTTCAAGAGCACCCGCCCACCGTTCGGCCGCGCCCTGCAGCGCGGCGAGGAACGGCGGCCCATATCGCACCAGGTACGACACGACGTTCAGGACGCGCTCCTGCGGCTTGTCGAGTGGATAGAGGCTGCGCCGTGATTTCGCAAGCTGCTGCGCCACAATGTCGTTTTGCTGCGTGAGATGCGCGAGGATCCGCTTCTCGATGTCCTGCAGGCCGGCCAGCGCCGCATGCTGTGCCGATTCCACCGGCCGCTTGAGGGTGGGATCGATGCTCACGGCACCCTGCCGCAACCCGGCATACTCCCGCGGGATGACGTCGCGCAGCGTCCGGAGCGCGGCGAGGACGCTCTCGGGCATGTCCCCTCGCACGAGGCGCCGCTCGAGCGGTCCTGCGGGCGGCCGCAGGTCGGTCGGTTGCAGGCCGTACTTGTCGAGCAGCTTGCGGACGCGCGCTTCCACCACCATTCCCGACCACCGGGCGATGGGCGCCTGCGGGGGCACGCCGAGCGCTTCGTACAGCGGGGCCGCCTGGGGCAGATAGGCGAGCTCCCCCGGCCCGCCCACGTAGGCCAGCGTCGGGAGCAGGGCCGCCTCGACGACTGGTCGCAGGAGCACGTTGGGGGAGAACCGCTCCGGGGCCCGGTCGGCGAGCACGCGCAGCTCGTCGAGCGTGAACCGCTGGCCGGATCGCCGGGTCTGAAACGTCCCGTCGCGCAGCAGGAGGCGGTCTCGTCCGGCCGCACCCTCCACCATGACGGGCGTGGCGCCGTCGCCGGTGGCGACGGGAGCTGCGGCCCCGCGCGCCGCCAGCTCTTCGGCGCGGGTCGCGAGGGCGCGGTCGAGCGCGTCCGCCCGCGCCAGCGTCTCCAGCAGCAGGGGGCGCATGGCGCGCTTGGCCGCCTCGTGCGTCGGACGGAACACCACGAGGCCGAACGGGCCCAACAGCTCCGCCAGCGCAGCCGCGAACGCGTCGGCGACGTTGGTCTCCGGCGTGTAATGCCGGGCGATCCACCCGAGGACGGCGTCACGAAACTCCGACGGGGGCGTTTCGAGCCGCGTGGTTGCCACAAGATCGGTGATCGTCGGACCGAGGCGCTCGCGGTACATCGGCGTGAGCGGCGCGTCGGGGGAGCGCCCGGGCAGCGCCAGACGCAGGACGTCGCTCGCAGCGGTGAGCACGTGCGTCTCGCACGCCTCGGCGTGATCGTGGTCGTCGCCGGCCACCCAGAAGACCGGCACGACCGGCCTGCCGAGCACGTGCTCGAGGCGCGCCGCGAGGGCAACCGCCGACATCGCCTTGTAGACGGCGTACAGCGGCCCGAGGAACAAGCCGGGCTGCTGGCCCGTGGTCACGCACAGGGTCCGCGGCGCGAACAGCCGGTCCAGCTGGGGCTCGGCCGCTCCTTCGGCGAGGCAGGCCGCGCGCAGGGCGGCCGCGGTTGGTCGCTCGCGCTGCGCGGCACGGTCATGCCACGGGATCGCCGGCAGCGGCGCGATCGGTGTCGGGAGCAACTCCACCGTCACGGGCGGACTCCAGTCAGAATGATGCGCGGGGCGGATGGTGCCGCCGGTCCTCCGGCATAGTCGCCGAACCGGTCCCGCACGGCGAGGCCGGCCGCCTCGAGCAACGCCGTCAGGTCCTCCGGCGTGAACAGCCGGACCCGCTCGACGAAGCTGCGCCCGTCGTCCATCAGGTGCATCTCCTTGACCACGAAGCGCCCGTCGGGGCTCAGGCGCCGTTCGATCACCACGCGCTCGGCGCCGATCAATCGCTCTTCGTGGGCCACGAGGGTCGCCCGCACGGCTGCCGCGTTGAAGTAGTCCAGCACGAACACCCCACCGGGTCCGAGGAGCGCGGCGGCCGCGCGAACCACCGCCGCGTGCTGCTGGTCGTCCGCGAAGTAACCGAAGCTCGTGAACAGGTTGACCACCATGTCGAACGTGGCCGGCGCGAACGGCAGCCGGCGCATGTCCGCCCGCACGAACGTCACGGCACCCTTGGTGCGTTGCCGCGCGCGGGCGAGCAGCGGCAACGACAGGTCCAGCCCCACGGTGCGTGCGCCCCGTGCCGCGAGCTGGGCGGCATGGCGACCCGGGCCGCAGGCGAGGTCGAGCACGCGGCGGCCGGCGAGCGGAGACACCCGGTCGATCAGCGCGACCGCCGCCCCCGCGTCGCGGTCGTCGCGGTGCGGGTAGAGGCGGAGGTATTCCTCACCGAACCACTGCTCGAACCACTCGGTCACATCACACGCCCTTGTGGTACGGCTCGCCCCGCAGGATGGTCACCGCGCGATACAGCTGCTCGCACAGGACGAGGCGCGCCAGCTCGTGCGGGAGTGTGAGCCGCGACAGGCTCAGCCGGGTTTCGCACGCCACGAGCAGGTCGTCGGGCAGGCCGTGCGCGCCCCCGATCAGCAACGCGACGTCCCGGGCGTCCTCCCGCCAGCGCCGCACGACGCCGGCAAACTCGGTGCTCGACGGCGCCCGTCCGCCGCGCGTGAGCGCCACGCACCGTGCGCCGGGCGGCACCGCCGCCAGGAGCCGCTCGCCCTCCGCCGTCCGCGCGGCGGCCGGTGTCGGCGCCCGCCGGCCCGCCTCGCGCACCTCGCGCACCGCGATGCCCAGGCCGCGCCGCGCGCGCCGCAGATAGTCGTCACACGCCGCCGCGAGCGCGGCGTCCCGTACCCGGCCGACGGCGATGATATGGACCACCATCAGGCACACATCCCACGGAGGCGATGGACGGCCGCGACGCGCTCGACGGCGAGCATGTACGCGGCGGTGCGCATGTTCACCTTGTGGTGGTGGGCTGCAGAGAGCACGTCGCGGAACGACCGCTGGAGGATGGCCGGCAGGCGCTCGTTGACCGTGGACCCGTCCCAGAAGTACCCGCCGCGGTCCCGCACCCACTCGAAATAGCTCACCGTGACGCCGCGCGTTGGCGCGGATGTCGGGAATGACGAACGCGCCTTGCTCCTCGAGAATGCCCGATCGAACCGCTCCATCATGGCCCTCGAACGGGTTGTCCTCGTTCAGCACAGGGTCCTTGCTGGGCCCCAGGATGTCGGTCGCCGGGCGAGCGCCCGGGTTCTGGGATGGCGTCTGGCTCATCGCTCGTGCTCCGCCGCCGCGGTCAGGACTCCGGTGGCCTGCGTTCCCGCCCCGCACCGGACGCATCGCGTCAGGTCCCCGAGGCATCGGTACAGAGCTTGGTCGACCTCGGCGCGACCCTGCTCCCAGCTGATTCCCAACTCCGCGACCAGGGGCTCCGGGGCGTCCGCGGGCCATCGTGCGCGGAGCTTGGAGGCGTCTTTCGCGGTGACAACAACGTAATCAGCCTTCCGGGCGGCGCCGAGCAGGCGCGCCACGTCCCGGCCCGTGTACGGGTGATGGTCGCGCCAGGCCAGCAGCGCGACCCCGGCGCCGGCGACGCGGAGCTGGGCGACGAAGGCGGCGGGGTCGGCAATCCCGCACGCGGCGAGCACGCGCTTACCCGCCAGGTCGCCGAGCGACGCTCGTCGCGTACTCCGGAGACCATGGAGCCCGGTGATCCCCAATCGGGCCACGGCAACGGGGCGTCGCGGCGCGCGCGCGCGCAACGCCCGGACGCCCTCCCGCACCATCGCCGGCGGTGCGGCCTTGACGGTCAGCACAATCAGATCCGCATGGACCAGTGTTCCCCAGGTTTCCCGCCAGGGCCCCGCCGGCAGCGGCCAGCGGGGAGCGGTGAGCGATTCGGCGCTCACGAGCACGATTTGGAGGTCGGCGCGCGCCCGGAGATGCTGGAACGCGTCATCGAGCACGAGCACCCGGGCGCCGGCGGCGGCGGCCTGCCGCGCGCTCCGCACCCGGTCGGCTCCCGTGACGACAACGCCTCCAGGAACGGCGGCGCGGTGTATCCCCGCTTCATCCCCACCGTACCCCCGGAGGAGGATCGCCGGCCGGACTCCGCGCCGCTGGTACCATCGGGCGATCCACGCGGCCATGGGCGTCTTGCCAGCGCCGCCCACCGTGAGACCCCCGACGGCGACCGCGGGAAGCGCCAGCCGGTGGCGCGGTCGGAGGCCCGCCTGATAGGCTCGGCGGCGTGCGCGCATCGCACCGGTGTAGAGCAGCGCCACCGGAACCAGCGCCGCCCGCGCGAGACGCGCGCCGAAGCCGCGCGACGTCCACAGAGCACTCACGGCAGCGCCGCGAGCGCGGCGACCGCGTCGAGGCGCCTGGCCAGCTCGCCCGATGTCGCGTCCGCTCCATGGTCGAGGCCAGGGTCCATCGGCGGCCCATACGCGATGCGCACGCGGGCGAACGGATGCGGGATCACGAGGCGGTCCCACGATCCCAGCTCCCAGGCGCTGCTCGCGCCCGCCGCCACCGGGAGGATCGGCGCGTGGACCCGCCGGGCGGCGTCCAGCACGCCGGACTTTACGACCCGGGCAGGCCCGCGTGGCCCATCGGGGGTCACCGCGACCGTCCCGCCGGCATCCAGCGTGCGGATCATCGCCCGAAGCGCCACCGCTCCACCGCGGGTGGTGGAGCCGCGCACCAGGCGATACCCCAGCCGCGTCGCGGAGTGGGCGAGCAGCTCGCCGTCGGCGTGTCGGCTCACCAGAAGGGTGATGTCCTGCCGCCGGTGCCACCACAGCAGGGGGAGCAGCGTGCGATGCCACAGGGCGAACACGAAGCCGCCGCCCGCGCGGCGCGTCGACGCCAGGTGCTCTCCGCCGACGACGTCGATCCGCCAGGTCGCCGCCAGGAGGCGCAGCAGGATGCGGAGCGCGAGCCGCCGCATCAGGCGACGAGGTCCAATCCGAGGCCCGCAACCCGCTGTGCCACACCTGGCGCACCGAGCCGCTCACGGGCCTCGGCGAAGGCGGCCCGCTGCGCGCGCGCCGGGGCCCCGTCGCGGTCCAGCAGGGGCCGCACCGCTTCGGCGAGGGCACGGGGACATGCCGCGCGCTGCAGCAGCTCGGGGACCACCTGCCGCCCGAGAATCAGGTTCACCAGGCCGACGTGCGCGACCCGCACGACGTGCGTCGCGATGGCGAACGTGAGTGGGTGCATCCGGTAGGCGACTACGTGGGGGACGTTTGCCAGGGCCGCTTCGAGCGTCGTCGAGCCGGACTTGCAGAGCGCGGCGTCCGCGGCGGCGACCACGGCGCCGGCGTCGCCGTGCACGAGCGCGAGGTCGTCGGCCAGCTCATGCTCTCCCCGAGGCCCGTCGGCGAGCAGGATGGTGAGGTCGCGGTGCTCCGCGCGCAGGCGGCGCGCCGCTTCACGAAACAGCGGCCAGAGCGCCCGGCGCTCGGCGGGCCGGCTCCCCGGGAACAGCGCCAGGGCCGGCGCGTCGGACTCGATCCCGAGGCAGGCGCGCGCGTCCCGGCGGGTGGGCGGCGCGCGGTCGAGCAGCGGATGACCGACGAAGCGGGCGTCCAGGCCGCGGGATCGGAAGTACGCCTCCTCGAACGGGAGCGCGACCGCGAGGCGCCGCACCACGCGGCGCAACGTCGTCGCGCGCCATGCGCCCCAGGCCCACAGCTGGGGGGGCAGGTAATAGAGGACGGGAATGCCGGCCTCGTGGGCGGTGCGGGCGACGCGCAGGTGGAACCCCGGATAATCGACGAGGACGGCGAGGTCGTAACGGCGGGCGCGCAGGTGGCGTCGGACGCGTCGCAGCGCCGCGACGTGCGCCAAGGCACTGCCGGCGGCCTCGGCGAGCCCCATGGCTCCCAGCCCGTCGGCCGATTCCAGGATCCGGACGCCCGCGGCGCGCATGGCCGGCCCGCCCATCCCCTCGAGGCGCGCATCCGGCGCCGCGGTGCGGAGTGCCGCCGCGAGGGAGCCGGCATAGCGGTCGCCCGATGGCTCTCCCGCTGAAAGGTAGATGGCCCGCGGCGTCACCCGACGAGCACGCCCCTCTCCGACGTGACGACGAAATCCAGCAGCCGGTCGACCTCCGGCGGCCTGGTGGGATCGGCCCGCAGCTCAGCCACCGCGGCGGCGGTCGTACGGCTGGAGTTGAACAGCAGCCGGAAGGCGCGCTGCAGGGCCAGTCGGACGGGCGGCGGGAAGGCGGCGCGACGAAGCCCGACGGCGTTGATGCCGTAGAGGCGCAGGGGGATTCCCGCCACGCGGGCAAACGGCGGGACGTCCTGCGGCACGCGGGAGCCCCCGCCGAGGAACGCGTATTCGCCGATTCGGACGAACTGGTGAACCGGGGTCTGGCCGCCGATCCACGCGTGATGGCCGATGGTCACGTGACCGGCGAGCTGTACGTCGTTCGCGATCACCACGTCGTCGCCGATCACGCAATCGTGGGCGACATGCACATAGGTCATGAGAAAGCAGCGCGATCCGATGCGCGTGACGCCCCCCGGGGTCGCGGCCCGATTGATCGTGCTGTACTCGCGGATCTTGGTCTCGTCGCCGATGTCGACCTGCGTCGGTCCACCGCCGTACTTCACGTCCTGCGGGGGGCTCCCGATCACCACGCCGTAACCGATGGTGCAGCCGCGTCCGACGCGCGTGTCACGCTCGATCACGGCGTGGGCCTGGATTTCCGTGCTCTCCCCCACCTCGACCCCGGGACCGACCACGGCATACGGACCGACGAGCACGTCGGCGCCGAGCTCGGCGCGAGGATCGATCACGGCCGTCGGATGGACCTGGACCATCAGCGGTCGATGAGACGGGCGGCCATTTCGGCCTCCGCCACCGGCTGCCCGTCCACGTAGGCGACGCCGCGAATCCGGCAGTTGCGGCCGCGGAACTGCAGGACGTCGAGCTCGAAGCGCAGCTGATCGCCGGGGATTACGGGACGGCGGAACTTCACATTGTCGAGCGTCATGAAGTAGACGACTTTCGTCTCGGGGTCGTCTACCGAGCCCATCAGCAACACCCCGCCGGCCTGGGCCAGGGCTTCGATGATCAGGACGCCGGGCATGACGGGATGGCCGGGGAAGTGACCCTGGAAGAACGGCTCGTTGAACGTGACGTTCTTGATGCCGACGATCCGATCTCGACCCTGGATCTCGATGATCCGGTCGACGAGCAGCATCGGATAGCGGTGCGGCAGGGTCCCGAGGATCTGGTCGATGCCCATCACGGGGGGGCCCGTCATGCTCGCCACGCGGCGCAGCGCCCGCGCCACGGCCACGTTGCCGGCATGACTGGGTCGGAACGCCATGATCGCCGCCTCGACCCGCCCCCCGGCCAGCGCGAGGTCGCCCAGCAGATCGACCGCCTTGTGGCGCGCGAACTCGTCGGGCCAGCGGAGCGCCGAGCCGGCGGCGAGCCCGGATGCGGTGAGCAGGATCGTGTTCTCGGCCGACGCGCCGAGCGCGAGCCCCCGGGCCTGGAGGCTCTCCCGCTCCGCGACGAAGCCGAACGTGCGCGCCCGAGCCAGCGCGTCCGCGAACGCGTCGGCCGCTGCGTCGTAGCAGCCGCTCTGGCGGCCGATCAGCGGGTGCGGCCATTCGACCGTCACGGTGATCCGCAGCGTCGACGCCGGGGCGAGCACGTATTCCGCGTCGCCTTCGCGGACGGTGAGCGGGGCGGCGACGCGCCAGACCACCGGCTGCCCGGCGTGCTCCACGGTCCCGGCGCCGCGCAGGGCGTCGAACAGCGCGCCGGCGCTGCCGTCGCCGGCCGGGATCTCGGGGCCGTCCACCTCGACGCGCAGGTCGTCGAGGCCGAGTGCGGTGGCGGCGGCGAGCAGGTGCTCCACCGTCTGCACGGCGTGATCGCCCGTGCCCAGCACGACCCCGCGGTCGGTCGCGCTGACGCGCTCCGGGAGCGCTGGCACGGGGATGGGCTCCGGGGTGTCGGTCCGCAGGAAGACGATGCCGGAGCCGGATGCCGCCGGGAGCAGCCGGATGGCGCAGGGCCGTCCGGTGTGGAGTCCGGTCCCCCGGACGGATGCGGAGGCGGCCAGGGTGCGTCTAGTCGCTGCGCTCATGGGAATGGAGCAGTCGCTCGAGAGAGGTGACCAGAGGAGTGAGACGGGTAAGCGCGGCATGCTGCCGCAGCACGCGTCGGTGATCCCGGGCCGGGTATCCCGAGACGGTCGCACCGGCGGCGATGTCGCCGATCACGCCGCTCTGCGCCGCGATGCGGGCGCCGTCGCCCACCCGCAGCTGGCCGGCGAGGCCTGCCTGCCCGGCGAGGATCACATCGTCGCCGATGGTCGTGGTCCCGGCAATGCCAACCTGTGCCATGATCACGCAGCGGGCTCCGATCCGCACGTTGTGCCCGACCTGAACGAGGTTGTCGATCTTCGTGCCGGGTCCGATGCAGGTAGTGCCCACCGATCCGCGGTCCACGGTGCTGTTGGCCCCGAGCTCGACGTCGTCGCCCAGTTGGCAGCGGCCGACATGTGGCAGCCGTTCGCGACCCGCGCCGACCGCCGTGTACCCGAATCCTTCGGTGCCGATCCGCGCGCCGGCCTTGGCGACCACGCGGTGTCCCAGCTCGGCGCCGGCGGCGATCAGCACATGCTCGTCGATGCGGCACGTGTCGCCCAGCACGGCGCCCTCGCCGATCTGCGCGTAGGCGCCGACGCGGCAGTCCGCGCCGAGCCGCACGCCCGGACCGAGGACCGCGTAAGGACCCACGGCGATCCGCCCCACCCAGCGACAGCCCCGCCCTACCGATGCGGTCGCGGCGATCCCCCACGCCGGTGGGGGCGCCGGGAACAGCGCGCGCAGCACGGTGCCGAGTGCCGCCCGCGGGTCGGACACCACGATGCGCGTCGCGGGCCCGGCCGCCACGTCCCGGTACTGCGGCGCGACGAGCACGACGCCCGCGTTCGAGCGCCGAAAATACGGGAGGTGGGCTCCCGAGGCAAGAAACGCGAGATCGCCGGGGCCGGCCTCGTCCAGCGAGGCGGCGCCGGCGATTGCCGCGTCCGGCCGACCGATCACTTCGCCGCCGACCAGCTCCGCGATCTCGCGCGCGGTGAGATGCCGCGCCGACATGGACGCTACTGCGTCGTCTGCAGTCGCTGCACGACCACGGTCGTGAGGTCGAGCGTCCGGTCTGCGGCGACGACGTTGTTGCCGGGTGCCCCCACGTCGAAGATGAACAGGAGGTTGCGCTCGGCGCGAAGGCCCTCGATCACCCCTTTGACGCGCTCTTCGAGCGGCGCGACCAGCTCGCGCTCGCGACTGGCGGCCTTGTCCTGCAGTTCGTTGTACCGCTGCTGGAGCCGCTGCTGCATGTCGCGGATTTCCTGCTGCTTGGTCTGCCGGGTCGACGGCGAGAGCGCGATCTGCTGGCGGTCGTAGTCCCGGACCATCGAGTCGAGCTGGGTTTGCATGCGCTCGACCTCGGCGCGGTATCCCGAGACCTCCACGTTCAGCGTCGACTCGGCCTGGGCGTATCCCGGGACCTGGCGGAGGATCAGTTGTGAGTTGACCCAGCCGAAGCGCGCGCCGCTCTGGGGGGTCTGCGCCGCCGCGGCCGGGGGCTGGTTCTGGGCGGCGGTGGGGCCGGCCGACAGCACCAGCAGCAGTGCAGCAGTGGGTGCCAGGAGACGGACCGGGTCGAGAAGACGAGAGTGTGTCATGATCGCGTGCCCATCAAGAGGTTAGAAGACGTTGCCAAGCTTGAAGTGCAGCTTCCAGCCCGGTGCCGGATTGCCGTTGATGTCTGTCCGGTCGAAGCCGTACGCATAGTCGAGCCCGATCGGCCCCAGCGGCGAGAGCACCGCCACGCCAAGGCCCGCGCCGCGGAACAGGCGTGTGGGGTTGAACTGACCGGGGGTGGCCCACACGTTCCCGGCGTCGAAGAAGGTGCTGAGGTAGAGGGCCTGACTGATCCGCATCCCGATCTCGGCGGACGAGACGAAGTACGAGGCCCCGAAGGCATCCACCGTGCTGGCGCTCGTGCCGCTCGCGCGCGGGTCGAAGCCGGCCGGCGTGACCGAAAACTCGTCGTAGCCACGCAACGGGATGCCGTACTGCGTGCCGCCGAGCGCGAACAGCTGACGGAAATGCGGGCCGGCGTCTCCCCAGACGAAGCCGGACTCCGCCCGCAGGCCGAGCACGAACTTGATCTGGCTGCCGCCCGGCTTGCTGCCGCCGAGCTGCCCGAGCGGCGCGTACCACCGTCCCGCGATTGTGGCTCGGCGGAAGTTCCCGTCGCCGCCCAGGATGCCGCCGTTGAACGAGAGGCGCGTCTCGTACATGCTGCCGCCCGTGGGGAACGGCAGCTCGATGCGAGTATCCCGAACGAGGCCGAATCCGACCGCGGAGAGCAGGCAGTTCGAGCATGTGAAGCGCGGCTGCAGCGTGGGGGAATCGTAGCTCGACTCGTCCAGCGTGTACGAGGTGAGGACCCGAGTGTAGCGCGACCCGAAGAACGGGAAGCCGAGTTGGATGCTCCCCCCGCGTGTGCGAATCCGGCCCAGGTCCGCGATCGTGTACCGCAGTCGGCTGCTGTGCAGGCTCAATGCGCCGGAAATGAGCCCGCCGCGGATGGCCGGATCGCTGTAGGTGACGTTGAAGTCCGAGATGTTCTGCCCGAACTGCCACTGGAACTGCACCCGTTTGCCGCGACCGAGGACGTTGGGCTCGTCGAGGCCGATGAACCCGCCCACCCCCGTCCCCTGCCCCACCGACGCGCCGAAATTGATGTTGCCGGTACGCCGCTCCTCGACGCGGAACACCACGTCCACGTCCACGCGGTTCTCGGTCGGCTGGATCTGGGGAATCTCGAGCGGCTGCTGGAAGAAGCCCAGGTTCGTCACGTTGCGGTAGGCCTGGATCAGCGCGTCCTGGCGGAACACGTCACCGGGCACCAGCGGAAACGTGGCCCGTCGCACCACGCTCTCGTGCGTGACCGTGTTGCCCACGATCGTCACGCGGTGGATGGTGGCGGGCTCACCTTCCGCGACCTGCCAGCGCAGGTCCACGAGGTGCCGGCCGTCCGGCGCCGTCCGCCTGGAGATGACGGACCGGACGTCCGCGTATAGGTAGCCGTTGTTCCCGTAGAGCGTCTGGACGGCCTGCGTGGCCTTGTTCCATTCCGCCTCGTCGAACGTCGCCGGTCCGGATCGGCTCCCCAGGCCGAGGAAGCCGGAGGCGGACACCGATCCGAAGGGGTAGTACTGCTCGAGCTGCTCGGCCGAGAACCGGCGGTTCCCCACGACCTCGAACGCCCCGACGTCGTAGCGGTTACCCTCATCGACCGTGACGACCAGGGTTCCCTTGCCCGTCTCCTCGTTCACGACCAGCGTGTCGCGCAGCACGTGGAAATCGATGAACCCCTGGGAAGCGTAGAACGCCGGGAGCCGCTCCCGGAGGTCGCGCTCGAGCTGCGTGTCGTCGTACTCGCCGCGCTGGAACCACCAGAAGCCCTCTGGCCCGGTCTTCATCTTGCCGGCGACGACGGCGTCCGGGAACGCGGTGTTGCCGTCCACGACGACCTGGGAGATCGCGACCCGGCGGCCCTCGTCGACGTCGAACACGACCCGCAGGGTTCCGTCGGTCTGCGGGAGCTCGCGCAGCGTCGCATGCGCCAGGTAGTACCCTTCGCGGCGGTACAGCGAGTCGATCGCGGCCAGCGACCGTTGTGCCGCCGCAGGGTCGTAGGGCCGGCCCTCCGGCAGCTTCACCTTACCGCGCACGCTGCGCTCCGACATGCGCGCGACGCCGCGCATGCTCCAGCCGGCCAGCAGCGGGCGCTCCACGACCTCGATGCGCAGAATCTGCCGCCCCCCCACCTCGCCTTGGGACATGCGGACGTCGTCGAACTGCCCCGTGCCGTAGAGCGCCGTGATCGCGCGCTGCACGTCGCGGTACGACACCTCCTGATGCAGCGGAATGCCCGCCACGCCCAGGATCTGCGGTATGGGCACCCGGCGGGCGCCCAGCACGGCGATGCTGTCGAGCACCGTCGTGAGCGGCGCACGCTCCTGCGCGGGGAGCGGGTGCGGTGCGACGAGCCCGACCGCGGCGCCGGCGATCAGGAGGAGGTGCCGCACCTAGGCCTTCGTGCCGGACAGGACGCGGAACGCGAGGGCGGCGCCGTCCGGGCCGACGTCGACCTCGATCTCGTCGCCTTTGCTGACCTCGCCCATGAGGATCTTCTCTGACAGGGGGTCCTCCATGTAGCGCTGCACCGCGCGCTTCAGCGGCCGCGCGCCGTACTGCTCGTCGTAGCCGTGATCGACCAGGAACTCGGTGGCTGCGGCCGTGCGCCGCAGGGTGAGTTGCTCCTCGGCCAGCCGGTCCGCGACCTGGCCGAACAGGATGCCGACGATCTCCGAGATGTGCTCGCGCCGGAGCGGGTGGAACACGATGACGTCGTCGAGCCGGTTCAGGAACTCGGGATTGAAGACCTTGTTGATCTCGTCCCGCACCTTCTCCGCCATCTTCTCGAACGAGACCGTGGCATTCGCTTCGGCGAAGCCCAGCGACCGCGACTTGATGATGTCGCGCGCGCCGACGTTGGACGTCATGATCACGACCGTGTTCTTGAAGTCGATCGCGCGGCCGTAGTTGTCCGTCAGGCGCCCCTCGTCCAGCACCTGCAGCAGGATGTTGAACACGTCGGGATGGGCCTTCTCGATTTCGTCGAGCAGCACGACCGCGTACGGCTTGCGCCGGACCGCCTTCGTGAGCGTGCCGGAGTCCTCGTAGCCGACGTAGCCGGGCGGTGCGCCGATCAGCCGGCTGACGCTGAACTTCTCCATGTACTCCGACATGTCGACCCGGATCAGCGCCTGATCGTCGGCGAACAGGAAGCGGGCGAGCGCGCGGGCCAGCTCGGTCTTCCCGACGCCGGTGGGGCCGCTGAAGATGAAGCTCCCGATCGGGCGGCGCGGATCCTTGAGCCCGGCGCGCGAGCGGCGAATGGCGCGCGAGATCGCCTGGATGGCCTGGTCTTGGCCGACGACCGACTTGTGGACTTCGTCCTCCATGCGCAGCAGCCGCTGGGTCTCCGCCTCCTGCAGCCGCGTGACCGGAATGCCGGTCCAGCGGGAGACGATGAACGCGACTTCCTCTTCGCTGATCACCGGGCGGTGCGTCTCACGCTCGCGCTCCCATTCCTCATGGCGCCGGCGGATCTCACCCTGCAGCTCGCGCTCCTGGTCGCGCAGCGCGGCGGCCCGCTCGAAATTCTGGTCGCGAACCGCTTCCTCCTTGTCGCGGTTGATCCCGTCCAGCTTCGCCTTGAGTTCCGCGACGTCGGCGGGCGGCACCTGCGCCGCCAGGCGGGCGCGCGCCGCCGCTTCGTCGATCACGTCGATCGCCTTGTCGGGGAGGAACCGGTCGGTGATGTAGCGTTCGGACAGCCGGGCCGCCGCGTCGAGCGTGCCGTCCGGGATCGTGACGCGGTGATGGTCCTCGTAGCGCTGGCGCAGGCCCTTGAGGATCGCGACGGTTTCGTCGATCGTGGGCGGGTCGACGATGACGGTCTGGAAGCGGCGCTCCAGGGCGCCGTCCTTCTCGATGTACTTGCGGTACTCGTTGAGGGTCGAGGCGCCGACGCACTGCAGCTCGCCCCGCGCCAGCGCCGGCTTGAGCATGTTCGAGGCGTCGATCGCGCCCTCGGCGGCGCCGGCGCCCACGAGGGTGTGCAGCTCGTCGATGAACAGCACGATGTTGCGATTCTGCGCGATCTCGTTCATCACCGCCTTGAGACGCTCCTCGAACTGGCCGCGGTACTTCGTCCCGGCGATCACGGCGGCCATGTCGAGGGCCAGCACCCGGTGGGTGCGCAGGGAGTCGGGCGCGTGGCCTGCGGCGATCAGCTGGGCGAGCCCTTCGACGATGGCGGTCTTGCCGACGCCGGCCTCGCCGATCAGCACGGGGTTGTTCTTCTTGCGGCGCGACAGGACTTCGATGACCCGCTCGATCTCCTTCTGCCGGCCGATCGTCGGGTCGAGCTGCCCTTCCGCAGCCAGGGCCGTGAGGTCGCGGCAGAAGTGATCGAGGGCCGGCGTCTTGGATTTCTTTTCCCCGCGCTGCCCCGCCGGCGGCTGCTGGCTGGCCTTGGGCGCCACCTGCGGGACGTCGCTCCCCAGCAGGCGGAGCGTCTCGGCCCGCGCCTGCTCGAGGTTGATGCCCGCGTCGGTCAGTACCTGGGCGGCAATACCCTTCTCCTCGCGCAGCAGCCCGAGCAGCAGGTGCTCGGTACCCACGTAGGAGTGGTTGAGCTCCCGCGCCTCGCTCATGGCGAGCTCGAGCACCTTCTTGGCGCGCGACGTGTACGGCAGGTCCGGCGGCCCCGCGGCCGCGGGGGCCTTCCCGCGCTTGACTGTCTCCTCGATCTTCTGCTGAATCTCCTCGAGATCGACGTTCAGGTTCGTCAGGACGGCGGCCGCCACGCCCTCGCCCTCGCGAATCAGCCCCAGCAGGATGTGCTCGGTGCCGACGTACTCGTGGTGCAGTCGGGCCGCCTCTTCGCGGGCCATCTGCAGGACTTTCCGTACGCGGTCGGTGAAGTTGTACCCGTTCATGGTGGCTCGCTCAAGACTCGGTGGTTGGCGGCCCGTTCCGCTGGCGTCGCGCGGCGTCTTCCTCCAGCAGGGTGCGCACGTAGCCCGCGCGAACCGCCGGCAGGTCGGGATCGGTGAGGGTCCGCTCGGTACGCTGCGCGAGGTGCGCAGGCTGCGTGAAGACGAGCAGCTTGTTCAAGGTGTATACACTCAGGTCCGTGATCAGGTTCAGCCCAACGCCCAGCCGCACGCCGCTCAGCAGATTCATCGCCTCTTCGAGCGACAGACTCCGCGCGTACCGCAGCAGCCCGTAGGCCCGCCAGACCTTGTCGGCGATGACGGTCGGGGCGTCGCGCTGCAGCACCTCCCGCGCCTGCTCCTCGTACTGGATCACCTGCCGGACGATCTTCGCCAGATGGTCGAGCAGCTCCTCCGCAGACTTCCCCAGCGTGGTCTGGTTCGAAAGCTGGAAGAAGTTGCCGACGACCTCGCTGCCCTCGCCGTAGAGGCCGCGAAAGGTCAGCCCGACTTGGCTGAGGCCCTGCAGCACCTTGGCGATTTCTTTCGTGAGCACGAGGCCCGGGAGGTGGATCAGCACCGACGCACGGAGCCCCGTACCCGCGTTCGTCGGACACGAGGTAAGGTAACCAAACTCCGGATGGAAGGCGAAGGGCATGCTCGCCCCGAGCGCGCGATCCACGCGCCCGGTGTCGGCGAACGCGGGCTCCGGCGCAAAGCCGGACTTGAGCACCTGGAGCCGAAGGTGGTCTTCCTCGTTGATCATCACGCCGACGTCCCCGTTGGTCAGCAGCGCGGCACCGTGGCGCACGCCGTCACGACTCCCCAGCCCCGCGAGCTCCTTGGAGACGAGATGGCGCTCGTGCAGCAACTGGCGCTCGAGGCGCGACAACCGGTCCACCCGGTAGACCGCGGCCCCGGCCAGCTCGGGCGCGTCGCGCGCCGCCGCCAGCACACCCTCGAGCAGGTGCTCGCGCTCCGCGTCGTCGGCCCGGTGGGTGAACGGCACCCCGCGCAGGTTGCGGGCGAGGCGGATCCGCGTGGAGAGGACGATGTGGGGGGCCGGGCCGCTCGCATCGAGCCACGATACCCCGCCGTCGGGCAGCAGGGCGAAGTCGAGCGTCATTCGAGCGCCCGAATCTGGTCACGCAGTCGCGCGGCGAGCTCGAAGTTCTCCGTGGCCACGGCACGTTGCAGCTGCTCCCGCAGCTCGGTGAGATCCGGTGCCGGGGCCTCCGGCTCCCGCAGCGCCGACGGACCGGGGTACGGCACCCCCACATGCTGGCTGGAGCCGTGGACCCGCCGCAGGAGGGTGCGCAGGTGCGCCGCGAACGTCGTGTAGCATTCGGGGCATCCCAATCGCCCCGAGTCCTGGAAGTCCTGCAGCGTGGCTCCGCAGGCGCTGCACGCCTCCGCCCCGGACGCCGGCGTGGCTGGCGCCGTCCCCTCGCCCATCGAGGCGAGGAAGTCCGACAGCGGGAACTTGGCCACGCTGGCCTCGGTGTGCACGCCCTTCTCGGCGGCACACACCTCGCACAGGTGCTGCTGCGTGACGGTGTTGTTCACGATCTGGGTGAGGTGGATTGCCGCCGGGCGCTCACCGCACTGCTCGCACAGCATCAGGACATCGCCTCGGCCGCGGTGGCCGGACGCAGGATCCCGCTCTCCAGCAGCAGGATCCGGTCGGCCCGCTCGGCGAGATCGCGGTTGTGCGTCGCCACCACCAGCGCGGTCTCGAGCGTGCGGGCCAGCCCCGCCAGGAGGTCGTGGAGCTGCGCGCTGTGCGCGTGATCGAGATTGCCGCTTGGCTCGTCGGCCAGCACCACGCCCGGGTCGTGCACGATCGCGCGCGCGACCGCGCAGCGCTGCTGCTCGCCGCCTGACAGCTCGGCGGGGCGATGCGACGCGCGCTCGGCCAGCCCGACCTGCGCCAGCACGTCCGCCGCGCGCTGCTGGGCGATGGCCGGGGCGAGTCCCGCGATCAGCAGCGGCATCATCACGTTCTCGAGCGCCGTAAACTCCCGCAACAGGTGGTGGAACTGGAAGACGAAGCCGACCTCCCGATTCCGCAGATGATCGCGCTCCGCGTCCGACAGGCCGGCATACGGCACCCCGCGCAGCCGGATCTCGCCCGCCGTGGGCCCGTCGAGCGCGCCCAGCAAGTGCAGCAGCGTGGTCTTCCCCGCTCCGCTGGCGCCGACGATCGCCACCATCTCGCCGCGGCGCACGTCGAGATCCACGGAGGTCAGCACCACGAGTGGCCTGCCGTCGCCGCCGCGGTACACCTTGCGGATCGCCCGCGCCTCGAGGATCGCGCTCATTCGTGCCGGATCGCTTCCACGGGGTCGAGCGCGGCCGCGCGGCCCGCCGGGTGAAGCGTCGCGACCAGCGCCACCGCGAGGCTCGCCGCCACGACCACCGCGAGGTCCAGCGGGTTCACGCGCACCGGCAGGTGGTCGATGAAGTAGACCGTGGGATCAAGTCGAATGACCCCGCTGCGGTCCACGAGGCGCGCGACGGCGAGCCCCAGAGCCGTTCCCAGCACCGTGCCGACGACGCCAATCACCGCCCCCTGCAGCACGAAGATCCGGCGGATGCCGGCCGTCGGCAGGCCCATTGCGCGGAGGATGCCGATCTCGCGCGTCTTGTCCGCGACCACCATCGTGAGCATGCTCACGATGTTGAACGCGGCCACGATCACGATCAGCAGCACGATGAATCCCATCGCGAGCTTCTCGAGCTGGAGCGCCGAGAACAGCGAGCCGTTCTGCGTCTGCCAGTCGAGCGCCCGGTAGGGGTAGCCAAGCCGCTCCTCGAGTCGCGCTCCCACCACGCGCGCCCGGTCCGGATCCCGCAGGCGGACCTCGAGGCCCGTCACCGCGTCGCCCAGTCCGGCCACCTGCTGCGCCAGCGCCCGCGACGTCAGGACGTACGCGTTGTCGTACTCGTACATGCCGGTCTCGAAATACCCCGTCGCTTCGAGCCGCCAGTACTTGGGGACGAACCCGCCGACCGCCGCGTTGAACCGCGTCCCGCCGAACGACACGACGGTGAGGATCGAGCCGGGAAAGGCAGACATCCGCTCCGCGAACCGGCGGCCCACCACGACCCCCCCCTCCACCTCCGGCTGCGTCGTGGTAAACGACAGATCGCCGCGCTGGAACGTGCGGGCGAGCCCGGTGACCGCCATGGTCCCTGTGTCGGGCTCGATCCCCAGCAGGTACGCGCCCTCGGTATAGTCGTGCCCGGCATTGAACAGCGCCTGCGTCAGCACGAACGGCGCCGCCGCCACCACCTCGGGGTCCTCGCGCACCCGAGCGAGGGCCTCGCGCCACGCGTCCATCCGCAGGCCTTCGCCGAACGTCAGTACGCGCAGGTGCGGACTGCCGATCAGGATCTTGTCGCGGAGCTCGTGCTGCAGCCCGTTCATGACACCGAGCACCACGATCAGCGCCATCACGCCCACCGTGACGCCCCCGGTCGCGATGAACGTGTTGAGCGACACCGGCCGCGACGACCGGCGGCTCCGCAGGTAGCGACCCGCGATCGCGGTCTCGAGGCGCGTCATTCCTCCGCCCGCAGCATCGGAAACAGAATCACGTCGCGAATCGAGTGCTGCTCGGCGAGGATCATCACGAGGCGGTCGATGCCGAGCCCGATGCCCCCCGTGGGGGGGAGCCCGTACTCGAGGGCCCGCACGTAGTCCTCGTCCATCGCCTGGGCTTCCTGATCCCCGGCAGCCCGCGCGGCGCCCTGCGCGTCGAGGCGGCGTCGCTGGTCGTCCGGATCGTTCAGCTCGCTGAACGCGTTGGCCAGCTCGCGCCCGAGCACGAAGAACTCGAAGCGCTCCGCCAGCGTGGGGTCGCCCCGCTTGGGCTTGGCCAGCGGCGACAGCTCGATCGGGAAGTCGACCACGAACGTCGGGGCCTGGAGCGTCGGTTCCACGTACGCCTTGAACACCTCGTCCGTGAGCTTGGCACGGCTCATCCCGTCGGGATCCGCGCCCCGCGCCGCGACTGCGCGGCGCAGGTCCGCGTCGCCGGCCGTCCGGAGATCGACGCCGGCGCGCTCCGCCACGAGCTCGCGGTACCCGAGGCGGGGCCACGGGCGCGTGAAATCGAGCGCCCTGCCGAACCGCTCGATCCGGGCGTCGTCGCACACGTCGCGGACGACCCCCTCCACCATCGCCTCGGTAAGCGCCATCATGTCCCCATAGTCCGCGTACGCCTGGTAGAGCTCCAGCATCGTGAACTCGGGGTTGTGCAGGCGGTCGATGCCCTCGTTGCGGAAGTCCTTCCCGATCTCGTACACCCGCTCGAGCCCGCCGACCACGCACCGCTTGAGGTAGAGCTCGGTGGCGATCCGCAGGTAGAGCTGTCGGTCCAGCGCGTTGTGACGCGTCACGAACGGGCGCGCCATGGCGCCTCCGTAGATCGGCTGCAGGATCGGCGTCTCAACTTCGAGGAAGCCGCGCGCGTCGAGGAACGCCCGCAGGAACGCCACCGCGCGCGCCCGGGTGCGGAAGACGTGACGCACCTGCGGATGCACCGCCAGGTCGGTGTATCGCTGGCGGTAGCGAGTCTCGGGATCGATCAGGTCGCCGTGCTGGGCCCCCGCCGCGTCCGACTTCCCGAGCGGCAGCGGACGCAGCGCCTTGGCAAGCAGCGTGAGGGCCGTGCACCGCACGGTGACCTCGCCCGTGCGGGTACGGAACACGGCTCCGGCCACGCCGACTACGTCGCCCAGATCGAGCAATTTGACGAGCGCGTACCCGTCGTCCGCCAGCCCGTCGGCCCGGAAGTACACCTGGATCCGCCCCGAGGGATCCTCGAGGTGCCCGAACGTCGTCTTGCCGTGGCCCCGCAGCGCGGCAACCCGTCCCGCGAGCGTGACCGGCACCTCGCGGTCCGGGTCGAACGCCGCGACGGCCTCCGCCGCAAGATGGGTGCGCTCGAACCGATAGGCGTACGGCTCGACGCCCCGTGCCCGGAGCGCCGCCAGCGCCTCGCGACGGGCGGCCTCCACCGGAGTGCGCGCCGCTTCGGTCACGCCGCCTTGCCCCCGAACTTCTTGAGATACGCTTCGATGAACTCGTCGATCTTTCCGTCCATCACCGACTGGACATCCCCCACCTTGCGCTCGGTGCGGTGGTCGTTCACCATCGTGTAGGGCTGGAAGACATACGAGCGGATCTGGTTGCCCCAGCTGATGTCGGTCTTCGTCGCCTCCACCTCGGCCTTCTTCTTCTCGCGCTCCTCGATGGCCCGCTGGTAGAGCGCGGCCTTGAGCATCTTCATGGCCACGGCCTTGTTCTTGTGCTGGCTCCGCTCCTGCTGGCAGGCGACGACGATGCCCGTCGGCAGGTGCCGCAGGCGCACCGCCGAGGAAGTCTTGTTGACGTGCTGGCCGCCGGCGCCGGACGCGCGGTAGACGTCCATCTCGATGTCGTCGTCCCGGATGTCGATCTGAATCGTGTCGTCCACGACCGGGTAGACGAACACCGACGCGAACGAGGTGTGCCGCCGGGACTGGCCATCGAACGGAGAGATGCGCACCAGGCGGTGCACCCCCTTCTCCGCCTTGAGGTAACCGTAGGCGTAGTCCCCGGTGATCTCGAGCACGACGGACTTGATTCCGGCTTCCTCTCCCGGCAGCAGATCGAGGATCCGTACGGTGTACCGGTGCCGCTCCCCCCAGCGCGTGTACATGCGCATGAGCATCTCGGCCCAGTCCTGCGACTCCGTTCCGCCCGCCCCGGGATGCACGGTGAGCAGGGCCGAGCGCAGATCGTCCGGGCCCTGCAACATGGTGCGCAGCTCGAGCGCCCGCAGGTCCGCGGTCAGCAGCTCGACTTCCTGCGCCAGGCCCTGCGCTAGTTCCGGGTCGGGATCATCCGCGATGAGGGCGGAGAGTTCGCGGGCGTCCTGCGTGCGCCGTTGGAGGTCGGCATAGGGCTCGGTCCAGCGCTTCAGCCGCCGGACTTCCTCCACGACCTCCCGGGCCCGCTCGGGTTGATCCCAGAATCCGGGCGCCGCCATGGCCTGCTCCAGGACCGTGACGCGCTGGTGCTTGGCGTCGAAGTCAAAGATAACCCCGGAGTTCGTGCAGCCCCTGCTCCAGCTCTCCAAGGCTCTCGCGGACATTGGTCTCGATCACGGCTGTTCCTGCTTCCCTTTCCGGGCGGCGTCCATTATGCACCGAGCCGTCGCCTCCGGGAGTCGGGGGGACGGCTCGCCATGCTGCTAAATATAGGTCTGGCCACAGCTTGTGACCAGCCTAGAAGATCGACTGCCCTCCGGCAAGAATCTGGTTCAGGGCCTCCCGCCAATACGGTGTCGACTCCGCCATTTGCCCGCCGACCTGCTCCACGTATTCCTCCCAGCTCTTCTGGATCTCTTCCTCGAACGCTTCCTTGAGGTTCCCCGCGGAGAGCGCCCGCTGCCGCTTCTCCGGCTGGTAGACGATCATGTCCGAAACGAGCGCGCGGGCGAGCCGGCGGGCCTTCTGCTGCGGGTCCTGCTGCAGGAAGGGGTTGACCGGGCGCCTGCGGGCCTCGCCGCCGGCTGCCAGGCCCGCGGCCGCGGCCGGGGTCGCCGCGCGGGGCGGTGGAGCCGGTGGGCCCGGCGCGGGCCGTGGGGGCGGCACTGGGGCGGCCGTGATGGGCTGCCCCGGGGTCGGCCGGAACACCGGGGCGGACGGACGAGCCGGCGCCGCCGGCGGCGGTGTCACCGGGGGCTGCGGCGCCCGAGGCTGATAGAACGGCTGGCTCAGGCGGGCACTGCCGGGCGCGACCGGTCGGGGCGGCGGGCTTGCAACGGCCGGGGTCTCGACCGTTGGTGCCGCTGGTCGGTGCTGGATGGGCGGCGTTGCCGGCGGTGCGAGGGTCACCGGTGCCGGGGTGGTCGCCGGGCGCACCGCCTCCGGCCGCGTCGGAGCCGGACGCGGGACGGACGCCCCGTCGCGCCGTACGTCCATCGTAGCGGCGCACACCGTGCAGCGCGCGCGGATACCGCGCTCCGGGACCTTGAGCGGATCAACACGAAACACCGTCCGACAGGATGGGCAGCGGACGTTCATGAGCGTGGGTCCTCCCTACCCCTCTTCCGGCTCGTCGTGGCGACGGTCGACCACGAACACCGATCCCGGCAGGGTCTTCGCATAGCTCTTCATCTCGGTCGCGAGCCCGCTGACCTGCGCGGGGTGCGTGAAATGACGCCGCTCGTTGGTCACGATGCCGATCGAGAGCGTCATCAGGGGCACGCGGTAGAGCTGGCCGCGACGGTCCTTCCCGAAGAAGTACCCGGCGCGGCGATCCTGATCGGAGTACTGGAACGGTACCAGGGCGTCAAACACCCCGATCACCTCCGCACAGATCTCGTTCACCCGATCGGTGGGCACGACGAAGATGAAGTCGTCGCCCCCGATGTGCCCCACGAAGCTCTCCTCCGGGCAGAGGCCCTTGACGACGTCGCGCAGCATGCGCGACAGGAGGTAGATGACGCGATCGCCGTCGTAGTAGCTGTAGCGATCGTTGAACTCCTTGAAATGATCGAGGTCGGCATAGCACACGGCGAACCGCTCGCCGGCCTCGAGCCGGCGGCGGATCTCCTGCTCGATATCCGTCGTGCCCGGAAGGCGGGTGGAAGGGTGGACGGCCACCGAGGTCGTCGCCCGGGCGATCAGCGCGTCCAGCCGCGCCCGCTGCTCGGCGGGCTCGAACAGCGGCGTGATCACCTCGTCGACGCCGGCGGCGAACCACGCGCGAATGTGGTCCGACGTGTGGCCATCCGCCAGCACGGCGATCGGGATGATCCCCGTGTAGGGGTCCGCCGTGAGGCGCCGGCTCAGCGCCCGGCCCTCGTCGCCAAACTCCTCGGCGATCACGACGAGCGCCGGCAGGCCGCGCACCGCCGCCATCTCGACGTCCGCGCGCTCTCTGAGCGGCACGACCGGAAAGGACCGCGTGTCCGCCCAGGTCGCCAGGAGGTCGGGGACCGGCCGCCCGGCCGGCGCGAAGTAAAGGACCGCCTGACGCTTCGGCACCTCGCTCCTCTCGCGTAATCCTAAGGCCGGAAAAAACTTAGGACTGCCTGCAGGGGAAGTCAAATGAGCGCTTTGGCGCTCAGAATGCCACGCGTACCTGCGCCGTGAATGCGAGGGATCGCGCCCGCAACCGATCAGGGCCAAAACCGGACGTGAGGCTGACGTGATGGGCGCTGCCCGACAGCCGCTCGGAAACGAAGGCGTCGACCGCGCTCAGCACGTGGTTTGCCAACAGGAGACCGAGATTCTGCGTCGCCGCGCGAAACGCGTTGTCACTCTGTCGGATCGTCTGACGATACAGGTCCTGCTCGAGGCCGGCGTTGCGCCACGACCACTGGAACCCCGGGCCGATGGCGCGCGCCGTATAGAACGCCAACGCGCGCTGATACTCCGGCGAGTCCGGCGCCGGCGGGTGGTCGGCGTCCGGAAAGAAGGTTCGGCGCGCAAGCGCCCAGATCTGGCCGTTGTAGGTCTGTTCGTCCGTCGGCGGCTCGAATCCGGGCCCGGGGTCGGCGTCGAACGGGCCGCTCTCCACGTACCGCCCCATCTGCTCGAAGTACTCGAACACCGTGTCCTGCGCCGTTGGCTGGTACACCCCTCGCGCGACGAGCCACGCGAGCTGCCGGTAGCGGTCGCGCTCCCGCCGGCCCTCCGCGTTGAGTCCGAGGAACCGGGTGAGCAGGAACGCCTCCGCCACGAGATACAGCGCGCCGCGCTCGCGCCGCGCCACGAGCTGCCCCATCCCGGGAACGAGCGCGGAAGCCAACGGACGGGCCCATCGCGCGTGCGCGGGGTCGTTCAGGATGTGCCAGACTCCGCCGCGCGTCGGCAGGTCACCGCGCGCCGAATCCCCCGGCGGATCCTGCGCGGCCAGCGGTCGTCCGGCCAGGACCGCCGTCATCACGAGCGCGATGGGCAGGCGGCTCAGAGCATCACCCGGAAGCTGAGATACACGGGCTCGTCGAACCCGCCCCGGTCGTAGAACACGCGCGCGAAATCGATGGCGATCCGCTCGAGGTTCAGCCCGAAGCCGAGCGACGCGCCGCGGCTCTCCGACTTGAGGAACGCGTACCCTGCGCGCAGCCGCGCGATCCGCCCGTAGCCGAACTCGAGGCCGAGGCGCGCATCCGGGCTGGAGTACTCTCCCCAGTCGTCCTGGAAGTCCATCAGCACTCGGGCCCCGAACGGCGTCCCGTCGCGCAGCGGCGGCAGCGGAATGCGGTAGGCGATGCCGACGGCGACCTGCGTGGGCAATGGGTCCGCCTGATCGCGGTTCTCGAGCTGGAGCTTGAATCCTGCGTGCCGCACGGCGAACCCGATGCGCAACGCGTCGGGACCGCCGATCGCGACCTGGGCGCCGACATCGACGGCCTGGGTGGTGCCGGTCACGGGCCGCAGGGTGCCGCAGTCGCCCTGACAATCCTGGCGGAACTGGATCAGCTTGTAGCTCACCCCGAGCGCGAGCGTGTGGCCGATGTCCGTGGCGTACGAGGCGAGCAGCTCGACGTTCTTCGGCGCGATCCGCCCGGCGGGAATGCCGCCGCCGGGCGGTACGACGTCCTGCGCACCATAGTCCACGAGGTAGGCCGCGATGCCCACCGTCCCGAGCCGCTGCCCGACGACGGAGAAGGTGATCGCCGTGTTGTCGGACGCAAAGGTCGACGCGTAGTGAATGGCGAACTCCGAGCGCGGCAGCAGCGCGAGCCCGGCGGGATTCCAGAACACCGCTTCGCTGCTTCCGCCGTCGGCGATCGCAGCCTGCCCCAGGGCCGTCGACCGGGCACCGACCGGCAACAGCAAGAAGGCCGCACCGGTCGAGCGGGGCGGACCATCCTGGGCGCCCGCCGGGCGCGGGCCGGCGGCCAGGAGCGCGACGGCGAGCCCGGCGAGGCTAGAGGGGCGTGGCCTCATCGATCAGCATGATCGGGATGTCATCCTCGACGGCGTAGAGCAGCCGGCACGCATGACACACCAGCGCCTCCTCGGGACTGGTACGGTGCTCGAGCTCCCCCTTGCACTTGGGGCACACGAGGATGGCGAGCAGGTCTGGCGGAACGCTCATGGCGACCTCGTTCGTGGAACACGGAACCCCAGGCGACGGAGCGCCGCCGCTCGGGAGCGCCACTTCGGCAGTGTCTTGACCCGTAGTTCGAGATACACCTGCGTGCCGAGAAAGGCCTCGATCCGCCGCCGCGCATCCGTCCCGATGCGCTTGAGCATGGCGCCGCCGCGGCCGATCACCATGCCCTTCTGAGATTCGCGCTCGGTATGGAGGACCGCCCGAATATACAGCGGGGATGAACCCTCCCGGAACTCGTCGACCTCGGCCGCGATCGCGTACGGCAGCTCGGCCCCGAGGTGCGCAAACGCCGCTTCGCGCACGAATTCCGCCACGAAAAAGCGCACCGGCTGAGCGCTGAGGTCGTCCGGGTCGTAGCGGAACGGTCCGGGCGGCAGGTGCGTGGCGCACCAGTGCAGGATCTCGGCCACGCCCTCGCGGGATATCGCGGAGGCCAGCACCTGATCGGGCGTGGCGGCGTTCGGGCCCCCCCCTGGGGCGCACTGGTCGGCCTTCGTGAGGACGGTGAGCGTCGGCACGCCGGGTGCCGTCCCGCCGGGGAGTAGCGTCGCGAGGGGCGGCACCGGCCGCTGCGCGGCGGGATGCAGGTAGAGGATCAAGTCGGCCCGCCGGACGACTTCGAGCGCCTCGGCGCGCATCGCCTCCTGCAGCAGGGAGCGCGGGTCCAGCAGTCCGGCCGGATCGACGAAGATCATCTGCGCCGCGCCCTCCGTGCGCAGGCCGATCACCGGCAGCCGCGTGGATTGCGGCTTGGCGCTCACGATGGCGAGCGGCTCGCCCACCAGCGCGTTGAGCAGCGTCGACTTCCCGGCGTTGGGCTGCCCGGCGAGGACGATGGTCCCGCAGCGCGTGGAGGCAGGAGGCGGTGACACGTGAGTGGTCGCTGGCAGGACCCGCCTCAGCAGATGCGCGGCAGCTGGTCGCCGGGGAGCATGTCAACGATGCGGGAACCGCCGACCCGGGTCTTCAGGGTCACGAGGCCGCGGTGCTCGGCGACGACCGTCCCGATTCTGGCGGCGCCCGTCCCGAGTGGGTGCGAGCGGAGCGCCGCCAGCGCCGGGTCGCTCGCCTCGGGACTGACGAGCGCGAGCAGGACGCCCTCGTTGGCGACGTAGAGCGGATCCAGCCCCAGGACCGCGCACGCCGCGGCGACAGGCTCCGGAACCGGGAGGGCGCGGTCCTCGAGTTCGACGCCCACACCGGCGGCGTGCGCGAGCTCGTTGAGCGCGCTGGCGACCCCGCCGCGCGTGGGGTCACGGAGCGCGTGCACCGCGCGGCCAACCCGGTCCCGTAGCAACTCGACGAGCGGCCCCAGGGCCGCCGTGTCGCTCGTGATGGTGGATTGGAACCGGAGGCCCTCGCGCGCGGCCATCACCGCCATGCCGTGGCGCCCGATCGGACCGCTCACCAGCACCGCGTCGCCCGGGCGTCCGCCGCGCGGGCCGGGACGGAAGTCGTCGCGCAGGACGCCGAGACCCGTGGTATTGACGAACATCCCATCGGCCTTGCCCCGCTCCACCACCTTGGTATCGCCGGTCACGACCGGGACACCGGCCGCCCGCGCCGCCGCACCCATGGCCTCGAGGACGCGGTCGAGCACGTCGAACGGCAGCCCTTCCTCCAGCACGAAGCCGGCGGTGAGGCAGCGCGGGACGGCCCCCATCATGGCGAGATCGTTCAGGGTGCCATGGACGGCGAGCGTCCCGATATTGCCGCCTGGGAACTCGAGCGGCGAAACCACGAACGTGTCCGTCGAGACCACGATCCGACCGCCGGGCAGCTCGAGCACCGCGCCGTCACCCAGCTCGGCGAGCGCGGGATTGTCGAACCGCGGCAGGAACCGCTCGCGCAGCAGCGCGGCGCTCAGCTTGCCGCCCGAGCCGTGTCCCAGCTGCACGTGCGCATACGCCGACTGTGGCACCGGGCAGGCCGGTCCGTCGGCCGGAAACGCGGTGCCGCTCACGGGCCCCTGCGTGCCGGGGCGCGCGCGCGCCCGTAGTTGTGGTACGCCGCGCAGGCACCCTCCGACGACACCATCGGCGCGCCGAGCGGGCGTTCGGGCGTGCATTCCCGGCCGAACGCCGGGCACTCGAACGGCTTGAGCTTGCCGCGCAGCACGTCGCCGGCGTGACACAGCGCCGGCTCGGTCGCCCGGATGTCGCCGAGGGCGAACTTGCGCTCGGCGTCGAACGCGGCGAACTCGTCCCGCAGGCCGAGTCCGCTGCCCGGGATCGCGCCGATGCCGCGCCACTGCCGATCCACCAGGCGGAACACCCGGAGGACGAGCTCCTGCGCCGGCCGGTTGCCGTCGTGCCGGACCGCGCGCACGTACTGGTTCTCCACCACGTGACGGCCCTGCTCGAGTTGGCGCACCGCCAGGAGGATGCCCTCGAGGATGTCCAGCGGCTCGAAGCCGGTGACCACGATGGGAACCCGGTAGCGGGCCGCGAGCGGCTCGTACTCCCACCAGCCCATCACCGTGCACACGTGGCCGGCTGCGAGGAACGCCTGCACCCGGTTGTCCGCGGACTCGAGGATCGCGGTCATCGCGGGCGGCACGGTCACGTGTGAGACGAGCAGCGAGAAGTTCGTCAGCCCGAGCTGGCGCGCCCGCCACACCGCCATGGCGTTGGCGGGGGCCGTGGTCTCGAATCCCACGGCGAAGAAGACTACCTCGCGGGTCGGGAATCGTCGCGCGAGCTCGACGGCGTCGAGCGGGGAATACACCACGCGCACGTCGCCCCCCTGTGCGCGCACCTGCTGCAGGTCGGTGATGGAGCCCGGGACGCGCAGCATGTCGCCGAAGGACGTGAAGATCACGTCCGGGCGGGCGGCCAGGTGCAGCGCCCGGTCGATCTGCTCCAGCGGCGTGACGCACACGGGACAGCCCGGGCCGTGGATCATCTCGACGGCGCCGTCGATCAGCTCGTCGATGCCCTGCCGGACGATCGTGTGGGTCTGGCCGCCGCACACCTCCATCAGCACCCAGCGGCGGGTGGCCGTCGCCCGGATGCGCTGCACGAGGCCGCGCGCGACGTCGCCGTCCTGGTACTCGGAGAGGTATTTCACGAGGCCGTCGGCGGCGCGTCGCCGAGACTGCGCTCCGCCACCTCCCGCATCCAGTCCAAGTCCGCGAGCTGGCTCATCTCGCGGAGCAAGGCGAACGTGCGGTGCGCCTCCTCCTCGTCCACCTTGGAGAGTGCGAAGCCGACATGCACGATCACGTAGTCGCCCGGCCGGACCTCGTCGGCCACATAGGCCATGCAGACGTCGCGGCGCACCCCGCCGAAGTCCACGGTGCCCATCGCCAGGCCGCCATCGTCCCTGAGATCCACGACCTTCCCCGGAATGCCCAGACACATGGTCAGCCGCCCCGTTCGGCCTGCAGCAATGCGGCGGCGACCGCCGCCTGCCCGTAACTGATCGCCCCGTCATTGGGACTCAAGCGCCGCGGCCGCAGCACCTCGAAGCCGTCGGCCCCGAGCCGGCGAGCCAGGCTCGACAGCAGCCGGCCGTTCTGGAACACCCCGCCTCCCAGGGCGACCGTCACCAGCCCGGTGCGCTCGGCGACCCGCCGCACGACGGCTGCGGCGGTCGCGGCGACGCTCTCATGGAACCGCGCGGCCAGGGTGGCCGCCGGGTCACCGGCCCGACGGCGCTCGTCGAGAGCCGTGAGGAGCGGCAGGGGTTCCATCACAAGATACCCGCCCTCCTCCTCGGTGATCGGGAACGGCAGCGGCTCGGCCGGCCCGCGTCCGGCGAGCGCCTCGAGCTCCATCGGCGCCTGGCCCTCGTGCTGCGCGTGCCGGCGGACGCCGAGCACCGCCGCCGCGGCATCGAACAGCCGCCCCATCGAGGAGGCCAGCGGTGCGTGCAGCCCCCGGCTGATCTGCTGCTCCGCGATGGCCCGTTCGGCGGGCGCCACCCCCGCGAATGCCGCGTCGAACGCGGGTGGTGAGCCCGACGCGAGCGCGCGGTAGCCGAGCGCGGCGCGCCAAGGCGTCCGCGTTGCGAGGTCCCCGCCGGGGAGCGGTGCGTAACGGAGCTGGGCTACCCGGTGGGCCGCCGTCAGCGACGCGACGAACACCTCCGCGCCCCACACGTGGCCGTCGTCGCCGTAGCCCGTCCCGTCGAACGCGACGCCGATCGCCGGCCCGGTCCGGGCGTGCTCGGCGAGCACCGCCGCCACGTGGGCGACGTGGTGCTGGACCTCCAGCACCCGCGGGAGGGCGAGCTCCGCCGCCACACGACTGGACAGGTACCCCGGGTGCCGGTCACGGACGGCGAGCTCGGGCTCGATGTGAAACAGCCGGCTGAACGCGTCGAGCGCGGTGCGGAAGTGCTCCAGGGTCTCGAGATTGTCGAGATCGCCGATGTGCTGACTCACCCAGGCTTCGCTTCCCTGCACCAGGGCGAACGTGTTCTTGAGATGCGGCCCCACCGCCACGAACGGCACGGGAGTCGCGATCGGGAGGGCGAGCGGCAGCGGCGCGTAGCCACGGGCCCGGCGCAGGAGGATCGGCGCCCCGTCGACCACGCGCACCACTGAGTCGTCGTAGCGGGCGGTGATCTCGCGGTCGTGCAGCAGGAACGCGTCCGCGATCGCGCCGAGGCGCGCCAGCGCCTCGGCGTTCCCGGTGGCGATCGGCTCGTCGCTCGCGTTGCCGCTCGTCATCACCAGCGGGCGGCCGACGCGCTCGAGGAGCAGATGGTGCAGCGGCGTGTACGCCGTGATCACGCCGACGCTCGCGAGTCCGGGGGCCACGGCGGGAGCCAGGGGCGCGTCGCCGCGCCGGTCGAGCAGGACGATGGGGCGCTCGCGCGACCGGAGCAGGGCCTCCGCCTCCGGACCGACCGTCCCGAGGCGCCTGGCGTCGGCTACGGTGCGGACCATGACCGCGAGCGGCTTGGCCTCGCGGGCCTTGCGCTCGCGCAGCCGGCGCACCGCGGCATCGCTGGTCGCATCCACCGCCAGATGGAAGCCGCCCAGCCCGCGGATCGCGATGATCTTGCCCGCGAGCAGCTGCGCCGCCGCCGCCTCGAGCGCTTCCCCGCCCTCCACCAACGCGCCGGGCCGGCCGGGCTCGACCAGCCACAGGCGGGGGCCGCACGCCGCACAGCTGTTGGTTTCCGAGTGATACCGCCGGTCGGCGGGATCGGTGTACTCGGTGACGCACGCGGCACACTGGGCGAAGCGCCGCATGCTCGTTCGGGCCCGGTCGTACGGCATGGCCTCGATCACGGTGAAGCGCGGACCACAGGCGGTGCACGTGATGAACGGATAGTGATGACGGCGATTCCCGGGATCGCGCAGCTCGGCCTCACACTCGGGGCAGAGGGCGACGTCGGGAGCGATCGGCTGTCGGCGGCCCGGCTGGATCTCGCTCTCGAGGATGGTGAACGCCGCACCCTGCGTCAGCCGTCCCGGTGCCGTCTCCACCGTCGCGACCCGCGCGAGGGACGGGGCCTCGTCGCGCAGGGCGTCCACGAAGGCGCGCAGCGCGGCGGGGTCCCCTTCCGCGGCAATCGCAACCGTGCCCGACTCGTTGCGCACCCACCCGGCAATGCCGTGCCGCGTCGCCAGCCGATACACGAACGGCCGAAAGCCGACCCCCTGTACCAGCCCGCGCACGGTGACCTGCCATGCCTCGCGCGGCATGGCCTCCGCTCGTGCGGTGCTCACGGGGCCGAGCGGAGCCGCGCGCACTCCCGCAGGAAGTCGCACCACGCGTCGAGCCCCTCGCCGGTGAGGGCGGACGTGAAGAAGAAGCGCAAGTCGGGGTTGACCGACCGGGCCTGGCGGACGGCGAGATCCCGGTCGAAAGGCAGGTACGGGAGGAGATCGATCTTGTTGAGCACCGCGTAGCGCGACTGCTGGAACATCTTCGGGTACTTGAGCGGCTTGTCTTCGCCTTCGGTGACCGAGAAGATCACGACCTTGGCCGCCTCGCCCAGGTCCCAGCTCGCCGGGCAGATGAGGTTGCCCACGTTTTCGATGAACAGCAGATCGGTGTGCGGCAGGTCGATCGCCTCGAGGGCGGTGAGCACCTGCCGGGCGTCCAGGTGGCAGGCGCCGTGCGTCACGACGGCCTGGACGAGGTTGGTCGTGTGGCGAGCCAGCCGGTCGGCGTCGTTCTGGGTCTGCACGTCTCCCGTGACCACGGCCATGCGCAACTCGGCGCCGAGCCGCTTGAGCGTGCGTTCGAGCAGCAGCGTCTTGCCGGACCCCGGCGCTGACACGAGGTTCAGCGCGGCGACCCGATCCGCCCCCAGGCGGCGGCGCACCTCGCCCGCCAGCTCGTCGTTCTTCGCCATCACCTTCTCGCGGACTTCAATCGTGCGGACGGCCATCGTCCACCTCCAGATAGTCCACCCGCAGAACGTCGCCCGGCTGCCGCAGCAGCCGCGGGACGGCGTTGACGAATGGCGGCTGGCGCAGCAGCACCTCGAGACAGAATGACAGGTTCTCGGGCTCGACGCCAGCGTCGTCGCCGACCTGCACGCCCACCTCGACGATCTGCCCGACCCGCTCGGGCCCGGCGGCTCGTTCGGCGATGCGGCAGATCTCGAACGCCAAGCTCATCTCGTGCACGGGTGATTCCCGTCCAGGTCGGGAGCACGCGGTGTCCCACGCCACTCGCGTGAGTCCCCGCCTTGCCATGATGGACGCCGGCCCGTTAGGGGAATGTGAGCGGGAGATTAAAGGTGTCTGGCCCTGTCGGCGGTGGACCGGAGGCGGAGCGCCCGCTCCGGGCTCCGGAGCGGGCGCGGCGTGTCGGGCCGGCGGTTCGGCCGCTAGTTGGCGCGGATGAAGGTCCTGCCGTCGGCGAT
>CAVYSW010000010.1:512500-844200 GCA_963771275.1 uncultured Gemmatimonadales bacterium
ACTCCCCAGGCGGGGTACTTACTGCGTTAGCGACGGCACCGAAGGGGTCGCTCCCCCCGACGCCTAGTACCCATCGTTTACGGCGTGGACTACCAGGGTATCTAATCCTGTTTGCTCCCCACGCTTTCGCGCCTCAGCGTCAGCAGTAGCCCAGCGAGCCGCCTTCGCCACTGGTGTTCTTCCCGATATCTACGCATTCCACCGCTACACCGGGAATTCCGCTCGCCCCTACCACGCTCTAGCCTTGCAGTCTCAGATGCAGCCCCGGAGTTGAGCCCCGGGATTTCACATCCGACTTACAGAGCCGCCTACGCGCCCTTTACGCCCAGTGATTCCGGACAACGCTCGCACCCTCCGTATTACCGCGGCTGCTGGCACGGAGTTAGCCGGTGCTTCCTCTGGAGGTACCGTCACCCCCGGTCAAGCCGGGTATTCGTCCCCCCTCACAGTGGTTTACAACCCGAAGGCCGTCATCCCACACGCGGCGTCGCTGCGTCAGCCTTGCGGCCATTGCGCAATATTCCCCACTGCTGCCTCCCGTAGGAGTCTGGGCCGTATCTCAGTCCCAATGTGGCTGATCGTCCTCTCAGATCAGCTACGCGTCGTAGCCTTGGTGGGCCGTCACCCCGCCAACTAGCTGATACGTCGCGAGCCCCTCTTCCGGTGCCTTGCGGCTTTCACCTCAGAGCCATGCGACTCCGAGGCTTCATGCGGTATTACCCGGCCGTTAGGCCGGCTATTCCCCGCCGGAAGGCAGGTTGCTCACGTGTTACGCACCCGTTCGCCACTGGAGTGGAGTTGCCCCCACTCCCGTTCGACTTGCATGTGTTAGGCACGCCGCCAGCGTTCGTCCTGAGCCAGGATCAAACTCTCCGATAGAGTTGACTTAGCTCGTCGAACGACCGAAGTCGTCCGAATCACGTCAGAGTTTCAATCCCTCGCGACCATCGTCTGACCGATCGTCGCTATTAACGGGACCGCACTCCATCCAACCATCCCACGTCAATCGGTTGTCAAAGATCAAGGCCGGGAGCACCGGAACGGCGTTCCCGGCAAGCATAGAAGAGTAGAGAACGTATGGTGATGCGTCAAGGGCTACGCGTACTCGGTGGGGAGCTTCACGCGCTGGCGCGCGCAGATCACGCCGCCGGGTCGAGCCCCAGCGCGCCGCGCACGGCCTGCAGCAGCGCGAGCGGGTGAATCGGCGGCCTCAGGCAGCCCGCGAGCGCCAGGTCGTGCACCCGCGCCGCCACCAACGCGGGGTCATCCGCCGTGGCCAGCACGACGCGCAGCCCCGGGGACACGGCGCTGAGGTCCCGCGCCACGTCCTCCGGCGTCCCGTCCGGCACCGCGCCGACCACCGCGACGGTGACCTCGCGACCCCGGGCCCGGAGCGCCTGCAGCGCCGCGGGTGCCGCCGCGGCGGTGACCACGGTGAGGCCCGCCCGCCCGAGCGCCACTTCTGCGCCCGCCCGCACGTCGGGATCGGCCTCCACGACCAGCGCCGTTCCGGTGAGCCTGCCGGTGGCGCCGGCGCCGTCCGCCTGGAGCCGGTCCTCGAGCGATCGCACGATCCACTGGTATCCCAGCATGCGGCCCTGCGCGTCCTTCCGCCGCACGGCCGACACGAGACCCGGGAACGCCGAGCCGTCCTGCCGCTGCAACTCGGCCTCGAGCCGCGCGACGGCCCCGTGCTCCGCCATCTGTCGCTGGAACCGGCGCACGTCCTCGACACGCGGCATGATCGCGCGCGCGTCGAGCCCGACGAACTCACCGCGCCGATAGCCGAACAGCTCCAGCGCCGCCGCGTTGGCCTCGACGATCTCCCCGGCGCGCGTCGTGAGGTAGATGGCGTCGAGAGCCTGCTCGAGCAACGCCGCATAGCGCGCTTCGCTCTCGGCGAGCGCGTCGGCGGCGTGCCGGCGCCCCTTGACGTCCCGCACCACTGCGAGCACGTACTCGGTACCGACCACGTCGTGCGAGGCGACGGCCACCTCCACCGGGAAGGTCGAGCCATCGAGCCGCCGGTGAAGACCCTCGAACACCAGCGGCCGGCGACTGTCCCGGGTCTCCGTGAACTGGACGTCGAACGCGAGTGGCGGCACCACCGGAAACTCGAGCCCGAGCGTCCGCACGTTCTGCCCCACCAGCTCGGCACGCGGCCGGCGCAGCCAGCGGCAGGCCGTCTCGTTCAGGTCGATGAGCGCATCCGTGGCCGGATCGGTCACGAAGACCGCCTCGCCCGCCGCGTCCAACAGGGTTCGGAACCGCTCGAGCCCGTGCTGGACCGCGCCCCGCTCCGTCTCTTCACGACTCAAGTCTGCCCGCGCCTGGGCGAGGTCGGCATTGCGCTCGTCCAGCAGCCGGCGGAGGTCCGCGTGCTCGGCCTCGAGTGCCCGCTGCGCCCGCTTGTAGCGGGTCACGTCGCGCGCGATGATCGTCGCAGACACGACCTTGCCGTCCCGCACGTTGGGCGCGATGCGGCACTCGTACGAGGCGTCGGCGTCGTGCTGTTGGATGCCGTTCAGTTCGAGGCCGTCGGCACGGCCTGCGGCGAACACGCGATCCATCGCTTCGCGCACGAGCAGGTGCTGTTCCGGGAAGATCCAGTCGTACAGGTCCGAACCGATGACGTCTTCTTCGCCGCGCTTGCCCAGCGGCCGGTTCACGTAGAGCACCGTGCCGTCGGCACGCACGATGAAGACGAGATCGGGTGGATACTCGGTGCCGGACACCTCGCCCCCGTCCGCGTCCTCCCCGGGCCGCTGGGCCAGCGAGGGGATTGCGCGGGTCGTCCGGGTTGCCGCGGTCCCCCGCTCCGTGGCAGGCGGATGATGTTCCGCGAATAGGCGAGGAGAGGTCGGACGTCCAAGACGCACCGGCCGCTCCGCGGACCCGGCAACGGCGTTGGGGCCGGCAGCGGGCCTGCCAACCTCAGGCTCGAGCGGATCAGGTGGACTCGTCATCGTTCGCCGCGCTCCTAGGCTATTCTGCCCCGTCGCCGGGTGCGCCGCCAGGGTGTCGGTCGCCGTGTCGGTCATCGACGTGGAATCAGGCAAGACACGTGCCGAGTGGCTGGCGGCTAACTGATGTGATTTAAATAGGTTACACACCAGGGCCGAGAACCAACATCATCGAAATGGCCAAAGTGGTTCATAGCGCGAGAGATACAGCACTGTGCTGACTCGGCGTGGAGGCGTAGATTCCGGCCCGCCGCCCCAGTCCCTGACGGACGACGCGCCGCCGGCCGGATGTGGGGTGGTCTGGGAGAACGCAAATCGCGCATGAGTCCACCGTGACGCAGGGCACAGGGCGGGACACGCTCGGAACCGTGGTAGAGGCCCGGTGGGTGGTCCCCGTCGAGCCCTTTGGAGTCGTCCTGCGTGACCACGCTGTGGTGGTGCACGACGGGCGGGTGCTTGCGGTGCTGCCTTCTGATGACGCCCGAACCCGCTATCCGGCGCTCTCTCGGGTGGTGCTCCCGACGCACCTGCTGATCCCGGGGCTGATCAACCTCCACACCCATGCCGCCATGGTGCTGATGCGGGGGATCGCGGACGACCTCCCGCTCAGGCAATGGCTCGAGCAACACATCTGGCCGGCCGAGTCGCAGCACGTCTCGCCGGAGTTCGTGTACGACGGCACCCTGGTCGCAGCCGCGGAGATGCTGCGCGGCGGAGTCACGTGCTTCCAGGACATGTACTTCTTCCCGGAGTCGGTCGCCCGCGCCGCGCGCGACGCCCGCATTCGCGCCGTCGTGGGATTGATCACGCTGGAGTTCCCGACCCCGTACGCGCGCGGGCCGGCGCAATACCTGGCGCGCGGCCTCGACGTGCGCGCGCGCTTCGCGCAGGACCCGTGGGTGTCGTTCGCGATCGCCCCGCATGCCCCCTACACCGTGAGCGACGCCACCTTCAGGGGCGCGGTGCGCGCCGCCGAGGACCACGATCTCCGGGTGCACCTGCACGTGCACGAGACGGCCGGAGAGATCGTCGAGAGTCAGAGGCAGCACGGGTGCCGCCCGCTTGAGCGACTGGGGGCGCTCGGAGTCGTGAGTCCGCGTCTGGTCGCGGCGCACTGCGTCCATCTGACCGATGCGGAGATCACGCTGCTCGCGGAGCGCGGGGCCCACGTGGCCCACTGCCCCGCCGCGAACCTCAAGCTGGCCAGTGGGATCGCGCCGGTCGCGGCCCTGGTGGATCGCGGGGTGAACGTGGGTGTGGGCACCGACGGTGCCGCCAGCAACAACCGGCTCGACATGCTGGCGGAGCTGCGGCTCACGGCGCTGCTTGGCAAGGCGGCCGCGGGTCGCGCCGACGCGCTTCCCGCGCACCAGGTCCTGGCCATGGGAACCATCAACGCGGCCCGCGCGCTCGGGCTGGAGACGCGCATCGGGTCGATCGTTCCGGGCAAGGAAGCCGACCTGGTCGCCCTGGATTTCAGCGCGCTCGAGCTGCAGCCGGTGTTCGATCCCGTCTCCCACACCGTCTACGCCGCGGGTCGGGAGGCCGTGACGCACGTGTGGGTGCGAGGGGAGCCCGTCGTGGTCAACGGAGCGTTGCGCACGGTTGACATCGACGCAGCTTGCGCGCGGGCCGCCGCCTGGGGCGCGCGGCTCGCCGGGTAGGCTGGACGGTGCGCGTCGCGGGGGTGCCGTATCGTTCCATCGCGCTGTCTGCCGACGGCTGGGCGGTCGATATCGTCGACCAGGCGGCTCTGCCCCACGCGTTTCGCCTGGTGAGGCTGGAGAGCCTCGCGGCGGTGGCCGAGGCCATTCGCACGATGCGGCTGCGCGGCGCGCCGTTGATCGGCGCGGGGGCGGCGTACGGCTTGGCCCTGGCGATGCGCGCCGACGCATCGGACCGCGCGCTCGACGACGCGGTCCGCGCGCTGTTGCGCACGCGGCCGACGGCGGTCAATCTGCGCGGGGCCGTGGATGACATGGAGATGCGGCTCCGTCCGTTGCGGCCGGGGGAGCGGGTGCGCGCCGCGTACGCCCGCGCGGCCGCGTTGTGCGATGAGGACGTGGAGATCAACGCGCAGATTGGGTACCATGGTGTGACCGTGATCCGCGACCGCTGGCTGCGCCTCCAGCGCCCGATCAACGTGATGACCCACTGCAACGCGGGCTGGCTGGCCACGGTCGACGGGGGCACCGCGTTGGCGCCGGTCTACCTCGCGCACGCCGACGGGATCCCGCTGCATGTGTGGGTGAGCGAGACCCGGCCCCGCAACCAGGGTGCGCTCACGGCGTGGGAGCTGGCGCAGGAGGGGGTGCCGCACACGGTGTTCGTGGACAGCGCCGCCGGCCATCTGATGCAGCGGGGCCTGGTGGATCTCTGCCTCGTGGGAACCGACCGCACGACGGCACGGGGCGACGTCGCCAACAAGATCGGCACATATCCCAAGGCGCTCGCCGCGCGCGAGCACGGCGTGCCGTTCTACGTCGTGGTGCCGAGCCCGTCGATCGACTGGACGCTGGAAAGCGGGACGGACATCCCGATTGAAGAGCGCGACCCGGCGGAGCTCTCAACCATGACCGGCGTCCCGGTGCTGAACGTGGCGTTCGATGTGACACCCGCCGACCTGGTGACCGGCCTGATTACCGAGCGCGGGATCTGCCCCGCCACCCACGAGGGGCTGGCCCGGCTGTTCCCCGATCGGGGGGCGTGATGCGTGGTGCCCGGGGTGACCTCGCCGTGCGGCGGGCGGTGATCGCCGCGGCCCGGCGGATGAACGCGCTGGGGATCAATTGCGGGACATCAGGCAATGTGAGCGCCCGCGTGGACCAGGGGTTCCTGATTACGCCGTCCGCCCGCCCGTACGACGCGATGCGGCCGCAAGACGTGGTCGCGCTCGCGCCCGACGGGACGCAGCGCGCCGCGCCGCGCCGCCGCCCGTCCACCGAGTGGCGGCTTCACGCGGCCGTGTACGCCGGCCGGCCCGACGTTGGGGCGATCGTGCATGCGCACCCAACCTACGCCACCGCGCTCGCCTGTCTGCGGCGCGGCATTCCCCCATTTCACTACATGGTAGCTGTCGCGGGCGGGCCCGATATCCGCTGCAGCGGGTATGCTACGTTCGGGACGCAGGCGCTTGCCGAGGCCGCAGTCGTCGCGTTGCGGGACCGGCGGGCCTGCCTACTCGCGAACCACGGCCTCGTGGCGTGCGGCGTCACGCCGGAGGACGCGCTGGCGCTGGCGGTCGAAGTGGAAGCGCTGGCGGCGCAGTACTCGCACGCGCTGCAGATTGGCGAGCCCGTGCTGCTCGATGACGACGAGATGCGGCGGGTAGAGGAGCGGTTTCGCGACTACTATGCCGGGCGACGCAACCCCGGGAGGCATGCGGATGACTGAGCAACGGTCTCTCTTGGTACTTCGCTGGGCGTGGTTTGTCCTGGCGTTCCTGTCCCTGCTCGTGCTGGCCCGAATGACCCGCTACGCGCCGGAAGGCGATGGGTATTTCTGGGATCGATGGAAGCACCGGGAATGCGAGGCGATCGAGGGCGGCCTGGATTGCTCGGTCGTGGACGAGCGCGCGGTGCAGACGGCGAGGGTCGGGGGCGTCTAGCCTCACTGCCGCGGCCTGCGGGAACCCGGTCGGCCGGCGTCGGGCCGGTCGCGTCAGGGCGGCGTCGCGGGAATGGGGGCGGCGAGGTCGCGCGCCGAGAGAATCTGCGTCATCCAGTCGCGCCGCCCGAACACCACGAAGCGCTCTTCCCGGTCGCCGTTCAGCACGACCGCCAGCCCATCGCCCACGATGCTGATGCCGCGCCGCGGCTCGACGGCGGTGATCTCCGCGAGCGGGTAGGACTCCTCGTGCACCTGGATGTTGAAGCGGTGGGACTTGAAAACGAGTCGCCGGTCCGTGAGGAACAGCTTGCCGCCAACGGCCTCCATGCCCTTGAAATGACTCGCCCCGCCCTGCTTGAGGACCGTCTCCGGAGCATGACTGGTTGACACCATCGCGTTCCTCGCCGAGCCGAGTGTCTCCCACAATGTACACCGCTGGTGAAGGGAAGCTGAAGCGGCGATGAAAAGCGTGCCGGGACGGACTGGAATCAGCACGCGGAGCGCGGCGGGCGCGATGCGGATGGCCAGCCGATGCCGGAGCCCGAGCCATTCTCCGTCTCCGAACGCTCCCACCAGCCGATCTGCGCGGAACGTGAGGTGGGTCAGGTGCGCGAGCCGGCGGGCGTGGCGACGGAGTGGCCGCCCCGCGCGAACGCGCAGCAGCGTATCGAGAATGGCGGGCCGTGTGGTGGCGGTCACCAGCAGGGCGGCGAACGTCCCCGACCGGAGCTGGGACGCGGGCACCAGCTCGAGACCGCCGCCGAAGCGATCCACCGTGCCGACCAAGAGGGCCGATACCCGGCTCGGCGCTGCGGGCTCGGTGCCCAGTCCGATGCGGCAGGTCGCCGGCTCGGGCCCATATTGCAGAATCCGATGTGCTGCGGCGAGCGTATAGATCGCCTTTCCGAGAGCCTGTGCCGGACGACCGATCCATGGCCGCGCCTTCAATCGGTTGCATGTGCGGGCCACGTGCGCGGGAAAGCCGAGGCCGCCGACCGTGGCCACCCAGTCGTGTCCCATTCGCAGCAGGTCGATCGCGCTGGTCTCCGCCGTCTCGATTTCCGCCAGCGCGGGACCGAGCGCGGTCGACATGCCGAGTCGGCGCGCGAGATCGTTGGAGGTCCCGAGCGGCAGGACACCCAAGGCCGTTCCGGTGCCGGCGAGTGCCTGGATTGCCTGGTGCAGGGTGCCGTCACCGCCGGCCACGAGCAACAGCTGGACGCGGTCGTTCACCGCGCGAGCCGCCAGCTCCTGCGCCGACCCGTCCCGGCCGACTTCGAGGATCGCCGCGTCCTCGACGCCGAGCCGGTGGGCGATGTGCTCGACGGCCGGCCGCCGGACCCCACCGGCAAACGGGTTCACGATCAGGACCGCGTGTCGCGCGGGGGCGTCGAGGCTGAGGGGTCGGAGGATTGGTGAGCCGCTCATGCGAGGGATCCCCGTGGGTGTTGCGGAGAACCTCGGGGACGCCCGTCAAGCGGGTGTCAAGGCAGCGGACGAGATCTCACCTGGAAGTTGAAGCGGATCGTGAAACGCGTTGCTCGGAAATGACTTGGGACATCTGATGCAGTATTATGCGCCCGGGAGGATTCGAACCTCCGACCCTCGGCTTAGAAGGCCGATGCTCTGTCCGGGCTGAGCTACGGGCGCCCGGTCCGGAGTCGAATCTAACGATGTCAGCCAGGGCCCCCAAGACGCCCCGCACGGTCCGGCTCGCGACGGAGTTGGCGCACCGCTTGCAATCTTCGGGACGACGACGGAATGTTGGCGATAGATGACTGACGTGCGTCTCTGCCCTGCCTGCGGCCACCGGATCGAGGCCAGCGATCAGTTCTGCCCGGACTGTGGCGCGGTGCTGTCCCGCACGTCGGTCGAGGCGCATACCGTGCTCGGCGCCGAGCCCGGCCCGGCGGAGAGCCCCTGGGAGGCCGTCCTGACGCAGCTGCGGGAGGTGACGCGGGGGCGGTTCGAGATCGAGAAGGAGCTGGGTGAGGGCGGCATGGCGGCCGTGTACCTGGCGTATGAGCCCGCCCTCGATCGCCGCGTCGCGATCAAGGTCATGTCCCCCGCGCTGCTCATGGAGAAGGGCATGGTGGGCCGCTTCAAGCAGGAAGCGGTCACCATCGCCGCGCTCAAGCACCCCAATATCGTGACCGTGCACGGAGTCGAGCACCACGACCAGCTCCACTTTTTCGTGCTCGATTTCGTGGAGCGGGGCTCGCTCGACGCAGTGATGCGGCGCTTCGGCCCGCTGCCGGTTTCGGTCGTCGGGGCGTGGCTGGCGCAGATCGCGAGCGCCCTCGAATACGCGCACCGCCGCGGCGTGGTGCACCGGGACATCAAGCCGGCGAACGTGCTGCTCGACGCCGAGGGGAACGCGATCGTCACCGACTTCGGCATCGCCAAGGTGACGGAGCGGGTCGGCTTCACGATGACGGGCGCCACGGTGGGCACGCCATCATACATGAGTCCCGAGCAGTGCCTCGCCCAGCCCGTGACCGGGGCCTCGGACCAGTACTCGCTGGGCATCGTCGCCTACGCGATGCTCACCGGTGCGCCGCCGTTCCGCGGCTCGACGCTCGAGGTCATGCGGGCGCACACCGAGGTTGCCCCGGTGCCGGTCACGACGGCGCGACCGGACTGCCCGCCCGCGCTCGCACAGGTCGTGATGCGGATGCTCGAGAAGGACGCCGCGCGCCGCTGGCCGAATCTCGCGGCGGCGGTGACGGCGTATCGCGGCGCGCCGCCGGGACTGCACGACCCGGTGCATGAGCAGATGGCGGCGTTGGCGCGGGGCGAACGCTTGAGCGGGATCGCGCCCACGGATACGCCGACCACTCCCCTGCCCGACCTGAACGCCGTGCCGAAGCGGGCCCGCCCGCTCGTGCTCACGCTGGGACTCGGGATCGCGGGGGCCGTCGCCACGGTCGGTGTGCTGTTCGTGGTGTTGCGGGGACCAGCGCCGCAGCCGACCTCCGCCCCGCCCCCGACCTCAACTGCCGAGCCCGTCGCAGCCGCGCCCGCCCCCGCCGATACGGTGCGTCCCCCGGTCGTGGCTCCGGCGCCGCCGAGCGCCGTGCTCGCCGCGGTGCGGGTCTCCCCGGCGGCAGTCTCGCTGGGAGTCGGCGAGACGCGACAGCTGCGGGCGCTCCCGCTCGACGCGTCCGGGCGGTCCCTGAGTGTGCGTCGGGTAACGTGGTCGGCGCGGGATCCCGGCATTGCGTCGGTCGCGAGCGACGGGCAGGTCACCGGAGCGGCGGCCGGGACGACCGAGGTACTGGCCACCGTCGAGGGAAAGACCGGGAGCGCCACCGTGACCGTCGCGTCCGAGGCGGTCGCCTCTGTCGCGGTGACTCCGGCGGGCGTCGAGCTGCAGGCGGGTCAGACGGCGCAACTCGCCGCCCATGTGCTGGGTGCCCGAGGGGCGCGACTCGACCGACCCGTCGAGTGGCGCTCGGCCAATCCCGCCGTGGCCACCGTCTCGGCCGGCGGCGCGGTCACGGCGGCGGGAACGGGAGTCGCCGTCATTTCCGCCACGGCCGAAGGTCGCCTCGGGCAAGCGACGGTCACGGTCACCGCCCCCACGGCGCCGGTCAGCGCGGCTCCGCTGAGCGAAGCCGAGGCGACGCGGCAGATCGACCGATGGATCCAGGGGTTCGTAACGGCGTTGGATGCGGCGCTTCAGCGCCGGGATCTGGCGGCGGTGCGCGCCGCGTATCAGGTCACGATGCCGGAAGACGATCAGACCGAATGGCGGAACCGCCTCTCGGTGGACGCCCACTGGCGCGCGCGCCCCTCGCCGACCAACCTGCCGCCCAAGCGGGTCGGCGGCGTGTGGGTCAGCGAGTTCGAGGTCGAGTTCGAGGTCGAGGCGTCGGGGCGCACGCAGCGCCCGAAGAACAGCTTCTTCGCGGAGTTCGAGCCCGGCCCGGGTGGGTTGAAGCTCTCGTCGCTCAACCTGCGGTTGCGCTAGCCCCGAGATCCCTCACCGCAGCGTGACCGTGATCAATCGCGGTTGCGCTCCCTGTCCCGTGATTTCGAGTACCGCCACGCTGTTGGCCGGCTCGTCCGCCGCCTTGGCGGGATCGATGGCGACCGTCAGCGTCGCCGGCGCGATCCGGCTGTCGAACAGCACGAAGAGCCAGTCCACCCCCGTGGTGTCCCGCACGCTCAGCTCCCGCAGCGTGCCACTGCCGCCGTTGGTGATCCTCACGGTCTGGGCCGGCGGGTTCGGCCGATCGAACGTCAGGGAATCGCGCGACAGCACGATCGCGGGTGACCGCCCGAGATCGACGTAGTACTTCACGGTGGCGATCAGCGTATCCGGGGCCAGGCTGCCGACGATCCGGATGGTCGCGAGGTAGGCCGTGTCGCGCGCGGGCGGGACGGCGATCGGCCACACGCGTATCGTCGCGGGCGCGGCGCCGAGGGCGGAGCTTCGACGTGGAGCCAGGCGGAGTCGTCCGGCGGGGCTCAGGCGTGAGGCTTCCTGTCGGGCGGCCGGCCGGATCGAACACGGTGAATGCCTGCGTGTCGGCCGGCACCGGATCGCCCGCGAGCACGTGGAACGCGAGCACGGCAGGCGAGCGCTGGATGCGCGGGGGAGGCACCACCTCGAAAGTGACCCGCACGGTGTCGGGCTGCGCGATCGATTGGGTCGAAAGGACCGCAACGGTCCCGGTCCGCGTGCCCGGCGCAAGGCCGATGGGGTTGGCTTCGATGACCACGCGCGGCGGGCTGGTGGCGCTGTCCACCCGCGCCTGCAGCCAGGACTGGCTCGTGACGGGCTGCTGCAGACTGCCGGGAGCGCCGTTCCCTGCGTTGAGCACGACGATCGTATCCGCGTCCGCGGCGGCGGTCCCTGCCACAGCCGCGAGCTTCAGGCGATCAGGTGACGCGGCGATGACGGGACCGGGATCGATCACCGCGAACACGCGCACCGTGTCTTTGCCGACTCCGGCGATCTGCGACGACACGACGAGCATGGCCTGGTAACTCCCCGGAACGGCGAGGAGCTGGTGAGGTTGCAGGCTGAGCCCGGTGGGCGCCGTGGTTGCATCGAGTGTCGCATCGAGCCACGCCGGCACCGTGCCTTCGATCCGGAGCTGCTTGAGCGTGTCGGCGCCGCCGTTGGTGATCTGCAGCCGTTGGACCGCGGGCCAGGGCGACTGGCCCTGATACGCCCGAAACCGCACCGTATCGGAGGCGAGCACCGTCGTCGGGCCGGTGACGGTGAGCCGCACGTCCACCGTGTCGGCGCTGTTGCGTGGATCGTCCACCACGATTCTGCCGGTCAGGACGGTGCCGGGACGCGAGCCGGTGGGGATGCCATTCACCGCGATGGTCAGGGCCGAGTCGCCATCCACGCGGGTCGCCGTGATCCAGCTCGGATGCGTCACCACGGAGGGGCGTCCCGTCCCAGCATACGTGATGCCCAGGACCGCGCTCGGCAGCTCCGATCCATCGAGCGGTGCGACCAGCGCGACCCCGTCAGGCGAGAGCCAGATGCTGTCGCGCGGCAGCGTGTCGCTGAGCACGTACCGGATGGTGATAGTCTGCGGTGTGTTGCCGGCCGTCGCCGACGCGATGCGCAGTGTGGCCTCGTACGTTGAATCGCGCTTGAGCCCCGCGGTGGTGTTGGGTCGCAGGGTGACGCGGGCGGGTACGAGCGTGGTGTCGAGCGCCCAGAACAGCCACGGTGCGGGCGCTGCGAGTGCGCTGCCCCAGCCGCGCAGCTCGCCCGGCCCGGCGTTGGCGGCAAGCAGCTCGACGACGTGGGGCACGACGCCGGCGGAATCGGCCCGGAACGTCACGGAATCGGATGAGAGTGCGAGGCTCGGGCCCGCCAGCACCGCAAGCCGTACGCTCACGGTATCCCAGCGTGGGGAGTCACTGCGGACCACGAGGCTGCCGCTGTATTGGCCGACCGCGAGCCCGGTGGAGTCGACCTGGAGCGAGAGGGCCGCGGGGGCCGTGGGCGCACCGATGCCTGCCCGGAGCCAGGTGGGCAAGCCGGGCATGGTGTCGAGCCCCGTGAGTGTGCCCTGCCCGTCGTTGGTGAGGCTCACCACCTGCGGGGCGGGAACGGGACCCGCGCGGTACATCGTGAAGGCCACGGCGCCCGGTGACGCGCGCACGGTCGGTCCCCGCCGCACGCGCAGCACCACCACCATCGTCTGGGAGCCGCCTCCGCCCGATGAGACCGTGACGCGTGCCGTGTCGGTCACGACGCGCGCCGTGTCGGCGGTCGTGTACAGCGACGCCGGCGTGGCGGTGAGCGTGAGCGTGTCGGGGCTGCTCCCCGTCGAGAGCGATGCGGTGAGCCACGGGCGAGTCGGGGCGGATGCGGCCAGGCCCGCCAGCGGGCGGAGCTTCGCTTCACGGACCCGCACGCCGCGTGTGATCGGGCCATCCCCTTCGACGGCCTCCAGCACGACGGTGTCGGCGGCGAGTGCGAGCGTCGGCGGATCGGCAACCACGAACGTCACGAGGATCGTGTCGGCTTCCGGGTCCGCGATCCGCGACGACACCACCACCATCGCCTGATACGAGCCGGGCGCGCCCGGGAATGCGTCCGGCACGATGTCGACGTGGGCAGGCGCGGTGGGCGAGCCGAGGGTGGCGGACAGCCAGCCCGCCGACACGCTTGGGTCGCGCAGCTCGCTCAGGATGCCCGTTCCGCCGTTGGTCACCGTGATCGTCTGCCTGGGCGGGAGTGCCCCGCCGGCAATGGCGCCGAACGTGAGCGCCGTGTCCGATAGGGCAATCTGCTGGGTCTGTCCCACCTCGAAGGTGACCGTGATGGTCCGCGGGCTGCTGTCCGCCGCCGGCAGCACGACGCCGAGCGTCGCCGTGTAGGTGGTGTCGACCGTGAGATGCTCGGCGCTCGCGGCCAGGATGATCGTCGTGTCCTGGAGCGTCGCCGTCAGCCATCCCGTGGCGGCATCCTGATAGGCGGGCTGGGTGAGCGTGAGGCCGGCCAGCGTGCCCCGCCCGTTGTTCGACACGACGACCCGCGCGCTGTCGGGCGTGGTACTGCCCTTGGGGGCGAACATCGCGACCTCGCGCGCCGAGAGCGCCAGCACCGGCACGTCGGCGGGCGGCGTGATGCCCGTGTCGCAGGCCGCGGCGCCGGCAGCGACCAGCAGCACCCGGAAACGCGCCCCGGCCGTCATCAGAACTTGTACTGCAGGCCGGCCGACCAGATGATGCCGGGCCGCAGGCCGCCGCTGTTGAGGGGAATCACGGTGCTCGTGATGACCGTCATGCCGACACCCCGTTCCGCGCCCGTGGCGCAGAGGTGCGGCCACCGGTCCGTGCAGGGGACCGACCACTTCAAGCCGAACGTTGCGTCCACCCGGTTGTCGCGGATGTCCGGGATGGTGGTGGCGGGCACCGAGCGGGTGAACGGCTCGGTGTACTGGATGTCCGCCGGCACCCGAAGGGCGCTGCGGTCGATCTCCGTTTCCGCGAGGACGTCTACCGCGAGCGTGACGCCGTCGGTGATCACGTGGTCGAATCCCGCCGCCGCGACCAACGAGTGGTTCTGCAGTGAGTCGGCGCGGCCGCGGTACAGGTACCCGAGGTTGACGTGCGGCGTGAACCGGCCGAACTCGGCGGAGACGACGCCCAGGCCGCGCGCGGCGACCGTGCCGAGGCCGAGCAGGTTGTCCACGCTCCCCGTCGGCAATCGTAGGTCGCCCTGCAGCGCCAGCCCGAGCTTGTCGCCCTGATGGAGATTGAGCTTGAAGCGGACGCCGAGGTCGCCAATCCCGATGGCCGATCCCTCCTGGTAGCTCGTCTCGCTGACCTTGGGGTCTTCCGCCGGACCGCCAAAGCTGTAGACGGAGGTCGCGCCGAACGGGATGATGCTGGCGTCGCTCCGGCCCGTGATGGCGGTGTACACCACCGGCAGCGCCACGCCGATGTCGAGGCGGTTGGTGACGCCGTACGTGGCGAAGAACGACGCGGCGAATGTGCGGATGGACAGCTGCGTGCGGACCTGGAGGATGTTGTTTTCCTGGATCGGGTTGCCGAAGCCGGGTGTGCCCGGGATGTCGACGTGCCGGAAGTTGAACAGCAGGTCGTTGATCGGGATCCCGCGGAGGTTCCGGAAGCCCATCTGGGTGAACAGCACGCCGAGCAGCAGCTTGTTCCGTCCCAGGGACGGCGCGCGCTCGGCATAGATCGGTCCGCCCGAGACGAGTCGGGTCTGGATCCGGCCGCCGGGGGTGAACTCGACGACGCTGCCGGCGCTCGTGGCGGGGGTCGGGATGTTGGCGACGCTCAGGCTGATGGCGTCACTCACGAATCCGATGAGGAGGCTATTGCCCGATTCGAGCGCGTCGGAGAACGCGAGGGCCGCGTCCTGCCCACTGGTGTTCTGGAGGCAGAGGAGCACGTCGGCGCCGCAATCGCCGAAGCGGAACAGTGCCAGCACTCGCTGGCGAAGGGTCTGCGCGCGCAGGGGCGCGGCCGGGAGGAGGAGCAGGATCAGGCAGAGCAGTGTTCGCGGGGCCATGACTCCCTTGCCTGCCGGGCGCCGCTCAGGGCGCGAGCACGATGCGGTTGCCGCCCTGGGCCTTGGCCTGCCGGAGTCCCTGCTCTGCGGCCTGCACCAGCAGCTCGTGCGACTCACCCCGCTGGGGCACGCGCGCCGCGACGCCGCCGCTCACGGTCACCCGCTGGAGGTCGCCGTGCTCCCCGGGGTAGTCAATGCCGAGGGCCGCGACAGCCTGCCGGAGCCGTTCGCAGTGCGCCCGCGCCGCGGCCGCATCGAGCCCGCCCGCGAACAGCACGCCGAACGTCCCGCGATCGTACCGCGCGACGAGGTCGCCCTCCCGGCGAAGGTCCGTGGCAAGGGCCGTCGCGACGCGCCGCAGTCCCCGGTCTCCCTCGAGGTGCCCCACGCCGTGGTTGTATGCGCGAAACGCGTCGATGTCAAGCAGCCCGAGCGCGACCGGCACCCTGAGGCGGATGGAGCGCTTCCACTCTCCCAGCAGGGCCTCGTCCCAGACGGTGCGGTTGGGGATGCCGGTGATGCCGTCGAGCCGGCTCTGCCGCAGCCGCTCCTCGGTGACGTCGCGCGCGACCGCGTACAGCAGACCGCTCGCGGCATCGGGGTAGCAGGTCCAGGACAGGTGCCTGTAGCTCCCGTCCTTCGCGCGGTAGCGGTTCTCGAATGCCAGGCACAGCTGGCCGCTCGCCAGCTGCCGCGTCTGAGCCACGGTTTCGAGACGGTCCTCCGCGTGGACGAACTCGAGGAACGGCCGCGCCAGCAGCTCGTCGCTCGAATAGCCCAGCACGCGTTCGAACGAGTGGTTGACCCGGCGGAAATACCCGGTCACGTCCGCAATGCAGAGCATGTCGACGGCGTAATCGAAGAACCGATCCAGGTCCAACGACTGCGACGGGCGCTGAGGCACGGGGCGCTCACCTCGGTGGCGGGGGACGATGCTGATGTATCGACAGTCGGCGAGACGCCGTCAAGGGCGCGCGGGCTGGCGTCGGTTGGTACGGGCGGCGATACTGCCCTGCACACCACCTGCACCGTTCGGGGATCCCATGCACGTCCTCGTGCTGAATTGCGGTTCGGCGACGCTCAAGTTCCAGATCATCGAGACCGACCAGCAGCTGATCGAGCGTGACGCCGATCGCCAGCTCGCGAGCGGCGTGCTCGAGCGGGTCGGCGGGCAGTCGCTCGTGACCCTGGAAGCGACGGGCCAACCCAAGGAGCGGCACGCGGAGCCGATCCGCGACCATCGCACGGCCATCGACTACGTCCTCAAGTGGATCGTCTCCAGCGATTCGCACATCGACTCGATCAACTCGCTCGCCGATCTCCACGCCGTGGGCCATCGGGTGGTGCACGGGGGCGAGCGGTTCCGCAAATCGGTGCGGATCGACGCGGCGGTGATCGACGGGATCGCCGAGTGCATCGAGCTCGCGCCGCTCCACAACCCCGCGAATCTCAACGGCATCAAAGCGGCGGTCGCGCTGCTGGGCGAGGGGATGCCGCAGGTCGCCGTGTTCGACACCTCGTTTCACGCGACCATGCCGGAGGCCTCGTACCTCTACGGCCTGCCCTACCAGCTCTACCGGCGGCACAAGATCCGCCGCTACGGCTTCCACGGCACCTCGCACCGCTACATCGCGTACCGCTACCGCCGGATGCTCGGGCTCTCCCCGGAGCAGGTGAACATCGTCACGCTCCATCTGGGCAACGGGTCCTCGGCGTGCGCCATCAAAGGAGGCAAGTCGTTTGACACCTCCATGGGCTTCACGCCGCTCGAGGGCCTGATCATGGGGACGCGGGCGGGCGACGTCGACGCGTCGCTGGTCGGCTACCTCGCGGCCAAGGAGGGCATGCGCCTGCATGAGATCGACGTGCTGCTCAACAAGCAGTCGGGTCTGTTGGGCATCTCCGGGCTGACCGGGGATATGCGGGAGCTGCTCGAGGAGGAGGCCGAGAACAAGGACCGCCGCGCCGGCCTCGCGATCGACATGTTCTGCGGCCGGGTGAAACGCTACATCGGCGCGTACCTGGCCGAGATGGGCGGCGCCGACGCGATCGTGTTCAGCGGCGGGATCGGACAGAACTCGCCCCCCGTGCGCGAGCGGATCTGCGCGGGGCTCGAGCCGCTGGGCCTGGTGCTCGATCCGGCGCGCAACACCGGGCTTGCGAACGGCGAGGGGGAGATCTCGCGGACCGAGAGCCGACTCAAGGCCTACGTGATTCCCACCAACGAGGAGCTGCTGATCGCACGAGACACGTACCGGGTCGTGGCGGACCTGCCGAGGCGGTGGTAGCGGAGCCAGCCGGGCTGAGGACTGGGAAAAGCGACGCCCCGCCGCATGGCGGGGCGAGTCGGGGCGGCCGGATTCGAACCGGCGACCCCCTGCTCCCAAAGCAGGTGCGCTACCGGACTGCGCTACGCCCCGAGCTCAGGCAAACCTAACAGCACGCGAACGCCGACGCACCCGCTGCCCTCTTGCGCCGTCGCGCGGGGGCGTGGAGCATTGGAGCCATGTCCCAGCCGCCGTTCTCACCTCCCGGGTCCCCTGATCCGGCGAGGCCGCTTGCCCCGCCCGACTTGCCTCCCCAGGACCTCGAGTGCGTCCCGGTCGAGCGCGCCGAGACGATCCCCGCCCGATGGTACCGCGACCCGGGGTTCCACGATCTCGAGCGTGACGCAGTGTTCGCGCGCAGCTGGCAGCACGTCGGGCACACGAGCCAGCTTCCCGAGGTCGGCGACCATCTCATCGCCATGGTGGCGCGCCGGCCGGTCCTCCTCGTGCGGGCGGCCGACGGCGCGATCCACGCGTTCTACAACGTCTGCCGCCATCGCGGCGGGCCGCTCGCCCTGAAGGACGGGCACGCGCACATGCTGCAGTGCCGCTACCACGGCTGGACCTATCGGCTGGACGGCATGCTGCGCGGCGTCCCGCACTTCAACCGCACCGAGCTGTTCGACAAGGAGGACTACGGACTCGTCCCGGTCCGGCTCGCGGAGTGGCAGGGGCTCCTCTTCGTCCATCTCGAGCCCCACCCCGCGCCGCTCGACGGCTTCGTCGCCGGGATCGGCGAGCGGCTGGCGCCGGCGCGGCTCGACGCGCTGCGTTTCGCGAGACGGGTGGACTACGAGGCGCGCTGCAATTGGAAGGTGTACGTGGACAACTACCTGGAAGGCTATCACGTGCCGCACGTGCACCCGGAGCTCTGCGCGCTGTACGACTTCCAGGCCTACCGCACCGAGCTCTCCACGTGGTACTCCTTGCAGGTCGGCCCGCTGTCCGGCAAGGACACGCCCTACGGCGTGTCCTTGGGTGAGGCGCTGTACTACTGGGTGTTCCCCAATCTGATGCTGAACATCCTGCCCGGCCGCCTGCAGACCAACGTCGTGGTCCCGCTGGCGCCGGACCGGTGTGGGGTGATGTTCCGGTACTACTACGCCGACGTGGAGTCTGCGGCGGGCCGGAGCGTGATCGAGAGCGACCTCGCGTTCTCCGACGCGGTGCAGCGGGAAGACATCGAGATCTGCGAGCGCGTGCAGGAAGGACTGGAGTCGGGAGTGTACGACCGCGGCCGGTTCTCGGCCGACATGGAGGCTGGCGTGCACCACTTCCAGTCACTCGTGAAACAGGCGTTTCGGCGGCACCTCGCCCGCTGAGCGCCGGGCCGCGGGGGGCCCCGGAGGCTCAGCGGGGATCGGCAGGGCTTCCGGAACTCTGCGACACCACCGGTGGTTATTAGGGGGCGGGAGTTCATGATGTGCCAGCGAGGTCACTTGCTCTGCATCCAACGGCTCGCCTGCGCGTGTGGCTGCGCGCGGGACGGGTCGAGGTGTCGCGACGGCTCGGCTGGCGTCGCTCCCGACGGCTGAGCGCTGTCGGCAGCCGGCAGCGAGCATCTGGACCGCGGCGCCTGTTGGTCGCGGTCCCTTCGTTCGAGGAGGGATCGAGGATCGGGCATGCTGGAGAATTTGGGCGAGGACATTCGGGTGGTGAAAGAGCGTGACCCGGCCGCGCGGACCACGCTCGAGATCCTGCTGTGCTACCCGGGCCTCCACGCGGTGTGGTTCCACCGCGCGGCGCACGCGCTGTGGGGCGCCGGTCTCAAGACGGCCGGCCGGTGGCTGTCGCACGTGGGGCGGTTTCTCACGGGCATCGAGATCCACCCCGCGGCGGTGATCGGCCGGCGGTTCTTCATCGACCACGGCATGGGCGTCGTGATCGGTGAGACGACGGAGATCGGCCACGACGTGCTGCTGTATCAGGGGGTCACACTTGGCGGCGTCTCCCTGGAGCGTACCAAGCGCCACCCAACCCTCGGCAACAACATTGTGGTCGGTGCCGGGGCGAGGATCCTCGGGCCCGTGCGGATTGGCGACGGGGCGCGGGTCGGCGCCTCGTCGGTGGTCGTGACCGACGTGCCGGCCGGGACCACCGTGGTGGGGATTCCCGCGCGCCCGGTGAAGCCGCGCGCGGGGGAGACGGAGCAGCAGATCACCCTGCACCACGAGCGCATCGCGGACCCGGTAGACCATGTGCTCGCGGCGATCGAGTCGCGGCTCGGCGCCGTGGAGCGTACGCTGCGGCGCCACGCCGAGCGCGAGCGCGGCGCAGACGAGGCCCTGTCGCGCGCGGTCGGCGCGCGGGATTACGAGATCTGAATCACCTGTCCGCCCGCCTGGGCGGCGCCGGAGACGGGAGAACAGCATGGCGCGCATCTTCGAGGACATCACCGAGACCATCGGCAACACCCCGCTCGTCCGCCTACGGCGCCTGACCGACGGAGTCACCGCGGACGTGCTGGCCAAGCTCGAGTTCTTCAATCCGCTCTCGAGCGTGAAGGACCGCATCGGCGTGGCGATGATCCAGGCAGCCGAGCGGGCCGGGACGATCAAGCCCGGCGACACGCTGATCGAGCCGACGAGCGGGAACACCGGGATCGCGCTGGCGTTCGTGGCGGCGGCGCGCGGCTACCGCCTGATCCTCACGATGCCGGACACGATGAGCGTCGAGCGGCGGGCACTGCTGCGCGCGCTCGGGGCGGAGATCGTGCTCACGCCGGGGAGCAAGGGGATGAAAGGCGCGATCGCCATGGCCGGCGAATTGCTGCGTCGGCATCCCGGCGCGTTCATGCCGCAGCAGTTCGAGAACCCCGCCAATCCGCAGATCCACCGCGAAACCACGGCGGAGGAGATCTGGCGGGACACCGATGGCGCGGCCGACATCCTGGTCGCCGGGGTCGGCACCGGCGGCACGCTCACCGGTGTCGCCTCCGTGCTCAAGCGACGCAAGCCGGCGTTCCGTGCCGTCGCCGTCGAGCCCACCGCGTCGGCGGTGCTCTCCGGCGGGCAGCCCGGCGCTCACAAGATCCAGGGGATCGGCGCCGGCTTCGTGCCCGACATCCTCGATGTCTCGTTGATCGACGAGGTGGTCGCGATCGACGACGACACGGCGTTCGCGACGGCGCGCCGGCTGGCGCGGGAGGAAGGCATCCTCGCCGGGATCTCGTCGGGTGCGGCCGTTGCGGCGGCGCTCCGGGTGGCCGCCCGCCCGGAGAGCACCGGCAAGACGATTGTCGTGATCCTGCCGTCGAGCGGCGAGCGCTACCTCACGACGGCCCTCTACCGGGACATCCTCGACGAGGTGGCGGCCATGCGGGCGGTGGAGGAGGCGCCGGCCACCGTCTAGGACCGGCGGCGTCGGCCCGCGGTCGCGACGGTGCCTAGCGGAGCCCGCCCGTCGCGAGCCAGGCCGCGAATGCGGCGATCGCGCGACCGCGATGGCTCACGCCCGCCTTCTCCTCCGGCGTGGCGTCGCCGAAGCTCTTTGCCAGATCGTCGGACAAGAACAGCGGGTCGTAGCCGAACCCGCCAGTCCCCTGCGGCGCCTCGAGGATGCGACCGGTACAGGTGCCCTCGAACGCCCGGGGAATCGCGTCGTGCCGGGCGAGGAACACGGCCACGCAGCGGTAGCGCGCGCGCCGCCGCTCGGGCGACGCGCCCGCGAGGCGCCGCAACAGTTCCGCGTTGTTCGCGGCGTCCTGCTCGCGCGGGTCAGGCGTGGGAAGGGCGAAGCGGCGCGAGCGCACACCCGGCGCCCCGCCCAGCGCGAACACCTCGATGCCGGAGTCCTCGGCAAGCGTCGGCATGCGCGCGAGCTTGGCGAAGTACTCGGCCTTGCGCCGGGCGTTGCCCTCGAACGACCCGACATCCTCGATCCCGGCCTCCTCGGGGCGCTCCCACAGGCCGCGATCGTCCGGGAAGACGGGCTCACAGGCGGCGTCCGCGAGCAGTTGACGGATCTCGCGCTGCTTGCCGGGGTTCCGCGTCGCCACCAGGAGCTTGGGATGACTCATGCGAGCGCCTGCCGCTGCAACGCGAACAGCTGAGCGATCCCCCGGTCGGCCAGCGCCAGCATGCGATCCAGATCCCCGCGCCCGAAATGGCCGCCCTCCCCGGTCGCCTGCACCTCCACGTAGCGATCCGGCTCCAGCACCACCACGTTGGCGTCCACCTCGGCGACGCGGTCTTCCGCATAGCAGAGGTCGAGCAGCGGCGTGCCCTCCACGATGCCGACGGACACGGCGGCGACGAGCCGCGTGAACGGGTTCGCGACGCCGCGGCGGTCCGCCAGCCACGCGCACGCATCCGCCACCGCCACGGCGGCCCCCGTGATGGCGGCCGTGCGGGTGCCGCCGTCCGCCTGGAGCACGTCGCAATCGACCTGGATCGTCCGCTCGCCGAAGGCGAATGACGCCAGCGCGCCGCGCAGGCTCCGCCCGATGAGCCGCTGGATCTCCTGCGTCCGTCCGCCCGGGCCGGCGCGCTCGCGGGGTGTGCGCTCGGTCGTCGCGCGCGGCAGCATGGCGTACTCCGCCGTGAGCCAGCCGAGACCGCTGCCGCGGCGCCAGGCCGGCACCGATTCGAGAACGGTCGCCGTGCAGAGCACGAGGCTCGCGCCGAACCGGACCAGGCACGAGCCCTCGGCGTAGGGGTTGGCGCCGCGCTCGAGCGTCACAGGGCGCAGGGCGTCGGCTGCGCGATCGTCGGGTCGTGCCACGGATCGCTCCGGCATGCGAAGGTTGAATGCCCCGGGGCCGGCGGCCCCACGAGCGGCACGTGGTGCTAGAGCTGCTGGCGGACCTGTGGCCTGAACGTCAGGGGCACGCGGGTCACCAGGAGGTCGAGCGTCACCTGCCACGCGGTCGCGATGACGATCTCGCGGGGTCGGGTGCGCCGGCGGATCGTCACCCGTCGCGCTTCGGGAGGGAGCTGGAGCTCGTCGGCCTTGGCGCGGAGGCGTCGGCGGATGGACTCGTCATCGAGATTGTTCGCGAACTGAGCCTGCGTCCGCATCTCGTCTCTCATGGCCCAGTAGTTGATGTAGGAGCGCACGTTCGTGATGGTCAAATAGGTCGCGGCGCCGAGCAGCGCGAGCGTCAACAGGCAGCCGAGCTTGACCTTCCCCCGGCGATTCCCGATCCGGCGACGCAGCGTGCTCACCATTGCGACTGGGCTCCGTCCACGATGTCGGTCACGAGCTTGGCCAGGGCTGTCTGGCGTCCCTGCCGTTCCTGCCCGGGCTGGTACTCCCCGTCCACCATCATGCTCTGGCGTTGCCACAGGGGTTTTCCTTCCCGCTGATCGATGATCTCCACCCGCAACGTGAGCTGAACCCGGCGCGCCGTGACCTCCACGCGCCCTCCTTCCCGCTGGCTGGGCTGGAATGACAGCGGGATATCCGCCTCGTAGCGCAGAATCGCGCCGCGCACGACGGCGTCGGCGTTCGCTTCGGAGGCCGAGCGCAGCCCCAGACGGTCCTGCATGGCCTCGCGCAGCGCGTCGGCCACCTCCTGCGTGAGCAACGGCTCGGCCGTCTGGTTGTCGAAGGGAAGAATGGCGACGGTGCGGATCTGCGGTGGCAGGCCCCCGCCGGCGAACCCGTAGCAGCCCGCGGACGCGAGCAGCAGGCTCAGCGCGACCGCGCTACGAGCGGTTCCACGTGTCCGGAGGGAATGCCGCAACGCTGTCGAGGGCCTGCACGGTGAACGTGAGCCTGGAGCCGCCGCCAGGGAACCGCATGACGGCCCGGGTCGGCCGCGGGGCATCCGGCGCGAGCTCCACCACCACCACGCCCGCGACCCGTTCGCTGTGCCGGACCTCCGCCTGCAGGCGCGGTGTCGATCCCCGCTGATAGATGAAGTCAATTGCCTCCTCGCCATTCACGTACCGCCAGGCGCGCCATCGCGCCTCTTGCCGCCCCGCGGTCGTGGCGCCCCCGCCCGGCGGGACCACGATGCCCAGCGCGGCCCAGAGAATCGGCGCCACGGGCACGAGGCCCTGGAAGTCCCCCTCCGGGTCCGCCCAGAGCGGGTCGTTCGCCACGATCACCGCGCTGCCCGACTTCCCGAACGGCCCGCGATAGTCGAACCGCAGCGTGTCGGGCGGCGCGTAGCGCACGGCGGCCCGGCCGGCGGAGCTCCCCTGGTTGTTCTCGAACCGCCAGCGCAGCTCGTACTGCAGCGGCACCCGCGGCTGGAATTCCGCGGCCCACATGCTGACCGTGTCCGCGGACGTGGGCAGCAAGTTGGCGGGTGCGATGCTCTTGAGGCCCCGTACGCACCCCGCGCCCGCCGCCACCAGCCCGACCGCCACGAGGGCATGATAAGGTAGCCCGCCGAGCCGGTCAAGCAGAAGTGCTTGTCGCATCAGTAGTTAAAGCCGAAGAAGAAGTCAACGAAGTTGCGGTTCCCTTGCAGCTGTGGCAGCGAGTAGGCGGCGTAGTTGCCCATGCTGAACCGCCATCCGATGTCGAGCCGCAGGACCAGCGCGTAGAACACCGGCATGCGGAGACCAAACCCCGCGCTCCCCAGCAGGCCGCGGGCCGTGGACTCCTTGGTCCACGCGCCACCCACATCCGTGAACAGCGCTCCCTGGACGCCGGGCAGCCGAATCTCGCCGAACGGAAAGCCGATCGCGAGGAAGTTCGACAGCGGGAACCGCAGCTCCTGATTCAGCATCACGGCGCGCGTGCCGCCCACGTTGCCCAGGACGGGATAGCCGCGCAGCCCCCACGACCCGCCGATCGCGACCCGTCGGGGCCGACTGCCTTCCGAGAAGTAGCCGAACGCCCGCACCGCATATGCCGCCTGCGGGGCGATCCGGAGGTAGCGGCGCTCGTCGAGCATCACGAGCCAGGAATCGAACCGGCCGTTCGACAGGTCGTTGGTGAGCCCCACGGTGACGTTGCGGCGCTCACCGTCGATTGGACCGGTGGGCAGCCACAGCGAGTTGTCCCGCACGAGACTCACGTACTGCGACGCGAGCCACCCGACGCGGCGGGGCTCCACGGGGTCGCCACCGACGAGATCGAACCGGTTCGAGTGCTCGAGCCGGAACTGGCCTTCCACCCTGGAGAAGCGCGAGAACGGCCAGCGCACCTCGGCGAAGCCCCCGCCCGCGGTCTCCTCGTAGACCGTTTCGAAGTCGCCCTCGTAGAACACGCCCCGGAACCGGAACGCCCCCGCCCCCCAGTTGAGCCGCCGTTTCTGGTTCAGGTAGAAGGCGGTCCCGCTGAAGTTCTCGAGCAGGCTGCCGTACCCCGACTGCTGGAAGGACGTGATGCTGAGAAACAGCAGGTGATCGTTGAGCAGGTCGGAGAACAGCAGCAGGGCTCCGGCGGCCGATCCCATGCCCGGCGCCAACGCGGCTTCGCCGCTTGCGAAATCGAGCGAGAACTTGCGCTCATACGGCGCGGGATCGGCGTGGGCGTAGCGATCCACGGCGAGCTCCGTCCAGCCCCATCCCGGGGGCAGCCGGTCGGGGGCGAGCGCAAACGTCGCGCCGTTCGGCACGCCCGGTTGGCGGGCGCGGAAGATGCCGAACGACAGCTCGTGGAAGCCCCCGTAGACCAGCGCATGGTCGGACTCGATCCACTCCGGATCGAACGCACCGCTCAGGGTCTCCGTCTCCTGGCGCCCGACCCCGGTGGCATCCGCCGAGTAGATGTCGAACACGCCGCTGCGGTCGGACGAGAAGTAGATGCGGCCGTTCGACGCCCAGCGCGGCGTCTCGTCGCGCCAGCGCCCGTACGTCAGGTAGCTGATGCTGTCCGTCGCCACGTCGAGCAGGAAGAGGTTCAGCGCCCCGTCGGGGCCGAACGGTGTGCGATCGGACGCGAACACGAGCGTGCGGCCGTCGGGGCTGAACGACGGGTCGACGTCCTGGAAGCGGTCTCGCGTGAGCGGCTCGAGTCGGCCGTCCGGCAGGCGCAACCGATAGAGGTCCGACACGCCGGACACGGTGAGGCCGCTGAACACGATGCTCCGGCCGTCGGGGGCCCAGGTCGGCGACAGGATCGAGATCAAGTCGGGGAACTGGTAGCGACCCACGACGCGGCCACGGGGGAGGTCCCAGATGAACAGCGCGTCGCGCTCGAGGTACTTGCTGGTGAACGCGGCCACCGTGTCGTGGACGTCGATGCGCGAGGCGAACGGGTGGAACGACTCGAACTGGGCGGAGCGCTCGCCTTTCACCACGGGATGGGCGGAGCCCGGGCGGTCGAGCGGCATGCCGTAAATCGCCATGTATCCGCTGCGCGGCGACAGGTACAGCAGCTGCGTCGCCGAGTCGCGCACCGTGCGATACGCCACCGGCTTGATGGCGAGCTCGGCGAGCTGCCACGCGGTCACCCCCATCGGCTCGCGCTCGCTCACCGCGGGGAAGTAGCGCTGGCGGAAGTAGTGCTGGTATCGCTCGTTCAGCTCGGCGATCGGCACGCCGTACACGCCCTCGAGGACTTCCGTGAAGCTCCCGTATTTCCACAGCGTTCGGTAGAGCACCTGCACGCGCCAGTCGCCGAACTCGGTGGCCAGCCAGTGGTGGATGGCGCCGCCCAGGGGGTAGACGACGGAGCCGTAGATGAAGTTGAGCTGCTCCAGGGTCGGCAGGACCCCCGAGATGGTCAGCTCGCGGAGGATCATCTCGTCACGGGTATCCTCCCCACCCGACCACAGCTCCGCGAGCCCCTCGGTCCACCACAGCGGCAGGGCCGGGCGAAACCCACGCGGGTAGCGCTCGAACGCTTCGACCGCGACGCTCAGCTGGAAGGCGTGCACCATCTCGTGTCGCAGGGTGTGCCGGAACTCGGCGTAATCGCCCTGGAACGGGATCATCACCCGCGAGCGCATGAACTCGGTGACGCCGAGGATGCCCTCCGGGGGCACGAACGGCAGCACGTTGGTCTGCTCGAAGTCCGTGTGGGACGCGTAGATGATCAGCGGGATGCGGCGCGGTGGTGTGTGGCCGAACTTCCGCTCGAGCACGTCGAAGCTCTCTTCGGCGTACGCGAGCCCGACGCGCGCGATCTGGTCCTCTTCGGGATAGAAATACAGATCGACGTGCTCGCCGCGGAGCACCTGCCAGGCGAAGTCCTTGAACTGGATCTTGTTCTGCCCGAAGTAGTTCAGCTGTGCGGGCGACGTTCGCGGAGCCAGGGCCGCGAGCGTCGCGAGCAGCACCAGGGCGGCGTGGCGCATGGTCCCTTAGGGCCGGCGGATGGTCCGGATCCGGTCGCCCTGCGTGATCAGGTCGACCACCTCCATGCCGGAGATTACCCGCCCAATGACCGTAAAGGTTCCGTCGAGGTGGGGCTGCGGGCTCAGCGTGACGAAGAACTGGCTCCCGCCGGTGTCCGGTCCGGACAGGGCGATGCCGACCGAGCCCTGCTGAAACCGGTTGCGATTGACCTCGTCGCGCAGGGTGAAGCCCGGCCCGCCCCAGCCGTCGCCGCGCGGGTCGCCGTCCTGAATCACGAAGTTCGGCACGACGCGGTGCCAGGTGCCCCCGTCGAACACCCGCTGATCCACCAGTTGGAGGAACGCGCTCACCGTGAGCGGCGCGTCGGCGGCGAACAGATCGATCGTCAGCCGTCCCCGGTCGGTGTCCACGATGATGCTCTGCGTGCCCCCGCCGGCGAGATAGCGCCGGGCAATGCCGCGGTAGTCCTCGAAGCCGCGTCCGGTTGCGATCGGCGTGGGAGGGCCCCAGCGTCGCGCGGCCGCGGGGAACCGCTCCTGCGCCGCGCGTTTCACCAGGTAGTCGGTGCTCGCCGGGACCCGCGTCAGGAACCGGTCCTCGACCGCGATGCGCTCGGCGAAGCCCTGCTCGGAGATGCGCCCCAGCGCCGCCACGATGGCGATGCGGGCGTCCGGGATCGAGTCGCGCAGCGCGAGGCGGTAGCCGGCCACCAGCCGGTCGATGTCGGCCGGGTTGGCCGCGGCACCGAGCCGCTCCGCCGCCAGGGCGCGGACCACGGCGTCCGCGCGCGTGATGAGCTGACGGGACCAGACGGTGGCGGAATCGGGGCCCACGGCCGTGAGGCTGGTGAGGGCCACGGCCGCGACGCGGGGATCCTGGTCCTGGGTGAGGTACGTGAGCCACGGGATGACCGTGTCGCGGGCGATGTAGCCCAGCGCTTCGGCGCCCGCGGCGCGCTCCCGCCATTCCGGGTTGCTCAGCCACTCGGCGATCACGTCGAGCGCCGCGACGCCGGCGGTGCGGGCCAGACCGATCAGGGCCGCCCGGCGCACGGCGTAGGGCCTGCCGCCCACCAGATCCCGCAGTGCCGCGATCGCTGCGCCCCCGCCCAGCTCGCCGAGCGCCGTGACGGCCTGCACCCGCACGTTGAGGTCCTCGTCGGCGAGCCGATCGCGAACGGCGGGGACCAGGCTGCTGTCCCGGTAGCTGCCGAGCGCGCGGAGCGCGTTGATCCTGACGTGCGCGTTGTCGTCGCCGACCAGGCGACGCACGCGGGCCGCGAGCGCGGTGCGCTCCAGTCCCGCCGTGTCGGCGTACGGAGCCGTCAGGGCGCGGACGGCGTAGCCGCGCGCGTCCTCGTCGGGGTCACCGGTCGCGCCAAGCAGGACGTCCGCCGCGCGCGGCGCGCGCAGCCGGGCGAGCGAGTAGATGGCGCCGATCTTCGCGTGTCGCACGGGAGAAACGGCGAAGTCGAGCATCTGTTCCACGGGCGCGTCGGCGCCAAGCCGCCAGGCCTCGTTCAGGGCGACGTCCACCGCCAGCGGGGGCGCGGCACTTGCGGCGCGCGCGGCCCACGGCCCGAGCAGCTCGCGGAACACGGCGGCTGCCTCCGCGCCGCCCAGCTTGGCGATCGCGGTCACCGCCTCGGCGTGCACGTCGTTTTGCCGTTCGGCTGCCGTATTGACGACGAGCTCCCGCAGCGCCGGGAGCGCCCGCGGATCCCGCAGCAGGCCGAGCGCGAACGCGGCCTCCCGCTGCACCGTGCTGTCGGGATCCTGCAGCAGCTCGAGCAGCAGGTCGGTCCCCTGGAAGTCCCCGATGTGACCGACGGCCCGCGCCGTCACGCGGCGCACCAGCGGGTCGGGATGCCGGGCCGCACCGTCGAGGACCGCGGCATTGAACTGCCTCGCGTCTTCCGCTTGGAGGATCGACGCCAGCACCTCGACGATCGCCGGGTCTTGCGCGGCCGCGACGCGGGGCGGCAGCGCCAGCGCCACCAGCACGGCGATGCGCCTACAGCCGGACGGGATCCGCAACTTTCCTGAGTACCGACCGGATATCCGCAGGAATCGTGGTGATCGCATGGTTCTCGTCCAAGGCGATGAGCGCGGTGCGTGCCGTCGCGACCGTGCGGGCCTCCTCCGGCCGCTCCATCAGGTACCCGAACTCCACACCGCGGCTCGAGACGTCGCGCACCCAGCAGCGAATGCGCACGCGGTCGTCGTACCGCGCGGGTGACCGGTAGCGGACCTGAGCCTCCACGACCACCAGGCGGAAGCCGCGTTCCTCGAGGCCCCGGTAGCTCACCGAGCGCTCGCGCAGGTACTCGGTGCGCGCGACGTCACACCAGACGAGGTAGTTGGCGTGGTACGCCACACCCATCTGGTCGGTTTCCGCGTACCGGACCGTGATCTCGGAGGTGGAGAATGGGTTCACGGGGCGCGTGGCGTCGGTCGGGTCCTCACAATATACTGCGCCCGTGCCGCACGACACGGTGGTGGTCGTTTCCGACGCGCATTTGGGCCCCGACGCCGCGGCCGCGACGGCCGCGTTCCTGCGGTTTCTCGACGCGGTGCCCGACCTGGGGCGTCATCTCGTGATCAACGGGGACCTGTTCGAGTTCTGGTTCGAATATGCGACGGTGATTCCGCGCCATGCCTTCCCGGTGCTCGCGGCGCTGGAGCGGGTCCGGCGCGCGGGGGTCGCGCTCACCCTGACCGGCGGGAATCACGATCGCTGGGGCGGCGCGTTCTGGGGCACGCAGCTCGGGGCCGCGTTCCATCCCGCCGGGGCGTCGCTGACCCTCGCCGGCCGCCGGGCGCTCGTGATCCACGGCGACGGCGTTGCCGAGCAGCGCCGCGCCGCGCGCGCGTTACACGCCGTCACCCGATGGGCGCCGACGGCGACCCTGTTCCGGTGGCTGCATCCCGACCTCGGCATCCGGCTGGTCGGCGTGATGTCGGGCGTCCTGGCCGCGGACACCGGGGATCCCGCGACGATCGACCGCGCCGCGGGCGCGCAGGCCGCCTGGGCGCGGGACTATCTCGCCGCCCATCCCGACATCGAGCTGCTGGTGCTGGGGCACACGCACCGGCCCGCGCTCGAGGCGGCGGGACCCGGGCGCTGGTATCTCAATCCGGGCGCCTGGTTCGACGGCGGTCGCCATGCCGTGATCACCGCCGACGGGCCGGAGCTCCGCAGGTTCGGCTAGGGCCGTTCCAACTCGTTGGAGCCGTTCCTCGAGAGGAACCAGGCCAGCAATCCGGCGGCCCGATCCACTGGGTGCGCGAGGTTGGAACGGTCCTAGGGCGGGATCCGGACCCGGAGCCCGATGCCGACTGCCCCAGACGGCAGCGGGCGGGTGTCGAGCTCCACCGGAAAATCCCACAGATACGCGGACACGTACGCTTCGGCGCCCGCGACCAGGTGGTTGAACGCGAGGAGCACGGCCCAGTCCTGGACCTCCTGCTTCTTGGCGCGGAGCCGCGCCGAGTCGCCGATGGCCTCGATGTAGTGGACCTGGTGGGCCGCTTTGAGGGTCATCGTCAGCGTGACGCCCTCCCACACCACGAAGAACGCGCCGGTCGCGCGCCGGCCCAGGACGGCCTGACCCCACCCCGGGAGAACCAACGAGCGCGCGAACGCACCGAGCGGCGAGATCGGCGGAGCGATGCGGAACGGGGGGATCTTGACGGTATCAGCGGCCCGTGTCGTATCCGACGGCCTGCGACTGATCGGGACGGGGACCTGGGCCTGCGCCGCGCCGGCCACGAGCACGAGGCTGGCGAGCACCGCTGCTAATGGCGGGGCCGCGCCTGATCGCGGAGCGCGCCGGGGGGTGGCGGGAGCGTGTGGGAATCGAACCCACCGGAGCCGCCAATGGCGCCTCCCAACGGTTTTGAAGACCGCGCGGGACACCAGCCCCAATCCACCCCCCCGAGGCGTCACACCAGCGCCACGAGATCGATTTCGACCCGCGCGTTCTTGGGCAGAGTCTTCACCGCCACCGTGGAACGGGCCGGCCGGTGCGCCCCGAACTCGCGCGCGTACACCTCGTTCATGGCGGGGAAATCCGCCATCTCCGCCAGATACACCGTGGCCTTCACGACGCGGTCCAGGCTCGAGCCGGCGGCGGTGAGAATCGCGCGCAGATTCCCGAACACGCGCGCGGTCTGCGCACCGATGTCCCCGTCGACCAGCTCCATCGTCTTGGGGTCCAGGGCCACCTGTCCGGCGGTGTAGACGAATCCGCCGGCGATGATACCCTGGCTGTACGGCCCGATCGCGGACGGTGCGCCCGGGGTCGCGACGGTCTGCATGCTTGCGGCCTTCATCATCAGAAGAGTCCCTCGATGGTGCCGTCCCCGTGCAGCCGGATCCGCTCCGCGGCGGGCGACTTGCTGAGGCCCGGCATGGTCATGATGTCGCCGGCGAGCGCTACGACGAAGCCGGCCCCTGCCGACGGGTACATGTCGCGGATCGTGATGCGGAATCCGCGCGGCGCCGCCAGCAGCGCAGGGTTGTCACTGAACGAATACTGGGTCTTGGCGATGCACACCGGTGTCTCCCCCAGCCCGAAGTCGGCCAGCTGCTTCATGGCGCGCTCCGCCGGCGGCATGAAATCGACGCCATCGGCGCGGTAGATCCGCTGCGCGACGATCTCGATCTTCTCCCGGATGGGGAGCTTCACGTCGTACAACGGGGTGAACTTCGCCCCGCCCCGCTTGAGGGTGGCGAGCAGCAGGTCCGCCAGCTCCACGCCCCCGGCCCCGCCCTTTTCCCAGACCTCCGTCAGGGCGACCGGCACCTTGAGTGCCGCGCAGCCGTGACGGACGACGTCGAGCTCCGCGTCGCCATCGGTTACGAACCGGTTGAGCGACACGATGGTCGGCACGCCGAAGAGCGCCAGGTTCTCGAGATGCTGGCGCAGGTTGGCGAAGCCCTGCTCCACCGCCTTGGCGTTGGGGGGGGCCAGCTGGTCCTTCTGCAGCCCGCCGTGGAGCTTGAGCGCCCGGATGGTGGCGACGATGATGATGGCCTCCGGCGCCAGGCCGCCGAACCGGCACTTGATGTCGAGGAACTTCTCGGCCCCGAGGTCGGCGCCGAACCCGGCTTCCGTGATCACGAGGTCCGCGAGGCGGAGCGCCGTGTCGGTCGCGATGATCGAGTTGCAGCCGTGGGCGATGTTGCCGAACGGGCCGCAGTGGACGAACGCGGGGCCGCCCTCGAGCGTCTGCACCAGGTTCGGCTGGATCGCGTCCTTCAGCAGCAGCGTCATCGATCCCTGGGCCTTGAGGTCGGCCGCGCGCACCGGCTGCCTGGCCGTGGTCGATCCGACGATGATCCGTCCGAGGCGCTCCTCGAGGTCCGCCGGGCTGGAGGCGAGCGCCATGATCGCCTGGATCTCGCTCGCCGGCGTGATCACGAAGCGGTCCTGCCGCGGGACGCCGCCGCTGATCCCTCCCAGGCCGATGATGATGTCGCGCAGGGCACGATCGTTCATGTCCATCGTGCGCGGCCACGTGATGCGCCGGGGATCGATCGTGAGCGCGTTGCCGTGATGCAGGTGATTGTCGAGCATCGCGGAGAGCAGGTTGTGCGCGGAGGAAATCGCGTGGAAGTCCCCGGTGAAGTGGAGGTTGATGTCCTCCATCGGGACCACCTGCGCGTAGCCGCCGCCCGCGGCGCCGCCCTTGATCCCGAACACGGGGCCCAGGCTCGGTTCGCGGATACAGCACACCGCCCGGTGCCCCTGGTGCTGCAGCGCCTGCGTGAGCCCGATCGTGACGGTGGACTTCCCTTCGCCGGCTGCGGTGGGATTGATCCCGGTGACCAGGACGAGCTTGCCGCGCCTCGGCTTGCCGCCAACGGCGGCGAGCCGGATCTTGGCCTTGGTGTGGCCGTACGGAATGAGATCGTCGGCCGTGAGACCCAGTGCCCGCGCCACCTCCGTGATCGGACGCAATTTGGCGGCCTGCGCAATGGCGATATCGGACGGAACGTTGGTCATAGGTCGGCAGACATGGGTTGGGCAACGCGCTCGCCGAAGCAGCGCGCCGCGTTCGTCGTCGTGAGGGCCGCGAGCGCGGCAGGGTCGAGCCCGCGTAGCTGCGCGAGGCGCTCGGCGACCTGCCGGACGTAGGCGGGCTCGTTCCGCTTGCCGCGGTACGGGACCGGGGCCAGGTACGGCGCATCGGTCTCGACCAACAGCCGGTCCGCCGGGCACGCGGCCACGACGTCCACCTGGCGCCAGGTGCGGAAGGTGATCATCCCGCTGAAGGAAAAATACGCACCGATCGCGAGCCCCGCTTCGAGCAGCATGGGGCCGCCGCTGAACGAGTGCAGCACGACCGGCGGGCCTCCCGGGCCCGCGGTCCGCAGCGCCGCGGCGACGTCCTGATCGGCATCGCGGGCGTGGACGACCACCGGTTTGCCGCAGTCGGCTGCGATGATCAGCTGGGCCTCGAAGGCCCGGCGCTGCAGGTCCCGGGGGAAAAGTCGTAGTGGTAGTCGAGCCCGGTCTCGCCGACCGCGACGACATGCGGGTCCGCCACCGCATCCTCGAGGGCATCCCGCACGGCGGGGCTCCAGACCCTGGCCTCGTGCGGGTGCACGCCGGCTGTCGCCGAGCAGCGGTAGGTTGCCGCCAGCGCGCGCACGCGGGCACTCGCAGGGATCGAGTCGGCGACGATCACGACGTGGCCCACGTCCGCGGCGCGGGCGTGGGCCATGACCGTGGCGTGATCCTCGTCGAACGCCGCGTCGCCCAGATGGCAGTGCGTGTCGACGAGCACCGCGCGGGCCGTCAGCTGGCCTGGGGTGCGCTGCGGCCGGCCGGCGCCACCGCCCGTGTGCCGTGCACGTCTTCACCCGGCCAGCGGCGCTCGATCCACAGCAGCACCGGCGAGGCAATGAACCAGGAGGAGAACGTCCCCACCACGATGCCGAAGGTCATCACCCAGGCGAAGCTCCGGATGACCGCGCCCCCGAAGATGAGCAGCGCCAGCACCGCGGCCAGGGTGGTGCCCCCGGTGAGCACCGTCCGCGGCAGCACTTCGTTGACGCTGCGGTTGAGGATGTCGTGAATCTGGCCCCGCTTGTACTTTCGCAGATTCTCGCGCACCCGGTCGAACACGATGATCGTGTCGTTCATCGAGTAGCCGACGATCGTCAGCACGGCCGCTACCACGACCAGGCTCACCTCGAGGTTCATCAGGGCCAGGAACGAGATCGTGACGACGACGTCGTGAGCGGTTGCCGCGATCGCCGCGATGGCGAAGCGCCACTCGAACCGGACCGTGAGGTAGATGAGCGTGGCGCCGAACGACAGCAGGATGGCGAGCAGCGCCTTGCTCCGGAGCTCCCCGCCGACCTTGGGGCTGATCGCCTCCGCGCGCTCGATCGTGTAGCTTCCGGCGCCGAACGCGCCGGCCAGGGTCGAGTCGACGTTGCGGGCCGTCTCCTGGACGCCGGCGTCCTGACCCGCCCCCGCCACGATTGGTGCGCGCAGCTCGAAGTCGCTCTCCGTCCCAAACGTGTTCAGCTCGATGCCGGTGATGCCGTTGGTGGCGAGCGCGCCGCGGATCCGGCCGATCGTGATGGCCGGGTCGGTGGCGTGGATCTGGAGCAACGCTCCGCCGGTGAACTCGATGCTCTCGTTGAGACCGCGCACACCCAGGTCCGCAAGGCCCGCGATGGCGATGACGGCGGTGACGGCGTAAGCGTACTTGCGGACGCGCAGGAAGTCGTAGTCGGCCTTGTCGAAGAACCTGAACATCAGATCGCGAACTCCCGGGTGGTCGTCCGCCGGTCGAGCCAGATCAGGAAGAACGTCTTGGTCACGAACACGGCCGTGATGAACGAGGCGAAGATGCCGATGATGAGCGTCACGGCGAACCCCTTGACGGGTCCCGTGCCGAACTGGAAGAGGAACAGGGCCGTGAGCACGGTCGTCAGGTTGGAGTCCACGATCGCCGGCATCGCATGCTCGAAGCCGAGCTCCGTGGCGACGCGGGCCGTCTTGCCGGCCTCGAGCTCCTCGCGAATGCGCTCGAAGATCAGCACGTTCGCGTCGACGGCCATCCCGATCGAGAGGACCAGCCCGGCAAGCCCCGGCAGCGTCAGCGTTCCCCCGAAGGCGGCGAGCCCGCCCATCGTGAAGATCAGATACAACGTCAGGGCGGTGATCGCGAGCAGGCCGGCGAAGCGGTAGTAGACCGCCATGATGAGGATGACCGCCACCGTCCCCACGATGATCGCTGTGATGCCCTTGTGAATCGAATCCTCGCCGAGCGTCGCGCCGACGGTCCGCTCCTCGACGATGTGGAGCGGCGCGGGCAACGCGCCGGCGCGCAGCACCAGGGCCAGATCCTGGGCCTCCCGCAGGTCCGCGTTGCCCATCTCGATCTGGCCGTCGCGCCCGATCTGGGAGCGAATCACTGGGGGCTGACTCTGGACCCGGCCGTCCAGGATGATCGCCATGTGATCGCCGATGTGCCGGCCCGTCTCGCGGCTGAAGATGCGGCCGCCCGCCCGCGTGAGCTGGAACCGCACGATCGCCCCGCCGGCGGTCTGGTCGATGGTCGCCGACGCGTCGGCCAGCTGGTCGCCGGTGATGATCGGCCGGCGGTCCACCGCGTAGATCGGCCGGTACGAGCGTCCGCCCAGGGACCGCGCCTGGGCACCCCAGATCAGCTCGAGGCCGCGCGGGACCTCCCGCACGGCTTCCGGCAGGTGGATGATGCTGTCGACGCGCGCGTAGCTCTCCTCCGGGACGAGAAACTCGCCGGGCAGCTGCCCCTCGAACATCAGGCTCGAGAGCGGCCCGCCCGTGGCGCTCGTGTCCGCGGCGCTCGTGTCCGCCGCCGTTGTGTCGGCCCGCGTCGAGTCGGAGGTGGTATCCCGGGTCGAATCAGTCTTGAGCAGCTGCTCGATGGCGGCCGGCGATCGCTGGGGTGCGGCGCCGCCGGTGACGCCGGCCAGCCGGAGCGCCCGATCGATCCGCGGCAGTGCCTCGCGAAACTGGTTCTGCATGTCGGTGATGCGGAACTCGAGGAACGCCGAACGCAGCACGATCGCTTTGGCCCGCGCCGGGTCGCGCTCCCCCGGCAGCTCGATGATGATCCGGTCGGTCCCGGCCTTCTGGACCAGCGGCTCGCTCACACCGAACTGGTCGATCCGGGTGCGGATCACGGTGAGCGCACGGTCGATGGCGTCGGACGGGTTCGCCACGGCGCCCTTGCTCTGGTCGACTTCGAGCGCGAGGTGAATGCCACCCTGCAGGTCGAGCCCGAATTTCAGGGGCGTCCGGTCCATGACCGTGTCCTGCATAACGCCCTGGGCGTTCAGCTGGCGCATGGTGACCTGGCGCGGCCACAGCGACCACCCGGCCAGGGCGAGGAGCAGGCCGATCAAAATCAGCCGGTTTCGAATGGAGCTCAGCATAGGCTAGGGTTCAAAGCCTCAAGAAGTTAACCAGGGGTCCCGCCCGGTGGCACTCCCAGGGCGCGCCGCGCCGCCGCGGCATCGCGCCCGAGCTGGCGGCGCAGCGCCTCCGGAGAGCCGAAGTCTAACACGTCCCGGAGCCGGGCCAGCCAGGTGATCTTGACCGGCTCACCGTACAGGTCTTCCCCGTGGTCGAACAGGTGGGCTTCCAGGTGCCGCCCCGTTTCAGCGAACGTGGGCCGGGGCCCGATGTGCATCATCGCGCCGGCGGCGCCGTCGGCCCATTCTACCCGCGCGGCATAGACGCCGTCGGGCGGGAGCAGCTTGCGGGGGTCCGGCACGGCCACGTTGATCGTCGGGTATCCCAGCCCGCGTCCCCGCGCCGCGCCGCGCATCACGGTGCCCGTCATGGAATAGCGCCGCCCGAGGTGGTGCGCCGCCGTGGCGAGATCGCCGCCGGCGATGGCGCGCCGGATCAGGGTCGACGAGACTTCCCGGCCGTCGACCGACACGGCCTGCACGACGTCCACCGCGAAGCCGAGCTGCGCGCCGAGCTGCTGCAGCAGCCGCATGTCACCCGCCCGCCCGCGGCCGAACCCATGATCGTGGCCGATCACCAGCTCGGCGAGGGTGAACCGGTCCAGCAGCAGCCGGACGAACGCTTCCGGCGGGTACTGCGACAGCTCCCGGGTGAACGGGATGAAGGCGACGCCGTCCACCGGGCTCTGGGCGAACAGCTCCCGCCGCTCGTCGTCGAGCGTCAGCAGCGGTGGGGCGGCCTGGGGGTTGACGATCTCCAGCGGATGCGGCGTGAAGGTCACGGCGAGACTGCGGCGGCCGGTCCGCCGGGCGCGCGCGGCGATCTCGGCGAGCACCGCGCGGTGCCCGAGATGGAGCCCGTCGAAGCTCCCGACCGTGACGACCGTCTGCCCGTTCATTCCTCCAGCACCACCTTCGGGGCCAGCGCGCCGTCCCGCGGCACGGCGATCGCGACCAAGTGGCCGTCCGCCAGTAACGCCACCGGCCCGGCGCCTGCGGCCTCCGCGGGGACCGGCCGGCCGTGTCGTACCAGCGCGTGCTCCTCCGCCGTGAGCGGCCGCGCGGGCAGGTGGGAAACGGCGGCGGTCATGTCACGGAGCGGGACGTCGCCGGCGGCCAGCGCCACCAGCGGGGTGGCGTCCTCCACCCGCCACGGACCGACCCGCGTGCGGCGCAGGGTGAGCAGGTGCGCGCCGCAGCCGAGCGCCTCGCCCAGATCGCGGGCCAAGGCGCGCACATACGTGCCGCTCCCCACCTCGGCCTCGAACGCGACGGTGGCGCCGTCGCGGCCCGTGAGGTCGAACCGGTGCACCACGACGCGCGCGGGCGCCAGGGCGACGGTCTCGCCGCGCCGCGCCCGCCGATGAGCCGGCGTGCCGCCGAGCTTCTTCGCCGAGAACGCCGGTGGTACCTGGTCCAATGTGCCCGTCAGATCCAGCATGGCCTCCCGCAGGCGCTCGTCCGATACCTGACGCCAGGACTCGTTGGTTGCGGTCACGGTTCCGGTCGCATCGTCGGTGGCGGTGCGGATGCCCAACCGGAGCGTGCCGGTGTAGCACTTGCCGAGCCCCGCGAGGAACGGCATCAGGCGCGTCGCCCGGCCCGTGAGCAGCGGGAGCAGACCCGACGCGGCCGGGTCGAGGGTCCCCGCGTGGCCTACGCGGCGGGTGCCGAGCATCCGGCGGGCCAGCGCGACGACGTCGTGCGACGTCGGCCCGGCGGGCTTGTCGACCAGCAGGAATCCGTCGTTCAGGAGTCGCCGCTGCCCCGTCGCAGGTCCTCGAGAATCCGGTCGATCCGCTGGGCATGCTCGATACCCCGGTCGAGCACGAAGTGCAGCTCCGGCGTCACACGCATTGCCAGGCGCTGCGCGAGGTGGCTCCGCAGGAACCCCCGGGCGTGCTCGAGGCCCTCGAGCGCGCGCGTCTTCTCCTCCTCGGTCCCCATGACGCTGACCCGCACGGTGGCGTGGGCGCCATCCGGGGTCACGGTGGCGCCAATCAGCGTCACGAAGCCGACGCGCGGGTCCTTGATCTGCTGGGTCAGGGCCTGGGCCAGCGTCTCGTGAATCAGCGCGGCCAGGCGCTCCGGCCGATGGCGGCTCGCCCGTCTCACAGGAAGCTCATGGTCGAATCAATGATGCGCGCCAGGCCGTCACCCGCGACGAGTCGATCCGCGGAGCCGAGCACCGCCTCCGCGTGATGCCGGTCGGTCGCGACCACCGAGCATGTCAACTCGCCCCGCTGCCACAGGTCGTGATGCGCCGTCTCGGCGACCGACACGTTGAACCGGTGATGCAGCCGGTCCTTCAGGCTCTTGAGGATCCGGCGCTTGTCCTTGAGCGAGGCGCACCCCTCGAAGTGCAGATCCCAGGTCACGACGCCCACGACCATGGCGGCTCCCGCGACCGGGCCCCTCAGCCTCGGTCCGCGGGCCCGGCCCGGACCTTCGCGTCCTCGGTCAGCGCAGCCGAGTCGAGCGTGCGCGCGATCTGCTCGACGTGATACGACTCGAGCACGTCGCCCACCTTCACATCGTTGAAGTTCTCGATGCCGATGCCGCACTCGAGGCCTTCCTTGACGTCGCGCACGTCATCCTTGAACCGCTTGAGGCTCGCGACCTGCCCGTCGTACACCTCCACGGCGTCGCGCACCAGCCGGATCCGCGCGTTGCGCCGGATCAGGCCGTGGCGCACGAAGCACCCGGCGATCGTCCCGACCCCGGAGATCTTGAACGTCTGCCGGACCTCCGCTTCGCCGAGCACGGTCTCGCGCTCCTCCGGGGCCAGCAGACCCTGCAGCGCCTGCTTCATCTCGTCGAGGGCGTCGTAGATCACGCGATACGTGCGCAGATCGACCTTCTCGCGCTCCGCAGTGGCGCGCGCGTTGGCATCGGGACGGACGTGGAAACCCACCACGATCGCGTCGGACGCCTTCGCCAGGAGGACGTCGCTCTCGGTGATCGCGCCGACCCCGCGGTGGATCACTTCCACTTTCACTTCCGCCGTCGACAGCTGGGCGAACGCGTCCGCCAGCGCCTCGGCGGGGCCCGCCTGGTCCGCCTTGATGATGATGCGGAGCGCTTTGACGGTGCCCTCCTCGATCTGCCTCGACAGGTCCTCGAGCGTAATGCCGCGCGAGCTGCGCCGGTGCTGGGCCTCGCGGTCGAGCCGCTGCCGCTTCTGCGCGATGTCGCGTGCCTGGGCCGCGTCTTCCACCACCATGAAGTGGTCGCCGGCCTGGGGCACGCCGTCCAGACCGAGCACCTGCACCGGGATGGACGGTCCGGCGGCGGCGACGCGGTTGCCGCGCTCGTCGAACAACGCGCGGACGCGTCCGGCCAGATTGCCGCAGATGAAGTCCTGGCCCACGGTGAGCGTGCCGTTCTGCACGAGCACCGTGGCCACCGGTCCCTTGCCGGGGTCCAGCATGCTCTCGACGACGGTGCCGCGCGCCGCCCGATTGGGATTGGCCTTCCGGTCGAGCAGCTCGGCCTGCAGCAGGATCTTGTCCAGCAGGTCGTCCACGCCGATGCCCTGCTTGGCCGAGATCGCCGACGACAGGGTGTCCCCGCCGAACTCCTCGAGCACCACGCCGTGGGCGAGCAGATCCTGACGCACCTTGGCCACGTTCGCGGTGGGGAGATCGATCTTGTTGATGGCGACGATCAAGGGCACGCCGGCATTCTTCGCGTGGCTGATCGCTTCCACGGTTTGCGGCATGACCTGATCGTCCGCCGCGACCACCAGCACCACCAGGTCGGTGACCTGCGCGCCACGGGCGCGCATGGCGGTGAACGCCTCGTGCCCCGGCGTATCGAGGAACGTGATGCCCTTCCCCGGTGCCACTTCGACGTAGTAGGCGCCGATGTGCTGCGTGATGCCGCCGGCCTCGCCGGCGATCACGTTGGACTTGCGGATGTGGTCGAGCAGCGACGTCTTCCCATGGTCGACGTGTCCCATCACCGTTACGATCGGCGGCCGGCTCACGAGGTTCTCGGGCTCGTCCTCCGCCGGCACGACCGCGTCGCTCGGAGCGTACTCCTCCTCCTGCACTGCCTGGAAGCCGAACGCACCGGCAATCAGCTCGATCTGGTCGAAGTCGAGCCGCTGATTCACGGTGACCATCATCCCGAGCTCCTTGAAGCAGAACGAGACGATGTCGGTGCGATTGACGCTCAGAATGTCGGCGAGCTCGCTCACCGTGATGAACTCGTTGACGCGGACGATGGTCTTCTCGCGCTCCCGCTCCTCGATCCGGCGCTGCTCCTCCCGCTCCCGGAACGACGGCTCTTCATCGCGCCGCCGCACTCCCTTGCGCGCGGCGGGCGCCTTGAGCGACGCCAGCGTGCGGCTGATGTTGGCTGCGACCGCTTCCTGATCGACCTCGGAGCGCCGGCCCTTCTTGCGCTTCTTTCCCTTCTCGCGACGCCGGTCGTCGACCGCTTCACCGGGCGCTGCGGACGCCACCGGACGAGGGGCGGCCGAGGCGACCGGCTTGAGGCGCGGGACACCGGTCGCGGGGCGCTGAATCCGCAGCGGCTTGACGGTCTCGGGTCGCTCGGGCTCGGCGCTGGCCGGCGTCGCCGCCGTGCCTTCCACCTCTTCCCCGGCCTGCTCGACGGTCTCGCCGACCTCTGGGACCTCAGGCTCCTCCTCGGTGGTCTCCTCGACCGGCCCGACGTCGGGCGCGGCCGGGAGATCACGGAACAGCGCCGCGGCCCGCTCCTCGAGCGACGGCTTGATCTCAGGCTCGAACTGGCGCTCGGCCTCGGCCGCCGCCAGCGCGGCCGCCTCGCGAACGCGCAGCTCCTCTTCCTCCACGGCGGCTTTCTCCGCCATCTCCGCCGCCGTGCGCCGGCGTCGCTTCGGACGCGCGGCTGGCTCCGGCTCGACCGGCTGCACCTTGGCGCGCACCCGTCGCCGCGCCGGCTTCGACGCCTCGGGCGCGGCCTTGCGGCGCTTTTCGCGCTCCCACCGGGCGCGCACAATCGCGACCTGCCCCGGATCGAGCGACGAGAGATGACTGCGGACGTGAATATCGAGCTCGGCCAGCAGCTTCATCAGCTGCTCGCTCTCGACCCCGAACTCCGCCGCCAGATCGTGGACCCGCGTCTTCGTCCCCACGCTATCCTCCTGCCGACCTGCCGCCTGCCTTCGCCAAGAACCCCTCTGCCAGCGAGAGATCCATAATCCCGACGGCCTGCACCGCTGCCTGCCCGATCCGCCGCCCCAGCTCCGCCGCCGGCGGACCGAGGATCACCGGAACCGCCTTGGCCCGTGCGAGCCGCTCGACCTTGTCCTGCGTTCGTGGGCTGCGGTCGCCGGCCAGCACGACCACCCGCACTCGCCCCTGCTGCACACCGTCCCGCACCGCCGCCGTGCCGACCAGCAGGCCCCGCGCGCGCGCCGCGAGGCCGAGCAGCCCCAGTGCGCCGTCCGGAATCACGCGGCCGGCGGGTCGGCCGCGGCCTCCCCCTCGACCTCGGGGGCCTTGGCCTGGTGGTCGCCCGGCTCCTCGGTGAGCTCCGCGATGAACGACTGCACCACTTCTAGGTGCTCGGGGGAAAGCCCCGGCACGTTGCGCAGCTCCTCGGACTCGAGATCCAGCAGATCGCTCAGCTCCACCAGCCCGTTCGCCTCGAGCGTCGCCACCAGCTCCGGGGGCAGGCCCTTGAGGTCCTTGATCTGCACGTGCGCGACCCGCTCCTCCTCCTCGGTCGCCGGGGGCAGCGGCGCGAACAGCGGACCCTCGCCGCCGCGCTCGAGCCATTCGCGACTCGAGTACAAGTCGATCTTCCAGCCGGTGAGCTCGGAGGCGAGCCGCACATTCTGGCCGTTCTTCCCGATCGCGAGCGACAGCTGGTCCTCGTCCACGATCGCCTGGATCGTGCGGGTCTCCGGATCGCTGAAGACGCGGGCCACCCGGGCCGGCGCCAACGCGAGCTTGGCGAACCGCTCGGGATCGGGTGACCAGGGCACGATGTCGATCCGCTCTCCACCCAGCTCGTTCACCACGGCCTGGACGCGGCTGCCCTTGAGTCCCACGCAGGCACCCACCGGATCGATGGCGTCGTCCCGACTGACCACCGCGATCTTGGTCCGATTCCCGACCTCGCGCGCCGCCAGACGGACCGACACGATGCCCTGCTGGATCTCCGGCACCTCGAGCTTGAACAGCGCCTGCACGAACAGCGGGTCGCCGCGGGTGAGAATCAGCCGGGGTCCCTTGGGCGTCTCCTCCAGCCGCTTCAGCACGGCGCGGATCGTGTCGCCCTGATGGAAATGCTCCCGATGGTTCTGTTCCCGATACGGGATGATGGCTTCAGCCTCGCGGAACTTGTTCAGCATGATGACCAGCTTGCCCCGCTCGATCTGCTGGATCTCGCCGGACAGCAGCTCGCCCACCTTGTCGCTGAATTCCTCGCGAATCCGGGTCCGCTCCCCTTCCCGCACCCGCTGGATGATGCGCTGCTTCGCGGCCTGCACCGCGATCCGGCCGAACTCCTGGAACGGGACCTCCTCCTCGAGGACGTCGCCCGGTTCGAAGTCGGGGTCCTCCCAGCGCGCCTCTTCGAGCGAAACCTGGCAGACCGGATCCTCGACCTCCTCGACGACGGTCCGCAGGATCGCCACCCGGATCTCGCCCTTCATCTCGTCGATGCCGATCTCGGACCGCACGGTCGGTCCGTATTTCTTGACCAGGGCGGCGTGAATGCCGTCCCGCAAGAGATCGAGGAGGCTCTCGCGATCGAGCTGCTTGGAGTGAGCCAGCTCGCGGATTGCCGCCAGCACTTCGGCCGAACTCGCCATGCCGTCTCCTTAGCCTATCGGTCCTGCGTCCCTACGATGTCCCGCGGTCGCCCGACGACGGGTCGCTCCGGGGGGGCAGCCCTGACGTGTCCCAATCCACCGCCAGGGTGGCGTCCCGCGCATCCGCGAGCGGGAGCGTCACCAGCTCGCCTGTCCCGCGGAGCCGCAGCGTCACGACGTCCCGCGCGGGGCCGAGCCCGTCGATCGTGGCGCGCACGCGCCCGCGACCGGGAATCCGCACGTGCACGTCCCGGCCCGTGAACCGCTCCCAATGCTCCGGCCAGCGCACGGGCCGCTCGATGCCTGGGGACGACACCTCGAGCACGTAGCGCCGGCCCAGCGCCGCCGAGGCGTCGAGCCACGCTTCCAGCGCCCGGCTCACGGTCGCGCATTCGTCGATCGTGATGCCGTGGCCCGCGACGGCGTCGGCGCGATCCACCCGCACCTGCAAACGGGCGCGGGCCCCGGCCCCTCCCACCCGGAGGTCCACCAGCTCGAAGCCGAGCGCGGCCACTCGCGCGCGAATCTCGGCGGTCAACGCATCAGCCGTGGGCGGCATCACAGAACCGGACGGAAAAAAAAGCGCGGGCCAACTGCGCCCGCCGACTCAGGTGACAAGATATCCCCCGGTTCGGCGAGGGTCAAGCGAGCGGAATGCCGAGGTAGGCCGCCATGCGGCCATCCGCGCCACCGGAGCGGCGGTGGGAGAAGAACCGCTCGGCGTGGTGCGCCGTGCACCAGCCGCTCTGGGTGACCGCCCGCACTCCGAGCCGGGCGGCGCGGCCCGCCAGCTCCGCACGCAGGTCGATCGGGTGCGGGCCCGCAGTCGGCCGGCCGTGGACGGCCTGATGCACCTCAGGGCCAACTTCATAACAAGCACCACAAATGCTTACGCCACAGTGCATTATGATGTCAGCGACGGTCCCGTGTCCCACCGTGGCCAGGGCCTGAAGGCCGGACTCCAGCATGCCCGCCGCCGTCCCCCGCCAGCCCGCATGGAGGAGCGCCACCACCCGGGACGGCGGATGCAGCAGGTAGACGGGGACGCAGTCCGCCACCGTGACCAGGAGCAGGTTGCCCGGCCGTGCCGTCAAGTGGCCGTCGACGCCGTCTTGCACGAGCCACCCGGCGAGGACCGCGTCGTGCGGCGTGATCTGCGTGCCGTGCACCTGTCGGCCGAGCGCGAACCCGCAGAACTGCGGCGCGAGGTCGGCGAACAGGCTGTGCCAGCGGTCGAGCACCAGCCCGGTCCGGTCCGCCGAGTGGAGGCCGAGGTCGAAGCCGTCGCCGCGCAGCGTGATGCCGGCCACCACGCCGTAGCGCTCGCGCCACGCGGCGAGCTCGAGCCGCCGGACGGTGCCGCTGACCGGCGCCTCGTCGACGCGGCGGGAGACCGCCGTCACACCCGCTCGATCCGGGCGCCCAGGGCGCAGAGGCGCTCGTCGATGCGTTCGTAGCCGCGGTCGATCTGCCCGATGTTGTGGATGGTGGTCTGGCCTTCGGCGGCGAGCGCCGCGATTAGCATCGCCATGCCGGCCCGGATGTCGGGGCTCTCTACGACCCCGCCGTGCAGCCTGCTGGGTCCGGCGACGACGACCCGGTGCGGGTCGCAGAGGACGGCCCGCGCCCCGAGGCCGACGAGCTTGTCCACGAAGTACAGACGGGATTCGAACATCTTCTCGAAGATCAGCACCAGCCCCTCGCATTGCGTGGCCACGACCACCGCGATCGACGTGAGGTCGGCCGGGAACGCCGGCCAGGGGCCGTCTTCGATCTTCGGCACGTGACCGCCGAGGTCGGGGCGCACGCGCCGCTCCTGCGAGGGCGGCACGTGCAGCACGTCGCCATCGAGGCGGGGCCGCACCCCGAGCCGATCGAACGGCAGCAGGATCGGCGGCAGGTCGTCCCCGCGGACGCCCTCGATCCGGATGTCGCCGTCGGTGACGGCGGCGAGCCCGAGGAAGCTCCCGATCTCGATGTGATCGGGGCCCACCACGGTGTCGGCGCCGTGCAGCGCTGGCACCCCGTCCACCGTGAGCACGTTGGTGCCGACCCCGCTAATCCGGGCGCCCATGGCCGCGAGCCCGCGGGCCAGGTCCTGCACGTGCGGCTCCGATGCGGCGTTGCGCAGCACCGTGCGTCCCTCGGCGAGCACGGCGGCCATGAGCGCGTTCTCCGTGCCGGTGACGCTCGGCTCGTCGAGGAACACGTCGGCGCCGACCAGGTGGCGGGCGGTGACCTGGTACTCCCCGCCGACGTCCACTTCGGCCCCGAGCCGCTCGAACGCCAAGAAGTGCGTGTCGAGGCGGCGCCGGCCGATGACGTCGCCGCCCGGTGGGGGCAGCGTCACGTGCCCGAAGCGCCCGAGCAGGGGACCGGCCAGCAGGACCGACGCGCGGAGCCGCGCGCACAGGGCCGGATCGAGCGGCTTGGCCGTGACGCCGGCCGGGTCCACGCGTACGGCGTTGGGTGCGATCCAGGTGGCGGCGGCGCCCACGTCCGCGAGCAGCTCCAGCATGACGTCGACGTCGCGGATCCGGGGGACGTTGGCGATCACCGAGGGGCCGTCGGCGAGCAGCGTCGCCGCGAGCATGGGGAGCGCGGCGTTCTTGTTCCCGGCGGGCCGCACCGCCCCGCGGAGGGGATGGCCGCCTTCGACCACGAAGCGTTGCGACATGCAGCAACCATACCGGTCGGCGCGGCACAGCGTCAAGCGGACGCCGTTGACACTGGGGCCGCATGGCGGGAGTTTTCGCGGAGGCGCGCAACGCAGCGCGTCGGAGCGCTTTCCCCGGAGGTGTGCGTGACGGGCTGGCCGGCGGTGCTGACGGCGGTATCCACGTTCGTGATCGCGGCCGCGGTGTTGGTGCTCATGGTGGCCCTGGTGGTCGTCCTGCGTCGCCTGACCACGCTGTCGGCGAGCGTGACGCGCCTGGTGGAGACGGTGGACCGCGACGCGCGTCCGGCCATCGAGTCCGTGCGGCGCACGGCCGAGGAGGCCAACCGGCTGGGAATGGCGATCCGGAGTGAGGTGGAGGGGTTCGCCGCAACGTCGAAACGGCTGCGGGATCGCGTGGAGCGCACGTCGCGCGCGCTGGAGGAGCGGTTCACCGAGCTCGAGACGCTGCTCGACATTCTCCAGGACGAGCTCGAGGATACCGTGCTCGACCTCGCGGCCGTGATGCGGACCACCCGGCGGGGCGCAGGGCTCTTTCAGGCGGCCAGGCGGGTGATCCTGGGGCGGAACCGCTGAGCCCGTCCGCATGACGTGGCGCACGCTCGCGACGGGCGCCCTGCTCGCCGCGGCCGCGCTCGTGCTGCTCCCCCACGCGGCACACGCATGGACTCCCGGGACCCACATCTATCTCGGGGAAACGGTCCTCGCCAATCTCGCGCAGCTGCCGTCGGCGATCGCCACCCTGCTCCGCGCCTACCCCTACGATTTCCTCTACGGCAGCATCGCCGCGGACACGTCCACGGCGAAGAAGTACGCCCCCGTCGGGCGCCACTGCCACGCGTGGCACGTCGGGCAGGAGATCCACGACCGCGCCGACACGGACGCGCTGCGCGCCTTCGGCCTGGGATACCTGTCGCACCTCGCCGCCGACACGGTGGCGCACAATTTCTTCGTGCCGCGCCAGCTGGTGGTCACGTCGACGACCATCGCGATCGGGCACTCCTATTGGGAAAGCCGCTTCGAGACACACCTGGGCGAGCACTTCGCGCGCAGCGCGATGGACGTGATCCGCATGGAGCACGGCGCCTCCGACGCGCACCTCGACCGGATCCTGTCGCCCACGATCTTCTCCGTGCGCACCAGTCGTCGCCTGTTCCGCGGCATGGTCGGCCTCGCGGAGACGCAGAGCTGGCAGCGCGCGTTCCGCGCGGTGGCGGACCGCAGCCGGTGGGATCTGACCGACGATCTGGTCGAGCGGCAGATGTCCGTGGCGTTCCAGTGCGTCATGGACCAGTTGGCGCAGGGGACCGATGGACAGGCGCGCCGGCTCGACCCGTCCGGCGAGGCCTCGCTGCGCATGGCGAGACGGATGCGGCTGGAGGTGATGCGGAACCGGCTGCCCGGTGACCCCTATCGGCTGGCCCAGTTTGCCGACGAGCACTTCGGCCTGCCGCGCTGGTCGCTGGACTTCTGGGAGAACTCCGCCTCGCAGCGACCGTGGCGCGATCGCGCGCGCCGCAACGGCGACGGCTGACGCCGCCGGCTCAGGAGCCTTCCCACCCCCGCTCCAGTCCGGCGTACGCCACCAGCAGGAGCTTGGTCCCGACTTCGGCGTCGTCGAACTCCACTTCCACCTTGAGGTCGCGCCCGCGGCCGTCGAGGCCACGGATCGTGCCGGTCCCGAATCGCCGGTGGCGGACGCGCTCACCCTTCACGAAGCGTGGCGCGTCCTGCGACTCCTCCTCCACTTCGAAGGTCGTCGTGCCCGGTGGGTGGGCGGTGCCATCGAGCCACAGCGGGTGACCGGCGCGCGCCGCGAGGCGGCCATATCCCCCGAACACCCCGCTGCTGCGCCGCTCTTCGGCCACGCCCGGGGGGATCGCATCGAGAAAGCGCGACGCCGTGCCGGGAAGCAGCTGCCCGCCGCGACGCCGGGCCCGCGCCCACGTGAGGTACAGCCGGTCCCGCGCCCGGGTGATCGCGACGTACGCCAGCCGGCGCTCCTCCTCGGCACCCTCGACGGTCTCCAGGGCCCGGCTCAACGGAAAGAGGCCGTCCTCCAGGCCGGCCACCCCGACCACCGGCCACTCCAGCCCCTTGGCCGTGTGGACCGTCATCAGGGTGATGCCCTCGGTGTCGCCCCCGGGCTGCTCCAGCGACGTACTGAGCGCTGCCGTGGCGAGGAACCGCTCGAGCGAGCTGCCCTGCTCCTCCGGATCTGGCTCCTCCGACCACTCCGCCGCCGCGGCCAGCAGCTCCCGGACGTTCTCGATGCGCTCCAAGCCCTCCGCCCCTTCGGCCTCGAGAAACGTCTCGTATTCCACGGACGCGATCACGCGCTCCAGCAGACCGGCGGGCGTGGCGCCGCCGGCGTCACGGCGCAGCTGGGCGAGTAGGGCGGCGAAGTCCTGCAGGGCGCGGCGCGCCTGGGGTCGGAGCCCCGGAATGCGGTCCGCGATGGACGCCGTCTCCAGTAGCGGGCGCCGCCACTGGTGCGCCGCGTCCCGCCACACCCGCAGGCTTCCCAGGCCGAGCCCCCGCTTGGGCACCTGGACCGCCCGGAGACAGGCTTCGTCGTCCGCCGGGTTGACCACGAGCCGGAGGTAGGCGATCAGGTCCTTCACTTCGCGGCGATCGTAGAAGCTGATCGCGCCCACGATCTGGTAGGGCAGCTCGGCACGCCGCAGGGCGTCCTCGAGGGCGCGCGACTGCGCGTTGGTGCGGTACAGGATGGCACAGTCCCGATGGGCGTAGTGATCCTCCGCCACGCGGGCGGCCAGCTCGCGGGCCAGCCACTCCGCCTCGTCGCGCTCGTCCGCCGTGGCGACGATCGTGACGGGCACCCCCCCGCGCCGGACCGTGTAGAGCGTCTTGCCCAGGCGCTGCGTGTTCTCGGCGATCACCGCGTTGGCGGCGTCGAGGATGGTCTGCGTGGAGCGGTAGTTCTCCTCGAGGCGCACGAGCAGCGCGTCCGGAAAGTCACGCTGGAAGTCGAGCATGTTGCGCAGATCGGCGCCGCGCCAGCTGTAGATCGACTGGTCGTCGTCTCCCACGGCGGTGATGTTGCCGTGCGCACCGGCGAGCGCCCGCACGATGAGGTACTGCGCCCGGTTGGTGTCCTGGAATTCGTCCACGAGGATCGCCTGGAACCGCTCCTGGTAGTACGCCAGCCGCTCCGGCTGCTCGCGGAACAGCGTCAGCGGGTGCAGCAGCAGATCGTCGAAGTCCATCGCGTTGGCGGCGCGCAGCGCGCGGTCGAGCGCGACATGGATGTCCGCCGCGACGCGCTCGATCCGTTCCGTGCCGGACGCGGCCAGCTCCTCCGGCGGCACGAGCCGGTTCTTGGCGCCCGAGATGATCGACTGGATCACCTTCGGCGGGAAGGCCTTGATCGCGAATCCCCCTTGTTCCATCAGGCGCTTGATCAGGGCGAGGCGATCGTCCTCGTCGTAGATCGTGAACTGCGGGGTGAATCCGAGCAGGTGGGCCTCGCGCCGCAACAGGCGCGCGGCCAGCGAGTGGAACGTCCCGATCCACAGGCCCGTCGGCTCCCGCCCCAGCTGCGCCGCCACGCGATGGCGCATCTCCCGCGCGGCCCGGTTGGTGAACGTCGTGGCAAAGAGCCGGTCGGGCCGGATGCCGCGGGCGGCGACGAGATGGGCGAGGCGGGCGGTGAGAACGCGGGTCTTGCCGGAGCCGGCGCCGGCAAGCACCAGAAGCGGCCCGTTGCCGTGCTCGACCGCGGCGCGCTGGGGCGCGTTGAGGGCAAGCGTGGTCATGCCGCGTGGAGCGGAATCTCGATCTCGAACTCCGTCCCGGCGGAGGGCGCGCCCAGGGTCAGCCGACCATGGTGGATGTCTTCGACGATGCGCCGGGCGAGCGCCAGGCCGATGCCCCACCCGCCCTGCTTGGTCGTCACCCCGGGCTCGAACAGCCGGCCGCGGACCTCGGGGGCGATGCCCGGACCATCATCGTGCACCGCCACCCGGGCACACCGGTGGTCGCCGCTCACCCGGATGGCGATCGTCCCGCCGCGGCCACTCAGCGCGTCGATGGCGTTGCGGACCAGCGCCTCGAGCGCCCATTCGAGCAGCACCGGGTCGCCCGCGACGAACGGCCCGGCGCTCGGCGCCCGGACGTCGATCGTCACCTGGTGCGCGTGCCGCGGCAGCCGCGGCCGGAAGTACGCCACCACGCGCTCGACCACGGCGCCCAGCGCGACTTGCTCGGGCCGCGTGGGCCGGCCGATGCGCTCGAATCGCTGCGCCACCCGGTGCAACCGGTCGAGGTCGGCGAGCAGGTGCCCCGCGATCTCCCCCGTGTGTCCCTCGCGCTCGAGCAGGCGATCGACCCAGGCGTTGGCGCTCATCAGGGGCGTGCCGAGCTGGTGGGCCGATTCCCGCGCCATCGCCACCCACAGCCGGTCGCGGTCCCGGTGCACGGCGGTGCGATACGCCCACAGACCGGCCGCCACCGCGCTCATGAGCAGGGCGAGCTGCAGGATGCCGAGGAGCTTGAGGCGCTGACCGATGGGCAGCGGGCCGTAGTGGATGCTGCCGAGGCCCGGCACGACGATCGGCGGGTTGACCCGATCCAGCTCGGCGACGAACGCGGCGATGCGCGGGTCGTCGGGTGGCGCGGTGAACGGCAGGTTGGCGGTGTGGGCCGGCTGGCCGGCGCTGTCGGTGATCACGGCGGGGAGCCCCGTTTGCCTGATCTCCTGCACCACCTGCAGCAGGGCCTCGGTCTGGGCGCCGGCGGCCGTGTCGCCGAGGGCGGCGATCACCCGCCCGTAGATGCGGGAGGCCTGCGCCGCCTGCGTGCGCAGGTAGCGCGACAGGTTCCACGCCTGCCACAGCGAGACGCCGCTCAGGAGGATCACCAGTCCGAGCACGACCTCGGGGCCCAGCCGCCGCAGCCCCCACAGGGCGTTCAGCCTCAACCGGCGACCAGACGTTCGGTGCCCAGATAGGGGACGAGCGCCTCCGGGATGTGCACCGAACCGTCCTCCTGCTGGTTGTTCTCGAGCAGCGCGATGATCGTGCGCGGAAACGCTACGCCCGACGCGTTCAGCGTATGCACGAAATCTGGCTTGGCCCCCGGGCCGGGGCGGTACCGAATGTTTGCGCGGCGTGCCTGAAAGTCCGTGAACGTGCTGGCGCTCGAGACCTCGAGCCACGTTCCCACGCCGCCCGCCCATGCCTCCAGGTCGTAGGTCTTGGCGCTGGCGAACCCGATGTCGCCGCTCGCCAGCAGCACCACGCGGTAGGGGATCTGCAGGCGCTGCAGCACCGCCTCGGCGTGGCCCAGCAGCTTCTCGTGCTCGGCGGGTGAGTCCTCCGGACGGGTGAACCGTACCAGCTCGACCTTGTCGAACTGGTGCACGCGAATCAGGCCACGCGTGTCCTTGCCGTGCGCCCCCGCCTCGCGCCGAAAGCAGGGCGTGTAGGCGGCGTAGCCGATCGGCAGGCGATCCCCGGCGAGGATCTCGTCGCGGTGGATGTTGGTGACGGGGACCTCGGCCGTCGGGATCAGGTAGAGCCCGTCGGTCGTGACGTACATGTTGCTTTCCTTGTCCGGCAGCTGCCCCGTCCCCCGGGCGGCATCGGCGTTTACCAGCAGCGGCGGCGCGATCTCGACGTAGCCGTGCTCCCGGGTGTGCAGGTCGAGCATGAAGTTGACGAGCGCGCGGACGAGACGCGCCCCGCGCCCCGTGAATAGCGGGAATCCGGAGCCCGTGATCTTGGCCCCCGCCGGCAGGTCGAGCAATCCGAGCGCCGCGCCCAGCTCCCAGTGGGGCTTCGGCGCGAAGGCGAACGCCGGCGGCTCCCCCCACGAGCGCACCACACGGTTGGCGGACGCGTCGCCGGTCGGGATCTCGGCCTGCGGCAAATTGGGGATCTGCAGCAGCAGATCCGCGAGGGCGTGCTCCGCGGCGGCGAGCTGTTCGTCGTCCTGCTGCACCCGATCGGCTAGCAGCTTGAGCTGCTCCAGCAGCGCGGTCGGATGCTCGCCCGCCTTCTTGCGGAGGCCCACCTCGTGGGACTGCTGATTGCGCTGCGCTTTCAGCTGCTCCACGGTCCGCAACAGCTCGCGCCGGCGCCGGTCGAGGGCGACAATGGCGTCGATCGCTGCGCCGGCGTCCGGCGCGCGACGCGCGAGCGCCGCCCGCACGGCCTCAGGCGCTTCGCGAATCTGGCGAATGTCGATCACGGCTACTGAGTGGGCAGCCCCGGTTCGAGTCCCCGGTACCCGCAATTCTCATCCACCAGAAACTCGAGCGTGACCGACCGCTCCTGACGGTCAATCGCGAGCACGTGGAATTTCCCGTAGCGGGGCAGCGAGCTGGAGAGGGTGCAGAGCGACGAGCTCGGGCGCGACCGGGCGACGAACACGGTGCCCTCGTCGAAGGTGAGCAGGCTGTCCGTCACGTAGCCGTCAAGCGGCGCGGACAGCACGTCGCCGAATGCCTGGTTCGAGCGCAGCAGACCGGGCGTCCCACTGAGGCCGAGCATGCCGGCCGGCCAGATGGCCGCCGCGCCGGTGGTGTCGAGGTCGAACGCAAAATCCAGCGGGTAGTCTCGATCGGTGCGCACCGCCGTCCCGCCCACGACGTCGAAACCGCTCGGCAGATGGATCGACGTGCCGCTGAGCGCGTAGAGGGTGGTGGTGTCCACCAGATTCTCGATCCGCGAGGGCGGCAACGTCGTGCCGGTTCCGCACGCCGCCAGGGCCGGCACGGTGAGCAGCGCGACACGCGAGAAGAGTCGATATACCAATGAGATAGCCCGCATTCGGCGTGGCAGAAGCTTAGCCGTCGCCGGAGGGGCGGTCAACCTCCGGGATTCGCTTGACTTCGCTCGGGGCGCCGTCTAGCTTGGCGCGCATGCCGACCATTCGTGACGTCGTTCAGGCGCTGGCCCGTCGCCCGGGCATCAAGGCCGCGATCGTGCTCGGTCGAGATGGCCTGCCGATCGACTCGGCGGTCCGCAACGGCCTGGATTCGGACGGCGTCGCGGCGCTGATCCCGCCAATCGTGTCGGCATGCATGCGGTTGGGCGGCGCGACTGACTGCGGCGACTTCGGAGCGGGCGCCTTCGAGTTCGCCGGCGGCATGGCCGTTGTGACGACGATTACTCCCGATACCCTGCTCGCGCTGGTCGCCGAGCCCGAGACCAACCTCGGCGGCCTGCTGTACGAGCTGCGCAAGCACCGCGCCGCCATCGCCGGACTGTTGTGAGGCGTCCCTGGGGGGCGTGAGACGGTGAGTCGCTGGGCGGCCGTCCTCGCGGGCGGATCGGGCACGAGGTTCTGGCCGCTCTCTTCCCCGTCGCGTCCCAAGCAGCTGCTGCCCCTGGCGGGCAGCACTCCCCTGCTGCTCGAGGCCGTGCGCCGCCTCGATGGCCTGATCCCGGCCGATCACATCGTCGTGGTGACCGGCGAGGCCCTGCTCGCCGCGACCAGACGGCTGCTCACCGACCTTCCAGAGCACCGCGTGCTGGCCGAGCCACGCGCCGCCTCCACGGGACCCGCGCTGACCTGGGCCACCGCGGTGGTGCAACAGGAGGACCCGGCCGCGGTCGTGCTCGCGCTGCACGCCGACTGGTGGGTCGGTGACGCGGTCGCGTTCCGGCGGACCGCAGGGCGCGCGCTGGATGCCGCGGTGCACCACGACGCGCTGGTCACGGTCGGCATCGAGCCGACCCGGCCGGACGTGGGATACGGCTACATCGAGCGCGGAGCGCAGCTCGCGGACGACGTCTGGGCGGTGGCTCGTTTCACCGAGAAGCCCGATGCGCGGCGGGCCGCCGAGCTGATCGCGGGGGGCGCGCTGTGGAACAGCGGCTTGTTCGCGTGGAGCGCGGCGCGGTTCTTCGCGGAAGCCGAGGCGCATGCCCCGGAGATCGCGCGGCATCTCCCGCTGCTCGCCGCCGGCGACGTCGCGGGCTTCTTCCGCGCCGTGCGCCCCGTGGCCGTGGACGTTTCGCACTTCGAGCGCAGCCGGCGGGTGGTGGTCGTGCCGGGGCGTTTCCCGTGGGACGATGTCGGTACCTGGGCGGCCCTCGCGCGCGTGCGTGCCGCGCCGGACGGCAATGTCGTCGTCGGCGAGGCCATCGTGCGCGACAGCGCCGGGTGCGTCGTCTGGGGCGAGGAAGGACCGGTGGTCGTGGACGGCGTGCGCGATCTCGTCGTCGTGCGGGCTAATGGTCGGGTGCTGGTCACGACACGCGAACGGGCGGGGCGGCTCAAGGAGCTGCTCGAGTCGCTCCCCCCGGCCGTGCGCGAGCTGCCATAGGAAGGGAGACGATGTCCGATCTCTATCTGATCGAGCCGGCGCTGTCCCACGCGTGGGCCCCGTTCCAGGTGAGCCGCCCGGTCGCGGAGCTGCGGGCGGGTGCCTGGTTGATCCGCGAGCGCTGGGAGGCCGTCGCCGGGGGCGAAACCCGCGCCGTGTTCGGGCCGGCACACCTCACGGCCTTCGTGGAGGACGGTGCCGCCCCGGTGCGTCCTGAGGCCCCGGTGGTGGGACCTGCGCTGGTCGGCCGGTCGGACTTCGCGCCCTCCGGGGTCGCCCCCGAGCTGCCGGCGGGGCCCGCCCGATTGATCAACGACGAGGTGGTCGTGGGGTGGTGGGTGCCCCCGGGGGTGACGTGGCCTGCAGACGCCGCGTTCCCCGACGCGGTCGACGTGGAGGGCTCGCTGCTCCATGGCGCGTTCGATCTCGTGACGGCGCTGGAGGATCTCCTGGCGGGCGACGTCGCCGATTTTCTGCGCGAGCGGAGCGACGCCGTGCCGGACGCTTCGGTCGTGATCGGGGATCCGGAGGACGTCATCCTCCTGGGAGGGGTCGTCGAGCCCGGGGTGGTGTTCGACGTTCGGGCCGGCGCGGTGGTGATCGAGCAGCATGCCTCCGTGCGGCACGGCACGCGCCTGGAGGGCCCGGTCTACGTGGGGGCCGGCACCGAGATTCTGGGCGGCGCGATCCGCGGGTCGGCGTTTGGGCCACGCTGCAAGGTACGCGGGGAGATCAGCACGTCGGTGTTCGTCGGGTACGGCAACAAGGCGCACGACGGATTCCTCGGCCATTCGGTGGTGGGGCGCTGGGCCAACCTCGGCGCCGGCACGACCACCTCCGACCTCAAGAACACGTACGGGCCCGTACGCCTCGAGATCGGCGGCGGGCGGATCGAGACCGGCCGCCAGTTCCTCGGCGCGCTGATCGGGGATCACGCCAAGACGGCGATCGGCACGCTGCTCCCGACGGGAGCCGTGATCGGCGTCGCGGCGAACGTCTTCGGGGCGGCCAATGCGGCGAAGACCACGGCTCCGTTCGCCTGGGGGACCGGTGGCGAGCGGATGACGCTCGACGGGTTCCTGACCGTGGCACGGCGGGTCATGCCACGGCGGGCGGTCGAGGTGACGGACGAGGTCGTCGCGATGCTCACCGCGGTCTATCGGCACGCGACCGGCACGTGAAGCTCGCGGTGCTGGGCTCGGGCAGTCGGGGCAACGCGATCGCGTTGTGTGCCGGAGGCCAGACGCTGCTGATCGACGCCGGGTTCGGTCCGCGGTCCCTCGCGCGCCGGGCCGAGCTCGCCGGCGTGCTCCTCGCGCCGCTCGCCGGCATCGTCCTCACACACGAGCACGGCGACCATGCGCGCGGCGCCGCCCCCCTCGCCCTGGCGACCGGTGCGCCGCTGATCGCGTCGCCGGGGACCCTCGCGGCGTTGACCGCGCGTGGCGCGGCGACCATCCCGCTGCCACCGTACGGCGGTGACCTCACCCGCGGTCCGTTCACGATCCGCGCGGCGCTCACGGCGCACGACGCGCGCGAGCCGATCGCGGTCGTCGTCGCGGACCCGACCGGGCGCTCCGTCGGTGTCGCGTACGATCTGGGGCGCCCCACCGCTGGCGTGCGGCACCTGCTGCGTGGCTGCTCGGTGCTGTTGCTCGAAGCGAATCACGACGAGGTGATGCTGCAGACGGGGCCGTACCCCGCCACGGTGCGCCAGCGGATCGGCGGCGCCGCCGGCCATCTCTCGAATCGGGCGGCCGCCGAGCTGGCCGCCGAGCTGTGCGGTCCCCGGCTGGAGGCCGTGGTGCTGCTGCATCTCAGTGAGCGGTGCAACGACGCACAGCTCGCGCGGCAAACCGTGGGGCGGGCCCTGCGGGCGCGTGGGTTTCGCGGGCGCATCCTGGTGGCGCCCCAGAACGAGCCGCTTGCCGCATTCACCCTGCGGCGGGAGGATCAGCTGGTGCTCAGCCTTCGGGGACCGGCTGCTGCTCCGTCAGGTCCGCCAGGTTCGGCTCCCATTCCCGGACCATGTGCGTGAACGCGTGGGCGATCTCGCCGTCGAATTCACTGCCGGAGCGCTCCTCGATATACGACAGGATCTTGTCCGCGGGCCAGGCGTCGCGATAGGGCCGATTGGTCCGCAGGGCGTCGTACACGTCACACACATGAACGAGCCGGCTGGCCTGATGGCAGCCTCGCGGGTAGGTGAGGGGCGGGTAGCCGCCGCCGTTGATCATGATGTGATGCTCGTAGGCCACGACGGCTGCGAGATCGAGGTCCGGCTCCGAGGTGATGATGATCTTCGCCCCTTCCCGTGGATGGGCGTTCATGATCGCCCGCTCGTCCGGCTCCAGCTTCCCCGCCTTGTTGAGAATCTCCTTGGGGATGCGGACCTTCCCGAGATCGTGCAGGAGGCCCGCCACGCCGAACGCCCGCACGTCCCGCGTGCCCATCCCGAGCCACTCGGCGAGGGCCATGGTGAGGACGGAGACGTTGATCGAGTGGGTGGTGGTGTACTCGTCGAACTCCCGCAGCCGCAGCAGCGGCAGCATGAGCTGCCGATCGCCGTGCATCGCGACCGACAAACCGCGCACCACGGCCTCGGCCTCGGCGAGCGGCAGGTCTCCCGACTGCATGGTCTCCTGGTGGATCCACCGCACCGTCTCGGCTTCGTCGGCCAGGGTGAAGCGGATCGTGGCCACCGGGGTCTCGCCGGGCGAAAGCTCCTGCTCACCCTCGATGCCGACGAGACCATAGCGAATCCCGCTCGGCCGCATTTGCCGGGCTTCTGAGGTGTCGATCGCCTTGACCGTGAGGCGCGCGAGCACGAGGTCGAGGAACTCCTCCAATTCATCGCGCGTGGCGGTGCGATCGAACCGCAGCCGCTGGATGCCGATTTCCGCCAACCGGGGGCTCCAGCTCCAGCCGCGCATCTCGCGGAGCGGCAGGTCTGCGTAGATCACCTCCTCGCCCAGGAACGAGAAGGTCGGCCGGGGAACCTCGGCCAGCAGATCCTGCAACCGCTCGAACACCTGATCGAGCGCGCGCTCCCGCGAGGTGTGCCCCTCGGGATACAGCGCCAGGGCCGAGAGCGACTGTGCCAGACCGTGGAGAAACGCGATGGCCGCGCTCATCCCGTCTCTCCCTCCCGCGCCGAGCGCACCGCCGCCTGGGCGATCTCGCTGTCCCGTGACCGCGCCGCGACGGCCAGCGCCTCGCGGGCCCGGGGATCGCTGGCGAACCGGCTCAGCGCAGTGAGCGCGGTGAGATACTCCTTGCTCTTCGGCGGCGTCGTCATGCGCAGCAAGCGCCGGCGCGGCGCCGCGATCTGCAGCAGCGTCTCGAGCGCCGCCGGATGGCCGGTGCCACCGGCCACCCGAATGGCCGCCACGCGCTGATCGACGTTCGAGCCGGTCTTGGACCGGGCCAGCAGCAGCGGAATGGCCGCCTCGGGGCAGCCGCGGGCGGCGCCCGTGAGTGCCAGCCGCACGCAATGATCGTCGCTGTCGGCGAGCCCGAGGCAGATGGCACGGTCGCGCGTCGCGTCGCCCCGCAGCAGGACCCGCAGCGCCTCGCGTCGCACGCGACCATCCTCGTGGGTCACGTACTTCGTGGGGTCGAACCCGGGCGGCAGGACCGGCATCTCGCCGAGCAGCGCGAGCATATTGCGAATTACGAACCAGCGCTCGTCGTCCAGCCGGCGAATCACGGCGGGCGCCGCGTCGGGGCCCAGCCGAATGAGGCGCTCGATCACGACGCGCCGCGTCTGGCTGTTCTCGGCGCGGATCAAGGCGTCGAGCAGCACATCCGCGGCCGCGGCCCCAATCACCGACAGCAGCTTGTCCAGCAGCGCGATGTTGAGGGGCTCCTGCGCGAGCAACAGCTCCACCTGGTTGGGCGTCGCGATGCGCGCCCGCAGCGCGGCCGCCGCCGTGGGCGCGGGCGCCGCGGCCAGGGCGTCCAGCATCCACTTGAGCTCGCCCTTGTCGACCAGCTCGGTGACCGCACGGTCGACGGCGTCCCCCACGACGTCGAGCTCGAGCGCCATCTCGAAAACGCGACGCGGCTCCGGGACGTAGCGTGCCTCCTCGGGAACCGCGAACAAGGGCGTCGAGGTGGACATGCGCTGCAGGGCCATGCGATACGCGTCGGGGTTGGGATCGTTGAGCGCCCAGTCCCGGATCAGTCCCAGCACCTGCTCCCGCACCGAGGCTTCCGCCGTCACCTTGCGCTTGCCGCGGTCGGCGTCGGCATGCCGCGCCAGCTTATGGAGCATGCGGAGCAGTGAATGCGAGATCGTCTGCCGCTCACTGCTGGCCGCCGCCTGGACGAGCTCCAGCACAGCGTCGAGCGTCATGCCCTCGGCGGCGTTGAGCAGGAACCGGCGTCGCTGCGCGGCGTCGCCCCCCATCTCCAGCAGCTGACTCATGCTGGTGCGGTCGAGCGAGGCAATCAGCTTCGAGATCCGCTTGCGCAACGCGCCCGATTCCGGCGTCTGCCCGCCCTTGAGCTCGTCCGCGATCTGCAGCAGGTAGCCGACGATCACCTGGTCGTAGGCGGAATCCCGCTCGTGGCTCGCGATCGCGTCGGCGAGCTGTGCGGGATCGACCCGCTCCAGCGCCTCCAGCTCGTCCTCGGAGGCGGCCGCCTCGCCGGTCGCGGCCCCGGTGGCGAGCGCCGATCGCGCGAGGCCGAGCCAGAGCTGCGCCGAGCGCGTGCGGCTGGTGCGGGCCTGAGCGCTCTCGTCCGGAGGCGGCTCGTCGATGCTGGAGAAGCGCAAGCGCTCGTAGTTGAGCGGGAACGGCCGGACGTGGGGCCACACCTCCTGGCGGAACCGCGGGTTGAGTCCGATCGGGTTGCCGGTCCGGTCCGGATCCTGGGCAACTTCCCCCAGGAATTCGTGCAGCTCGTCGCTCAGCATCCCACGCCGGAACGTCACCGCGCCGATATGGTGGCGGTGCATCCGCGCCGCGAGCTCGAGCAGCACGGGGTTCTTGGGATCGGTCGCGATGCCCTCGATCACCAGCTGGCTCCGCGCCACGCCAATCGACAGGGTTGCCCGGGTGGCGAGGACCTCCTCCAGGAGCCCGTGCACGTTCTCGAGGGTCGGCCCCAGCGACGGATGCCCCTCGGGATACATCCCGTAGCGGTGGATCGTGATGGAGAGCTGGATCAGAAAGTCCCGCAGCTCGCGCGAGAGCGCACCGGACTGGCTCTGCGCCGGGGCAGAGGTCGAGTCCCGGGTCACGCGCGCGTGGACCGTGCGACGCCGGGCATCCGGCTCACCGGTGGGGCGGCGCGCCCTGGGCGCGGCTCGTACTGGGCGGCGCCGGTGGGACCGCCACGCTGTCCGGTCGCGGTGTCGCCGGACCGACGCGTTCGAGCAGGATCGGTTCCTCCAGGTCGCCGCCGGAGAGCGTGAGGCGCCGGCCGGCCAGCTTGAAGTTGTAGACCATCCACTCGTCGCCCATGGCGATAAAGATCGAGTCCGCCACGATGCGCCAGCGCACCGTCTCGTCCCCCCAGCTCGCGGACGAATCGGCCCGGACGATCACGGCCTGCGGACCGTCGGGGGTCTTCGCACGCCACGTCCCGTCGAGGCGTGGCGCTCGCTGTCCGGTCGCAATCCCAACCGGTGACGCGATGAGCAGGATCCCCAAGAGCGCACCCGCATGCATAGGCATAAGTTACGTTGGTCGTGAAGGCGATGCCACGGAGGCCGCGGCGCCGGTGATGCGCGTCACACGAGCGGCCGAGCCTACCCCCTCCCGGAGACGGTCATGCGGACCCGATCAGCTCCCATTGCGCTCGCGCTGAGTGCCCTCGTCACGATGCCGGTCGCCGCACAACAGGTGCCACGCCGCCCGGCGCACACGTTCTCCATCGTCGCGCTGGACAGCGTCACCGGTGACATCGGCGTCGCCGTCCAGTCGCACTGGTTCAGTGTGGGGAGTGGCGTGGTCTGGGCGGAGCCGGGGGTGGGTGCCGTGGCGACGCAGTCGTTCATTGATCCGAGCTACGGCCCGCGCGGGCTCTACCTCATGGGCACCGGGGTTTCCGCTCCCGAAGCCCTCGCGGCATTGCTGCGGGCAGATGCCGACAGCGCCGTCCGCCAGGTCGCCATGATCGACGCGCGCGGGCGCGTGGCCGCGTACACCGGCTCGCGCGACATCCCAGCCGCCGGCCAGCACGTGGGCCGGTGGTATTCAGTGCAGGCCAACTTGATGCGCAGCGACGCGGTGTGGCCCGCCATGGCCCGTGCCTTCGAGGCGACGCGGGGCGACCTCGCCGACCGGCTGCTCGCCGCGCTCGATGCAGCCCAGGCGGCGGGGGGCGACATCCGCGGCCAGCAGTCGGCGGCCCTGATCGTCGTGGGGGGGACGCGCGGCGCCCGGCCCTGGGAGCGGAAGTTCGATCTCCGCGTGGAGGACAGTCCCCGACCGCTGGCCGAGCTGCGGCGTCTGGTGACGCTGCAGCGTGCCTACCGGGCCGCGACCGACGGCGACAACTTCGTGGCCGCCGGTCAGGTGGATTCCGCGCTCGCGAGCTATCGCCGCGCGTCGGAGTTCGTGCCCGATTCGGCGACGAACGGCGAGCTGATCTACTGGGTCGCCGTGACGCTGGCGGACATCGGGCGCGTGGACGAGTCCATTCCCCTGTTCCGGCGGGCCTTTCGCCAGGACCCGAGCTGGGTTGTCCTGCTGCCGAGGCTTCCGGCGGTGGGACTGCTGCACGCCGATAGCACGACGGTCCAGCGCATCATCCGCGACGCGAGCCGGTGAGGCGCGCGCGAGGCGTCGCGAGGCACGACGCCGCCGCATGGCCGTTGCGTCTCTGCAACACGGCCTGAGCGCTCCGCTGTTTGGCGGGGCGCTTTCTGCTTGTGCCACATGCCGTTACGGACGCCACAGGTTTGGCGGTGCGGATCCTGTATCCCAATGATCCGACTGCCGGACGGAGCTTGAGCTGTGGCAAAGCGGACGATTGTTCTCGGACTTGGTCTCGCGCTGGCGGCTTGTGCCTCCCCCACGGAAGCCGGGCGGCTGGACCTGCAGGGTGCGTGGACCGGGAGCGTGGATCAGCCCGACGTGCATCTGGAGGTCACCCTCGCGCGGCGATCGGCAGGCGGGGGTAACGGCACGTTCGAGGGGACTGGCACGCTGTGGGGCGCCGGTCCTCGCGTGGATCTCGTCGTGACCGGCACGTCTGTGGGCGACAGCGTCACCCTCATGCTCGAGCCCCCGGGCTACGTGCCGATCAGGTTCGATGCCGCCGCCTCGCCGGATGCGCTGCGGCTGGTGGGGACGCTGGACGGCTCCGGCATCCGCGCCCTGCCCTTCGTCCTCGAGCGCCAGCCATAGCGGCGAGGTTGCGTCGAGGGCTCGAAACGAAGACGCCCCGGGGGTTGCACCCCGGGGCGTCTTCGTTTGCGTGCTGCCGTGCTAGTACATCCCGCCCATGCCGCCACCGGGCGGCATCGGGAGGGCCTTCTGCTCCTCTTTCTTCTCGACCACGACGCATTCCGTGGTGAGCAGGAGACTCGCGACCGACCCCGCATTCTGCAGGGCCGTGCGGGCCACCTTGGTCGGGTCAATGACACCGGCCGCGACCAGATCCTCGAACTCGTCGGTCTGGGCGTTGTACCCGAAGTTCTTGTCCTTCGAGGTCCGCACCTTCTCGACCACGATCGAGCCCTCGGCCCCAGCGTTCTGGGCGATGATCCGCATCGGCTCCTCGAGCGCCCGACGCACGATGTCCACGCCGACCTGCTCGTCCTCGCCGGAGACCTTCACCTTCTTGAGGGCGTCCTGCGCGCGCAGCATGGCGACGCCGCCGCCGGGCACGATGCCTTCCTCGACCGCCGCGCGCGTCGCGTGCAGCGCGTCCTCGACCCGGGCCTTCTTCTCCTTCATCTCGGTCTCGGTCGCGGCGCCCACGTTGATGATGGCGACGCCGCCCGCGAGCTTCGCGAGGCGTTCCTGCAGCTTCTCCTTGTCGTAATCGGACGTGCTCTTGTCGATCGCGACCTTGATCTCGGAGATCCGGCCCTGGATGTCCTTCTCCTTGCCAGCCCCGTCCACCAACGTCGTGTTGTCCTTGTCGACCACGATGCGCTTGGCGCGGCCCAAGTCCCCCAGCACCGTGTTCTCGAGCTTGAAGCCCACTTCCTCGCTGATCACCTTGCCCGCGGTGAGCACCGCGACGTCCTGCAGCATCGCCTTGCGACGGTCGCCAAAGCCCGGGGCTTTCACGCCGCAGACCTTGAGGGTGCCGCGCAGCTTGTTCACCACGAGCGTCGCGAGCGCCTCACCCTCGACGTCCTCGGCAATGATCAGCATCGGCTTGCCGGTCTGCGCCACCTTCTCGAGCACCGGCAGCAGGTCCTTCATCGCGCTGACCTTCTTGTCGTGGATCAGGATGTAGGCGTCCTCGAGAATCGCCTCCATCTTCTCCGGGTCCGTCACGAAGTACGGCGAGAGGTAGCCGCGGTCGAACTGCATGCCGTCGACGGTCTCGAGCGTCGTCTCGAGGCCCTTCGCCTCCTCGACCGTGATCACGCCGTCGTTGCCGACCTTCTCCATCGCGTCGGCGATGAGGTTGCCGATCTCGGGGTCGTTGTTGGCCGAGATGGCCCCGACCTGGGCGATCTCCTTCTTGCCGGAGGTCTTCACGGAGAGCTTCTTGAGCTCCTCCACGACGACCGCGATCGCCTTGTCAATGCCGCGCTTGATGGCCATCGGGTTGACGCCGGCCGTGACGCTCTTGAGGCCCTCGCGGAAGATGGCCTGGGCGAGCACCGTCGCCGTCGTCGTGCCGTCGCCGGCGATGTCCGAGGTCTTGGTCGCCACTTCCTTCACCATCTGGGCGCCCATGTTCTCGACCGCATCGGCGAGCTCGATCTCCTTCGCCACGGTCACGCCGTCCTTGGTCACCGTGGGGCTGCCGAACTTCTTGTCGATGACGACATTCCGGCCCCGGGGGCCGAGCGTCACCTTCACTGCGTCGGCGAGCTGATCAACACCCTTCCGCAGCCGCGCGCGCGCGTCAATGTCGAAATGCAGTTCCTTCGCTGCCATGGATTGCTTCCTCCTGAAACCCTCAGCCGATCACGGCGAGGACGTCGGATTCCTTGATGATGAGGAACTGCTCGTCCTCGATGGTCACTTCAGTGCCGCTGTACTTCCCGTAGAGCACCTTCTGCCCTGCCTTGAGCTCCATCGGGACGCGCTGGGTTTTCTCGAACCGGCCCGGGCCGACGGCGACGATCTCCCCCACCTGCGGCTTCTCTTTCGCGGTATCGGGAATGTAGAGGCCGCCGCGCATCTCTTCGGTCTCCTCCAGCGCCCGAATCACCACGCGCTCGCCGAGCGGGTGGATCTTGCCCTTCACTTTCGTGGAACTGGCCATCTCCAATGCCTCCGTGACACTAAGATGTTGAAAATAAATACCTTAAATGCGCCTAGCACTCGGTGCCAGTGAGTGCTAACGAGAGGGAAGTATACCCCAGGGACCGGGGGTGTCAAGGGAGGTCTGCTACTCCACGATCCTGCGCGCCAGCACCCAGCGCTGCTGCCACCAGCGGCTGTCACCGTCGGGCGCCGAGAGGCTCGACAGCTTGACGCCGGTGGACGAGCTGTGGAGGAACTGCCCGTCACCGACGTACAGCCCGACGTGGCTGATCGCGCTCGTTGCGTCGGCGGAGAAGCCGAGCAGGTCACCCGGGCGGAGCGCGTCCGCCCGGCGCTCGACCGCGGCTCCCATGCGGGCCTGATCGCGGCTGACGCGTGGCAACACGATGCCGTGCTGCCCGTAGGCATATTGGATCAGCCCCGAGCAGTCGAACCCGTTGGCGTCCGTTCCGCCCCACTGGTAGGGCATCCCCATGGCTCCGAGCGCCGTTTCCACGATGCTCGCGGTCACCCGCGCCGCTTCGTCCGACGCACCCGCTGCGACTGCTGCGTGGTAGGCGTCCTCCACGGTGAGGGGGGGGACCGGGCCGGTGGCGGGTGGTGGTGCGGGGCTCCGGGGGCCCGGCGCCGCCTGGTCGCGGCGGCGTCCCGGAATGCTGAACGCGACGCGGGCCTGCACCTGGATGCCTTTGAGATCGGCGGAGTCGAGGTTCCAGAAGCCGGCCACGCGCTGGTCTTCCGCGCGATAGCGCACTTCGACTCCCACGGACGCCCCCGCGAAGATCCGGGCGGCGAGCCCGCCCCCCGCCGTCCAGAAAGCGTCGATGCCGCCGCCGTGGTGCCGAGCGCCCAGTCCGGCGGAAGCCAGCGCATACGGGCCGGATCCGTCGAGGCCGAAGCGCACGCTCAACTCACCGCCGGAGAGCGTCCGGCTCGCGGCGCTGTCGCCGCCGCCCACGTGGACGAAGTCGAGACCGTAGCCGAACCGACCCCACACTTGCTGATGCACGCCCGCGTGAAACACGGTGGCCGCCGAGTCGCCACTGGGGAACCACCAGCCGTAGGCGGCTTCGAAGGCCGGGCTCTGGGCGCGCGCGCGCGCGGGGCCCCCCGCGATGACGGCGATGCCTGCCACGCTCCACGCCAGGCTCGATCGTGTGCGCATGTCGCCAACGGTAGCGAGGGTTCCGGGTCGGGGTCAACTCGCCGCCCGTCCCGTGCTTCCCTTCCCCGCCAGGCCCTATATTCTCCCCATGCCTCGCGTCACCGTCACGCGCCGGATCCATTTCAATGCGGCGCATCGCCTGCACAACCCGCGACTCTCGATCGAGGACAACCGCCGGATCTTCGGGGTGTGCAACAACCCGAACTATCACGGCCACAACTACGAGCTCGACATCTCGGTCGCCGGCGAGGTGGACCCGGTGACCGGATACGTCGCGGACCTGGGGGAGGTCAAGCGTATTGCCGAAGCGATCGTGGTCGCCGCGCTCGATCACCGCAATCTCAACCTCGACGTTGCCGCCTTCGCGGACCTGAATCCCACCGCGGAGAACATCGCGGTCGTCATCTGGGGCATGTTGGAGGGACGGTTGCCGGGCCGCCTGGTGAAGCTGGTGCTGTGGGAGACGCCGCGGAACTACGTGGAGTACCGGGGGGATTAGAGCCGTGTAGCGTGTAGCGTGCAGCGTGGGTCGGCCCTTGCGCTCCACGCTGCCCGCTCCACGCTGCCCGCTACATTCCCGGCCACCGCCACCCAAACACCCCCGCCATCAGGCAGCCGTATACCAGCGCGTCGAACAGGTGTTTCCCGGCCCGCCCCCATCCGCGCTGGAACCAGATGGTATCCGGGAGGATCCCGAAGCCGTAGGCCGCGAAGGCGATGGTCCCGACGACGCGGAACACGGCGAGGTAGTTCGATCCGGCGGGGACGGTCCGGCTGGCGACGTACGCCACGAAGAACGCCACCACGAGGTTGAACGCGAACGACAGCACCATGGGTCGCGCCATGTTGCGAATGGCGTCGGCCGTGGTTACGGTGAGCACGCAGACCGGCCCGGCCTCCAGCTTCTTCTGGAATTCCGGGTCTTTCATCCGGTCCGGTGAGCCGGCGTGGGGGAAGAAGTAGTGGCCGGGCATCACGCCCGCCGCCCTCAGGGCGGCGAGCACCCGGTCTTCGTCGGGCATCGGCGCGAACTCGTTCTTGTGGTGCGGGCTCACCGTCCAAAACAGCGCGCTGGCAATCCACGCGAGCACGGCGGCGAGCAGGATGGGGAGCCAGAGGCTGGACAGCGAAACGTACGGCGCCGCGACGGCGGCGATTGCTGCGGTCGTCATGGTGTGCTCCGGAGCTGGGGGGTCGGGGCGTCAAGGTAGGCCCTCGACCCCCAGCCGTCCAGAGCGCGTCTACAGTTTCACGGCATCCATCGTCTTCTTGACCGAATCCGCTGATTTCTTGAGCGCCGCCTGCTCATCCGCGCTCAACTGTACCTGGACGATCCCCTCGAGGCCCGCCGCGCCCAGCTTGCAGGGGACCCCCAGGTAGACGCCGGCGATGCCGTACTCCCCGTTGAGCCAGGCGGAGCACGGGAGCAGCCGCTTCTTGTCCTTCACGATCGCCTCGGCCATCTGTGCCGCTCCGGAGGACGGGGCGTAGTACGCCGACCCGGTCTTGAGGTGCGCCACGATCTCGGCGCCGCCGTTGCGGGTCCGCTCGACGATCTTGTCGAGCGCGGGCCGGTCGATCAATTGGGTGACGGGGATCCCGGACACCGTCGTGTAGGAGATCAACGGCACCATGGTGTCGCCGTGTCCGCCGAGCACCATCGCCTGGATGTCCTCGACGGACAGATGCAGCGCCTCGCTGAGGAACATGCGATAGCGCGCCGTATCGAGGATGCCGGCCATGCCGAACACCCGCTCGCGCGGGAAGCCGGTGACTTCCTTGGCGACCCAGCACATCACGTCGAGCGGGTTGGAAATGACGACGACGATCGCCTTGGGAGCGATCCGCTTGATCTCCTGGCCCACCGCCTTCACGATGTCGGCGTTGGTCCGGACCAGGTCGTCGCGGCTCATCCCCGGCTTGCGGGCGATGCCGGCCGTGACGAGGAACATCTCACTGTTCGCGGCCAGGGCGTAGTCGTTGGTCCCGACGATCTTGGTGTCGAAGCCCTCGACCGGGCCCGACTGCCATTGGTCCAGTCCCTTGCCCTGGGGGATGCCCTCGAGGATGTCGACGAGGACGACCTCGCGAGCCAGCTCTTGCTCGGCCACGCGCTGGGCGAGTGTCGCCCCCACGTGTCCGGCGCCAACTACGGTGATCTTCTTCATCATGGCAGGACCCACATTGTTGGATAGTGAGGGTTAGGCGCCCGCGTGTCCCTCCTCGAGGGCCACATCGAGCCGACGGATCGCCTCGTATGTGACGATGGCGACCGCCGTGGCGAGGTTGAGGCTGCGCACGGCCGGCGTCATGGGAATGCGGTACACACGCTCCGCGTGCTTCTCGCGGATGCGGTCGGGCATCCCATTGGATTCGCTGCCGAACACCAGGACGGAGTTCGGGGCGAACGGGGCGTCGAGATACGACAACCGCCCGTGCGAGGAAAAGTAGAGGCAGCGGTCGCGGGCGACGGCCTCCCGAAACGCGCGCCAATGTGGGTGGATCCAGAGATCCACCTCGGACCAGTAGTCGAGACCGGCGCGCCGCAGCTGGTCGTCGTCCAGCGAGAACCCGAGCGGCTCGATCAGGTGGAGTGTGCTCGTGGTGGCCGCGCACAGTCGAGCGATGTTCCCGGTGTTCGGGGGAATCTGCGGCTCGATGAGGGCGATGCCGAGGGCCACGCTCAGGGGCCTCCGGCGGGCGCGTCGCTGGCGACGCGGCCTCCCGCGTTGTCCCGCCAATGCGACGTCCCGTCGTCGCAGATCTCCCGCTTCCAGACCGGGAGGCGGCGCTTCGCCTCCTCGACGACGTGGCGGCAGGCCTCGAACGCGTGGGCGCGGTGGGGGGCCGCGACCGCCACCGCCATGCTGGCTTCGCCCGTCGCGACGATGCCCAGCCGATGCTGCGCGGCAACGCGTGCGTCGGGCCATCGCTCGAGGGCCTCGGTCACGATGCGCGCGAACTCCGCTTCGAGCATCGGTTCGTGGGCGGAGTACTCGATCCGGCTGACCGGACCGTCCTCAGGACCGCGCCGGACCGACCCCACGAAGACCGCCGTCCCGCCGCGCGTTGGACCCGCGACGTCGGCGATCAGGGCGTCGACTCGGATCGGCTGGCGCGTCGCATAGGGCACGTCAACCTCCGGCGAGCGGCGGGAGCAGCGCCAGCTCGTCGCCGTCCCGGAGCGGCGTCCCCGGTGGGACGTGCTGGTGGTTGAGCGCGACGAGTGGCGTCGCCGGGAGTGCCGCGGCTCCGCGCACGGCCCTACGCAGCGCCGTGACAGCATCGGACACGACAGCACCCGGCGGGACCTCGACGGTCACCTCATCGCTGCCCACCAGCTCGGCGTAGCGCGCGAACAGCCGGCACCGGACGCGAAGCGCTGCCATGGAGGGAAAAGCTACCCACGCGGTCACCGAAACGAAAACACCCCGGCGGGAGCCGGGGTGTTGCCAAATCAGCGTTGCGGCCGCGTCAGAGGGTTTCGGTGCCGGCCGCCGCCGACCCCGGTTCGGCGACCATCAGCCGCAGCTCCTTCGAGGGCTTGAACACCGGCACCGGCCGGGCGGCGACTTCCACCGGATCCCCGGTTCGGGGGTTGCGCGCCATGCGTGTCTTGCGCCGCCGGATCTTGAACGTGCCGAAGCCACGAACCTCGATGTTGTGCTGCTCGGCAAGGGCCTCCTTGACAGCATCGAGGAACGCATCCACGACCCGCGCACAGTCCTTCTTGGAGATCATCGGGCCCGCCGTTCGGGCGATCTGGGCTGTCACCCTCTCGACGAGATCGGCTTTCGTCATTGATCCCCCCTCGAATGGGCACTGAACCGGCGGATTCCTCCCCGCAGGCCGGCTCAGCGCCGGGGGGTCAACATAGGAGCTTACCTATTGACTGTCAAGAGCTTGGACGAATTGACGGAAGTGACCTCTCGCGTCGTGTGGCCCCGGAGAGGCCTCGGGATGGTACTGCACGGCAACAACCGGCAGCTCTCGGTGTCGCAGTCCTTCGACGGTGCCGTCATTGAGGTTAAGGTGCGTAACCTCAAGTGCTGTGGCACCTGGGACCTCCTTACTGCTTCCCGTTACTGCAAATCCGTGGTTTTGGCTGGTGATCAGAACACGCCCGTCCGACATCTCGCGCACTGGGTGGTTGCCCCCTCGGTGGCCGTAGGGGAGCTTCTCCGTCCGCGCGCCGAACGCGAGTCCGATGAGCTGATGGCCAAGGCAAATCCCGAACATCGGCAGCCCACGCTCGGCAAGCCGTCGGATTGCCGGGAGCACGTACCCTACCGCCGCCGGGTCACCAGGGCCGTTCGAGAGAAACACCCCCGCCGGCTCGAGCTCGAGCACCCGTTCGGCAGGCGTCCGGGACGGCACGATCGTCACGCGGCAGCCGAACTCCTGGAAGATGCGCAGGATGTTCGCCTTCATCCCGAAGTCGTAGGCCACGACATGCCGCCCCGCGTTTTCTGCCCCGACGCGCCGCTCGGTCGCCGTGGTCGCGAGCGAAGCGAGATCGAGTCCCTCCATCCGGGGGCTCGCCGCGAGGCGCTCGCGCGCTGCCTCGTCGGGCGCACCGCCCGCGGCGAGGATGGCCCGCATCGCGCCCTGGGAGCGGATATGGCGCGTGAGCCGGCGCGTGTCGACCCCCTCGAGCAGCGGAATCCCGCGCTCCGCGAGCCACACGTCGAGCGCCCCCGTGGCCCGCCAGTTGGAATACGACTCCGACAGCTCCCGCACCACCACCCCGCTCACCTGCGGCTTGTCGGACTCCAGGTCCTCGGCGTTGATGCCGTAGTTGCCGATCATCGGTGCCGTCATGGCGACGATCTGCCCGAGGTACGACGGGTCGGTGAAGACCTCCTGGTAGCCGGTCAAGTTGGTCGTGAAGACCGCTTCGCCGGTAGTCGGCGAAAGCGGACGGCGCGTGGTTCCGGGGAACCACGCGCCGTCTTCCAGCAGGAGGTACGCGGGGCGCAGCGGGCTGCCCTCCGTCACTTCCCGGGCGGGGTGGTCGGCGCAGGCTGCGGCTGCGTGCCCGACGGAGTCGCCTCGCCTGCCGGCGCGGGCTCCATGTCGAGCGGCAGCGGCGCCGCCTGCACCGGCGCCGGCGCGGACAGCTGACCCTCGAGCACGGACCGGGGCGATGCGCCCCGGGACGACATCGCCGCGAGCAGGAGCGAGAGCCCGAGGAAGATTCCGCCGGTCCACCAGGACAGCTTGGTCAGCAGGGTGACTGCCTGACGCCCGCCGAGAAAGGACTCGGTGGAGGCGCCTCCGCCCATCGCGGCGAGCCCGCCGCCCTTGCCCGATTGGAGCAGGACGACGGTCATCAGGATGGCGGCGTCGATGACCAGCACCACGATCAGGAATGTGAACATGTGACCCCTCTTCGAGGCCGCAAGATACCCGGGCCCGGGAACCCGGTCAATCGCGGCGCGCGCGGACGATCGCGCTCCAGGAGTCGGGATCCAGCGAGGCGCCGCCGACCAGCACGCCGTCGATCTCGGCCTCCGCGACGAGGGCCGCCGCGTTGTCGGGCTTGACGCTCCCGCCATAGAGAATCCACGTCTCTGCGGCCGGCGCGCCGAGCTCGCGGAGCTGGCGGCGGATGGCGGCGTGCACCTGGGCTGCGTCTTCCGGCGTGGCGTTGCGGCCGGTGCCGATCGCCCACACGGGCTCGTACGCGATGTACACCTTCGACAAGCTCTCTGCGGGAAGGCCCTCGAGCACGGACACCTGGCGGTGCACCACGGCGAGGGTCTCGCCCCGCTCCCGCTCGGCGAGGGTTTCGCCCACGCACAGCACCGGCGCGAGCGCACCGGCGAGCACCGCGCGGACCTTGCGGCCGGTCTCGGCGTCGGTTTCGGCGAACACGTGGCGGCGTTCCGAGTGACCCACCAGTGCGGCGGTGGCGCCCGCCTCGCGGGCCATCGCGACGCTGGTCTCGCCGGTGAATGCCCCCTTCCCTTCCCAATGCACGTGCTGGATCCCCACGCGCAGGCCGGCACGATCGCGCACCGCTGCGGCGACGGTGGCCACCGACACGGCGGGCGCGAAGAACCAGACCTCCCGGTCGGCGGCGGGGCGATACCCCGCGAGGAACCGGTCGAGGAATCGGCCGGCGCCCTCGGGCCCGAGATGCATTTTCCAGTTGCCCGCGAAGATGAGCGGCTTCATTGGTCGTCGAGCGCCGCGACGCCCGGCAGGGTCTTCCCTTCGAGGAACTCGAGCGACGCGCCGCCGCCGGTCGAGACGTGGCTCACCTTGTCGCTCAGTCCCGCCTGCGCCACGGCGGCGGCCGAGTCACCGCCCCCGACGACCGTGACCGCTCCGTGCGCCGTTGCCTCGGCCAGGGCCGCCGCCACCGCGCGCGTCCCGGCGTCGAACGGCGGCGTCTCGAACACCCCCATCGGTCCGTTCCAGACGATTGTCCGGGCGGCGAGGATGCGCGCGCGGAATTCCGCAGCGGTTGCCGGGTCGATATCGTAGACGGCCCAGCCGGGCGTGATCGCGTCGCGTGCGACGGTGCGGGTCACGGCGTTGGGCGTGAGCTCCTGGGCCACGACGCCGCCCCCGGGGAGCACGAGCTTCGCGCCGGCCCGCTCCAGCAGCGTGCGGGCCATGTCCACACGGTCGGGCTCGACCAGCGACCTGCCGACCTCGAGCCCCATCGCCTTGAAGAACGTACAGGCCATCGCGCCGCCGATCAGGATCGCGTCGACCAGAGGGAGGAGGTGCTCGATGACGTCGATCTTGCCCGAGATCTTTGCGCCGCCGAGCACGGCGACGAACGGCCGTTTCGGCGTGGCGAGCGCCGCGCCGAGATATGCCAGCTCCTTCGCCATCAGGAAGCCGGCGACGGCGGGCTTGAGCAGATGAGCCACGGCCTCCGTGGAGGCGTGCGCGCGGTGGGCGGACCCGAACGCGTCGTTGACGTAGAAGTCGCCGAGCGCGGCGAAGCGCGCCGCCAGGGCCGTGTCGTTGCGTTCCTCGCCGGGGTAGAACCGGGTGTTCTCGCACAGCGCCACCGCGCCGCGCCGCATCTGCCGTATCGCCTGCTCGGCGGCGGCCGAGGTGGGGTCCTCCAGGAACAGCACCGGCATGCCGAGCACGCTCTCGAGGGTCGCCGCCACGGGGCGCAACGAGTACTGCGGATCGGGGCCGTGCTTCGGTCGCCCGAAGTGGGAGCACAGTACGACGCGGCATCCGCGGTCCCGCAGCCAGCGGATCGTCGGGACGGCGGCGTCGATCCTCGTGCGGTCGGTCACCACGCCATCCGTCACCGGCACGTTGAAGTCGACGCGGACGAGCGCCCGCAGGCCTTCCAGCGGCTGGCCCGCGAGCGCCTCCAGCGTGCGCTTGGGCATCAGAATCTCTGGGCCATGTAATCGAGCAGGTCCACGCAGCGCGCCGAGTACCCCATCTCGTTGTCGTACCAGGACGACACGTGCACCAGCGTGCCGTCGATCACGTTGGTGCTGGCGGCATCCACGGTGCTCGAGTGGAGGTCGCCATTGAAGTCACAGGAGACCAGCGGCTCGTCGCACACGGCCAGAATCCCCTTGAGGGGCCCGGCGGCCGCCTGGCGGAACGCCGCGTTAACGTCCTCGATCGTCGTCGCCTTCGCCACGATGCAGCTCAGATCCACCAGCGAGACGTTCGGCGTCGGGACCCGGAGGGAGACGCCGTCGAGCTTGCCCTTCACCTCCGGGATCACGAGGCTGGTCGCCTTGGCGGCGCCCGTCGTGGTGGGGATGATGTTGAGCGCCGCGGCGCGGGCTCGCCGCAGGTCCTTGTGCGGCAGGTCGAGGATCCGCTGATCGTTGGTGTAGCTGTGGATCGTCGTCATGAAGCCGCGCTCGAAGCCGAACGCATCGCGCACCACCTTCACCACCGGCACGAGGCAGTTGGTCGTGCACGAGGCGTTGGAGATCACGTGGTGCTTGGCCGGGTCGTACGCGGCGTGGTTGACGCCGAACACGATGGTGATGTCCTCCTTCTTGCCCGGCGCGCTGATCAGCACCTTCCTGGCCCCTGCCGTCAGGTGGGCGGCGGCCTTGTCACGGTCCGTGAACAGCCCGGTGGATTCGAGTACGACGTCCACCTTGAGCTCCTTCCACGGGAGCTTGGCCGGGTCCTTCTCGGCGAGCACGCGGAGCGTGCGGCCGGCGACGTGGAGCGCGCCCGGCTCGGCGGTCACGTCGCCGGGATACCGGCCGTGGACCGAGTCGTACTTCAGCAGGTGGGCGAGCGTCGCCGCGTCGGTCACGTCGTTGAGGGCGACGACCTCGAGATCGGTCTGGCGCTTGGCCAGGACGCGCAGCACGTTGCGCCCGATCCGGCCGAATCCGTTGATGGCGATGCGTACCGGCATATCCTCCCCGCTTTCGAGTCTGTCGGCGGCGCGCTGCGGAGAGCCCCGAACGGGCTCAGACGGCGGCGCGGAGTTCGTAGGGTAAGGCGCGAGCGAACGTGACACCCCGGATGACCGACCACCCGGCGTCCGCGAGCGCGGCAGCTGCGGCGCAGAGGGTCGCACCGGTCGTGAGCACGTCGTCCACCAATATAACCGCCCGTTCACCCGGCTTCCCGGTGGCGTGCTTCGCCCGGAACGCGCCGGCGACGTTCTTCGACCGCGCCTCGGGCGTGAGCGCGGTCTGCGTGCCGGTGTCGCGCGTGCGCGCCACGAGCGTCTCCGCGACCGGGAGTCGCCAGAGCGCACCGAGCCCGCGTGCGATCGCGGTCGCCTGATTGTAGCCACGGGTATGCAGGCGCCGTGGCGCGAGGGGAATCGGAACGAGGAGCGCGCCGGCGGGCCGCGGGAAGCAGCGACCGATCAACTCCGCGGCCTCACGCCCGAGGGTCGGCAGTCCCTGGTACTTGAGGTGATGGACGACGGCTCGCGCCGGATCGTCGAGCCATACGGCGCTGCGCACCTCCGCAAGCGCGGTCGGCCAATCGCGGCAGAAGCGGCACGGCGGGATCGGCGGCAGTGGCTGTCCGCAGCGGGCGCACCCGGCGGGCACCGACCGGAGCCGCGTGCGGCAGAGCCCGCAGAGCAGCCGATCGGGGGTCTGCTCCGGCATCGGCCGATCGCAGGCGACGCAGGCGTTGGGAAGCAGGAACCGCTCGAGCGCGCGGAGCAAGGTAACGGTCACGGGGCCAGCGCCCGGGCTACGGCGGCCCGCATCAGTTCCCGCGGCGCCCGCACGCCCGGGAAGAACCGCTCGAAGGCGTGCGCTCCCTGTGCCACAAGGAGGCCGCGGCCGTCGGCGGCGCGGAGACCGCCGGCACGGCAGGCGCGCACCCACGCGGTCTCCCCGGGGCGATACACCAGGTCGAGCGCGACGGCGGCGGCGCGCCAGCGCTCCGCCGGCAGCGGGTGGGGGTCGCCGGGCGCGAGGCCGAGCGGTGTCGCGTTGATCACGGTGCCGACGGGTCGCGCGTCGTCCGGACGGACGTCGGGGTCGCCCTGCAGGGATCGGGCCCAGGTGCAGAACGTCCCGCCGCGCTCGGCGGTGCGCGCGTTGACGAGGAGCGGCACGCCGCGTCGCGCCGCGACGGCGGCGACGGCGCGCGCGGACCCGCCGGCGCCGATCACGAGCCACGGCGGCTCGGCGTCCAGCGCGGCGAGCGTCTCGTCCAGGCCCACCACATCCGTGTTGTCGCCGTGGAGCGCGCCACCGGCGATCCAGAACGTGTTGACCGCGCCCAAGGCGGCGGCGAGCGGCGTGAGGTGGGTGATGTGCGCCGCGGCAGCCTGCTTCAGGGGAACCGTGATGTTCCCGGCGATGCCGAGTGCGCCGCAGCCGTCCAGCGCCACCGGCAGCGTCGCCCGCGACACGCGGAGCGGGATGAACACGGCGTCCAGGCCGAGGCCGGCGATCGCGGCGTTGTGCATCTCGGGAGAGAGCGAGTGCGCGATCGGATCGCCGAGCACGGCGAGAACGCGGCTAGATCCCCGAATCCTGAGCACCGCGCTCCTTCGTGAGGCGTCCCGCCGCGACGCGCACCAGCTCTTCGAGCTCGGAATACGTGGTGCGGTACAGCTCGAGATCGCCGCCAAACGGGTCGCTCACCTCGGCCTCCGGCCCCGTCCGCCCGGCGTATTCGCCCAGCACGTGCGCCCGCGCCGCCGGGTCGAGTTCCTGGACCCGCGCTCGGTGGTGCCGCGCCATCGTGAGCACGAGATCGGCCTCGCGCAGCAACTCACGCGACACCAACCGAGCGCGGTGCGCCGACAGATCGAGCCCGTGCTCGAGCGCCACCAGATACGCCCCCTCGGAGGCCGGCGCGCCGTCCCAGGCCCCCGTCCCGGCGGATGACACCGTGAGGTCGGCGAGCCCCCGCGCCTCGGCTTCACGCTTCATCAGCGCCTCCGCCAGCGGGCTGCGGCACATGTTTCCCGTGCAGACGAACAGCACGTGGGTCATGGCGCGAACCTCCCGACCCGCGCCTGCAGCTCGCCGCGGGGGATCGCGCCTTCCCGTACCAGGCGTGGCACCGGAGCCGTGCAGTCCACGACGGTGGATGGCGGGACGTTTCCCAGGACGCCGCCGTCCAGGACCAGGAGCCGACCCGCGGCGACGGCCGGTTCGAACACTTGCAGGATGGCACCGACGCCGGGGGCCGTCGGGGCGCCGGGCCGGTTGGCGGAGGTCGAGGTGAGCGGCACTCCGACGTACGCGATCAGCTCGGCCATGCCCTGGTGCGACGTCCAGCGGACGGCGATCCCTCCCTCCGAGCCACGCAGTGAATCGGGCAACCCGCGCCCGCCGGGCAGGATGAGCGTGACCGCACCGGGCCAGAACGCGTCCGCCAGCGCGGCGGCCGCCGCCGTGAACAGCAGGCCGTGCTGCTCCGCCATGCGCCGGCTCGCCACCAGCAGCAAGAACGGCTTGCCTTGCGGCCTGCCCTTCAGCTGCGAGAGCGCCGCGACGTCACGCACCGTGGCGCGGGATCCCAGCCCGTACACCGTCTCCGTCGGATAGGCCAGCAACCCGCCTTCGGCGAGGTGCGCCGCGACGCGCGGCGCGGCGGCGGCACACTGCTCCGCCGTCTGGAACGGGAGCGCGGTCATGTGCGCGCCAGCGCCTCCGCGAGGACGAAGTCGTCCGCGCTCGTCACCTTGAAGTTGGCCGCACGACCGGGCACCAGCACCACGGAGCGACCCAGCGCCTCGACGAGTCCGGCGTCATCCGTCGCGGCCGCCGCGTCGCCGGCCGCGCGATACGCCTCCTCCAGCATGGCGCGCGGAAACCCCTGGGGGGTGAGCGCGTGCCAGAGGCCGTTCCGCGGCACGGTGCGCTCGACCCGGCCGGCGTCCGATGCCTGCTTCAGCGTATCGGAGACGGGCAGCGCAACCAGCGCGCCGACCCCCGCCGCCGCCGCGGTGATCACGCCCTCGATCTCCTCGAAGCTGACGAACGGGCGGGCCGCGTCATGCACCAGCACGAGGCGGCAGTCGGCGTCGAGCGCCCGCAGCGCCGCGCGCACCGACGCGGTGCGCGTGGCGCCGCCGGCGACGAGGGTGAGCCGTTCACCACGCAGATCGGCGAGCCACGCCGGGGGTCGGGCGACGAACTCCGGCGGCAGGGCGACGACGATCCGGCGGACGCGCGGGTGCTGCGCGAAGGGGCGGATCGCGCGCAGCAGCATCGGGACGCCGGCGATCGGACGAAACTGCTTGGGCTCGCCCGTGCCGGCGCGCTCGCCGCGGCCGGCCGCCGGGATCAGGACGCCGACGTCAGGCGGCGAGGCGTGCGCTGAGTTCGGCGACATGGGCGATCGGGATCAGCTCGATCCTGGACGCCGGCTGGCTGCGGGCCGACACGAACGCCCGCCGGAAGCCCTGGCGCTCGACCTCGGCGAGCCGGCGCTCGGTCGCGACCACGGGGCGGATCTCCCCGCCGAGTCCCACCTCGCCGAGGAACACCGCGTCGGCCGGCAGCGCGCGATCGGTGACGCTGGACATCAGCGCGGCGACCACGGCGAGGTCCGAGGCCGGCTCGACCAGGCGAACGCCGCCGGTGACGTTGACGAACACATCGAGGTCGTGGAACGGGAACCCGCCGCGCCGCTCGAGCACGGCGAGCAGCACGGCGAGGCGGCGGTGCTCGAGACCGGTGGCGACCCGTTGTGGGGTCCCGAACCCGGCCTTGGCGGCGAGCGCCTGAATCTCGATCAGCACGGGCCGGGTGCCTTCGAGCAGGGCGGTCACCGCCGATCCGGCGGTCTGGTCGAACCGGCCGGTCAGGAAGGCCGCCGACGGGTTCCCGACCGGGACGAGCCCTGCCGCGGTCATCTCGAAGATCCCCACCTCGTCCACCGAGCCGAACCGGTTCTTCACGGCGCGGAGGACACGGAAGCCGCTGCTCGGCTCCCCTTCGAAGTAGACCACGGTGTCGACCATGTGCTCGAGCGTCTTGGGCCCCGCGATGATCCCGCCGCGCGTCACGTGCCCGACCAGCACGACCGTCGCGCCCGAGCCCTTGGCGAAGCGCATCAGCCGGGCGGCGCACTCGCGCACCTGCCCCACGTTGCCCGGAGCGCCTTCGAGGTCATCGGTGTAGCTGGTCTGGATCGAGTCCACGACGACGACCTGGGATCCGGCGGCCGCGGCGTGCCCCACGATGGCGTCGACACGGATCTCGGGCACGACGAGCACCGCGCCGGCATCCTCCGTGATCCGGTCCGCCCGGAGCCGCACCTGCTCGACCGATTCCTCGCCGGCGGCATACAGCGTTGGCACGCCCTGCGCCTGGAGGCGGGCGGCCGCCTGGAGCAGCAGCGTGGACTTGCCGATCCCCGGCTCGCCGCCGATCAGGACGAGCGAGCCGGGCACGAGCCCACCGCCGAGCACCCAGTCGAGCTCCGCGAGGCCAGTCGAGAGACGCGGGGTGCGATCGCTGGAAACGGCGGACAGGCGGACGGGCTGATGATCCGCATCGCCCCCGCGCGGGCCCGCCGGGCCCCCGTGTGCCCGTGGGCGCTCGACGACTTCCTCCACGAGCGTGTTCCACGCGCCACAGTCGTCGCAACGGCCGGCCCACTTGGGGTGGTCCGCGCCGCACTCGGCACAGCGGAACACGGAGCGTCGCCTAGGGGGCACCCGGGCCCTCGGACGCGCGCTCGGTGTAGTTCTCGAAGCGCGTATGCTGCTTGAGGAAGGCGAGCTTCACAGTGCCGGTCGGTCCGTTCCGGTGTTTGGAGAGAATCACCTCCGCCAGGCCCTCGTCACCCTCGTCCCGCTGCACGACGCCCGGGTACATCTCCGCGCGGTAGATGAAGATCACCAGATCGGCGTCCTGCTCGATCGCGCCGGAATCGCGCAGGTCGGAGAGCACCGGGCGGCGGTCTCCGCCGCGTTGCTCGGGCGCGCGGGACAGCTGCGACAGCGCGACCACCGGCGTGTCCAGCTCCCGGGCGAGCGCCTTGAGCGACCGCGAGATGTAGCTGATCTCCTCCTGCCGGCTCTCGGCGCGGGTCGACCCCCGGATCAGCTGGAGATAGTCGACGACGAACAGCCCGATGTCGTGCTCGGCCTTGAGTCGCCGCGCCTTCGAGCGCAGCTCCAGCAGGGTCAGGGCCGGCGTGTCGTCGATCCAGATCGGCGCGGTCCCCAGCAGGCCCGCCGCGCGGGAGAGCTTGGGGTAGTCGTCGGCGCGCAGCCCGCCGCTCCGCAACCGGTGGAGATCCACGAAGGCCTCGGCCGCGAGCAGCCGCTCGACCAGCTGATCCTTCGACATCTCGAGCGAGAAGACCGCCACCGGCACCTTGTGCTCGAGCGCCGCGTTCGCCGCGACGTTGAGGCAAAACGACGTCTTGCCCATGGAGGGTCGAGCCGCCACGATGATCAGATCGCTCCGCTGGAAGCCGTTCGTCTTCTCGTCCAAATCTGTGAAGCCACTCGGCACCCCGCGTACCGATTCATCGCCGCGGTCCCGCGCTTCGATGCGCTCCATCGCCTGCCACATCAGCTCCTTGATGCGGACGACCTCCTGCGTGCCGCGGGCGTTGGACACCTCGAAGACGCGCTGCTCGGCCTCGTCGAGCAGCGTCCCGACATCGTGACGCCCCTCGTAGGCGGCCTGCACCAGATGCGTCCCGACGTCGATCAGGCGCCGCAGCAGCGCCTTCTCGCGGACGATCCGCGCGTGAAACTCGATGTTGGCGGCGGTGGGGACGACGTCCAGCAGCTCGGCGATGTACTCGAGGCCCCCCGCGGCCTCGAGATCCCCCCGACGGGACAGCGCGTCGCGCAGCACCACGGGGTCGAGCACGTCGCCGCGGTCCACGATCTCGGCCATCGCCCGGAACATGCGGCGGTGGGCGTCCCGGTAGAACGCGGTGTCGTCCAGGGCCTGGACGGCCTTGAGCGCCGCGTCCTGGTCGAGCAGCATGGCGCCCAGCACCGCCTGCTCAGCTTCGGGACTCCACGGCGCCTGCCGCAGCGCCGGTTCGGCGCTACCGGTCGAGGAGCTGACGGGCGATACGGACGTCATCCCAGGCGGGTCGCTTCCAGTTCGGGTTCCGCAGCAGCGCTGCGGGGTGATAGGTGACGATCAGCGGGGTGCCGCGCCACTCGTGCACCTTGTTTCGCAGCGCGGACAACGACGCCTTGCTCCCCAGCAGGGCCTCCGCCGCCGTCGCACCCAGTGCGACGATAACCTTTGGGCCGATGATGGCAAGCTGGCGGTGCAGGAACGGGAGGCATGCCTCCATCTCGTCGGCCATCGGCTTGCGGTTCTCGGGTGCCCGGCACTTCACCACGTTGCAGATGTACACCGTCTCGCGCGGGCAGCCGATGGCGGCAAGGATGTCGTTGAGCAGCTCCCCCGCCCGCCCGACGAACGGCCGGCCCTGCTGGTCCTCGTTCGCGCCCGGACCCTCCCCCACGACGACGAGGCGGGCATCGGTCGGCCCTTCACCGGGGACCGCATGGGTCCGGCCTTGGTGCAGCCGGCACTGGGTGCACCGGTGGACCATGCGCTCGACGTCCGCCATCGCCGCGCCGGCCAGCGGGTCCGCCGCGAACAGGTCGCGTGCGGGCGCGTCGACGACCAACCCCTTGCCCGGGATCGGCGGCAGGTCCTTCTGCCAGGCGGGGCTGCCCCGCCGGCCCCTCACCACTGCCCCTCCTCCCGCTCCTGCACCCCTCTGCTCTCCTCCCCCCGCCGCTCCCGCCGCACGGTGGGGCGGAGGGGGCGGAGCGGGCAGAGCTGGAGAGGAGACTCCCAGCACCAGAGGGGGCTGTCCCAGCTCGATCTGTTGGGCCAGGTATCGCCGCGCCAGGTCCCGAGCGTCGTTCACAACAGGGCTTCCACCGCGTCGAGAATCCGCTCGGCCGCATCCTCCTTGGCTTCGAGCGGCCCCGCCACGGCCCGCTCGGCGGTCACCAGCGTCACGCGGTTGGTGGCGACCTCCGCTCCGGCGTCCGGTTCCACCATGTTGAGCACCACGAGGTCGAGTGCCTTGCGGCTCAGCTTGGCGCGCGCCCTGGCCACGCCGTCGTCGGTCTCGTAGGCGAATCCCACCACGAGCGCGCCCGGCTTGCGCCGCTCGCGGGTGCTGACGAGAACGTCCGGTGTCGGCTCGAGCGAAAGGGCCAGGGCGCCTTCCTCGCGCACGCGCTTGCCGGTCGCTGGGCTGGTCGGGCGAAAGTCCGCCGGGGCGGCCGCCATCAGCAGCACGTCCGTCGTCGGGAGATGGCGACCGACCGCGGCCTGGAGGTCTGCCGTGGTCTCCACCCGCTCGACCGCGGGGCCGTACGGTGGGGTGAGCAGCGTCGGGCCGACGACGAGCGTCACCTCCGCGCCGCGCGAGAAGGCCGCCTGCGCCAAGGCAAACCCCATCCGCCCACTCGACCGGTTGGTGATGACGCGGATCGGGTCGAGCCGCTCGCGCGTCGGGCCCGCCGTGACGAGGACGCGCCGTCCCCGCAAGCTGCTCGCCGGGCCCCGCAGCAGGCGCTCCACCTCCGCGAAGATCTCCTCGGGCTCGCTCATGCGACCCGGCCGGTCGCTCGGGCCCTCGGCAAGCGGGCCCGCGACGGGGCCGATGAACGACCACCCGCGGTTGCGCAGCGTTGCGAGATTCGCCTGGGTTGCCGGATGCGCGAACATCGCGTCGTTCATGGCCGGCGCCGCGAGCACCGGGCCGGTCCGCGCGAGGAGAATGGCGGTGAGCAGGTCGTCCGCCAGTCCCAGCGCCGCGCGCGCGAGCAGGTGCGCGGTTGCCGGGGCCAGCAGCAGGAGATCGGGCTGGCGGGCGAGGGAGATGTGCGCGAGTGCCCGGCCCGGCTCCCACAGCGAGCCGAGGACCGGGCGCCCGGTCAGTGCCTCAAACGTCACGGGTCGGACAAACTCGGCAGCGGACGCCGTGAGCGCCACGTCCACCACCGCTCCCGAGTCCACGAGCCGGCGGGCGAGCGTGCACGCCTTGTAGCTCGCGATCCCGCCCGACACGCCCAGGAGTACGTGCCGGCCGGTGAGCGTCACGTCTCCTGCCGGCGCCGGCGGACGAGTCGGTAGGTCAGACGGCCCTGCGCCAGCTCCTCGAGGGCGCGGGTCGTGAGCTTCTTCTCCAGCTCGATCGAGCGATCGCGCGGGAAATCGTTGACGAACCGGGCGAACTTCGCCGCGACGAGGACGCCGAGGTACTTGTTGGCGGCGCGTTGCGCGACCGTGTGCGGGGTGAAGATCTGCATGCCTGTGTCTCTGATCCTTCCGTGCCTACGTGCGTTCCAGCAGATCCGCCTGCGCGGCGATCTGGCGGGCCAAGGCCCGCAGTGAGTCGGGCAGCTCCGGGAGTCGCCCCGGCCGCCGCGATTCGGCGTCGATGATCGCGGCCACCTCCGCCACCGCCTGTGTACGGTCGGTGTTCACCACCAGATAGTCGTACTGCGCGGCGTCCCCCAGCTCCTCGACCGCGCGCCGGAGCCGCTTGACCAAGTCCTTGGGCCGCTCGGTGTTACGTCCACCCAGCCGGTCCACCAGCGCCTGTGCCGATGGGGGAATAATAAAGACACTCACGACGTTTTGGCACCGCTCGCGGATCGCGCGGGCTCCCTGCACCTCGATGTCCAGCACGACGTGGCGCCCCGACCCGAGCACCCGGTCGAGTTCGGCTGCGAGGGTGCCGTACCGGTGCCCGCCATATTCGGCCGTCTCGAGGAACTCCCCCGCGGCCAGTCGGCGCTCGAACTCCTCGCGTGGGAGGAAGTAGTAGTCCGTGCCGTCGCGCTCGCCGGGCCGCGGCGCCCGGGTCGTGGCGGACACGCTGTAGCCCAGGTCCTCGCGGGCCGCGAGCAGCGCCTTGGCGATGGTGGTCTTGCCGCCGCCGGATGGCGCCGAGAGCACGAGCAGGAACGGCTTCACTCGAGGTTCTCCAGTTGCTCGCGAAACCGCTCCAGCTCCTGCTTCATGTCGATGACCACCTGGGCGATGGCCGCGTCGTTGGCCTTCGAGCCGATCGTGTTGATCTCGCGGAGAATCTCCTGTCCGAGAAAGCCGAGCCGGCGCCCGGGCGCGGCCTCGGCGCGAAGCGCCTCCCAGGCCGCGTCGAGGTGTGTGGCGAGTCGCACCATTTCCTCGGTGACGTCGAGCCGGTCCGCCAGCAATGCGATCTCCTGCGCCAGGCGCTGCGGGTCGGGCTCCCGGCCTTCCAGCAGCTCCCGCACCGCCGCCCGCAGGCGGTCGTGCTCGGCCGTGAGGCGCTCGGGCGCCCGGCGCCGCACGTGGTCGAGGCCCTGCCGGATGAGGTCGAGCCGCAGCTCGAGCTCGCCGACGAGAACGGCCCCTTCGCGCTCGCGCATCGCGAGGACGCCGGCCAGCGCCCCGTTGACGATCGCCAGGACCGCCGTGCCGTCGATCGTCGGCTCCGCGCCGGCCGCGTCGAAGCGCAGCACCTCGGGCTGCCGCGCCACGAATTGCAGGTCGATGGCGCCCGGGAGATCGAGCGCGGCGCGCAGCTGCGCGAGCGCCACCAGGACCGACCGCGCCCGGTCGACGTCCACCGTGACGAGGTCCCGGCTCACGGGCTCCTCCAGCCAGCGGGCCGACACGCTCACGTGGCCGCGCTCGAGGCGACCGCGCAGATGCTGGCGGAACGTCTCCTCCAACGGCTGCAGCGCGGGCGGGAGCCGCAGCTGGACGTTGAAGTGCCGGTGATTGACCGTGCGGATCTCGACCTGGAGGCGACCGCCCGCGACGGGGCCGTCCGCTACTCCGAAGCCGGTCATGGAGCGGGCCACGGGAATGCGCTTCCTTCCGGACTCGTGGGGGCGAAAGGTATGTGGGAGAAGGAAGGGCCGCTAGTTCTGAAAGCGCCACTTCACGCCGAACGTCTGAATCGACTGCGGGTAGGCAAAACCGGGGACGAATCCCTCGATCGAGCCAAACGCATTCTTGAGGGAGTAGAACGCGCTGAACTGCACCAGCTCGATCTGGAGATAGGCCTCGGAGAGCGTCGCGGCAGGGAGCGGGATCGGGGCACCGTCGGCGTCGAGGCCGGCGGTGCCTGCGCTCCATGACTCGAGCGCGACCTGCGCCTTGAGATCGAAGGCGCCGCTGCGGAACGTGCGCCAGAACTTCGAGCGGAACGTGATGGCGCCGCGCAGATGGGTCGGCGGGTCGAACGCGGCTGCGGCACCGCTGACGGGATGCGCGAGCCAGCCGTTCACCGTCAACGGACCGAGCTGCACGGTGAGATCCCCGACCCCGTAGGTGGCGGCGGGCGAGGACGGCAGCGCGCCGATGCCCGCGAAGGTCGGCGAGGCGGGCTGGGCAAACGCGTCGCGTCGCTCGACACCGGCCTGGATCGCGATGCGGCGCGACGCGAAGCCGGCCCGGGCGCCGAGGTCGGCGGTGGCCTGCGCGGTGTCGGCCGGGAGCCCCGGTGCCGTGACGGCGTCGGCCAGCGTGCCCTCCCCGACGAGTGAGAGACCGCGCCAGACCAGTCCCACGGCGGCGTGGCCGCGCAGCGAGCTGCGGCCGCCATCGTAACGCGTCCAGCTGGCGTCGGTGGACGCGACGAGCCAGGGCAGCGGCAGCCAGCCCGCGCGCAGCATCGCCGACGCCGGCGTATAGCGGTCGCCGATGCTCGCGAGCAGATCGGCCGTGGCGTACCGAGCCGCGGCACGCAGTCCCAGGAACACGCGATGGACGCTGCGGGTCCCGAGCACGGTGTCCGCGGTGCCCGAGTCCGCACGCCACGCCGTCGTCTGCAGGCCCGCTTCCACCGACAGCCCCTCGCGGTTGGGACGGCTGGAGGCCACCACGCGCACGAGCGCCTCCGTGCGGCTGTCCGCGCGCTGCGGGATGAACGGGCCGGCCGTGGTCTCCGTCGGGTCGCGCGAGAACGCGAGGCGGCTGAACTGCGCGGACGCCGCGAGCAGCGGAGACGGCGTCCACTCCGCCTTGGCCCGCAGGGTGAACCACTCCGCGTTGCGGCGCGGCGTCAGCGATCCCTGCGTACCCAGGAAATCCGCCAGCAGATCGAGGCCGACCCCGCCGGCGGTCCGATACTGGAACAGCCCCGCATAGCCACCGGTCTTGAACGAGCCACTCACGATCCTGAGCAGCGACCGCGATCCGACCAGCGTGCTCCGCTCCGAGACGAGATACACGCGCAGCAGCCCGGGGAGTCGCTCGATCTCGACGCGGCCGATGCCGAACAGGGAGATCTGTCCGGGGTCGACGGTCGCCGAGTCGGCGCCCAGCGGCAGCAGCGGGAGACCGTCCCAGTAGATCTCGATCCCGGCGGGGCCACGCCCGCCGTACATCGCCGCCGCCGGCTGGCCGACGAATCCCGTCCGCGCGACGTACACACCCGGCACCTCGGTCAGCAGCTCGGCGAGCGTGTAGGCGCTGGTCCAGAGCACCGAATCGCGCGTGAAGGTGAGGCGACTCCCCGGCGGAAGCGGGCCGGGTGGGACCTCGGGGGGGAGTGTCGGAACGAAGCCGGGGGCGGGCGGCTTTGCTTGCGTCGTATCGCCCTGGAGGGTATCAGCCCGGATGGTATCGGCCGGCGGAGGATTCGGCGGCCGCGGGGGCGGGGGCGGCGGGTTTTGCGCGGCCGCGCCCACCGCCACGCTCAGCAGCACGACGGCGGTCAGGCAGATCGCGCCGGGGCGCGCGCCGCTCACCCCCGCGCGCGCCCGAGCAGGAACTCGGTGAACAGGCGTACTCCGACGCCTGTCGGCCCTTTCGTGAGACCGGGGCGCTCGGTGTCGGTGTATGCCGTACCCGCGATGTCCAGGTGGGCCCACGGGAAGCCGTCCACGAACTCCCGCAGGAACCAGCCCGCGGTGATCGTCCCGCCGGTCCGGCCGCCGGAGTTCTTTACGTCGGCGACGTCCGACCTGATCTGCTCGCGGTACTCGTGCCACAACGGCAGCGGCCAGCAGCGCTCACCGGCGCGGTCGCCCGCGCGCTGGACCTCCTCGATCAGGTGATCGTCGTTGCCCATCAGGCCCGTGGCGTGGGTGCCGAGCCCCACGACGACGGCGCCGGTGAGGGTGGCGGCGTCGATCGTGCACGCGGGCTTGAAGCGGCGCGCGAACGACAACGCGTCGCAGAGGATCAGCCGGCCCTCCGCGTCCGTGTTGATGATCTCGATCGTCTTGCCGAGCTGACTCCGGACCACGTCACCCGGCCTGGTCGCCGTGCCCGACGGCAGGTTCTCGGTGGACGGGATCAACCCCACGACGTTCACGGCGGGCTTGAGCTGGCCCAGGGCCTCGAACGTGCCGAGCACGGCCGCCGCGCCCGACATGTCGTACTTCATCTCCTCCATCTTCTCGGCCGGCTTGATCGAGATGCCACCCGAGTCGAACGTGATGCCCTTGCCGACGAGGCACACCGGCGCCGCCCGCCCGGCGCCGCGGTATTCCAGGATCACGAACCGGGGCTCCTCCTGGCTGCCGCGTGCCACGGCGAGGAGCGCCCCCATGGCTTCCTTCTCCATGTGTGCGCGATCGAGCACGGTGATGCGGAACCCGTAGGCACGCCCCAGCTCCCGGGCGATCTCCGCGAGGTAGCTCGGCGTGCAGACGTTGCCCGGCAGCATCTGAAGGTTGCGGGCGAGCTTCTGCCCGACCGCGATCGCGTGGCCGGTCGTCCGGCCGCGCTCCATGTCGGCGCGCACTTCCCGCGTTGCGATGACGTCGAACCGCGCCACCGCGCCCCGGTCCTCCCGCACGGCCTTCAGATCCACGAAGCGCCACGCCCCCTGCCCGGCCCCTTCGACCGCAACCTGCGCGATCGCCTCGGCCGGCACGCCGCAATGCGTCTCGTTCGCGACGTGGAACGCCACGGCGCGCGCGCCGAAGCCCGTGGCCCGGCGGGTGGCGATCGCGGCCGCGGTCCGGATCGAGGCGCGGGTGATCTCCGCGTGCTCGCCCAGCCCGACCAGCAGAATGCGGCTCGCTCCCTTCACCGGGTACACGAGCAGCGTCTGGTCGCGGTCCCCGGTGAAATCCCCGGCGGCCACGGCCCGGCGCAGCGCGCCACCGGCCTGGGCATCGAGGCCGAGGAGGGAATCGGGCAGCTTGTCGTGCAGCCTGCCCGTCGCGACGACGAGCAGGTCGGTCCCGGCCTGCTCGAGCGGGACGACCTTGACGGTGGTGCGCACGCTGGGTCTCAGCTCCGCGTCAGGTGGGCGATGATGGCGTCGGCGAAGCCCGACGACTTCACTTCCTTCGCGCCCGGCATCTGCCGGGCGAGATCGTACGTGACGGTGCCGGCCTTGATGGCCCCCTCGATGCCCCGGATGATGGCCTCGCCCACATCATTCCAGCCCATCTCCTCGAACATCATCACCCCGGAGAGGATCAGGCTGCTCGGGTTCACCTTGTCCTGACCGGCGTACTTCGGGGCGGTGCCGTGCGTCGCCTCGAACACCGCGTAGCCGTCGCCGATGTTGGCCCCAGGCGCCATGCCGAGTCCGCCCACCTGCGCCGCGCAGGCGTCGGACAGGAAGTCGCCGTTCAGGTTGGGCGTCGCGAGCACGGCGTACTCGTCGGGGCGCAGCAGCACCTGCTGGAACATCGAGTCGGCGATCCGGTCCTTCACGATGACCTTGCCGCCCGCGCCGGTCGATCCGAGGTCCGCTTCGCAGACCGTCTGGCCGCTGAACTGCTCCCGCACGACCTCGTAGCCCCAGTCGCGAAAGGCGCCCTCGGTGAACTTCATGATGTTGCCCTTGTGGACCAGGGTCACCGAGGGGCGGCGGTGGCTGATCGCGTAGCGCAGCGCCTTGACCACGAGGCGCTTCGAGCCGAACGCGCTCATCGGCTTGATGCCGATCGCGCTGTGCTCACGGATCTTGGCGCCGAGCGTGCCGACCAGGAACTCGCGGACCTTGGCGGCCTCGGGGGTGCCGGCCTGGTACTCGATGCCGGCGTAGACGTCCTCGGTGTTCTCGCGGTAGATCACGACGTTGAGCTTGGCGGGTTCCTTCACGGGCGAGGGCACACCCTGGAAATAGCGCACGGGCCGCACGCAGGCGTACAGGTCGAGCAGCTGGCGCAGCGCCACGTTGAGCGACCGGATGCCGCCCCCGACGGGGGTCGTGAGCGGGCCCTTGATGGCAATGCGGTACTGCTTCAGGGTCTCGAGGGTCGCTTGCGGCAGCCACTCCCCCGTCTGCTTGAACGCCTTTTCGCCGGCGAGCGTTTCCTTCCAGACGATCTTGCGCTTGCCCTTGTAGACGTGCTGGACCGCCGCGTCGAACACCTTTTGCGCGGCGCGCCAGATGTCCGGCCCCGTGCCGTCGCCTTCGATGAATGGGATGATCGGGTCATCGGGGACCCGGTACGCGCCGTCCTGCCAGGTGATGGCTGTGCCGCTCATGGTATCCCGCCCGCTCCGGCTCGAGAGCGCGGAGCTGTGCCGTTAGTGCCAGGTGAGTCCAAGCGTGAACAGCAGGAGATAGCCGTTCTTGTTGGAGAAGAATTGGCTCTCGACCCGCTGGTACGCGAACTCCACGTTGGGCGAGAGGAAGAGGTTACCGCCGACCTGCAGGTCGTAGCCGAGCCCGCCCGACGCGCCGAAGCCGCCGTCCGTGTGGGAGATGGTGGTGCCGCCGGACGTCGACGACGACATCCACGTGGCGAAGCCGGCGCCGGCCTTGACGAACAGGCCTTTGCGCATCGGGTAGAGCAGCACGGTCGCGTTCACGTTCGCCCGCGAGACCGTCGAGCCCTGGATCGAGCGTGCCCAGGCGCTGACCTCGCCGCCCAAGAGGACCGACTGGTTGAGCGTGCCGCCCAGGCCGAAATACGCCGCGCCACCGGCGCGGACCCCCTGGGCCTCACTCGACATGTTGGAGCCGCCACCGATCCCGAAACCGATCCAGAACCCCTCGTGCTTGCCCTCCCGTTGGGCGTGAGCGGGCATCGCAACGAGGCTGAGGACGGCGAGCGCGAGCAGCGCCGGGCGCATGGCAGACTCCCTTCGGTGCGCAGGGCCTAGAGGAACACGCGGCCCCGTGTGTACGGCCAGTTTTCCCAGAGGCGCGAGTAATAGAACCGATTGCGTCCTTGCGGGACCTTCCACCATGGGTGGTTCGGGTCCTGGCTCGGCGGCGTCACCTGCGTGTCCCCCGGCTTCACCGGACGCTCGCAGAACGGACAGCGGTACGTGGTTTCCCCGGGGCCCGCCCACCAGATGTACGGCGCCCGGGCGATCTCCGGCCAGGCGGCGCAGCCGTGCACCGACGGCAGCGCCCGGCCGGGGCGCTCCAGCACGCGCTGGTGGAAGCCGCAGAACCGGCAAGACCGATAGCGCTCGCCCCCGGGACCGACCCGCGGGCCGTAGAACCCCGTGCGGCCGCAGTCGGGGCAGATGCTCGGGTCGCGGCCCTCCGCGAACAGGGCGAAGCACTCCTCGTCCCACGCTTCCACGGTGTACTCCACGCCGTCCCGGGCGGGGACGGTGGGGGTCGGGGTTCCCTCGGCGTCGGTTGGCACGGGGTCAAATCTAAGCCGCGGTCGACGTTGTTGAAGCCCTGCCGTCGGGGTCCGGGCGGGCCCTGCAACCCTTTGCCCGATCCGCACATCTAATCGGACGATGGCACAGGAGAGCGAAACCGATGGGTTCGGGAGCCCGTTGGGAAGACACAGGGGGTCGAGCATGACGGCAATGAGCGCGGCGATGAGGGGGAGCCCAGTCCATACGGGGCCCTGTCTGGCAGTGCCCCCGGCCCTGGTGGCCGCGGCGCGGCGGCTGAGCCTGGCGGCGGCGCCGCGCGGGAACGAGCCACGGGCGGCCTACTGCCTGCTGGACCAGCGCGGCCGCCACATTGGGCTGATCCCCGCGCCCGCGGGGCGGCCGGTCCTGGGCCCGGCGGCGCCGACTCTCTACCTCAAGCGGATCTAGGAGCGGGGCGAGCCGGCCGGAACGAGGCCGTGTCCCTGGCGGGCGCGGCCTTCGTCGTTTCCGGCGCGGCGCGTCCATCAGGGTTCCCAGGTCCACGCGGTTCCCTTACCCTACGTGGTCACCAAGCCTCGTCTTCAGGGAGTCGCGATGCAGGTCTTCGACACGGGATTCCTCGGCAACTCCGTGCGCCAATGGGCGATCGCCGTGGCGGTCCTGGTGGTCGTCACTCTCGTCCTGCGCCTCGGCGCCCGGGTGGTGGTGAGCCGTCTCTCGGCACTCGCGCGGCGGACGGCGACGGAGTGGGACGACATCGTCACGGCGGCGCTGGCCGAGACGAAGCTCCTGTTCCTGCTGATCGTCGGGATCTACGCGGGCAGCCTCGTGCTGAACCTCTCCGAGCGGGCGCACGACGCGGTTCGCCAGGCGACGATCGTGGCGTTCCTGATCCAGGCCGGCCTGTGGCTCGGCGTGATCCTCACCCGCTGGCTCGAGTCCTACCGCAAGCGCGAGATGCAGGCGGATCCGGCCACCGCCACCACGGTGAGCGCGCTGGGATTCGTGGGCAAGGCGCTGCTCTGGACCGCGGTCCTGCTCCTGGCGCTCGACAACCTCGGTGTCAACGTCACCACGCTCATCGCCGGTCTGGGCGTGGGCGGCATCGCCGTCGCGCTCGCGCTGCAGAACATCCTCGGTGACCTGTTCGCCTCGCTTTCGATCGTGCTCGACAAGCCGTTCGTGCTCGGGGACTTCCTGATCATCGACGATCACCTCGGCAACGTCGAACACATCGGGCTCAAGACCACACGGCTGCGCAGCCTGGGGGGCGAGCAGCTGATCTTCTCGAACTCGGACCTCCTGAAGAGCCGGGTGCGGAACTTCGGGCGGATGTACCAGCGGCGCATCGTCTTCACGCTGGGGGTTACCTACCAGACCCCGCGTGCCCAGCTCGCGCTGATCCCGGCGATGATCCGCGAGGCGGTCGAAGGGCAGGAGAAGACGCGGTTCGACCGCGCGCATTTCAAGGCGTACGGAGACTTCGCGCTCACCTTCGAGGCGGTCTACTACGTCACGGTGGCCGACTACAACACGTACATGGACATCCAGCAGGCGATCAACCTGCGGATCCACGAGCGGTTCGAGCAGGAGAAGATCGAGTTCGCCTACCCGACGCAGACGCTGTTCGTGGTGCGGCAGGAGGGGGCGGCGGCGAAGGTCTGATGGGTGAGCCGGCTGGCGCAGGACCTTTCCCGGCGCTACCGGCGAGCAAGTGCCCGAGGAGGGAGTCGAACCCACACGGCCTTGCGGCCACGGGATTTTGAGTCCCGCGTGTCTGCCATTCCACCACTCGGGCTAAGGAGCGCAATATAGCCCTGGTGGTGAAGCGACGCGCACGCGGAACGCGCGGTGGACGCGCGCTTACGGATTCCGAATCCGTTCCTGGAGCCCGGGGCCTCCCATCCGGCGCCGAACGACCTGATCGATCTGTTGCTCCAGACGGGTGAACGCCAGGACGAACTGCGCCCGCTGCACCGGCGTCAGGAACTGGGCGAGCTCGCGCTGCTCGGCCCGCGCCTGGTCCACCTCTTCCCCCTGGATCTGGAGCAGCCGGTCGAGCAGGGCCGTCACGCTGTCCGGGTTGGCGGCGACACCGGGGCGCATCTGTGCCTCGAGCTCCTGCACCAAGGCGCGCTGGCGCTCTTGGATGGCGCGGCGACGCTCGAACGCGCCACGCACGACCGTCTGGACCTTGCCGTACTGCTCGTCGGTGAGCCCCGCCTGCACGCGGTAGTTCTCGAGAAACCGCTGCACAACCATCCGACGGAGCTGTTCGGCGCCCGATCCGGGGCCCGCCTGAGCCCGGGCCACCGAGCCCAGGGCGAGAAGGCCGATGGCCAGCCATGCAGTGCGCATCATCCCTCCATCAAGGCGAGCAGCTCCTGAAGCTGCGCCGCATCGAGATCGTCCAGGGTGGTGGCGAGCTGCGCCGAAGCCGGCGCCTCCCACGACAGCGAATCGAGCACCTCGGAAAGCTCCGGCTCGGAGAGCTCGTCGAGCATGGGCGCCACGGCCACGGCCTGCGGGCTGACCTGCGGCGTCCGCTGGCGCATGACCACGACCGAGCCGCCGATCAGCACGACGAGCCCCGCCGCGAGCGCGAGCCAGCGCGCGACGGGGACGGGGCGCCGCACCGCCGGCTCGCTGCGCAGCCGGGCGACGACCCGGTCGGCCACGCGCTCGACGTCCAGCTCGCCCGCGGCCCGGCTCCCGAGCCGCGCGGCAATGCGCTCCAGTTGGCTGTCGTCCATGTCCTCCTCGCTTCCCTTCTGCCGCCTCTGCCGCTCCTGCCGCCCCTGCCCCTACTTCTCCACCACCCGCTTCAGCCGTTTCACGGCATGATGGTAGTGCACCCGAGCCGCCCCCACCGACGTCCCCAGCGCTCGCGCGATGTCCTCGTACGCGATCCCCTGCTGTGCCCGGAGCAGGAACACGTCCCGCTGCATCGGCGGCAGACGCTGCACCTCGGTCTGTACCCGGCCTTCCAGCTCCCGCAACTCCAGCTCGTCGTGCGGGCCGGCGTGTCGATCCTCCACCTCGCGGTCATCGAGCGCCAGCACGGGGCGGCGCGCCCGCCGCCGCCGCAGGTCCGTGAGCGCGTTCCCGGCAATGGTCAGGAGCCAGGTCCGGAACGTCGCTCCGGCGCGAAACTGGTCGAGGCTCCGGAACGCCCGGAAAAAGGCCTCCTGCGCCACGTCCTCCAGGTCCTCACCGGCCCCAGCCGCCGCCAGAAACCGCGCCACCGCCCCCGCGTGGCGCCTGACCAGCGCGGCCGCGGCAGCTTCATCCCCCGCGCGCCACCGGGCAATCAGCTCAGCGTCCGCCAGCTGCGGATGCGCGTCGGGTGCGGTCACAATGTCTCAGACGAAGTCACGGGGCGAAAGTTAAGCCCGTGAGCCGTTTAGCCGATAACCGATAGCCGATGGCTGCCGCCAAGGACGGCTCTCGGCCATCGGTCATCGGCCGGGGGGCTGGAGGTAGGGAGGGGCCCCTGTTACCTTCCCGAACGACCGTTCGCATGCCCAGGACTTCCTTTGACGAGCGGCTCGACCGCCTGTTGACTGCCACAGCTCGCGTGTTCGCCGACAAGGGCTACCACGCGACCTCCATGCGAGATCTCTCCCGGGCATCCGGGCTGAGTCTCGCCGGGATGTATCACTACGTCTCGGGGAAGGAGGAGCTGTTGTACCTCATCCAGCGGGGCTGCTTCGAGCGGGTGGTGGCGGGCGCCGAGACGGCGATGGCGGACCAGAGGAAACCGGTCGACCGCCTGCGCGCCTTCATCCGGCATCATGTGACGTTCTTCGCCGCGCACATGAGCGAGATGAAGGTGCTGTCCCACGAGGCCGACAGCCTCACGGGCGAGCGCGGCGCCGAGATTCGGGGGCTGAAGCGCCGCTACGCCAGCCTGCTGGGAGACGCCATCGCGGGGGCGAGCGACCGCGATCCACGACTCGCGGCGTTCGGCGTGTTCGGCATGATGAACTGGATCTACACGTGGTACCGGCCCGGAGGTCGGGTGACGCCGGAGCAGCTGGCCGACACGTTCACCGAGATCTTCCTCCACGGGGTCGTGGCCCCTGGCCCGGCGCGGCCGCCCGTGCGGGGCGGGCCCGTCGGATGAGCGAGGGCGAGGCATGGGACATGGCAGCGGGGGGAATCGGCCCGTGACATCGCGCGAACGGAGCGACCCGGCGGAGCAGGCGTTGATCGCCCGGATCGGCGAGGGGTTCATGCTCGAGTCGGAGGAGGACATGACCCCCGGCTACAAGCAGGCGCTGCTGACCCAGCTCACCGTCCAGGGCGACACCGAGCTGATGAGCGCGCCGGCGTATTATCTCGCGTCGCGCGACGCGCCGTCGATCAACAGCCGCATCGCCGTGACGGCGATCGTGCACGACGAGCTGGGGCACGCGAACATCGCGTACCGCATCATGGAAGACCTGGGCGTCGACAAGCGCTGGCTGATCTACGGCCGCGCTGCGCACGAGTTCAAGCACCCCTATGGCTTCGACCAGCCGCTGGAGAACTGGGCGGAGATGGTGGTGGCGAACGGGTTCTTCGACCGCGCGGGCATCACGCTCCTCTCGGACGTGCACCAGCACACGAGCTACGGCCCGCTCAAGCGGGCGCTCGTGAAAGTGGACCGCGAGGAAGTGCTGCACCTCCGGCATGGCGAGTCGTGGATGAAGCGGCTGGCCAAGGCCGGCGGCGCGGTGAAAGCCTCGCTGCAGCGGGCGGTGGACTGGATGTTCCCGATGACGCTCGAGTGGTTCGGCCTGCCGGACGATCGTAAGCGCCACAGCGACCAGCTCACCTACCGTCTCAAGGGCAAGACCAACGACCAGCTGCGGCAGACGTGGATGGCGGCGACGGTGCCCCTGTGCGAGAGCATCGATATCCGGGTGCCGGCGCACCGGGACGAGGACAAGCAGGAGTTCGTGATCGAGTACCCGTTCCCCTGCCAGTACGACCCCGAGGCGAAACGCTGGTTGTTCGATCAGCCCCTCACCTGGGACCAGGTGTTCGAGCGCTGGAAGGCGCGCGGGCCGATGAACACGCGCTACGTGGCGATGGTCCAGGGCGCGTTCGGGAGCGCCGTTGCCCACTGACGCCGAGATCTGGTCGGCCCTCGGCCGCGTCACGGATCCCGAGTACCCGCTCAGCATCGTGGACCTCGGCATGGTGTACGACGTGCGCCTGGCGGGCGGAACGGCACGGATCGCGATGACGTTCACGTCGCTCGGCTGTCCGGCGATCGACATGCTGGTGGCGGACGCCCGTGAGGCCGTGGCCGCCGTTCCGGGGGTCACCGGAGTGGATCTTGCCGTCGTGTGGAGCCCGCCGTGGACCAAGGACCGGATCAGCGAGCGCGGCCGGCGGGTGCTCGCGATGTACGGTGTGGCCTGCTGATGGCCGGGGGGTGGCGATGAGCGAGGAACGCGTCTACGAGGTGTTCGCGCGCAAGAGCCACGACGAGGAGCTCAAGCATGTCGGCAGCGTGAACGCCACGGACGACGACCTCGCCCGGGCCTACGCCTGGACCCTGTACGACGAGGAGCGCTGGGTGGAGATGTGCGTCGTGCCGCGCAGCGCGATCATCCCGGTGCTGCATCGGGGGCGGGTACCCGTGTGGGGGAATTGACGGCCAGGATGGAGACGGGCAGCGAGGGAGAGATGAGGAAGGCGGGGCGACGGGAGTTCGAGTCGCTCGAGGGGATGTCCGACGCGTGCGTGCGCGGCGTGCACCACCTGCTGCTCGCGTGCGCCGACACGAAGCTGCTGCTCGGGTACCATTACGGCGAGTGGACGTTCGGCACGCCCGAGCTCGAGGCCGCGGTGGCGAGCTGCTCGCTGTCCCAGGCCGAGTTCGGGCACGTGCGGCTGCTGCACGCGCTGCTCGACAGGCACTTCGGAGACGACCCGGACGCGCTGGTCGACCGCCGGCTCCCCCAAGAGTTCGCCAACGTGGGGTTCCTCGACCACCCGGTCCCCGACTGGCCGGGCTTCGTGGCCGCCAACTACGTGGTGGATCTCGCCGTGACGCGCGTGCTGCACGCGTTACGGCACTGCGCCTTCAAACCACTCGGCCTGAGCGTGGAGAAGATGATCGACGAAGAGCGCTACCACCTGCACCACGGCCGCGGCTGGTTCCGCACCCTCGCCGCGCGGGGGGGCGACGATCGGCGGGCGCTGGAACGGCACGTGCGGACGGCGCTCGCGTCGGTCGCCGAATGGCTCGGGCCGCCGGACGAGCCGGAAGACCGGGCGCTCGTCGCCGAGGGAGTGAAGGCAACCGACAACCGCGCGCTGCTCGCAGCCGTGCAGCACGACGTCGCAGAGCTGGCCGAAACGCTGGGGGTCGACGTCGCGGTGGCGCCGCCGCGGTCGTTCGCCGGCTGGACCCCGTCGAACCGCCGGATCGGTGGCGGCGGGCCGGACGAGGAGATCCTGTTCCACCTGCGCGGCGCCAAGAACGCCATGTACAAGCTCAGCTGATGGCCCCCCCCCTGCCCCCCCCCGAGCCGCCGGCGCCGGTGCCCTGTCCGTTCTGCGGCTCGCGCGAAACCGAGAAGCAGTCGGACTTCGGGACGTCGCTGATGGTGCGCCTGCACTATTGCCGGCGCTGCAAGTCGTCGTTCGAGGCGATCAAATGGGGCGATGCCTGCACCCCGCTCGACTTGCCGTCGTTCCTCGAATGAGAGGCACGAAGGCATCTCTTCCTTCATGGAGGATGATCCGACATGACTGATTGGGCTGCACCCACCGACCGGAAACTCGTCGAGTACCGGGTGGAGGACGGGCTGGCGATCCTGGAGCTGAGCGATCCCCCGGCCAACACGTACACGTACCAGATGATGCGGCAGCTCGACTACGCCGTCCTCGAAGCCCGCATGGACGACCGCGTGCACGTGATCGTTCTCCGGGGGAAAGGCGAGAAGTTCTTCTCGGCTGGCGCCAACATCACGATGCTGAACGAGGTGACGCCGCGGTTCAAGTACTTCTTCTGCCTGCACGCCAACGAGACCCTGAACCGGCTCGAGCAGACGCCGAAGCTCGTGATCGGCGCACTGAACGGCCATACGGTGGGCGGCGGGCTCGAGATCGCGATGGCCTGCGATCTGCGCGTCGCGTGCAAGGACGGCGGGAAGATCGGTCTGCCCGAGGTGACGCTCGGCGTGCTGCCGGGGACCGGCGGCACGCAGCGGCTGGCGCGGATCATCGGCAAGTCCCAGGCGATCGAGCTGATGGCCAAGGGCGACCTGATGAGCTTCGAGCAGGCAAAGACGCTCGGGCTGGTGAACGAGGTGCTCCCCCGGGAGACGTTCTGGAAGGACGTGCTCGCCTACGCCAGCCAGTTCGTCCCGCCCAGGAAAGCGTCCAAGGCTGTGGGCCACATCAAGCGCGCGGTCTGCTCGGGGCTGGAGGTGCCGTTCGAGAGCGGTCTCGCGATCGAGCGCGAGCTGCAGCAGCAGCTGTTCCAGAGCGAGGACGCGAAGGAGGGCATCGCGGCCTACGTGGAGAAGCGCACCGCGGTGTTCAAGGGGCGCTAGTGCGCACCGAGCTGTTGATCAACGGCGAGTGGCGGAAGGCGGCGACGGGCCGGCGGCTCGACGTCGTCAATCCCGCTACCGAGGAGACGCTCGCCGCGGTCGAGGCGGCGGGCGCGGCGGACGTGGACGCCGCGGTGGAGGCGGCGCGCGCCTGCTTCGAGTCGGATGCGTGGCAGCAGCTCGCCGCGCGCAGGCGCGGTGCCCTGCTCTATCGCGCGGCCGATCTGCTGGAGCAGCGGGGCAAGCAGTTCGCCGAGGTCGAGACGCGGCAGAACGGCAAGCCGCTGTTCGAGTCCAAGATCGACGTGGCGCAGACGGTCGAGGTGTTCCGCTACTACGCCGGGTGGGCCGACAAGATCGGCGGCGAGGTGCGGCCGGTGGAGGCCGGCGACCTGGTGTTCACCGAGCGCGTGCCCGTGGGCGTGGTGGGCGCAATTGTGCCGTGGAACTTCCCGCTCAACCTTGCCGGCTGGAAGCTCGCGCCCGCGCTGGCCGCGGGCTGCACGGTGGTGCTCAAGCCCGCACCGGAGACGCCACTCACCGCGCTGATGCTCGGCGAGCTGCTGCTCGAGGCCGGGTTTCCGGCGGGAGCGGTGAACGTGGTGCCGGGCGACGGCCCGACGGCGGGCGCGGCCCTGGTGCGCCATCCCGGCGTGGACAAGATCGCATTCACCGGCTCGACGGCGACCGGCAGGCTGATCATGCGGGACGCGGCGGAGACCGTGAAGCGCCTGACGCTCGAGCTGGGCGGCAAGAGCCCGAACGTGATCTTCGCCGACGCCGATCTCAAGGCGGCGGTGCGCGGCGCGCAGACCGGGATCTTCTACGGCAAGGGCGAGGTGTGCGCCGCGGGCTCCCGCCTCCTGGTGGAGCGGTCGGTGCACGATCAGGTGGTGGACGAGCTGGTCCAACGGGCCAGGAAGCTCACGATCGGCGATCCGTTCGACAAGACCACGCGGCTCGGCCCGCTCGTCTCGAAGCGCCAGCACGAGAAGGTGCTGTCCTACGTCGCCGCCGGGCGGCGCGAGGCGAGTCTCCTCACGGGCGGCAACGCGGCCACGGTCAACGGCAAGGGCTACTTCGTCGAGGCCACCGTGTTCGCCGACGCGAAGCCCGGAGCGTCGATCGTGGAGGAGGAGATCTTCGGCCCGGTGCTCACGGTGATCCCGTTCGACGACCTCGAAGACGGCGTCGGGCTCGCGAACCGATCGATGTACGGGCTCGCGGCGGGCATCTGGACCAGGGACATCCAGAAGGCCTTCACGGTGGCGCGGCGGCTGCGGGCCGGGACGGTCTGGATCAACACCTACAACATGTACGACGCCGCCGCGCCGTTCGGTGGCTTCAAGGCGAGCGGATTCGGCCGCGACTTGGGCCGCGAGGCGCTCGACGGCTACACCGACACGCGGACGATCTGGGTGGGCCTGCGTGGCTGACGCGCTGATCTACTCGGCGGTGCGGACACCCGTGGGGCGGGCGGGCGGCGCGCTGGCCGACGTTCGTCCCGACGATCTCGCCGCGCTCGTCGTGAAGACGGCGGCCGAGCGCGCGGGCGTCGACCCCGCCGCCGTGGACGACGTGATCCTGGGATGCGTCAACCAGGCCGGCGAAGACAACCGCAACGTGGCGCGCATGGCGGCGCTGCTCGCGGGATTCCCCGTCTCGGTACCCGGTCAGACGGTAAACCGGCTGTGCGCTTCAGGCCTCCAGGCCGTGGCCGGCGCGTTCCACGCGATCCGGGCGGGCGAGGGAGACGTGTTCGTCGCCGGCGGGGTGGAGAGCATGACGCGGGCGCCGTACGTCATGCTGAAGCGCGGCACGAGCTGGGACCGCCGTCCCCCGGAGATTGCCGACAGCACGGTCGGCTGGCGGTTCGTGAACTCTCGCATGCCGAAGGAATGGACGATCTCGCTGGGCGAGACCGCAGAGAAGGTGGCGCGGCAGTACGGCATCACCCGCGAAGAGCAGGATGCGTTCGCGCTCGCGAGCCAGCGGCGCACCGCCCGCGCGCAGGCCGACGGGGTGTTCCGGGACGAGATCGTGCCCGTGTCAGTCGGCACGCGGGTCGTGGACGCCGACGAGCATCCCCGGCCGGACGTGACGCCGGCGGATCTGGCGAAGCTGAAGCCGGCATTCGCCAGGGACGGCACGGTGACCGCCGGCAACGCGAGCGGGATCAACGACGGGGCCGCGGCCCTCGTGGTGGCGCGGGCGGGAAGTCCTGCCGTGGGTGGTGCGCGGCCGCTCGCGCGCATCGTGGCGAGCGCGGTGGCCGGCGTGGACCCGAGCCTCATGGGGCTCGGACCCATCCCCGCCACGCGCAAGGCGCTCGAGCGGGCGGGCCTCGCGGTGGGCGACCTCGACGTGATCGAGCTCAACGAGGCGTTCGCGTCCCAGGCGATCGCGTGCATCCGGGACCTCGGGCTCGATCCGGGGACGGTGAACATCCACGGTGGGGCGATCGCGCTGGGCCACCCGCTCGGCGGGACGGGCGCCAAGCTACTCACGACGCTGGTCCACGCGCTGCGACGCACCGGCGGCCGGTACGGACTCGCGACGATGTGCATCGGCGTCGGCCAGGGCATGGCCATGATCGTGGAGCGCGCGTGAGCGACTTCGCCAACGTGCTCATGCGCGTGAACGACGGAGTCGGCACCCTCACGCTGAATCGGCCCGAGAAGCTCAACGCCTTCGCGGGGCGGATGCGCCAGGAAGTCGTTGAAGCCGTGCGGACGATGGCCCACGACCCGGCGGTGCGCGTGATCGTGGTGACCGGGGCGGGCCGCGCGTTCTGCGCCGGGGCCGACGTCGACTACATGCGCGAGCTCACCGAGCGGGGTGACGTCGAGGGATTCCGCGGGCTGGTGGAGGCCGGCCGGCAGGTCGTGAGCACGATCCGTGCGACGGCGAAGCCGGTGATCGCGAGCCTCAACGGCCCCGCGGCGGGAGGCGGTGCCAACCTCGCCCTCGCGTGCGACATCCGCATCGCTTCGGACCGCGCCTCGATCGGCCAGACGTTCGGGCGGATCGGGCTCCACCCCGATTGGGGCGGCATCTACTTTCTCCCGCGGCTGGTCGGACCGTCCAAGGCCCTGGAGCTGATCTGGAGCGGCGCCATGGTGCCGGCGGACGAAGCGCTCGAGCTCGGCCTGTTCAGCCGCGTCGTGCCGCACGAGGGCCTCGAAGCGGAGACGCGGGCCCTGGCGGCCGAGCTCGCCACCCGCGCGCCGCTGGCGCTGGCGCTCGCGAAGCAGGCGGTGTACGGTACGGCGGCGAGCAGCCTCGCGGAGACGTTGGAGACGGAGATGAGCTACCAGCTGCGCTGCTTCCAGAGCGAGGACGCCAAGGAAGGCCTGCAGGCGTTTCTCGAGAAACGGGACGCCACGTTCCGGGGCGCCTGAGCGGGCGTTCCATGGCCCTGGTCATTGCCCACCGCGGCGCCTCCGCCGTCGAACCCGAGAACAGTCTGGCCGCGTTCCGTCGGGCGCTCGAGCTTGGCGCCGACGGTGTGGAATTCGATGTGCACACGACGGCCGACGATGAGCTGGTCGTGGCGCACGATCCCGATCTCGACGGCCACCCAATCTGCACACTGCCTTCTGCACTCGTCTCCCGGCACCGTCTCCCGAACGGGGAACCGGTCCCGACCTTGAGCGCGGCGCTCGACGTCATCACGCTCCACGGCCTGGCCTTCATCGAGCTCAAGGACTTGCCGCCCGACGCCGACGAACGGCTGCTCGCGCTGATCGACGCCTGCCCGGCCCCCGATCGCTGCCGGGTTCACTCCTTCGATCGCGCCCTCATCCGGCGCCTCACGGCGCGGCGCCCCGCGCTCGAGGCGGGCATCCTCTCCGCGTCGTACTCGATCGAGCCCGCGTTCGACGTGTCGAGTGCCGGAGCGGTCGCCCTGTGGCAGCGGGCGGACCTGGTCGATGCGCCGCTCGCGGCGCTGGTGCGCCAGGCGGGCTACGCGCTCTTCGCGTGGACGGTGGATCAGCCGGAGCGCATGCGGCGGTTGGTCGCGGACGGCGTGGACGGCATCTGCACCAATCGGCCGGACGTGGCCCGCGCGGTGCTCAGGTGAAGCGGCTCGCCGTGATCGGGGCAGGCACGATGGGGCACGGCATCGCGCAGGTGGCATCGGTGGCGGGCTACGCCGTGACGCTCAGTGACGCGCGCCCCGACGTGATCGAGCCGGCGCTCCGGCGGGTGCGCGAGAATCTCGAGGGCGGGGTCGCCCGCGGCCGGCTCACCGCCGAGGAGGCCGCCGCCGCGATCGCACGCATCGTGCCGGTCGGGACGATGGCGGCGGCCGTGCGGGACGCCGATCTGGTGATCGAGGCGGTGATCGAGGACCTGGCGGTGAAGCGTGCCGTGTTCGGGGAAATCGCCGCTGCGGCGCCCCTGGAGACTACGCTGGCCACCAACACGTCATCGCTCCCCGTCGGCCGGATTGCCGAGGCGGTGGCGGATCCGGGGCGCGTGGTGGGGATGCACTTCTTCAATCCCGTCCACATCATGAAGCTGGTGGAGGTGGTGCGGCACGACCGCGTCGCGCAACGTCACGTGGACGTCGTGCTCGCCGTGGCGCGCGCGATGGGCAAGGAGCCGATCGTGGTGCGCGACAGCCCGGGCTTTGCGTCGTCGCGCCTCGGCGTGGTCTTGGGGCTCGAGGCGATGCGGATGGTCGAGCAAGGCGTCGCCGCGCCCGAGGACATCGACAAGGCGATGGAGCTGGGCTACGGCCACCCGATGGGCCCACTGAAGGTGAGCGATCTGGTGGGGCTGGACGTGCGGCTGGCCATCGCGGAGTATCTTCATCGCGAGTTGACGGGCGCGCACTACGCGCCGCCCGAGATCCTCCGGGCGAAGGTGCGGGCGGGGGAGCTGGGCAAGAAGACCGGCAGAGGGTTTTACGAATGGCCGACCAAGTCGTCCTGACCGCGCAGCCCGGCATCACCGATCTCCACATCCACGTCCAGCCGTGGCGCCAGCTCAAGGCGAGCGTGGCGGATGCGATGCGCCGCGGCAAGGAGGATCACTGGGAGCGGCTCCTCGTCTTGATGGATGATCCCAAGGCGCTGCTCGAGGTGATGGACGCGTCCGGGATCTGGCGGGTCGGGCTCGTCAACTACCCCAGCCCCGACGTCATGGGGTTCACTGACGAGACCAACGCGTTCGCCGCCCGCTACGCCAGCGCCGCGCCGGAGCGGCTCATTCCTTACGGCGGCGTGCATCCGCGGTTCACGACCGATCCCGAGGGCCAGGTCGAAGAGCTGCTGCGGCTCGGCATCCGGATCCTGAAGATCCATCCGCCCCACCAGGTCTATCCCGCCAACGCGTACACGATGGGGCTCGAGGCGCTGGGGCGCATCTACCGGCGCTGCGAGGAACGGGGGCTGCCGGTCACGATCCACACGGGGACGAGCATCTTCCCCGGCGCGCGCTGCAAGTACGGCCGCCCGATGGAGCTGGACGACGTGGCGCTCGATTTCCCCGATCTCACCATCATCATGGCGCACGGTGGCCGCCCGCTCTGGATGGACGAGGCGTTCTTCGTGCTCCGCCGGCATCGCAACGTGTACCTCGAGATCTCCGGCATCCCGCCGCTCAAGCTCCTGGAGTACTTCCCGCGGCTCGAGGAGATCGGCGACCGCGTCGTGTGGGGCACCGACTGGCCCAGCCCGGGGGTGCGCGATCTCCGGCAGAATCTCGAACAGTTCCTGAGTCTGCCGCTGTCGGAGGACCTGAAGACGAAGATCACTCGCACCACGTCCCTCCGCCTCGTGCCCGCCCGGTGATCCGACGCTTCGTCCTGCTCGGCGGGCCAGTCGCCCTGCTGTGCACCGTGTGGCTCCCACCGCCGACGGGACTTGAGCAGGGGGCGTGGCGCGTGGCCGGGGTCGCGGTATGGATGGCCCTGTGGTGGCTCACCGAAGCGATTCCCCTCGAGGCCACTTCCCTGCTCCCGCTCGTGCTCCTGCCGCTCGCCGCCGGCGAGACGTTCGGGAAGGTCGCCAGCGCCTACGCCGACCCGATCATCTTCCTGTTCCTCGGCGGCTTCCTCATCGCGGCCGCGCTGGAGCGCTGGCAGCTGCACCGACGGTTCGCCTTTGCCACCCTGCGCCTGGTGGGCGCGGGGCCGCGCCGGGTCGTCCTCGCCTTCCTCGTCGCCACCGCGTTTCTCAGCATGTGGATCTCGAACACCGCCGCGGCGGTCATGATGCTGCCGATTGCGGCCGGCGTCGCCGGACTCGAGCGGGGCGGGTCGCTCCAGCTCGAAGAGCCACGCCGCGGGTTCTCCATCGCCCTCTTGCTCGCCGTGGCCTACGGCGCCTCGATCGGCGGTGTTGCGACGCTCATCGGGACCCCTCCCAACGCGCTGCTCGCGGCCAACGCCCGGACCCTCGTGGGCTACGAGATCTCGTTCGCCTCGTGGCTCCCGATCGGGCTCTCGATCATGCTCCCGCTGCTCGCCGCCTGTTGGGTGATCCTGGTGCTGCTGTTCCGCGTACCCCGCAGCGCGCCCGGCCTGCTCGCCGGATCCACGGAGCGGTCGTCCCGGCCCTTCGGGACCGGCGAGTGGTTCGTCCTGGGGGTGTTCGGGCTCGCGGCGCTCGCCTGGATCCTGCGCGAGCCCAAGGAGATCGGGAGCGTCAGAGTCCCGGGCCTTACCGACCTGCTGCCGATGCTCACCGATTCCGGGATCGCCATCGCGGCGGCCATGCTGCTGTTCGCCGTTCCCCTGCCCCGGGCGCGACACCGGTTCGCGCTCGATTGGGAGACGGCGCGCGGAATTTCCTGGGGGGTGTTGCTGCTGTTCGGCGGCGGGCTTGCACTGGCGGCGGCGGCCGAGACCAGCGGGCTCGCCCAGTGGATCGGCGGGAAACTTGCGGCGTTGGGTGGCATGCCGCTCCCGCTGATCCTGGCCCTCACGGCCCTGCTGTTTGCGTTGCTCACCGAGCTCACGAGCAACACGGCAGTGGCGGCACTTGCCATGCCGCTGCTGGCAGGGGTCGCCGGCTCGCTGGGTGTGGCGCCCGTTCCACTCATGATCGCCGGCGCCATCGCCTGCTCGATGGCGTTCATGCTGCCGGTCGCCACGCCGCCCAACGCCATCGTGTTCGGCTACGGCGTTCTCCGCATCCGCCACATGCTGCGGGCGGGCATCCTGCTCGACCTCGTCGCCGTCGTGGTGATCACGGTGGTAGTTTCCTTCTGGGCACACTAAGGCGGCGGACGGGAGCCATGACGGACACGGTTCAGGTAGCGAGTTTCCGGACCCGGCTCGATGCAGAGCTAGCGGCGCATGCGCTGGATGCGCTGGGTATCCCGTACGTGATCAACTCGGCCGAAGGGATGGGGTCCGGCCCGCTGGGACCAGGAGCCATTCTCCTGGTACGTGCCGCCGACGCGGAGTTGGCCCGGGAGATCTTCGGGAAGGCACGATGACGACGGATCGGCTGTTCGCCGCGATCGGCGCGGTATCGGGCTTCGTGGCGGTCGCCGCGGGGGCGTTCGGCGCGCACGCGCTGCGCGCGCGCCTGGCACCGGACCTCCTTGCGGTCTTCGAGACCGGCGCGCGCTATCAGATGTACCACGCGCTGGCGTTGCTCGCCGTGGCGCTGTTCGTTGGCCGGTGGCAGGCCGCGCAGGCCCCGCAGGCCGTGTGGGCCGGCTGGCTGTTCGTTGCGGGCACGCTCGTGTTCTCCGGGAGCCTCTACGCACTGGCCCTGACCGGCTCGCGCTGGTGGGGCGCCGTGACCCCGGTGGGGGGTGTCGCATTCCTCGCGGGCTGGCTGCTCCTGGCGTGGGCGGCGATCCCGCGGACATGATCCCCCCTGCCCCCTCCGCCCCGCTCCCCCTTCTTCGCATGTCGCGACGACTTCCACCTACCCACTGAGTGACTGCATCCATGCCGCCCATCGTGTACTTCAATGGCGCGTACGTTCCCAAAGACCAGGTGCGGATCTCCCCGGACGACCGTGGCTTTCTGTTCGCGGACGGCATCTACGAGGTCGCCCGCAGCTACGCCGGCCGGTTCTTCGAGCTGGCCGCCCATCTCGAGCGGATGCGGAACGGGCTCGCGGCGCTCGCGATCGACGGCATCCGCGCGGACTCGCTCGGCGGGGTGTTTGCCACGCTGCTGGACCGGAACGGCCTCACCGGCGGGCCGGCCCTCGTCTACGCTCAGGTGACGCGCGGTGCGTCCCCGCGCACGCACTGGTTCCCTGATCCACCGGTGCCGCCCACGGTCTACGCCGAGGCCAAGACGTTCGCGCCCAAGGGCGACCCCGCGAGAGGGGTCGCCGTGATCACCGTGCCTGACACCCGCTGGGCGCGCTGCGACATCAAGACGGTGGCCCTGATCCCCAACTGTCTCGCCAATCAGCGCGCCCGCGCGGCCGGTGCCCTGGAGGCGTTGTTCGTGCGCGACGGCGTGGCGCTCGAGGCCACGGCCAGCTCGTTCTTCGCGGTGGTGGATGGCGAGGTGCGGACGGCGCCGGCCTCCAACTACATCCTGCCCAGCATCACGCGCGGTGTCGTGCTCAGGATCTGCGGGCGGGAGAAGATCCCGTATCGGGAGACGCCGGTGTATCTCGACGACCTGCCCCGTGCGTCGGAGCTGTTTCTCGCGGGCACGACGCTCGAGGTCATGCCGATCGTGACGGTGGACGGCAAGCCGGTCGGGAACGGGAAGCCCGGCCCGGTCGCCGGCCGGCTCGGAGCGCTGTTCCGGGCGGAGACCGCCCGGTGACGATTGCGCCGCGTCAGATCGCGCTCACGTTGCTGCTGATGATCGGCGTGGCACACGGCGCGCCCGCGCAGGAGGCTCGCGCGGCCGCGCCACCCGCGGCGCCGCTGGAGGCATGGCGGCTCGGCATGCGCCGCGACTCGTTCACCGTGACCATCCGGGGAGCGCCCGTCGGCACGCAGGTGACGGAGCTCCGCGCCGCGGACGGGACCCTGGTCTATACCGAGCACACCGAGATCGCGATCTTCTCGCTGGTTCAGCACACGCGGGTCGTCATGGACCCGGCGACGCTCGCCCCGACCTCGATGGATCAGACGGGCAGCGCGGAGGAGCAGCAGGCCGATACGCACGTCACCATGGCGCGCGGCCGAGTGCAGGGCCGTGCACAAACGCCCGCTCCCGGCGGACGGGTGCGCATCACCGACGTGGACACGACGTTCGTCCCCGGTACGCTGGACGTGAACCAGCTCCCGGCTCTCGTCCCGGCGCTGCCGCTCAGTGACAGCACGAGCGTGGTGGTGAGCGTGTTCAATGCGGCGGACGCTTCGACGACGCCGTACACGATTGCCGTGGACGCGAGCGAGGATGTGACGGTCCCGGCGGGGACATTCGGCGTCTACCGGGTGCTCCTTGGCAAGCAAGGCCAACCGCAGCTCACCGTGTTCGTGACCCGCGAGTACCCGCAGCGCATCGTGAAGCTCGAGGCCACAGGCCAGCAGATCGCCTTCGAGCTGGTGCACTAGCTCGCATGGCAAAGGGCGGCCGGATCATGTCCGGCCGCCCTCTTTGGCTGCCTGGTGGTTCAGTGGACTACGACGCGGCGGCCACCGGATAGACGCTTATGCGGAAGCGCGTCTTGTCTTTGTGCTCGAACGTGACCTTGCCATCCACCAGCGAGAACAGCGTGTCGTCCCGCCCGCGGCGCACGTTCTTCCCCGGATGGAACTTGGTGCCCCGCTGCCGGACGAGGATGTTGCCCGCGCGCGCGAACTCGCCGCCGAACTTCTTGACGCCGAGGTACTGCGGATTCGAGTCGCGCCCATTTCGGCTGGAGCCGACACCCTTCTTGTGCGCCATATCAGCCGCCCACCCGTACGCTGGTGACCTTGATCTCGGTATACCGCTGCCGGTGCCCCGTCTTCCGTCGATAGCCCTTGCGGCGCTTGAACTTGAAGATCTGGAGCTTCTTGCCTTTCACGTGGCCGACGATTTCGGCCGTCACTTGGGCGCCCTTCACGAGCGGGCTCCCGGCATGCACCTTCTCGCCGCTCGAAGAGAGCAGAATGTCGTCGAACGTCACCTTGGCGCCGGGCTCGCCTTCCATGAGCGGAACCCGCAGGGTCCGGCCCTTCTCCGCCTTGAATTGCTGGCCCCGAGCGACGAAAATCGCGTATGACATAGACCTCAACCTTAATCGGGGCATGCGGTTGTGGTCAAGGGGCGATAGCCGATGGCCGATTAGCCGATAGCCGATGGTCATTAGAGCCGACCGGGGTCAGCTGCAGCGACATTCGCCCTTGGCGATCCGCCCCCGATCGGCTATCGGCCATCGGCGGTGGGCCGGAGGGGGCGTCAGGCTACCAGGTACTTCTCCGTCACGTCCTTCCCCGCCGGCTGCGACACCAGCCTGAACTCGTCCACCGCTATCACGGGGTCGTCCCGGATCTCGAGGTCGAGCTTCAGCGCCTTGCGCAGCTCCTTGAGGAAGTTGGGCTCCTGCTCCAGCAGGAACAGTGCGACGTCGGGGTGCATCCGCACCGCGAGCTGCCGCTCCTGGCTGCCGTGCGCCACCCGCTTGAGCGTCCGCTCCAGCCGTCCCACCACGACCTCCGGCCGGAACACCCGGCCCGTGCCGTTGCAGCCCGGGCAGACGAGCGTCATCGAGTGCCACAGGGACGGACGGACCCGCTGCCGGGTCATCTCGATTAGGCCAAGGTCGGACACCTCGAAGGCCCGCGTCCGGGCGCGATCGCGCCCCAGGTTGGCGCGCAGCTCGTGGAGCACCTTGTCGCGGTTTGCCTGCGCCTCCATGTCGATGAAGTCGATCACGATGATCCCGCCGATGTCACGCAGCCTGATCTGGCGGGCGATCTCCCGCGCGGCGTCGAGGTTGGTGCGGAGGATCGTCTTCTCGGGGTCCTTCTTGCCGGTATAGCGGCCCGTGTTGACGTCGATCGAGACCAGCGCTTCCGTGGCCTCGATCACCACGTACCCGCCGGTCGGCAGGTCCACCCGCCGCTTGGAGAGGCTCGCGATCTCGCTCTCGATCTCGAACTTGTCGAACAGCGGGGTCGGCTCGTCGTGCAGCGTGATCCGCTCGAGCAGCTCGGGGTCCACCTGGTCGAGGTAGCGGCGGATCTCGTCGTGCAGCTCCGGCGAATCGACGTACAGCCGGTCCACCTTCTCGCTGAACAGGTCGCGGATGATGCCGCTGGTGAGCGACGCCTCACGTTGGACCAGCGCCGGGGGCCGCACGAAGGTGGCTTTGCGCTTGATCTTCTTCCACAGCGCGAGCAGCGACTTCAGCTCGCGCTTGAGGTCGTCCTCGGCGATCCCCTCTGCCACGGTCCGCACGATGATCCCGCCCGAGTCCTTGGGGAGCATCGCGGCGACCATCTGGCGCAGGCGGGCCCGCTCCTCGCGGTTCTCGATCTTGCGGCTCACGCCCACCTTGGAGGCGTGCGGCATGTAGACCAAGTACCGGCCCGGCATGGAAATCTGTGTGGTGACCCGGGGACCCTTGGTGCTGATGGGCTCCTTGGTTACCTGGACCAGGATGGTCTCGCCGCGCTGGACGGCGTCCTGGATGTTGGGGAGCTTGCCGCGCCCATTGCGGCCGCGCCCGTTTTCCTCCTCGTCGATTTCGTCCTCGTCGGGCTCGATCAGATCCGAGGCGTGGAGAAAGGCGCTCTTTTCGGTGCCGATGTCTACAAATGCGGCCTGGATGCCGGGGAGGACCGCGTCAACCCGTCCCCGGTAGATGTTGCCGACAGTCCGGCGCAGCTCCGGCCGGTCCACCAGCAGCTCCACGAGCCGATCGTCCTCCAGGATCGCCACGCGCGTCTCGCGCTGGGTCCCGGAAATCAGTATTTCGCGCTTCAAGCAGTTGTTCCTCTGTTACTCTCTGCGGCGCATCAGGCGCGGTTTGAACGCATACCCGCCACCCCTCCGACACGGGCCACCCCGTCCCGGAGGATGTGGAAACGGGGGGCCACATCATGCCCCCCGCGCCCCTAACGCCGACCAATGGTTCGAAAATGCTGTAGCCCACGGCTGTAAGGATAAGCTGGATGGTGACTTAGGTCAATACCGTTCAATCACTCTACGAGATTCCCCAGCAGCTCCCGCGCGATCACGATCCGCTGAATCTCGCTGGTTCCCTCGCCGATCTCGCAGACCTTGGCGTCCCGCATCATCCGCTCGACCGGGTAATCCGTGGTGTAGCCGTATCCCCCGTGAAGCTGGACGGCCGCCGTGGTAGCGCGCATCGCGAGCTCGGAGGCGTAGAGCTTCGCCATCGCTGCCTCCTGCTTGTGTGGCTTCCCGTTCTGGTAGAGCCACGCCGCGTGGTAGACCAGGTGCCGGGCGGCCTGGATGCCGGTGGCCATATCGGCGATCTGGAAATGGACCCCCTGGAACGAGGCGATCGGCCGCTCGAACTGCTTCCGCGAGCTGGTGTACGCCACCGTCTCGTCCAGCGCACCCTGCGCGATCCCCAGCGCCAGGGCGCCGACGCCGATCCGGCCCGAGTCCAAGGTCTTCAAGAAATTGACGAATCCCTTCCCCTGCTCCCCCAGCAGGTTCTCCTTCGGCACGATCGCGTCCTCGAGGATCAGCTCGCGGGTGTCGGACGCGCGCCAGCCCATCTTCTCTTCCTTCTTTCCCGAGCGCACGCCCGGCAGCTTGGGCAGCTCCGGCACGTGACCGGCACCGGCGGCGCGCGCGGCCTCCAAGTCCACCGTGTCCTTGGTGACGATGAACGAGGTGATGCCCTGGTTCCGCCGCTTGGGGTGCGGGTCGGTCCGGGCCGTGACCACGAAGATCTCGCCCACGCCGGCGTGGGTGATCAGGGTCTTGGCGCCGTTCAGCACGTAGTGATCGCCCTTGTCCTCGGCGAACGTCTTGGTGCCGCCGGCATCCGAGCCGGCTTCCGCCTCGGTGAGCCCGAACCCGCCGAGCACGCGGCCGGAGGCGAGCAGCGGGACGAACCGCCGCTTCTGGTCGTCGGTGCCGAACTGCATGATCGGCGAGGTGCCCAGCGTGGTGTGCGCCGACACCGTAATCGCGTGGCTCGCGTCCACGCGCGCCAGCTCCTCGACCACGATGATGTAGGAGATGTAGTCCATCCCCGCGCCACCCAGCTCCGTCGGCCACGGCGCCCCCATGAAGCCCAACTCACCCATCTGCTTCACGGTGTCCCAGGGGAATCGCTGCTCGCGGTCCAGGTCGCGGGCGATCGGCTTGATCTCGCGCTCCGCAAAGTCCCGCACGACTTCGCGGACCTGATGATGATCGTCAGTGAAGTATGGAAGCTCGCTCATGACGAGAATATAAGAGGCGGGCCACTGGTATGAGGGAGCGGCGAGGGGGATGCCATGCCGGGCGCTGATTCACGCAGCGCGATCGGTGGAGCGAGGATCTCGCTCCAGATGATCGCGCGGCGCAGGGCGGCGAGCTCACCGATCGACGCGCTGGCGTCGGTGGTGACGCGGGCCGCGGCCGTGGTCTTGTAGCGGTCCCGGAACCGCGCGTGACTCTTGGGCCCCGCCTCCTCCAGCGTTTCCAGGGTCTCGGCACTTCGCTCGATGCCCGCCATCCAGCGCGCCGTCTCGGCCGGCTCCGCGATCTCCTCGAGACTCACCACCTCGACCTCGGTGGGCTCGGGCTCCGGCGCCGGCCGCTGGCCCCGCTCTGGTTCGACCGTCTGCTCGAGCTGGGCGAGCAGGTCGCGCAGCGCGTCGCCCGGTCGCGACGGAACGGGCCGGGGCGGCGGCGGGCGCTGCATCCCCGCCTGCCGCGGCCGTGGGGGCGTTGTGGGGCGCAGTCGCTGCGCTCCCGGCGGCGCCTTCTTGCGCCGCCCCAGCAGGCTGAGGACGACGAACGCGACGAAGACGAGGAGACTGAGGAGGTCGCTATTCACGCCTCAGCTCTCCTGCTTCTCCTCGGGGGCACCGCCCTTGGCGATCGTCTGCCGCATGGCGGTGTCGCTCTCGATGTTGCGGTAGCGCTGGTAGTCCATCACGCCGAGGCGTCCGGAGCGGAACGCTTCCGCCATGGCCATCGGGATCTGGGCTTCGGCCTCCACCACCTTGGCGCGCATCTCCTGGGTCCGGGCCCGCATCTCCTGCTCCTGGGCCACCGCCATGGCGCGGCGCTCCTCGGCCTTGGCCTGAGCGATCCGCTTGTCGGCCTCGGCCTGATCGGTCTGCAGCTCGGCGCCGATGTTCTTGCCCACGTCTACGTCGGCGATGTCGATCGACAGGATCTCGAACGCGGTGCCGCTGTCGAGCCCCTTGGCAAGCACCGTCTTGGAGATGTTGTCCGGGTTTTCCAGCACCGCCTTGTGCGAAATCGAGGAGCCGATGGTCGAGACGATGCCTTCACCCACGCGCGCGAGGATGGTCTCCTCGCCCGCGCCGCCCACCAGCCGGTTGATGTTCGCGCGCACCGTCACCCGCGCCAACGCGATCAGCTGGATGCCGTCCTTGGCCATCGCGGCGACCTTGGGCGTCTGGATCACCTTGGGGTTCACCGAGACCTGCACGGCCTCGAGCACGTCGCGGCCCGCGAGGTCGATGGCCGTCGCGCGGTTGAACGGCAGCTCGATCCCCGCCTTGTCGGCCGAGATCAGCGCCTTGACCACACGGTCCACGTTCCCACCGGCCAGGTAGTGGGCCTCGAGCTGATTGATGTCGAGCTTCAAGCCCGCTTTGGTCGCGTTGATCAACGGCCGGACCACGGCGGCCGGGCTCACTTTCCGGAGCCGCATCCCGATCAGCGTCGTGATGCCGACGTGCACGCCCGCCGCCAAGGCCTCGATCCACAGCCCGATGGGGACGAAATACACGACCATGCTGAAGACGATGAGCGCTCCGGCGACCACGACCAGCAGCATCAGGGGACCGTACTCGGTAAGCGGCATGGCTGACTCCCGTTGCGAGAACGAAGCTAGGCGTCGATCGGCAGCACGACCAGGCGATATCCCTCGGCCCGGATCGCGCGGATCCGCTGGCCGCGCGCCACGTAGCCGCCGTCGGAGACCACGTCGAGGCGCTCACCACCAAATCGGGCGGTGCCCGAGGGGTGCAGATCGGTGAGTGCCACGCCTTCCTGCCCAACCAGCTCGCTCCGGACCGGGGCGGACACGAAGCCCTCGGCGCGGGCGGCCGCCGTCTTGAGGAAGATGTGACGCCAGCGGTCGCTCGTCGGGAGCTGGCGCACGATCGTGTAGATCGCGGCGACGATGAGTCCCAGCGTGACGGCGACGATCGCGGAAGCGCGCGCAAAATCCGCCCAGGTGGGCATGCTCCCGATCAGGGCGAGGAAGATCGCGGCGGCGACGCAGGCGATGCTGATGATGCCCGCAATGCCAAAGCCGGGGAACACGAACACTTCGAGCGCCAGGGCGATGAGCCCGGCGCCGAGCAGGATCACCTCTTCCTTGCCCGCGAGTCCCACGATGAGGTGGGCGCCGAAGAAGGCGGCGAGCGAGAGGATCCCCACCAGGCCCGCGAGCCCGAAATGCGGCGTCTTGATCTCGATGACCAGCCCCAGCACCCCAATCGAGAGCAGAATCGGTGCCACGAGCGGGTTGGACAGGAACCGGGCGAGCTTCTCGGCCCAGTTGGGCGTCGGTGTCACGACCGCCGCGCCGCTCAGGCCGAGTTGTGCCAGCAGGTCATCGAATCCGGACACGGGGATGGCGTACCCCACGCGCGCCGCCTCTGCGGTGGTGAGGGTGAGGAGCTTGCCCTGCTCCACCAGGCCCGGGATGCCGATCGTCTCGTCCACCATCGCCTCACCGATCCGCGGATCGAGCCCGCGCCGCTCGGCGAGTGCCCGGAACTGCGCCCGCATCACGCTCTGTGCCTTCTCGGAGACTTTGGCCCCGCTCTCGTCCACCACGGTGGACGCCCCGATGCTGGCCTCCCGTGTCATGAAGATCGAGTCGGTGGAGACGGAGATGAGGGCCCCGGCGGAGATGGCGCGCGGATCCACGAACGCGTAGACCGGGATCCGGGCGTTCGTGATGGCGTCTACGATCTGGAGCGCCGCGTCCACCCGGCCACCGAGCGTATTGACGTCGAGAATCACGGCGCGGGCGCCGGCCGCCTCGGCCTCGCTGATGGCGCGCTTCAAGAACGGGGCGAGGCCGAGCTCGATCACCCCGGTCACTGGGACGCGGTAGACGATGGGCCGCTGCGCGGCGAGCGGGCCCGCGCAGGCGGCAACGGCGAGAATGGAGACCAGGCGACGCACGAACCCCTCCGGAAACGACGTCTCCGGCAAGTTAGGAGCGGGGACGGGTGGGGGGAAGCGCGGGGCTCAGTGCGGCACGCTGGCGGTCCGGCGGTTGTCGCGCCGCCAGATGGGCCATGGGGCATTGGGGTCGAGGGGGACGCTGGCTCTCACCGCCTCGAGGCGTCCGTCGGCCGTGACCAGATACACGGTCCCGCTCGGGCCAACCGCGAATGGGGAGTGGATCCGCAGGGGGAACTCGATGGTCTTGAGGATGGCCCCCGTCGCCCGAGAGAGGGTGTGGAGGTAGTAGCCGACGCCGACGTACAGCGTGCCGTCGGCGAGGATGGCGAGGCGGGGACGGTTGCTGGCTCCAGGGACCGTCTGGGTCCAGTGCACGGAGCCGTCCGGCCCGATCGCCTGGACCTCGCTCTGGATCCCTGCACCTGTTTCGGTCGCCACGCCCGTGGCGGCGTAGACCGTGGTATCCGCGTCGACCACGACCTCGCTGGGCTCATGCTGGAACGCGACCTCCCACTTTATGGTGTTGTCTGGCCCAACGGCGACGATGAGCGTTGGCGAGGAGCTGGAGATGTAGGTGCTCAGATAGGTATATCCGCGCGCGTCCGCGGCGCTCATGTAATGGGCGCGAGGCGCGACCACCGTATCGCCGACCGCGTCCCCGTCTGAGTCGAGATGACGGAGCGTCGCGCCGGCCTGCACGCTAAGGGTTGAATCCGGGAGAACCGACGGGCCTGCGGCATACCCTCCAGGGAACGTCTGGCGCCACAAGTCGGTCCCGGTGGCGGGGTCGAGGCGCACGACGTCCAGCAACGTGTACCCAGCGGAGTTCACCCCGCCGTTGCCGGCGGCATAGAGCCTCCCTGCCGGATCGAGCGCGAAGCGGCCGTGGGGATCGTGCCCGAGGATCTGGCGCTTCCACAGTTCGGTCCCGGCGGCAGAAAGTCCGTATCCGGTTCCCTCGTGATCGAACACGAACAACGTGCCGTCCGGCGCGAGGGTCAAACCACTGCTGTGATCCCAGAAGTGCGAGTCCAGATTCGTCTGCCAATGCAACGCACCGTCCGGCCCGAAGACGAACAGGCACGTGGGGCCACAGGGGGAGCTTCCGTAGAAGCCGACGACGATCGCGCCATCGTCGGCCAGCGCCAGCATCCCGTCGCCGGTGCCTACGCCCATCGGCCGCCACCCCCCACCATCCGCAAGCCACAGGACGTGCTCGTCCGTGAGCGCCCGGACCGCGACCGTCCTGTCCGTGTGGTGGCCTTGCGGGTCCACCGCCCGCACGGTGACGGGGTGGAGCCCCAGGGGTGACCCCGGACTCCACGTGATTGTGTCCCCCTCGCCCAGGAGTTGGTTGCCATCCCCGTACCATTCGATCCGCACGACCGACGACTCGGGGTCCACCGCCGCCGCGATCAGCGGGACCGTGTCGTGCACGTACAGCCGGGTCGGGATCTGCACGGCCACGAACAACGGCGCGCCGTTGAACAGGACTGTCACCGCCGCAGATGCCGTGACCGCGCCGCCTTCGCCCAGGTCCGCCCTGGCGATCACGTCGTACGTGCCGGTGTCCGTCAGCACCGCGCGGAGCGTTAGCCCCTCTCCCAACGTCCGCCCCCCGCTGGTGGACCACGTGATGGTGTTGGCGAGAGGTATGCCGGAGCGATCCATGAGGATGGCGCGGAGGGTGAGCGAGTCGCCCGCCAGGAGGGAGTCTCCCTGTTGGGGTGCCAGGACGGTGAGGACGACGTCCTCGGGCTTCAGCGCGTCGCTGCAGGCTGCCAGCGCAGAGATAGCGGCCAGTGCGAAGCAGCGAGTGGAGAAGCGACTGCTGGACATGGCGGGCACCTCCCGGGACGCCGAAGAAGGACGGTCGTCCTTCTCATCGCCCCTTCGATCAATATCCCGACCAACGGGGCCCTGGTCAATAACGAAGCTCCCAAATGGGAGCGCTATCGTCGGGTCATCCCGCACCGGTCGCAGCCCGCGCACGTTCGCATGGTCTCGCCAAGGTACGCGAGCAGGACGCGCCGCCGGCAGCGCCAGCCGTGCACGTACGTGCGCATCGTCTCGAGGCCGGTGGCGGCGGCGGGCCCGCCACCCGACAGGCGGCGCATCAGCACCAGGTCGCGCTTGGTCCACAGCAGCTCGCACCGGGCCGGCGCCCCGTCCCGCCCGGCGCGACCGGCCTCCTGGTAGTAGGCTTCCGGCCGTGACGGGATGCCAAGGTGGAGGACGAGCCGGACGTCCGGCTTGTCGATCCCCATGCCGAACGCGTTGGTCGCCACCATGACGCGGATGCGCCCGTCGAGGAACCGCCCCAGCAGGGCGCGGCGCGCCTCGGGCGGCAGCGCGGCGTGATAGGGCGCCGCCGCGAACCCGTAGCGCCGCAGGATGGTGGCGACGCCATCGGTGCGGTTGCGCGTCGGCACGTATACGATCGCGGTCCCCTGCACCGCCCCGAGCTTCGCCACCGCCAGGCGGACACGCTCGGGCTCGTCGCGGCAGCCGTGCACCGCGAAGGTGAGGTTGGGGCGGTCGAAACTCTGTTGCACCGAGACGGGTCGTGCGAGGCCGAGCACGCGCACGATGTCCGCGCGCGTCGCGGGGGTCGCGCTGGCGGTGAGCGCGATCGTGGGCGGGTTACCAAGCGCGGTACGGTGCTGGCCGATCGCCCGGTAGTGCGGCCGGAACTCGTGTCCCCATTCGGATATGCAGTGCGCCTCGTCCACGGCGAGCAGGCTGACCGGCAGGCGCGCCCCGGCCAGCAGGCGCTCCAGCCGCTCCGGTGCCACGTACAGCAGCTTGAGCCGGCCCGCCCCGAGCGCCTCGCGCACGGCACTCCGCGTTTCGGGCGTTTGCGTGCTGCTCAGGTACGCCGCAGCGATGCCGCGACGCCGCAGTGCCGCAACCTGGTCCTGCATCAGCGAAATCAGCGGCGAGATGACGAGCGTGAGACCGGGCAAGAGCAGCGCCGGTACCTGGAAGCAGAGCGATTTCCCGCCGCCGGTGGGCAGGATCGCCAGACAATCCCGGCCGCCCAACGCCGCGAGCACGACGCGGCGCTGGTGGAAGCGGAAATGGGGGTACCCCCAGATTTCCGTGAGGAGCTGCTCGGCCTGGTCGAGGAGCGCGGCCATGCGGCACGCTGGTGGACCCGGCGGCCTGAGACCAGCGCGGAATCACGCGGCCAGGTGCGTTCCCGCGCTGGCTACGGCTTCTTCAGGAAGTCCTCGATCGCCTTGCGGAAATCCGGGGTCGTCCGCGCCGCGGCGTTCACGGCGGCCCCGAGCCGGATGCCCTCCTCGAAGCCCCGCCCATCCAGTTCATAGAGCTGGCGCTTGATCAGCGCCAGGGCCGACGCACTCGCGGAAGCGAGCTGGCTCACGATGCCGGCCGCTTGCTGGTCGAATTCAGCCGCCGGCAGCACCCGCGACACCAGGCCGATGGCGCCTGCCTCGGCCGCCGTGAGCAGCCGGCCGGTGGTCACCAAATCGAACGCGACCCTCTCCCCCACGATGCGCCGCAGCATCGCCATCACCATGGCGGGCACGAACCCGCGACGCACCTCCGGGTAGCCGAACTGGGCGTCCGCATGTGCCAGGATCAGATCGCACGCGGTGGCGAGACCGCAGCCGCCCGCCAGGACGCGGCCGTGTACCAGTGCCACCACCGGCTTGGGCAGCTTCCGCATCCGGACGAACACCTCGCCGAGCCGGGCCGCGCTGCGGGCGTTCTCCTGGGGTGACCGATCCGCCGATGCGAGCAGCTCCGCGAGGTCCACGCCGGCGCAGAAGTCTTTCCCGGCTCCCCGCAGAACGACGACCCCCACTTCCTGATCGAGGTCCGCCCGCTCGAGCTGCGTGAGCAACGCTTCCACCATGGCACTGTCGATCGCGTTCCGCTTGTCAGAGCGGTTGAGCGTGAGCGTGAGGACTCTGCGCTCCAGCGTGACCAGCAGCCGGTCAGCCGACATCGAGATCCTCCGGGACGTCGATTTCCATTCTGAGCAGCGCCGTCGAGAACACCTTGCCCTGCGCGTCGGTCTTGAGCGAGAGGGTGCCGCCCCCGCCGAGCGCCCCGTGCAGCAGGAAATTGAGGGCCCTGAGGTTGGGAAGCTCGTAACGCTCCACCGGTCCCGTGATGACACCCTGAAAGTGACGCGTCACCGCCTCGACGGTCACGCGTGCCCGGAGCAGCGGATAGAGCTCGGGCCGGAGCGCGATCAGCCCCACGTTGGCCGTATCGCCTTTGTCGCCGCTCCGCGCATGCGCGAGGTAGCGCAGCTGAACCTTCCTGACCAACGCCCGCCGTTTGGCTCCCATCCGCTCCCCTGTTCTCCTCCGCCCTGCCGCCTCTGCGGCTCCTGCCGCTACGCCTCTACGATCTCGACCCGTGCCGATACCTCCGACTTGGGCATCAACGCCGGCCAATACGCCACGATCTCCTCGACCTTGGGCCGCCCTCCCGCGAAACCCGTGACGCTGGGCGGTCCGTTGAGGATCAGCGGGGCGATCTCGCGCGTGAAGCGCTCGACCGGCGCCTTCTTGCGCGCGCGCACGCCAACGCGGAGCTGCACCTCCGGCAGGTCCGGATTCGGTGGTCCGGCGAGCCGCCCGTGGGTCGCTCCGGCCCCGACGAACTCGGTGAGCGTCTCTTCGAACGTGAGGCCAAGGCGGTCGAGCCGCTGGCGCAGGATCCGATCCGCCGCCCGCGCCTTTTCGTACGCGTCGGGCCAGGCGTAAACCAGCGTCCCCACGGCCTTGTAGCCGTAGAAATACGAGACCGAGACCTTGAGGAATGGGGTTGCCGGCCGCCCCGTGATCCCCGACACGCGGACGCGGTCGCGGCCCTGCTGCGCGAGCCGGATCGTCGTGAAATCCGCGATCACGTCGGGGGTGATGTAGCTCCTGGGGTCGCCCATCTCGTAGAGCAACTGCTCGGTGATCGACGCCACCGAGATCCGGCCACCCGTCCCCGGGTGCTTCGTCACCGTGAAGCGGCCATCCGGGGTCGCCTCGATGATCGGGTAGCCGGGATTCTCCATGTGCGGGATGTGGTCCCAGTCCACCAAGCAGTTGCCGCCGGAGCACTGCGCGCCGCACTCGATGATGTGCCCGGCGACCGTCCCTGCCGCCAGGCGGTGCCAGTTGTCCGCCCGCCAGCCGAACGCGTGCATCATCGGCGCCAGGGTGAGCCCGGTGTCGGTGACGCGGCCGGTGATCACCACGGTGGCGCCCCGGTCCAGCGCCTCCACGATGGGCGCCGCGCCGAGGTAGGCGTTGGCGGACAGCACGCGGTCCCGCACCGTGCTGAGGGGCTCGCCCGTTTCCATGTTCGCGAGCGGATGGCCCCGCGCCGCGAGCTCGTCCAGGCGGTCGAGCAGGTCGTCGCCGGTGACGATGCCGACACGGACCCGACCGTCGAGACCGCGACGCCGCGCCGCTTCGAGCAGCGCGTCGGCGCAGGCGCGGGGGTTCACGCCTCCGGCGTTGGCCGTGACCCGCACGCCGTGCTCCACGAGATCCGGCAGCAGGCGCTCCATCAGGGGCACGAAGTCCTTGGCGTATCCCAGCGAGGGGTCCCGCGAGCGCTGCTTCTGCATGATGGACATCGTGACTTCGGCGAGGTAGTCCATCATGAGGAAGTCGATTGGCCCGCCGGCAACCTGCCGGGCGGGAGCCTCGAGCCAGTCGCCCCAGAACCCCTGACCGGACGCAATGCGAATCGGGCCGTGCGTCATCCGTCCGCCGTCGCTCACCGCGTGTCGCCCGCGGACATGGTGGAGGATGGCAGGATCACGCGGTAGGCGGTGGTGGGCCGGTCGTCGGCGCGGAGGAGGATCTCGACGAACGGGTCGAACCCCTCGGCCCCCGCGGACGCTGGCATGTGCCAGGCAACCGGAACCGTGGTGTGTGCCGGCATCGTGACGTCGGCTTCGGCGAACGGCAGGGGATCCTCCCGCAGGAACGCCACGGTGACCGTGGCGCTCCACGGCGTCGTGTCGTGCGGGAAGGTGAAGGCGGGCAGCAGCTCGAGCTCGATCCGGCGCGGCGTGAGCGAGTCGAGGGAGACATAGTGCCGGCCGGCGCTGTGATCCAGCGGCATCTCGGCGACGAGCGCCCCCGCCGAATCCCACAGCGAGACGGCGAAGTCCGTGATGTGGGACCACACCGCGTGATCCACCCGAACGTCCACCATGAGCCTGACCGCCCACTCGGGAACCCGGAGCGGGACCGTGCGCCGTACAGTGCCCCGGCCGGCGACGACCTCGCGCTTGGCCGTCCCGATGAGGCGGGCCCGGACGGACGCGCTCGCCGGGTCTGCCGAGGTGTTGGCTAGCGTGACGCCGTCCGGCGCCGCGGCGACGCGAACGGGCGCGAGCGCTGCCGCGAGCTCGACCGTCGTTGCCTCATTGGGCGGCGCGATCGCGACCGCCTCGTACACGCCTGCCAGGAGATCGTCCTGACGCACGGTGAGCCGCGCCGTGTCTCCGAGCTCCCCGCCCACCTCCGCGGAGGGGCTCTCGACGAGCGGGCGCCCGGAGGGCTCGAACAGGAAGAGGCTGGCGCGCTGATCGGGATCTGCGATGCGTGCCTCGACCGAGAGGCCGCCCGCCCCCGAGGGGACCCGGAAGAAGAACCGGGCCATCTGGCCGGCCTTGAGGTGCTGGCGCGCCGTGAACGGCTGGTCGAGCGTGTACGGCACGACCACCGCGTTCGTGAGTCCCAAGACGGCGCCCCCCAGCGTGTCGCTCGCCGGACGCGCCCACACGGTGCCGACGTACAGTCCCGGCACCTGGAGAGCGGCGGCGGCGTAGGTCAGCTGGACGGTCACCGGCCCGGGGCCGAGGTCTATGGCGTCCGGGGTGTGGAGCCACGGGGCGTCCGACCGGAGCAGCAAGCGCGGCGCGGGTGGGCTTCCCACGGGTGCGATGCTGAACCGTTGCACGGTGTCGCCCGTGGACGCGAGGCCGTCCCGCCGGTAGGCCGCGGTGGCCCACGGGGTGTCGGTGCCGCTGTGCAGCGCCCGCACGGCGAACCGGCCGCCGCGATGCCCGGCTTTGAGCCAGCGCCACGCGGCCGCCACGTTGGGCACCCCCGCGCCCTCGTCGAGCGTGGTGGCGCCGGGGATCGGGCGGGCCGTGGCCTTCAGCGCTGCCGTCACGTCGGCCGATGACGCGGGACGCCCGCCCCCGGCGATCGCCGCGGACTGGAGCAACGCCGCCGCGCCGCTGAGCTGTGGGGCGGCCATGCTCGTCCCGCCGGCGACCTCCTCCCCCTCGTCCCACGGTGGGACGTTGGAGAACGCGACGCCCGGGACGCACAGGTCGGGCTTCTGCACGCTGCCGCCGCGGCTGCTCCACCAGCCGAGCACGTCGTCCGGCGAGCGCCCGCCGGCCTGCGGCGGCTTGGCGAACACCCCGGGGAACAGCGCGCAGGCGGAGAGCGCGAAGTCGGCGGATCCGGGGAAGCCGATCGTGGAGATGCCCGGCCCATCGTTGCCGGCGCTGATCACGATCGTGACGCCGGGGTGCTCGACCGCATAGGCGTCGAGCACCGAGTCGATCAGGGCACGTCCGGCGGCGGCGTCGTTCCCCACGCCGTAGCTTAAGTTCAGCACCAACGGCATGCCGCCCCGCGCTGCGTAGTCGGCGGCGTAGGCGATCGCGCGGACCATCGAGCCCGTCACCGACACGCCGCCCCGGGCGTTGTTCGCGATCTTGAGACCGAGGAGCTGCGCGCCGGGCGCGATCCCGTCGAACCCGGCGACCCCGAACAGGTCGTGGCCGGCCGCGATGCCGGCGACGTGCGAGCCGTGCCCCGACGTGTCGAAGAAGAGATCGAGCGTCGGGCGCGCGGCGACACTGCCGAAGTTCGCCGCGAGGGTGAGCGGCCCGAACGCGAACGTCTCCGCCGCGGTCGCGTAGTCCCGGATCGGGACCTCGTCGGTGAGCGACCCGTCGCCGTCGGTATCGGCCATCACGAACCAGCCGTCACTCGCCCGTGCCACCACGAGCGGCAGGCGATCCCGCGCGTCGCCGTCCCCGTTGACGTCGGCGGCCGGGGGCGCGCCCAGGCTCGCCTCGTCGAGCGTCCCCCCGTAGTACGGCGGCAGCGCCAGCCGCACAACGCGCCCGAACCCGCCGAGTCGTCGGCCTTCCACCGTCACCGCATCCCCGTCGGCGGTGATGGGCGTGAGCGCGATGCGTCCCTCCCCGGAGAAATCCCGGAGATCCGCGAGCTTGCGGTCGCCGGTCGTGGTGCGCCGCAGTCCGGGAAGTCCGGCGTCGATGCCGCTGTCGAGGATCGCGATCAGCACGCCCCGGCCGTCGAACTCGGCGTTGGCCGCGAGAAACTGCTCGGCCCCGGTCACCCGGCGCGGCAGCAGGCCCAGGAGCATCGCGGCCTGGGGCGGGAGCACGGGTTTCCCGGGCACCGGGAGGGCCACGGCGCTCTCGTCGACGGCGACGGGTGCGGGCCCCGCTTGCCAGGGCGCGGGCGTGCGGGAGGCGCACGCGGCCGCGACGCACAGACTCCCCGCCGCGACCACCAGACCGCGGGGGGGGCGTGGGCTCACGGACCGGTCTCGGGGATGGTAAACGCGCCCAGGTGTGGGCCGCCGTAGGAGCTGCAGGCCCGCAGCGTGAGCGCGAGCATGTCCCGGGTCTCCTCCGGCAGCAGGATGGCGTCCACGAAGCCGCGCGCGCCGGCGAACTTGGCATCGAGTTGGTGCTCGTAGTCGGCGCGCATCCGCTCGACCGCCTCCTCGGACTGCTTGTCGTTCACCTTCGCGCCGAACACGGCCTGCACCGCCGACTCGCCCTCCATGACCCCCATCCGACCGGTCGGCCACGAGAGCAGGAAATCGGGATCGAAGCCCTGCCCGGCCATCGCGTAGTAGCCGGCGCCGGAGGCGTGGTTCACGGTGAGGACGATCTTCGGCACCACCGTCGTCGCCATCGCTTCCACAAAGCGTGCGCCCGCGCGAATGATGCCGGAGTGCTCGGCCTCGGGGCCGACCATGAACCCGCTCACGTCCTGGACGAACAGGATCGGGAAGCGCTCGCGGCTCGCGTTCTCGATGAAGTAGGCGACCTTCTCCGCGCTCTCCGTGTAGACGATGCCGCCAAACCGCGGCCGCTCACCGGCCCGGGCCTTGATGATGCCCCGCTGGTTCGCAATGACGGCCAGCGGGTATCCCTTGATCGCGCCGTGGCCGCAGATCATCTCCGCGGCGATGTCCGGCTGGAACTCGTCGAGCGCCCCGTCGTCGAGCAGGCAGGCCAGAAGCTTGCGCGCGTCGTACGCCATGCGATGGTCGTGCGGCAGGATCTCGTACAGCGCGGTCGCGGGCTGGCCGGCGGGTCGGGTGGCGTCGCCGCGGCGCGGCGCGAGGCCACACGCCGGCGTGGGCAGGCGGGCGACATACTCCCGAATGCGCGCGAGGCAGGCGGGGTCGTCCTTCGCGCGGTAGTGCGCGACGGCGCTGATCGCGGTGTGGGTCACGGCGCCGCCCAGCTGCTCGCCGTCGACGGTCTGTCCCGTCGCGCCCTTCACGAGATTGACGCCGCCCAGCCCCATGAACGACGTGCCCTCGACCATGTAGATCACGTCGGACAGCGCGGGCAGATAGGCGCCGCCCGCCACGCACGGGCCCATCACGGCGCTGATCTGCGGCACGTGGAGGTAGCGACGCATGATCGAGTTGTAGTAGAAGATCCGCGCCGCGCCGTACTGGCCCGGAAACACGCCGCCCTGGTAGGGCAGGTTCACGCCGGCGGAGTCCACCAGGTAGATGATCGGGATGCGCTGCCGCATCGCGATCTCCTGGGCGCGGAGGATCTTCTTGATGGTCTCCGGCCACCACGACCCGGCCTTCACGGTCGCGTCGTTGGCCACGACGACGACGTCGCGGCCGCTCACGACTCCGAGGCCGGTAACCACGCCGGCGCCCGGCGCCTGCCCGTCGTACTGGTCGTACGCCACCAGCAGTCCGACCTCGAGCCACGGTGTGTCGGGATCGCGCAGCCGCGCGACGCGCTCCCGCGCCGTCAGCTTTCCCTGATCGTGCTGTTTCTTGATCTTGTCGTCCCCGCCGCCGCGCTCCAGCCGGGCGGCCAGCGCGCGGTACTCGTCCGCCAGCGCGCGCAGCCTGCTCCGTGAGCCGGAGCCCTTGGGGGCGTCGCTCACGAGTCGCGTCGCTGGACGGCCGTGCGGATGAAGCCGATGATCTCGGCGGTCGGCGTGCCCGGCCCGAACAGCTTGGCGACGCCCTGCCCCTCGAGCACGACGGCGTCCTCCTGGGGAATGATGCCACCGCCCAGCAGGACCACATCCCCGCGGCCCGCGTCGTTCAGCAGGCGGCGGACGCGCGGAAACAGCGTCATGTGGGCCCCGGAGAGGATCGAGAGTCCCACCACATCCACGTCTTCCTGCACCGCGGCGTTGGTGATCATCTCCGGGGTCTGATGCAGCCCGGTGTAGATGACCTCCATTCCGGCGTCCCGCAGGGCGGCCGCGACGACCTTGGCTCCGCGATCATGCCCGTCCAGGCCGGGCTTGGCCACCAGCACGCGGATCGGGCGCTTGGGCTCGGCAGTGGTCATGGTGGGGGCAACCTAGTGTTGGCGTACATGCGGCACAAGCGATCAGGCGAGCTTGAACCGCAGCAGCGCGGCCATGCCGTCCACCTGCCGCCGCGCGGCGGCATCCTCCACGACATCGACGTGCGCGCTCTGGCGCAGGGCGTCCTCGATGGCCTCGTCCACGACGTCCGGAACGGGGACCGTGTCGTCGCGCCCGGCGCAGGCGTCCGGTGAGATGCTCAGCCGTCCGCCCGCGCCGCAGCGGAACCCGGGGCGCTCGACGGACGGGTCGACCAGCAGGGTGCGCACCTGGCCGCGTCCCAGCGCCTCGAGCGTCGGCTCCAGGCCGTTGACCGCCCAGCCCTCGCCGCGGCCTTCCACCAGCTCGCGTACGTGACGCTGCTCCCAGGCGCGCTCCTGCTCCCGCCGGATGTCGAGCACCGCCTGCAGCACATCGTTGGCCGACGCGCTCTTGGGGTTGAGCCGCACCGTGCCGAGCACCGATTCGCGCACGTACGGGTGCAGGTGGGGCCCGACCGCCCCCACGTCCGCGCCCATCCCGGCCAGCACGATGCCCTGCACCGGCAGGTCGCGGGTCACCTCGAACAGCCGCTGCGCGATCTGCGCGTAGTGGCGCTGCTTCTCTTCCCGGATCCGCTGGTTGAATCCGTGCTCGCCCGGCGCGGACGCACCGACTCCCCGTCCGTGCGGCCGGCTGGGACGGCTGGGACCGTGAAACCGACCGGCCCGCGTCGTCTCCCCCGCGGAGAGGCTGGGCAGCTCCGCCGCGCCGGCAGGCGTCACTTCGAAGAAGCGCGCGCTGGTGCGGTCGTAGGCGACGCACAGCATCCGGCCGAACTCGTCGTTCAGCGCCGCCAGCTCGCGGACCAGCGGGGTGTGATCGACGACGAGCCGCGAGCGAAACACCACCGGCAGGGGAATCGGCTCGAACAGCTTGAGCGGCTCGCAGGCGAACACCGCGATACCGCGGCCCGCCGGGAGGTTCGACGGATGGGCCAGGTAGTCGCGGATCCGCTCCAGATCCCGCCCGACCGCGAGCCGGGCGGCTCGTCCGAGGCCCCGCGCCTCGAGCCCGGCCGTCAGCGCCTTGATCCGGTTCTTCAGCTTGATCAGGTACTTCCCGTGACCCCGATCCCGCGGCTCCAGCTTGAGGTAACAGGACACGACGCCGTGCTCGGTCGCGCCGAGCGCCGTGAGGCGCTCGATCAGCGGAGTGAGGGTGGCGGCCTGCGTCCCCGGATGGTCGGCCCCCGAGGTACGCCTAGAAGAAGACCGGTTCGCGATAGGCACCGTACACCTCCTCCAACGCGTGCCGAATCTCGTACAGCGTGCAGTACGCACGTGCGCAATCCAGCATCGCGGGAATCACGTTGTCGTCACGCGCGGCGGCGGCCCGCAGCTCCGTCAGGCAGCGCCGCGCGCGCTCGTTGTCTCGCCGCGCCCGCAACTCGCCAAGGCGCCGGCGTTGCTGCTCGTCCACCGAGCTCCCGATCCGCAGAATCTCGACCGGCGCCTCGTCCTCGGTCACGAACTCGTTCACGCCGACGACGATGCGCCGCTTCTGCTCCACCTCGTGCTGAAAGCGTCGCGCGCTCTGGGCGATCTGCTGCTGGAACCAGCCCGTCTCGATCCCGCGTGGGACGCCGCCGAGCTTTTCGATCTCGCGGAACAACCCCTCCGCCTCCGCCTCCATCCGATCCGTCAGGGCCTCGACGAAATACGCTCCGCCGAGCGGGTCGATCACGTTGGGGACGCCGGTCTCGTGCGCCAGGATCTGTTGCGTCCGCAGGGCCAGCCGCGCGGCGTCTTCCGTAGGGAGGGCGTACGTCTCATCGAGCGAATTGGTATGGAGCGACTGGGCACCGGCGAGCACTGCGGCGAGCGCCTGGTATGCGGTGCGGACCACGTTGTTCATCGGCTGCTGCGCGGTGAGCGAAACCCCGGCCGTCTGGCAGTGGAACCGCATGATCATCGTGCGGGCGTCGGTCGCGCCGTACCGGTCGCGCAGGTGGCGCGCCCAGATCCGGCGGGCGGCGCGCATCTTGGCGACCTCCTCGAACAGGTCGTTGTGCACGTCCCAGAAGAACGACAGGCGCGGCGCGAACCGGTCGAGGCCGAGTCCGCGCGCGAGGCCACGCTCGACGTACTCGAACCCGTTGGCGAGGGTGAACGCGAGCTCCTGCGCCGCCGTCGCTCCCGCCTCGCGAATGTGGTAGCCGCTGATCGAGATCGTGTTCCACAGCGGGGTGTGCTCCGAGCCCCACTCGAACATATCCACGATGATCTTGAGCGCCGGCTCGACCGGGTAGACCCAGGCGTGCTGCGCCATGTACTCCTTGAGAATGTCGTTCTGCACAGTGCCGCGGAGCGCGCGGATGTCCACCCCCTGGCGCTCCGCCGCGGCGACGTAGAAGCAGAACAGCATGGCCGCCGGGCCGTTGATCGTCATCGACGTGGAGACCTGGTCCATCGGGATGCCGTCGAACAGCGCCTCCATGTCGGCGAGCGATGAGATCGCCACGCCGCACATCCCGACCTCCCCTTCCGCGCGGGGGTGGTCGGAGTCGTACCCCATCAGCGTCGGGAAGTCGAACGCGGTCGAGAGCCCGGTCTGACCGTGGGCCAGCAGGAACTTGAACCGCTGGTTGGTATCCTCGGCGGTGCCGAACCCGGCGAACTGCCGCATCGTCCAGAGCTTCCCGCGGTACATCGTGGGGTGGACCCCCCGCGTGAACGGGAAGGCTCCCGGATCGCCGAGCCGCTCGGCGTAGCTTCGGTGCGCGAGGTCTTCCGGCACATAGAGCGGCTCGACGGGTGCCGAGCTCTGGGTGATGAACTCGCCCTCCCGCTTGGGCGCCGCCTCGTACGCCTCCCGCCACTGGCGATGGTTGTCACGGCCGTCCATCGTGCATCTCCCTTCTGACTCCCGCCAGAATGCGGTGTGCCAGCTCGTACGGGTTCACGCGGTCATGCGCAGCGGCGGCCAGCCCGGACCGCAACCTCTCCTCCCCGCCCCCTTCCTCCCATACCAACTGGCGCAGGCGGCGATCCACGACCTCGCGGGTGTGGCGCGCGAGCCGGTCGCGGCGCCGCCGGGCGAGCTCCCCGCTGGCGCCGAGATACGCCGCGTGCCGCTCGATCGCCTCGACCAGCTCCGGCACGCCCTCGTCCCGCAGCGCGGACAGGGCGAGGGCCGGCGGCTCCCAGTCCGGGGGCGCCGCGGGGCCGGACGTCGGCGCAGGCGGCGCGGCCTCGGGTCGGTGGTGGGGGGCGACGTGCCGGAAGGCGTTGCCACGGCGGATCCCCAGCATCACTTCGATCTCGTTGCGCAGCCGGTCGGCGCCGGGGCGATCCGCCTTGTTGATCGCGTAGATGTCGGCGATCTCCATCACGCCGGCTTTCAGAACCTGCACCCCGTCGCCCGACTCCGGCACCAGCACGAGCACCGCCGTGTCCGCCGTGGCGGCGATCGTGAGCTCTGACTGGCCGACCCCCACCGTTTCGATGATGATGCGATCGAACCCGAAGGCGTCGAGCACGTCGCACACTTCGCGCGTCGTCGTGGCCAGGCCTCCCAGCTCCCCGCGTGTCGCCATGGACCGGATGTAGACGTCCGCATCGAGCGACGCCGACTCCATCCGGATCCGGTCGCCCAGCAGCGCCCCACCCGTAAACGGGCTCGTCGGATCCACCGCCACCACCCCCACGGTCCGGCCGCGCGCGCGATAGGCGTGGATCAGGCGCTCCGCAAGGGTGGACTTGCCGGCCCCCGGCGGCCCGGTCAGCCCCACCCGGTGCGCCCGCCCCACCTGGGGGTGCAGCGCCGACAGCAGGTCCTCATACCCCGGCCGGCCGTTCTCGACCATCGAGACGGCGCGGGCGAGCGCCGGAATCTGGCGCGCCGCGATCCCGGCGAGCAGGTCAGCCGCTGGCATACCGGAAGCTCACGGGCGCCATCGGCTTCTCGCAAGCGCGGCTCATGCGCCGCGATCCCGGAACAGGTCCTCGAGGTCGAGGCCGCGCCGCATGGATGGCGCCCCCAACTCGTCCGGCGCCACGGAGCCCGCGGAGATGATGAACTTCACGGCGTCCTCGATCGAGATCGCCGTCTCGCGAATCTGATCGCGGGGGACCACCAGCATGAAGCCGGTCGTCGGGTTGGGGGTCGTCGGCACGAAGACATTGACGCACGGCCGGCCCAGTACCCGGGTCATCGCGGCGGAGTCGTCGTTGGTGATGAAGCCGACCGACCAGAGGTGGTCGCTCGGAAAGGGAACGAGCACCACCCGCTTGAACACGCGACTCTGGTCGCTGAGGATGCCCTGCACGATCTGGCTGGCCGCGTTGTACAAGCGGCCGGCCACGGGAAAGCGGACGAGCGTCTGATTCCAGGTCTGCAGCAGGCGGCGTCCCACCGCCCGGTGGACCACCCACCCCACCCCGAGCACGACCAGCCCGAGCAGCACGAAGCCGAGCCCCGGGATGCGCACCTTGAGCGCCGCCTGCAGCGGCTCCCCGAGAATCGCGTCGACCGTCTCGAAGATCCACCGCAGCACCACGACGGTGAACCCCACCGGGGCGATCACCACGAGGCCGACGAGGAAGTAGCGGCGCAGCCGCAGCATGGCCGGCGCCATCGTCAGAGTCCCGCCACCGTCACGCGGGCGGTGCCGGCGCGCCGGACGACGAGGCGCTCAACCCGGGTCGCGGAGGCACGCAGCACGTCGAACTCGAGGCCGCCGAGGAGGATGCGCTCACCGGGCTGCGGTATCCGTCCCACGGCCGTGGTCAGCAGGCCACCGACGCTCTGGGCGGCGCCGGGGAACGTGATCCCGAACCGCTCGGCGAGCTCTTCCGTCGGGATCGTCCCGTCGATCTCGATCAGCGCCCCGGTCGGCGACGTCGACGGGGCTTCACCCAGATCGGTCTCATCGAAGATCTCACCCACCAGCTCCTCCAACAGGTCTTCCAGGGTGACGATCCCCGCCGTGCCCCCGAACTCGTCGAGCACCACCGCCATCTGCCGGCGCTCCCGCTGCATCTCGAACAGCAGGTCGGCGCAGCGCCGTGACGCGGGGGTGACGAGCACCGGGCGGGTGGGGAGCGGCTCTTCCGGCTTCACCTTGAGCGAATCGAACACGTACGCCATCCCCGCGATCTGATCGAGCGACTCGCGGTACACCGGGAGGCGGGAGTAGCCCGATTCGGCGAACAGGGCGCCCGCCTCCCGGGCCGTGGCGCCGTCGGGGAGGGCGACGATCTGGGTGCGGGGCGTCATCGCCTCGCGCACCGGCCGCTCGGTGAAGGCGATCACCCCCGCGATCACGGCGATCTCCTCCTCACGCTCCGCCCCCGCCCCGGCGGCGCGCGCCGGACCGGACCGCGGCTCACCAGCCGGGGCCAGCGGTCGGACCAGGCGGGCAACCCGACTGAGCGACGGCGCCGCTGCGCGCATCATCGGCTCCGCCCAGCGGCGCCCGGCGGCGCGCGGCAGGAGGTGCACTGCCACGACCAGCGCGGGAACGGCGCCGAGCAATACGGCCACCGCCGCTGGCAGTGGCAGCGGCGCCAGCACGGCCGCGAGCCCCAGCCCGGTCAGCACCACCCCGGCCGCGCTCAGCGCATTGGCCGGTCCCAGCACTCTCCCCGGCGTGGAGAGCAGCGTCGCCGCGAGCTCCGCGCCGTGCTGACGCTGCGAGATCCAGCGGGACAGCTCCAGGCGACTCACCGCCGCCGCCCCGACCCCGAGGGCGGTGCCCACGGCGGCGATGGCCACGCCCAGCATGAGCACGAGCGTGCCGGTCACGTGTCACCCTCGCCCGCATCCGGACGACCGAGGCCGAACTCCACCACCGGCTGGGGCTCGATGCGCTCGAGGTAGACCCGCCGGATGCGCCGCCGCGCCACCTGCTCCACCACGACTCGGAATCCGTGCGCCTTGAGCTCCTCCCCGGCGCGCGGGACCCGGCCAAGCTCCGAGTAGATCAGGCCGCCCACGGTGCTCACTTCGTCGTGCTGGAGCGGCGCACCGACCGCGGCGGACAGATCGTCGAGCGTGACCCGGCCGTCGACCCAGAATCGGTCGTTGCCTTCGCGCTCGATCGCGGGTTCCTCGTCAGTGTCGTACTCGTCCCGGATCTCGCCGACGATCTCCTCGAGCACGTCCTCGAGGGTGACCAGGCCGGACGTGCCGCCGAATTCGTCCACCACGACAGCCAAGTGCGCCGCGCCGCGCTGGAAGTCGCGCAGCTGGGCGGCGAGGGTCTTCGCCTCCGGCACGAACGGCACCGGGCGCACCAGCTCGTGCCACGATGCGGGGGGTGCCGAGTGACCGGCCAACACCGGGGCAATGTCCTTGGCGTAGAGGATGCCCGCGATGTCGTCCAGGCTGTGGCGATACACCGGGATGCGGGAGTGCTCGCTCTGGCGCACCACGTCCACGACTTCCTGCCACGACGCCTCGGCCTCGGCGCCCACGATGTCGAGCCGCGGGGTCATGATGTCCTCGACCGTGCTGTCCTCGAGCGAGAACACGCCCACCAGCATCTCGCGCTGCGCCGCGCCCAGCACACTGCTCCGGGGACGGGTTGACGGCACGAGGCGATGACCGAGGCGGTCTGCCACCGCCATGATGCCGAACAGCGGCTTGAACGGCGTGAGGCTGGCGCGGGCCGGGGGAACGAACAGGGCGGCCAGGTGGGGAGCCAGCGCCCCGAAGCCCCGCGGCAGCCCCTCCCCGATCGTCAGGGCGAGCCCACCGACGATCAGGAGTGTCGTGGCGCCGTCGAGCGGCGCGCGCTGCCACCATGCCGCCGCTGTGCCGACCGCCGTGGTGGCCACCAGCAGCAGCGTGACCCGCGCGATGCGGAGGGCACGCGCCAGCGGCAGCGGACTGCCTGCCGGCGCCGGAGGGTCGCCCAGGGCCGAGACGCCGCCGAGGGCCTCCTCGGCAAGCGCGAGCAGGGCCGCCCAGAGCGCGCCGACCAGCCCGGCGGCCGCGGCGGTCGCGGCTTCGAGTCCGGGTCCGGTCACCGCTTGCTCCGGGTCAGGCGTTGCACGTAGCGCTCCTGCCGTCGCCACATCACCGAGGCCGCGCGGCCGGGGCCCGACGGGTGATCCTGGCCGAGCGCGTGCAGCGTGCCATGGACCACCAGCCGCAGCAACTCCTCGCGCGCCGGCACCCCGAACCGGGCGGCCGACCCCGCGGCCACGGAGGGACAGATGCAGATGTCGCCCACCAGCATGCCGCCGTGCCGCATCGCGAAGGTGATCACATCGGTCGCGCGGTCGCGGCCCAGGCTGCGCCGGTTGAGGGCGCGCATCTGCTGCCCCGTCAGAAACGTCACCGTGAGGGCGGCGGAGCCGGATCGCTCGCCGGCGAGCACGAGCGCCACCGCCCGGCGCGCAGCTGCCGCGGTGATGCGGCCGACGCGGTCGGCAGCCGCCACGCGCACCTCATGCTTCGGGGGACGTCCACTCGGCATTGATGCCGCCCATGGAGCTCGGGTAGTCGATGCGATTGTGATACATGCCCGTCAGCACGTGCACGAACTCCTGCTTCACCCGGTCGAGCTGGGCAAGCGTGAGCGGCGCGTCGTCGAGCTGCCCCGCCTCGATGCGCTGCTGCACGAGATGGTCGATGGCATCCCGCACCTTCTCCGGGGTCGGCTCGTCGAGCACCCGGAGCGCCGCCTCGACGCCGTCCGCCAGCATGGCGACGGCCGTCTCGACGGAGCGCGGGCGCGGGCCCGGGTACCGGAACATCTCGCCGGCGGTCCCGTTCAGGCCCTGCGCGCGGGCGCGTTCCAGAAAGTAGGTGATCTCCGCGGTTCCGTGATGCTCCGGGATGAACGCCTTCACCACCTCCGGCAGCCGCGCCCCGTCCGCCAGGGCCGCGCCGTCCTTCACGTGGCTCCGGATGATCTGCGCGGAGACGTCCGGCCGCAGCTTGTCGTGCGGGTTGGACCCGGGCGTCTGGTTTTCCGCGAAGAATTGGGGTTTCTGGACCTTGCCGACGTCGTGGTAATAGCAGCCGACGCGCGCCAGCAGCCCGTCGGCCCCGATGGCGTTGCACGCCGCCTCGCAGAGGTTCGCCATCGCGATACTGTGGGCGTACGTTCCCGGTGCTTCGATCGCGAGCCGACGCAGGAGCGGGCGCGTCGGATCGGACAGCTCGAGCAGCGTGAGGTCCGTGGTGATCCGCCCGATCCACTCGAACAACGGCAGCGCGATGCCCACCAGGGCCGCCGACACGACGGCGTTCACCACTCCGCGCACCGCCGTGAGCCCCATCTCGCGGACCGGCCAGCCGAGCTGCAGACCCACCGTGATCGCGGACACCGCGAACGCGGCGGAGATGATCACCATCGTGGAGATGAGGTGTGCGCGCCGCCGGACGACCCGGATGCCGATGGCCGCCGCGATGCCCCCAATCAGCGCGAGATAGAGTGCGCCGGCCCCCCCATAGACCGGCTGCGACGCGACAAGCACCGCCAGGACCGCCGCCCCGACCATCGCCACGCGACCGCTGAACAACACGGTCATCAGCATGGCCGCGAATGGGATCGGAATCAGCTCCGGCTCCTGGCCCAGGAACCGGAAGTTGAGCGCCGCGCCCACGATGACTACGGCAAACAGGGTCGCGAACACGAGCACGTGCCGCAGATTGCCGTACGACTCGCGGCGGTACAAGAGCAGCAGCAGCCAGAAGATGGCGAGGAGCATCGCGTTGTTGAGAATCTGACCGGCCGTGGAGGCCACGCTCCGCTCGGTGCCGCCGCGCCGGACGATCTCGGCCCGCAGGGCCGTGAGCCGGTCGTGCGCCTCGGGGGTGACCAGCGCGTGCTCCCCCACGATCAATTCGTTCTGGCGGACACGGTCCTTGATCGGATCGACGCTCCCGCGCAGCTCCGTGCGCTGTTCCTCGGTCTCCGCGGTGTTGGGGACGAGGGTGGGGCGGAAGGTGGCGTTCAGCAGCTTGACGAAGATCGGATCTGCGCCGGCCACGCGGGGGCTCGGATCGTAGTCCCGCCGGCGCTCGAGGAACTGCTGGTAGCCGAGGACCGCGTCGCGCGGGGTCACGTGCTCGGTGCCTTCGCGCCGCAGCACGATTTCGCTGGCGGTCTCTCCCTGCATCTGCCCGGTGGCCGTGACGCCCCGCGACAGCTCGCGGCGCAGCATCTGGTCCACCGCGCGGCGGTAGGCGGCGCGCCGTCCATCGCCCGCCAGGAAGTCGGCCTCGTCGAACGCCAGCCGCACCCCGTGCGCTTGCGCCGAGTCGGCCAGGGCGGCGGCGCCGGAGGCGGAGTCGAGTGCACCGAACAGAATTGCCGCCGCGGTCAGCGCCGAATCCAGCGCCTGGCGCCGGTAGTCGTAGATCGGCCGGACCGTGGCCGCCAGGGCGTCGGCTTCCCGCGCCAGCTGCGCGGGCCCCTTCGGCACCACGAAGTCGAACGGGGCCACGACGTCGCGCGGAGAGACTTCGCCCGACTCGAGAGGCGGCGCGTCGAACCGCCCGGCCACGGGGTACAGCAGGAACGTCAGCAGGGCGAGACCCAGCACGGGCAGCCAGCGCACGGCGTGGTAGCGGAACTGCCGCGGCAGCTCCTGCGGCGCGTCGAGGGGCACGACCACGCTGCGACGCTCGCTCATCCCGACTGATCCTCCGAGTAGGCGCGAATGATGTCCCGTACCAGGCGGTGACGCACGACGTCCTGCTCGGTCAGGTAGCAGAACGCGACACCGTCGATGCCGGGCAGGATACGCTCGACCTGGACGAGGCCCGATTCGTCACGCGTGGGGAGGTCGATCTGGGTCTTGTCCCCGATCACCACGGCTCGCGAGTTCAGCCCGAGCCGCGTCAGGAACATCTTCATCTGGCCGCCGGTGACGTTCTGCGCCTCGTCGAGAATCACGAACGCGTCGGACAGCGTCCGCCCCCGCATGTAGGCGAGCGGGGCGATCTCGATCGTGCGCGTCTCGAGCGCTTTCTGCATGCGGTCGGGCGGCATCAGCTCCTCCAGCGCGTCGTACAACGGGCGGAGGTAGGGATCCACCTTGGCCTGCAGGTCGCCGGGCAGGAACCCGAGCCGCTCCCCCGCCTCGACGGCGGGCCGCGCCAGCACGAGGCGGCGGACCAGTTTGCGGCTGAGAAACTCCACGCCGAGCGCCACCGCCAGATACGTCTTCCCGGTCCCGGCCGGCCCGATCCCGATCACGATATCGTACTCGCGGATCGCCGTGACGTACTCCCGCTGCCCTGGGGTGCGCGGCTGCACCGCGCGCCGGATGCCGGGAAGCACGATGCGGAGCTCGCCGTTGGCCCGCTCCACGGCCGCGGGGCCGTCCCCGGCGAGCCGCCGTACCTCATCCACCGTGACGTCCCCGGCCCGGGCGAGGTCCACCAGCGCGGTCACGAGCCGCGTGGCCCGCTCCACTCCGTCGAGGTCCCCCGCCAGCACCACCTGGTCCCCGCGCAGGGCGATACGGGTCCCGGTCGCGCGCGCCAGCTCCACGAGGTGGGCGTCGTTGACGCCGGCGAGGGCGAGTGGATCGGCCCCTTCGGCCGATACCCGGTGGGTAACCTCGCTCATGCGCCGATCTTGAGATGCAGGGCCGCCAGCTCCGCCGGGCTCACGGCCGTGGGAGCGTCCTCGAACAGCGCCCGCGCCGCCGTCGTCTTCGGAAAGGCGATCACGTCGCGCAGGCTCTCCGCGCCCGCCAGCAGCATCGCAACGCGGTCGAAGCCGATCGCAAATCCCCCGTGCGGCGGGGCGCCACAGGCGAGCGCATCCAGCAGGAAGCCGAACCGGTGGCGAGCCTCGTCGGGGCCGATGCCGAGCACCTCCAGCACTTTGAGCTGCACCGCCGGATCGGTGATGCGGATCGAGCCGCTGCCCAGCTCGTTCCCGTTGTAGACGACGTCGTAGTGCAGCGCCCGGACGCCGTCGGTGGCGCCGGCGAGGAAGCGCTCCCGGTCGTCGGGGTGGGGCGAGGTGAATGGATGGTGGGCGAATACCAGGGCCCCGATGGCGCGATCGCGCTCGAACAACGGGAAGCCCTCGACCCAGAGGAAGGCATGCTGGCGCGCGGGCGCGGGTGCCAGTCGGCGGATCAGCCCCTGGCGCACCCGATCGAGCGCCGGCCCGGTTGCCGCGTCGGGGCCGGCCGCGACGAGCAGCAGATCGCCGTCCTGAAGCCGATACGACTCGGCTGAGGCCCCGGCGAGCTTCGCCAACGGTCCGGACAGCTGATCTCCCTGGCGCTTCACGGTCGCGAGCCCCCCCGCGCCACCCTGCTTCGCCTGCGCCGCGAGCTCGTCGACATCCTTGCGGGACAGCATGGCGCCGCCCGGCACCCGAATCCCGCGAACCCGCCCGCCGCCGTCCAGGGCACCCTCGAACGCGGCGAATCCGCGGCGGCCCAGCATCGTCGAGAGGTCGGCGATCTCGAAGCCGTACCGCAGATCCGGCTTGTCGGTTCCGAAGCGCTCGAGGGCGTCCCGGTGTGACAGCCGCAGGAACGGGCGCCCAACGGGCTGGTCGGCCTCCGTCCACAGCGCCGCAAGCACGGCCTCCACGGCAGCGTAGACGTCCTCGGGGCCGGCAAACGACAGCTCGAGGTCGATCTGCGTGAACTCCGGCTGCCGATCCGCCCGGAGATCCTCGTCCCGGAAGCACCGGGCGATCTGGAAGTACCGGTCGAAGCCGGACACCATCAGCAGCTGCTTGTAGAGCTGTGGCGACTGCGGCAGCGCGTAGAACTGGCCGGGGTGCACGCTCGACGGCACCAGGTAGTCGCGCGCGCCTTCCGGAGTCGGCTTCGTCAGGATCGGCGTTTCGATCTCGAGGAACCCGAGATCGGAGAGCGTCCGGCGTGCGGTCTGCAGCAGCTGGTGGCGCAGCCGCAGATTGCGCTGCATCTCCGGACGTCGCAGATCGAGGAACCGGTGCTGGAGGCGCAGCTCCTCGGCCGGGGGCGCTTCGCCCTTGGTGCGCCATACCGGGATCGGCAGGGAGGCCGGAGCTGGTCCCACCACCTGAAGGCGATCGGCGCGCACCTCGACGTCTCCGGTGGGTCGATCGGGATTGCGCTGGTCGTCGGGCCGTGCGGCGACGACGCCCTCCACCAGCACCACCGACTCCGCGGTGAGCTGGCTCAGGCGGGCCAGCACCTCGGGCGGCGTCCAGTCCGGGCCGAGTGCCACCTGCAACAGCCCGTCCCGGTCCCGCAGGTCGAGAAAGACGAGCCCGCCGAGGTCACGCCGCCGATGGACCCACCCGCCCAGGCGGACGCGCTGCCCGACGTGCTCATGGCGCAGCTCGCCGCAACGATGAGTACGCATGGTGGTCTCGGTCATGGACATGCCGCTCTCACCGGCCCTCCGCCTCCCGCAGATGTCGATGGAATTCCTCCCGGGTGCGACTCTGCAGCAGACGATCCCGCAGCTGCGGCTGGCGCACCAGTCGGGTGATGCGGCTCAGGGCGCGCACGTGCAGCCCAGCTTCGCTCTCGGGTCCGACGAGCAGGAAGAACAGCCGCACCGGCTCGCCGTCGAGCGCCCCATAGCTCACCGGTTCCGCCGTGAGCCCGGCCGAGGCGCACAGCGCGCGGAGCCTGGCCGACCTCCCATGGGGAATCGCGACGCCGTAACCGATGCCCGTGGAAAGCACGGCCTCCCGCTCCCGCACGACCTCGAGCAACTCCTCCACGTCGGGACCGGGCCCGCCCGCCGCGACCTCCACCAACTCCCGAAGCACCGCCGGTTTGTCGGCGGCGAGGATGGGGACCCGGATGTGCTGGGGGGTCAACAGCTGCGAGAGCAACACGGCGGGCGCCGTCCAAGTCCATGCATCGCTGCAACATAATGGCCGTTCAGGGGGGCAGCAAGCGCCGCCTTGACACCCCGCCCCGCTATCCCCAACCTTCGGCCGTGAAACGGCTTGGGTGGGCCATCCTGGGTGCACAGCTCGCCGCCGGGCCGCTCGCCGCGCAGGCCCCGGATTTGGCGCTCCTCTGGCGGGTCAACGGCGGCGTCCTGACGACCCCGGCTCCGTTGCAGCCGGGGCCGATCGGCCTGTTCTGGAACCCGGCCGCCGTACACAGCGTGCCGGGCCTCGCGCTCGGGCTTGAGGTAATCCACACGCCCGACGTAGTCAGCATGAGCTCACTGCTGGCCGGCGTGACGTATCAGGTGGGAAGCCACCTGGGCGTTGGCATGTCTGCCGGCCGGGTTTCCGTCAGCGACTTGGTGCGCACGTCCACGTCCCCCGGCAGCGAAGAGGGAAACATCCCCGTATACGCTCAGTTCGTCGGGGTCGCGGCAGGGACCGCCGTGGGACCGGTGGCGGTCGGTGCCGAGCTGCGCCTGCATGACGTCCGGCTGGATACCGACAACGCCCACGGGCTCACGGCGGATGTCGGGTTGCATCTCCGCCCGCTCGCGGGCCTCACGCTCGCCGCCGCATCGCAGTTCGCTACGCTGGACTTGGCGGGCGGGGCCACCGCCGCCTACTCGGCGGCGGCCGAGTATCGCGTGGGGGCGGGCCGCGCCCTTGGCGGCAGGGCGGCGGTGCTCGGCCGCTACGGGATCGAGCTGCGGGGCAACGGTGATGTCGAGCATTTCCTGAGCGCCGGCCTCGCACTGGGCGACCGTCTGCGCGTCGACGTGGCGATGCAGCGGGCGGACGGCTACGGGACCGGTGCGTGGCTCCCCGCGGTGGGTGTGGAGTTCAGAGCCGGCCGATACCTCGTGGGCGTGGCGCGAGGCAGCGGCGTCAACGGGATCGGTGCCACGTACCGGATCGGCCTCAACGCGGGCGTGCTTCCCTGACCTGGTGGGACCTGACGCCGGCTGAGGCGGCGGCCGTCATCCACGCATGGGGAGCCGCCCTCGGGCTGGAGCCGTTTCGGGCCCGGCAGATCATGCTGCGGCTCTGGGAGCGCCCGGTCCGCTCGTGGGTGGAAGCCACGGACCTGCCTGGCCCGGTGATCGCCGCCCTTGAGCGCGAGCACCCCATCCCGCGCCCCGCGCTGGCGGCCCGGCAGGAGTCGCGCGACGGAACCCTCAAGTACCTCTGGCGGTTCGCCGACGGGGCCGCCGTCGAATCCGTGCTGATCCCCGAGGGGCGGCGGCGCACGCTGTGCGTGTCCTCGCAGGCGGGCTGTGCCTTCGGCTGTGTCTTCTGTGCAACCGGCCGCATGGGGTTCGGCCGCCATCTCGCCCCCTGGGAGATCGCCGTGCAGGTGCGGGAGCTCGCGCTCGATGCCGGCGCGGGCAAGCCCTCCAACGTCGTGTTCATGGGGATGGGGGAGCCACTCCACAATTGGGCCGCCGTCGACGTCGCGTTGACCATTCTCAACGACCGCCACGGACTCGGGATTGGCGCCCGGCACGTCACCGTGAGCACCGTGGGAATCGTCCCGGGCCTCCGGCGGCTGGCGGAGCGGCCCGAGCAGTTTCGCGTCGCGCTGTCGCTGCACTCGCCGTTTGGCGCGCGCCGTCGCGCGCTGATGCCGGTCGAGCGCAAGTACCCCCTCGCCGACGTGCTGCGTGCGCTCGGTGCGTTCCGCCGACGCGTGACGTTCGAGTATGTCGTGATCAAGGGTACGAACGACGGCCCCGATGACGCCCGCGAGCTGGCGCGCCTCGCGCGCGAGCTCGACGCGCACGTGAATCTCCTGCCGCTCCATCCCGGTGGCACGCCCGGGCTCGTCCCCGCCCCGCCGGAAGGGATCGAGCGGTTCGCGGAGCAGGTGCGTGCGGCAGGGGCCAACGTGACGGTCCGTCGGAGCCGCGGGCTCGACATCGACGCCGCGTGCGGCCAGTTACGGATCGCGGTCGAGGGTGATCGCGTCCCGCCCCAGCAGCACCGTGACGTCGAGCAGCAGGGTGGAGTCGGGGGCGGAGGCGACGCGCCCGATCCCGAGCGCCTTGCGGACCGCGAGACCGGCAGCGCCGTCGCCCCGCCGCACAAGCACCAGCGTCGAGTCCGTTCCTCCCCCCGTCGCTGAGCCGAAGGACACGACGTCGATTCCCTGATGGCGCAGTCGGCGCGTCACGGCACGTGCCAGGCCGTCCACGTCGGTTCCGTTCACGACCTCGACCGCGTACGTCACGCGCTCACCGGGGATCGGGAGGTCGCCCGTCGCCAAGTGCGGGCCGCGCACGGCCAGGCGCCAGGCGATCACGACGAGGAGTGCGGCCACCGCCGCCGCGCCGATCCACCTGCTCACGGCAGCGCGTTCCAGAAGGCCACCGTCTGCGCGAGCAGCGGCCAGTTCTTCGAGAGACCGTAGCCGATCCGCTCCCGGGCGATCTCGCGCAGCACGGCGTCCGGCTCGCGGCCGACCCGCCTCGCCTGCGCGGCGCGGCGGGCGTCGGGACGGCGCCGCCCGGGCTCCAGGAAGTCGGCCAGATAGAGCATCCGCCCCACCTGATCCCATCCGGCGTAGCCGATCGAGTGATAGCAGACCGCGTCGAGCACACCCCGGTCCCGCTCGCCGTCCTGCTCGGCCCGCCGGGCCGCCGCGGGGCCATGCCAGATCGTCGGCGGTCCCAGCTTCGGGGCGGCGAGGGCCGCGATGGTCTCGGTGGCGGCGTCCTTCAGGGCGTCATGCAGCAGCGCTGCCCGAATCCAGCGCGCGCGCTCTGCGCCCGACGCCCCGAGCCGGTCCGCCCAAATCACGAGCAGGGCCGCGACCCGTCGGATGTGCGCGCGGCGGCGCGGGGTCGTGACCGCCCAGTCAGGCAGCGGGGGCAGCCTATCCATCGAGCACGGGATCGCCGCGCAGGCCGCTTCCCAGGGGGACGTTGTCGATCAGGCGCGTGGTGCCCACCCGGGCGGCGAGCGCGAGCAGCGCGCTCGCGTCGACCGGGTCGGTGGGCGCGAGGGTCTCCGGATCCACGACCTCGACGTACTCCGGCGTCAGCCCGGGCGCGCGGGCCAACGTCGTGGCGACGGCCCGCAGGATCTCGGCCGCCCGCCGCGCGCCGGCCTGGAACGCATCGGACCCGGCCTGGAGCGCCTGCGGAATCGTCGCCGCGGCGCGCCGCTCGGCGGGCGAGAGGTACACGTTGCGCGAGCTCATGGCGAGTCCGTCCGCCTCCCGCACCGTTGGGGCGACGTCGATCTCCACGGGGAAGCTCAGATCCGCAGCCATGCGGCGGATCAGCTGGGCCTGCTGCGCGTCCTTCCGGCCGAACACGGCCACGTCGGGCTCGATGACGTGGAACAGCTTGGCGACGACCGTCAGGACTCCGGCGAAATGGCCCGGCCGGTGCGGGCCGCAGAGGTGCTCGGCGAGCGGTCCCGGATCGACCGTGACCCGGGCCGGCCCGCGGTACATCTCCGCCACGCTCGGCACGAACAGACAGTCGACACCGCGCCGCTCCGCGCAGGCGCGGTCGCGCGGGAGATCCCGGGGGTAACGGGCGAAGTCCTCCTGCGGGCCGAACTGCAGCGGATTCACGAAGATGCTCAGCGCCACCACGTCGGCGGCCTCACGGGCGCGGTTCACCAGGCGCAGGTGTCCTTCGTGTAGGGCGCCCATGGTCGGCACGCAGCCGACCCGCCGACCCGCCTGCCGCTGCGCGCGGCTCCACGCGCGGACCTCCGTGACCGACGCAAGCTCGATCACGACCCGAAACTGTGGTCCGCGTCCGGGTAGCGGCCTTCCCGGACGTCCACGCCGAAGGCGCGCACCGCCCCGCGCACATCGTCCGCCAGGCTGGCGTAGCACTTGAGGAACTTGGCGTGGAACTGCTCGTTCAGCCCCAGCATGTCGTGCAGTACCAACACCTGCCCGTCGCAGCCCGGGCCGGAGCCGATGCCGATCGTGGGAATCGTCAGCTGGCGCGAGATACGCTCGGCGAGCGGCGCGGGCACCAGCTCCAGGACCAGCGCGAAGGCCCCGGCGTCGGCCACCGTCTGGGCGTCGGCCACCAGCCGCTCGGCGGCGTCCGCGCCACGACCCTGCACCCGGGCCCCACCCAGGGCATGCACCGATTGCGGCGTGAAGCCCAGGTGGGCCATCACCGGAATGCCGATCTCGACCAGCGCTCGGATGGTGGGGGCGAGATGCGCGCCACCCTCGAGCTTCACCGCGCTCGCCCCCGTCAGCTGCAGCACCCGCCCCGCGTTGCGCTTGGCCTCCTCGATGGACACCTGGTAGCTGAGGAACGGCATGTCGAGCACCAACAGCGCGCGGCGGACACCGGCCCGGACGATCCGGCCGTGGTAGATCATCTGCTCCAGTGTCGCCGAGAGCGTGGTGGGCTGGCCGCAGAGCACGGTATTCACCGAGTCGCCGACCAGGATCACGTCGGTGCCGGCGCTGTCGACGAGGGCGCCGAACAGCGCGTCGTACGCGGTCAGGGCCACGATCTTCTTGCCGGCGCGTTTCATCGCGCCCAGCTCATGGGTCGTCACGGGGTTATCGGGCATGGAGTTCGAGCTCCGCAAGCTCGCGTTGCCAGAAGGGTCGGTTGGCCAGCTCGGGATGGGGAACGATGAGGTCGGCTTCATGGACACGGCGATCCCCGAAGCGGACGATGTCGAGGTCCAGCGTGCGGGGGCCCCACCGGACGCGGCGCGTCCGCCCCGCCCGCCGCTCGATGCTGAGGCATGCCTCGAGCAGAGCCCGGGGGGACAGGGCGGTGCGCAACAGCACCATCTGGTTGAGGTAGGGTGGTTGGCCGGGAGGCCCGAGCGGCGCCGTTTCCTCGACGGTGCTGGCCGCGACCAGCGCGGTGCGCGGCAGGCGCGCGAGGGCCGCGCGCCCACGCGCCAGGTTGCCCGCCCGGTCGCCGAGGTTGGAGCCGAGCGCCACGAACGCGCGCTCAGGCGCGGCCGCGGTCTGCGGGTCGCTCACGTTCGATCACCACTTCGACATGATCCAGCGGCCCCGCGATCGGCGCGTGGGGTTTCCGGGCCGCCACCCGCACGCGCTCGATGGCGGGGATCGCCAGGACACGGGCGGCGATCTTCTCGCACAGCGCCTCGAGCAGCATATGGTGCGTCGTCCCGACGATCTCGCTCGCGATCCGATAGAGATCGCGGTAGTCGACGAGATGCCGAGCCGAGTCGCTCTCCCCCACGGAGCGGAGCGGGAGCCAGGCCGTGAGATCCAGCTCGAGGGGCTGCGGCACGTGTTCCTCGTGCGGCAGCAGGCCCACCAGCGTGTGGAACCGCATGCCTTTGAGCACGATGCGATCGCAACTGGGTGTCATGTCGGCTGCTCCCTCAGGGTACGGCGACCACATCGAGGGCCTGGCGCAGCTCCCGCACCAGCCGCGTCGCGGGCTCGAGCCCGTCGGCGAGGCGCCGGACGAGCGCGGAGCCCACCACCACGCCGTCGGCGAACCCGGCGACCGCGCGCGCCTGCTCGCCGTCGGCGATGCCGAACCCCACGGCGACGGGGAGCGTGCTCCGGGCGCGGATCTCCGTCACGGTACGCCGCACGGTGTCGGTGATGGCGGTGGCGGCTCCGGTCACGCCCAGCCGCGAGATCACATAGATGAAGCCGCGCGCGTCACGGACGATCTCGGTGAGGCGTGCGGCGCGGGTGGTCGGGGCCACGAGGCGGATCAGGTCGAGCTCCGCCCGCTCGACCGTCGCCTCGACCGCGGGATCGGTTCCCGCCGGAAAGTCGGTGAGCAGCAGGCCGGCGGCGCCGGCCTGTCGGGCGTCGCGGACGAACCGCGCCAGGCCGTAGTGCAGCACGGGATTCAGGTACGTGAACAGGATCACCGGGATGCCGAGGCCCGCCCGCTGCACCAGCTCCAGCACGCCAGCGGTGGTCATCCCGGCCGCGAGCGCCTCGTGCGAGGAGCGCTGGATCACGGGGCCGTCGGCGAGCGGATCGCTGAACGGCACGCCGATCTCGACGAAATCGGCGCCTTCCTGCTCGAGCATGCGCAGCGCCGCCTGCGTGCCGGCGCGGCTGGGATAGCCCGCGGTGAGGTACGGGATCAGCGCCGTCCGCCCCGCCGCGCGCACGGCCCGCCAGCGCGCCGCCAGCGGCCGCTCAGACAAAGTAGTCGCCGGGGGTGATCCCCCAGCGCGCCGGATCCGTCACCTTGATGATCGACCGCTTGAAATTCCCGTCCGGTCCGGCGTCCGCGAGGTTGACGAGCGGGGGTGTCGCGACCCGCTGTCCCTCGGGCCCGAGCACGAGGCGGACGATCGGTCGATGGATGTGCGTCAGATCGGAGTTCGCCGCGTGGACGATCGCGATCTCATAGGTGTCGAGGATGACGCAGGTCCCCACGGGGTAGATGCCCACCAGGTTGATCAGCGCCTTCACGAGCACGGGGTCGAGACCGCGTCGCGGGTTCTCCCACATCTCGCGCAGCACCTCGTCGGGCTGCATCGGCACGGTCTGGTAGCTGCGGCGGGTCGTCGCGGCGTCGAACCCGTCGGCCACGGCGACGATCTTGGAGAACACCGAGAGGTTCCGCGGCCGGATCGCCTTGGGATAGCCGCTGAGATCCGTCTTCATGTGGTGCTCGTGCGCCACGATCATCCCCCGATAGGGGATCTCGCCGTAGCCGCGCAACCCGAACAGCGTGAGCACGCCCAGCCATGGGTGGGACTGCATGATGCGCCACTCGTCGTCCGTCAGCACCCCGTGCTTGGTCAGGATCTCGAGAGGCACGCGGCTCTTGCCGACGTCGTGCAGCAGGGCCGCGAGGCCAAGATCGAACAGCTGCAGGCGGCCTAGGCCGAGGCGTTTCCCGATCGCCACGGCGAAGATGCAGACGTTGACCGAGTGGGTGAACGTGTACTCGTCATAGTCGCGGATCGTCGTGAGCCCGACGAGCGACACTTCGTTGGCGAGCACCTGATCGACGATGCTCTGGACCGCCCGCTTCACCTTCTTGACGCTCGCGCTCCGGCCCATCCGGATGCTGCCGACGACCTCCTTCGTGACGGCGACCGACCGCTCGTAGGTGCGTTTGGCGACCTCTTTGGCCCGCTGCTCGTCGGCCAGCTCCTCGGTCTCCTCGCCGGGCGGGTCCACCGTGACGTGCGTGACACCGCCCTGCATCATGCGCTGGTACAGCTCCGTGAGCTTCGACGGAGACGGGTCACGCGTGCCGGCCCCGAGCAGGAGCGATGCGAACACCTGCCATTCCCGGCGCTCGACGTGCTCGTCCACGCGCACCACCCCGATCCCGGCGGCGCGGAGCGTGCCGAGCACGTGGCTGAACGACGCGTAGTTGTCGAGGTTGAGCCGTAACCGGGTGGAGTTCACGAAGATGAACTCCCCGGAGATCCGGATCTCGAGCTGGTCCTCGACCTGGAGCAGGGCCAGCGCCGACTGGTGCAGCTCGTCCAGGCCGCGCTGCACCTGCTCGTTCTCCACCGGGTAGAGTTTCAGGCTCCGCAGCACGGCGTAGAAATTCAGCAGGAACTGCCGGCCCCCCTGGCGAACGAGGCCGTCGGTCGCCTGCAGGGCGTCCGCGATGGTGCTGCGTCGCCGCTCGCCGCCCGGTTCGGTCATCTGGTCAGCTCACCTCGCGCAACGCCTTGCCCACGGCGTTGCGCACCAGGGGGTCCTTGTCCTGGGCGGCGGCCTGCAGCGCCGCCCGCGCGTCCTCCGTGCGGATCCGCCCCAGCGCCATCGCCGCGCACGCCCGCGTCTCGGGGTCCGTCTTCTTCTTCATGAAGCCGCCGGTCTCGAGCAGGGGTATCAGGTGTCGAATGACTCCCGCCCCGCCCAAGGTACCGAATGCCTCGAAGAACACCATCTTCTCGGTGAGGTCGGCGGCGCGCAGCTCCTTGCCGAGCACCACTTCCTCGATGCGGGGGAGGGCCGCCCGATGGCCGCGCGTCGCGAGCACCCGCACGGCGGCCACCCGCACGTCCCGGTGGACATCCTGGATGGCGCGCTCGAGCTGCTGCATCGCGCCGGGCGTGCCGATCGAGGCGAGCGCCTCCACGGCAGCGACCTTGATCGTGGCGTCCGCGTCGCCGATCAGCAGGCCCCCGAGCGCCGGGACCAGGGGCGGCAGTCGCAGCCGGCCGGCGATCCGCGTCGTCTCGAGCACGACGGCCGGGTTCTCGTTGCCCAGGGCTTTGGCGAGCTCGTCGGGATGCTGCGCCGCGATCCGCTGCACCGCGACGCCGAGCAGGTCCCGCACCCGCGCGTTCGTCAGCTGCGGCATGCACCCGAGCACCGTCTCCAGCGCCTCCCCGCGCAGCTCGCGGAACAGGGCGGCAAGCTCCTCCTCGGTGGGGTGAATGACCGCCTCGTCGAGTGACTGCAGCAGCTGGGTCACCGCGTCGGCCTTCGATAGCCTGGCGGGCAGCTCCTCGAGCGCGCGGCGGTGTTCCGGCAGCAGCTCGCGCGCCCGATCCAGCACGGCGCGCAGCTCACGCAGCACGTACGCGACCGACCGGAAATCCCCCACCCCCAGCAGGTACGGGATGACGTTGTCGATGATCGACGTGATCTCGGCGCGCACGGTCGCGTACGTGTGCAGCTCGAAGATGTCGAACAGGATCGCGAGGATGTTGCCCCGCAGGTCCTGCTGGTACTCGCGGTCGACCTCGCTGCGCAGGTACTGGACGTCGCGGTCGTCGAGGAAGTAGAGCGTCGAGTCGAAGTCCTCCAGCCGCACCACGCCGGGTGGCGGCTCCGGCCCCTCCTCCTCGACTTCCTGCACAGCCGTGCGGTCCGGAGGCAGTTGCCGCTCGACGGTGTCGTCCGCCTTGATCTGGGCCGTGTCATCCGCGATCAGCTCGACGAAGTCGTAGCGGATCCGCTGGAACTCCTGTTCCCAGAGCAGCGTGAGCAGGTCGTCATCGGCCGTGGCCGGGAGGTTGCGCGCCTTGTTGATCACCTGGAGCAGCCGGACGAATTCGTCCGCCTCGGAGCCCGGCCCGATCACGATCGTGCGAACGCCATCCTTGAACAGCACCCACGCGAGGCTCTCGGCCCGCGGCTGACTCAGCACGACCTTGCCCTGCCACTTCAGGTCCGTCTCACCGACGGCGAGCGTCAGCTCGTCGCACGCATCCCAGAGCGGCGGAAACGCCTTCCGCACGTTTTCCATCGCCGTCTGGTAGACCGGGTTGTTCGGCAGATAGAGCTGCGCCGCCCGCAGCCCCTTGAGCATCGCCTGCAGGAACGCCTCGACGGCGCTGGAATCGACTTCCCAGCCCGCCGCAGTCGCTTCGGTCACGACGACGCCCCCGTCATGGCGGCGACGTGTGCCACGTCCTTGTCGCCCCGACCGCTCACGTTGACGATCACGATATCGTCCGGCCTGCGCTCGGTGGCCCCGGCCAGGACCCACGCCACGGCGTGCGCCGGCTCGAGCGCCGGCACGATTCCCTCCAGCCGCGCCAACTCACGAAAGGCGGCGAGCGCGGCCGCGTCCGTCACGGCCACGTAGCGTGCCCGCCCAGTGTCCTTCAAGTAGGAGTGCTCGGGCCCCACGCCGGGGTAGTCCAGGCCGGCCGACACGGAATGGGCCGGCTGGACTTGGCCGTCCGCGTCCTGCAACAGGTAACTCAGGCTGCCGTGCAACACGCCCGGGCTCCCGGCGACCAGGGACGCGGCGTGACGGTGCGTCGCGAGTCCCTCACCGGCAGCTTCCACCCCCACCAGCCGCACCGTCGCGTCATCGAGGAAGCCGGTGAACAGGCCAATCGCGTTGGAGCCGCCGCCCACGCACGCGACGACTTCGGTCGGGAGGCGCCCCGTCCGCTCGAGCACCTGCGCGCGGGCCTCCCGGCCGATCACGGCCTGGAAATCCCGCACCATGCGCGGAAACGGATCGGGGCCCACCACGGAGCCGATCACGTAGTGGGTGGTGTCCACATGAGTCACCCAGTCGCGCAGCGCCTCGTTGGTGGCGTCCTTCAGCGTCTGCGTGCCAGCGGTCACCGGCACCACCGTGGCGCCAAGCAACTCCATGCGATACACGTTGAGCCGCTGCCGCTCGATGTCTGCCGCACCCATGTATACCACACACTCGAGCCCGAAGTGCGCGCAGGCAGTCGCCGTCGCCACCCCGTGCTGCCCCGCCCCGGTCTCCGCGATGATGCGGCGCTTGCCCATCCGGCGGGCCAGCAGCACCTGGCCCAGCGTATTGTTGATCTTGTGGGCGCCGGTGTGCGCGAGGTCTTCGCGCTTCAGCAACACGCGACACCGCGCGGCGGCCGACAGGCGCTCCGCGTCCGAGAGCGGCGTCGGGCGACCGGCATACCGGCTCAGCAGGGTCGCCAGCTCGGTCGCGAAGGCGGGGTCGACGCGCGCCGCGTCGTACGTCTCGGCCAGATCGTCCAGCGCCGCCACGAGCGTCTCCGGCACGTAGCGCCCCCCGTACGGGCCGAAGCGGCCTGCCCCAATCGTGCCCTGCGCGGTCACGGCGTTGATCCTCCACGGCGACGCGTCATGCCGGGGCGTCCGGCACGCGGCACCCCGACGAGACCCGCAACGGCGTGCGTGGGGTCGGTCGCACCGGCCAGTGCTGTGCCCACCAGAATAGCGTCCGCCCCCCATGCCGCAACCCGCTCGACATCGGCGCGCGTCGCGATCCCGGACTCCGCCACGGCGACGACGCCTGGGGGAATCGCCGCGAGCACGGGCGCGGCGGCCTCGGGGCGCACGGTAAACGTCGTAAGGTCCCGACAGTTCACACCCACCGCGTCGGGCGCGAGCGCGAGGGCGGCCTCGAGCTCCCCGAGCGCGTGCACCTCCACGAGGCGCGCGAGGCCCAGCTCACGGGCCACGGCGCTCAGCTCCTCCAGCCGCTTCGGGTCGAGCGCCCGCACGATCAGCAGCACCGCGCTCGCGCCCGCCGCGCGCGACTCGTGGAGCTGGAGCGGATCGAGGATGAAGTCCTTCCGGAGCAGCGGGACCGGCACCGCGCGGCGCACGGCCGAGAGATCCGCGATCGAGCCGCCGAAGTGCGGTCCCTCGGTGAGCACCGAGATGGCGGCGGCGCCGCCGGCCACATAGGCCCGCGCGTGATGGGCGGGGTCGAGCTGCGGCGCAATCCCGCCAGCCGACGGCGAGCGCCGCTTGATCTCCGCGATCAGCGCGACCCGGTCGCCGGCAAACGCCGCGCTCCAGGGCGGCGCCGGCGCGGCGCGGCCGGCCGCCTGCAGAATCTCGGCCTGGCGGTCGCGCAGCCGGGCGATACGGGTGCGCGTCGCGTCGAGCAGCGAGTCGAGGGACACGGTCACGAAGTGTGCTTGCGGTTCGGGTGGTCTTCGGGTATACTGTGTTCGGGCTTCTTTCGGGTCACGAAACCGCAGAGCGCACGATGCCGCTGACGCGACGCCAGAAGCAGATCCTCGACTTCCTCGAAAGTTACATCGCGACAAACGGGTACGCCCCGTCGTTCGACGAAATCGCGGAGCACTTCACCTTCAGTTCTCTGGCCACGGTCCACGAGCATCTGACCAACCTCGAGCGCAAGGGCTACATCCGGCGGACCCACAACGAGAGTCGCGCGATCGAGCTGGTGCCCGCGCCCGGGCAGGCCTGGGCCACCGAGCTGCCGCTGCTCGGTCAGGTCGCCGCCGGCGAGCCGATCGAGGCGGTGCCGCAGCGAGAGACGATCGCCGTGCCCAACGATCTGCTGCCCCGGCGCGGGTCTGCCTACGTTCTGCGCGTGCGCGGCGACTCGATGATCGACGAGCACATCGAAGACGGCGACTACGTGGTCGTACACAACCGCAACGCGGCCGACAACGGGCAGATGGTCATCGCGCTGATTCAGGGCACGTCGGCGACCGTGAAGCGCCTGTACCGCGACGCCGGCGGGTGGGTCCGCCTGCAGCCTGCCAACGAGCGGATGCAGCCAATCCGGGTGCACGAAGACGATGTGCTGATTCAGGGCGTCGTCGTCGGGGTCATTCGGAAGTACTGATTCCGGCTGCCTGCCGGAAGTCCGCCAGCACCCTGGCGGCTCGGCCGCGGTCCAGCGCCTCCGCAGCACGGCCGATGCCCTCCCGTGGCGTGGCCTCCGCCCCACCGACATACACGGCGAGCCCGGCGTTGAGAATCGTTGCCGCGCGGCCCTCCGGGTCGTCGGTCGGCCGGTCCAGCAGGCGCGTGATCCGGCTGGCGTTGTCCGCCGGCTCGCCGCCCCGCAGCGCCCCCAGGTCGGACTGGTCGAGGTGGTAAGCCGCGGGGTCGAGCGTCCACGTGCGGACGTCACCGCGGCGCACCTCCCAGATGAGCGTCTCGCCATGCGGCGCGACTTCGTCCATCCCCACCACTCCGTGCACCACGAGCGCGTGTTCCGTGTCCAACCGCCGCAGCGCGTCCGCCACGACCGGGCCCCGCTCGGGATCGCCGACGCCGATGATCTGCCGCCGCACCTGGGCCGGGTTCGCCAGCGGCCCCACCAGATTCATGATCGTGGCAATCGCGAGCTCGCGTCGCACCGGAGCGACGTGGCGCATCGCGGGGTGAAACGCCGGAGCGAAGAGGAACGCGATGCCGACGCGGGCCAGCAGGTGCGTCACCTGCTCTCCCGCTCGGGTGAGGTCGATCCCGAGCGCTTCGAGCACGTCGGCGGAGCCGCAACGCGACGAGTAGGAGCGGTTGCCGTGCTTCGCGATCGGAACGCCCGCCGCCGCAACGACGAAGGCCGCCGCGGTGCTGACGTTGAACGTGGGAACCGCGCCGCCACCCGTGCCGGCCGTGTCCACGGCGGGCAGCGAGGCGGGTAGCTCGACCCGGCGCATGGCCGCCCGCATCGCCCGCGCCGCCCCGGCCAGCTCGGCCCCACTTTCACCCTGGACGCGGAGACCCATGAGCAGCGCGGCGGCCCGCGTGGGAAGGGCTTCCCCGCTCATCAACAAACCGAACGCCTCCGCCACGAGGCCTTCTCCCAGGCGCTCGCCGCGTGCAAGCACGGCCAGAGCGCGTGTCAGTGCGTCGTCGAGCTCCCTGGGAGGCGGCTGGGATCGAGCGGTCATAACGGGGAATCGTACGCCCGCACTGATGTGGGTGTCAACATCGCAACTCGTTGCGCTGCTTGTCGCTACGGAAGCCCGGCGGTAATTTTCCCGGCGCATGGGTGGGCACTCCTGGTACGCGGTCCTGCAGTACGCCGGTGGCGGATTCGCCGGCTGGCAGCGGCAGCGCACCGATCGCACCGTCCAGGGCGAGGTGGAAGCCGCGCTGGAACGTCTGGCTGGGGTCCGCGTCGTGACCCATGCGGCCGGACGGACCGATGCCGGCGTTCACGCGCTCGGGCAGGTCGCCAGCTTCCGGCTGGCCCGCGCGTGGGATCCCCCCGACCTGGCGCGCGCCCTCAACGCGCTGCTCGCCGCCGACGTGTGGGTCGTGCGGGTCGGCGCGGCGCCGGACGGGTTCCACGCGCGCAAGCACGCCACCGCCCGGCGCTACTGCTACGTCGTGGGCTGCGACCCCGCGGCGTTCTCTCCGTTTCGCCGGCGCTTCGAATGGGCGTGTGGCCGGCCGCTCGATCCTGCGGCGCTGGCTGCGGTGGCGGCCGCGTTGCGCGGCACGCACGACTTCCGCGCGTTGTCCCGGGTCGGGCCGCCGCGACCGCACTATGACTGTACGGTGACCGCGGCAGAATGGGAGGCGCGGCCCAACGGGCAAGGCTTTATCTTTCACGTTCAGGCGGACCGGTTTCTCCATCGGATGGTGCGCTTCCTCGTGGGCATCAGCGTCGACGTGGCACTTGGGCGTCGCCCGCTCGCCGACATCGGGCGCCTGCTTGCGAGCACGCGCAACGCCGAGGCCAGTCGACCGGCGCCGCCCGAAGGTCTCTACTTCGTTGGCGCGCTGTACCCCCAGCTTCAGCTCGAAAGCGAGATCGGCCCATGCAGTTCTTTCTCGATACCGCGAACCTGACCGACATCCGGTGGGCGGCGCACGCCGGCCTGATCGACGGCATCACGACCAACCCCACGCTGCTGGCGAAGGTCGCCGGCGACCGCGATCCGCGGAGCATTCTCAAGGAGATCTGCGACACGGTGGACGGTCCGATCAGCGCCGAAGTGGTTGCCGTGAAGGAGCACGAGATGTACGCCGAGGGCCGCGAGCTGGCGAAGCTGGCGGACAACATCGTGGTGAAGATCCCGATGATCGAGGAAGGGCTGCCGACCGTACGGCGGCTCGCGGCGGACGGCATTCGCGTGAACGTGACGTTGTGCTTCAGCGCCACCCAGTGTCTCATCGCCGCCAAAGCGGGTGCGGCCTACGTGTCGCCGTTCCTCGGACGCCTCGACGACGTCGGGCAGGACGGGATGGACGTGATCCGCGAGACGCGGGTCATCTTCGACAACTATGAGATCGAGACCCAGATCCTCGCCGCCTCGATTCGCCATCCGCGGCACGTCACCGAGGCGGCAATGATCGGTGCGGACGCGGTGACGATGCCGACGGAGGTGCTCCGCAAGCTGCTGCTCCATCCCCTGACCGACCGCGGCCTCGATCAGTTCCTCAACGACTGGAGCAAGCTCCCGGGGCGCGCCAAGGGCACCGCGTGAGACGCTGGGTGCTGGGTGTCGCGCTGACGGTTGCCGCGTGCGGCGGCGCATCCTACGATGTGCCGTCGGCGCAGGCGCAGGCGCAGGCGGCGCTGCCGCACCGCACGACGTCCCAGGCGACCGACGCGTCCCGCCGCACCGCCATCGTCACCGCCGCCGAGCGTGTGGCGCCGGCCGTCGTGAGCGTCAACGTGGTGCGGCGCCAGCGGCAGCAGGCCAACGACCTGTGGGACTTCTTCTCGGTCCCGCGGGACGCGGAGCGCACCGTCCAGGGTCTCGGCTCCGGCTTCCTGATGCCCCCCGGCGGCCTGGTCATCACCAACCAGCACGTCGTGGACGGCGCCGAGCAGATCGTCGTGACGACGCGGGACGGCAACGACTACCCCGCCAGGCTCCTGGGCGAGGATCCCCTGACCGACATCGCGGTGCTCCGGATCGACGGGGCGGACCTGCCTACGGTCCCGATCGGCTCGAGCCGTGATCTCATGATCGGCGAATGGGTGGTGGCAATCGGGAACCCGTTCGGCTACCTGCTGGGCAACAGCGAGCCCACGGTCACGGCCGGCGTCGTGAGCGGGGTGGAGCGGAACCTCATTCCCTCCGGAGCCCAGCCCGGCATCTACGTCGGGATGATCCAGACCGATGCGGCGATCAATCCGGGGAACAGCGGCGGGCCGCTGGTCAACTCCCTTGGCGAGGTGGTGGGGGTGAACAGCTCGATCCTCTCGGCGTCGGGCGGCTCGGAGGGCATCGGGTTCGCGATCCCGATCGAGCGGGCGCTGCGGGTGGCGCGGGAGCTCAGCGAGCATGGCGAAGTGCGCCGCGCCTGGGTCGGCCTCGACGTGGTCGGGGTCGAGGGCATGCGCGAGTGGAAGCAGCGGGGCGGGCTGGTCGTCACCGGGGTGGCCTCCGGCAGCCCGGCCGATCGGGTGGGGATCCGGGCAGGTGACGTCCTGGCCGAGTCGCGCGGCCGGCCGCTCCACACGTTTCTCGACTGGGAGGCGCTGAAGCTGGATCTGAGCCCGGGCGACACGGTCTCGGTAGCCGTGGCACGCGGGGGCAGCGCGCGGACGGTCGCGCTGCGCGTCGAGGACCTGCCCACGGCGCGGGCTGCGAAGGTCGACGTGCTGGGCGGGCTGCGGCTGGTGACCGTGACGCCCGCCGTCCAGGCCGAGCGGGGGATCCAGAGCCGGCAGGGCGCGCTGCTCTACGACCTGCCGGAGGAAACCCAGCGGCAGACGGGCCTGCGCCCCGGCGACGTGATCCGCCAGGTTGATCGCACGCCCATCGCGCGGGCCGAGGACGTCGAACGGGCGTTCAATGCCGCCCGGGGCGGCGCCGCCATCCGCGTGTTCTTCGAACGGGACGGACGGATGAACTTCACCGACTTCTACATCCGATGACGGCCGGGCCCGGCTACGAATCGCCACTGGCCTCGCGCTACGCGTCCGCCACCATGGTTGGCCTGTGGAGCGCGGAACACCGCGCCGCCCTGTGGCGACGGCTGTGGCTCGCGCTGGCGGAAACCCAGCGGGATCTCGGCCTCGCCATTCCGGAAACGGCGCTCGCCGCCATGCGGGCGCACCTCGACGACGCGGATCTCGCACAGGTCCGGCAATACGAGCGTCGCGTGCGGCACGACGTCATGGCCCACATCCACCATTTGGGGGACCAGGCACCGGCGGCGCGCCCGTTCCTCCACCTCGGGGCGACGAGCTGTTACGTGACGGACAACGCCGACCTGATGGTGCTGCGGGAGACGTGCGGTCTGCTGCTTGGTCGACTCGATGCCCTGTTGCGCGCGCTCCGCGCCCTCGCGGTGAAGCATGCGGAGCTCCCGACGGTCGCCTACACCCACTTCCAGCCGGCGCAGCTCACGACGGTCGGCAAGCGGGCCATCCTGTGGGCGCACGACTTTGCGCTCGACGCGGACGCGCTGCTGGCCCTGCACGATGCGCTGCCGTTCCGAGGCTGCAAGGGGACCACCGGCACGCAGGCGAGCTTCCTCGACCTGTTTGACGGCGACGAAGCCAAGGTGCGCGAGCTCGATCGCCGCGTGGCCGCGCGCTTCGGGTTTGCCCGAGCCGTGCCCGTGTCGGGCCAGACGTACACGCGCAAGATCGACGCGCGGGTGCTGGACGGCTGGGCCGGCATCGCGCAATCGGCGGCGAAGTTCGGCACCGACCTGCGGTTGCTGCAGCACGAGGGCGAGCTGGTGGAGCCCGCCGAGCGTGACCAGGTGGGATCGAGCGCGATGCCGTACAAGCGGAACCCGATGCGGGCCGAGCGCCTCTGCGGCCTGGCGCGATACCTCGTCGCGCTGCGGGAGAACACGGCCTACACGGCGGCCACGCAGTGGCTCGAGCGCACCCTCGACGACAGTGCCAACCGGCGTCTGGTGCTGCCGGATGCCGCCCTGGCCGCCGACGCGCTGCTGATCCTCGCGACCAACGTGGCGCACGGCCTCGAGGTGCGCGCCAGCGTCATCCGCCGCAACGTGGAGCGGGTCATGCCGTTCATGGCGACGGAGCGGTGGCTGATGCTCGGCGTGAAGGCGGGGGGAGACCGGCAGGCGCTGCATGAGGTGATCCGGCAGCACAGTTGGGCGGTGAGCGACGCGGTCGACCGCGGCGAGCCGAACACGCTGCTGGAGCGACTCGGCGCCGACCCCGCTTTCGCGGGCATCGATGCCGCCGCGCTGCGCGCCGAGTTGGATCCCGCGCGGTTCGTCGGCCGCGCGCCGTCGCAGGTGCGGGAGTACGTCGCCGAGGAGCTCGATCCCCTGCTCCTCCGGCTGGTGCCCTACGTCGTCGCCGACCAGGCGGGAGTGAGCGTGTGACTGACGTGACCCTGACCGAAAGCGCGCTGCCCCTGCCGCTCGTGCGGCGCGGCAAGGTGCGCGAAGTGTACGCGGTGGACGGCGCCACGCTGCTGCTCGTGGCGAGCGACCGGGTGAGCGCGTTCGACGTGGTGATGCCCAATCCGATCCCCCGCAAGGGAGCCGTGCTCACGCAGATCAGCGCCTACTGGTTCGGCGAGCTGCGCGAGGTCTTCCCGAGCCATTTCATCTCGGCCGACGTCGGCGAGATCGTGCGGCGCATCCCCGCGCTCGCCCGCCACCGGCACCAGCTGGCCGGGCGCGCCATGCTGTGCCATCGCGCCGTCCCGTTGCCGATCGAGTGCGTCGTCCGCGGGTATCTCTCGGGGTCCGCCTGGGCGGAGTACCGCGAGCACGGGACGCTGGCCGGCGAGCGGCTCCCCGCCGGCCTGGTGGAGAGCGCGCGTCTCGACCCACCGATCTTCTCGCCGGCCACGAAGGCCGAGGTGGGACACGACGAGAACATCACCGTGGCCCGCGTGCGCGAGATGGTCGGCCCCGAGGCGGCGGACCGCGTGCGCGCCGCGAGCCTTGCCCTCTATGCGGCGGGCCGGGATCGCGCGGCGACGCGCGGGATCATCATCGCCGATACCAAGTTCGAGTTCGGACGGACGGCTGACGGGCGGCTCATCCTGATCGACGAGGTGCTCACTCCGGACTCCTCCCGATTCTGGCCGGCGGACCGGTACGCGCCGGGGCGGGGGCAGCCGAGCTTCGACAAGCAGCCGCTGCGCGACTACCTCGCGGGCCTGAAGGGAACGGGCGCGTGGGACGGCAACGCGCCCGGGCCGACGCTGCCGGCCGACGTCGTCCGTGCCACGAGCGAGCGCTACCAGGACGCGTACCGCCGCGTGACGGGCACCGCGCTGCCCGAGACCTGGTGACGCTCGCCCGCGAAGGCCGGCCGTTTGTCGCGGGGGGGCTCGTCACGCTGGTCGTGCTCGCCCTGGCGGCCCGCCTGCTGGGTGGGGGATGGTGCTACCTCGCCCCGGCGCTGTGGCTCCCGGTCGCGCTGTGGGTCCCGCTGTTCTTCCGCGATCCGGCCCGCGCCGGTCCCCGCGGCGACCAGCTCGTCATCGCGCCGGCCGATGGGCGCGTCGTGGGCGTCGTCGCCCTGGAGGAGCCTGATCTCATCGGCGGCCCCGCGCAACGCATCTCGATCTTCATGAGCGTGTTCAGCGTCCACGTCAACCGCTACCCCGTGAGCGGCACGGTCGTGTCGCGCGCCTACCGGCCCGGCAAGTTCGTCAACGCCTCGCTCGACAAGGCCAGCGTGGGTAACGAGCAAATGTCCCTTGGCATTCGCGGAGCGCGGGGACCGATCCTCGTGCGCCAGATCGCCGGTCTCGTGGCGCGCCGCATCGTCACCGACGGGCGCCCCGGCGACCCGGTGACCCAGGGTGAACGGCTCGGCCTCATCCGCTTCGGCTCGCGCGTGGACACCATCGTGCCGGCGGACGCCGTCCCGCGCGTGCGCGTCGGACAGCGTACCAGGGCTGGCGAGACGATCATCGCGGAGTGGCTATGAGACGACCGGGGAGGGGGCGGTCCAACGTACGTCGCGTGGTCGTGGTGGTTCCCAGCGTGTTCACCCTCGGGAATCTCCTGTTCGGCGTCTGGTCCGTGGTCCTGTCGGCGCGCGGTGAGTTCTACCGCGCCAGCTGGTACATCGTGATCGCCGGCGTGCTCGACATGCTCGACGGCCGGGTCGCGCGCATGAGCAAGACCGGGTCACGGTTCGGCGCTGAGCTCGACTCGCTGGTCGACATCGTGAGCTTCGGGGTGGCACCGGCCGTCCTGATCCACCATCTCGTGTTCGCGACACAGGGCGGATTTGCCTGGCTGTTCGCGTACGGGTTCATCGTGTGCGCCGCCCTGCGACTGGCGCGCTACAACGTGACCGATGCGGGACACGAGCCGGCGGGGAGCTTTCAGGGGCTCCCATCTCCCGCCGCGGGCATGACGCTCGCGACCTACTATCCGTTTGCCCAGACGGCGTTCTTCCGGAGCGAGCTGGGCGACGTGCCGTGGTCCCAGGTCATGATCTTCCTGACCATGGCGCTGAGCCTAGCGATGGTCAGCACGGTGCGGTACGCGCGACTTCCCCGCATCGGCGTGCGCAGTGTGCGGGGCGTGCTGGGGCTCGCCGTCTACGTGACGATTCTCGCGTTCGGGATCTGGGCTCGGGACATCTTCTTCTTTCCCTTGGGGCTGGCGTACCTGACCTACGGCCTGCTGCGCGGCGCCGTGGTGGCGCTCCTCGAACGCGGCGACGGCGCGGAGCCGGACCCGCCACCCCGTGCGGGACCTCACACGTAGCCTGTGCGGAACCGCACCGGCCGAGTGGATGACGGTGGATATGCGCGACGGTTCTGATTACGATACCGGTAGCGCTGCGCGGAGCATGTGCAGTTGCCCCCGTGGTGCGACGGTCAAACTCCTGCGAGGAGGCTTGGCATGAACCGGCAGACTCTCACCCTCATTACCCTGGCGGGCATCGCGGCCACCGGCTGTGGCTCACCCTCAAAGGGGGGCGGCGCGGCCGACACCACGGCCAGCGCCACGAGCATGCCGTCTGCCGATACGAGTGCGCGGCCGGTCGACACGCTGGCGACGACGAGCCCCATCGCGGTGCCGCCGGCGGCGCAGGCTCAAGGCCCCACCACGCCCGCAGCGGCTCCGCCGACGGCGCCCCGCCCCGCGGCGACGGCGCTCGACGAGCCGTGGACGCCCGTGAGCACCGGTACCATCTCCCCCGGCATGGACAAGGACCAGGTCGTCGGGGTCTGGGGGCCGCCCGCGGCCGAACGCACGGTGGGCGACTGGACCTACCTCTATTACCGGAACGGATGCGAAGCGTCGTGCGGGACTTTCGACGTGGTGTTCCTGCAGGCGGGCCGGGTGGTCGATGCGATCGTGCGCGCGCCGGGCCACACGTACGACGGCACCTCGTCCTCCCCACCGGGCCGTCAGGCGGAACCGACCGTGACGCATACGGGCGGGACAGCGGAGTGATGCATGCCGGACAAGCCCAGCCGGAACGAGGAAGAGTACTTCGCGCGGGCGGAAGCCGGGCGGCTCAAGGCGATGCGGGAACAGGCCGAGGCCGAGGCGCGGCGGATCGAGCGGCGGAGCCACCGCATGAAGTGTCCCAAGTGCGGCGCCGATCTGCGGGTCGAGGAGCACTGGGGTATCGAAGTGGACCACTGTCCCGAGTGTGCCGGTCTGTGGTTCGACGCCGGCGAGGCACAGCGGCTGGTGGAGTTGAACGAGCGGCAGGGCATCGGCGGCATCTTCCGCTCGGTCGTGGAAGCCGTGCGCGGGCCGTCCCGGGCGAGCAAGCCCGCGGAATGAGCCCCGCCACGAGCGGTGAGGACTGATCGTTCATGTGTGGCATCTTCGGCGTTGCGGGCATTCCCGAGGCGGCGCAGCTGGTGTACCTCGGCCTCTACGCGCTGCAGCACCGCGGTCAGGAGTCGGCGGGGATCATATCGATCGAGCCGGACGGCGTGACCCACGCCCACCGCGGGATGGGTCTCGTCAACGAAGTGTTCCCGCCGGCCGCGCTCGCGCAGCTCCACGGTGACGTCGCGATCGGGCATACCCGGTATTCCACGACGGGCAGCTCCGTGCTCGCCAACGCCCAGCCGAAGCTCGTCAACTATCACGGCGGCCCGCTGTCGCTCGCCCACAACGGCAACCTCATCAACGCCCAGGAAATCCGCGCGGACCTCGTTCGCCAGGGTTCGATCTTCCAGTCGTCGTCCGATTCCGAGGTCCTCGTCCATCTCATCGCGCGATCCGACGCCCGACGCCCCGAGGATCAGATTCGGGACGCGCTTGATCGGGTGGAGGGGGCCTACACCCTGCTCCTCACGATCGGCCGGACCGTCTACGGCATCGTCGATCCGCGCGGGTTCCGGCCCCTGTCGGTCGGCCGGCTGGGAACCGGGTGGGTGCTCGCCTCGGAGACCTGCGCGCTCGACATCGTGGGCGCGCGCAAGGTCCGGGAGCTCGAGCCGGGCGAGTGGCTCAAGATCGAGCACGGCCGCTTGATCGACCTGCCGTCCCTCCCGGCGGCCACACCACGGCGCTGCATTTTCGAGCTGGTCTATTTCTCCCGGCCCGACAGCACGGTCTTCGGACATTCCGTCGACCGTGTCCGGCGGGCACTGGGGCACGCGCTCGGCCGCGAACATCCGGCCCCCGGAGCCGACTGCGTCTTCTCGGTCCCCGATTCGTCCAACGCCATGGCGCTGGGATTCGCCGAAGAGACCGGGGTCAAGCTGGAGCACGGGCTGATTCGCAACCACTATGTCGGCCGCACCTTCATCAACCCGAGTCAGGCGGCGCGGACCGCGAAGGTGCGCATCAAGTTCAACCCGGTGCAGGACGTGATCGCCGGGAAGAGCGTGGTGGTGGTGGACGATTCCCTGGTGCGCGGCACCACCTCGCGAGAGCTCGTCCAGATGTTGCGGCAGGCTGGCGCCCGTGAAGTCCATTTCCGACTGGCGTCGCCGCCCATCACCGGCCCCTGCTACTATGGGATCGACACGCCGAATCGCAGTGAGCTCATCGCCTCGGACCACACGATCGACGAGATTCGTGCCCACCTCGGGGTGGACACGCTCGGCTACCTCTCCCTCGAGGGGATGCTCGGGGCCGTCGGCGCCGAAGACCGGTACTGCCACGCCTGCTTCTCGGGGCAATACCCCACACCCATCCCGGAACATCCGGACACACGCGACCGCGAGCCACTGCCTCTCGCCGCGGACTGACTCAATGACTCAACACGTGTATTTCTTCGGCGATGGCGCTGCAGAAGGCGGCGCCACCATGAAGCCGCTGCTCGGCAGCAAGGGCGCCAACCTGGCCGAAATGGCCAACATCGGCATCCCGGTCCCGCCGGGCTTCACCATCTCCACACACGTGTGCCTGCAATACCTGACTGGGCGCGCCCTCCCGCCCGAGGTGAGTGATCAGATCCGCGCGGCGATGGGCCGGCTCGAGCGGGCGACCGGGCGGACGTTCGGCGGTGCGCGGAGCCCGTTGCTCGTGTCGGTGCGCTCCGGTGGCGCCGTGTCCATGCCGGGCATGATGGACACGATCCTCAACCTCGGTCTCAACGACGCCACCGTGCAGGCGCTCGCGCAGGAGTCTGGCAACCCCAGTTTCGCCTACGACTCGTTCCGTCGACTCATCCAGATGTACGGCGACGTGGTCTGCGCGCTCAAGGCGCAGCCGGGGGAGGAGGACCCGTTCGAGGCGGGGATCGAGGCCGCCAAGGCGGCACGCGGGGCCACGCGCGAGATCGACCTGCCACCCGACGACCTTCGGGCGCTGGTCGTCCGCTTCAAGGGAATGGTGGCGCGGAGCGCGGGCCAACCGTTCCCCGAGGATCCCTGGGATCAGCTGTGGGGCGCGATCGAGGCGGTGTTCCGAAGCTGGAACAACCGCCGGGCCGTCGAGTACCGGCGCGTGCACCGGATCCCCGACGACATGGGCACAGCGGTGAACATCGTGGCGATGGTGTACGGGAACATGGGGGAGGATTGCGGCACCGGAGTCGCGTTCACGCGGAACCCGTCGACCGGCGAGCCGCAGCTCTATGGCGAGTTCCTGATCAACGCCCAGGGCGAGGATGTCGTGGCGGGGACCCGCGACCCACAACCCCTGGGCGAGATGGCGGGCTGGCTTCCCCGCTCTTACGAGCAGTTGCTCGACACGGCGGGCCGCCTGGAGCGGCATTACCGGGAGATGCAGGACCTCGAGTTCACCATCGAGCGCGGCAGGCTCTACCTCCTGCAGACGCGGACGGGGAAGCGCACCGGGACGGCGGCCGTGCGGGCCGCGGTGGACATGGTCCGGGAAGGGCTGATCACCCGCGCGGAGGCACTCCGCCGGGTGGATCCGGATCAGCTGAACCAACTGCTGCACCCCACCGTCGATCCCGACCAGCCGCTGGCGGAGATCGCGCAAGGCCTGCCCGCCTCCCCGGGCGCCGCCGTCGGCATGGTGGTGTTCGACGCCGAGACGGCCGTGGAGCGCGCGGGCCGGGGCGACCCCGTCATCCTGGTGCGCCGCGAAACCAGCCCCGACGACTTCCATGGCATGGCCGTCGCTCGGGCGATTCTCACGGCACGCGGCGGCATGACCAGCCACGCGGCCGTGGTGGCACGCGGCATGGGAAAGTCGTGCGTGGCCGGCGCCAAGGAAATCGAGGTTGACGAGGGGCGTCGCCTGTTCCGCTCGCGCGGGCACGAGGTGCACGAGGGCGACTGGATCACGCTGGATGGCTCGTCCGGCGGAGTCATCCTGGGGAAGGCGGCGCTCGTCGCGCCCACGCCAGGCGAGCATTTCGCCGAGCTGATGGCATGGGCCGATGAGACGCGGCTGCTGCGGGTCCGCACCAACGCGGATACGCCGAAGGACTCCGAGCGCGCGCGCGCGTTCGGCGCCGAAGGGATCGGGCTCTGCCGTACCGAGCACATGTTCTTCGAGGGTGACCGCATCCAGGCGATGCGCGAGATGATCCTCGCCACGGATCAGGAGGGGCGGCGGCGCGCGCTGCTCAAGCTGCTCCCCATGCAACGGCAGGATTTCGTGGAGATCTTCCGGGTGATGAGCGGCTTCCCGGTGACGATCCGGCTGCTCGACCCCCCGCTCCACGAGTTTCTGCCGCGCGAGCCCGACGAGGTCGCGGCGCTCGCGGCGGCGATCGGCGTGACGATGGAGCACATCCAGCACGCGATCGACCAGCTGACCGAGGTCAACCCGATGCTCGGACATCGCGGCTGTCGCCTGGGCCTCACCTTCCCGGAGATCACGGAGATGCAGGCCCAGGCCATCTTCGAGGCCGCGTGTCAGGCGGCCACGGAAGGGGTGGAGGTGATTCCCGAGGTCATGGTCCCGCTGGTGGCGGACGTCGAGGAGCTGCGACGCCAGACGGAACTGGTCCGCCAGGTCGCGGAACGGGTGTTCGGGGAGCGCAAACGGCGGGTGGACTACCTCCTCGGGACGATGATCGAGCTGCCGCGGGCGGCGCTCACGGCCGACCGGATCGCGCACGCCGCCGACTTCTTCTCGTTCGGGACGAACGACCTCACGCAGACGACCTTTGGACTGTCGCGGGACGACGCCGGCCGGTTCCTGCCGTTCTATGTCGAGAACGGGATCCTCGCCGACGATCCATTCCAGACGCTCGACCAGGAAGGAGTCGGCAAGCTCATCCTCATGGGCGTCCAGCTCGGTCGCGAGACGAACCCCAAGCTGAAGGTCGGGATCTGCGGCGAGCACGGTGGCGACCCGCGCTCCGTGAAGTTCTGTCACCGGGCGGGCTTCAACTACGTCTCATGCTCTCCGTTCCGAGTTCCGGTAGCGCGGCTGGCCGCGGCCCAGGCCGCCCTGGAATCACAGGCCGGTCCCGGTTAGGGCTCCCCCTCAACCAACGGCCCGCCCGGCTCCAGGCGCCGGGCCGTCACCAGTTCGGCTGTAGCGATACGCGGAGCGCCCGGTCAACCGCTCGCCGCAGCGGCTCGTCCGTTCCCGCAGCCTCCAGCTCGTCGATCGCCTGCCACACGACCTGGGACACCTCCGTCGATGGGCGCGGGGTGTCGAGCGGGCCGGCAAACCGGTACACGAGGTCATGATGCAGGTGAGGCGGCTCGCCGCGAGCGGGCGGAATCTCGTGAATGTCGATACTCACGAGGAGCGGCGGAACCGCAGGGTCCGGGGTGACGCCGGTTTCCTCGATCACTTCACGACGCGCCGCCCCGGCCGCGGTGTCGTCGCTCGGATCGAGGTGGCCGCCGGGCTGCAACCAACGCCCGAGGCGTCGGTGGAATACCAGCAGCAGCGCCGTTCCGCCCGGCCCAAGCACGATGCCGCTTGCCGTGACGTGACCGGGATCGTACGAGGTGCGGTCGAGGGGATGTGGATGCCCGTGCAGCAGGGCAAGGGTCCGCTCGCGGCTCTCGGCCACCTGTGCGTTCCCCGCCGGGTCCAACGCTGCCACCGCGGCGGCGATTCCAGCTGCGTCGATCACGCTAAGCGCTCCCCCGGGCCAGCCCCGGCTCCATTCCTCGACGGGCAATTGACCGGAGCCGTCGCCGAACGGCAAGGGTGGCCTGGCCTGGCCGAGCGGACGGCCGATGCCTGATATCGTCTGGCTGCTCGGCCTTCCTTACGGCATCATCTGCGCGACACTGGCGGCCAACCTGTGGTACCTCACCCGCCGACGGGCGGACGCTCCAGCGCGGACGGATCTTCGGCTGTCACTGATGATCCCGGCGCGGAATGAGGAAACGAACCTGAGACGCCTGTTGCCCTCACTGCTGCGGCAGCGCCAGGTCGAACTCGAGATCATCGTCTACGACGATGCCTCGACGGACGGAACCGCCGCCGTGGCCGCTGGCGCCGGCGACGCGCGAGTGCGGACGATCGGAGGGGCCGGGCCACCCCCGGGATGGGTTGGCAAGGTCCACGCGCTCTATCAGGCGGCGCGCGTTGCGACCGGGAACGTCTTCCTTTTCCTCGACGCCGATACCGTGCTGAAGCACGAGGATGCGCTGGCCAGCTTCCTCCACCGATTCGCGGCGCTCCCGCCGCACTCCGTGCTGACCGCCGTCCCGCACTTCCGCGGCGGGGGAGCCCTGCTCGTGAGCGGCATACCCCACGGGTTCCTGACGAGCTTGCCGCTCCCCCTCGTCCCACTGCTGCGCAGCAGGTACGTGGCCGCGCTGAACGGCCAGTGCTGGATGATCAGCCGCGAGGACTACGTCGCGCATGAGCCGCACCTGCACAATCGGCACGAGGTGCTCGAGGACATCCGCATCGGCCGCTACCTGTGTGGCCGTGGGGTCATTCCGCGCTTTGAGGACGTGCAGGATGACCTGGAAGTGTGGATGTACGATGGATTCCGGACCGCCTGGCGTGGCTTCCGGAAGAACGCGTTCCTCCTGACCGGCGACTCCCGCCTCGGGTTCGCGGCGTATTTTGTGGCCTTCGTGGGGGTGTACTTGCTGGCACCGCTGGCGTCTCTCTGGTTCCCCGTCATCGCCATCACGACCAAGCTCGTGTCCGACCGCTACGCGCGGTATCCCCTGTGGGTCTCGTTCCTCGCGCCGGCGACCTTTGTCTGCTGGGCCGCCCTCTTCGTCGACTCGGCGCTCAGCCACCTGGCAGGAACGGTGACGTGGAAAGGCCGCGCGGTCGACAGGAGGAGCCTCCGACGGCACTGAGCGACGCCGAGTCTGCACCGAACAATCACCGCACCGTTTTCCACATGACTCCCACAGCAGCCCCGTTGCCGCTCTGTCGGGATCGTCCGACATGCCATGATGGTGATCGTGATAACGTGCTATATAATTGTTACTTAAGCGCTTATGCAGTAGCTAGTGATGTTATGCTTGATGTGCATAGCAGGTTTCGACAATCCACCCCTCTTGCTCCGAGCCGCAGCAAACCGCATGTGTCCCGCGACCGCAGCCCGGGCTCCGCCGTACGGCCTCGACGGCGAGACGCCGTGGTCGATTAGGAGGTCTGCCAGCCCCCCGCGGCCGAGCGATGCATCAAGGTCGGCGGCCGGCCACCGCTCCAGGACAGCCTGCGGTGGTGTGATCGGCGTCGGAGCCCGAGCCGGCTGGGATGAGGGGCTGCCGTCAGGCAGGAGGGAAGCTCGCGCTGCAGGGAACCCAGTACAGGACGTAGTCCCGATCCGGCCTCATGGGCTGGTCGTTACCACGTCGGAGCCGTGAATCGGGGACGGATGTCGGCGAACTCACGGATGCCCTGTTCCTGGGTGTTCCGAGCCCTAAGATTCTCGGGAGCGAGACTTGCCGCGAAGCCCGGCGAGCGTGGAAAATACCCAGATGGGGGGACGACAATATCCGCATGATCCAGGCAGCGCTTGAATGCCCGACCTGACAGTTCGTCGCGCGCACTCGGTCGGGTGGTGGCGACGGGTTCTCCTCGGCGTCTGCCTGTTCGCGGCCGTCGCGCTCGCGGCCCGGGCTTGGATGCGGTGGCCGGACGTTCGCCAGCTTGCTGCCGGGAACCCCGTCGGGTTCGCGGCGGGCGACGGCGGGGCCACGCCGGGGAGACCCATCTGGGTGGGGCTCCGGGATATTTCTCCGCACCTGATGCGCGCCGTGGTGGTCGCGGAGGACATCGAGTTCTTCTCGCACCACGGCTTCTCCTGGTCGGAGATCCGCTCGGCGTTCGCCGAGGCGAGCGCTGGCGGACGGCCGCGGGGGGCCTCGACCATCACCCAGCAGCTGGCGAAGAACCTGTGGTTGTCGCCCGACCGGTCGCTCTGGCGCAAGATCCGGGAAGCGGCCCTGACGATCGACTTGGAGCGATCCCTCGCCAAGCGGCGCATTCTGGAGCTCTATCTCAACGTCGTGCCGTTCGGGCCCGGCGTCATCGGCGCCGAGGCGGCGGCACGGGTGTACTTCGGGAAGGCGCCGCTGTTCCTTACGGAGCGTGAGGCCGCGATGCTCGCCGCCGGTCTGTCGCGGCCCTCCCTGTGGAACCCAACGACCACGAGCGACGCGTATCGGGCGCGCGTCGAGCTGATCCTCCGGCGGATGGCGAACGCCGAGTTCCTGTGGCGCCACATCGCGGCCCTGTGACGACCGGAGGCGACGCGCCGTGAATCGCTCCTCGGCGGAGCTCCGGCTCCGGACGCTGCGGGCGGAAATCCGCCATCACGACTACCTGTATCACGTCAAGGATCGCCCCGAGATCTCGGACGAGGCGTACGACACCCTGTTCGGTGAGCTCAAGCGGCTGGAGCAGGCGTTTCCTGATCTGGTAACGCCGGACTCGCCCACCCAGCGGGTCGGAAGTGGCGTGTTCGACCGATTCCCCACCGTGCGCCACCTTGCCCCGATGCTGAGCCTCGACTCGGACCGCGACGTGGAGGCGCTGCGGCGGTTCGACGAGCGGCTGCGCAAGGCACTCGGCGGCACTCCGCCGCGGTACGCGCTGGAGCCGAAGCTGGACGGTGCCTCCGTCGAGCTCGTCTACCAGGGGGGAGTTCTGGTGCGGGCCGCGACCCGGGGGGACGGGGTGAACGGCGAGGGCATCACGGACAACATCCGGACGATCGCGGCGGTGCCGCTGCGCCTGCGGCCTGCCGGCCCGGCGGTGGAGTCCGTCGCCCTCCGGGGCGAAGTCATCATGCGCCTGAGCGCGTTCGAGCAGCTGAACGAGCGATTGATGGCCCAGGGACAGGAGCCGTTCGCCAACCCGCGCAACGCGGCGGCGGGCACGCTGCGCCAGCTCGATCCGACGGTCACGGCGCAGCGCCCGCTGGACATCTACCTCTACGACGTGTTGGACATTCGCGGGGCGGGGTTCGCAACGCACCGCGAAGCCCTCCGCGCCATACGAGCCTGGGGCTTTCCGGTGTCCGACCTGATCGCCGAGGGGCAGACGGTCGATGACATCCTCGCCTATCACGGGGATCTCCTCACGCGGCGCGACGATCTGGACTTCGAGATCGACGGTGTGGTCGTCAAGCTCGACGATCTCGCCGCGCGCACCCAGGTCGGCATGACGGCACGCCATCCGCGCTGGGCCTACGCCTTCAAGTTCCCGCCGCGCAAGGAAGTCACCCGCATCATCAAGATCGTGGCGAGCGTGGGGCGGACGGGCGTGGTGACCCCGATCGCGATCATGCGTCCGGTGGAGATCGGCGGGGTCACGGTGAGCCGTGCCACGCTGCACAACCGCGAGGAGGTGTTCCGCAAGGACGTCCGCGAGGGCGATCTCGTTCGCATCCAGCGGGCGGGAGACGTGATCCCCCAGGTCATCGAGCGGGTCGAGGAGGCCGGGCGGCCGCGCGGCCCGGAGTTCGCGATGCCGCAGCAGTGCCCCTCATGCGGTACCGCGCTCACGCCGCGCGGCCCGTTCACCGTCTGCACGAACACCTTCCGCTGTCCGGCGCAGCTGGTGGGGCGCATCGTCCATTTCGCCTCCCGCGATGCGCTCGACATCGCGGGCCTGGGAGAGGAGACGGCGCGGCTGCTGGTCGATACCGGCCTGATCCGGCGACTCGACGAGCTGTTCGATCTGCGGGAGGAGCAACTCGTCGAGCTGGAGGGCTTCGCCGAGAAGTCGGCTGGGAACCTCGTCGGTGCGATCCACGCGGGCGCGACCGTGGAGTTGTCGCGCTTCCTCTTCGGCCTCGGCATCCCCGAGGTGGGCATCGCGGTCGCGCGCGATCTGGCGGCCCACTTCGGCGCCCTGGCCGCGCTGCGGCGGGCGACCGAGCCCGAGCTGCAGGAGGTGGCGGGGGTCGGCCCGAAGATGGCTGGGCAGATCGCCGCGTTCTTCCGTGACGTGGAGAACGCCACAGCGCTCAAGCGTCTCCTCGCCAAGGTACGGGTGCGGGAGGGCACGGCGCGGGCCGCCGGCGGTCCGTTCGTCGGCGTCACGTTCGTGTTCACCGGGGCTCTGGACACCATGTCCCGGGCCGACGCCGAGGCCCTGATCGCGGCCCATGGGGGTCGGGCTGCCTCATCGGTCAGCAAGAAGACCGACTACCTCGTGGCCGGGAACGATGCCGGCTCGAAGCTCGCCAAGGCCCGGGACCTCGGGGTGGCCGTGCTGGACGAAGCGGCGTTCCTTGCCCTGCTGAGCCGTCACGGGCTCAGGGCGTGACGATGGAGAATGGCGAGATCGCCCGGCTCCTGGCCGACGTGGGGGTCCTGCTCGAGATCAAGGGGGCCAATCCGTTCCGCGTGCGGGCCTACGAGAACGCCGCGCGCACGGTCGACGAGCAGCCGGTCCCGCTCCGGGATGTGCTGGCCGGCGGTGGCGATCTCACGACGTTGCCCGGCATCGGGAAGGACATGGCCGGCCACATCCGGGAGGCGATCGAGACCGGGCGCCTCACGGTCCTGGAAGAGCTGAAGCGAGAGGTGCCGTACACCCTGGTCGGGCTCGTCCGGCTGCCGGGCGTCGGCCCCAAGCGCGCCCGCAAGTTGTGGGAGGCGCTTGGCGTGGCCACTCTCGAGGAGCTCGAAGTCGCGGCGGCCGCGGGCAGGATCGAGGAGCTGGAGGGGTTCGGCAAGAAGACCCAGGCGCGGATTCTCGAGGGTATCGCCACCCTGAAGCGAAGAGGCGACCGCTTTGGGATCGCCGACGCGGATCAGCTCGTCGCGCCGTTGGTGGCCTACTTGCGACGCCATTCCGGGGTCGCCCGCATCGAAGTGGCCGGCAGCTATCGCCGCCGGCTCGAAACGGTGGGCGACATCGACATCCTGGTCATCGCCGCCGCCCCGGGACCCGTGATGCAGCATTTCACCACGTACGGACGGGTGCGCAAGACCGAGATGGCCGGTGACACGCGCGGTACGGTCGTGCTGGATTCCGGTCTTCAGGTCGACCTGCGGATCCTGCCGGCCGAGAGCTACGGCGCAGCGCTGCAGTACTTCACCGGCTCCAAGGCGCACAACGTGAAGCTCCGCAAGCGCGCGGTGGCTCACGGACTGAGCATCTCGGAGTACGGGGTGTTCGAGTCGCGGGAGGCGGCGGTCGAGGGGGACCCCCCTTCCGCCGGCCGGCGCGTGGGTGGAGCGACCGAAGAGGAGGTCTACGCCGCGGTCGGCCTGCCGTGGATTCCGCCCGAGCTGCGCGAGGACCGGGGTGAGATCGAGGCGGCGGAACGCGGGCTGCCGAAGCTGCTCAGTCCCGACGACATGCGTGGGGACCTGCAGATGCACACCACGTGGTCGGACGGCAAGCACTCCATCCGCCAGATGGTGGACGCGTGTGCCAAGCGCGGGTACCAGTACTGCGCCATCACGGACCACAGCAAGACGCTCGCCATGACCGGGGGGCTCGATGCCCAGGCGCTCAGCGAGCAGTGGCGCGAGATGGATGAGGTCATGGCCCGCCGCTCGGACATCAGACTGCTCCGCAGCCTGGAGATCGACATCCTGCGCGACGGGTCGCTCGACCTCGAAGACGAGATGATCGCCAAGCTGGACATCGTGCTGGTTGCGATTCACACGCTGCTCGATCTCCCGCCGGCGCAGCAGACCCGTCGCATCCTGAAGGCGATCGAGCACCCTGCCGTTCACATTCTCGCCCATCCCACGGGGCGGTTGATCAACCGCAGGGAGCCCTACGCATTCGACCTCAACGAGGTGTTGCACAGCGCCAAGCAGCACGACGTGGCCGTGGAGCTCAATGCGCATCCGCAGCGCCTCGACCTGCGCGACACGCAGGTCATGCTGGCGCGCGAGCTCGGTGTCCGCATCGTGATCGACACGGATGCGCACCAGGTGCGGGAGCTCGAGCTGATGCGGTATGGCGTCGAGCAGGCCCGCCGCGCGTGGCTCGAGCCGAAGCACGTCCTCAACGCGCAAACCCTCGCGAAGCTGGTGAAGCAGCTCGGGAAGAAGAAGCTGTGATACGGCGGGCCAGGAGTGCGGGGACGGCGCCCGCCGGGCCGCTGGCCGGACGGTGCATCGCGTGACGCTGCGGGCGGCAGTCGGGCTCGCGATTGTCGTGCTGACCCTGACCGGCATTGCGCTGGGGAGCCTCCCGACCCTCCGGATGAACCGCGCCACCATCGCGCTGGTGGGGGCGACGGCGCTGGTCGTCGTCGGGATGCTGCGTCTCGACGAGGCGCTGGGGGCAATTGACCTCAATACCATCGCCCTGCTGTTCGGCATGATGGTGCTGAACGCGAACCTCCGACTCGCGGGGTTCTTCGATCTCGTCGCGCGCCGCCTCGCGCAACGTGCCCACTCCCCCGCCATGCTCCTGGCGGTGACGGTGCTCGCGGCAGGCACCTTGTCGGCGGTGTTCCTCAACGACACGATCGTGCTGGTATTCACGCCCCTCATGCTCGAGGTGACCCGGGCGGCTGGGCTCAATCCCCTGCCCTTTCTCATGGCCGTCGCGACCGCCGCGAACGTCGGGTCGGTGGCCACCCTGGTGGGGAACCCTCAGAACATGCTGGTCGGGGTCGCCTCCGGCATTTCCTTCAACCGCTTCCTCCTGCACCTGGCTCCGGTCGCGGGAGGAGGGCTTGTCGTCGTGATCGCGGTGCTGTGGCTGACGTATCATCGTGCGCTGGCCCCCCGGGCCGTGCAGCTCCACGTGCGAGCCCGTGCCCGGCCGTTCCGCCCGCTGTTGCGGAAGAGCCTACTCGCTTCGGGGATACTCGTGGTCGTGCTGCTGGCGGGCGCGCCGGTACCCCTCGCGGCCCTCGGCGCCGCCGGATTGCTGCTGGTCACGCGCCGGGTGCGGCCGGAGCGCGTGTTTCAGGAGATCGACTGGTCGCTGCTGGTGTTCTTCGCCGCGCTGTTCGTCGTGACGACAGCGGCCCGGCGCGTCGGGCTGGTGGAGGTCGTGTTCGGGTGGATGCCGGACGCACGTGGCAGCGGAGCGGCCCTGGCGGCGGTGTCGACCGTGTTGAGCAACGTCGTCTCGAACGTCCCTGCCGTACTGCTGCTCCAGCACGTCGTCGTGGCGTTGCCCCACCCGGAGATGGGCTGGCTCACGCTTGCCATGGCGACCACGCTGGCCGGGAACCTCACGCTCCTCGGCTCGGTGGCGAACCTCATCGTGGCCGAGACGGCGCGCCGCGAGGGCGTCAACCTCTCGTTCGTCGAATACCTCAAGGCCGGCGTCCCCATCACCCTGCTCACGCTGGTCTGGGGCGTGGTGTGGTTGGGCCTAGTGAGCTGACGGCGACCGCTCAGGCTGCGGCCGCGCGATCCTCGCGGAGACACTCGAGGGTATGCCGGGCGCCACGTCGGATGTCGGGGTCCCGATGCGACAACAGGCCGACGAGCGCCGCCTCAGCTTCGCCGACCGATGTCGCGAGCACGAGCAGCGACCCGACCGTCCACATGCGCAACTCCATTCGCCCTTGAATCAGCACCTCACCGGCGGTCGCGGGACGCCATGGCGCGGCAGGGCGCTCGCTGCGCGCCGATCGTGCGTGACTTGACGGCGGGACCTGCTGGGGGAGTACCGGGATCGGTGATACGGCGAGTCGGGAATCGCTGCGGGACGGGCGGTTCAATAGTGACGAGAGCCATCCCCAGAAACGATGCAACCGGGCGGCAAGCGGCATGGCCGAATATAGCGACGGGCGGCCGGGCAGGTGAGGCCGGGGTTCAGTTCGCGGCCGCCGAGGGGCTTGGCAGTGCGCTCGGGGCGTTGGAGCTGGGCCCCGCGGAACCGCGCTGCAACACGGGGCAGAGGTCGAAACGCGAACGGCCCGGTTCCCCGGGCCGTACGTGTGATGGAGGCGCGGGGATTCGAACCCCGGTCCGAGCTTCAATCCAACCCTGTCTCTACGTGCGTAGGCCGCGCTTGATGTCTTCGCCGCCAGGGGCGCAGCCGCCCAAGCGACAAACGAGCCTCCTTGCAGTCTCGCGTGCCGTGAAGAAGCGCCACGTCACGCCAGCTTGATTTTTCGATACCCACGCGCCGCCTCAAGCGCGGCTGCCACGTGGGCAGGTGCGGTAAGCCGAAGCTTACGCAGCCAGGGCCAAGTCAGTATTGGCAGTTGTGAGTTTCTCAGCGGGTTTTACCAGGACGCCGAGCACCTGGGCACGCAACTGAGCCTTCACGAAACCCGTCGAAACCAGTCGCCCCCGAGTTGTCAAATAGCTCCAGGTAATATAGCCAGGAACGGGCGGGCCGAGGCATGGCGGCCGGGGCTGGACGACACAACGGACCGGTCAGCCGCCGTGCCGGTCCGGCGACTGCCCGGCAGGAGCGGCCACCTCGACCCGGTTGCGGCCCCTCTGCTTGGCGCGGTACAGCGCGGCGTCGGCGGCGGCGTACAGGTTGTCGCGGACCGTCGTGGTTCCCGGCACAGCCGCGACGCCGATCGAGCACGTGAGGGGGATCGCCCTGCCCGACCAGTGGGCCGGGGTTGCCTCAACGGCGGCCCGCACGCGTTCTGCAACGTCGACCGCCGGTCCGAGGAAGGTGTCCGGCAACCACAGGGCGAACTCCTCGCCCCCGATCCGCGCGGCCACGTCGCGTTCCCGCAGCGCTGACCGCAGCACCCGGGCGAGATGCCGCAGGGCCGCGTCCCCCGCCACGTGGCCCAGCGAGTCGTTCACCCGCTTGAAGTGATCGAGGTCCACGACCAGCAGTGCCGCAGCCTCCCCCACCCACAGGGCCATCGCGCCGTCGAGGCCGCGGCGGTTCACGAGCCCGGTGAGCTCGTCGGTCCGTGCGCGGGCCTCGCGGACGTGGATCGCCTGGAGATGGCCGAGGCGCGGCGTGGCGGCCAGCACCATGTGCAGCACCTCCTCGCGGAGCTCCGGGGAAAGGCCGGAAGGCGGGCCGAACACCACGAGTGCGCCGACCGGCGCGCGACCGTCCACCATGGGGAACGCCAGCCCCTGCACGTCAGCGCGACGCCGGTCGGGGCGCGGGTGACCGAGCAGCTCTTCCACCGACATCCCGGCCACCGGCGTGTCGCCTTCCACCGCACGGGCCACCGCCGATTCCGGGAGGACCGATGTGCCCTGCAGGCGCTGGTCGCCGCCAGTCGACACGCGCGTGACGTGCAGGGCGCCCGTGCTCTCGTTGCGTAGCACCAGGCCGGTGGGGCGTCCGGTGAGCCCGCGGACCTGATCACAGAGCGCGATGGACGCGGCCTCGATGGTCTCGGGAACCACGAGCCACGACTCCTCGCTCCAGCGCGACGCCCGGCTCGCGCGCTCACTCAGCTGGCTCGCCCCTGCCAGCCCGGCGGCCAGGCGCCACGCGTCTGCCAGCGCGCGTTCCGCCGTGTCTTCGCCGATCTCGCCGTCGAACACGAGCGCGACGGCGATCCCCTCGTGCGTCGCCACCACGGTCGCCGGGGCTTCGGTGAGCTGCTGCGGGTACCGGTTGGCGAGGGCGAGACGTGCCGCCGCCACACCGCGATCGCTGACGGCCGTCGCCACGCCCCGGGGATGCTTGCTGGTGATACTCGTGCCGTCCGCGTGCAGCTGGATCGCGACGATGGCGCGATGTGCCCGGCGCAGCAGGTCGAGCAGGTGCTCGTGGTCGGTGGGAAGCGGTGCCCCAGGGCCCCGCTCGGGCCGTGACGTGCGGCGACCGATCAGCCAGCCGGCCATGCCGGCCAGCGCCGTCACCAGCCCCAGGAGCCCGACGGCCGACGAGGTGTTCACGCGCCCGACGGGACGGACATGCGGGACTGCCGACCTCTCAGCACCGAAAGGACCCGGTCAACGCGGTGGCCGGGATGGACGCCGGGGCAAGCGGGAATGCGCCCTGCAGGACTCGAACCTGCAACCCCGAGATCCGAAGTCTCGTACTCTGTCCAGTTGAGCTAAGGGCGCGCTCGCGGAGAAGTATAGACACGCCGGCGGAGAGGTTCCAGCGCTGTCAGGACAGGTGGTTGATGCGCGACGCGGCGACCGCCGCGCCGAACCCGTTGTCGATGTTGACGACCGCGATCCCCGAGGCGCAGGAATTGAGCATGGCGAGCAGCGCCGAGATGCCGCCAAACGACGCGCCGTACCCGACGCTGGTCGGGACGGCGATCACCGGCGAACGGACCATGCCGCCGACCACGCTCGCCAGCGCGCCGTCCATCCCGGCCACGACGATCACGACGCTCGCCTCCCGCAGGGCATCGCTGCGGCGGAGCAGACGGTGAATGCCCGCCACGCCGACGTCCGTGAGCCGCGAGACGCGGTTGCCCAGGGCACGGGCCACGACCGCCGCCTCCTCCGCCACGGCGAGATCGCTGGTGCCGGCGGTGACGACGAGCACCGTCCCCCGGCCGGTCGGGGCCGGCTGCGGCTCCGGCGCGAGATAGACGGTGCGCCCGAGGGCGTTTCGCTCGGCCCGGGGGAAGCGGCGCGCCAGCTGCTCCTGCACAGCTTCTGACGCCCGCGTGGCGAGGAAGCTCCCGCTTGAGTCAGCCAGGGCGGCACAGATGCCCTCAACCTGCTCGGGCGTCTTGCCGTCGCACAGCACGACTTCCTGATGGCCCTGCACCAGTGTGCGGGCGTGATCGACGGAGGCGTAGTCGAGCTCTTCCACCGGGAACCGGGCCAGCTCTGTTAGCGCGGCCTCGGTCGTCATGCGGTTCGCGGCCACCGCCTCGAGCAGCCGGCGGAGACGCTCCGGGGTCAAACGGCGACCGCGCTGCGATCGAGATACGCCTGGAAGACGCGCTCGATCTCGGCCATGGACTCGATCTGCTGGAGCCGGCGACGCAGCTCCGCCGCGCCGTGGAGGCCCCGCACGTACCAGCCAAGGTGCTTGCGGAACTCCAGGGCCGTCTGACGGTCGTCCCCCTGCAGCTCGAGCTGAAGCCGGGCGTGCCGCAGCGCAACCGCGAACCGCTCACCGGGGGTGGGGGCGGGCTGCGGGGCGTCACCATCCAGCAGCGCCCGCGCCTGGGTGAAGATCCAGGGATTGCCGAACGAGCCCCGCGCGATCATCAGGCCTGCACAGCCCGTTGCGCGCTGCATGCGCAGGGCGTCCTCCGCCGTTCGGATATCCCCGTTCCCGATCACGGGAATGTCGAGCGCCCCCACCACGGCGGCGATCTCGGGCCAGCTCGCGGTGCCGGCGTACATCTGGGTCCGCGTGCGGGGATGAAGTGTGAGCGCCTGGGCGCCGGCCTCCTGGCAGCGCAGCGCGATCGCCACCGGGTCGCGCGTCGCCTCGTCCCACCCGCTGCGCACCTTCACCGTGACCGGCAGGTGGGTGGCCGCGCGCACGGCGCGAATGATGTCCTCCACGAGGTCGAGGTCCTTGAGGCACCCCGATCCCCCGTTCCGGCGCACGACCTTCTTCACCGGGCAGCCGAAGTTGATGTCCAGGAAGTCGGGCCGGTAATGCGCGGTGACGAGGGCGGCTGCCTCGGCCATGGCAACCGGCCCCGCACCGTAGAGCTGGATGCCGATCGGACGCTCGGGCTCGGTGAAGAATGCGCCATCGTGTACGGAGCGTCGGCCCCGACGCAGCCCCTCCGAGGAGAGGAATTCCGACACCACGACGTCCGCGCCGAACCCGCGGCAGAGCAACCGGAACGGTGGCTCCGACACGCCGGCCATGGGGGCCAGGAACAACGGCACCTGTTGGCCGACGGGGAACGGGAACGTCGTCATGGTGCCAATCTACGCACCGCCCGCGAGCACCGGCAACCGAGTGTTTGACAGTGCGCGCGCTGGGCCGTTACAATTCGCGGCTGAAAGGACCACTATCTCCATGCGCCTGAAAGAGTTCATCTCCCCCGACGCGGTTTCCCTGCAGCTCCAGGGCACTGCCAAGGACGACATCCTCCGAGAGCTGATCGGCTTGCTGCACCTCGACGAGAAGTCCGAGGGCATGCTCTTCAAGATGCTCAAGCGCCGAGAGAACCTGGGGTCCACCGGGATCGGTCGGGGCATCGCGATTCCGCATTGCCGCTCCCTCGTGGTGAACCGGCTGCGGGTCGCGTTCGGCCGCAAGCCGGAAGGGATCGACTTCCGGGCGATCGACGAGAAGCCGGTCTACAACTTCTTCCTGATCGTCGCGCCGCCGCTCGAGGTCTCCAACCAGTACCTGCCCGTCCTCGGCAAGATCGCCCAGTTCGCCAAGGAGTCCGACATCCCGGACCGCCTGGCCCAGCTGCAGACTCCGTCCGAGTTCATGGAACTGCTGGAATCGCGGAGTTTTTGACCGCCTGCGGGCGCGTGCGCGCCGCTACTCCCACTCGATCGTGGCCGGCGGCTTCGAGCTCACGTCGTACACCACGCGATTCACCCCGCGGACCTCGTTGATGATCCGGCTGGAGATGCGCCCGAGCACATCCGGCGGGAAGCTGAACCAGTCGGCGGTCATGCCGTCGCTGCTGGTGACCGCGCGCAGCGCCACGACGTTCTCGTAGGTGCGTGCGTCGCCCATCACGCCCACCGCGCGCACCGGCAGGAGGACCGCGAACGCCTGCCAGATGCGGTCGTACAGCCCGGCCTCCCGGATCTCCTCGAGGTAGATCGCGTCCGCGTGCCGCAGGACCGCGAGCGCGTCCGGCGTGACTGCGCCGAGGATCCGGATGCCCAACCCCGGTCCGGGGAACGGGTGGCGACCGACCATCTCCTCGGGCAGTCCGAGCTCGCGCCCGACCTGCCGCACCTCGTCCTTGAACAGTTCCCGGAGCGGCTCGATCAGGCCGAACGGCAGGTCGGGGCGCAGCCCGCCGACATTGTGGTGGGTCTTGATCGTGACCGATGGGCCGCCGCGGGGAGAGAACGACTCGATCACGTCGGGGTAGAGCGTTCCCTGGACGAGATAGTCCACGCCGGCGCCGACCTGCCGGGCCGTGTCCTCGAAGACGTCGATGAACGTGTGTCCGATGATGCGGCGCTTCTCCTCGGGATCCGCGATGCCCTGTAGCCGTCCGAGGAATCGCTCCCCCGCGTCCACCACGCGCAGGTCCATCCCCAGGTGCTTGCGGAACAGACGCTCCACCTGCTCGCGCTCGTGCAGGCGGAGCAGGCCGTGGTCCACGAAGATGCACGTGAGGCGGTCGCCGAGCGCGCGGTGCACCAGGACGGCCGCCACTACAGAGTCCACGCCGCCGGACAGCCCGCAGATCGCGCGGGCGGTGGGGCCCACGCGCTCCCCGACCGCCGCGACCTGGTCGGCGATGAAATGGCCTGCGGTCCAGTCCGGCTGGCAGCCGCACACGTCGAACAGGTAGTTGCGGAGGATCTCACCGCCGCGCGGCGTGTGGGCGACTTCGGGATGGAACTGCACGCCGTACAGCCCGCGGGCGCGATTCTCGAAGGCCGCAATCGGGCTGTTGGCGCTCACTGCCGAGAGCACGAAGCCCTCGGGCAGGCGAGACACGTGGTCGCCGTGGCTCATCCACACGGGGGAGAGCGAGCCGGCGTCGAAGCCCCGGAACAGACCGCCCGTGTCCCGCACCTCCACCATCGCCCGACCGTACTCCCGGCGCCCAGCGCGCTCCACGGTGCCGCCACCGGCCAACGCCACCAGGTACATCCCGTAGCACACGCCGAGGACCGGCGCCCCGAGCCCCACGACGGCGCCGTCGAGCAGGGGCGCCCCCTCGTCGTACACGGAGTTGGGACCGCCGGAGAGGATGATGCCCCGCGGGCGCTGCTCGCGGATCCAGGCCGCCGAGACGGTCGACGGGTGAATCTCGCAGTAGACGCGCGCCTCGCGCACGCGCCGGGCAATGAGCTGCGTGAATTGGGATCCGAAGTCCAGGATCAGGATGCCATGGGAGAGATCGATCATCGTCCCACCTGCATCACGTGAGCCAGCGCGGGGTCCCGTGCTCGCCGCGCACCAGGTCTTCGATCGACTCGCGCTCGCGGATCACTCCCCATCGGTCCCCGTCCACCAGCACTTCGGCCGGGCGCGGACGGGAGTTGTACTGCGAGCTCATGGTGAAGCCGTACGCCCCCGCTCCTCCCACTGCGAGGAGCGCTCCGGTCTCCGCCGGCGGGAGTGGACGGGCGAGACCGAGGAAGTCCCCCGTCTCGCAGATCGGGCCCACCACGTCCACGCGTTCGGTCGCCATACCGTCGGCGCCGCCCACCAGGTGAATCGGGTGCACCGCCTGGTACAGGCTCGGGCGCAGCAGATCGTTCATGCCCGCGTCGACGATCAGCATGCGGCGTCCCCCGGAGTGCTTGGTGTACAGCACGCGTGTGAGCAGGACCCCCGCGTTCCCCACGAGGTAGCGGCCCGGCTCCACCATGATCTCGAGACCGGTCGCCGGATGGAGTGGCGCCACCGCATCCGCGAACGCGGCGGGGTCGAGGGCCGGGTCGCCGGCCGTGTACGCGATCCCCAGCCCTCCGCCCACATCCACGCTCGTCAGGGTCGTGACCCCGGCGGCACGCAACGCCGCAACCAGCGCCGCGAGCTTGGCCGCGCCGGCCCGGTAGGGAGCGTCGGACGTGATCTGGGAGCCGATGTGCATGGCCACACTCACCAGTTCGACGTGCCGCAGGTCCAGGGCCCGCCGCGCGACCGCCAGAACCTCGTCGAGCGGCACCCCGAACTTCACGCCGCGTTCGCCGGTCTGCGTGTACGGGTGCGTCTCGGTGATCACGTCGGGATTCACCCTGATCCCGATACGCGCGCGCGCCTGCAGCCGCGCCGCGATACAGGCGACGGTCTCGAGCTCCCCTCCCGACTCGACGTTGATCAGGCCGATTCGGGCGCGCAGGGCGGCCTCGATCTCGACAGGAGTCTTCCCCACTCCGCTGAATACGACCTGCCCCGGCCCGAAGCCGGCGGCCAGAGCGCGCCGCAGCTCACCGCCGGATACCACGTCGACGCCGGCGCCGAGCCCATGCAGCAGGCGCAGGATCGCGGCGTTGCTGTTGGCCTTGACGGAATAGTGGATGCGATAGCGGTCCGTCCGCGCCTGCAGGGCCGCGTCGAGCTCCGCATAGCGTGCCCGCACGGCCCCGGCGTCGTAGACGTACAGCGGCGTGCCTGCCGTGGCCGCGATGGCCGCGAGCAGACGATCGTCCATCAGTAGGCCTTCGCCCAAACGGCCTCGGTCTCCGCCGGGCGGCCGCACCATACGCACGTCGCCGGAGGCTCGGCCGAGCGGAATTCCGGATCCGGCAGGACCCGAATGGTGGCCTTCGTGCGGTCCTTGATCGCCTGCTCGCAGGCCTCATCGCCGCAGTACCCGCCGTACGCGAACCCGCCGGGACCGTCCATGCGCTCGATCAGCTGTGCCTTCGTTACGCCACGCACCGACTCGGCTTCCCGGCGGTCCCGTGCGGTGGCCAGCAGCCCCTGCTGCATGGCATCGAGTTCCCGGGTGACCTGGTCGACAAGCCCGTCCATGCTCAGCGGCGTCTTGCCGCCCGTCCGGCGGGCCGCCATGACCTGGCGCTTCGCGAGATCCCGGGGGCCAAGCTCGAGACGGAGCGGGACCCCGCGCCCCTCCCACTCGTAGTACTTGGCGCCTGGCTTCATGCCCTCCCGCGCGTCCACCTCCACCCGCACGCCGGCCCGCCGCAGATCGTCGCGCGCCCGGCCCGCGACTTCCAGCAGCGTTTCCCGTTCACCCTCCCCCTTCCAGATGGGGACGATCACGACCTGGAGCGGCGCGAGGCGCGGCGGGCACACGACCCCCCGATCGTCGCCGTGCGCCATGACCAGGCCACCGACCAGTCGGGTGGACGCTCCCCACGACGTGCTCCAGACGTATTCCATCGTGCCCGTGGCCGTCTGATACTGCACGCCGAACGCCTTCGCGAAGTTCTGGCCGAGAAAGTGGGAGGTACCGGCCTGGAGCGCCTTGTTGTCCTGCATCAGCCCTTCGCAGGCGTAGGTCCGCACGGCACCGGCGAACTTCTCGGAGTCCGTCTTCATCCCCGTGAGGACCGGGAGCGCCATCCACTGCTCCATGAACTCGCGGTAGATCTCGAGCATCTGGCGCGTCTCCGCTTCGGCCTCCTCGGCGGTTGCGTGCGCCGTGTGGCCTTCCTGCCAGAGAAACTCCGTCGTGCGGAGGAACAGGCGCGTGCGCATCTCCCAGCGCACCACGTTGGCCCACTGGTTCAGCAGGATCGGCAGGTCCCGGTAGCTCTGCACCCACTTCGCCAGCATCGCGTAGATGATCGTCTCGGATGTCGGCCGGATGACCAGCGGCTCGTCGAGCTCCTTGCCCCCGCCGCGCGTCACGACGGCCGTCTCGGGCGCGAATCCCTTGACGTGCTCCGCCTCCTTGGACAGGAAGCTCTGGGGAATGAGGAGGGGGAAGTACGCGTTCTGATGACCCGTGGCCTTGAACATGCCGTCGAGGGCGCCCTGCATCAACTCCCAGATGCGGTATCCCCACGGCCGGATGACCATGCATCCCCGCACGGGCGAATAGTCCGCCAACTCGGCCCGCATGACCACGTCGTTGTACCAGGCGCTGAAGTCCTGCGCTCGGGGGGTGATGGCTTTCTCTGCGGTCATGGCCGTGAGACGGTGTCCCCGCCCGCCGCCAGCGGACGGAGAAGGGTGAACGCGGTCCGGAACTGGACCCGGCGGCCGGCGCGCAGCGCCGCGGTGTCGTTCGGAGCCCACACCGCGGAGATCGCCGGCTGGACGTCGGCAACGCCGCTCGAGTCGGGGACCCCGATCAGAAACCCGATTGCGCGCACCGACTTCAGACCGGTGTCGGCGGCCGTGGCGCTGTCGATGGCATGCTGCAGCGTGGCGCGCGCCGCCGCCTCCGTGGGCGTGGCGAGGAACACGAGATGCAGCTCGGCCACGCGATAGCCCTCGGTCGTGGTGGTCACGTCGCGTTTCACGACACGGACGGGGACCGGCTCCGCCGGGGCCTCGCTGCTGAAGCTCGGAGGCGGGCGATGTCCGCGCTCGCAGCCCAGCCCGCCCGCGACACCCAGCAGCACGCTCAGCACACGAACGTCAAAACGCATTGTCCAGCTCCTCGAACGGTACCCGCCGCTCAATGCCATGCGTCAGCTCCCGCACCAGGGCAGCCCCGGCCGCCCGCTCGTCCGGCCCCACGATCACGGCATACGGCGCGCCCCGCGCCGCGGCCAGCTTCAGCTGCTTGCCCACGCCCTGCGCCTTGAGCGCGTACTCCACCGCCAGGCCCCGGTCGCGCAGGCGATGCCCGAGCGCCAGCACGTGCGCCACGTCCTCAGACGTCACCGCCACCAGGAACGCGGTGAGAATCGACGGCGGGACCGCGGGGGTCGAGCGCCCGGTCAGCAGCTCCCCCAGCACCACGTCGCCCATGCCGAACCCGACGGCCGGGAGATCCACCCCCCCGAGCGCCTGCAGCAGTCCGTCGTAGCGGCCGCCACCGCAAATCGCACGCAGGGATTTCCCGGCATCGAACAGCTCGAACACGACGCCCGTGTAGTACGCCAGCCCCCGCACGATCGAAAGGTCCAGATCCACGAACGGCCCGAGTCCCATGGCCTCCAAGGCGGTTACGCACTCCAGCAGGCCCTCGGCGACGTCGGGACCCTCGGCGAGTCCCTCCAGCGCTCGCTCCACCGCGGCGCGCCCGCGGACGTCCCCGACCTGCAGGACCCGATCGACCACGGCGGCATCCAGCCCGATGGCCTTCAGCCTCCCGACGAGGACATCGCGCGGGTCCCGTTCGATCCGGTCGATCGCCGCGTATGCCGCGGGGAGCTCCGGCTCACGGACGCCGCCCGCCATCAGGAGGGCCCGCACGACGCGCCGATCCGAGATCCGCGCTCGGATCTCTTGCGGCCCAAAGCCCAGCTTCCGGAGGATGTCGAGAGCCGCGGCGATGATCTCGGCATCGGCGAGCGGCCCGGTTTCCCCCAACAGGTCCATGTTGAGCTGGAAGTGCTCCCGTAGCCGCCCCCGCTGCTGGCGCTCATAGCGAAACAGCTGGGGGATCGAGTACCAGCGGATGGGTTTCTTGAGGGCCTGAGCCCGCGCCGCCACCATGCGTGCGAGCGTGGGCGTCATCTCGGGCCGCAGCGCGACGCGACGCCCGCCGCGGTCCTCGAAGGCGTACAACTGGCCCGCGATCTCGTCCCCGCTCTTCTCGGTATACAACTCGAGCGCCTCGAGCGGCGGGCCGTCGTATTCCTCGAACCCATACCGCGCAGCGACGTCGTGCCACACACCGAAGATGTGACTGCGGAGCGCGGCCTCGGCAGGATAGAAATCGCGGAATCCGGGCAGCGCTTGTGCTTGCATCGCAACAATTTAGCCGAACGGCTGAAACCCGGGCAAGCGCGCCATCACGTCACCGACGGTATGAAACGACCCGCACACCAGCACCGTGCCGCTGGCGTTACGCAATGCGGTCACTCCCGCGTCGAAATCCGGCTGTACCCGCACCCGACCGCGGAACTCGGCCTCCACCGCTGCCAGGTTCCACCGGCGCGCCTTCGGGGCGGACGGCGCGTTGGTGACCCAGAGCTCCGCCACCTGCTCGAGCAGCAGGGCGATCATCGTCCGCCAGTCCTTGTCGTCGAGGATGGACACCAGCGCCCGCAGCGGTCCCGGCGGGGGGAGCGCCCGCAGCGTCGCGAGCAGCGTCCGAACTCCGTCGGGGTTGTGGGCCACGTCGAACAGCCAGTGTCCCCGGCGGTCGTACCGCCCCGGCAGCCGCGCCGTGGCGAAGCCACGCGCCATGGCGTCGGCGTCCGGTCGCAGTCCCGGGGGGAGGGCGCGGAGGACGGCGGCGGCCACTGCCGCGTTTCGTCGCTGGTGCGGCCCCGGCAGGCCCAGGATCTCCGGATACCGCTCTTCGGGCGGCACGCGCACCACTGGGGTGGCGCCCGCACCACGGGCCGCCGCCGCCAGGACGGAGGCGAGCGCGCCGTCCGGCTCCCCCACGACGAACGGCACCCCCGGCTTGGCAATGCCGGCCTTCTCCCGCGCGATGGCGGGGAGGGTCGTGCCGAGATATGCCGTGTGCTCGAGCGCGATGTGCGTCACCGCGCTCACCAGCGGGGTGAGCACGTTGGTGCTGTCGAGGCGACCACCCAGGCCCACCTCCACTACCGCCACGTCGACTCCCCGGGCAGCGAAGTCGGCGAACGCGATGGCGGTGGTCGCCTCGAAAAAGCTGGCGCCGGTTCGCTCGATCTCCGGCAGCAGCCGTTCGGTCCACGCCACGAAGCCCGCAGTGCCGATCGGTTGTCCGTCCACCATCATGCGCTCGCGCACGTCCACCAGGTGCGGCGAGGTGTACAGCGCCGTCCGCCAGCCCGCGGCGCGGAGGGCCTCGTAGGCGAGCGTGCAGACCGACCCCTTGCCGTTGGTGCCTGCAACGTGGATCGATGGAAAGTGGCGGTGCGGATCGCCCACTGCGGCGAGCAGCTCAGCGGTCGGCCCCAGCGACCAGGTGGTCGCCCCGCCGGCACGCGGGAAGAGGAAGCCGCAGGCCTCCTCGTAGGTCAGCGACAGGGCTATGCCCCGAGCGGCTCCAGGCGCAGCATGAGCCGAAGCAACCGCGCGATGGTCTGTGCCAGATCGAGCCGCGACACGACCATGTCCACCATGCCGTGCTCGAGCAGAAACTCGGCCGTCTGGAAACCCTCAGGCAGGTCCTGCCCGATGGTCTGCTTGATGACCCGCGGACCGGCGAACCCGACCACCGCCGCGGGCTCGGCAATGATCACGTCTCCCTGCATTGCGTACGACGCGGAGACCCCGCCGGTGGTGGGGTTGGTGCACAGGGAAACGTACGGGATGCCGGCGTCCTTGAGCTGCGCGATCATGACCGACGTCTTGGCGAGCTGCATCAGGCTGAGCACGCCCTCCTGCATGCGGGCGCCGCCGGAGGCGGACACGAGAACCAGCGGCACCGCCTCGTCGAGCGAGCGCTGCGCGAGGCGCGCGATCTTCTCGCCGACCACGCTCCCCATCGAGCCCCCCATGAACGCGAACTCCATGGCCCCGATGTTGAGCGGCACGCCGGTGAGCGTGCCATGCCCCGTGAGGATCGCGTCCTGACGGCCGGCTTTCCGCGTCGCGACCGCGATCCGCTCCGCGTATCCCTCGAACCCCAGGGCGTCGACCGACCGCAGATCGCCGTACAACTCGACGAAGCTGCCCTCGTCGGTCAGCAGCTCGACATAGCGCCGCGCGTTGATCCGCCGATGGTTGCCGCAGGCCACGCAGACCTGCCAGTTCCGCTCGAACTTCTCGCGAATGTCGATGTGGCCGCACTGCTCGCACTTGTCCCACGCGTCGGCCGGGATCTCCAGCCGCTGCCGCACGGGTGTGCGCTCGCGCCGTTCTTTGCGAAACCACGTCATGCAACGCCGGCCGACTCCTGCGGCGGTGGGAGGGTGGAGGAATCTGACGGCTCAGCCCCGCCACCGCCACCCCCGGGCGCCACCCCTTCCCCGGGCGGCCCGCCTCATGATTCGGCATAGCCCCCCAGCCGTGCGTCCCAGGCCACCCGCAGCGCCAGGCCGATCGCGAGGCAGCACGTGAGCAGGAACGAGCCGCCATAGGAGAAGAAGGGCAGCGGGATGCCGGTAATCGGCATGAGCCCGACCGCCATGGCGATGCTCTCCACGATGTGCGTGAACAGCATCGCGGCGACACCGAACACCACGAGACTGGAAAACGGGTCGGTCGCGCGGCGCGCGATCCGGACCAGCACCGCGATCAGGGCCGCGAACAGCAGCAGCGTCACGAGCACGCCGACGAAGCCCAGCTCCTCTCCCACCACCGAGTAGATGAAGTCGGTCGCCTGCTCGGGCAGGAACGCCAGCCGCTTCTGGGTGCCGGCGGTGAATCCCTTTCCCACCAGGCCTCCGGAACCGATCGCCACCTTCGACTGGATGATGTGCCAGCCCGTCGCGCGGGGATCGATCTCGGGATTGAGGAACGAGAGCAGGCGGTTCTGCTGATACGGGGCCAATCGGTTCCACAGCCAGAGCGCCATCACGCCCATGCCCACGTTCGTGAGCCACACGGTCAGGCCTTCCAGCACGTAGGGCCGCAGCCACATCAGCAGCACGGTGAGCGCGACGATCCACAGGCCCCACGACACGGTCGAGAACGCCAGCAGCAGGCTGATGATCGGCGAGGCGAGCAGCAACAGCAGCCACGGGCTGACGCCGGCCCAGAACAGCATGGCAAACAGGATGCCGAGGAACACGATGGCGCTGCCCAGGTCGGGCTGAAGCCCCACCAGCACAAACGGGGTGCCGACGATGAGGCCGATGGGGGCGAGCCGAAACAGCGTCTCCGGCGGCTGGCGCCAGCTGCCCAGCCGCCGGGCCAGCATCAGAATCACCCCGACCTTGGCCAGCTCGGTCGGCTGACCGATGCGTACGCCACCCACGGCGAGCCAGGACTTGGTGCCCGCCGCGGTTCCGGCGCCGGTTCCGATGACCAGCGTGGCGGCCAGCAGCAGCAGCCCCAGTCCGTACACGAACGGCGTACCCCACTCGATCAACCGCGGAGAGATGCGGAACGCGATCGCCCCGCCGACGACTCCCACCGCCAGGAACATCAGCTGGCGCTTCCAGAGGTGCTCGGCCGCCGTCGGCACGTCGGTCTGGCCGGCGGAGTACAGCACCGCCGTGCCGACAACCAGCAGCGCGGCGACCGTCACCAGCAGGGACCTATCGAGTCCCAGGCGTGGTCCGCGCATTGGTCCGGTCTTGGGGCAGGATGGGCAGCGGCGCCGGCGCGGAATCGTCCGGCACGGCGAGCCGGGCGTCGCCCAGATCGGCCGGTCCCGCGCCCTGGAGGTAGTGGGCGATGATGCTCGTGACCATGGGGGCCACCGCCGATCCGTGCTCCGCGAACTCGACAATCGCGGCAACCACGACACGCGGCTGATCGGCCGGCGCGAACGCCACGAACCAGCCGTGATCCGGGCCGTGCGCGTTCTGCGCCGAGCCGGTCTTGCCGGCGATTTGCAGGTCGGCAACGCGTGAGCGGGCCGCCGTGCCGCCTTCGACGACGGAAACGAGCGCCTCGCGCAGCCCGCCGAGGGCGCTCGGCGGCAGGTCGAGGCGACGCGGCGCGGCATCCCGGCTGACCGTGACCAGGTGGGGCAACGGCGCGCGCCCGTCGGGACTCGCGAGCAACGCGTAGAAATACGCCATGCTGAGCGGCGTCTGGACGTTCTCCCCCTGACCAATCGCGAGATTCAGGGTCACGGCCCTGGTCCAGCCCCGGGGGCCGTACCGCCGATTGTAGTACTCCTGGGAGGCCGGCAGGAACGACGACCGCTCGTTGGGCAGGTCGATCCCGAGCTGGTCGTGCATCCCCAACGCGCCGGCATCCTGGAGCAGGTCGGCCAGTCCCAGCTTGAGCCCGAGCTGGTAGAAGTAGACGTCGCACGAGTACTTGATCGCGTCACGCAACGAGATGTCACCGTGGCCGTCCACCTTCCAGCAGCGGAAGTAGCGGTTGTAGTACTGCAGGCCTCCGCGGCAGGGGATGTCCATGTGACTGTCCAGGGTCACGATGCCGCGCTTCAACGCGATCGCGGCGATCAGCAGCTTCCACGGCGACGCGGGCGGATACGCGGCCTGGATGGCACGGTCCAGCAGCGGGTGATCGTCGGCCGACGAGAGCGTGTGCCACAGCGCCGCATCGATCCCGCCGATGAAGGCGTTGGGATCGTAGGTGGGGGACGAGTAGAGCGCGAGCACCCCGCCCGTCTGAGGGTCGAGGACGACGACGGCCCCGCGCCGGCCGGCCGGGAAGGTCGCGGCGACGTAGCGCTGCAGGGTCATGTCGAGCGTCGTCCTGATGGTGACCCCCGGCTCCGGTTCGAGCGGCGGGGCCACTCCCTGGTCGCGCACAGTCCGTCCGAGCGCGTCCACCTCCACGAAGCGCATGCCGTCCCGGCCCCGCAGCACGGCGTCATACTGCCGCTCGAGGCCGTCCCGTCCCACCAGCGTCCCCGGTCGGCCGCCCGCGACGTTGCCCGACGCGAGCTCGGCCTCCGTGATCTCGGAGACGTAGCCGATCGCGTGCGACATCACCGGGCCGTTCGGGTAGCGCCGTTTGGGCTCGGTCTGCACCACGAGCCCGGGAATCAGGACCCGCCGCTCCTCCAGAGCCGAAACGGTCTCGAACGGGATGTCGCGCCGGATCGTCACCACCTCGGAGGGCTTGCGTCGATACCGCTGCAGGATGTCCGGCATTGCCGCGCTGTCCACCCCGGCCAGCGGCCCGATCCGCTTGAGGGTGGCGGCCAGGGAATCGGCGTTGGGAGCCAGAAGGCCGACGGAATAGCCCGGCTCGTTCTCCGCGAGCGCCTCACCGTGACGGTCGAGGATCAGCCCCCGAGGTGCCGGGATCGGGACGGCTCGCAGGCGGTTCTGCTCCGAGGCCAGCGCGTAGCGGTCGGCCGAGAGCACCTGGGTGCGGAAGAACGCCGTCAGCAGCACGCCGGCCGCTCCCCACACCACCAGGTTGGCGACAAAGGCACGCCGGGCCACGAGGTGGGGGTGGAACCAGTTCATCCCGTTGCTCGTACCCGCAGCCAGCCCTGGAGGATCATCTCAACCAGCACGCCGACCATTGCCGTGGTGAGGCCCTGCAGCGGCGTCCACAGGCCGAGCTGCCAGGCGATGCTGGTGCCGCCGGCATGCCCGCCCCACAGGAGCACGAGCACGTCCCGCATGAGGACCCCCCCGAAGAAGAAGGCCGCGGCGACGAGCCGGTTTTCGGCGAAGAAGACCGCCTTCCCCCAGGCGGCGAGGAAACCGACCGCGGAGTACGCCAGCATCGCGGACCCGAAAGCCACCGGGTTGAGCGAGTCGCTCAGCAGGCCCACGAGATAGCCCGCCACGGCCGCCCGCCCCGGGCGGGCGCGGATGGCGTAGACGAGGAGCGCCAGTAGCAGGAAGTCGGGCGCCACCCGGGGACTCCCCAGCCAGGGCCGTAGTCCGAAATGGAGCACGACCAACACCGCGAGCACCACCCAGAGCCGTCTCACACCGGACGCGCGCGTCATCGCGCTTCCTCGGGGAACGCCGAGAACACGTCGGGGGCTGGGCTCACCAGGATGATCACGTGGGTGGCGGAGGCCGGATGCACGGCCGCCAGCACCCGATAGGTCCGCGACAGCCCTTCCTGCTCGCCGGTCACACCCCGCACCTCGCCGATCGGGATGCCCCGGGGGTAGACCCCGCCGAAGCCGGAGGTATACAGCTTGGTTCCGTCTGGTACCACGTCGCGGTACGGCACGCCGCTGAGGCTCATCCCCAGGGTGTTCGGGCCGGTCGCCCCGTCGGGCGCGACGAGCCCGAAGACCGACCCGTCCCGGGTCATCGCGCTGACCCGGAAGTCGGGATGGGTCCACAGCACCGCCACCGAGCGCTTGGCGTCCACGCTGCGCACGACGCCCAGCAGCCCGAGCGGGGTGACCACCGGCGACAGCGGCCGGACCCCCTGGTCGGTGCCGGCGGACAGGAGCACGGAGACGCCCGCGGTGGGGGTCGACTCCCGCAGGATCTCGGCGGAAACGGCGCGACCGGTCAGCCGGCCGCTCAGGCTGAGGAGCTGTCGCAGTCGCGCGTTTTCCTCCTCGAGGCCTTCAGCCCGCAGCGCCATCACGACCGCGGAGTCGCGCTCGGCCACCAGGGCGTCCACGCGGGTCAGCGAGCTCTGGAGCAATTGCGCTTGATCCTGCAAGGCGAGAAACGGCGCAAGCAGCGTGCTCCGCACGGCCGCCGCGACCCCTGCCTGGACCGACCCGGGAACCGCGCGCGCGACGAGCGCCAGCACGACACACGCCACGAACGCCAGGGTGTCCCACCGCGAAGTGAACCGCTCGGACACCACGACCGGCTCAGGTCATCAGGACGGTACGGTACTTCTCGGGATCGTCGAGAATCCGACCGGTGCCGCGCACGACGCACGTCAGGGGGTCTTCGTCAACGCGGATCGGCAGCGACGTGTCCTGCGTGAGCAGCAGGTCGAGCCCCCGGATCAGGGCGCCGCCTCCCGCCATCACGATGCCGCGGTCCACGATGTCGCTGGCGAGCTCCGGCGGGGTGATCTCGAGCGCACGCCGCACGGCATCGACGATCTGCTGGATCGGTTCCTGGATGGCTTCGCGGATCTCGCTGGAGTGCACGCGGACCACCTTGGGAATACCGGAAACGAGGTCGCGGCCCTTGGCTTCCATTTCCTGCTCTTCGCCGACCGGCGCCGCGGAGCCGATCTGGATCTTGATGGTCTCGGCGGTGGGCTCCCCGATCAGGAGGTTGTAGTTCTTGCGCATGAACTGCACGATCGCCTGGTCCATCTCGTCGCCGCCGGTGCGGATCGACGTGTCGCTCACGATCCCCGACAGGGCGATCACCGCAATCTCGGTCGTCCCCCCACCGATGTCGATCACCATGTTGCCCGTCGGCGTCTCGACCGGGAGCCCGACCCCGATCGCGGCGGCCATGGGCTCGGCGACCATGTAGACCTCTTTGGCCCCTGCCGACTGGGCGCTGTCGCGCACCGCGCGTTTCTCCACCTCGGTGATGCCGCTCGGCACGCCGACGACCACCTTGGGCTTGACCCGGAAGAAGTGCTTGCTGATGATCGACGCGAGAAAGTACCGCAACATCTTCTCGGTCACGTCGAAATCGGCGATCACGCCATCTTTGAGGGGCCGCACCGCCAGGATGCCTTCCGGCGTGCGTCCGAGCATCCGCTTCGCCTCCAGCCCGATGCCCTTGATCTTGCCCGTGCTCTTTTCGATGGCCACGACCGACGGTTCGTTCAGCACGATCCCTTCACCCCGGACGTAGATCAGGGTGTTCGACGTGCCGAGATCCACCGCGATCTCATTCGCGGGTAACAGGCTTCCGAGTCTCAGTCTGGGCAGGCGCATGCGCGATCGTGAATGCTGGTCGACACCAGAAGGTGCCCTGCGCGGACCAGGGCGTTGCACAGGCGCCTCAACATAATGGCTGCCCTAAGTTATGACAAGATCGTGAGTTAAACCAGGCCACCGCAGCCCTTGCCTGAGCCCGGTCGGGTGGCCGCCCCGGCGGCCGCGTGGGTGTCGACGAGCGGCCCGAAACGCGAACGGGGCTCCGGCGGCGAGCCGGGCCCCGAGCGCGGGCGCCTGGGCCGCCTAAAGCAGGCTGTCGAGACCGTGCAGCTTCATCCCGAACGCTTCCGCGACGCCGGGATAGACCACCTTGCCCCCGATGATGTTGAGACCCAGCGCAAGCGCCCGATCCGCCTTGCAGGCGTCCTGCCACCCCAGGCGCGCGAGCGTACGCGCGTAGACAAATGTGGCGTTGGTGAGCGCCAGCGTGGACGTGCGCGGCACCGCGCCAGGCATGTTCGCCACGCCATAGTGCACCACCCCGTCCACGATGTAGGTAGGCTTCTCGTGCGTCGTCGGCTTGATGGTCTCCACGCACCCGCCCTGGTCCACCGCGACGTCCACGATGACCGAGCCCGGCTTCATCCGCTTGAGGTCCCCGCGGCGCACGAGCTTGGGCGCCTTGGCGCCGGGGACCAGCACTCCGCCGATCAGGAGATCGGCCTTCTCCAACTGCTCGAGCAGGGTGAACCGATCGGAGTAGATCAGGTCTACGTTGGCGGGCATCACGTCGGACAAATAGCGCAGGCGTTCCAGGTTCACGTCGAGGATCGTCACGTGGGCGCCGAGCCCGGCAGCCATCTTGGCCGCGTTCGTCCCGACGACACCGCCCCCGATCACCAGGACCTCCGCCGGGCTCACGCCGGGAACGCCTCCCAGCAGGATGCCCCGCCCGCCCAGCAGCTTCTCGAGGTACTTGGCGCCCTCCTGCACCGCCATGCGGCCCGCGACCTCGCTCATGGGGGTAAGCAGCGGCAGCTCGCCCGACGCCAGCTGGACGGTTTCGTACGCGATGGCCACACTGCCGGATTTCAGGACGGCTTTGGTCAGGACCTCGTCCGCCGCGAAATGGAAATACGTAAAGAGCAGCTGACCCTTCCGCATCATCGGCCACTCGGACTGGATCGGCTCCTTGACCTTCACGATCATGTCGGCCTTGGCCCAGAGCTCCTCCACTTTGGCCACCAGGGTGGCTCCGGCCTCGCGGTACTGCGCATCGGCGAATCCGCTGCCTTCGCCGGCCCCTGCTTCGATGAGCACCGTGTGGGAGTCTGCGACCAGTCCCTGCGCACCCGCCGGGACCAGCGCGACCCGGTTCTCATTGGTCTTTATTTCCTTCGGTACGCCAATGATCATGGCTAGCTCGTTCGGCTGAGGGTTACTGTGGACCGAGCCAGACGGCCGTCTGGCGCTCGGCATCCAGGAATTCCCCTGCGACCGCCGCGACCTCATCCTGACGCACGGCTTCGATCTCCCGGAGGGTCTCGTCGATCGTATGGTACGATACCTCATTGAGCGGGAACCCCGCCAGCCGGTACATTCGTGCCGACGGGCTCTCGAGCGCGAGGGTCACCTGACCCTTGAGCTGCTGTTTCGCCTCTGTCAACGTCGCCGCGTCGAGGCCCTCCGCCGCCATCCGCCGCAGCTCCGTACGAATCGCGTCCATCGCCGGGTCGGCGGTGGACGGGTGGGTACCCACGTACACCCCACACACGCCACCCTGGCGGTAGAACGACTGGAACGCGAACACGGAATACGCCAGTCCGCGCTCCTCGCGAACCTGCTGAAACAGCCGGCTCGACATGCCGCCGCCGAGCACATTGGCGAGGAGGATGAGCGCGTAGCGCCGCGGATCGCGGTAGGGGAACGTGTCGGTGCCGAGCACGATGTGCGTCTGCGCCAGATCCCGCCCCACGCGGATCTCGCGCCCGCGCACCGCGGGGAGCGGCAGCACTTCGACGGGATCGGGACCGGGCGGGAACCCGAACCAGCCGCACTCCGCGAGCAGCGCCAACAGCCCCTCGTGCTCGACCGAGCCGGCCGCCGCGATCACCACGTGGCGTGGATGGTACGCGCGCGCGTGCAGCTCCCGGAGGTGCTCCGCGCGAAGCTGCCCCACCGTCTCCCGCGTGCCGATGATGGGGTAGCCGTACGAGTGCTCCGGCCACAGGGCGGCGGCATGCACGTCGAACACGAGGTCATCGGGGGTGTCGTCGATCGTGCTGATTTCCTCCAGCACGACCTTGCGCTCCAGCTCGAGGTCCCGCGCGCGCAGCGCTGGGTGGCGCACCAGATCGGTCAGAACGTCGAGCGCCCGCGGCAGATCCTCGTCGAGCACGCGCGCCTGGTAGGAGGTGTGGTCGCGCGACGTGAAGGCATCGAGCGAGCCGCCCCGCACCTCCAGGGCCAGCGCGATGTCCCGCGCGGTGCGGCGGTCGGTGCCCTTGAAGACCATGTGTTCGAGGAGGTGGGAAACGCCCATGACCGCCCGCTCCTCGTGCGCGGAGGCGGTGCGCACCCACATCCCCACCGCCACCGACCGGACGGTGGGGAGTGCTTCCGAGAGAACGACGACGCCGTTCTCGGCCTCGGTGCGGTACAGGCCCTCGTCGAGCCGCAGCGTCCGCACCGGATCAGTCCTGGTCGAGCAACGCCTTTCGGGACAGCCGCATCTTCCCACGGCTATCGACCTCAAGGAGCTTCACCCGCACCACGTCCCCCTTCTTGACGACGTCCTCGGTGCGCTCCGTCCGGCCGTGCTGCAGCTCCGAGATGTGGAGCAGCCCTTCCGTGCCGGGCATGATCTCCACGAACGCGCCGAACGCCGTCGTGCTCTTCACCACCCCTTCGTACACCTTGCCGATCTCCGGCTCCTGCACGATGGCCGCGATCATGTCGCGGGCCCGCTCCCCGGCCGGGCCGTCGACCGCCGAGATCGTCACCACCCCGTCATCCTCGACGTTGATCTCGGCGCCTGTCTGCTCCTGGATGCCCCGGATGATCTTCCCCTTGGGACCGATGATGTCGCCGATCTTGTCGGGCCGAATCTGGATCGTGATGATGCGCGGCGCGTAGCGCGACAGTGTCGGCCGCGGCTGGGCGAGGACCTTGGCCATCTCGCCGAGAATGTGGAGGCGCCCCTCCCGCGCCTGCATCAGCGCCGTCCGCATGACCTCCAGGGTGAGCCCGGTGACCTTGATGTCCATCTGGATCGAGGTGACGCCCTCGGTGGTGCCGGCGACCTTGAAGTCCATGTCGCCGAGATGGTCTTCCGTGCCGAGAATGTCGGTGAGCACCGCGACCCCGTGCTGCTCCTTGATCAGCCCCATCGCCACTCCGGCGCACGGCGCCTTCATCGGCACGCCGGCGTCCATCAGGGCGAGCGACCCGCCGCACACCGTCGCCATCGACGACGAGCCGTTGGACTCGAGGATCTCCGACACCAGCCGGATCGTGTACGGGAACGCCTCGTACGAGGGCAGCAGCGCCTGGAGCGCCCGTTCCGCCAGGGCGCCGTGGCCGATCTCGCGGCGCGACACGCCGCGGATCGGGCGGACTTCACCGGTCGAGAACGGCGGGAAATTGTAATGCAGCATGAAGCTCTTGCTGGTTTCCTGGGCAATGTCGATGTTGTCGATCCGCTGCTCATCCGAAACGCTGCCCAGCGTCGCCGAAACCAGGGCTTGCGTCTGGCCGCGGGTGAATAGCGCCGAGCCGTGGGTGCGCGGCAGGACGCCGACCTCGCAGGCGATCGGCCGCACGGTGCGGAGATCCCGCCCGTCCACCCGCTCACCCCGCTCCAGGACCTGGTGGCGCATCGTGGCGTACTCGATGTCCTCGACCACCTGCACCACGTGCCGGATCTGCTCCGGAAACTCCGGCGCCAGCCGCTCGAGGACCGCCGCGCGCACCAGCGTGAGGGCCTGCGCCCGCTCGGCTTTGTCCGGGTGGTTCAGCGCCTCGCGCACGCGGTCCCCGACGACCTCCCGCACGCGGGCTTCGACGTCGGGCGACGCCCGGTCCGGCGTCCAGGCCATCTTGGGCGCCGCCGAGGCGGCGATCACTTCCTGCTGCAGCGCGACCAGCTCGGCAATCCCCCGCTGCGCATGCGCGAGCGCCGCGAGCATCTCTTCCTCCGACAACTCGAGCGCGCCGCCCTCCACCATCACGATCGAGTCGGCCGTTCCGGCGACGACCATGTCCAGGTCGCTGGCCTCGAGCTGCTGGAACGTGGGATTCAACACCCACTGTCCGTCGACGCGACCGACCCGGACGCCGGCAATCGGACCGCCCCACGGCACCGAGGACAGCGCGAGCGCGAGAGAGGCCGCGGTGAGCCCAAGCACGTCCGCATCGTTTTCCTGGTCGGCCGAGAGCACGTAGAGGAACACCTGCACTTCGTTCTTGAATCCCTCCGGAAACAGCGGGCGGACGGATCGATCCACGAGCCGGGCGGCGAGGATCTCCTCGTCGCTCGGGCGGCCCTCCCGCTTGTAGAACCCGCCGGGGAACTTGCCGGCCGCGTAGGTCTTCTCGCGATACTCGACGGTGAGGGGGAAGAACGGGAGGGGAGACTGCTTGTCCGAAACGGTGACGGCGGCCAGCACCATCGTGTCGCCGTGCCGGACGAGGGCGCTGCCGGCCGCCTGCTTTGCCATTCGCCCGGTCTCGACCACCAGGGGCCGACCGGCGAACGACCGCTCAATACGCTGTGTCATGGCTTTCCTTGAACGAGCACACGCGAACACACAGGGCGCCCGGGGTGCTCGGCCCGGACGCCCGCCGCCCGCACGTCGACCCTAGTGACGCAGGCCGAGCTCGTCGATGAGTTGCCGGTACCCGGTGAGATCCGACCGACGCATGTACTCCAGCAGCCGACGGCGCTTGCTGACCAGCATCAGCAGACCGCGCCGGGAGTGATGGTCTTTCGGGTGGGTACGGAAGTGGTCGGTCAGGGAGTTGATCCGCTCCGTGATCAACGCGACCTGAACCCGCGCGGAGCCCGTGTCGCTCGGCGATTTCTGGTGCTTCTGGACCACCGCGTGCTTGTCAACGGTCATCAAACGCGTATCCTCAATGTGAGTGCGGGCGCACTCGGTAACGAACTCGTAACTGTTATAGTCGCTTAACTTAGCCAGCCCCCACCGCCCTGTAAAGGCCGCCGGATGTCGCTCGATCCCCCTGCGTTGGTCGGACGCCATGTCGGTCCCTACGTGCTCGACCGCCCGCTGGGCCAGGGTGGCTTCGCCTGGGTGTTCGCCGCCCACGCGGCCGCGGATGGCCGGCCCGCGGCCGTGAAGGTCCTGAAGCCGAGCTATGCCGGCGACCCGCAATGCGAGACCCGGTTCCGCCACGAGGCGACGGTGGCCGCCGACCTGAAGCACCCGAACATCGTCCGGATTCACGAGATCGGCACCGATCAGCGTCTGACCTTCTTCGCCATGGACCTCTACGGAGACTCCCTGGCCAACCTGATCGCGCGCGCCGGGCCGCTTCAGGAGGAACGCCTGCTCGCGGTCGCGATCGACATCGCGACGGCGCTGGAATTCGCCCACGGCGCCGGAGTGATCCACCGGGACCTCAAGGTCGACAACATCCTGATCGGGGCGGACGGCGTCGCCGTGCTCTCGGACTTCGGCATTGCCCGCCCGCTCTCGGGCTACGCGACCGCGACCGGCATGAACATGACCATCGGCACGCCGGCCTACGTTTCGCCGGAGCAGGCGCAGGGGCGGCCGCTCGACGGGCGCAGCGATCTCTATGCGCTCGGCGTCACCCTCTACAAGGCCGCCACGGGCGAGCTGCCGTTCCGCTCGACGGACTGGTTCGAGCTCGCCCGGATGCACGTGGAGGATCCCCCGCCTCCGCCCACGAGCCGACGGCCAGGCTTGACTCCGCGCCTCGAGCGCGTGATCCTGCGCTGCCTCGCGAAGCACCCGGACGACCGCTACCCGTCCGCCACCTCCCTCCTGGCCGATCTGCGGGCCATCGCGGCCGGCCGCAAGCGTACATCGGAGGTTCCCGTCGCTCAAGCCCGGACCCACGCTCGCTCCGGTGACGTCGGGAGAGACCCGGGCCGTGTCCGACTTCGACGGGTCGGCGTGGTGGCGCTGTTCCTCGCCGTGGCGCTGCTGGTCGTCTGGCTGACCAAGCGCTAGCGCAGGCCGAACAGCCGCAGGATGTCGTTGTACATCACGAGAACCACGAGCAGCAGCAGGACCAGCACGCCGAGCTGCGTGAGGCGCAGCCGGAGGGCAAGCGACAGCGGCCGGCCGCCCCGCAGTCCTTCCACGAGGAGAAACACCAACTGGCCACCGTCCAGCACCGGGATGGGGAGGATGTTGAGGATCGCCAGGTTGATGGAGATGAAGGCCAGGAAGCTGAGGAACGGGACGATCCCCGCGCGGGCGGCCTGGCCGGAGAGCTGGCCGATCCCGATGGGTCCCGCGAGATCCCGTACCGAAACCTGCCGCGTGACGAGCTGACGCACCGTCACGAGTACCAGGCGGGCCTGCGCCGCCGTTTCGCGGGCCCCGTGAACGATCGCCCCGGGAAGGGAGAACTCCACCCTGCGAAGCTGTGCTTCGGGGTAGACACCGAGCTTCCCTACCCGGACGGCCGTGCCCGTGAGCGGATCGGTCTCGGTCGCCGCGCCGAGCGTCAAGTCGGCGGTGTCCACGACCCCGTCGCGCACGTAGGTCAACGCGACGAGCGAGTCGGGCCGCGCCCGCACCAGAGCGACCATCTCGGCCCAGTACCGTACGGTGTCCGGTCCGACTCGGACGATCTCGTCCCCCGCGTGCAGGTCGACTTCGGCGGCCGGCGACCCTGGCTCGACGTTCCCGACGCGCGCCAAACGGAGGTTGTGCACCGCCAGCGCCAGGCGTTGGCGCGCCCCGGCCTGTGAGCCGGGGATGCGTACGATCACCGGCTCCACACCCTGCCCGAAGTCGAACCGCAGGCGCTCGCTGGTCGGGTCGAGAATCGCGTCGATCACGTCGTTCCAGGACGCGACCGTGTCGTCATTGATGCGGAGGAGTTCCGTGCCCAGCGGCACGCGCGCCAGGTCAGCGGCCTCCGGCGGCAGCAACGTCGTGTCCGCGCCGGCGAAGCGCGTAATCGGGTCCTCGAAGCTCGTTCCGGTCGCCGCGATGGTGGTGAACACGACCCAGGCCAGCAGCACGTTCATCAGCACGCCCGCCGACATCACGAGAAAGCGGGCCCGGAGCGGCTTGTTCTCGAACAGGCGGTCCGGGGGGAAGTCAGCCCCGCCACCGCCTTCGATGGCGCCCGCCGCGTCCTCTTCCCGGCTCGCCAACTTCACGTAGCCACCCAGGGGAATCCAGGACACCACGTATTCCGTCTCGCCCCGGCGGAACCGCAGGGGCGTAGGACTGCCGAAGCCGATGGAGAAGCGGGGCACCCCGACGCCCACCGCCTTGGCGGCCAGGAAATGCCCGAGCTCATGAACGAAGATGAGCACGCCCAGCACAACGACGGTGGCGAGCACGGTTATCAACACGCGTCCTCCGCATATGCGCGGGCCCGGCGATCCGCCTCGATAACCGACTCCAGGTCGTCGGCGGGGCCGGCGTCGAGCGATTCCAATGTAGTGGCGATCAGCGCCGGGATCCTGCCGAACGCGATGCGGCCGGTGAGGAACGCCTCGACGGCGACCTCGTTCGCGGCGTTGAATACGGCCGTCGCGGTGCCGCCGGCCCGTCCCGCCTGCACGCCCAGATCGAACGTCGGGAACGCGTCCCGGCGGACCGACTCGAAGGTGAGCGATCCCGCGGCGACGGGGTCAAACCGCCGTACGCCCTCGTCGGTGATGCGTTCGGGATGCGTCAGGGCGTACAGGATCGGCAGCTCCATGCTCGGGTAGCCCACCTGCGCCAGGATCGATCCGTCAACGAACTCCACCAGCCCATGCACGATGGACTGGGGGTGGACGACCACGTCGATGGCGTCGTACGGCAGCCCGAACAGGAAGTGCGCCTCGATGACTTCGAGCGCCTTGTTGGCGAGTGTCGCGCTGTCGACCGTGATCTTCCGCCCCATGCGCCAGGTCGGGTGCTGCAGGGCCTGGTCCACGGTCGCCAGCCGCAGGCGCTCCGGCGACCAGTCACGGAACGGGCCCCCGGAGGCCGTGAGGATCAACCGGCACAGCGACTCGGGATGCCCGGTGATGCATTGGAGCACGGCGCTGTGCTCCGAGTCGATCGGCACGACCTGCCCGCCTCCCTCGGTGGCGGCCCGCAGGACGAGGTCGCCGGCCATGACCAGCGACTCCTTGTTGGCCAGGGCCACGCGCTTGCCGGCGCGGAGCGCGGCGAGGGTGGCGGCGAGGCCCGCGGCGCCGACAATTGCGTTCACCACGACCGAGACATCCGGGTGGGTGGCGGCGTCGACCAGACAGCCTGGACCGTCGCTGCGCACCGTCGCGCAGAAGGTCGCTCCGACTGTGCGTGCTTGCTGGGTCACCAGCTCTTCGGAATCGAACGCCGTGAGGGCGATCACGCGGAACCGGTCCCGGTGCCGCGCGAGCACCCGCAAGGTGCTCGTCCCGATCGAGCCGGTCGAGCCCAGGATCGCGACGCCGTCGATCATAGCGCGCCGTACAGGGCCAGCATTGCCGCGGCGGCGGGAAGCACCCAGTAGAGCGAGTCGAGCCGATCGAGCACACCGCCATGACCCGGGAAGAGCGTTCCCGAGTCCTTCACTCCGGCCTCCCGCTTGAACAGCGATTCGGCGAGGTCCCCGAACTGGCCGAGCACCGCGAGCACGACCCCGAACACCACCAGGCGCAGTGCGCCAAGGGCGATGCCCTGCGGCTGCAACACGAGCCAGCCGTACAGCGGGCCCACGACCGCCGCGGACGCCGTCCCCGCGACGGTTCCTGCCCAGGTCTTGTGCGGACTCACCACGGGCGCGAACTTGGGCCCGCCGATCAGCGCCCCGCCAGCCATCGCCATGGTATCGCACACCCACGTGACCACCAGAGGGGCGAACACCAGCCACGTCGCGGCCCACGGCTCGGCGTAGACCGCCCCGTGACGAATGGCGATCGCGAACGCCGGGAGCAGGCCTGCGTAGAGCGCGCCAAACAGCGTGATGGCGACTGCCGCGAGCGGACCTTCCGACGGCGGCCGCCGCCACAGCGCGGCGGCCATCACCAGGATGACCCACAGGGCCGCCGCATAGGCGATCCAGCCAGGTCGGACGGCGCCGTTGACCGTGAGCGCGTAGACTGCCACCGGCGCCGCCGCGGCTCCGAGGTAGCCCGGCACGGCGAGTGGGCGGCCGCCCCGCAGCGCGGCGAGCCGGAACAGCTCCCGCACCCCCAGCACACCGAGTACCGCCAGCGCGAGGACGAGGAACCAGCCGCCGAGGTAGACGATGCCCAACGCCGTCGGGATGCCGATCGCCGAGACGGCAACGCGGCGGGGAAGCGAGCTTGCCATGGTGGTCACGGAGGTCGGACTAGACCTCCATGATCTCCTGTTCCTTCCCCTTGACCAGCGCGTCGATCTGGTGGATCGCGTCGTCGTGCAGCTTCTGGATGTCCTTGTCCATCCGGTGCTTTTCGTCGTCCGATACGTGATCGAGCTTCTTGCTCTTCGCGATCGCGTCGGTGCGCGCGTGGCGGACGGCGATGCGCCCTTCTTCGGCCAGCTTGTGCACGACCTTGATCAGTTCGCGGCGCCGCTCCTCGTTGAGCGGTGGCAGGGGCACACGCAGCATGGTGCCGTCGGTGGCCGGATTGAGGCCGAGGTCCGAGGACCGGATGGCTTTCTCGATCACCTGCAGCAGCGACTTGTCCCACGGCTGGACGGTAAGCAGGCGCGGCTCCGGCGCGCCGACGCTTGCGACCTGGTTGAGGGGAAGGTGCTGGCCATAGGCTTCGACCCGCACGGTGTCCAGCAGGCTGGTCGTGGCCTTGCCGCTGCGGATGGTGGAGAGCTCCCGCTTGGTGCTCTCCACCGCCTTGCTCATGTAGTCCCGGGCGTGCTTCTCGAGATCCGCGAGTTGATTGGTGGTCATCGCACGAGAGTTCCGACGCGCTCGCCGCGCAGCACGCGGGCGATCGCGCCGTCTTGGTTGATGTTCATCACCATGATCGGCAGCGCATTCTCCTTGCACAAGCCGAACGCGTTCGCATCCATCACCCGGAGTCCCCTGACGATCGCCTCCTGGAACGTCAGCTCCGGCAGGAATTCGGCCGTCGGGTCGAGCTTCGGATCCGCCGTGTACACTCCGTCCACGTTGGTCGCCTTGACGAGCACGTCCGCCTCGATCTCGAGGGCGCGCAGCACCGCCGCCGTGTCAGTTGAGAAGTACGGATTCCCCGTCCCTCCGGCGAACAGCACCACACGTCCCTTCTCGAGATGGCGCTGGGCCCGCCGGCGAATGTAGGGCTCGGCGAGCTCCTCCATGCGGATGGCCGTCATCACGCGGGTCTCGATGCCGTTCCGCTCGAGGGTGTCCTGCAGGGCGAGCGCGTTGATCACGGTCGCCAGCATGCCCATGTAGTCCGCCGAAACCCGGTCCATGCCCTGTTGACTGGCGACGGTGCCACGCACGATGTTGCCGCCCCCCAGCACGAGCCCGAGGCTCGCGCCGAGCGCGTGCACCTCCCGAATCTCCTCGGCCAGGCGGTTCACGACGGCGAAATCGATGCCGAAGCCGCGGTCCCCGGCCAGCGACTCGCCGGAGACCTTGACCAGGACGCGTCGAAAGACGAGGTCGCCCACTAGTCTCCGCCGAGCTCCAGGCGGACGAAGCGGCGCACCACGACGTTCTCGCCGAGCTTGCCCGACACCGCCTTGACCAGGTCGCCGATCTTCACGGCATCGTCTTTCACGTACGCCTGCTCGAGCAGCACGCGTTCCTCGAAGAACTTCTTGAGCTTGCCCTCGACGATTTTGGCCCGAACGGTCTCCGGCTTGCCGGATTCCGCGACCTGCGCCTGGTAGATGGCTTTCTCCCGGGCCAGCACGTCTTCGGGCACCGCGTCCGTCGACACCGCGATGGGGCCGGCCGAGGCGATGTGCAGCGCCAGGTCCTTGGCGAGGGCCTGGAAATCCGCGGTGCGCGCGACGAAGTCCGTCTCGCAATTGAGCTCCACCAGCACCGCGACCTTGCCGTTGAAGTGCACGTAGCTCCCGATCACGCCTTCCCGGGCACCGCGGCCGGAGCGCTTCTCCGCACGGGTGATCCCCTTCTGCCGCAGCAGATCGACGGCCTTCTCCATGTCGCCGCCGGTCTCCTCGAGCGCCTTCTTGCAGTCCATCATCCCCGCGCCCGTGCGGGCCCGGAGCGTGCTGACGTCCTTCGCGCTGATCTTCCCAGTCATGTGTCCAACCTTCGATGGTCGTTGTGGTGACCCTGCCTGCCCGACACACGACGACCGCCGCCGCCTGCAACCCTGATGTCAGACGAGCGACGGTCGGCGGATCCCCGGCTCGGGCCGCGCCGGTTATCCCTGACTCTCGCTCGTCCCCGCGCCTTCCGCCGCCGCGTTCGGCGCCTCGTCGGCCTTCAGGCGGGCGGCGATCGCCTCCGGCTTCGGCCGGCGCTTGCGGCGCGACTTCTTGCGGCGCCGCTGGTCTTCGGTTTCTCCTTCGGGCTCCGCGTCCGTGCTGTACGTGAACGACTCCGACTCGTCCGCCGCCTCACGCAGCGGCACCTGGACCCGGGCCTCCGCCATCACGCTGACGAGCGCCCGGGTGATGAGCGCGACCGACCGGATCGCATCGTCGTTTCCCGGGATCGGAACCGTGATCAAGTCGGGATCCGCGTTGGTGTCGACGATGGCGATCACCGGAATCCCGAGCTTGTTGGCCTCGGCGATGGCGATCCGTTCCTTCTTGGCATCGACCACGAACAGCGCGCCCGGCAGGCGCCCCATCCGTTTGATGCCTTCGAGGTAGCGGTTCAGCTTCTCGCGCTCACGCTGAAACAGCAGCTGCTCCTTCTTCGTGAAGAACTCGTAGGCGCCGTCCTCCTGGGCCTGCTCGATCTCCTTGAGACGCCGAATCTGCTTCTTGATCGTCTGGAAATTCGTCAACGTCCCGCCGAGCCACCGCTCCGTGACCCAGAACGCCCCGCACTGCTCCGCATCGCTGCGCAGCGTCTGCTTGAGCTGCTTCTTGGTGCAGACGAACAGGACACCCTCGCCCTTCATGACCACGCCGCGCAGCAGGTCCTGTGCGACCTGGAGCTGTCTGAGGGTCTTCTGAAGGTCGATGAGGTAGATCCCCGAGCGCTCGGCGAAGATGAACCGACGCATCTTGGGGTTCCACCGACGGGTCTGATGCCCGAAATGTACCCCGGCTTCGAGTAGGTCCTGCAGCAGCGGTTGCGACATGGTCCTCGTGTTGGGTTGGGTCCTCCACCGCCTTCACGCCCGGGACCGATCCGCCGTTGGCGGACACCCAGTACCGGATCGGGCGATGTGCGTTGTGTGGCTCCGGCTCCGCGCGCCTAGCGCTTGGAGAACTGGAACCGCTTCCGTGCGCCCGGGCGCCCGGGCTTCTTCCGCTCGACGGCCCGGGGATCCCGCGTGAGCAGACCGTGGGCCCGCAGCTTCCGGCGGTGCGTCTCGTCCGCCAGCACCAGGGACCGTGCCACGCCGAGGCGCAGCGCGCCGGCCTGCCCGGCCTGGCCCCCGCCGGACACCCGCGCCTTCACGTCGAAGGCACCGAGCGTGTCGGTGACCTGGAACGGCTGCTGGATGTGCTGTACCAGCGACTGGCGCGGGAAGTAGTCCCCCAGCGTCCGGCCGTTCACGCTCCACTTGCCCGAGCCGGGCACCAGATACACCCGCGCGACGCTCGTCTTGCGACGGCCGACGGCGTGCCAGCGAAGTTCAACGTGCGCAGTCATGCATCATCCTTCGAGAACTTCACGAGTGCCGGTTGCTGCCCCTGGTGCGGATGGCTCGGGCCGGCGTACACCCGCAGCTTCCGCCGCAGCACCTGGCGCCCCAGGGTGCTCTTCGGCAGCATCCCGAACACCGCCTTCTCGATCACCCGATCAGGGTGGGCCTGCAGCATGCGCTCCACCGGGGTGAAGCGGCCGTGGCCCATGTAGCCGGAATGCCGGAAGTAGCGCTTCTGCGCGACCTTGCGGCCGGTGAGGCGCACCTTCTCGGCGTTGATCACCACGACGTAGTCGCCGCAGTCCATGTGGGGCGTGAAGCTCGGCTTGTGCTTGCCGCGAATCAGCTGCGCCACATGACTCGCGAGACGGCCCAAGACCACACCGTCGGCATCCACCAGATGCCATCGATGCTCGAGATCAGCCCGCTTGAGTGTGTACGTCTTCATACCTGGTTCGGGAACGCCCGCGCGGACGAAGTTCCGTAAGTCAAGACAGACAAGTAACCTACCGTGCTCCCAACCGATGGTCAACCCTCCGCATGGACTTCCACGAGCGTGACCCCCTTGTCCACCGGCTGACCCGGCTGCGCGTGAATCGCGGCCACCCGGCCCGCCACGGGCGCCTTGAGCTCGTTCTCCATCTTCATCGCCTCCAGCACCACCACCCCCTGGCCCGCCCGCACCGCGTCGCCCACCGCGACTTCCAGCCGCAGCACGAGGCCCGGCATCGGCGCCTTGACCGGGACTCGCCCGGCCTGTTGCCCGGACCGTCGGGTGAGGTCACGGAGCTGGCGGGTGCGCTCGTCCAGCACCACGGGTTCCCAGATCTCGCCCTCCGACAGCAGCGTCCAGCCGTCGTGGCGCCGGGCGACCGCGAAGGTGACGGCACGATCGTGCAGGATCAGCTGGCGGAGCGGCGTGCCCACCACGCTCTGCAGCTCGGCCGCCCGGGCGACCCCGTCGAGCAGGACCTCGCCGCCGCGAATCTCGACCTCGAAGCTTCGCCCCCTGATCGTAACCGTGTATTTCACGCGGCCTCCAGGGCGACCAGCGTCTCGACGTGGCTCGTTTGGGGGAACAGGTCATACGCCACAACCTGCCGTACGGCGAAGCTCGGCAGTCGCGCCAGGTCGCGGGCCACGGTGGCGGGGTCGCAGGACACGTAGGCGACGCGCAGTCCTGCTGTGCGCTCCCCCGCCAGACGCTCGAGCGCCTGCGTCACGCGGGCATGCGCCCCGGTGCGCGGTGGGTTCATCAAGACCGCGTGTGGCCGGGGCAGCCGTGGGAGCACCTCCTCCACGAGACCCTGGACGTAGGTGGGCGGGTTCGCGCCGGGCTGCCGCACTGCCCATTCGACGGCGCTGCGGTCGATCTCGACACTCCACACCGATGCGCCGGTCTCCGCAAGACACCGGGCCCCCTCCCCCACGCCACCATAGAGGTCCCAGACCGTCATGCCGGGGCCCGGTGCCAGGGCGGCGACCGCGGCCGCGCGGATCGCGCCGGCCAGGACGGGATTGGCCTGCTCGAAGGCGAGCGCGGGAAAGCCGGTCACCGGCCCGGCCACGACCCGCGCCGCCCCGGCGGCGGGGCGCCACCAGTAGCTGACGTCGGCCCGGCCGACCGCCGCCGCCAGGGGCGCGGCGTCCCAGACCGGTGGTGCGCTGTGCGCGATCACGTGGACGCCACCTGCCCGATCCACGCGCAGGGCGATGTCCCGGACCTCCGGCGGCAGCAGACGCCGGTGGGCGCCTACGGCGGCCCACAGCTGCATCAGCCGCTCGTCGGTGATGGGACAGTCCACGAGGTCGAAGACCGCGTCCGGCCGCTCCACCTGGTGGAGGCCGATGTGCTCCCCGCCGGGGCCGGCCGTCAGGGTGATCTTCGTACGGTAGCGCCAGGCGGTCGGGGACGGGACGATGACGGGGTCCGCGAGGTCGCGCCGGCCGATTCGCCGGAGCGCCTCGCCGACGAGGACCTGCTTGGCCGCGAGCTGGGCCGCCGCAGCGAGGTGCTGCAGCTGACAACCGCCACAGGCGTCGCGCGAGTAGTGCGCGCAGGCCGGCATCACCCGGTCCGGCCCCGGCGCGCGCAGCTCGAGGGCGCGGGCGCGCGCATGGCGCCGTCGGCGCTGGGTGATCTCCACGGCGACCTCGTCCCCCGGGGCCGTGCGCGGCACGAACACCGCCATGCCGTCTGCGAGCCGGCCCACCCCATCGCCGCCGGCGGCGATGCCGCGGATGTGGACGACCGTCATCGCAGACCCCGCTGCCGCGCGACGCGCATCCATGGGCTGTCCGCGCCCGGCGTGGAGGTACCCGTTGTCACCGTGTTGCGGGCCTCGTGCTCCGCCAGCGCCGCCGCCAGGACCACCCGCTCGAGCGTGTCGCGGTCCGGCTCGGCCGCGAGCAGGCCTTTCCCCACCCTGTCCAGGTAGCCGATGTCGTACTCGCCACGCACGAACCCCGGCTCATCCATGACCCGCCGATGGAATGGCTGCGAGGTCGGGACCCCCACGATCAGCAGCTCATCGAGCGCGCGGCGCATCCGCCGGATGGCCACCGCCCGCGACTCCCCCCATACGATCAGCTTTCCGAGCAGCGGGTCGTAGAACACGCCGACCTCGTTGCCCACCTCCACTCCCCCGTCCCACCGGACCCCGGGTCCCGAGGGGATGCGCAGGAACGCAATGGTCCCGGTCGCCGGCAGGAAGTCACCGTAGGGGTCTTCGCTGGTGATGCGGCACTCAAGCGCATGTCCCCGGGGCTGCAGGCCTCCGCGGATCCCGGTGGCGTGGCCCGCCGCGATGCGGAGCTGCTCGCGCACCAGGTCGACGCCGTAGATCATCTCGGTCACGGGGTGCTCGACTTGAATCCGCGTGTTCATCTCCAGGAAGTAGAACCGCCCCGCCTGATCGAGGAGGAACTCGACCGTGCCGGCGCTGCGGTAGCCCACGGCCGCCGCCGCGCGGACGGCGGCGTCGCCGATCCGCGCCCGGAGGTCGGCATCGACGACCGTCGACGGCGCCTCCTCGATGAGCTTCTGATGCCGACGCTGGACGGAGCACTCCCGCTCGCCGAGGTGGACCACGTGGCCGTGGCCGTCCGCCAGCACCTGCACCTCGATGTGCCGTGGGCGCTCGAGCAGCTTCTCGACGTAGACCGCCCCGTCGCCGAACGCGGACTGCGCCTCCGAGACCGCCGCGCGGAACGCCGCGGCCAGCTCGTCGGGCGATGCCACCTGGCGCATCCCCTTCCCGCCACCGCCGGCCACCGCCTTGAGGAGGATGGGGTAGCCGACGCGCTCGGCAATCGCCAGGCCGTCCGCGGCGCGGGTCAGCGGTGTCGTGGTCCCCGGCACCACCGGGACTCCGGCCGCCTCCATGCGGCGACGCGCCTCGGTCTTCTCCCCCATCGCCCGGATCGCCGCTCCGGGAGGCCCGATGAACACCAGGCCCGCCGCCTCGACCGCGTCGGCGAAGTGTGCCCGCTCGGCCAGGAACCCGTAGCCCGGATGCACCGCGTCGGCTCCGGTCCGGGCCGCCGCGTCGAGCAGCCGTTCGACGTTGAGGTAGGACTCGCGGGCGGGCGGCGGTCCGATTTCCACCGCCCGGTCGGCGGCGCGCACGTGTGGGCTCTGGCGATCCGCTTCCGAGAATACCGCGATCGCCTCGAGATCCTCCTCGTGGCAGGCCCGCACGATCCGGCAGGCGATCTCGCCTCGATTGGCGATCAGAACGCTACGCACACTCGCACCTCCGCCCGCGGGACCACGCGACGCTGCGCAGCCGGTCCGGCCGGCAATCCGCCGGTCTGCGTTTGTGCGGTCCCGCGGCCCTACAGCGGGATGTTGCCATGCTTCTTCGGCGGGGCGGCATCTCGCTTGGTGAGCAGCGTCTCGAGCGCGGAGATCAGGCGGGGCCGGGTCTCGCGCGGGTCGATCACGTCATCGAGGAACCCGCGCGCCGCGGCCTCGTAAGGGTGGGCGAACTTCTCGCGGTAGTCCGCCACCAGCTCGTCGAGCCGGGCCTGCGGGTCGGCCGCGGCCGCGATCTCGCGCCGGAACAGGATCTCCGCCGCGCCCTTGGGGCCCATGACGGCAAGCTCGGCGCTGGGCCACGCCACGTTGTAGTCGCCGCCGACGTGCTTCGAGCTCATGACGTCGTAGGCGCCGCCGTACGCCTTGCGCGTGATCACCGTCAGCTTGGGGACCGACGCTTCGGCGTAGGCGTAGAGCAGCTTGGCCCCGTGCATGATGATGCCGCCGTGCTCCTGCTCGACACCCGGCAGGAAGCCGGGCACGTCCTCGAACGTGACGAGCGGAATGTTGAACGCGTCGCAGAACCGCACGAAGCGCGCCCCCTTACGCGACGCGCGGATGTCGAGCACGCCGGCCAGCACCGCCGGCTGGTTGGCGATCACCCCAACCGGATGCCCCCCCAGCCGCGCGAACCCGACGATGAGGTTCTGCCCGAAGTCCCGGTGGACCTCGAGCACTTCCCCGTCGTCGACGACGCGCCGAATCACGTCGTGCATGTCGTACGGCTTGTTGGGGTTGTCGGGCACGACCGTGAGCAACTCCTCGTCCCGCCGGTCGGGCGGATCATGCGCCGGACGGCGGGGGGGGCCGTCGAGGTTGTTGCTCGGCAGGAAGCCGATGAGACGGCGGATTTCCGCGAGACACTCGATCTCGGAATCGAGCACGAACTGCGCGACCCCCGACACGGATCCATGCACGTCGGCACCGCCCAGCTCGTCGGACGTGACGTCCTCGTGGGTCACGGTTTTCACCACGTTGGGCCCGGTCACGAACATGTACGACACCCCGCGTACCATGAACACGAAGTCCGTGATCGCGGGGCTGTAGACCGCGCCGCCGGCGCACGGTCCGAGAATCGCGCTGATCTGCGGCACCACGCCGGACGCGCGGGTGTTGCGATAGAAGATGTCCGCGTAGCCACCCAGCGAGACGACCCCCTCCTGGATGCGGGCGCCGCCCGAATCGTTGAGCCCGATGACGGGCGCACCGTTCCGCACCGCCAGGTCCATCACCTTGCAGATCTTCTGCGCGTGGGCTTCGGCGAGCGATCCGCCGAACACCGTGAAGTCCTGAGAGAAGACGTAGACGAGTCGGCCGTCGATCCGCCCGTAGCCCGTGACCACGCCGTCGCCGAGCGGCTTCTGGGTCTCGAGTCCGAACCCGGTGGCGCGGTGGGTGACGAAGCGGTCGAACTCCACGAAGGAGCCCTGATCGAGCAGCATGTCGATCCGCTCCCGCGCGGTGAGCTTGCCCTTGTCGTGCTGGGCGCCGATGCGCTCGGCGCCGCCGCCCTGCTCCGCCTCGTCCCGCAGGCGCTGCAGCCGTTCCAGCTTGGGGTCCATGGTCATGGTCCGCTCGTGGTCCACCGGTCCTGAAAGCACGCCCGCCGGCGACGCCGCCGAGGCGGCACCGCCGGCGGCGTCCGGCAGGGGCGGGCGCTACGCGTCTGCGGGGGCGTCGTCGACGGCGGGGTCCAGCGACGGCTCCTCGACGGGCTCCGGCGCCGGGGTCACCGGCTCCGCGGGCTGCCGAGGCTGGCTAGTGGCCGCGAGCACGATCTTGTGATGGATCGGATCCACCTCCATCACCTTCACGTCGACGCCCCACCCTTCCTTCGCCACTTCCTCGATCCGGCGATTCTCCGGCGTGGGGAACTGACTCGCCGGGATCAGCCCTTCGATGTCATTCCCGACGTCGACCACCACCGTGTTGTCGAGCACGCGGACGATGCGCCCCTCGAGATCGGTGCCGACCGGATAGTCTTCGCCGATCTTGAGCCACGGATCGTCCTTGGCCTGCTTGAGGCCGAGGGAGATCCGCTTGTTGTCCGCGTCGATGTTGAGAATCACCACGTCGACGGTGTCGCCCTTCTTCACGATCTCCGACGGGTGCTGCACGCGCTTCGTCCAGGACATGTCGGAGATGTGGATCAGCCCGTCGATTCCGGGCTCGATCTCCACAAAGGCCCCGAACGACGTCAGGTTGCGCACCTTGCCGGTGATCCGGGTGCCGACGGGATACTTCATCGGCAGCATCATCCAGGGATCCTGCTCGGTCTGCTTCATGCCGAGCGAGATCTTCTCCTCCTGCGGATCGACCTTGAGCACCACGGCCTCGATCGTCTCGCCGATGGAGACGATCTTCGACGGGTGGCGCACGTTGCGGGTCCAGCTCATCTCGCTGATGTGCACCAGGCCCTCGATCCCAGGCTCGAGCTCCACGAACGCGCCATAGTTCGTGATCGACACGACCTTCCCCTGCACGCGCACGCCAACCGGGTACTTCTCGGCGACGTTTTCCCACGGGTAGGCTTGGAGCTGCTTGAGACCGAGCGAGATCCGCTCGCGCTCCCAGTCGATGTCGAGGACCTTGACCTCGAGCTCCTGTCCCAGCTCCACCATCTCGGAGGGGTGGGACACCCGGCCGTAGCTCATGTCGGTGATGTGCAGCAGCCCGTCCACGCCGCCCAGGTCGATGAACGCCCCGAAGTCCGTGATGTTCTTGACGATGCCTTTCCGCACCTGGTCGACCGCCAGCTCCTTCATCAAGTGGCCGCGCTTCTCGGCCCGCTCCGTCTCGAGGATCACCCGGCGGGACACGACGATGTTGCGGCGGCGCTTGTTGAGCTTGATGATCTTGAAATCGAACGACTGGCCGAGCAGCTCGTCGATGTTGGGCACACGCCGGAGCGCGATCTGGCTGCCGGGGAGGAAGGCGTCCACGCCCATGAGATCCACCACCACGCCCCCCTTGATCTTCTTCTGCAGCGTGCCGCGCACCGGCTCGTCGCTCTCGTACGCGTGCCGGATCTTCTCCCACACGCGCATGAAATCGGCCTTCTTCTTCGAGAGCACGACCGCCCCGTCCTGGTCTTCCAGCCGCTCGAGGAACACCTCGACCTCGTCACCGGACTGGAGCTTCGTGGGGTCCTTGAACTCGTCGATCGGGACCGCGCCCTCGGACTTGAAGCCGACGTCGAGGATGACGTGCGTGTCGGTCACGCGCAGTACCTTGGACCGGACGATCTCGCCTTCCACGATGCTCTGGAGCGTTCCCTCGTACAGCGCGAGCATCTGCTCGTACTGCTCCGGTGAGTAGTCCTCGTCGAGCAGGTCGGCACGCACGTTGATCGGGGAGTTGGGCTGGCCCGGCGACCGTGCAGCGGGGGGGGTGGGGGTGGGGGTGGGGTTCGGGGTTTCGGTTGACGGCTCGGACATGGTACCCGCTCCCTGCTGCCAGGGGTCATAAGGTGAATATGCCCCCCCCGACTGCCGGGAGAGGCGAGATGCGGGAAGGCTAGACCGCGGCGTCGGCTATGTCAAGCGAGGAGAAGGTCTTCCGGGCCAGCGACACGATGTGGCGGACCTGCTGCTCAAACGTCATGCCGGTGGTATCCAGCAGGACCGCGTCGGCTGCCTGACGCAGCGGTGCCACGGCCCGGGTCGAGTCGGCGTGGTCGCGCGCGGCAAGCCGACGCGCCTCCTCGGCCACCGCTTCCCGACTGGGGGCGTGCCCGTCCTGCAACAGGCGACGACGGGCCCGGGACTCGGGCGACGCCGTGAGGAACACCTTGAGCTGCGCGTCCGGAAACACGACGGTCCCGATGTCGCGGCCGTCGGCCACCACGCCGCGCGGGTGCTGCGCCGCCGCCGCGTGGAGCAAGCGGTTGGCGAACGCGCGCACGTCCGGCAGCGCCGACACCGCGGACACGTGCGCGGTCACGTCGGGCCGGCGGACCGCGCTCGAGACATCCACCCCGGCCGCTTCCGGACGGAATCCGGCTGCGGCATACGTGAGACGCACCGGCAGCGACTCGGCGAGCGCGGCAATCCGCTGTCCCTCGAGCGGGATGGCGGCATCCAACGCGGCCAGGGTGAACGCCCGATAGAGCGCGCCGCTCTCGAGGTGGGCGAACCCGAGCTGCTCGGCAACCGCCTGTGCCGTGGTGGACTTGCCGGACCCGGCCGGCCCGTCAATCGCGACGACGTTGGGGTGTGCGGGCATCGATCCCCTCGAGATCCTCGAAGAAGGCCGGATAGCTGACGGCCGGTGACGTCCGTTCCGAGAGGCGCACGGCGGCGCCGGGAACGGTCCCAAGCACCGCGAACGCCATCGCCAGCCGGTGATCGCCTGCCGTGTCGACCGATCCGCGCGGGGGGTTGGTGCTCCCCCGCACCACGAGATCCTCTCCGGCAACCGTCGCCTGAGCGCCGACGGCCCGCAGGTTGGCGGCGAGGAGCCCGAGCCGGTCGCTTTCCTTGACGCGCAGCTCCCCGACGGAGCGGAACGCCGTCTCGCCCCGAGCCCGGGACGCCAGAACGGCCAATATGGGCACTTCGTCGATCAGCGACGGGACCTCGTCCGCCGCCACCTCCACCCCACGGAGGTCCGCGGGACGCACCACGAGATCGCCGATCGGCTCACCCGCGACGGTGCGCAGGGACACGACCGGAATCGTCGCCCCCATCCGCTCGAGCACGCGGAGGAATCCAATCCGCGTCGGATTCACGCCGACGCCTCCGAGCGTCAACTCCCCGTCCTCCGCAAGCACCCCGGCGGCCACAAGGAACGCCGCAGCGGACGCATCCCCGGGAACGACCAGATCGAGGTCACGCAGGGTGGCCAGCCAGTCGCCGGCCTCGTCAAGGTGCACCGCGGTACCGCGCTGCGCCAATGGGGCGCCGAGCGCCGCGAGCAGCCGCTCGGTGTGGTCCCGGGACTTCGCCGGCTCGTCGACCTCCACCGCGACGCCTCCCACCAGCCCGGCAAACAGCAGCGCGCTCTTCAGCTGCGCGCTTGCCACCGGGAGACGCCACGTCAGCGGCACCAACGGGCCGCCGCGGATCCGGAGGGGCAGTCCGTCGCCGCGCTCCTCGATGATGGCGGCGCCCATGCGTCGCAGAGGCTCCGTGACCCGCCGCATCGGTCGTTGCCGCAACGAGCGATCGCCGATGAGACGCGCCGCAAACGGGCGGCCGGCCAGCAGGCCGAGGAGGAGGCGCGCGGTGGTACCCGAGTTGCCGCAGTGCAGCGCCGCAGCAGGGGGTCGCCACAGCCCGCCCCGCACGACGACATCGATCCCGGCACGCACCGTCCCGACCTGCACGCCCAGCTGGCGCAGCACCCGCGCCGTGCTGCGTACATCTTCGGACGCCAGGGCGCCCCGCACGAGGCTCTCGCCCCGCGCGAGGCTCGCCAGCATGAAGGCGCGGTGCGTGATGCTCTTGTCGCCCGGGACCCGGACCGTCCCGCCGACCCTCACGGTCCGAGCCGCCGCCGCCAGGCCGCGGCCGCGTCGAGCCATCCGCCCAGGGCCACCAGGTCGCCGTCCGCGAGGGCCCGCCGCAGCCCCCCGAGCGAGGCCTCACAGCAGTCGAGCGCGTCGAGCACGGCGCTGCGATTGAGCAGCAGCACCTCGGGCCAGGCCGCCGCGTCGCCGTCGGCCACCCGCGCCACATCGTGTGCCACGGGTCCGTACGTAACCCCGCGCGGCCCATGCCCTGCGAGCGCGTGCGCCACGGCAAGGGCGATGGCCTGCGGCAGGTGACTGGTCCGCGCCACGATCACGTCGTGGTCCGCTGCATCCACCATCACCGGCTCCGCTTCGAGCACGGAGGCCCAGAAGTCCGCCACTTCCCGGGCCACCCCATCGCCGTCCGCCGTGGGGGTGACATACACCAGCGCACCGACGAACCGTCGCGCCTCGGCTCCGGCGAAGCCCCGCCGCTGGCTGCGGACGAGCGGATGCGAGCCGGCGAATTGGGCGGCCAGTCCGAGCCGGCGCGCCGCGTCCATCACGGGGGCCTTCACACTCGCCACGTCGGTACATACCGCGCCCTGCCCCAGGTGCGTGCGCGCTTCGGCGAGCAGCGTGAAGACCGCAGCCGGCGGCACCGCGAGCACCACCAAGTCCGCATGGCGCATGACGTACGCCGCGGACGACGCAAGCTCCGTCACCGCCCCCGCCCGGACGGCTGCGACCCCTTCCGCGGGCCGTCGGGTGTAGCCGAGCACGCGACGCACGCCGCCACTGGCCTGACGCGCAATCGACCCGCCGATGGCGCCCAAGCCGATGATTCCGAGGGTGTCGGGCAGCATGGTGAGTGGAAGATAGCGGCGCGGTGCCGGTCTCCGCCGCTGGCGTCGCGCCTCCGGCCTAGCGCGCGAGGAGAACGCCCGCGAGAGTCACGAGCAGCGTTCCCGCGGCGTACCACCCCAGGCGCCTGCCGCGCTCGATCGCCACGAGCAGGACGAGCACGAGGAACGGCGTCGCAATCACCGTCACGATCGCCGCGCCGCTGAGCAGCTCGCCTACGGCGTTCTCGGACCCGGGTCGCCAAGCGCGGAGCACGGGATCCAGCACGACGCCCACGAACGCCGCCGCCACGGCGGCCAGGAGCGCAACCCGCAATACTCGCACGGCGACCGCGTGCGCGTCACCCACCGTGAACGCCTCGCAGCACCATGCGGATCGCCATGTAGAGGAGGAGGACGGCCAACCCGCGCTTGAGCCAGCTCGCGTCGATCCGGTGGCTGGCTGCCGATGCGACGGTCGCGCCAATCAGGACGCCGAGCATGGCGGGCGCCGCGACCTGCGGGGAGACGTCACCGCGGGCGAAATAGACGAGCACCCCCGAGCCGGCCGTCACCCCGATGAGATAGATGGACGTTGCCGCCGCCTTGTGAAAGTCGAGGCCCACGACCAGGTGGAGCAGCGGAGTGAACACGATCCCCCCACCCACGCCGAGCAGGCTCGACACCCCGCCCGCCGCGAGCGAGCCGGCGGACGCGACCCACGCGTGACCGCCGGACGACGCGGGCGCCGGGCGGGGCACGCTCCGGGGCCAGTTGCGCCAGGCCGCGACGAGCAGGAGCGCACCGAACGCGAAGAACACGAACGCCCCGGGGACGCGGGTGGCCACCAGCCCCACCGCCACGGCCCCGACGACGGCGAAGAACTGCAGCTGGACGCAGGACGAGACGTCGATCTGCCGCCGAGAAAACTGGACCGCCGAGCCCGCGACCGACGTTGCCACCACGCACACCAGACTGGTCCCGACGGCGCTGTGAATCGGGAGTCCGGCGATGAACACGAGCGCCGGGACGAGGATGATCCCCCCACCGACACCGAGCAGGGCGCCGAGCGCTCCGGCCACGGCTCCGACTCCCAGCAGCTCGCCGACGACGATGACACTCATGGCGCCCGGAATCAAACGTACCGCGGAACAGCCGCAAGGCACCCCGCAGGACCGCCGATTTCGCGGTATGTTGACGGGGTTCGGATGGCGAGCTGCTCAGGGGATAACCGGAGAAGGGGAGGCGAACGCTGATGACCATGCCTGAACGAGCGCAGTCCCGCGAGGGCTGGACGGTGAGCCGAATCAACTACCTCACGAGCACGACGTTTGCGCTCCCCGGGTACCGGATCGCCGAGAACCTCGGCGTGGTCCGGGGGGTCGTGGTCCGGTCCCGCTCGATCGTCGGCACGGGCCTGGCCGCGTTTCAGACGGTGTTCGGCGGCAACATCTCGCTGTTCACCGAGCTCTGCGAGCGCACGCGCGCGGACGCGTTCGACCTCATGGTGCGCCACGCCGTCGACGCCGGAGCGAACGCGGTGGTGGGCGTGCGGTACGACGCGACGGACATCATGCGGGGTGTCACGGAAGTGCTGTGCTACGGGACGGCGGTGGTGGTGGAGGAGGAAAGCTCGGGCAAGCGTCCCTAGCGCCGACCGACGCCGATGGCCAGGGCCACCTGCTCGTGGGTTTCCTGCCGCAGTCCGCTCCCAAGGGCGAGGCGCTCGGTGCGGTAGCGGACGCGGACGCTGACGGGCAGGCGGCCCAGCGCGACGCGGAGCCCGCCTTCCATGCCGAGGCCGTGGTCGAGCGACTCCACCAGGTCGATGCTGGAGCCGACGACGGCCCAACCCTCGAGATAGGCTTCGAGAAACGACCCCACCAGGGGCGCGACCCCCTGCCCGTGGACTTCCCACATCAGCCAGCGCTGGGTACCGCCCGGCTCGACGAAGCTGCGCGCGTGCGGACCGAATCCCACGGCCACCCAGCGGAGGGGTCGGACCATGAGGAGCGCCTGTCCTTCGACGAAATCCGCCGGTGCCGTCCCGGCCGCAGCGTCGATCGAGCCCTGCAGGTAGCGCACGGTGAGGGTGGCAGGTCCCAGTCCGAAGGCTCCCTCTCCCCCCCAGGTCGATCCGCTCCGCAGCTGCGTGTCGCCAGCCTGCCCCACGGTCTCGCGGACGAACGCGACCGCGGCGCGGGCGCCGAACGACTGTGCCTCGAGGACCGCGGCGGTGATCGCCAGACCGCATGCGACCCCGCCCAGCCAGCGGATCACCGATCCTCCCGCTCGATCACCTGCGGCGCCCCGGCGGTGATCCGGAGCCCGGCGCGGCGGAGGCGTGCGGCGTTCTCGCGCACCACGCCCTGTCGTTGGGCTTCCCACTCGGCCCGCACCCGTCCGTTCGCGGCGATGTTCTCAGGGAGGTCGCGTCCCGGCCGGCTGGTGAGGAACCCTGCGAACCCGGCGAGGCTCACCGCCGCCCCGACGCCAAAGCGTGCGCCGGAGAGGGGGGCGTCCGGCGCGATCGCATTGGGGAGCAGGGCGACCGCCGTGCCGAGCACCAGGCCGCCGACCAGCGCCTGCAGGCCGGGCCCGGCGGTCGTGCGCTCGGGCAGCAGCAGCGAGTCCGGCGGCGGGGGCGGAAACGGCAACGTGTCCGGGAGCACCACGGCGATGGCCAGCGGCACCCGGGCAATGCGCTGCGTGACGCCGGACGAATCCGTCGAGGTCACGACCACCAGGTAGCGTCCTGCGCTCACCGGGTCGCCGGCCGCCGTCGCGCCATCCCATTCGGTCCGCAGGCTGTCGCCCACCGGGCCCGCATACACGCTCCGGACCATGCCGCCGTCCGCCCGAAGCACGTCCACCCGCACGGTGAGGAACGTGCTGCCGAACAAGTCAATCGGCAGGCCGGGCTCGCCGACTCGGAACGCCGCAGACTGGGCGATGCGCACCTCGGCCACCGGTGTGGCGCGCCGCGCGGCCTCGAAGCTCGACGTCACCTCGGGGGGAAACACCAGGCGGTCGATGCGGTAGCGCGGCGCGAAGCGCACCAGCCGGCGAAACGTGGCCTGGCCCGAATCGGGCCGGCCGCGGAAGATCTCGGTGGCGCCGAGGTAGACCAGCGCCGACGTGCGTTCGGTGTCCGCGATTCCCGGGGCATCCAGCGCGCGCTGCAGATAGCCCGCCGCCCGATCGAAGTCCAGGTTGCGATACGCCTGCATCCCGGCCTCGAGCAGCGGCCCGGCGGCCTGGGCCTCGGCGCGACCGGTGCCTGCCAGGGCGACGGCCGTGAGCACGACGGCGATGCACCGTGCGCGCATCAGGGCTCGAGCGGCTTGAGCACGATGTCGAGCAGCCGGAGTGTGTCTCCCGCTCCGATGCGAATGCGGCGCTCGAAGGTCACGAAGCCGTCGCGCACGACCCGCAGCACGTGGTCGCCGGAGGGCACCTCGACGTTCACGCGCGGCGTGTTGCCCAGCAGCTGGTCGTCGAGATACACGGCACCCCACGGCGTGGCGTTGACCGAGAGCTTGCCGGGCGCGGGCGCCGGACGGGCTGTCGGCTGCCGTCTCGGCTCGGCCTGCGGCACGGGGGGCGGGGTCACCACGGCGGGCGTGGAGTCGGCTGGGGGCTGGGCCAGTGGGGGCGCCGCGACGGGACCGGGTGCCGGCGCCGTCATGGTCGCCGGCGCGTCCGCCCATCCTTGCGTCGCCGGGCGTCGAAGCCAGCGCACGCCCGCCCCAACGGCGGCGGCCGCCGCAAGCAGCGCGAGGAGTAGCCCCCAGCGGATGCGACGACGGGGCTGCTCCCCATCGGGCACAACCACGAGGGTCGAGCCCTCCGGCCGGCTGGAGGGTGTCAGCAGCCCGCCGCTCGGTCTGACCGATCCGCCGCTCAGGACGGCCACGAAATCGAGCACGCCGCCGAACCGTTCACTCGGGTCGTCCCGCAGCGCCCGCGTGATCGCGGTGGCCGTGCCGCCCGGGAGATCGGGCAGGAGCTCGCCGATCGGGGTCATGGCCACGGCGCGCTCGCGGCGCACGTCGTCCACGGTGTCGCCGCTGACCGGCGGGCGGGCCGTCAGGCAGTAGTACGCGAGGGCGGCCAGCGAGTACTGGTCGGCGGCGGGGCCGAGCAGGCGGCCGTCGGTCATCTCGGGGGCGACGTACGGCAGGTCGAGCACCCCCTGCCATCCGGACTTGGGTCCCGCCGCCCGGTAGATCGCGGCCATCGTGCCGACGTCGCTGATGCGTGCCCACCCTTCCGGTTGCACCAGCACCGAGCGGGGGCCGATCCCGCCGTGGACCACGCCGTTGCGGTGCACGTACTCGAGCCCGCTGGCGACCTGTTCGAGCAGGGCGAGACACCGCGGCAGCTCCATCCGGCCCTGTTGCTCGACGAGGGTCGCCAGGGTGCGGCCCTTGACCGGCTCCATCGCGTACCAGAAGTGGAATTGCGTCACCCCGTGCTTCGGCGTCGGCACGACATGGGGATGTCGCAGGCCGGCCGCCAACGTGGCCGCCTGCGCGAAGCGGTGCACGAGATCTCCGTCCACCGGGCCGAGTCGCGGGATCAGGCGGAGCGCGACGACGCGGTCGTCCTCGAGATCGAGCGCGAGGTAGAGGATCGTATGCTGCTCCCGGCGCAGCAGCACCTGCAGCTCGAAGCGGTCCCCGAGCTCGCGCTGGACCGTCTCGTGGATCTCGTCCACGGGCGCCGGCTGCGCCGGCGCCAGGACGCCGGTGGGCGAGAAGCCGCACAGGACGCACTGATGCGTCTCAGGCGAGATCTCGGCGACGGAGCAGCGGGGGCAGATCATCTGCTAGAAGGTAGCAGGCCCGGGCTACTTCGGGGACACGAACCCCATCTGGCGTTCATTGGGTCGCGATGTTTCCTCTCGTGCCAGTCAGGTTCGAAGCATCAGTGGCCGTCACCGTGTGGATCGTCCCAGACGTTGCACTCGTCGTGAAGGTCACGGTGGCTAATCCGGCGGTATCCGTCGTGCTCGTTGGGAATGAGAATGTCCCTGGAGAGGTGCTGGAGGTACTGCTCCAAGTAACCACGATCCCGAGCGTCGCGACGGGATTGTCGTTCGCATCAGCCAGCTGTGCTGACACCGTTATTACCGTGCCGGCTACTGGGTTTGTGTCGCTTACCGTCACCAGGTATTGCGTCGCCGCCCCCACGCTCACCGCGAAGCTGCCTGACGCCGGCAGCGTCGTCACCCCCGCCACTGTCGTGCTCGGTGTCAGCGTGTAGCTGCCCACCCTGTCTACGCTCAGCCCTGCAAACGTCGCCACCCCGTTCGTCACCGTCGCCGCGCTCCCACCGGTAAGCGTCGCCCCTCCCGGCACCGTCAACGCCAGGCTCACCGTCCCACTCGCCGCCGTCACCGGGTTGCCCTGCGCATCCTCCACCGTCACCGTCACCGCCGGACTCATCAGCGCCCCCGCCGCCACCGCACTCGGCTGCTGCGTGAAGCTCAGCTGGCTCGCCGCGCCCGCCGTCACCGTCACGGTCCCTGACGTCACGCCGGTCAAGCTCGGCGCCGCGAAGGAGAGCGTCCGATCCCCAGTCACCCCCGTGATCGCGAGATTGGTGAACGTCGCGACGCCACTCGCATTCGTCGTCGCCGTCAGCGTCCCACCCAGCGTCGGGCTGCCAGTCGCCAGCGCCGCCGTCACCACCACCCCGAGCTGACTCACCGCATTGCCGCTGGCATCCCGCAACTGCAGCACCGGCTGCTGCGGGAAGGCGATGCCACTCTGGACACTCGCCGAGGGCGCCGTGGTCAGGGTGAGCTGGCTCGCCGCGCCCGCCCCCACCGTCACCGTCCCTGACGTCACCCCCGTCAGGCTCGGCGCCACGAAGGAGAGCGTCCGATCCCCAATCGTCCCCGTGATCGCGAGGTTGGTGAACGTCGCGACGCCACTGGCATTCGTCGTCGCCGTCAGCGTCCCACCCAGCGTCGGGCTGCCAGTTGCCAGCGCCGCCGTCACCACCACCCCGAGCTGACTCACCGCGTTGCTACTGGCATCCCGCAGCTGGAGCACCGGCTGCTGCGGGAAGGCGATCCCACTCTGGACACTGGCCGAGGGCGCCGTGGTCAGGGTGAGCTGGCTCGCCGCGCCCGCCGTCACCGTCACCGTCCCCGACGTCACCCCCGTCAGGCTCGGCGCCACGAAGGAGAGCGTCCGATCCCCAATCATCCCCGTGATCGCGAGGTTGGTGAACGTCGCGACGCCGCTGGCATTCGTCGTCGCCGTCAGCGTCCCACCCAGCGTCGGGCTGCCAGTCGCCAGCGCCGCCGTCACCACCACCCCGAGCTGACTCACCGCGTTGTTACTCGCATCGCGCAGCTGGACCACCGGCTGCAGCGGGAACGCCACCCCACTCTGGACACTGGCCGAGGGCGCCGTCGTCAGGGTGAGCTGGCTCGCCGCGCCCGCCCCCACCGTCACCGTGCCCGACGTCACCCCCGTCAGGCTCGGCGCCACGAAGGAGAGCGTCCGATCCCCAATCATCCCCGTGATCGCGAGATTGGTGAACGTCGCCACGCCACTCGCATTCGTCGTCGCCGTCAGCGTCCCACCCAGCGTCGGGCTGCCAGTCGCCAGCGCCGCCGTCACCACCACGCTCGACCTGACTCACGGCATTACCACTGGCATCCCGCAGCTGCAGCACCGGCTGCAGCGGGAACGCCACCCCACTCTGGACACTGGCCGAGGGCGCCGTCGTCAGGGTGAGCTGGCTCGCCGCGCCCGCCCCCACCGTCACCGTGCCCGACGTCACCCCCGTCAGGCTCGGCGCCACGAAGGAGAGCGTCCGATCCCCAGTCACCCCCGTGATCGCGAGGTTGGTGAACGTCGCCACCCCACTCGCATTCGTCGTCGCCGTCAGCGTCCCACCCAGCGTCGGGCTGCCAGTTGCCAGCGCCGCCGTCACCACCACCCCGAGCTGACTCACCGCGTTGTTACTCGCATCGCGCAGCTGGACCGCCGGCTGCTGCGGGAAGGCGATGCCACTCTGGACACTCGCCGAGGGCGCCGTGGTTAGGGTGAGCTGGCTCGCCGCGCCCGCCGTCACCGTCACCGTCCCCGACGTCACCCCCGTCAGGCTCGGCGCCACGAAGGAGAGCGTCCGATCCCCAATCGTCCCCGTGATCGCGAGGTTGGTGAACGTCGCGACGCCACTCGCATTCGTCGTCGCCGTCAGCGTCCCACCCAGCGTCGCGCCGCCAGTCGCCAGCGCCGCCGTCACCACCACGCTCGCCTGGCTCACGGCATTACCACTGGCATCCCGCAGCTGCAGCACCGGCTGCAGCGGGAACGCCACCCCGCTCTGGACACTGGCCGAGGGCGCCGTCGTCAGGGTGAGCTGGCTCGCCGCGCCCGCCGCCACCGTCACCGTGCCCGACGTCACCCCCGTCAGGCTCGGCGCCACGAAGGAGAGCGTCCGATCCCCAGTCACCCCCGTGATCGCGAGGTTGGTGAACGTCGCCACCCCACTCGCATTCGTCGTCGCCGTCAGCGTCCCACCCAGCGTCGGGCTGCCAGTCGCCAGCGCCGCCGTCACCACCACCCCGAGCTGACTCACCGCGTTGCTGCTCGCATCCCGCAGCTGCAGCACCGGCTGCTGCGGGAACGCCACCCCACTCTGGACACTGGCCGAGGGCGCCGTCGTCAGGGTGAGCTGGCTCGCCGCGCCCGCCCCCACCGTCACCGTGCCCGACGTCACCCCCGTCAGGCTCGGCGCCACGAAGGAGAGCGTCCGATCCCCAGTCGTCCCCGTGATCGCGAGGTTGGTGAACGTCGCCACGCCACTCGCATTCGTCGTCGCCGTCAGCGTCCCACCCAGCGTCGGGCTGCCAGTCGCCAGCGCCGCCGTCACCACCACGCCCGCCTGACTCACCGCATTGCCACTGGCATCCCGCAGCTGCAGCACCGGCTGCTGCGGGAACGCCACCCCACTCTGGACACTGGCCGAGGGCGCCGTGGTCAGGGTGAGCTGGCTCGCCGCGCCTGCCGTCACCGTCACCGTGCCCGACGTCACCCCCGTCAGGCTCGGCGCCGCAAAGGAGAGCGTCCGATCCCCAGTCACCCCCGTGATCGCGAGATTGGTGAACGTCGCGACGCCACTGGCATTCGTCGTCGCCGTCAGCGTCCCACCCAGCGTCGGGCTGCCAGTCGCCAGCGCCGCGGTCACCACCACGCTCGCCTGGCTCACGGCATTACCACTGGCATCCCGCAGCTGCAGCACCGGCTGCAGCGGGAACGCCACCCCACTCTGCACACTGGCCGAGGGCGCCGTGGTCAGGGTGAGCTGGCTCGCCGCGCCCGCCCCCACCGTCACCGTGCCCGACGTCACCCCCGTCAGGCTCGGCGCCACGAAGGAGAGCGTCCGATCCCCAGTCACCCCCGTGATCGCGAGATTGGTGAACGTCGCGACGCCACTGGCATTCGTCGTCGCCGTCAGCGTCCCACCCAGCGTCGGGCTGCCAGTCGCCAGCGCCGCCGTCACCACCACGCCCGCCTGGCTCACGGCATTGCCACTGGCATCCCGCAGCTGCAGCACCGGCTGCAGCGGGAACGCCACCCCACTCTGCACACTGGCCGAGGGCGCCGTGGTCAGGGTGAGCTGGCTCGCCGCTCCAGGTGCGGCCGTTGCGGTGAAGGTGATCGGGCTGCCGGTCAACGTCCCGGACGACACCGTCAGCGCCTGCGACCCCGCCGTCGTCCCCAACGTCCACGTCACCGTCGCCCGGCCATCAGCAGCGGTGTTGACACTCGACGCCGACACCGATCCCTGCACCGACGTGAAGCTGACTGCCCGTCCCTGAACCGGATTCCCGAAAGCGTCCACGACAATCACTGTCGGTGCCGGACTCGCCGCCTGCCCCACCGTGCCCGCCAACGTCAGACTGCTCGCCGCCCGCAACGTGTCCGCAACCCCCGCCGTCACCGTCACCGTCCCGGACGTCGCCCCCGTCAGACTGGGCGCCGAGAAGGAGAGGGTCCGATCCCCGACGGTTCCCCCGATGGTCAAGTTCGTGAATGTCGCCACTCCCGCCGCACTCGTCGCCGCCGTCGGTGTCCCCGCTAGGGTCCCCCCACCCGTCGCGATCGCCGCCGTCACCACCACGCCGCCCTGACTCACCGCGTTCCCCGCTCCGTCCCGCAGCTGGACCACCGGCTGCTGCGGGAATACTGCGCCACTTTGGACGGTCGCCGACGGCTGCGTCGTCAGCGTCAATTGCGACGCCGTGCCCGCCGTCACGGTCACCGTGCCCGAAGTAGCCCCCGTTAGCCCTGTCGCGCTGAAGGCCAGCGTCCGGGCGCCGATCGTCCCGGTAATCGCGAGGTTGGCGAACGTCGCCACGCCACTCGCATTCGTGCTTGCCGTCAGCGTCCCACCCAGCGTCGGGCTGCCAGTCGCCAGCGCCGCCGTCACCACCACGCTCGCCTGACTCACCGCGTTCCCGGCGCCGTCCCGCAACTGGAGGACCGGCTGCTGCGGGAACGCGATCCCGCTCTGCACACTGGCCGACGGTTGGGTGGTGATGGAGAGCGATGCAGCCGGGCCGGCCGTCAGATCAATCGGACCAGAGGTTGCCCCGGCCAGCCCAGTGGCGGAGAAGCCCAGCGTCCGTTGGCCCGCCGTGCCCGTGATGCTGAGGTTGGTGAACACCGCGGCGCCGCTGACGTTCGTGGCGAGCGTCGTCGTCCCGCCCAACGTGCCGGACCCCAGCACCAACTGGGTCGTGACACCGACACCACTCTGGGGCACGCTGTTGCCACTGGCATCCCGCAGCTGAATGACGGGCTGCTGCGGGAGGACGACGCCACTCTGCGCCGTCGTGGACGGCTGGGTCGTAATCGCAAGTTGCGCCGCAGGACCGGGCGTCACGCTGATGTCGCCGGACGTCGCGGACTGGTATCCGTCAGCCGCGAAGATGAGCCGGCGGGTCCCAATGAGTCCGGTGATGGCAAGATCCGCGAACCCGGCCACACCAGCCGCGTCGGTGGCCACGGTGACCGTGCCGAGCAGCGTGCCGCCCCCAGTGAGAATGGCGGCTGCCACCGCCACCCCGGCCTGGCCAACGGGATTGCCACTCTGATCCTGCAGTTGAATGACGGGCTGCTGCGCGAACACGATCCCGCTCTGCACCGTGGACGATGGCTGCGTGGTGATGCCGAGTCGGGACCCAACGCCCGCCCCGAGCGTGATGCTATTGGACGTGGCCGACGCAAGCGGGGGCGACTCGAAGCGCAGCGTGTAGGATCCCGTCGCACCGGTAATCGAGAGGTTGCTGAAGGTCGCAGCCCCGGCCGCATCGGTCGTGACGACGGTGGTGCCGCCTAGCGTTCCAGTGCCCGAGGCGAGCACGGCGGTCACGGCCCGTCCCGCACCAGCCACTGGATTGCCGCTGGCGTCACGAACCTGCACGAGGGGCTGTTGCGCGAACGGCACTCCGCTCTGGGCGCTGTTCGAGGGCTGCGCCGTGATTCCCAGTGCCGCGGCCGGACCGGGGCCGACGATGATCGCATTCGACGTGTCGGGCACAAGACCAGCCGCGCCGAACTGCATGGTCCGGGTTCCCACAACCCCGGAGATCGCGAGATCGGTGAACGCCGCCGTCCCGCCGGCGCCGGTCGTGACCACGGTCGTACCGAGGAGCGTGCCCCCACCGGACGCGATGCTCGCCGTCACCGAGACGCCGCTCTGGGCAACCGCGTTGCCCGAGGGGTCTTGCAGCTGCACACTCGGCTGCTGCGAGAATGGCAGGCCGCTTTGCGCGGAGCCGGAGGGCTGTGTCAGGATGACTACTTGAGAGGCCGCGCCGGCCCCCACAGTGACCGTCCCGGATGTCACGCCCGTCAGGCCGGCGGCCGCGAACGACAGCGTACGCGGCCCCGCCGTTCCCGTGATGCTGAGATTGGTGAACGTCGCGACCCCGCTCGCGTTGGTCGTCGCCGTCAGGGTCCCGCCCAACGTGCCGCCGCCCGTTGCGATCGCCGGCGTCACGACGACCCCAGCCTGGCTCACCGCGTTCCCCGCCCCGTCCCGAACCTGCACTGCGGGCTGCACCGGGAAGGCAATCCCACTCTGTACATTGGCCGACGGTTGGGTCGTGACCGTCAGCTGAGCGGCCGTGCCGGCGGTCACCGTCACCGTCCCCGATGTGGCCGGCGTCAGCCCGGTCGCCGTGAAGCTCAAGGTGCGGGCACCAATTGTCCCGGTGATGCTGAGATTGGTGAACGTCGCGACCCCACCGGCGTTGGTGCTGGCAGTCAACGTCCCGCCCAACGTGCCGCCGCCCGTCGCGATCGCCGCCGTCACGACGACGCCAGCCTGGCTCACCGCGTTCCCCGCCCCGTCCCGGACCTGCACCGCCGGCTGCACCGGGAAGGCAATCCCGCTCTGGACACTGGCGGACGGTTGCGTCGTGACCGTCAACTGAGCGCCCGTGCCCGCCGTCACCGTCACCGTCCCCGACGTCGCCGCCGTAACCCCCGTCGCCGTGAAGCTGAGCGTCCGGTCACCTGTCGTCCCCGTGATCACGAGATCGGCAAACGCCGCCACGCCACTGGCGTTCGTCGTGGCCGTCAGTGTCCCCCCGAGGCTCCCACTACCTGACGCGACCGCGGCGGTCACCACGACTCCTGGCTGGGCCGACGGGTTGCCGGACCCATCGCGCAGCTGGAGCACTGGCTGCTGCAGGAAGGCAATCCCACTCTGCGCCGTTGCCGATGGCTGCGTCGTGATGGTCAACTGGGTCGCGGTCCCCGACGACACCGTGACCGTGCCCGACGTCGCGCCCGTCAACCCAGTTGCCGCGAAGCTCAGCGTCCGGTCGCCGGTCGCTCCCGTGATGCTGAGATTGGTAAACGTCGCCACCCCGGCCGCACTGGTCGTCGCTGTCAGCGTCCCGCCCAACGTCCCGGAACCTGTCGCGATCGTCGCGGTCACCACCACGCCACCCTGACTGACCGCATTCCCCGAGACGTCCCGCACTTGGAGCACCGGCTGCTGGGCGAACGCGATGCCGCTCTGCGCGGCCCCGGACGGTTGGGTCGTAATCGCGAGCTGGGTCGCCGTTCCTGGGCTCACAGTAACCGTCCCCGACGTCGCCACGGTCAGCCCGGTCGCGGTGAAGCTCAGCGTGCGATCCCCCGTCGCCCCCGTGATGCTGAGATTGGTGAACGTCGCCACCCCGGCCGCACTGGTCGTCGCCGTCAGCGTCCCACCCAACGTCCCGGCCCCTGTCGCGATCGTGGCCGTCACGACGACCCCGGTCTGGCTTACCGGGTTCCCCGCCCCGTCCCGCAGCTGGAGCACCGGCTGCTGCAGGAAGGCAATCCCGCTCTGCACCGTGGCCGACGGCTGCGTCGTCAGCGTCAACTGCGATGCCGTCCCTGCTGCGACCGTCACCGTCCCCGATGTCGCCGTCGTCAGCCCGGTTGCGGTGAAGCTCAGAGTCCGATCACCGACCAGTCCGGTGATGCTGACATTGATGAACGTCGCGATCCCGCTGGCGTTGGTCGTGGCCGTCAGCGTCCCCCCGAGGGTCCCGCCACCTGACGCAATCGCGGTCGTCACGACGACCCCACTCTGACTCACGGCGTTCCCCGAGGCATCCCGCACCTGCAGTACCGGCTGCTGAGGGAACGCAATCCCACTCTGCGCCGCGGTCGATGGCTGCGTGGTGATGGTCAGCTGGGTCGCCGTCCCCGCCGCCACCGTCACCGTCCCCGATGTCACCCCCGTCAGCCCAGTCGCCGTGAACCTCAGCGTCCGATCACCAGTCGCTCCCGTGATGCTGAGATTGGTGAACGTCGCCACGCCGCTGGCGTTCGTCGTCGCTGTCAGCGTCCCGCCCAACGTCCCGGAACCTGTCGCGATCGTCGCGGTCACCACCACGCCACCCTGACTGACCGCATTCCCCGAGACGTCCCGCACTTGGAGCACCGGCTGCTGGGCCAACGCGCTGCCGCTCTGCGCGGTCGCGGACGGTTGGGTCGTAATCGTCAGCTGGGTCGCCGTCCCCGCGGTTACGGTGACCGTCCCCGACGTGGCCGCCGTCAGCCCGGGCGCCGTGAAGTTCAGCGTGCGATCACCCGTTGCCCCCGTGATGCTGAGATTGGTGAACGTCGCCACCCCGGCCGCACTGGTCGTCGCCGTCAGCGTCCCGCCCAACGTCCCTGCACCCGTCGCGAGCGTTGCGGTCACGACTACGCCCGTCTGGCTGACCGGATTGCCCGCCCCGTCCCGCAGCTGGAGCGCCGGCTGCTGCAGGAAGGCAAGCCCGCTCTGCACCGTGGCTGACGGCTGCGTCGTCAGCGTCAACTGCGATGCCGTCCCCGCCGCGACCGTCACCGTCCCGGACGTGACCCCCGTCAGTCCGGTGGCCGTGAAGCTCAGCGTGCGATCACCCGTTGCTCCCGTGATGCTGAGATTGGTGAACGTCGCCACCCCGCCGGCGTTGGTGCTGGCTGTCAGGGTCCCGCCGAGGGTCCCGCCACCTGACGCAATCGTGGCCGACACGACGACCCCGCTCTGACTCACCGGGTTCCCGGCCCCGTCCCGCAGCTGGAGCCCCGGCTGCTGCGGGAACGCAATCCCGCTCTGCACCGTGGTCGATGGCTGCGTGGTAATGGTCAGCTGGGTTGCCGTCCCCGCCGCGACCGTCACCGTCCCCGACGTCACACCCGTCAGGCCAGTTGCCGCGAAGCCCAGCGTCCGATCGCCAGTCGGTCCCGTGATGCTGAGATTGGTGAAGGTCGCGACCCCAGCCGCGTTGGTCGTCGCCGTCAGCGCCCCGCCCAACGTCCCTGCACCCGTCGCGAGCGTCGCGGTCACCAGCACGCCAGCCTGACTCACTGGATTGCCCGCCCCGTCTCGCACCTGGAGCACCGGCTGCTGCGGGAACGCAAGACCGCTCTGCACCGTGGTCGATGGCTGCGTGGTAATGGTCAGTTGGGTCGCGGTGCCCGCCGTCACTGTCACGGCGTTCGAGGTCACGCCGGTCAGCCCGGTCGCCGTGAAGCTCAGCGTGCGATCACCCGTTGCCCCCGTGATGCTGAGATTGGTGAACGTCGCCACCCCGGCCGCACTGGTCGTCGCCGTCAGCGTCCCGCCCAACGTCCCTGCACCCGTCGCGAGCGTTGCGGTCACGACTACGCCCGTCTGGCTGACCGGATTGCCCGCCCCGTCCCGCAGCTGGAGCGCCGGCTGCTGCAGGAAGGCAAGCCCGCTCTGGACCGTGCGCCGACGGCTGCGTCGTGAGCGTCAGCTGCGCCGCGGGACCCGCCACGACGCCGATGCCGCCCGTCGCCACTCCCGTGAGCCCTGACGCGCTAAACGCCAACGTGCGGCTCCCAATCGTCCCGCTGATCGCCAGGTTCGTGAACGCCGCCACACCCCCGACGTCCGTTGCAACACTCGTCGTGCCGCTCAGCGTTCCCCCGCCGCTCGCGATCGCTGCCGTGACGACGATCCCGCTCTGGGTTACGACGTTTCCCGCCCCGTCCCGCACCTGCAGCACCGGCTGCTGTACGAAGGCCACGCCGCTCTGTGCACTGCTCGAGGGTTGAGTAGTCAACGTCAGCTGGCTCGCCACGCCAGCCGTCACGGCGATGTCCCCAGTGCTCACGGACTGGAACCCGTCCGCGGCGAAGATCAGTCTCCGGACGCCCACCGTCCCCGTGACGACCAGACCGGCAAAGTGGGCGGCGCCACCCGCATCGGTATTGGCGGACGTCGTTCCGGCCAGCGTGCCGCCGCCGCTGAGTATTGTCGCGATCACGGTCACGCCGGGCTGTGCCACGGGATTGCCGCTCGCGTCCTGGAGCTGCACCACCGGCTGTTGCGGGAACGCCACCCCGCTCTGTACCGTGGCCGACGGCGGCGTGGTGAGCGCCAGCTTGGAGCCAGCCCCCGCGCCCAGAGTGACCGAGTTCGACGTGGCGCTGTCCAGGGCCGCCGCTTTGAAGCGCAGCGTGTAGACGTCGGTGGGTCCCGTGATGGCGAGGTTCGTGAACGACGCCTGGCCCCCGGCCGACGTGCTCACGGTGAGTGCGCCGCCGAGGGAGGCCCCGCCGGGACCGGACGCGAGCGACGCGGTGACCGCACGGCCTGGATCGTTCACGGGGTTGCCGCTCGCGTCGGTGACCTGAATGACCGGCTGCTGCGCGAAGGGCAGGCCGCTCTGCGCACTGCTCGACGGCTGCACCGTGATCCCGAGTCGCGCGGCCAGACCGGCCGCCACGCTAATCGCGTTGGACGTGTCCGGCACCAGACCGGCTGCCGCGAACGCGAGCGTCCGACCCCCGACGGTCCCCGAAATGCTCAGACCGGTGAAGGCCGCAGCGCCCGACGCACCCGTCGTCGCGGTGGTCGTCCCTGCCAGCGTTCCACCGCCACTCGCGATCGAGGCGGTCACGGACACCCCGGCTACCGCTACCACATTCCCGCTGGGATCCTGGAGTTGGACGACCGGCTGCTGCGGGAAGGACACGCCGCTTTGCACCGTCGCCGACGGTTGCGTGGTCAGCACCAGCTGCGTCGCGGCGGCAGCACCGACGGTGACTGTGGACGATGTGACCCCCGTCAGTCCCACCGCGCTGAAGCTCAGCGTCCGCGGCCCCGCTGTCCCCGTAACCGACAGATCCGCGAAGCTCGCCACACCGCTCGAGTTGGTCCCGACCGTCGTCGTCCCCCCGAGCGTCCCACCACCCGTCGCGATCGCAGCCGTAACGCTGATCCCGGCCTGACTGACCGGGTTGCCCGCGGCATCCCGGACCTGAAGCACCGGCTGCTGCGGGAACGGCACGCCACTCTGCGCGCTGGCCGACGGCTGCACCGTGAGGGTGAGCTGCGCGGCTGGCCCCGCCGTGATGTTGATCGCGTTCGACACGGCGGTGGTCACTCCGCTCGCCGTGAAGCTCAGTGTGCGGGTGCCGACGGTCCCGCTGACCGCCAGGTTGGTGAAGGTCGCCACCCCCGACGGGTTCGTCCCCACAGCCGTCGTTCCACCGAGCGTTCCGCCGCCCGTGGCAATCACGGCGGTCACGGTCACGCCCGCCTGACTCACCACGTTTCCGCCGGCGTCACGGAGCTGGACCACGGGCTGCTGGGCGAATGCGACCCCGCTCTGCACCGTGGCCGACGGCTGCGTCGTGATGGTCAATTGGGTAGCCGGACCCACCGTGACCGTCACCGTGCTCGACGTAATCGATGTCAGGCCGGTCGCGCTGAACGCCAGCGTCCGATCCCCGACCGTCCCGGTGAGCACCAGATTGCTGAACGCGGCGATCCCGCTCGCGTTGGTGCTGGCGGTCAGCGTCCCCCCGAGCGTCCCGCCCCCCGTCGCAAGCGCCGCGGCCACCACCACGCTCGCCTGGCTCACCGCGTTGCCCGATGCATCCCGGAGCTGCACCACCGGCTGCACCGGGAACGCCACCCCGCTCTGCACACTGGCCGAGGGCTGGCTTGTGATACTCAACTGTGAGGCTGCCCCCGCCGTCACCGTCACGGTATTCGAGGTCGCCGAGGTCAACCCCGTGGCGCTGAAGGAGAGCGTCCGGTTCCCAACGGCCCCGGTGAGCACGAGGTTCGTGAACGTCGCCATGCCGCTCGCGTTCGTGCTGGCCGTCAGCGTCCCCCCGAGCGTCCCGCCCCCACTGGCAACCGCCGCGGTCACCACCACGCTCGCCTGGCTCACCACGTTCCCCGATGCATCCCGGATTTGCACGACCGGCTGCGCGGGGAACGCCACCCCACTCTGCACCGACGCCGACGGCTGCGTCGTCAGCGTCAACTGCGACGCGACGCCCGCCGTGATCGTCACGGTCCCCGACGTGGCGGACGTGAGCCCCGCCGCGCTGAAGGACAACGTCCGGTCCCCAACGGCCCCGGTGAGCATGAGGTTCGTGAACGTCGCCACGCCGCTGGCATTGGTGCTGGCTGTCAGGGTCCCACCGAGGGTCCCGCCGCCTGACGCAATCGTGGCCGACACAACGACCCCGGTCTGGCTCACCGGGTTCCCGGCCCCGTCCCGCACCTGGAGCGCCGGTTGCTGCGGGAACGCAATCCCGCTCTGCACCGTGGCCGACGGCTGCGTGGTAATGGTCAGCTGGGCCGCCGTCCCCGCCGCGACCGTCACCGTCCCCGACGTCACGCCCGTCAGGCCAGTTGCCGCGAAGCCCAGCGTCCGATCGCCAGTCGGTCCCGTGATGCTGAGATTGGTGAACGTCGCTACCCCGCCCGCGTTGGTCGTCGCGGTCAGCGCCCCGCCCAACGTCCCGGCACCCGTCGCGAGCGTCGCGGTCACCGCCACGCCAGCCTGACTCACCGGATTGCCCGCCCCATCTCGCACCTGGAGCACTGGCTGCTGCGGGAACGCAAGACCGCTCTGCACCGTGGCCGATGGCTGCGTGGTAATGGTCAGTTGGGTCGCGGTGCCCGCCGTCACCGTCACCACGTTCGAGGTCACGCTGGTCAGCCCGGTCGCCGTGAAGCTCAGCGTGCGATCACCCGTTGCTCCCGTGATGCTGAGATTGGTGAACGTCGCAAGCCCGCTGGCGTTCGTACTGGCCGTCAGCGCCCCGCCCAGCGTCCCCGCACCCGTCGCGATCGCCGCCGTCACCACCACGCCAGCCTGACCCACCGGATTGCCGGCACCGTCACGCACCTGCACGCTGGGCTGGACCGGGAACGCCACCCCGCTCGGCACGGTGGCCGACGGCTGCGTCGTGAGCGTCAACTGGCTGGCCGGCCCGGCGGTGAGACTGATGCTTCCTGAGGCAACGCCGGTGAGGCCCGGCGCGCTGAATGCCAGCGTCCTACTCCCGACGGTTCCGCTGATCGCGAGATTGGTGAACGCGGCGACCCCGCTGGCGTTGGTCGCAACCACGGCCGTTCCGCCGAGCGTGCCGCCGCCGGTCGCGATGGCAGCCGTGACGTTCACCCCCGCCTGGCTCACGGCATTGCCGGACGCATCCCGGAGTTGCACGACCGGCTGCTGCGGGAAGACCACTCCACTCTGCACGGTCGCGGACGGCGGGGTTGTCATCGTCAGCTGCGCGGCGGGACCGGCGATCACACTGATGTCGCCCGAGCTGACCGACTGGTAGCCGTTGGTGGCGAAGATGAGGCGGCGGATGCCGACGGTCCCGGCAAGCGCCAGGTCGGTGTAGCGCGCGGTGCCGGCGGCATCCGTCGACACCGTCGCCGTCCCGGAGAGTGTCCCGCCACCGCTTTGGATGGTGACCACGATCGCAACGCCGGCCTGGGCCACCGGGTTTCCGCTCGCGTCCTGGAGCTGGACCACCGGCTGCTGCGGGAACGCCACCCCGCTCGATACCGTGGCGGAGGGCGAGGTCGCGAGCGCCAACCGCGAGCCGGTGCCCGCCCCCAGCGTGACCGAGTTCGACGTGACACTGTCCAGGCCCGTCGACCTGAAGCGAATCGTGTACCCTCCGGCTGCCCCCGTGATGGCCAGATCGGTGAAGCTCGCTTGCCCCCCGGAGGCGGTCGTCACGGTCACGGTCCCGTTGAGCGCTCCCCCCGCCCCCGTGGCGAGCGCGGCGGTGACCGCGCGTCCGACCTCACTCACCGCGTTGCCGCTCGCGTCGCGCAGCTGCACAATAGGCTGCTGCGAGAAGGCCACGCCGCTTTGCGCGTTGCTCGAGGGCTGCACGGTGATGCTGAGCGCGGCTGCGGGCCCCGGGGTGAGCGCCACGGCGTTCGACGTCGCGGCGGTCAGCCCCGTGGCGGAGAAGCTCAACGTACGGGTGCCCACCGTCCCGCTGATGGCCAGATCAGTGAAAATGGCAAGGCCGGTTGCGCCGGTCGTTACGCTCGCCGTTCCTCCCAGCACGCCGCCGCCGGTGGCGATCGCCGCTGTCACCACGACGCCGCTCTGGCTCAACGCGTTGCCCGAGGCGTCGCGCAGTTGGACCGTCGGCTGCTGTGGGAAGGGCACGCCACTCTGCGCCGAGGCCGATGGCTGGGTCGTGACGGTCAGCTGCGACGCAGCGCCTGACGTGACGTTGATGCTGTTGGACGTCGCACCCGCGAGCCCCGTTGCTGCAAAGGCCAGCGTGCGTGTTCCAGCGGTCCCCGTGATCGAGAGGGTGCTGAACGTCGCCCGGCCATTCGATGCGGTCGTGGCAGTCGTGGTCCCACCCAGCGTCCCGCCCCCCGAAGCGATCGTCACCGCGACGACGATCCCGCTCTGGCTCACCGCGTTTCCCGCCGCGTCCCGTACCTGTGCGACCGGCTGTTGGGGGAACACGACCCCGCTCTGCACGGTGGCCGACGGTTGGGTCGTGAGCGCGAGCTGCGCAGCCAGGCCGGCGGCGACTGTGATCGCGCCTGATGTGGCGCTCACGAGTCCGGATGCCGTGAAGCCCAGCGTTCGGCTGCCGATGGTCCCGCTGATCGACAGGTTCGTGAACGTGGCCACTCCGGACGCGTCACTCGTCGCGGCGACCGTCCCGCCGAGCGTGCCACCGCCGCTAGCAATCGCCGCGGTGACGACGATCCCGCTCTGGCTCACCGCGTTGCCGGCTCCGTCACGCACCTGGATGGCCGGTTGCTGCGGGAACAGCACGCCACTCTGAACACTGCTCGACGGCTGAGTGGTGATCGTGAGCTGCGCTGCCAACCCGGGCACCACCGTGACGTTCGTGGAGGTCACGGCTGTCAAGCTCGTGGCCGTGAAAATGAGCGTCCGGATCCCGGTTGCGCCGGTGATCCGCAGACTCGAAAACGTGGCGACGCCGCTGATGTCAGTGGTCGCCGTTGTCGTCCCGCCGAGCGTCCCAGCGCCCGTGGCGATCGCGGCCGTCACCACGATCCCGCTTTGGGCAACCGGATTGCCGGCTCCGTCTCGGACCTGAACGACCGGCTGCTGTGGGAACGCCACGCCGCTCTGCACCGTGGCGGAGGGCTGCGTGCTGATGGTGAGCCGGTTTGGTGCGCCGGCAGTGATGTCGAAAGCCGTGCTTGTGTCCGGGGCAAGCCCGGAGCTGACAGTGATCAATCGGTACGCCGTGCCCACACGGTCGATCCGCAGGCCCGCAAACGTCGCGATTCCCTTCACTGCGGCCCCCGTCGTGCTACCGCCCAACGTCGCGCCAGCGGCCCCCGTGCCCGGGGCCAGCCCAACCGTCACCGTCCCCGTGAAGCTGGAGTCGGGGCCACCCGCCTGCTTGTGCACTTGGACCTGCACAGCCGGGATGATAGCCGAGTCGACTGCCGCAGCACTCGGCTCTACGAGGAATGCGAGGCGCGTCGGTGGCAGCTGCACGCGGAAGTCTGTCGACGATTCCCCATTGCCGCCGAAACTGCTCCAGGCGCTCGCACGTCCCGTCTCGTCCGTCGCCCGCGCCTGCCAGTGGTAGTTCGTGTCATCGCCGAGGCCGGCTACGGTGACCGATGCCGTACTGCCAGTGGAGCCAGCTGCGCTCGAATCCGTGGGCACGTTGGCAAAGCCCTGCGCCACGGGCCGCACCTCCACCTGCAGGCGAATCTGCGCTCCAGGATCCGGGTCGGTGACCCCGCCACGGAGGACGGCCACCGTCTGGCGCACCGTGTCGCCGACCCCGAGCACGGTGATGCCGTCGCCCCGCAGCTGCGCGAGCGCCGCCGGCGAGCCCGGCGGCTCAGGAACGGCGATGGCGAAGTCGGTCGCGCTTTCGCTGTTGCCGCCGAAGGGCACCCACGCACTGGCCCGCCCCGTGGGGTCGACGGCCCGCGCCTGCCAGTGGTAATTCGCATCGTCGCCCAGGCCGGTCAGGGTGGCGAGCCCCGTGCTGCCGCTGGCGACCCCCACGCCGGTGCCCGACGCGACGCCGGTGAACGCCGCTCCGACTGGTCGTACCTCCACCTCCAGCCGGATCAGCTCGCCGGGGTTGTTGTCCCGTACCGTTCCGGCGAAGACGACGGTCCGTTCGTCCGTCGTGCCCCCGAGCGCGATGCCCGTTGCCGCGTCGCTGCGACGCTGGCTCAGACCCGTCGGTGTGGCAGGGGGTTCGGGCACGGTCACCACAACGTCGGCGACATCCTCACCGTTGGCGCCGAAGGCGACCCACGCACTGGCACGTCCGGTCTGATCGACGCTGCGCCCACGCCAGTGGTAGGACGTGTTGTCCCGCAGGCCGCCAACGCGCGCCGCTGCTTGACCGCCGACGGAAACCGGGGCGCTGGCCGCCGTCGGCTGTCCCGTGAAGTCGGTGCCGAGCGGCTGCAGCTCGACCTGCAGTTGGAGCGCGTCGTCCGGGTCGGGATCACCCATGACGGCCCGCACCACGATCACCGAATCGGTGATCCCTCCGCCGACCGCGATGGGGCTCAGGCTGTCCGCGCGGAACTGCGCCAGCGACGTGGGGCTATCGGGGAGGCGCGGTCGGGACAGATCGAGCGCGAACGTGCCCTCCGCGCTCGCGGCGGTGCTGGTGACCTCGAGGTAATACTGGCCGCCGCGCGGCAGGGTGACGTACCGGAGACACGCGCCCGCTCCGCCACTGGGACACGAGCTCGACTCCGCCAGCGCCGGCGCCGATCCCACCGTCGCGGTGTCCAGCAGGACGTAGGCGCCGAATCCGGTCGCGCGCACGGTCACGCTCACCGAGTCGCCGGCGGTGGCCGTGAACTTGAACAGCTTGCCGAACCGTCCGGCCTGATGCAGCGATTCGCAGTCGGAGGCCGTGAGCGAGTCGGCAACCGTGACCCCCGTGCCGATCGGCTGCTCCCGGCACGGCAGCACCGCGAAGCGCACGGGTACCCGCAACGGCTCCGCGGCGCCGTTCTGCTGGGAGATGATCACCGTGTCCTGGTACTCGCCCACGAACAGCGCGCTCGGGTTGAACGAGACCGCGAGCGTGGCAGGGGTCGTCCCGCTGCTCGGCGCGAGCGCGAGCCATGAGCTCGCCGTGGCCTTCGCCGCCGACCACGCGAGCGCCCCCGGGCCGGAGCTCGTGACCGCCAGGGTCTGCTGCCGCACCGGGCGACTACCGACCGCCGCGGAGTCGCGCAGCAGCGCGGGATCGACGACCAGGGCCCCCGGAGGGTCGGGGTTCACCAACTCGTCGAGCTTGCACGTGCTGACCGACAGGCCCGCCAGAACCACGGCTGACAGGGCAACGAGTCTGCGTGGCGCGGAACGAAGGTACGTAGGCAGGCTCCGTGGCGATCACGCCGGACGTCGTCGCAGGCCGTCGACCGACCGGCGCCAACGAACCCGGCTGGATTCATTAGTCCGGGACGCGAATATCGTGCCCTGCCAACCTCAAGCAGGAGCGGGCGCTACGCTCGCGACCGCGACCCCTTGTTGCGACACCGCCACACCCCATCACCATGGGGTAATGTCGCTGCCCGCCTTGGCTTGCCGCGCCGTACGCGCACCACGCCCCGGGGCGATGCGCGCGTTGCGGGGGGGCAGTATTCTGGCTCCCGGGACGGCCGGAGGGAATGGCTGGAAACAACTCGGCGCCGGTGGCCGTGGGGGCCGCCGGCGCCGGGCGCTCGCGTGAGCGCGGGCTATGGCAGGAGCTTGCGTTCCCGGGCCGCTCGCAGGAGCTCGTCCTGGAACCGCGGATCCGCGATCAGCACCAGGGCCTCGACCCGCTCGCGCAGGTTCTTGCCGAACAGGTTGGCGACGCCGTGCTCGGTCACGACGTAGTGCACGTCCGCCCGGCTCGTCACGACCCCGGCCCCCTCCTTGAGATAGGGCACGATGCGCGACATCAGGCCCCCTTTGGCGCTGCTCGGGAGCGCGATCACCGGCCGCCCCCCGCGGGAGCGCGCGGCCCCGCGGATGAAATCCACCTGCCCGCCGAACCCGGAGTAGATGTACGAGCCGATCGAGTCCGAGCAGACCTGGCCGGTGAGATCCACCTCGATCGCGGAGTTGACCGCCACCATGTTGTCGTTGTGGCTCACGATTTCCGGGTCGTTCACGTAGTTGACGGGATGCGCCTCGATCAGCGGGTTGTTGTCGAGAAAGCCGTACAGCTGTTCCGTCCCGAGGGCGAACGTGATGACCACCTTGCCGGGGTGCAGCGTCTTGCGGGTGCCCGTCACGACGCCACGCTCGATCGCGCGCATCGCCCCGTCGGACATCATCTCGGTGTGGATCCCGAGCTCGAGGTCGCCTTCCATGGCCTCGTACACCGAGTCGGGGATGCCGCCGATCCCCATCTGCACGGTGGAGCCCGGCTTGAGCAGGCCGACCACGTTGCGCGCGATGGCCTTCTCCACCTCGGTGGCCGGTGGGGACCGGAGCTCGGGGAGCGGCTCCGTGCACTCCACGATCGCCGTCACACGGTTCACGTGCAGGAAGCAGTCGCCCAGCACGCGCGGCATCTTCTCGTTGACCTGCACGATGACGGTTTTCGCCGCCTGGCAGGCGGCCATCGATGCCAGCGTCTCCACGCCCAGGCTCATGAAGCCGTGCTCGTCGGGAGGCGACACCTGCACCATCGTCACGTCCAGCGGCACGATCTTGTCGCGGAACAGCCGCGGGATCATGTGCAGGAAGATCGGCACGTAGTCGGCGCGGCCGTCGTTCACCGCCTGGCGATCGGCCGGCCCCACGAACAGGGAATTGTGGCGAAAGTGGCCTTCCATCCCCGGTGCCGAGAGCGGGTCGTCGCCGATCAGCAACACGTGGTTGAGCTGGACGTCATGCAGCTCATCGCGGCGGGCCGCGAGGGCGCGGACGAGCGCCTGGGGGATGGCGGCGTTGCCGCCGTAGTACACGCAGTCGCCGCTCTCGATCAGCCCCACCGCGTCGGCGGGACTGCGGAGCTTGGACGTGTAGTCGTCCATCCAGTTCATGGCCGGTCCTCACCCATCCAGCAGCGTGTGCAGCGGCCGCGCCGCGGTCCCGACCGCGGCGGCCAACTGCTCATTGATGGCCTCGCCGCGGTAGAGATAGACCCCGGCGGCCAGCCCGGGGTCGGCGCGCAGCGCGACCTCCGTCCCTTGATCCGCCAGCGCGCGCACCGGGGCGAGCACGACGTCGGACAGCGCGCGGGAGGCCGTGCGGGCGATGTTGGCGGTCATGTTCGGCACGCAGTAGTGCACGACGTCGTGCATGATGAAGACGGGGTCGTGCAGCGTCGTCGGCCGGCTGGTTTCGACGCAGCCGCCCTGATCGATCGACACGTCGATGATCACGCTGCCCGCCCGCATCGCGCGAACCATGTCTTCGGTGATCAGCAGAGGCGACCGCGCGCCGGGAATCAGGATGGCGCCGATCACGACGTCGGCGATCGCGGTGTAGCGCGCCAGCCGGTCGGGCGTCGCCAGCTGTGTCACGATCTGGTTGCCGTAGGTGCGGCTCACGGCGCGCAGTCGGCCGAGATCATCGTCGAGCACGATCACGTGGGCCCCGACCGCCAGGGCCCGGCCGGCGGCGCTGCGGCCGACCGCTCCGGCACCGAGCACGAGCACGGTCGTGGGGGTGATCCCCGGCACCTGGCCGAGCAGGATGCCGCGGCCTCCCTCCTCGTTCTGCAGGTAGTTGGCGGCGACGAACACGGCCATCTCCCCGGCCATCTCGCTCATCGTGGTGAGAATCGTCCGCCGCCCGCGGCTGTCCTGCACCAGCTCGTACCCGATCGCCGTGACGGCGAGCGCGCGCAGCTGCTCGACGGCGGCCCGCGGCGCGACCACGAGGTGGTGGAATCCGCACAGCACGAGTCCCGGCTTGAGCAGGTCGAGCCCGTCGCCCGCCAGCGGGCTCACTCCGCACACGAGGTCGGCGCGCTTGTAGGCTTCCTCGTGGCTGTAGACGATCTTGCCGCCCGCCTCCTCATACTCCCGGTCGCTGAACCGCGCGCCCCGTCCCGCGTCCTTCTCGACGACGATCGCATGGCCCCCGCGCACGAGCTGCTCCACCGCCCAGGGCGTGAGCCCCACGCGTCGCTCGTGGAGACCCGCCTCCCGCGGCACTCCGATGTTCATGCTGCCGTCTCCTCCGCGGCGCAGCGCGCCGCGCTACGAGCCCCTACGCGGTGGCCGGCGCCATTGCCTGACGGAACGCCCGGCCGCCCCACGCGAACGCCTCCTCGTTGAGCGGCAGCAGGGCGCAGTCGCTCTTCAGCGTTTCCCGCAGGGTCGTGAGGAAGCTCTCCTCCGGAAACAGCCGGGTCGCGGCCTGGAAAGCCCCGAGTGCCACGATGTTCTTGACCCGCGCGGCGCCGAGGTCCAGGGCGATCTGCGTAAAGGGAATCCCCGTGACCTGCACGCCGTCGGCGAGCACCGGGGTCTCCGGGATCACCGTGCTGTCGTACAGGATCACCCCGCCGGGCCGCACGTGTGGTCCGAACTTCGCCAGGCTCTCGCCGTTGAACACCACGAGCACGTGCGGGTCCGGCGCCGCCGGGGAAACCACGTCGCCCGTCGCGACGTGGACGTCGGCGTAGGACGTGCCGCCGCGCGACTCCGGGCCGTAGCTCGGGATGTACGTCGAATCGAACCCCTCGTGGATCGCCACCTTGGTCGTGAGCGAGGCGATCGTCTGCGCGCCATCCCCCCCGGCGCCGGCGAACTTGATCGCGATGTCATCCGGGTCGAGGTGGGAGGGAAACCCGCTGCCGAAGCGCGGGGCCGGCTCCGCGCTCGCGCCGATGGCCTCGAGCACGGCCTCGGGCTCGTAGACCGGGCTCCCCAGATCGAACCATGGCTCGACGGTCACGTCCTTCTTCACCCCGAGGGGAAAGACCGGGAGCATCTGCTCCTTGACCCACTGCTCGGCCTCCAACGGGGTGAGGCGCAGGTGGGTGGGGCACTCGGACAGGACCTCGACGAACGCGAGCCCACGGTTCTCGACCTGCAGGCGCAGGGCCTTCTTGATCGCCTCGGCCGCGCGGTGGCGCTGCTTGTTGTCGAACAGCGCCACCCGCTCGACGTAGACCGGGCCGTCCATCTGCGCCACGATCTCCGCCATGCGGAGCGGCATGCCGGTCACGCGCGACCGTCCCTCCGGCGTGGTGGTGGTCTTCTGACCGAGAAGCGACGTGGGCGCCATCTGGCCGCCCGTCATGCCGTAGATCGCGTTGTTGATGAAGATGACGCTGAGCGGCAGCCCGAGCTGCACTGCCTGCATGATCTCGGCGAGCCCGATCGACGCCAGGTCCCCGTCGCCCTGGTAGCTCACCACGATCGCATCGGGGTTGGCCATCTTGTGCCCGAGGGCGACCGCCGGGGCCCGTCCGTGCGCCGCCTGGGTGTTGCCCACGTCGAGGTAGTAGTACAGAAACACGGCACAGCCGACCGGCGAGACTGCGACGGTGCGGTCCTGGATGCCAAGCTGCTCGATGGCATCCGCCAGGTACTTGTGCGCCAGGCCGTGCCCGCAGCCCGCGCAGTAGTGGGTCGACAGGCCCTTGAGACCTTCGCCGTGGGCGTGGCGCTCGAAGCGCGAATAGAACACGTTATCCATGGTGGACCTCCAGCAGCGCCGTCAGACGGTCCATGATCTCCCCGTGCAGCGGCAGCATGCCGCCGTGGCGCCGCACATGATGGATCGGCGGGGGCGCGACCCCCGCGTGACTGAGCGCCAGCCGCAGCTCGTCTTCCAGCTGCCCCGGCCCCGCCTCGACCACCACGATCCCGCGCAGCCGCCCGGCCAGCCCCGCGAGCGCGTCAACCGGGAACGGCCACAGGGTGATCGGCCGGAACAGGCCGACGCGGTGACCGGCCTCGCGCGCGGCCTGTACCGCGCCGCGCGCCGTGCGCGCCGGCGTGTTGCAGGCGACGACCAGCCACTCGGCATCCTCGCACCGGAAGCACTCGGCACGCTGCTGCTCCGCGGCGATCCGGGCGTACTTGGCGTTGAGCCGCTGGTTGTGCGCCTCCAGGTCCGGCTCGGACAGCATGATCGACGTCACCACGTTGCCGCGGTGCGCCGCATCGCCCGACACCGCCCACGCGGGGAGGCCGGGCTCCACCAGATACTGCGGCAGGCTCACCCGCCCCGTTACCTGGCCGAGGTAGCCGTCGCCCACGATCACGACCGGGTTACGGTAGCGGAACGCCAGGTCGAACGCCTCCATCGTGAGATCGAGCATCTCCTGCGGGGTCGCCGGCGCGATCACGATGGCGTGGGTGTTGCCGTGCCCCAATCCGCGGCAGACCAGCTTGATATCGCCCTGCTCCGGCCCGATGTTGCCGAGCCCGGGGCCGCCCCGCATCACGTTGACGAACACCCCCGGCAGCTCTGCGCCGATCATGTACGAGATCCCCTCGAGCATGAGGCTGAAGCCCGGCGACGACGTGAACGTCATGCAGCGCCGACCCGCGCCGCCACAGCCATACAGCATGTTGACCGTCGCGACCTCGCTCACGGCCTGCAGGAACACACCGCTCAGCCGGGGCAGCACCTTCGCCATCAGCTCGGCGCCTTCGGTCGAGGGCGTGATCGGATAGCCGAAGAAGTGCCGGCAACCGGCCAGCAGCGCGCCGAGCGCGGCGGCGTGATTCCCCTTGAGGATCATCGGCTCCCGGGCCGGCAGCGGCACCCGCCGGTCCGGAATGTCGGCGGGCTTCGGGCGCCCGTCGGGGCGCGGCCCGAAGTACGTGAACGGGTCGGAGACGACCATGTCCACGCCCTCGACGGCGAGCGGCTTCGCCATCAGGCCGTACGGCTCCGGGCAGGCGTCGAAGCACAACCCGCACCCGTTGCACACGTCCTCGTGCACGACGACGGGGGTGAGCCCGGTCACCGGATCGATCTGCGTTCCGAACTCGATGCAGTGCTTGGGGCACGCCTCGATACAGCGGCCGCACGCCTTGCACAGCTGCGGGAACAGGAACGGCTTGGGTCGCACCTTCTTCTCGGTCGTTACCATGCGTTGCCACCGCGGTTCATGGTTTCGGATGCGGCAACCGGGAGGTCCGGCCCGACCGGACCCTCCCGGCGGCGCGCGCGCATCGCCCGGCAGAACACGCCGAACGCGCGGAGCGCGCGGTCCATCGCGCGGAACGTGGGGATCCGCGCCTGTTCGAGCAGCGCCGCGAACGCGTCGTAGCGCGCCCCGGCGTCCACCACGACAATCCACGACTTGCGGCCCGTCTGCCGCAGCCGGCCGAGCCGGTGGGCGAGGGCGGCGGGATCGGCGAGGTTCTCCGCGTGCCCCGCGCCGGGCGGCAGCGTCTGCAGGGCGCCGGTTAGCGGCACGCAGCCGACCACGGCGACGTCCACCCCGTCGTCCCCCAGCAGCGCGGCGACGCAGTCCGCAAAGGCGGCGTCGCCCATCATCGGCGTCAGATCGAGCGGCTGCCGGACGTCCACCACCTCGCTCAACCCCACCCCGGTCAGCACGCCCTCGAGTCGGCCCACCGTGGACGCGCCCAGGCGCGCGAGCGCAAACGGCGCGAGGTTGTCCGCCAGCGCCACGCACTCGAACCCCGCGTTGCTCACCGCCGCCAGCCGCATCCCGGCCGGGCGCCGCTCGCCGAGCAGCGCGAACAGCCGGAGGAAGTCGTCGAACGCCTCCAGCGACTCGGCCACGACCACACCCGCCTCCCGGGCGAGCTCGCGCGTGACGACGTAGTCGCCCGCGATCGCCGCCGTGTGCGATGCGCCGGCCGCCACGCCGGCCGGCGTGCGCGCCCCGCGGTACAGCAGCACCTGACGCCCGCTGCGGACGATGGCGGCCGCGGCCGCGAGCCAGCGCCGCCCGTCGAGCGGGCGGAACCCCTCGATGTAGCAGGCGAACAGCTCGACGGCAGGATCGCCCTCGAGGTAGGTCAGGTAGTCGCCGACGGTGAGGTCGGTCTGGTTGCCCACGGACACCAGATACCGCGGGTCGAGGCCGGCGAGCTTGCTCCAGCGCGCGATCGCGAACGCCCCGCTCTGCGCGATCAGAGCGATCGGCGCGACCGACACGCCCCGCGGCTGCAGCTTGTAGTCGGGGATGAACGTCGTGTCGTAGTGCCCCGGCGCCGAGCGCACACCCAGACAGTTCCCGCCGTTCAGGACCGGCCCACCCCACGGCGTCGCCCGCGCGGCGGCGAGCGTCTCCCGCACGCGCGCCTCGAGCGACGCCGACCCCTCCCGCTCCCCCAGCCCGCCCGGGATCACGATGAGGCTCTCGGCCGCCCGGGCCGCGACCAGCTCGGCCACGAGGTCGGGCACGCGCGCCGCGGCGACCGCGAGCACGCAGAGATCCGCCGCCCAGGGAAGCGCGGCGACCGAGCGGTGGCAGCGCACCCCGTCGATCTGCTCGGCGTGCGGATGCACGATGGCGATGTGCTCCGGCCGGAACCCCTCACGCAGCAGGTTGCCGAGAATCCGCCGCCCGGCGTTCATGCCCTCCGCCGACACACCGACGAGGGCAACGCGCTCGGGCTCGAGCAGGTGACGGAGCTTGTGCACGGGTCGCGGCGGGACCGCGTCCGTGCGATCGTGGCGCAGGGTGACGAGCACGTCGAGCGCGACCGGTCCGTCGGCGGCGAGCGCCAACGGGTTGATCTCCAGCTCCGCCACGCGGCGGCCCGGCGGCGTGGCTGCGAATGCGAGCAGCGATTCGAGCACGGCCGCCAACTGCTCGAGTGGGATCAGCGCGCGCCCGCCGCGTCCCAGCCCGCCGGCGATGCCGGTGACGGGGTGCTCGGCGAGCACCGCAGGAATCCGCTCCCGGGCAGTGAGTCCGTCGGCGATCACGGCGAGCTCGGTACCGGGCGTGAGGTGCCGTGCCAGCAGCTCCGCGTGGATGCCGCCCGGGCCCACCGTCACCACCGGACCGAAATCCGCGGTGTAGCGCAGCCCGACGAGCAGCTCCCCGCCGAGCGCGTCGGAATGCGGCACGTACTCGCTGAGGGTGAAACCGGCGATCGGGTAGCCGGCGAGACGCTGCGCCATGTCACCGACCGCGGCGGCGACACTTCCGGCGTCGCGCGGCACGACCATGACACCACCGACATCGGTTTTGTGAAGCAGGGCGGGAGACGCGACCTTGAGGACCACCCGATCACCGGGGAATGCCCCCACGTCCACGCTGGTGATCGCGGCGGCATCGCGCACGAAGCGCTGGGCGGGAACCCGAATCCCGAGTGCGGCCACAAGCGCAAACCCCTCGGGCTCGAGCAATGCGTCGCGCCCTTCGGCGCGCGCACGGTCGAGCAGAGCCGCTACCTGGACTTCGGTCGTGGCGCTCTCCACGGAACCTCGTTGGCGAGGGCGGACCGCCGCCGCAGCGTGCATGGACTACCCAGACTGAAAACTGCCCCCTGGGCCGTAAGCCGTGGTTAAAGACGCGATTAAGGCCCCCTTAAGTGATGACTCGGTCCGAGGTTGCCACGTTACCGCTCGGGCTTCATCTTGCATGATCCTCCACCCTCTCGGGTCCCGTGAGCGAGGTCCCATGGCGCTAGAACGTCCCGTCCTGCTGCTCGCCGCCCTCGGGCTGGCGGGTGGGTGTGTCACCACCCAGCCGTTCACGCAATCCGTGCGGAATGCCGGGTACGGGCCAGCCGCCCTCGCGCAGGCGCCGTTCGTCACCGAGGGAGAATTCGAGCTGTGGGCCGCGGCGGAGCAGATCGGCGTGTCCCCCCGCACGCCGGCGCGCTTCGTGGCGGCGCCGGACGATACGACGCTCGTGGTCGCCGTCACGGCCAAGCTGCTGGACCTGGAGCTCACCTTCGTGCGGGCCCAGGGACGGACGGGCGACTACATGCTCCACGCCGTGAACGGGCAGGCCCTCGACCAATCGATCACGATTGGCGGGATCGCCTACGAGTACCGCTCGTGCTACCTCGACGTCCGGTGGGACTGCGGAACGCCGATCCGTCCCGGGACCAAGAACGACACGGGTGTCACGCTGCTGGTGCGGCTGCCCAGGAGGCCGCGGTCATCCACTCCCGGCTGAGCGGGCGGAGATCCGGAAGGGCACGGGCGTCGCGAGGGCGCGCTCCAGGCGGGGCGTGACCAGGTAGTACAGCAGCCCGGCCACCACCGCCCCCACCACGACATCGATCGCGAAATGGCTCTGCCGGTAGACGGCGGAGACCATCACCCCCAGCGCCCCCAGCACGAACACGGTCGCCGGCGGCCGCGAGAGCCGCCGCAGGGCGAACAGCGCGGCGGTCACCGCCCCCACGACGTGCGAGCTGGGAAACGCCGTCCCCATCGAGTCGCCCGCGTGCGTCCCCGACGTCACCAGGCGGTAGAAGAACCCGCGCGTGAAGGGCCCCTGAAACTTGGCCATCGTATGGCTGGGCCCATCCACCGGGAACAGCGTGTACGAGACGTAGCAGGCCAGGTACGCGACGGCGAGGGCGAACACCAGCTCGGTCACCTGGTCGTCGCGCCGCGCGAGGAACAACACGAGCGGCGCGAGAAACACCAGGGGATAGTAGAGCCAGTAGGCCGCGTTCATGATCTCGCTGAGCCAGAGCCACGGCATCGCCGGGAGCCAGACCGCCTCGAGATGCACGCCGAACAGCCGCAGATCGGCCGCGGCGATGAGCGCATCATGCGTGGTCGCGTGGAAAGCATCGCGCACCAGGCCCATCTCGAGCCAGTAGATCGCGATCAGGGCGACGGGGTAGACCGCCCGCAGACCCACGCCGAACCGCGACGCGCGGGCCCCCATGGCGGACGTCAGCAGGACGAGCGCGATCACGAGGACGTGGGACGCGGCGAGCAGGCCGGCGTCGGGGTAGCGACCGAGGGCGGACGCCCACAGGGCGAGGAACCCGAGGTTGTAGACGATCAGCAGGCGATCCACGGGCCGGAGGAGCTCGCGCAGGGTCATGGCGCCGCGGCTCGCGGTGCTGCCGCGTCGGTCAGCGCGTTGAGGGCGTCGTTCATGGGCGTAACATACCCACGTCGTCCGCACGCGTCGGAGCCGGCGCCGACCATGGCCGGCGGCGCACAACGGCGCTATCGTGCTGGCCGGCTTCCGATCTCCGCAACGGAGGGTTCATGCAACGCACCCGTCTCCCCCTGGCCGTCATCACCGCGTGTGCCCTGCTCTGGGCGTCCGGCCATGCCCTGGCACAGGGCACGCTCGCGGACTATCAGCGCGCCGCCGGCCTGCGCGAGCGCTTCGATGGACTCGTGGTCGACGCGCCGGACGACGCGACGTGGGTCGGCGACACCCCACGATTCTGGTATCGGAAATCGGTGCTCGGCGGGTACGCGTTCGTGCTGGTGGACGCGGCCACACTGGTGAAGCAGCCGGCGTTCGACCACGCGGCGCTGGCGGCGGCCCTCTCCACGGCCCGCGACACGAGCTACACCGACATCACGCTCCCCTTTACCACGATCGCGTTCGTGGATGGCGCGGGCGCGCTCCAGGTCACGATCGCGGACTCCCTCTGGCGGTGCACCCTCGTAGAGTATCGCTGCCGCAACACGGGAGCGGCGCCCCAACCTCGCCGGGGAGGCGGGCTCCCCCTCGGGCAGGAGCGGCCGCCGGAGCGGCAGGACCCGAAGCCGTCGCCGGACGGCAAGCTCGAGGCGTTGATCCGGAACTTCAACGTGTGGATCCGGCCGGTGGGCTCGACGGCCGCGACCCGGTTGAGCACCGACGGGTCCGAGGGAAACGCCTACGCGTGGCGGTCGATCGAGTGGTCCCCGGACTCGAAGAAGCTGGCCGCGTACCGCGTGATCCCCGGCTACCGCCGGCTGGTGCACTATGTCGAGTCGTCCCCCGAAGATCAGGTGCAACCGAAATCCTACGAGCGGGTGTACGCCAAGCCCGGCGACGTGCTCGACGTTCAGCAGCCGGTCCTGTTCGACGTCGGAACCCTGCGGGAAATCGTGGTCGACGACAGCCTGTTCCCCAACGCGTACCGCAACTCACCGCTCGTGTGGCGCGCGGACAGCCGCGCGTTCACGTTCGAGTACAACCAGCGCGGCCATCAGGTGTACCGCGTGATCGAGGTGGATGCCGCCACCGGCAGGGCGCGCGCCGTGGTCTCCGAGGAGCCGAAGACGTTCTTCTACTACACGGAGGCGAACGGCAACCAGCGCGACTCCGGGAAGAAGTTCCGGTTCGACGTGGACGACGGCCGGGAAGTGATCTGGATGTCCGAGCGGGACGGCTGGAACCACCTCTACCTGTACGACGGGGCCACCGGCCGGGTGAAGCGCCAGATCACCAAGGGTGCCTGGGTCGTGCGCGCGGTCGACTCGGTCGATGTCGAGCACCGCCAGATCTGGTTCCGGGCGGGCGGCATGAACCCGGACCAGGACCCCTACTTCACCCACTACTACCGGATCAACTTCGACGGCACGGGCCTCACGGCGTTCACGGAGGCCGACGGCGACCACGCGGTCAGCTACTCGCCGGACCGGCAGTACTACGTCGACCGCTGGTCGCGCGTCGATCGCCCGCCCGTCGCGCAGCTGCGGCGCGTCAGCGACGGCGCGGTGCTCATGGAGCTCGAGCGCGGCGATGCCAGCCGGCTGCTGGCCGCCGGATGGCGCCCGCCCGAGGCCTTCGTGGCCAAGGGCCGCGACGGCACCACCGACATCTGGGGCATCATCATCCGGCCCACGACCTTCGACTCGACCCGGTCGTACCCCGTGATCGAGAACATCTACGCCGGCCCACAGGGATCGTTCGTGCCCAAGACCTTCGCGGTGAGCTCGCCGATGCGGACCCAGGCGGAGCTGGGGTTCATCGTGGTCCAGATCGACGGCATGGGCACCAACAACCGCGCGAAGGCGTTTCACGACGTCGCGTGGCGTAATCTGGGGGACGCCGGGTTCCCGGACCGCATTCTGTGGCACAAGGCGGTCGCCGCGAAGTACCCGTACTACGACATCACGCGAGTGGGCATCTACGGCACCTCGGCCGGCGGGCAGAACTCGCTCGGCGCGCTGCTGTTCCACCCCGAGTTCTACCGGGCGGCCGTGTCGGCGGCCGGGTGTCACGACAATCGGATGGACAAGATCTGGTGGAACGAGCTGTGGATGGGCTGGCCGATCGGCCCGCAGTACGATTCGTCATCCAACGTCGTAAATGCGCACCGGCTGCAGGGGCAGCTGTTGCTCGTGGTTGGCGAGCTGGATACCAACGTGGACCCGTCGTCCACCATGCAGGTGGCCAACGCGCTGATCAAAGCCGGGAGAGACTTCGATCTGCTCTATGTGCCGGGCGCGGGCCACGGCGCAGGCGGCGACTACGGCGAGCGCAAGCGGATGGACTTCTTCGTGCGGCACCTGCTGGGGGTCACGCCGCCGGACTGGAACGGCGGCGCGACGGTGGCCGCCGCGAACGGCGGGAACTAGGCGGGCGGCGCGGCGCCGCCCGCCCGCGCCGTCAGACGGTGTAGTGCCCGGCCTCCACGAGGCGGATGGCGATCGCGGCGTGCAGCGCCGCCCGGTCCACGGGGTCGTGCTTGGTGAGCCGGCGCAGACCGGCCATCATGGTCCGCAGCTCGTCCCCTGAGGCGCTCTGGGCCAGCGCGTTCCGCCCCAGGATCGCCACGTGATCCATGGCATCGTGAACGTAGAGCGTGAGCATGTCGGCCATGAGACGGGCACCGTCCTCGCCGTCCCTGGCGGCCTTCTTGCGCGCGCGCAGCAGGCCGCTCTCGCACGCGTAGGTTTCCATGACCATGTCCGCGATATCGGCCAGGACCTCCTGGTGATCCTTGAGGTCCTCCCCGAACTTCTGGGCCGCGAATCCGAGCGCGGCGAGACAGGACTTCTTCATCGCCTTGACGAGCTTCGCTTCGGCCTCGAGAAAGCCCGGCTCACCCGCCTCGCCGAACTCCGGCGGCCCCAGCAGCTCCTCGGCCACCTGCTTCGCTGCGGCGAAGAACGGCAGCTCCTTCTTGAGCGCCTTCCGCAGGATCATCCCGGGCACCAGCATCCGGTTGATCTCGTTCGTCCCCTCGAAGATCCGGTTGATCCGCTCGTCCCGGTACACTTCCTCGAGGAAGTACTCCTCGCAGAAGCCGTAGCCGCCGAGCATCTGCAGGCCCTCATCGGCCGCGAGCGCCAACGACTCGCTCGCGAAGACCTTGATCATCGAGCACTCGATGGTGAACTCCTCGACCTTGTGGATCGTCTGGCGGTCGTAGTCCGCGGCCGTCGCGTCCAGGGTCTCGATCGCCCGGTCCATCAGCCCCGCCGTGCGGTAGACCATCGACTCCGCCACGAACGTGCGGGCCGCGATGTCGCCGATCTTGGCGCGGATCAGGCCGAAGTCGCTCAACGGGTGCCCGAACTGCCGCCGCTGGCTCACGTACGGGATCGCGTGCTCGAGCACGATCTTGCAGCCGCCGACGGTACCGGCGCCGAGCTTGAAGCGACCGACGTTCAAGATATTGAAGGCCACGACGTGCCCGCGCCCGATCTCGCCGAGCAGGTTGCCGACGGGAACCTTCGCGTCCTCGAGGATCAGCGCGCACGTCGAGGAGCCCTTGAGCCCCATCTTCCGCTCTTCGGGACCGACCGTGAGGCCGGGGGTGTCCCGGTCCACGATGAACGCGGTGAACTTGTCGCCGTCGATCTTGGCAAAGACGATGAAGACGTCGGCTGACGCGGCGTTGGTGATGTACTGCTTCGTGCCGGTCAGCAGGTAGTGCTGCTTGTCGTCCGTCAGGACCGCCGTCATCCGCGCCGACAGCGCGTCGGACCCCGCCTCCGGCTCGGTGAGTGCGTACGCCGAGACCAGCTCGCCCGTCGCGAGCTTCGGGAGGTAGCGCTCCTGCTGCTCCCTGGTGCCGAAGTAGACGATGGGCAGCGTCCCGATGCCCGTCTGCGCCCCGTGCCAGGCCACGAAGCTCCCCGACCGCGCCATGTGCTCGGCCACCAGCATGACCGTGGCCTTGTCCGAGCCCATGCCGCCGAACGCTTCCGGCACGTCCACGGACAGGAGTCCCGCCTCGCCCGCCTGCAGCAGCAACGGCTTCCCCAGCTCCACCTTCTTGTGGAACTCCAGCTCCTCGCGGTGCGGCAGCACGCTCCGCTCGATGAACTCGCGCGTCGTGTCACCGATCATCCGCTGCTCTTCGGTGAAGTCTTCCGGCGTGAAGATATCCGCGGGGGCGGCCTCCTCCAGGAGGAACTGGCCGCCGGTGAAATACGTCGTCTCGGTCAACATGGCGTCTTCCTCCAGTCTCCTATTTAGGCCGCCTCGAAGATCCCCGCGGCACCCATGCCGGTGCCGATGCACATCGTGACCATGGCGTACCGCCCCTTGCGGCGCCGCAAATCGTGCAGCGCCGTCGCCGTGAGCTTGGCGCCGGTGCAGCCCAGCGGGTGCCCCAGCGCGATGGCTCCGCCGTTGGCGTTGAGGCGGGGGTCCTCCGGATCGAGCTTCAGGCCCTGGAGGACGGCCAGGCTCTGGGCGGCGAACGCCTCGTTCAGCTCGATCACGTTCATGTCGTCCAGCTTGAGGCCGAGTCGCTGCAGCACCTTCGGCACTGCCGCCACGGGGCCGATCCCCATGATCTCCGGCGGCACGCCCGCCACCGCGTAGCCCACCCAGCGGGCCAGCGGCGCGAGCTTGAGCTCGGCGGCGATCTGCGGCGTGGTCAACAGCACCGCCGCGGCACCGTCGGTCATCTGGCTCGAGTTGCCGGCGGTGACCGTGCCGCGATCCATGAACGCCGGCTTGAGCTTCGCCAGCGCCTCGAGAGTCGTGTCGGCGCGCGGCCCTTCGTCACGATCGAGCGTCACGTCCCGCGTGACCGGCTTGCCGGTGGGCCCCGGCTCGCACACGGCGGTCTGCACCGGTACGAGCTCCGCATCGAACCGGCCCGCCTGCTGGGCCGCCACGGCCTTCATGTGGCTGCGATAGGCGAACGCGTCCTGGGCCTCGCGGGTGATCTTGTCCCGCTCAGCCAGCCGCTCGGCGGTGAGCCCCATGCCGAGGTAGGTCCCCGGCGATGCCGCCACCATCGTGGGGTTGGGCAGATACCGCATGCCGCCCATCGGCACGAGCGTCATCGACTCCACACCACCCGCGATCGCCACGTCGATCTGGCCCAACGCGATCTCGGCCGCCGCCACGTTGATGCTCTCCAGCCCCGACGAGCAGAACCGGTTCACCGTCATCCCCGGAACGCTGTCGGGCAGTCCGGCAAGCAGCACCAGGTTGCGGCCCACGTTCATGCCCTGCTCGCCCTCGGGCATGGCGCAGCCGATCACGACGTCGCCGACGCGGGCCGGATCGAGGTTCGGGGCCCGGGCCAGCAGCGCGCGGATCACCGCCGCGCCGAGATCATCGGGGCGCGTCTGCCGGAAGGTCCCCTTCTTCGCCCGGCCGCCCGGGGTCCGGAGCGCCAGCGCCACCACCACGTCTCTCATGGCCGTCTCCTTCCGTCCGTCAGTTGCGCAGGGGTTTGCCGGTCTTGAGGATCGCCTGCATCCGATCGAGACTCTTCCGCTCCCCGCACAACCTGAGGAAGCTCTCACGCTCCAGGTCCAGCAGGTGCTGCTCCGACACCGTTGTGGGGCCCGGCACGTTGCCGCCGCTCAGAATCCGCGCCAGCTCCCGCCCGATCTTCCGGTCGTGCGCCGAGATGTAGCGGCCCTCCTCCATGTTGAAGAGCACGGACTCGACGAGTGCCACACCCGCATTGCCCATCACGGGGATGTTCGCGAGCGGGCGCACCGGCTCGAACCCCGCGCGGGCCATCGCCAGCGCGCGATCCTTGGCGTCGGCGATCCGGTGATCGCCGTTCATCGACCAGGTGTCCTGCGCCCGCAGGAACCCCACGTCGCGCGCCTCGTCGGCCGACGTCGCCACCTTGGCCATGCCGATCGTCTCGAACGTCTTGCGCAGCGCCGGATACACGTCGGTCGGATCGGGCAGCGCAGCCACGTTGCGCTTGTAGAGACGCATGCAGCCGCCACCGGCGGGCACCACCCCGGCACCGACTTCCACCAGACCGATGTAGGTCTCGGCGGCGGCGCGGATGGCGTGGCCCGCCATGGTCACCTCGCAGCCCCCGCCCAGCGTCAGGCCGTGCGGCGCCGTCACCACCGGAACGCCGCACTGCGCGAGCCGATTCGTGGCGGCCTGGAACTGACGGACGATCGCGTCGATCTCGTCCCAGTTCCCCTCCTGCGCCTCCATCAGCAGGAGCATGAGGTTGGCGCCGGCGCTGAAGTTCTCCCCCTGGTTCGCCACGACCAGTGCCTGCCCCTGGGTTTCGGCCTCCTTGCAGGCCGTCATGATCATGGAAATGGTGTCCTGGCCGATGACGTTCATCTTCGAATGGAACTCGAGGCAGAAGACGCCATCCCCCAGATCCAGCAGGCTCGCGCCGGGGTTGTGCCGGATTTCCTTGCCGGCGTGCCGTAGGATCGCGAAGTCGTGCACCCGCGGATCAACGGGCACCGGAACCAGGATGCCGGGCTGGGCGGTGGGGGCGCGGAGCGCGCCGTCGTCCCGACGGTACAGCGACTCCCCGCCCGCGCAGTACAGCGCGGTAATCCACTCCGGCAGCGCGTAGTGCTCGGCCTGGAGGCGCTCGGTGACGGTTCGGAACCCCAGGGCGTCCCAGATCTCGAACGGGCCCATGGTCCAGTTGAAGCCCCAACGCACCGCGCGATCGACCGCCGAGACGTCGTCGCAGATCTCCCCGATGCGCAGCGCGGCGTACGACAGGGAGGGAGCGAGCATCTTCCAGGCGGCCGCCGCCGCGCGGCCCTTGCCGAACAGCAGCTTCTTGAGCCGCTCGGTGAGGTCCTCGATCGGCTTGAGCGCCTCGAGCTCGGGGAACGATGCCTTCTTCCCCTCGCGGTACTCGAGCGTCGCGAGGTCGAGCGTCAGCACGCTTCCGCCGTCCGCGCCCTTGACCTTCTTGTAGAAGCCGGCGCCGCTCTTCCGGCCGAGCAGCCCCTTCTGCACCATCTTCTGGAGGAACTCGGGGGAGACGAACATCGCGCGGCTTTCGTCGTCCGGCGCGTTCTCGTACACGTTGTTCGCCACGTGAATGAACGTGTCCAGGCCCACCAGGTCCGCGAGGCGGAAGGTGGCGGTCTTCGGCCGGCCGAGGGCCGGCCCGGTCAGGGCGTCCACTTCCTCGACCGTCAGCCCCATCTCCTGCATGACCTTGAGCGTCACCATCACCGCATGCACGCCAACCCGGTTGGCGATGAAGTTCGGCGTGTCCTTCGCGGGGACGATGCCCTTCCCCAGCCGCGTGCGTGCGAACTCCGTGACGGCGGCCAGCACCTCGGGCGACGTCGTCGCCGCCGGGATCACCTCGAGCAGCTTCATGTAGCGCGGTGGATTGAAGAAGTGCGTACCGAGGAACCGCGGCGTCAGCGCGTCGGGCAGGACGGCCGCCATGGCGGCGAGGGACAGGCCCGACGTGTTGCTCGACAGGATCGCGTCGGGGCCGACGTGCGGCGCCGCGGCGGCAAGCACCTTCTGCTTGATGGCGAGGTCCTCCTTGACCACCTCCACGACCCAGTCCGCGTCCTTGATGCGCGGCAGGTCGTCCTCGAGGTTGCCCACCTCGATCAGGCCCAGGCGCCCCGCCGAGAAGAGCGGGGACGGCTTGGCCTTGAGCAGGGCGTTCACCGAATCGGCCGCGATCCGGTTGCGGACGGCCTTGTCCTTCGCGGTGAGCCCGGCCGCCTGTTCGGCGTCGGTGACGTCCTTGGGAACGATGTCGAGCACCAGCGAGGGAACGCCGGCGTTGGCGAAGTGCGCGGCGATAGCGCTGCCCATCACGCCGGACCCGAGCACGGCGACCTTGCGTACGTGCCGCTTCATGAGGGACCTCCGGCAAGAAAACTGAATGACTGTTCAGTAGACTATGCGCCGCGGATCGCGCTGTCAACCACGGCGACACGGTGGCCTGGCGCGGTTGTGCGCGCCTCTGAATGTGCCATATTGTGCGCAGCAGTGGGGGCGGCAGGCCCCGAGGCCGGCCATGCTCGGGACGCCAGTGAGTCAGCATTCAGTGCGAAGGGTCGCATGCGGCGCGGAGCGGCGGTGACCATCCATCGCAAGGAAGCCAAGCGGCAGCGGATTCTCGACGCGGCCGTCGTCGAGATCGCGCGCCGTGGATACTACGGCACGACGGTGTCCACCATCGCCCGGCGCGCCGGCGTCGCGGACGGGACGATCTACCTCTACTTCAAGAACAAGGAGGAGATCCTCTTCTCCATCTTCGACCGCGCGATGCAGCGGTTCATCGACGAAGCCCGGCGGATCGTGGATGCCGCCGCCGGCGACCCCGAACAGAAGCTGCGCCGCGTGATCGACCTGCATCTCGGCCTCCTGGGGGAGCACCGCGATCTCGCCGTGATCTTCCAGGTCGAGTTCCGCCACACGCTGCACGTGCTGGAGCTGCTGTCGCGGAGCGGCATCCGCGACTACCTCGCCCTGATCGCGCGGATCGTCGAGCAGGGAAAGCGGGACGGTCTGTTCCGGAACGACGTGGACGCCCTGTTTGCCGCCAAGGTCCTGTTCGGCATCCTCGACGAAATGGCCACCGACTGGGTGCTGTCGAAGAAGAACACGCGCATGGCGTCCCGGGCACAGCCCGTCAGCGAGTTGCTGCTGCGCGGCCTGCGAGCCCCCTGAGGCGGTCGCTCCGGACGCGCCGATCGCGCGACAGCAAACCCGCCTCGATCAATCGGAAATGCGCCCGGCACGCCGTTGAGGACTCCGGGACGGTGCGGTAGCTTGGTCGGCAGAGAGGTGGGCGTTCGGCAGGTCGGGATACCCGGCGACATGCTCGAGGTGCTACGGGTGTTCGTCGCGATGGATGGTGGGTACCGCGCGGCGCCGGCTGCGACAGGATGACCGCTGCTGGGAAGGCCCGTCCGGCAGGCGCCATCGAGAGCCGCCATTATCGGGAATTGTTCCGCCACACCCTCACTCGCCAGATCCTGCTGTACTTCATGCCGCTGCTCCTGTTGGCGGTGTTCTTTCACATCCAGTACCAACGGCTGGTGCGGGACAGTGCGCGCGCCCACCTCGCGGTGATCGCCGAGAGCCAGGCGACCACCTTCGATCTGTTTCTCCGTGAGCGCCTGGTGAATCTCGCGAACATCATCGACGATCCCCTGTTCCCGCCCCACGCCCGCGACGAGACCTACCTGGCCGCTCGCCTCGCCGCCCTCCGCCAGACCAACGACGCGTTCGCCGATCTCGGCGTGGTGAGCGCCACGGGAGCGCTCGAGACGTACGTCGGACCGGTCGCCTTTCCCGCAGGGGTCAACTACCACGACGAGCGCTGGTTCCACGAGCTCCTTGCAGGCAAGGAGCGGTCGATCATCACAGAGATCTATCTCGGCTTCCGCGGACGGCCCCATTTCACGATCGCCGTGAAGCGGGAGCGCAACGGCTCCGTGCAGGTGCTGCGCTCGACCCTGTCCCCGGAGCGGCTCGCCGAGTACCTGACCACGCTCGAGGGCGCCAACGAGGTCCGGGCGGCCGTGGTGAGCGCCACGGGGGTACTCCAGGTAGCCGCGCCCCTCACCGGGAGCCCGCTGCAGGGCTCGCTGTTCACGCCGCCCCGGGAGCCCGTGCGCGGCTTCGTCGGGCGCAACCGCGCGACCGGCGCCCCCGACTACGCCTACGCCTGGCTGCGCGAGACGCCGTGGGCGCTGGTGCTGACGGACGCCGGCGCGCACGCCGACGCGCGCACCGCCGCCCTCCCGGGCGGCATCTTCACGATCACGGTCGCGTTCTTCACGCTCATGGGGATCGTCATCCTCCTGCGGGCACGCCAGCTCGTGGGCAAGCAGCTCGCCGTCGAGCGTCATGAGGCCGAGCTCTCCGGCCAGCTGGTGCAGGCGGCCAAGCTCGCCTCCGTGGGCGAGCTGGCGGCCGGGATCGCGCACGAGATCAACAACCCGCTGGCGATCATCGCGGAAGAAGTCGGGGTGCTGAAGGACGCGCTCGACCCGGCCCTCGCCGGCGCCGACGATCCCCCGGTCGACACCCCGGAACGGCTCCAGGCCATCCACGAGGCCGTGTTCCGCTGTCGCGATATCACCCGCAAGCTCCTGGGCTTCGTCCGACAGACCGAAGTCAAGCTGGAGCCTTGCGACCTCCACGCCATCCTGGACGACGTGCTGGACGGCATGCTGGGCAACGAGCTGGCGATCACGGGCATCACGGTCGTGCGCGCGTACGACCCGGGCGTGACGGCGATCCTGACCGACCGGAACCAGCTGGTCCAGGTCTTGGTGAACCTCGTGAAGAACGCGGCGGACGCGATGCAGCCACGCGGCGGAACGCTCACCGTGACGACGCTGCATCACGCTGATCGCGTCGCGATCGCGATCACCGATACCGGCTGCGGCATCGCGCCCGACCAGCTCGAGCAGATCTTCATGCCGTTCTACACCACCAAGGAGCCCGGGCGCGGGACTGGGCTCGGGCTCAGCGTCAGCTACACGATCATCAAGAGCTTCGGGGGGACGGTGCGGGTGGACAGCGCCCCCGGACGCGGCAGCACGTTCACCGTCGAGCTGCCGTACCACGCCACCTGAGCACGGGTGGATCGGAGACCCGGACCGTGGCCAAGCGAGTGAAGGACCTCACGCTGTCGCTGTCGGAATACGCGGTCGTCGACGAGGACGCCACGATTCTCGACGCCCTCCGCGCGCTCGACAAGTCGCAAGCCGCGCTTCCCCCGGGTCGACAGCCCCACCGCGCCGTGCTGGTGCGGGACCGGCACGGCACGATCGTCGGCAAGCTGCACCACTTCGCGTTCCTCCGTGCGCTGATCGCCGAGCGCAAGACCTGGCTCGAAGGAGGCATACTCGACCGCGCCGGGGTGGGCGACGACCTGCTGCAGGCCTCGCTCCAGACCCTCGGTCTGCTCACGGGCGATCTGGTGGACGTGTGCGTCCGGGCCCGCAACGTCGCGGTGCGTGATGTCTACACGGCGGCGACGGCCCGCATCGACGAGGAGGCGTCGCTCGCGGACGCCGCCGCAGCGTTCCTGGAGCACCAGACGCTGTCCCTGCTGGTGGGGCGCGGGGGCCAGACGGTGGGCATACTGCGGCTCAGTGATCTTTTCGACGAGCTCGCCCGGCAGATCACGCAGGGCGCCGGCACCGGGCAGAGGACATAGACGATGCCCAAGATTCTCCTAGTTGACGACGAAGACCGCTTCCGCACTTCCCTGGCGGGACGCCTGCGCAAGCGCGGGCTGGACGTGCTCGACGTGCCCAACGGCGAGGACGCCATCAAGAAGACGCGGCAGGACGACGCGATCGAGATCGCGGTGATCGACCTCAAGATGCCGGGAATGGACGGCATCCAGACGCTGCGGGAGCTGAAGGCCGTCCGCCCTTCCCTCCAGGCCATCATGCTCACCGGGCACGGGACCCTGGACTCGGCCAAGGACGCCGGACGCCACGACGCCTTCCGGTACCTGCAGAAGCCGTGCGACGTCGAGGATCTGGTGCAGGCCCTGGAGGCGGCCACCGAGGAGGTGGCCTATGCGAGGGCGCGCCACGAGATCCCGACCCGCGTCGAGAGTCGCTCGCTCTGGCGGCGCCTGATCGGCAGTCACAACTCGCGGCCCGGGTTCATCATCCTGGGTCTCGCGCTCTTCGCGGGCGTGGTCTACGGCCCCACGCCGGCCCGCCTGCTGCACCTGGTGAGCGCACCGAAAAGCGCCGTCGCCACCGCCACCGATGAAATCGCGGGGTACGCCTCCTACCGGGAGATGGCCCCCGGACAGACTATCGCCGGTTACTACGGCAAGAAGAACAAGCTGGAGGAGACGACCACCGGCCCGGATGGGAGCGCCGTGAAGGCCCCGTTGTCCCCCGCCGGGGCGGCGACCCGCGCCAAGGTGATGCTTGGAGTGATCCTGGTCGGGGCGCTGTTCTGGGCGACCGGCGCGGTCCCCGTGGCGGTGACGACGTTCTTCGTGGCCCTCGCCCTGTATTTCTACGACGTGTTCAAGCCGGATGTGATCGCCCAAGCGTTCGCCAAGGACGCGGTCATCTTCATCTTCGGCGTCCTGGCGCTCGCCAAGGCGATCACCAAGACCGGCCTCGACCGGCGCATTGGCCTGCTGCTGCTGGCCCCGGCCAAGAACCTGCCGCTGCTGCTGCTGGTGTTCCTGCCGCTGTTCTCGGTCACGTGCTCGTTCATTTCCGAGCACGCGCTGGTGGCGTTCACCATGCCGCTGTTCGTCATGGTCTACGCCAGCGCCACCAAGGCGGCGGGCCTCAAGCGCGATCGCATGCTGATGGTGATGTTCGCCTTGGCCCTAGCCTACGCGGCCAACTCCGGCGGGCCGGGCTCGCCTGCCGCCGGCGGTCGCAACGCGATCATGGTCGGCATCCTGGCCGACTACGGCATCTCGCCTACCTTCGGCCAGTGGGTGCTGTACGGCCTCCCGTTCGTGCCGGTGATGTCCTTCGTGGTCGGCCTGTACTTCCTGCTGGTGGTCCGGCCCCAGGCCCAGATCAAGACGCTCGACGTTTCCGCGGCGGTCCGCCGCGCGGCGGAGAAGATCGGGCCGATGACCCGGAGCGAGTACATCACGGCGGCCGTCTTCGGCCTCGTGATCGTCTTGTGGGTCACCTGCAGCGGATGGCTCGGCATGGGCGGGCCGGTGCTTGTGGGCCTGGTGCTGCTCAACGTGCTCCGCGTGCTCTCGTGGAAGGACATGCAGGGCATTCACTGGGAGGTCGTGTTGCTGTACGCCGGCGCGTGCGCCATCGGATCCGGACTGGCCGCAACCGGGGCCGCCCTCTACATGGCGGACGCCTTCGTGGGGCTCCTCCCCACCTTCCTGGCGACGGGATCGGGCCTCGCGATCGCGTCCAGCCTGTTCACCGGCATCACCACCAACTTCATGAGCGATGGCGCGACCGTCGCGGCGATCGGGCCGGTCACCGTCCCGATGGCCACGGTGGCCCACGTGCACCCCTGGCTGGTCGGGCTCACCACGGCGTTCGCGTCGTCCTTTGCGCACACGATGATCATCGGGACGCCGTCCAACGCCCTGGCCTACGCCATGGCGAAGGACCCCGAAACCGGCGAGCAGCTGGTGACCCTCGGAGACTTCATGAAGCACGGGCTGGTCATCCTGGTCCTGAGCTTCCTGGTCCTCTGGGGCTGGGCGATCCTGGGCTACTGGCGCTGGATCGGCTTCCCCGGAACCTGACGGGCACGAGGAGACTGCGATGGAACACGTGATCAAGCTGCTCATCGTGGACGACGAGAGCCGGTTTCTCGAGGCGATCGCGACGCGTCTGCGCAAGCGTGGATTCGACGTGCGGACGGCGGGCAACGGACCCGACGCCCTGGCGCTCGCCCGGGGGGAGAAGTTCGACCTCGCCCTCCTCGACCTCAAGATGCCGGGGATGGACGGCAGCGAGGTGCTGCGTTCGCTCAAGCAGGAGCACCGCTTCCTCGAGGCGATCATCCTCACCGGCCATGGCTCGCTGGAGAGCGCCGTCCAGCTCACCAAGCTCGGGGCGTTCAGCTACCTCCCCAAGCCGTACGAGCTGGACCGGCTGATCGAGATCCTGAAAGACGCCTACGAGGCCCGGCTCAGGAAGAAGTTCGCCGCCGACGAGGCCCGCATGCAGCGCATTCTCGCGGCCGGCCAGGCGGAGAGCCCCCTCGCGATTCTCCGAACGCTGCGGGAGCTTGACGATGGAGAGCGCTAGCCCGTCGAGCCGCCACGACCCCGGGCGCGATCCGTAGAGGCCCGGTGGCCACGCGGTTCCCCTGGCACGAGAGTTCCCCGGCCGAGCAACGGTCCGCACGCTGGCTGCGCGGGCGGATCGTGGCCGCCCTGCTTCTCGTGTCCGCGGTTCCCTTCGTCCTGTTGGGCGGCGGCGCGTGGATCGTGTTCCGGAACCTCGCCATCGAGCGGACGCTCACGCTCCATCGCACCGTCCTCCGCGCGCACGCGTCGGCGATCGACATGTACCTCGCCGAGCAGCTCCGCGCCCTGGAAACCATCGCGCGCACCAACGCGCTCGCCAAGCTCCGCACCCAGGAGGGACTTGGGGAAGTGTTCGCCGCGCTGACGGACGTGCAGCGCGACGGGTTCGTGGATCTCGGCGTCATCGACGCGACGGGGGGCCACCTCGCCTACGTGGGCCCGTACGCGCTGCTGGATCGGCGCTACGGGGAAACGGAGTGGTTCAAGGCGGTGGCCGCGCGCGGGGCCATCGTGAGCGACGTGTTTCTGGGCTACCGGCAGGTTCCCCACAGCGTCGTTGCCGTCCGGCAGGAGGATGCCGCTGGGTGGTGGATCTTGCGCGCCACGCTCGACGACCGGCGGCTGTATGGCCTGGTGCATTCGCTGCAGGTGGGTCTCCTGGGGGACGTGTTCATCGTGAATCGCGCGGGCCGGTTCCAGACGCCCCCCAAGGAAGGCAAGGTGCTGGATCCGTCACCCCTGCGCGCGCCCGACATGCACCCGGGAGTGCGAGAGCAGCGGGTCGAGACGCCCCGCGGCACGATGCTGCGGGCCACCACCGGACTCAACGACGGGCAGTGGTTGCTGGTGGTTCAGCAGCCGGAGAGCGAGATCCTGGCGCCGGTGGACCGGGCCGTCGCGCTGGGAGCAGCCATCAGCGGTGCCGCGCTCGCGCTCGTGGTGGTCACCATCGTGCTCGTGACGACCAATCTGACGCGCCGCGTGGACCGGGCCAACGAGCAACGCGACCTCATGTATGCCGATCTCCTGCGATCCGCCAAGCTGGCCTCGCTCGGCGAACTGGCAACCGGTCTCGCGCATGAGATCAACAACCCGCTCGCCACGATCAGTGCGGAGCAGACCAATCTAGGTGACCTGAGCGGCGCGCTGGCGCTCCCCCCGGAGGCGCGGCGACAGTTCGAGGCGTCCATCGAGCGCTGCAAGCGTCAGGTCGCCCGTTGCGGAAGCATCACGGCCAAGATGCTCCAGTTCGGGCGCAACACCGGCACGGAGCTGCGGGCCACCGCCATGGAGCCGGTGCTGCGGGAGATCGCGCTCTTGCTCGAGCGTCGGACGCGGGCCCGGAACATCGCGCTGCAGCTGGAGATCGAGCCGGGCCTCCCACCCGCCTGGCTCGACGGCAACGAGCTCGAGCAGGTTCTGGTCAATCTGGTGAACAACTCGATCGACGCCATCGCCCGGGGCGGCACGATCACGATCGCCGCCGCGCACGACGCCGATCACGTCCTCCTGACGGTCCGAGACGACGGATGCGGTATCGCCCAGAAGGACTTGGACACCGTGTTTCAGCCGTTCTTCACCACGAAACCCCCCGGCGAGGGAACTGGTCTCGGCCTGGCCGTCGTCTACGGCATCGTCCAGGGATGGGGAGGGACGATTCACGCAGCGAGCGTGGTCGGCCAGGGCACCACCATGACCGTTCACATACCGCGAGCCGATGCTGGCCGGCAGCAGGAGCCCGGCGGAGGACAGCATGTTCCATCCGGCCCTCTCGCTGCCAGCTAGGGAGAAGAAACCACCATGACCGCGAATGCCGAGATCCGACTACTGCTCGTCGATGACGAGGTAGAGTTCCTGGAGGCGATGAAGCCGGGGCTCGTCCGCCGCGGCTTTCGAGTGAGCGTCGCGCAGGATGGACTTGCGGCGTTGCAGCTGTTGCGCAGCGAGACCGTCGACGTGATCGTGCTGGATGTCAAGATGCCTGGGCTGGACGGCGTGGAGACGTTCCGGGAGATCAAGCGGGTCGCTCCTGGGCTCCCGGTCATCCTCCTGACGGGGCACGCGAGCATCCCCCAGGCGTTCGAGACCTCCCGGGACGGCATCGCCAACTACCTCGCCAAGCCCTGCGACGTGGAGACGCTTGCCGAGGCGGCCCGCCAGGCGCTGATCGACAGCAAGGTCGTCGCGACGCCGTCTCCACCGGTTGCCGATGACATCCGCCTGCTCCTGGTGGACGACGACCGGGATTTCACCGACTCCCTCGTCCCGGCGCTGGACCGCCGCGGCGTCCACGCCGCCGCCGTTCATGGCGGGGCGGAGGCACTCGACCGGGTGCGCGCTCAGCGGTTCGACGTGGCCATCGTTGACGTGCGCATGCTGGACATGGACGGCCTCACCCTGCTCAAGCGGTTGCGCGCGGCGGACTCGCGGATCGAGGTGATCGTCCTCACCGGTCACCCGGCGGTCGAGGACGTGCGGCGCGGCTTGAAGGAAGGCGCGTTCGACTACCTGACGAAGCCGCAACGCGTGGAGGACGTTGTCGCCCGGGTGCGCGCGGCGTACGAACGGCGGCGTCAGCGTGAGGAGGAGGACCGGCGCGCAGAAGCGGATCGGATCCTGTCACGGCGGCCCGACTGACGCCGACGTGGATCGCCGTCAAAGCCGCCACGATCACTTGGGAATCCACGCGGCACGCGGTTGAGGACTCGCGGACCGTGCGGTAGCTTGGTCAACAGGCGGCACGGACGTTGGGCCGTTCGGCTTGCACGGCAAGATGCCGCCTTGGCGCCGCGTGTTCGACGCGCTGAGTAGTGGGTGCACCATGACGTCAGGTGCGACACGATGACGGCTGCCGGCAGGGATCGCCCGGCCCCGGTGGGCGAGAGCGGTCACGCGCGCGAGGTGTTCCGCCACACGCTCACGCGTCTGATCCTGCTGTACTTCACGCCGCTGCTCCTGCTGGCCGTCTTCTTCCACTTCCAGTATCTCCGGTTGCTGCGGGATGGGGCCCGGGAGCGTCTCGCGGCCATCGCCGAGCGCCAAGCGGCGACCTTCGATCTGTTCCTGCGCGAACGCCTCGTCAACCTCGCGAACATCATCGACGATCCGGCGTTCGCGTCCCGGGCGCTCAACGCCGGCTACCTCGGCGACTGCCTCGCCGCCCTGCGCCGGACCAACGACGCCTTCACCGATCTCGGGGTCGTGAGCGCTTCGGGAAAGCTGGAGGCGTACGTCGGACCGGTAGCGTTCCCGGCCGCCGTCACGTACCGCTATGAGGGCTGGTTCCACCAGCTGCTCACGGGCAACGACCGTTCGATCGTGAGCGAGATCTACGGTGGCTTTCGCGGTCAACCGCACTTCACCATCGCCGTCAAGCGCCAGGACGGCCGCGCCGTGCGGGTGCTGCGCTCGAGCCTGGCCCCGGAGCGCCTGGCCGAGTACCTCGCGACGCTCGAAGGCGCGAGCGGGGTGCACGCGGCGGTGGTGAGCGCGCGCGGAGCGGTGCAGATAGCCACCTCGCGTTCGGCCAGCGCGCTCCAGGGCGCGCACTTCACGCCACCCCGCGAGCCGCTCCGCGGAGTCGTGGGGCGTGCTCGTGCGGCCGGTACGCCGAACTACGGCTACGCCTGGTTGCGGGACCCGCCCTGGGCGGTGGTCGTGACCGACGCGCGGGCGGACGCCGGCCTCAGCGTGCTGCCGGGCGCGCTCTACGCCATCACCGTGGCGTTCTTCGCCTTCATGGGGATCGTCCTGCTCCTCCGCGCGCGGCGGCTCGTCGCGCGGCAGCTCGCCGTCGAGCGGGCGCTCGCCCTGCCCGTGCCCCCCCTGCCTTCAGCGGCGGCCGTGCATCACCTGGAGTGACGCGGCATCACGCTGGTGGTGCGGCTCATGTTGGGCGATGCGGCGCGCCAATCCTCAGCCTACCGCTCGCAGGCCGCTCTCCGCACGTCGCGCTCGCGGCATCGCTTCATGCCCGGGGCAGGACTCGAACCTGCACGGGGATCGCTCCCCTAGGGATTTTAAGTCCCATGCGTCTGCCAGTTTCGCCACCCGGGCGCCCCGGCTAACGATAGCGCGGGAGGGCGGCGAGGCAACGACCGGGTTAGCGGCCCGGCTCCATCCCCTCACGCCGCACCCGGATGTGCGCGGCGGTCTCGCGATCCAGCGCGAGCTCCGAATACGCGAGACGAATCACGTACGCCGGCCGCCGCTGCAGCAGCCGGATCTCCGTGCCCGGCAGCACGCCGACGCCGGCCAGGCGCACGCCCGTGGTACCACCGGGATTCAGCAGGCAGCTCACCCGGGCGACCTCGTCTTCGCGGAGCTCCGTCAGGTCCACGGCGTCGCAGTCCGCGCACGGGCCGGTCACGGGGACGGGCGTCCCGCGCAGGCAGTCCCGCCCCCACGCCCGGGGCACGAGCGCGCCGAGGCCGTTACGGAGCCAGGTGACGGGATTCATGCCGTCCGAGCCAGTGGGCGAGACGCCCAAGCCAGGCAGGCTCGAGCGGGTTCTCGTAGCCGCAATGCGGGCAGCGAATCGTGTGGCACGCATCCCCCAGCGGACAGCTCCGGCAGGCGGGCTGGCCGCGATCCTCCGTGAAGCGGCGGCCGCAATAGCCGCACGTCACGGGCCGCGCCGCGGCCGCCCTCACGTGACGCTCCGCAGCACGAGATTCACCACGAAGCCGACGCCGAACGCGAACGGCGTGATGAACGCCGCGATGGCGATCGCCGTCCGCCAGCCGCGCTCGCGCAGCATCATCATGAACTGCGCGATGCACGGAACGAACAGCGTGAGCGTGACCCCCGCCACGGCGATCTGCACCGGGTCCAGCAATCCGCGCTGGTTCAAGTCGAACAGCCCCGCCGCGCCGTAGTCCCGCCGGAAGAAGCCTAGCAGGAAGATCTGGGCGGTCTCCTGCGGCAGGCCGAGCGCGCGCACCACTGGTGCGAGTGCGCGTACGACCGCGTGGAACACCCCGGTGTGATCGGCGGCCCAGAGCAGCACACTCGCCAGCAGGAAGATCGGGAGCACCTCCAGGAAATACCACTGCATGCGCGTCACGGTCTTGGTCAGCACGTTGCCCAGGCGCGGTCGCCGGAGCGGCGGGATCTCCATCTGGAACGCCGGAGCAGCGCCGGGGACGAGACGCGCGCCGAGCGCGCCCACGAGGACGAACGTCCCGCCTACGGCCACGACCCAGGTCGTGACCGCGAGCGGGTGCCCCGCCAGCAGGGCGAGGAGCACCCCGAGCTGGGCCGAGCACGGGATCGCCAGCGCCAACAGCAGTGTGGCCAGCACCCGCTCGCGCTTGGTCTCCAGCGTCCGGGTGACCATCGTCGCCATCGTGTCGCAGGCGAAGCCAAGCACCATGGGGATCACGGCCCGGCCGCTCAGGCCGATGCGCTTGAATCCGCGATCCAGCAGCAGCGAGAGCCGCGGCAGGTAGCCGGAGTCCTCGAGCAGGGAGAAGAACAGGAAGAACATGCCCACCAGGGGCAGGATGATCGCCACCGCGTAGCGCAGCCCGAGCGTCAGGAGACCGTACGGCCCCACGTAGAGCGATCGCCATGTCTCCGACGGAATCCCGGCGAACAGACGCTCGAGCAGCGGGTTCACGCCCCGCTCGAACACCGTGGTTTCGAGCCAGTTCACCACGACCCCGCCGCCGAACCGGCCCACAAACAGGTACAGCCCCACATACAGCACGGCGATCACGGCCGGGATCCCCACCACGGGCCGGCTGAGCGCTCGACCCAGGCGCTCGACCGCCGCGGACCTCACGTCGGGCGCGAGCTCCACCACCCCGCGCAGCAGCTCCTCCGCCACGCGCTGGCGCTCCACCGCCACGCGATAGGCGGCCGGCGCCCCGAACCCCTCGGCCAACCGCGCGGCCACCGCTCGCGCCGAGCGCCCACCATCCGGCTCGACCGATGCCACGAGGCGCTCAACCTCCGCATCGCCCTGGAGCAACAGCGCCGCCAGCGCCGTCGCGTCCACGTCGTACGATCCGGCGAGGGCGGCGCGCAGCGTGTCGATCGCCGCGCCCACGCCATTCGGGTAGCGGGGCACCGCCGGTGCCGGCCCCGCGGTCGCGGCTACCACCGCCTGCTTCAGCTCCGCAACCCCCCGCCCGTCCACCGCGACCATCGGGACCACCGCTGCGCCGAGCCGCTGCGCCAACAGGCCGTGCGCGATGCGCAGGCCCGCCCGTTCCGCTTCGTCGGCGAGGTTGAGCGCCAGCACGAGCGGCCGCCCCAGCTCGAGCAGCTGCAGCGTGAGCGGGAGCTGCAGCGTCACGTTCTTCGCGTCCACCACATGCACCACCACGTCCACCTCGCCGTCGAGCAGCAGCCGGCGGCTCACCCGCTCGTCTTCCGTGGTCGGGAGGAGGGCGTGCAGTCCGGGCGTGTCCAGGACCTCGACGGCGACCCAGTCGAAATGCGCGTGCCCGCGGGTGACCTCGACGGACGTGCCCGGGTAGTTCGAGACGGTGGCGTAGTGGCCGGTGAGCCGTTGGAACAGGCTGCTCTTCCCAACGTTGGGGGCACCGACGAGTGCCACGCGGAGGTGGCGCTGCGCGAGGTCCGGCGCCCGGTCGTTGGGAACGATTCTCATCGGGCGAACGCTAGCGCCCCGCGCATGAAGATTCCATGAGGCGAGGCAGAACGAACAAAGGGGAATTCCCTGCTCCCATTTCCGGTGCCCGCGCCCGCCGCAACTGCAGCCGGGGTGCGCTGTTGCGCGCGTTGACAGTCTGCCGGACTTGTGGTATTGTCGCGCCCCGGGCTATTCGCTGCTCCATCATCCTTCCTCGTCCAGTGGAGTCCGTATGAGCAGACACGTCGTGCTGGTTGCGGTCGCCGCGGCGACGCTTGGTCTCGCCCGCTCCGCCGCCGCCCAGGGTTTCCAGGTCAACGAGCATGGCTCCTGCGTCATGGGCCGTGGGGGGGCGGGTGTGGCGGCGCCGTGCGCGGATGGATCGGCCATGTTCTACAATCCCGCCGGCCTGTTCGCGCGGAAGGGCTGGACGATCTCCGGCGGTGTGACCGGGATCAACGCGAATGGCGGATTCACCACCGACCTCACAGGCACGAAGACCGATCTGACCAACGGCTGGACGCCGGTCCCGCACTTCTACGGGGAATGGGCCGGTGACCGGCTCGCGGTGGGGATCGGCGCGTTCGTTCCCTACGGCCTCGGCACCAGGTGGCCGGACACGTTCCAGGGGAAGTTCGCTGGCTACGACAACAACCTGTTCAATCTGTACGTCCAGCCGACCGTCGCCTTCAAGCTGACCCCCAAAGTGATGTTCGGCGCGGGCTTCGACTACGTCATCGGCAAGGTGACGCTCACGCAGCGTGTCGATCTCTCCGAGAACCCGGTACCGGGACTGGGAACGGTGACGTTCGGACAGCTGGGCGTGCCCTTCGGCACCCAGTTCGCCGACGGGAAGCTCGACGGCAGCGGGAACGGGGTGGGGTTTCACGTCGGGCTGCAGGTCCAGCCGCTCGAGCGGGTGAGCTTCGGCGTCAAGTACATGAGCCGGGTCAAGATCACGTACAACGGCACGGTCGACTTCTCGCCCGCGGCCACCGGGATCACCCTCCCCGCCGGCAACCCGTTCGGCGTCCCGGCCGGCACCCCGCTCGACAGCGTGGTGAAGGGGGCGTTCGTCACCGGGCCGCTGATCGACCAGAACGTCACGGCCAAGGTCACGCTCCCCGATCAGATCACGGCCGGCATCGCGGTCACGGTCCGCCCGGGCCTGATGCTGTTGAGCGACTTCAATTGGGTCCACTGGAAGCTGTTCAACGAGCTGCCGGTCACGTTCGACACGGCGGCGCTCAATTCCGCAGCGATCGAGAACTACAAGGATACGTGGGGCGTCCGGTTCGGCTTCGACTGGGCGGCCAACAGCAAGGTCGCCCTGCGCGGCGGCTACATCTTCCACACCGCCGCGGCCCCGGACGAGACCGTGACCCCGTTGCTGCCCGAGGGCAAGCGCGACGAGTTCACGGTCGGCCTGGGCTACGCATTCAGCGAGAAGATGCGGGTGGATCTGGCCTACCAGTACCTCATGCAGCAGAAGCGGCGCGGGCGGACGCGCGAGTTCCCGGCGGGCGTGACCCCGGACCTGTCGCTCAACAACGGTCTCTATGAGTTCATGGCCCATCTGGTGGGCGTCACCTTCACGGTGGGGTTCTGACCATGACGCGCAAGCACCTCTTCGCCCCACTCGCGCTGGCCGCCGTGCTCGGGGCGTGCCTCGACAACCAGACGATTCAGCCGCCGACGGCAGTAGATCCGCTGTTCGCGCGCTACGTGTCGCTCGGCAACAGCATCACGGCGGGCTTCCAGTCGGGCGGCATCAACGACAGCACCCAGCAACAGTCATACGCCGTGCTGCTCGCGGAGCAGATGGGCACCACGTTCAACGTGCCGCTGCTCAACAAGCCAGGCTGCCCACCGCCGTACACGAACGTCTTCACGCAGGAAATCCTGGGACCGGCGGTTCCGGGTGGGTGCGCGCTGCGCAGCCCGAACGTCCCCACGTACCTGAACAACCTCGCCGTCCCCGGCGCGGCGGTTGTGGACGTCTTCGACCCGCTCGGCGCCGGCAACAGCTCCAACGCCCTCACCACGTTCATTGGCGGCGGGCAATCCCAGGTCGATAACGCCCGGCGCGTCATGCCGACGTTCGTCACCGTCTGGATCGGCAACAACGACGCGCTCGGCGCGGTGCTGGATGCAAGCGACCCAGGCAATGCAGCCGACGTCACGTCACCCGCGACGTTCGCGGAGCGCTACGCCGCCATGCTGGATAGCCTCGACGCGCTCGGCACCATCGAAGGGGGCGTGCTCATCGGCGCGGTGCAGGTCGGGCTGGCGCCGTACCTCACGCAGGGCCGCGTCTGGAAGGGATTCGAGGCGCAGTTCGACGCCCTCACCACGCCGCTCAACGCGTTTGACGTGGACAACAACTGCCTTGGTTTCCAGGCGCTCACAGCCACGGACACGGCCTGGGTGTCGGTGCCGTTCCCGGTGGGCGGGCCCATGCTCGCCGAGGCGCAGGCCAAGATGGACTCGGTACAGGCTGGCACCCTGGCACCGCAGAACCTGGTGCCCGTGGTGCTCGACTGCTCCGTGGACGCGGACGTGGTCACGGTGGACGAGATGGTGAACCTGTTCTCCTCGGTGGCCGCCTACAACGGGATCATCGAACAGGCGGCGACGGACCACGACTGGGTCTACGTCGATCCCAACGCGCTGCTCGCGCAACTGGTTCAGGACCCCAGCGCAATTCGCTCGTTCCCGGCGTTCCCCGGCCTGCCCGGTGTCACGCCGGAGCAGTCCCAGCACGAGCCGTTCGGCTGGGCGCTGAGCCTCGACGGGATTCACCCGAGCAGCGCGACCCACGTGCTCGTCGCCAACGCCCTGATCGCGGCGATCAACGCGAAGTACAGCACCAGCGTCCCGGCGATCCAGTAGCGGGTGCTGGCAGGGGGTGATGGGGGCGGTCGGGGAAACCCGGCCGCCCCCGCTGCGTTCCCGGCCCTCCGCGCGAGCGGATTGCGGTTAGATTTGCCGAACTCATGCGTACACGAACCGCGCGCGTCCTCCTCGCGCTGACCGCCGGCACCGGAGTGCCAGCTCTGCCGGCGGCCGCCCAGCTCCCCGACCCGTACGTCGTGCCGCGGGGGGCGCTGCGCGTGAGCTTCGAGCCGTGGTACTCGAGCTTCGACCAGCTGTTCGATGCGACGGGGACCCGCATCCCGCTCGGCGCGTACCTGAGCGCCGACACCCTCGGCGCGCGCTACTTCACCACGCTCGGGCCCGCGGAGCTGGCGGTCCGCTCGATCACCAGCGACCCAACCTTCCGGTTCGACGCCGGCGCGTTCCGCGCCCGGCTCGACGGCGACATCCGACGGTTCCCGTTCAACTTCGCCCTCGGGCTGTCCAATCGGCTCACGCTCACCGCCAGCGTGCCGCTCGTCACGACCCGCGTCAACTCGTTCGCGACGCTCGATACCACGAACGCCAATGCGGGGTGGAACCAGGTCACCGACCTCGGCGCCGCCGGAGCGCGGGACTCCGTCATTCAGCTGCTCGCCGACCTGACCACCGCCGCCGCGACCCTCGAGGCCGGCATCGCCGCCGGGCAGTTCGGGTGTCCCACGGATCCCACCTGCGACCAAGCTCGCGCGCTGGCCCAGGCGCTTCCCGTTCTCGCGGCGGATCTTGCCGCCCTGGTCGGCATGCCGGGCCTCGTGTCGGGCGACGGCACCACCCCCGCGCCGCCGTTTGCCCCGCTGGCGGGATCGCCCGCCGGGCAGGCCATCCAGCAAGCAATCGCCGGCGTGAGCGCCGAGCTGGTGGCGCTCGGCCTACCGCCGCTCTCGGGCAGCCTGCCGCTCCCGACGGGACGCGTGGGGGGGAACGGCGTCGACGCCGTGCTGGGCGGCGCCGCGTTCGGCTACGATGCGGCGCCGGTGAGCCCGGGCGCGACCACCAAGCTCTCGGGGCTCGGCGACATCGAGGTGGGCGTGCGCTACGGGATCGTCCAGCGCAAGGCGCTGCGCGCCGTGCTCGGAGCGGGCGCGCGCCTGCCGACGGGCAAACGCGACAGTCCGGGGAGCCTCGTGGACCTCGGGACCGGCGATCGGCAGCTCGACCTGATCTGGACCCTCGACGCCGCGTTCGAGCCGGGCGACCATCTCGGGCTGTGGCTCGCCGCCTCGTGGACGATGCAGTTCCCTGATCAGCTCGCGCGCCGCGTCACGCGGCTCGATCAGCCCGTGGCCCTCGCCGCGACCGAGACCGTCGTCAATCGCAACCTGGGCGACGTGATGCGGGTGAGCGCCCACCCCGCGGTCCGCCTGACGCCGCAGCTGCGCGTGTTCGTTTCGGCGTCATATTACCGCAAGGGACGCGATTCCTACTCGGTCGGCGGCAACGCGCTGCCCGAGCTCGAAGCCCTGACGGCGATGGAGACGTGGGGGTTCGGGGCGGGCATCTGGTTTCGCGGCGACCGCGGCAGGCGCGCGGCGGCCCTGCCGCTCGACGCGCATCTGGCCTACAACGTCGCCTACTTCGGGAACGGCGGCGCGACCCCCAAGGCGAGCACGCTCACCTTCGGGCTTCGCCTGTACTACAACCTCTGGGGCAGCTCGGCCGCACCCACCGCGCCACCGTCCGAACCGCCCGCTGGGAGCTGACCCTCACCCGGGGCGCGCGGCCCGGCCGCGCCGCAACAGGTCGGCGGCGTGCGCCCGCAGAGCGCGGTCCGCGGCATCGCCGAGCATGCGTGCCACCTCCAGCTCACGGGCCTCACCCCGCAGCACTTCGACGCCTGCCGTGGACATCCCGGCGACCGTGCGCTTCACGACCTTGAGATGATGGTCGGCCCGCGCCGCGATCTGGGGGAGGTGCGTCACCACCAGCACCTGGCGGGTGGCGGCGACGCGGGCGAGCGCGTCGGCAACCTGCTGGCCGACCTCACCGCCGATTCCCTGATCCACCTCGTCGAATACGAGGGTCGGGACCGCGTCGTGCGCGGCGAGCACGACCTTGAAGGCGAGGGTTATGCGTGACAGCTCGCCGCCGCTCGCCACCTGGGCGAGCGGGCGCGCGTCCATCCCGACGTTCAGCTCCACCAGGTATGCCACGACGTCCGCCCCCTGCGACGTCGTCGGGCCGGGCGCGACGTCCACGCGGACCCTGCCGCCCGGCAGGCCGAGCCCCGGCAGCAGTCGGGTGACCGCCTTCCCCAGGCGCGCTGCCGCCTTGCCCCGCTTGGCGGTGAGCGCCTCCGCGGCGGCGGCCAGGCGGCGGTCCGCGGCCAAGCGCCGCTCCCGCAGACCGGCCAGATCGAGCGTCCGGGTGTCGAGCAGCTCCAGCTCCCGCCGGGCTTCGTCGCCGGTGCGGAGCACGTCCTCGATCGTCGGGCCGTACTTCTGCATGAGCCGGAACAGCAGGTCGCGACGCCGCTCGACCTGCTCCAGGCGCGCGGGATCAAGATCCAGCTCCGAGGCATAGTCGCGCACCGCCCGCCCGAGCTCGTCCGCCTGGGCGAGCGCTCCATCAAGCAGCTCGCGCCACCGGCCGACGGACGGATCGAGGCGCTCGAGCTGGGTCAGCGCGCGGTCGGCGCCGCCGAGGCGCGTGATCGCTCCCTGGTCCTCGTCGTCCAGCAGATCGGCGAGCTGGCCCGAGAGGCGGATCAGCTCCTCGCCCGCCGCGAGGCGCTTGGCGTCGGTAGCGAGTGTCTCGTCCTCGCCGGGCCTGGGGGCCGCGGCCGCGATCTCCTGGCTCACGTGGCGCAGGTAGTCGGCCCGGCGCTCGATCTCCCCGTGCCGGGCGACCAGTGCCGCCTCCGCTTCCCGCGCCGTCTGCGCGTCCGCAAACGCCGCCGCGACGGCATCGCGCTCGCCCTCGGCTTCGGCGAAGGCGTCGAGCAGGGTCCGCTGCTCGGCGGGCCGCAGCAGGGACTGCGCTTCATGCTGTCCATGGAGGTCCACCAGCACGCTGCCGAGCTCGGCCAGGGTGGCAACGGTCGTTGGAGCGCCATTGGCCCACGCGCGGTTGGGCCCGTCCGAGCGCAGCTCGCGGCGCACGACGAGCCGCCCGTGCTCCAGCTCGATACCGGCCGGCCCCGCACGCGCCGCGAGCGCCGCTCCGGCGCGCCCGGTGGGCTCGAACGCCGCTTCCACCGCGGCCCGGTCGGCACCGGGCCGCACCCGATCGCCGGTCGCGCGTTCGCCGAGCAGCAGGGCCAGCGCGTCGACCAGCATGGACTTCCCGGCACCGGTCTCGCCGGTCAGCACGTTGAGGCCAGGTGCGAGATGCAGGGAGGCATCCGCGATCACCGCCAGATCGCGGACGCGGAGCTCGGTCAGCACGCTCAGGCCCGTTCGCGGTCGGTCAGGTCACCCCATTGCAGCATCCGGCGCATGCGGGCAAAGAAGCCGCCCGATCCGAGCCGGACGAGCCGGGCATCGTAGCTGCCGCGCGTCACGGTCAGCCGGGCCCCCTCGCCGAGCGATTCGCCCACCTGGCCGTCGTACGAGACGATCACGTCCTCCTCGCCGATCGGCGGCAGCACCTCGACCGTGATGCGCGCGCTCGCCGGCACGACGATCGGTCGCACTGCGAGCGTATGGGGACAGATCGGCGTCACGACGAAGGCGTCGACGGCCGGCACCACGACCGGACCACCGGCGCTCAGCGAGTAGGCCGTCGACCCGGTGGGCGTCGCCACGATCAGGCCGTCGGACGCGAACGCGCCGATCTCCTCGTCGTTGAGCAGCAGGCGGAGCCGGATCACCCGGGAGACCCCGGCCTTGTGCACCACCACGTCGTTCAGGGCCGTGGCCTGGCGATGGACCTGCCCGCGGGCATCGACCGTCGCGGCCGCGAGGGTGCTGTGCGTCTCGACGTGGTAGTCGCCGCGCACGGCCGCCGCGAGCGCGGCGTCCAGCGTGCCGGGCACGGCAGTCGTGAGGAATCCGACCATGCCGATCTTCACGCCGAGGATCGGAATCCCGTGCGGGCTCACGAGGCGCGCCGTGCGGAGCAGCGTCCCGTCGCCCCCGAAGCACACCACCAGGTCGGGCCGGCGTCCGGTCAGATCCAGCGCGGGCACGGGCGTGCTCCACACCTCCGCCAGATCGGGCTCGGATTGGAGCGCGAAGCCGTCCCGGGCCGCGGCGCGGGCGACCTGCTCGAGCAGGGCCCGCAGGCCGTCGTAGCGGGGGTTCCCGGTGACGCCGAGGATCATCGGGCCGAGAGGCTCTCCCGTTCGGCGAGGGCCCGCACCCTGGCGGCAATGCCCGCGGCGTCGAGGCCCGCGTCCGCGAGCTGGGCCGACCGGCCGGCGTGCTCCCACGTGCGGTCCGCGACGCCGAGCGTGCTGACGCGGACATCGGGGGCGAGTTCGCCCACATGCACGGCCACCATGGCGCCGAAGCCGTTCACGACCACGCCGTCCTCGACCGTGACGAGCACCCGGTGGTCCTGCACCAGGAGCTCCAGCAGCGCGTGATCCATCGGCTTGAGAAACCGGCAGCTTACCACCGACACGTCGAGCCCGTCGGCGCGCAGCAGCTCCGCCGCGCCCAGGGCCGGCTCGCACATCACGCCCACGGCGAGAATCGCGCAGTCGCGTCCCTGCCGCAGCACCTCCCACGACCCGTACGGCAGCGCGCCCACGTCCGCCACCGGCGGAACGACGCCCGGCACGTTGTCCCGCGGGTAGCGGATGGCGAACGGCCCGTCGTGCGCCAGCGCGCCGCGCAACAGCCCGATCAGCTCGGCGGCGTCGCGCGGCGCCGTGACCGTCATGTTGGGCACGGCGAGCATGTAGGCGATGTCGTACAGTCCCATATGGGTCTGGCCGTCCGCGCCGACCATGCCGGCGCGGTCGAGGCAGAACGTGACCGGCAGGTTCTGAATCGCCACGTCATGGATCACGCCGTCGTAGGCCCGCTGCAGGAACGTCGAGTAGATCGCGACGACCGGCCGCAGCCCCTGCGTCGCGAGCCCCGCCGCGAACGTGGTGGCGTGTCCCTCGGCGATGCCCACGTCGAAGAACCGGGCGGGCCAGCGCTGCTCGAACGCGTTCGTGCCGGTGCCGGAGGGCATCGCCGCCGTGATCGCCACGATCCGCTCGTCCTCGCCGGCGAGGGCGGCGAGCGCCTCGCCGAACACCTTGGTCCAGGCCGACCCCGGGTTCTTCACCGGCCGCAACACACCGGTCTGCGGATCGTAGGGGTTCCGCGCGTGGAACTTCTCGCGGTCCGGCTCGCTGAGCGGGAAGCCCCGGCCCTTTTCGGTCAGAACGTGCATCAGCCGCGGGCCCTTCAGAGTCCGCACCAGGTCGAGCGTGCGCAGCAGGGCGGGAATGTCGTGACCGTTGATCGGACCGAAGTAGCGGAACCCCAGCTCCTCGAACAGCATGCCGGGCGACCAGAGGTTCTTGATGCTCTCTTCGACCGTCTTCGCGAGATCGATCATGCGCTGGCCGCCCACGACGTGCGACGCGCGCTCGATGATGTGCTTCACGCCCTCCCGCATCCGGTTGGCCAGCGGGCTCGCGATCGCGGAGCCGAGGTACTTGTGGATCGCCCCGACATTCGGGGCGATCGACATGCCGTTGTCGTTGAGGACGATCAGCAGATCGCGGTGCGAGTGGCCCGCGTTGTTCAAGCCCTCGTAGGGGAGCCCGCACGTCATGGCGCCGTCACCCACCACCGCCACCACCTGGAACTGCTCGCCCTGAAGATCGCGCGCGACCGCGATCCCCAGCGCCGCCGAGATCGCGGTGCCCGCGTGCCCGGCCCCGAACACGTCATGCTCGCTCTCGACCCGGCGCAAAAAGCCGGAGAGGCCGCCGGCCTGCCGCAGCGTCGGCAGCCGGGCGTTCCGGCCGGTAAGCACCTTCCACGGATAGCCCTGGTGCCCCACGTCCCACACGATCCGGTCGCGCGGCGAATCGAAGCTGTAGAGCAGCGCGACGGTGAGCTCGACGACCCCGAGCCCTGCCCCGATGTGGCCGCCGGTCTGCGACACCACGTCGATCAGGCGCTGGCGCACCTCATCCGCGACCGCCGGCAGCTGCTCGCGCGGCAGGCGCTTGAGGTCCTCGGGGCCTTGGATCGAGTCGAGTAGGCTCATGGGGGCGCTACGCTGGTTTCCGTCCGCACCGCTCAATCACGGCTCCCTCATCGCTGTTCCGCGCCCCCTCACGAGCGCCGATTCACCACGAACCGGGCGAGGCCCGGCAGCAGGGTGGAATCTATCCCGGCCGCCCCGAGACGGTCCACCGCGCGGTCCACCGCGGCCCGCGCCTCCGCCAGCGCGCCGTCCGGCCCGAGCAGCGCGCTGAACGTCGCCTTCCGCTGCCGCGCGTCCTTGCCGGCCGTCTTGCCGAGCCGAACCGAGCTCTCGGTCACGTCCAGCACGTCGTCCACGATCTGGAACGCCAGCCCGAGCTCCGCCCCGTAGGCCCGGACCGCCGCGAGGCGTTCGTTGGTGAGCCCCGCCGCGAGCCCGCCGATTGCCGCGCTCGCGGCGATCATCGCGCCGGTCTTGGCGCGGTGGAGCGCGATCACCGCCGCCAGGTCGAGCGCGCAGCCCTCGGCCGCCAGGTCGAGCACCTGCCCGCCGATCATGCCGCCCACGCCGGCAGCCTGGAACAGGGCCCGCACCACCACCCGCCGCGGGTCCGTCGCCATCCCCAGGCGCTCGCAGCCCGCCGCGGCCATCCACGCGGCGAGCGGCACCATGCGGAACCCGGCCTCCGCGGCCACGCCGGCCCCGAATACGCGGTGCACCGTCGGCCGCCCGCGCCGCAGCGCGTCGTCGTCCATGCAGGGCAGATCGTCGTGCACCAGCGAGTAGGTGTGCACCACCTCGATGGCGGCGGCGAGCTCGGCCGCGTCCCCGCGCCCGCCGACCTCGCGGTGGATCGCGAGGGTCAGCCCCGGTCGGAGCCGCTTGCCGGGTCCCTCGAGGGCGTACACGATGGCTTCACCCACCGGCCCGGGATACGCCGCGCGAATGCGGGGGTGCCAGGCCGCGAGCGCCGCGTTCACCGCCGCGCGCGCGCCGGCCAGGAAGGCCGCCGCGTCAGGCGTCGAGGTCGCCGGTGACAATGGTGCCGTCCGCCTCAGCCAGCACTTTCTTGACCTGCTGCTCGCCCGCGGCGAGCAGCCCGCGCGCCACCTTGAGCTGCGCGATCCCGTCGGCGAACAGCGCCAGCGCGCGGTCCAGATCGAGGTCGTTGCGCTCGAGGTCCCGCACGATGGCCTCGAGCCGCTCGAGCGCCTCACCGAACGACGGTTGCGTCATCAGGCCTCCTTCGGTCCGGCCACCCGGGCCGGCACGTCGCCGTCCGCGAGCGTGAGGCGGAACGGTGCTCCGGGGGTGAACTGCCCCACCCGGCGGAGCACGTGGCCGTCGGCGTCCCGGGCGACGGCGTAACCCCGCTCCAGCACGCGGAGCGGGCTCAGCGCCTGCAGCGTGCCGCCCAGCGCGTCGAGCCGCGCGCGCCCCCGCTCGAGCCGTCCGCTCAACGAGGCGCTCAGCCGGTCCGCCGTGCGCTCGAGCCGCTGCTGGCCGGCCTCGACCCGGCCGATGAGGCCGCCGGCGAGCCGTCGCGCGAGCCCGTTCACCTGCGCCAGCGTCGCCGTGCGATCCGGCACGACCGCCTCCGCCGCGGCCGAGGGGGTGGCGGCGCGCACGTCGGCCACGAGGTCGGTGAGCGAGACGTCGGTCTCATGGCCCACGGCGGACACCGTCGGCACGCGCACCGCGGCGACCGCACGGGCCACCGCCTCGCTGTTGAACGCCCAGAGGTCCTCGCGCGATCCACCGCCCCGGCCGACGATCACCACCTCCACGTCCAGCCGGTTCACCAGCGCGAGGGCGGCCCGCAGCTCGGCCTCCGCGGTCTCGCCCTGGACCCGCGCGGGCACCACCGTCAGGCGGGCCGCCGGCCAGCGGCGTCGCATCACCGCCACGATGTCCCGCAAGGCGGCGCCATCGGGGCTCGTCACGATGGCGATGCGCTCGGGGTAGCGCGGCAGCGGACGCTTCCGCGCGGGGTCGAGCAGCCCGTCCTGCGCCAGGGCCGCGCGGGCGCGCTCGAGCTTGAGCTGCCACATCCCCCCCGCGGTGGTCGGGATCACCTGGCGCACCGTGAGGCGGAACTCGCCGCGCTCCTCCCAGACCGTGGGCTGCGCTTCCGCGAAGATCGCGAGGCCGTCCGCGAGCGGCGCGTCGAGCCGCTGGTTGTCGGTGCGCCACATGACGCAGCGCACCTGCGCCTGCCGGTCGCGCAGGGAGAAGTACCAATGGCCGCTCTGGTACGCCTTGAAGCCGGTCACCTCGCCGCGCACCCACAGACGCTCGAAGCCCGCCTCCAGCAGCTGGCGGGCCCGTTGGGTCACCTGCGAAACCGACCAGGCGCCTTCGGCGGGCGCCGCGCCGCTCGGGAAGAGCGTCAGCTCACCCACTGCCGCGCGGCCTGCACGGTGTTGTAGAGCAGCATCGTGATCGTCATCGGGCCGACGCCGCCGGGCACCGGAGTGATCGCGGCCGCCACCTCGCTCACCTCGTCGAACGCGACGTCGCCCACCAGCTTGTAGCCCTTGTCGCTGGCGGCGTCGTCCACCCGGTTCACCCCCACGTCGATCACCACCGCCCCGGGCCGCACCATGGCGCCCCGCACGAACTCGGGCTTCCCCATCGCCACGACGAGGATGTCGGCCAGCCGGGTCACCGCCCCGATGTCCCTGGTACGCGAGTGGCACACGGTGACGGTCGCATCCCCGCCCTTCCCCTTGTGCATCAGCAGCGCGGCCATCGGGCGCCCGACGATGTTGGACCGCCCCACGATCACGGCGTGCGCGCCCGCCGTCGCGATCCCCGACCGCACGAGGATCTGCTGCACGCCGTACGGCGTCGCCGGACGGAACCCCGTGGGATCGCCGATCGACACCTTGCCGACGTTCTCGGGGTGGAACCCGTCCACGTCCTTGGTGGGCAGGATGCGGTGCAGCACGCGGGTCTCGTTGATCTGCGGCGGCAGGGGCAGCTGCACCAGCATGCCGTGGATCTTCGGGTCCGCGTTCAGCCGGTCGATCACCGCCAGCAGCTCGGCCTCGGCGGCCTCCTTGGGGAGCCGGATCGTCTCGCTGTGCATGCCGGCCGCCTCGCACGCGCGGCCCTTCATCCGCACGTACACCTGGCTGGCGGGGTTCTCGCCCACCAGCACCACCGCGAGGCCGGGCTGCACACCCTGCGCCCGCAGCGCGTCGATCTCGGGCTGCAAGTCCGCCCGCATCGCATCGGCAATCTGCTTGCCGTCGAGGATTCTAGCGCGCAAAGTCGACCGACCTCGTTTCACGGATCACGACGACCTTGATCTGTCCCGGATACTGCAGCTCGTTCTCGATGCGGCGCGCGATCTGGTCGCTCAGCGACGCCGCCTTGCCGTCGTCCACCAGCTCGGGGATCACGACGATGCGGATCTCGCGTCCCGCCTGGATCGCGTAGCACTTCTCGACGCCCTGGTAGCTCGTCGCGATCGACTCCAGGTTGGTGAGCCGCTTGACGTAGGTCTCGAACGCCTCGCGCCGCGCGCCGGGCCGCGAGCCGCTCACCGCGTCGGCCGCCTGCACGATCACCGAGATCGGCGACTCGTGCGCGACGTCGTCGTGGTGCGCCGCAACCGCGTTGACCACCAACGGGTGCTCCCCGTACTTGGTCGTCACTTCCACCCCGAGCTCGACGTGGGTTCCCTCGTGCGTGTGGGTCAGCACCTTCCCCACGTCGTGCAGCAGGGCGCCGCGCTTGGCGAGGTGCACGTCGAGCTTCAGCTCGGCGGCCATGATGCCCGCGAGCCAGGAGACCTCCTTGGAGTGCTGCAGGATGTTCTGGCCGTACGACGTGCGGTACTTCATCCGGCCGATCAGCTTGACCAGCTCGGCGTGCATCCCGTGGATGCCCAGCTCGTACACCGTCTGCTCGCCGACCTCGACGAGCTCCTTCTCGAGTCCGTCGCGCACCTGTGTCACGACTTCCTCGATCCGGCCCGGATGGATGCGGCCGTCGGCGATCAGCTGCTCGAGCGCGCGCCGCGCGACCTCGCGCCGCACCGGGTCGAAGCAGGACACCACGACCGTGTCGGGCGTGTCGTCGATGATGACGTCCACGCCGGTGGCCGTCTCGAAGGCGCGGATGTTCCGTCCCTCGCGGCCGATGATCCGCCCCTTCATCTCGTCGTTGGGCAGGGCCACCGCCGACACCGTGGTCTCCGCGGTGTGCTCGGCGGCGATGCGCTGGATCGCGAGCGCCACGATCTTCTTGGCCTCGCGCTCCGCGTTCCGCTTGGCCTCTTCCTTGAGGTCCCGCACCGTGGCGGCGGCCGCGCTGCGGGCCTCGTCCTCGATCGCCCGGACCAGCTCCGCCTTGGCGTCCTGCGCACTCATCCCGGCAAGCGCCTCGAGCCGGCTCCGCGCCTCCGCCTGGAGGCGCTTGACCGCCTCCTCCCCCTCCTCGAGCTGCCGCCCCCGCTGGACGGCCGAGCGCTCCCGCCGTTCCAGCTCGCGATCCCGCTCCTCGAGCGTGTCGAGCTTCCGGTCGAGCAGCGTGGTGCGCTCCTCCATGCGCCGCTCGTGACGCTCGAGCTCCTCGCGCCGGCTCTGGGCCTCCCGCTCCCACTGCTCGCGGGCCCGGATGATCTCTTCCTTGGCGGCCAGCACCGCCTGGGCGCGCTCCGTCTCCGCCACGCGCCGCGCCTCCGCGAGGTGGCGCTCCGCCTGCTGCGCGCCGGTGCGGCCCGCGAGGTCCGCGCGCCGCCGCTCGGAACGCCCTCCCAGGAAGTGGAAAACCGCCGCGGCGAGGACTCCGACACCGAGAACGGCGGCAAGCCAGAGGATGACCGGCGTTGAGACCATAGGGGGATCTATCTCCAGCGGCTGCTCCGCTCCCGTCGCCGAGCGGGCGCCGCGTCCTGTCCTGAACGGCCCGAGGACGCGCCCGTGCTACACCTGCCCCCCCAAGCTACGGCCCGTCGCCGGACGAGGCAAACGCCCCCGTCGCCCGGGACGCGCGCTTGGCTGGCGGGAGCAGCCGGGCCAGCTCGACGGTGAGCCGCTCCAACCGCTCCGTGATGTCCGCCTGCGCGGCGCGCGCCTGGAACAGCTCGTCGGCGATCGCGAGGGCCGCGAGAATCGCCGCCTTCTGCGACTCGACGATGGTCCCCGCGGACAGCACATCCTTGAGGGCCTTGTTCACGTGATCGGCCACCGCGCGGGTGTACTCCTCCGGCCGGTCGGAGCGGAGCGCGTACTCCTCCGACCCGATCCGGACCTTGACGAGCGTGCGGCTCGTGCTCACCGGGGCTGGCCCTCCACGCCGACCTGCTGCTCGAGGAACCGCAGCCGCGCGTGGAGATGCTCCACCCGCTCGCGCGCCGCGCTGAGCCGCTCTTGCAGATCGGCGTTCACCTGCTCGAGCTCGAGGATCCGCTCGCGCGCGCCCACGACGTCGTGCCCGACCCCCAGCTCCGCGCGCTGGGTTTCGGCCTTGAGCGCGCGGCGACGCCATGCGGCGAGCTCCTCCGCGATGTGACCGATCGCGGCTTCGAGCTCCCCCAGCGCACGCAGCTCAGGCCTGCCGGCGTTCGACTCCAAGCTCCCTCCTCAGGGCCCCCAGAATCGCCTCCACCGCACCGTCCACCTCCGCGTCCCGCAGGGTACGCTGCGGATCGCGGAACACCAGCCGCCACGCGACGCTCCGCCGATCCGCCCCGGTCCCGCGGTACTCGTCGAAGGGCCGAACCGACTCGAGCAGCGATCCGCCCGCGCGCCGGATGACGGCCACCACCGGCTCGGCCAGGATCCCGGCCGGCAGGAGCAGGGCGACATCGCGCTCGGCCGCGGGCGTGGTCGGAAGCGGCGCATAGCGTGCCACCGTCGCCGCTTCGGCCACGAGATCGAGCTCGAGCCCCCATGCCGCGCCCGCCCAGAGGGGACGATCGGCTGCGAGCGGCCCCGCCCGGCCCCGCTCCGTCCCCGTCGCGTCCCGCAGCACCCAGCCCGACGCCCCGTCCGGCTCCACCACCCCACCCTCGGGCCCCGTGACCCGGGCAAGCTCCTCAAACATACCCTTCAGATCCCACAGGTCGAGATCCGCCGCCTTGCCGGCCTGGGACCAGTGGTCCGGCTCCCGGGCCCCCGTGAGCACCACCGCCACCCGCAGGGTCTCCTCCGGCAGCCCACCACCGCCATCGGGGCTCGGACCCGTCGCGCGGAACACCCGCCCGATCTCGAACAGCCGCACGTCCCGTTCCCGCACCGACCAGTTGTGCTCGACCGACCGGGCCAGGCCGGGCAGGAGGTCCGTCCGCAGAAACCCCTCTTCCGAGGAGAGCGGGTTGAGGATCGCCTGCGCGTGCGGTGCGGACCGTGGCCCCATCGGCACGGTGCGCGCCTCGTGCACCCCCCAGCCCGTGAGGAGACGCCGCAGTCGCGCCGCGGCCGCTTCCATCGGCGCGTCGGGCACGGCCGTTGGCCGGTACGGCTGCAGCTCCACGGGGAACGTGTCGTAGCCCCGGAGCCGCGCTACCTCCTCGATCAGGTCGACCTCGCGGAGCACGTCCGGGCGCCACCCCGGGACCTGCACCGCCAGGCGGTCCCCCTTGGGCGCCACCGTGAACCCGACACTCGTGAGCAGGCGCTCGATCTCGGGTTGCGGGATCTCGACCCCCAGCAGATGGGCCGCCCGGGCCGGCCGCAGGAACACCGTGCGGGGTTGCTGCGGCTCCGGCCAGAGATCCAGGGACGCTTCGGCCTCCTCCCCGCCGGCCACGCCGATGATCAGCTCGACGGCGCGCCGCACCGACTGCGCCAGTCCCAGCAGGTCGGTGCCGCGCTCGAAGCGGTAGGACGCATCGGTGCTCAGCTTGAGCGTGGTCCGGGCGCGCCGCACGCGGGCCGGATCGAAGTAGGCGCACTCGAGCAGGATGTCGGACGTGTCGGCCGACACCTCCGAGCTCTCGCCGCCCATCACTCCGGCGACCGCCACCGGCCCCTCACCGTCGCAGATCATCGTCATGTCGGGTGTGAGCGCACGGCGCTCGCCGTCGAGGGTCACCAGCGTCTCGCCGGGCCGCGCGCGCCGGACCACCACCCGGTTGCCGCGCAGGCTCCGGAGATCGAACGCGTGGAGCGGCTGGTTGATCTCGTGCAGCACGTAGTTCGTGGCGTCCACGACGTTGTTGATCGGGCGCGCGCCGATCACGAGCAGCCGCGCCCGCAGCCACTCGGGCGACGGGCCGACGCGGACCCCGCGAATCACGGCCGCGATGTAGCGGGGGCACCCCGCCGCATCCTCGATCGCCACGTCCACTCCACCCACCGTGCCGCGCGTGGTCGCGCGGCGCGGGGCCAGGGGCGCGGGCGCGCCCGGCACCACGGGCAGACGCACGCTCAGCCCGTGCAGCGCCGCGAGCTCGCGCGCGATGCCCCGCTGCGACAGCAGGTCGGGACGGTTGGGCGTCACGTCCACCAGCAGCCGCGTATCGGCCACCGGCACCGCCTCCAGGAACGGGGTGCCCGGCGCGGCCGCGGTGTTGAGCGCCAGGATGCCCTGATGCTCCGCCCCCAGTCCCAGCTCGCGCGCCGAGCAGAGCATGCCGTTCGAGAACACGCCCCGGATCTTGCGCCGCTCGAGCTTGAGACCGCCGGGCAGCGCCGCACCCACCGGCGCGAACGGGTACTTCACCCCGGCCTGGACGTTGGGCGCCCCACAGACGACCTCGAACGGCTTCTCGCCGCCCGCGTCCACCAGGCACACCGAGAGCCGGTCGGCGTCGGGATGCCGGTCGACGTGCCGCACCAGCCCGATCAGCACGTCTCCCAGCTCCTGGTGGACCGGCTCGATGGCATCCACCGCCGCCCCGAGCAGCGTCAGCCGGCGCGCGGTTTCCTCCGGCTCGAGCTGCCGGCCCAGGAGATCGCCCACCCAGCTCAGCGAGGCGTACACCGGCTCACTCCACGAACTGCGCCAGGAAGCGCATGTCGTTCTGGTAGAGCATCCGGATGTCCGGAATGCCGTAGCGCACGAGCGCCATCCGGGCCGGCCCCATGCCGAAGGCGTATCCCGTGTAGCGCTCGGCGTCGACGCCGCAGGTCTCGAACACGGCCGGGTGCACCATCCCCGCACCCATGATCTCCATCCACCCGGTCTGCTTGCACGTGGGACACCCACCGCCACCGCAGATCTGGCAGCGGACGTCGACCTCGGCGGAGGGCTCGGTGAACGGGAAGAAGGACGCGCGAAACCGCATGGGCGTGTCCTTCGCGAAGAACCGGCGCACGAAGTAGTCGATCGCCGCCTTGAAATCCACGAAGCTCACGCCTTCGTCGACCACCAGCCCTTCGATCTGGTCGAACACGGGGGCGTGCGACGGGTCGAACGGATCGCGGCGATACGCGAGGCCCGGCACGACTACCCGGATCGGCGGCGGGTACCGTTCCATCACGCGGGCCTGCACCGGCGACGTGTGGGTGCGCAGCACCACGCCCGGTCCGAGGTAGAACGTGTCGTGCATGTCGGCCGCCGGGTGGTCCAGCGGGATGTTCAGCTTGGTGAAGTTGTAGGCTTCGGTCTCCGCCTCCGGGCCCACCACGCGCGCGAACCCCAGCTCGCGGAAGATGGCGCAGACCTCGTCGACGACCTGAGTGATGGGGTGGAGCGCGCCGCGCCAGCGGCCGCGTCCCGGCATCGTGCGGTCCACGGTCACCGCCCGCACGGCGGCCGCGAGCGCCGCCTGACGCGCGGCAATCGCCTCCTCGAGCAGACGCTTGACCTGGTTGGCCTGCTGACCCGCCCCGCGGCGCTCCTCGGGCGGGAGCTCGGGGAGGGATCGCAGGATGGTCGTGAGCGCCCCGGCCTTGCGGCCGAGCAGCTCGGTCTTCAGCTCCTCGAGCTGGCGCGCGTCCGCGCCCGCGATCTCGTCGACCCGCGCCGCGATCGCCGCCAGCTGCTCAGCGAGCGAACCGTGCGCCATGAATGCGGCCCGTGGGCCGGGGCTCCCCGGCCTACTTGCCCTTCTTGGCGACGGCGGCCAGTTCCCCGAACGCGGCCGGGTCGCTCACGGCGAGCTCGGCCAGGATCTTCCGGTTGATCACCACGCCGGCGTCCTTGAGTCCGGCCATGAACCGGCTGTAGGACAGGTCGTGCTCGCGAGCCGCGGCGTTGATCCGCACGATCCACAGGCTGCGGAACTCCCGCTTCTTGGTCCGGCGGTCCCGGTACGCGTACCGCATGGCCCGCTCGACCGTTTCCTTGGCCGTCTTGTACAGCTTGCTGCGAGCCCCACGCGCCCCCTTGGCGGCGCGCAGGATCTTGTTGCGGCGCTTGAGACGCGCCACCGTCGTCTTGACTCGTGCCATGGTGCCTCCGCTACGCCTGGAGCAGGCGCCGGATGCGCCCCTCGTCCGCCTTCGACAACGTGGTTCCATGCCGCAGGCGGCGCTTCCGCTTCGCATCCTTCTTCGTCAGGATGTGACTCTTGAAGGCGCGAAACCGGCGGACCTTGCCCGTGCCGGTCAGCTTGAAGCGCTTTACCGCAGCGCGCTTGGTCTTCTTCTTTGGCATTGCCTCAGTCTCACTTTGGTGCCAGCACCATCGTCATGTTCCGGCCTTCGAGCTTCGGCTCGGATTCCACCTTCGCGACTTCCTTGACCTCCTCGAAGACGCGGAACAACACCTGACGCCCGAGCTCGGGATGCGTGACCTGCCGCCCGCGGAACATCATGGTGAGCTTCACCTTGTTGCCCTCTTCCAGGAACTGCCGCGCGTGGCGGGTCTTGAAGTCGAAATCGTGATCGTCAATCCCCGGCCGATACTTCACTTCCTTGATCTGAATGATGTGCTGCTTCTTCTTGGCCGCCCGAGCCGCCTTGGCCTGCTCGAACTTGAACTTGCCGTAGTCCATGATCTTCACGACGGGCGGCCGCGCCGTCGGTGCGACCTCGACCAGGTCGAGCGCCCGTTCGTTCGCGAGGCGGAACGCCTCATCGAGCGGCACGATGCCGACCTGCGAACCGTCCGCGTCAACCAGCCGGACGGGACTGATGCGGATCATGCGATTGACCCGAATCCGCTGTTCCTGACTCTCGCTCGGTATCGCCAGTTCGTCCTCCTCCCAGTGGGGTGGGCTACAAAAAAACGGACTCCACCACCCTCATGGAATCCGCACGCCCGCGATCAACTCCGGTCCGCGGGGCTACTCACGGAACCCTGAACGCGCACCGGCTAGCGGTGGCAGGAGGGTGAAGCGCTAACGCGCTTGCTTGCTTCAATTTGCGTCAAGCTACCCCGGCTCCGCCGGAGTGTCAAGCGGCACGAACTCGTATCCCCGCGTCCCGAGCTCGACGCGCCCGATCCCCGGTCCGGGCTCGTGCTCGAAGATCAGCACCCACCGGTCGCGCTCGGCGCGGGCGAGGAACCGCCGCTTGGTCTCGAGGGTGACCAGGGGGTGCAGGTCGTACCCCATGATCCAGGGCAGCGGCAGATGTGCCACCGTCGGGATCAGGTCGCCAATGAAGCAGCCGGTCTCCCCGGCGCTCTCGACGACGATGGACTGATGGTGGGGGACGTGCCCTGGCGTCGGGAGGACCCGAATGCCCGGAAGGACCTCCTGCTCCCCTTCCACCAGGCGCCAGCGGCCCGCCGCCGCTATCGGCTCGAAGTTCGGGGGGAGATAGCTTGCCGCGGTTCGCTCGTTGCGATGCCGCGCGAAGTCCAGCTCGCCCCGCTGAACGACATACGTGGCATTCGGGAACGCCAACTCGGCGGCCGCCTCTGCCGCTCCTGCCGCTCCCGCGCTGGCGCCACGTTCTCCACGAATCAACGTGTTCCCGCCCGCGTGGTCGAAGTGGAGATGTGTATTGATAATGTACTTTATATCAGCTGGCGTAACTCCAATACTGGCAATAGCATCATCGAGCAGAGTCGCTCCACCTGCTCCCCGGTTCTCCACAGCATAGATGCCGAGGAACTTGTCATTCTCCTTGTTGCCAACACCGGTGTCCACAAGCACCAGGCCCGCCTCATGCTCGACGAGCAGGCAGCGCAGGGCCAACGGAATCCGGTTGCGGTCATCCGGCGGGGCCCGCCGCTCCCAGAGCGGTTTCGGGACGACCCCGAACATGGCTCCACCGTCGAGCCGTTGGCTCCCCGCATCGAGGGCGTGGCACGTGAGCGCGCCGATCCGGAACGTCTGAACCCGGCTCATATCTCCTGCACCCAGCCCGGGCCCGCCGTCTTCCGCGGCTTCACGGCGGCACTGACCTGGGTCAGCTCATCGATCGTGGTGGCTCCCAGCTCCCCTGCCCGGTCGAGCAGTTTCACCAGGATCCTGGCGGTGGCCAGGGCGTCTCCCCCGGCGCGGTGCCGGTTTTCGATCTCGATGCCGAAGTACCGGCTCACGGAGTCCAGTCCCCGGTTCTTGAGCCCGGGGATCAGCCTGCGGGCCAGCTTGACCGTGCAGACGCGTGGGCCGTCCAGCCTCAGGTCGCGGGCCCGGCGCACCTCAGCATCCAGGAACCGCCAATCGAATTGCGCGTTGTGGGCGACGAACACCCGCCCCGCCAACGCCGTCAGCACGTCGTCCACGATCTCCCGGAACGTCGGCTGGCCCCGCACCATGGTATCGGTGATGCGCGTGAGGCGGGTGACGATTGGCGGGATCGGCCGCTCGGGATCGACGAGGCGATCGACGACGATCTCCACCCGCCCCCTCGGTCCGGCCAGCACGACCGCCACTTCCGTGATCCGGTCCTCCCCGCCGGCGCGCGACCCGGTGGTCTCGACGTCCACCACCGCGAAGACCAGGTCCTCGAGCAGGGTGGCCGGACGCGGCTCCGTGGCCAGGCGCCAGCGGCCGAGGTGGTCGCGCCGCACCCTGGGGTCGGCTCCCAGCAGGGCCGTGGCAAGCCGCTCGGCCACCAGCGTCGGTGCTCGCCCCAATCCGAGCACGTCTCGCGCGATCGCCAGGCTCTCCGCGGGTCCCGCCTGGAGGTGCAGCAGCGCCCGATCGAGCAGGGTGCCGATCGGCCGGGCGGCGAGCCCGGGCTGCGTCACAGCGGGTCCCTCCGGAGCGGCAGCGTCATGCAGCGCGGGCCGCCGCCGCCGCGCACCAGCTCGGTGCCCTCGATCGTGATGATGGCGCGCTCGCCCTCCGCGATCTGCCGCTGTCCGGTGAGGAACTCCAGGGCCGGCACGATCGCGAATCCCGCCTTGGCGCACTCGGCGAGCGTCTCCTCGTTGCGGCTGAACGCCAGGGCGACCCCCGGCCGCAGACACGCGAGATTGCAGCCGGACGCCCACTGCTCGCGTTCCTGCATGGTCCGGTCGGTCCCCCCGCACATTACCGGCTCCAGCACGAGGTCGACCGCCCGAAGGGCCGCGAAGAAATTGGGTATCTCGCGCAGGCCCTGATCACCCTTGCGGCGATGCAGCACGGGCAGCCGTTCCGGGCCGACGAAGTGCGGCGGGTAGACGGTGCACACCTCGCGATCGAGCTGGGTGAAGATCATGTCGAGGTGAATCGCCGTCCGCTCGCCCGGCATGACGACGACGATCACGTCGGTGATGCCGCCCCGCGCGAACACGAGGTCGCACAGGTGATCGAGCGCCGCCGGGCTGGAACGGTCGCTGAAGCCGAGCACCAGCGTGTCCGGCCGTACCGGGTGGACGTCCCCGCCCTCGAGGGTGTAGTTGAGCCGGCGCTCCTCGGAGCCGTCGTACAGGATCCCGGCGTTGGCCATGGCGGGGTGGTAGGCGAACAGCGCCTTGACGATCAGCTCCTCGCTCCACCGCGCCCCGTGCCGCATCGAGCCGATCACCACGTGCTCGCCGATCACGATGCCCACGTCCCGCGTGAAGAACAGGTTGGGCACCGGCGGCAGCGCGTAGCCGACCTCGTTCAGCGCCCGGCCGATCGGCCCGCCCTCCTCGATCGCCCCTTCGATGAGCGTCGTCACCAGCTGCGCCGTCGGCAGGTCGGAGAGCTGGCGGGCCAGCGCGTCCGACGGCACGACTTCGAGCGTCCGGCCGATCAGGAAGTCGAGGGCCGCGCGCTGCTCCAGCACCTCCGCGAGGAGCTGGCGTACCTCGTACACCTCGGCGAAGCGCTGCAGCACCGCCACCATGCGCTGGTGCTCGCGCCGGGCGATATCGACGTCGATGATGTCGTCGTAGAGATAGTCCTCGCGCGTCCCCGGGGTGACCGCGAGCAGCTCGTTGCCGGGCGTATGAACCAAGACGGCCCGCAATGGGCCGATCTCGGAGGTGACGTTGACGCGGGGCATGTGCCCCAATCTAGCGATGTCTCAGCGCGTAGCTCAACGTCTCGAGCTCGAGGGCCATGTTCACGTGCTTCACGGTCACGTCCGCCGGAACGGTGAGCGGCACGGGCGCGAAGTTGAGGATCGCCTTGACGCCGACCGCGACCAGTCGGTCGGTGACCGCCTGGGCGCCTTCGGCCGGCACGGCGACGATCGCGATGTCGGCCGGCCGCGCGGCCAGGTCGTCGTCCAGTCGCGCGACATCGCGGATCGCGACCCCCGCCCACCCACGGCCGATCTTGGCCGGGTCCTTGTCGTACGCGGCGAAAATGTGGAACCCGCGGCTCGCGAACTCCCGGAACTGGGCGAGCGCGCTCCCCACCTTGCCCGCCCCGACGACCACCACGGCGTATTCGTGCTCGAGGCCAAGGATGTCGCGCAGCCTGGACACCAGCTCGGGCACGCGGTAACCCATGCCCCGCTTGCCGAACGAGCCGAAGAACGACAGGTCCTTCCGCACCTGGGCGGCGGTGGTGCTCCCCCGCTGCGCCAGCGCCTGGGAGCTCACCGTCTCCATGCCCTCCTGCTCGAACTCCTCGAGCAGGCGCAGGTACAGGGAGAGCCGTCGGACGGTCGAGTCGGCGATCTTGCGCATCTGATATTGTGAAAGAATTCACAATGTATCAGCGCGCTGGATCGCCGTCAACGAACTGAACAGGGTGACGAGGTCGCCCGGCGCGACGGTTTCCGGGCGGGCGGCCGGGGGTATTCCAAGTCCTTCGAGCAGGGCGAGCGCGGCATCGCGATCGATCCCGGCCACCGCCCGCAGGCTGCGGACAAGCTGCTTGCGCCGCTGCGCGAACAGCTGGGTGGTGAACCTGCGGAACGCGGGGCGGCGGGCCGGCGCCACCAGCGGCCGCTCCAGTGGGGTGAGCCGCAGCACGGCCGACTCCACCTTTGGGGGCGGCAGGAACGACCCGGCCTTCACCGTGAACAGCCGCTCCGCGCGCGCCGCCGTCTGCACCCCGACGGACAGCGCGCCGAACGCCTTCGTGCCGGGCTCCGCCACCACGCGGTCGGCCACCTCGCGCTGCACGAGGAACACGATGACGCGGGCGCCTGGCAGGGTCAGGGCTTTGTCGATCAGCGGTGACGTGATGTAGTACGGGATGTTGCCGATGACCTTTGGGGGAAGCGGGAACTGGGAAACGGGAAACGCGTCCCGCAGCAGGGCGTGCCAGTCGGCTTTGAGGGCATCCACGCAGTGCACGACCAGTGGCGCCCGCTTCCCGTTTCCCGTTTCCCCTCTCCCCGCGGCCGCCAGTGCCGTCGCCAGCCGTCGGTCCTTTTCGATCGCCACCACCGCGCCGACCCGCGGCAGCAACCGCGCGGTGAGGCTTCCCTCCCCCGGCCCGATCTCGATTACCGCATCGTCGCTCGCCGGGTCGAGTGCCGCGACGATCCGGTCGAGAATCGCGGGATCGCGCAGGAAGTGCTGACCGAGGCGGCGGGACACCCCGGTCAGGCGTTGAGCACGAGGACGGTCCGGTCGTCGCGGCCCGCTCCGTTGAACGCCGCGAGGGCCTCGAACACCGCTTCCACAGCCGCTCGGGAGCCGTTGCGCCGCTCCCGGCGGACGACGTCGAGCACCCGCTCTTCGCCGAACCGATCGCCCGCATCGTTCCGGGCGTCCACCACGCCGTCCGAGCACAGCACGAGGCTGTCGGCGCCCCTGGACCACGACGTTTCCGCGCCGGTGAAGGGCTGCTCCGGCGCGAGCCCGAGCGGGGGGACCGTTGCCTCCAGCCGCACGGCCTGGCCGTCGCCCCGGAGCACGAACGCGTGCGGGTGTCCGGCGTTGGCGTATCGCAGGGTGCCCGCCGCCCGGTCCGTGACGGCGTAGATCACGGAGAGGTACATCTCCGTGTCGGCGAGGTCGTCCCCGACCGACGACAGCAGCAGGCGCAGCACGTCTTCCGGCGACCCGGCTTCCTCGGCGTGGATGCCTGCGGCGGACAGCACCAGCGCCATGATCAGGGCCGCCGGAAATCCGTGGGATGAGACGTCGCCGAGCATCACGCCCAGCCGGTGCTCGGGCAGGCGGATGATGTGGTAGAAGTCGCCGCCCACCTCGTCCACCTGCTGGCAGCGCGCGGCGACGTCCGCGTGGCCCGCGTACCGCGGCCGGAGGAGCTTGAGCTGGAGGTCGCGCGCCAGCTCGACTTCGCGGCGCAGCCGCTGCTGTTCCCGATCGCGCTCGACGAGCCGCTGGTTTTCGATCGAGGCCCCCACCTGGCTCGCCACCGCCGCGAGCAGGCGCTTGTCGCCTGCGGAGAACGCGTCGGTGCCGGCGCGATCCGTGACGCTCAGGACGCCGATCGGTCGCGGCGGCGCCCCGGGCTGCGGGTAGAGGATCGGGACGGAAACGAACGCCACGCCGCGATAGGCGCGGGTGGGCTCGCAGGGGGGGGCTTCGGCGCCACTCGTCGGATCGTGCTCGAGGAGGCGGCGCTCGCGGAACACCCGGGCCGCGACCGAGCAGTCATCATCCACGGGAATCGGATCGAACTGCTGCACGTCGATCCCCCACCCCGCCAGCGGCCGGAGCAGGCCATGCTCCTCGTCGAACACGAGGATCGAGGCGCGCCGGGCGCCCACGACGGTCGCCACCTCGCGCACGATGGTCCGCGCCGACTCGGTGAGGCCCAGCGTGCGCCCCAACGTCTCGCTGATGGTGTAGAGCAGCTCGATCTCTTCGAGGCGATCGTGCAGCTGCTGTACGATCGCCAGGGAATCGCGCTCGGAGCCGAGCAGGCTCGCGAGCAGGGGAACCGTCCGTTCCGCGGCGGTGTCGCTGGCGTGCTCCAGCTCGACCCAGTAGTCCTCCAGCGCGGGCACCGGCGCGAACCACGAGCGTCCCCAGCGGAATCCCTCCCCTCCCTCGGGGGGCTCCGGCGGCGGTCGATCGTCCGGGCCCTCCCCGGCCACGGCGCGCAGTCCGGCGTGCCCCGCGCTCCACAGGCGGATGCGATGGCCGACCAGATTGCCGAGGGCGAGCAGGATGGCGTCGAGCCGTTCTAGGCGCGGCGCAGAACCATGCAGATGGTGTTACCTCGTTCGTTGAGGTACACGTCGTCGACGAGCTGGCGGATCAGGAACAGGCCCCGTCCGCCCGTCGCCTCGAGATCGTCGGGCAGGCACACGTCGTCGAAGTGCGCCGGATCGAAGCCGTTGCCCTCGTCCACCACCTCGACGCGGAGCTGCGGCTCGGTCACCGTGACGTGGACCTCGACCGCCTTGGTCGGGTCGAGGGCGTTGCCGTAGATCATCGCGTTGGCGAGGGCTTCACACAGCGCGACCCGGAGGTTGAAGCGCGCGCGGCGCGCCGACAGGCCCGCGGCGATGCAGTGCCGGGCCACGATGTCCACGGCTTGCTCGACCACGTCCAGCTCGCTGGGCACGCGCACGGAAATGCGCAGGGCCGTGCGCGGGGACACCGTCCCCGGCAGCGGCACGTCCGCGCGCCGCACCGACAGCCGCAGCGGAACCGTCACCGTCTCAGAAGCTCGTCAGCGCTTCTTGGGGCGTCGCGGTGATGGCGAAAAGCGTGTCGAGCTTGGTCAGCTCGAACAGCGTGCGCAGGTCTTCGTTCAGTCCGGCGAGGCGCAGCTCACCACCCACCTCCCGGAGCTTCTTGGCGAGCGATACCAGCGCGCCGAGCCCGGAGGAGTCGATGTACCCGGTGCTCGTGAAATCCACCAGCACCCGGCGCGCACCGCCACTGACCGCGTCGAGGACCTTCTCCTTGAGCTCGTGCCGGTTGGACACGATGAGTTGCCCGTCCACACCGACCACCCACACGCCCGTCGGGTCCTTCCGCATCGTGAAGCTCATGCCCCCTCCGGTATCGGATCACGTCCCTTCGCGGATTGCAGCAGCGCGACCGCCGCCACATCGACGATGTCGTCCGCGGTGGCACCGCGCGAGAGGTCGGCCATCGGCCGGGCCAGGCCCTGCACGATCGGCCCGATCGCCACCGCGCCGGCGAGACGCTGCACCAGTTTGTATGCAATGTTGCCGCTGTCAAGGTCCGGGAAGACCAGGACGCTCGCCCGCCCGGCCACGGGGGACCCGGGTGCCTTGCGGTCGGCCACCCCGGGAACCAGGGCGGCGTCGCCCTGAAGCTCCCCGTCGCACGCGACGGCGGGCCGCAGCGTGCGGAAGCGGGCGACGGCCGTCCGGACCTTGTCCACCCGCGGCCCTTCGGCGCTCCCTTTGGTGCTGAACGAGAGAAACGCGACGACCGGCTCGTCGCCGACGATGCGGCGCCGGTCATCGGCGGCCGCGGCGGCGATGTCGGCGAGCTGCTCGGCGGTGGGATCCGGTACGACGCCCGCATCCGTGAAGGTGAGCACCCCGCTCGGCGGCAGCCTCGCCCCACCCGCGGTTGCTCCCTCTCTGCCCCTCTCCCCCGCTGCCCCGGCCCGTTCAAGCACCATGTAGAACGCACTGCTCACCGTCTCGATCCCCGGTGCCGGCCCGATCGCCCACAGCGCCGCCCGCAGCACGTCGGCGGTGGGACACGTGGCCCCACCCACGGCCGCGTGGGCCTCGCCCAGCGCGACGAGGCCGGCCGCGAACCGCAGCGGATCCGCCGCCAGCTCGCGCGCGTGCGTCCCGTCCCGCACGCGATCGGGCTTCCGCCGGTGCAGCAGCTCGGCCACGTCGCCCAGCCGGGGATGGCCGCGCACCGGTCGTTGCAGCACGATCACGGTTGCGATCCCGCGCGCGCGCAGCCGGTCGGCGGCCTGCGCCACGCGCGGGTCCCAGCCTTCCGCCAGGACCACCGTATGCCCCAGGGCCCGCGCCCGCTCGTGGAGCGCCGCGCGGAACGCGGTCATCGGAACTTGGCGCGCAGGGCGCGCTCGACGACCGGGTGGACGAACGCGCGCACGTCGCCGCCGAACCGCGCGACTTCGCGCACGACGCTCGAGCTGAGGAACGTGAGCCCCAGATCGGGCACGAGGAAGACGGTTTCCAGCTCCGGATTGAGCTGGCGGTTCATCAGCGCCATCTGGAACTCGTACTCGAAGTCGCTCACGGCGCGGAGGCCGCGCACCACCAGGGTGGCGCCCACGCCGCGCGCGAAGTCGGCGAGCAGGCCGTTGAACGAGCGGATGTCGACCCGCGGCTCGTCTCCTACCACGGCGCGCAGCATCGCGACCCGCTCGTCGACGGAGAACAGGGGCGCCTTGGCGGCGTTGACCGCGACCGCCACGATCACGCGGTCGGCGAGCTGGAGGCTCCGCTGAATGAGATCCTCGTGGCCGCGCGTCAGCGGGTCGAACGAACCGGGGTAGAGAGCGAGTTGGGTCATGGGGCGTAGAAGAAGGTGATGGTCACGTTGCCGTAACGGCGCGTCGCGTCGCCGCCCAGGGCGAGCTCGGACTGGTGCTCGATGCCCAGGATACGCGCAAACGGCCCGGCGCGGAACCGGTCGCGTAAAATCGCGGCCTGACCGGTCGTATAGGGCGGGTCGGCGAAGGCGACGTCGAACGCGCCGGGGGTGAGCCGCTCGACGTAGCGCAGCGCGTCGGCGCGCCGCACCAGCGCCCGGCCCTGGAGGCCGAGTGCGTCGATGTTCGCCCGCAGGGTGCGGAGCGAGGCCGTGGCGAGCTCGACGAACGTCGCGTGCGCCGCGCCGCGCGACAGGGCTTCGAGGCCGAGCGCGCCGGAGCCGGCGTACAGGTCGACCACGCGGGCCTCGTGGACGGCCGCGCCGAGGATGCTGAACCACGCCTCGCGTACCCGGTCCGCGGTGGGCCGCACCCGGCCGTCGGGCGGCGGCGCGAGTTGGCGTCCGCGGAATTCACCGGCGATGATCCGCATCACGCCGCCGACGGCCGGAGCTGGATCACGCGCCCCTGCAGGCTCACGGCGCCGTGCCATTCGTTGCGCTCGAGGCGAAACGCGACGTCCACCGGTCCGCGCCACCAGGCCGGGTCGATGCGATCCGCCCAGTCGAACCCGATGGCGGCGAGCCGCGCCCCCGCGTCCTCGAGCAGCAGGCGCAGGTGATTGGTCCCCACCGGACGGGCCTCCCGGACCGCCGCGCGGGCGACGCCGAACACCGGCGACGGGTTGCCGGATCCGCACGGCTCGAGGTGACGCAGCAGGCGCTCGAGCTCGAGGTCGAGCTGGCCGAGGCCGACGACCGCGTCGACGCGCTGGGCCGGGACCAGGTCGTCGGGCGTGAGCACGCGGCGCGCCTCGTCGTTGAACGCCGCGCGGAACGCGTCCAGCCGGTCGCGCGCCACCGTGACGCCCGCGGCCATGCGGTGGCCGCCGTAGCGCACCAGCAGCGGCGCGCAGGCCCGCAGCGCGGCGTGCAGGTCGAACCCGGCGATGCTCCGCCCCGAGCCCTTGCCGGTCTTGCCCTCCAGGGCGATCAGGATCGTGGGTCGCCCGTAGCGCTCCACCACCCGCGACGCGACGATCCCGATCACGCCGGGATGCCAGCCGTCCCGCGCGAGCACCAGGCCGTACTCCCGGTCGAGGTCCACCTCGCGCTCGATCGTGTCGATCGCCTCGCCGAGGATCGCCTGGTCCCGCTCCTGGCGCTGCGCGTTGAGGTCCTCGAGGCGCCGCGCCAGGGTCTCCGCCTCGGCGGGATCGTCGGTGAGCAGCAGCGCGAGGCCGTCCATCGCTTCGCCGATCCGGCCGGCTGCGTTGAGCCGGGGACCGAGCACGAAGCCGACGTGGCCTGCGCGGACCTCCGTCTTGCCGAGCCCCGCCACGTCAATCAGGGCGCGCACGCCGGGCCAGCGTGTCTCGGCGAGCTTGCGCAGGCCGAACCGAGTGAGGATGCGGTTCTCGCCGGTGAGCGGCACGACGTCGGCCACGGTCGCGATCGCGACCAAGTCGATCAGATGGAGCGGGAGGTTTGGCGGCAGGTCGAGCGCCGGGACGAGCGCCTGGACCAGCTTGAACGCCACCCCCGCGCCGCACAGGTCGGCCGCCGGCGATGTCGGGTCGCCGCGTCGCGGGTTCACGATCGCGTCCGCCGCGGGCAGCTCGCCCGGCAGGTGGTGGTCGGTGATCACCACCTGGATCCCCGCCGCCCGCGCCGCCGCCACCGGCTCCACCGCGGTGACGCCGCAGTCGCACGTGACGATCACCCCGGCGCCCGCCGCCCGCGCCGCCGCGATCCCCGCGGGGCCCAGGTCATAGCCGTCGCGCATGCGGTTCGGGATGAACGGCACGACGCGGGCCCCCCCGGCCCGGAGCGCGCGGGTGAGCAGCGCCGTCGCACACTGCCCGTCGACGTCGTAGTCGCCGTGGATCATGATGGTCTTGCCCGCCCGCACCGCGTCGGCCACGACGGCGACGGCCCGGTCCATGTCGGGCAGCTCGCGCGGGTCGGTGAGCGCGTCGAGCGTTGGCCGAAGGAAGCGCCGCGCGCGGTCCTCGGAGTCGTAGCCGCGCTGCACCAGCAGGCGCGCGAGCGGCTCCGGCAGGCTCAGGAGCTGGGCGAGCCGCCGCACGTCATCGGCCGGCGGCTCGGCGACGACGTCCCACCGCGGCGTTGGGAGCATCACGCCGGGGGGATGAGCTCGGCGTTGTAGATCATCACGCCGCAGGCCTCACACATGACGACCTTCTGCCCGGTGCGCAGCTCCTGGCGCCGGTGCATCGGCACGGCGGTGAGGCAGTGCCCGCACGCGTCGCTATGCACGGGGTAGAGCGCCATGGGCGCCCGGCCGCGCCGGATCCGCTCGTATTGCACGAGCGTCGGCTTGGTCAGCTGCTTCGCCACCGCGCCGCGCGCGGCCTGGGCGACCGCCAGCCGGTCGCCGCAGTCTGCCTGTCGCGCCGCGATCTCCTCGCGGCGCGGGGCCTGGGCCGCCTTGAGCTCCTCGAGATTGCGCTCGGCCTCCGCCGCGCCGGTTCCGGCCTCCTGGATGCGGTCGGCGGACCGCATCCACTCGGCTTCCTCTCGCGCCAGCACGCTGCGACCGAGATCCAGCTCCGCCATCAGCGTGGCGGCTTCTTTCGCGCCGCGCACCCATTCGAGCCGCTGGCGCCGGCGTTCCTGCATCTGGCGGAAGCTCTCGATCTTCTCCTCGAGCTGCGCCCGCCGCGTCTCCGCGTCCGTGATCCCGAGCTGCGCCGCTTCCAGCCGCGCCGTGGCGGCGGCCGCCTCGGCGTCGAGCTGCCCGAGCTCGGGCTCGAACGCCGCGAGCTCCTCGCGGATCTCATCGATGACGCGATCCTTCTCCTGCAGCAATAACAACGTAGACAGTTCAGCCAGCACCGGTCCTCCCTTTCCGAATCACGTTCCAGCGAGCCGGATTGAGCTGCGACATCTTCCGGCTCAGGGTGTCCTTCTCGTGCGCCAGGGCCATCTGCTCGTCGGCGTTCGCGAACGGCAGGCGCCGGTTGACTTCGTGCATCCGTCGCTCGAGCCGGAGACTCTCGATCCGGTCCACCGCCCCCGCGACGACCGCGCCGACGTCGGGCGGTCCCCAGTTCTCCTCCAGCAGCGCCGCGAGCAACACGCGCGGCTCGGGGGCCAGCGTCTCGAGCAAGCTCGCCGGCGGCAGCTCCGATCCCAGCTGCAGCACGGCCTCGAACAGCGTCGCGTCCGGCTCGCGCAGCGATGCGCGGTCGGGCAGCAGCTCCGCGATGCGGCCCCGAGCGTCGGGATCGTGCAGCATGACGCGAATCAGATCCCGTTCCGGGCCCGAGTGGCTGCGCACGCGCGGCGCTTCGGGCGCCGCGGCCTCCGCCGGCCGGGCCGTTCCGGACCGGTAGCCGGAGGAGCCGGGGCGGTCGGCGATCTCCTGCAGCACCGCCTCGCGGGTTACGCCGAGCGCCTCGCCGACCCGCGCGATGTAGAGGTCGCGCGTCACGGGGTCGGCGGCGGCCCGGAGTGTGGGCAGCAGCCGATCGAGCGCGCGGCGTCTGCCGCTCAGCGTCCCGAGCCACCCCTTCCGCTCCAGCAGCTGCAGCTTGCGCTCGAATACGTCCACGCCGTCCCGCAGCACCTTCTCGAGTGCCGCCAGCCCGCCGCGCCGGACGAGGGTGTCGGGATCCTCGCCCTCGGGCATCGTCGCCACGGACACGCTCACCTGGGCGCGCAGCAGCTCGTCGCCGGTGCGGAACGTGGCCCGCAGGCCGGCCATGTCGCTGTCGAACAGCAGGGTCACGCGCTCGGTGAGCTTCTTGAGCAGCAGGGCCTGCTCCGGCGTGAACCCGGTGCCGAGCGGCGCCACCACGTGGTCGAGCCCGGCGAGCAGCAGGCGCAGCACGTCGAAGTAGCCCTCGACCAGCACCGCGTGCTCGGCCTTGCGGATCGCGTGCTTGGCGCTGTGCAGGTTGTAGAGCAGCCGGCCCTTGTGAAACACCTCGGAGTCGGGCGAGTTGAGGTACTTGGGCTCGCCGTCGCCGATCACGCGCCCGCCGAACGCCACCACCCGCCCGCGCAGGTCGTGGATCGGGAACAGCAGCCGGCCCCAGAACCGCGCGCGCAGCGTCTGGTCCTCACGGCGCAGGGCGAGCCCCGCGCCGATCAAGACGTCCGGCGTGATGCCGAGCTTCTGCATCGCGTCGAGGAACGCGGGGCCGGGCGGCGCGTAGCCGAGCCCGTAGGGGTGGAGCTGCTCGAGATCGAGGCCCCGCGACGCAACGTAGCGGCGGGCGGGCTCCGCCTCGGGCGCCTCGCGCAGCTGCCGCGCGTACCACTCCTGAGCGACCGCGACCGCCTGGTAGAACGGCTCGAGGGGATCCGGGCCCGAGGCGGTGCGCTCCGGGATGGTGACGCCGACGCGGCGCGCCACCTCGCGCACCGCCGTCGGGTAGTCCATCCCGAACTTCTTCATGTAGAACGTGAAGACGTCGCCGCCCTCGTGGCACACGAAGCAGTAGAACATCTGCTTCTTGGGAATCACGGCGAAGTTGCGGTGCTTGCCGCCGTGGAACGGGCAGGCGCCGCGGTAGTCGGTCCCCGTGCGCCGCAGCTGCACGTGCTCGCCGATCACCTCGACGAGGTCGGCGGCGTCGCGCACCTGCTCGATCACGTCGTCGGGGATGCTCGTCACGCGAGCTCCGCGATCGTGACACCGGTACCGCCTTCGCGCGGCGGGGCAAGCCGGTGCGCCGTGATCCGGCGGTCGCCGCGCAGCAGCTCGTCGACGACCTGGCGCAGCACGCCGGTCCCCTTGCCGTGGATGATCCGCAGCGCCGGGATATCGGCGAGCGTGGCGGCGTCCACCGCGCGATCCACCGCCTCGCGGGCCTCCTCGGCGGTCATGCCGCGGAGATCGAGCTCGGACACGCTGGGTGCGGCCGGCGACCGCGGGGCGGGCGCCGCCGGATCGGCGGGGGCCGCGGCGGCCTTGATCCGACCGCGATGCACCACGCGGGGCGAGCCGGCCGTGCCCGCCGATCCCCTGACGCCTTTCACCCGCCAGCCCTTGCTCACCAGCTCGGCCTCGAGCTTCTCGAGCGCGTTCCCTTCGTCGCGGATCCCCTGCTCCACCAGGCGCCGCGCCGCGCGCGCCGTCGCGTCCGTGCCCGCCGTCCGGGCCGTGCCAATCGCGTCCTCGACCCGCTTGCGCGCGTCGAGCAGGAAGCGCCGGGCCTGCTCGCGCCCCTCGCGCTCCAGCTCGGCCGCCCGAGTGGCCGCCGCCCGCTCGCGCTCGGCGAGCGTCTCCCGGAGGTTGGCCAGCTCCCCGTCGCGCCGGCCGAGCTGGGCGGCGAGGGTGTCGAGCTCCGTCTCGCGGGTGGCAACGAGCGCGGCCCGTCGCTCGACGTCCGCCAGAATGGCGTCGAGCGAGCGCTCCGCCTCCGGCGTGCGCCGCTCGGCCCGATCGAGCACGTCGGCCGGCAGGCCGAGGCGCCGCGCGATGACGAGCCCGTAGGAGCGGCCCGGAATGCCCTTGACCAGGCGGTAGGTCGGCCGGAGTGTGGCGGCGTCGAAGTGGAGCGAGGCGTTCACCACGCCCGCCGTCTCCGCGGCCAGCAGCTTCAGCTCGCTCAGGTGGGTCGTCGCGACGACGCGGCTGCCACGCTCCACCAGCGTCTGCAGGGTCGCCGCCGCGAGGGCCGCCCCCTCGACCGGGTCGGTGCCGCTGCCGATTTCGTCGAGCAGCACGAGCGCCGCCGGGCCCGCCTGCGCGAGCGCCTCCCGCAGCGCGTACAGGTGCGCGCTGAACGTCGAGAGGCTCGCGGCGATCGACTGATTGTCGCCGATATCGGAGACGATCGTGCGGTAGACCGGCACGGCTGACCCGTCGCCGAGCGGCGGCACGACGCCGGCCTGGACGAGCGCGCTGGCGAGCCCCACCGCCTTGAGCAGGACCGTCTTGCCGCCGGTGTTGGGGCCGCTCACGATCAGCGCCAGCTCACCGCTCTCGAGCTCGAGGTCGAACGGGATGGCGGCGACGCCCTCGGCCAGCAGCAGCGGGTGCCGTGCGGTGCGCAGCACGTGCGGGCCGGGCGCGGGCGCCACCGCCGGGATCGCCGCCTGCACGTCGGCGGCGTAGCGCGCCCGGGCGTAGAGATCGTCCACCGCCACGCACATCGCCAGCCCGGCGGCCGCCGCGGGCGCGTGGGGGCGCACGGCATCCGTGAGGCGCCGCAGCAGCGCCAGCACCGCGCGGGCCTCCTCACCCTCCAGCGCGTTGAGCGCGTTCGCCGGCTCCACCGCCGCCTGGGGCTCGACGAACAGCGTCGCCCCGGAGGCGGACTCGGCGTGGACGATCCCGGGAACGCGGCCGCGCGCGTCGCGCGTCACGGGAATCACGTACCGGCCGTTGCGCACCGTGACCGACGCGTCGGGCGGGGCCTCGTGCGCAGCGAGTCCGCGCAGCGTGCGCTCGAGCAGCTGGATCACGTGCGCCCGCGCCTCGCGCAGGCGGGTCCGCGCCCGGTCAACCCCCGGGTCCGCGCCGTCCCGGACGCGGCCGTCCGGCTCGATCGCCTGCAGGATGTCGCGCGCGAGGCGCGGAGGCGGGACCTCGACCCCCAGCGCCGCGACCCGCGGCGCCACCTCCGCCACGCGTTTCAGCTCCGCGGCCACCAGCCGCATGGCCTCGAGCCCGCGTCCCAGCTCGAGCAGCGCCACGCCGTCGAGCACGGTGCCGGCGACCGCCAGCTGATCGAGCAACGCGGTGAGATCGGCGATCGGCTCGGGCCGGATCGCATCGCCGCCGACCAGCAGGCGCTGCAGCTCGGCCGTGGTCGCCAGCTCGGCCCGGATCGCGTCGACGTCCGCCGACGGGAGGCGCCCCCGCACGCGCGCGGCCCCGAGCGGGCCGACCGCGCGCGCCGCGACGTCGTCGAGCGCCCGGGCGAACTCGAGCTGCCGCAGCACCTCCGCGGCCGCGACGGCCGGCAACGCGGAAGGGGCGCTCGTGACCCGCGTCACGCGCGCCCCTTCCTGGTTCCCCTCTGCGACCGACACCCTTACTTCCCAGCCGTTCCCGCGGGATTGGCCACCTGCGCGTCCGGGTCCGAGACGATCGTCAGGGTCGTCGCTCCCTGCGGGTCTTGCGACGCGACGAGTTGAGTTTCCGCTTCTTGCGCTCGCTGGGCTTCTCGTAGTGACGGTGCTTCCGCAAGTCAGACAGGATCCCCGCCTTTTCACACTTCTTCTTGAAGCGCTTGAGCGCCCGCTCGAAGCTCTCATCCTCGTGGATGATCACTTCCGCCATTCCCTCAAATCACCCCTTCCGAGTCGCACCCGCGTCCGGGCAGCAAAGGTGAGAGATTGGTTCCGCGAAGCCTTTTATGATACCGGGACCCCGCGCCCGCTACAAGTGCGGCTCAGCCCGGCGGCCACCCCATCTGCCGGCCACCGAGAATGTGGGCGTGGAGGTGCGCCACCGCCTGACCGCCGTGCCGGTTGGTGTTGAGCACCGTGCGATAGCCTGCCTCCGCCACACCGGCGTCGCGCGCCACGCGGCGCACGAACGCCAGGAGCCCGCCCAGCAGGGCCGGATCGTCCGCCGCGTCGAGCGACGCGACGTGCGTCCGGGGAATCACCAGGATGTGCGTCGGGGCCTTGGGATCGATGTCGTGGAACGCGACGAAGCGCTCGTCGCTGGCGACCAGCTTCGCGGGGATGTCCCCGCGGGCGATCTTGCAGAACAGACAGTCCCCGCCCATCAGCCGCCCAGCGCCTCCCGCATCTTGTCCCAGAATCCCCTGCCGCCCGAGCGCTCGGTTTCCGGCGGGTCGCCCTCGAGATCCTTGAGCCGCGTGAGCAGCTCCTCCAACTCGCGGGACAGCTTGGCCGGCGTCCACACGCGCACCCGCACGTGCAGATCCCCCACGCGTCCGGACTCCAGGCCGGGAAGCCCCTTGCCCCGCTGGGTGAGGATCGCCCCGGACTGCGTCCCCGCCGGGACGCGCACCGTGATGGAGCCGACGGGCAGCGGCACCTCGTGCTCGGCGCCGAGCGCCGCCTGGCTGAACGACACCGGCAGATCGTACACGAGATCGTCGCCGTGCCGCTCGAAGCGCGGGTCTTCCGTCACCTCGAGCACGACGATCAGATCGCCGGCCGGGCCGCCGCGCGGCCCCGCCTGTCCCTCCCCGCGGAGCGTGAGGTAGTTGTTGCTCGACACGCCGGGTGGGATCTCGATGTCGACGGTCTTCTCGCGCCGGACGCGCCCATCGCCGCGGCATGCGTCGCACACGTCGCGGATCACCGTGCCCTCCCCGTTGCAGGTGGGACACGGCGTGACCGAGACCAGCTGGCCGAGGAACGACTGCGTCGCCCGCCGCACCTCGCCCACCCCCCCGCAGGTGCGGCACACCTCGCTGCCCGCCCCCGGTTTGGCCCCCGTCCCACCGCAGGTCGCGCACGCCTGCAACGTGCGCAGCTTGACGGCGCGCTTGGCGCCCGTCACCACTTCCGCGAGACTCACCTCGATGGACATGCGCACGTCGGGGCCGCGGCGCCGCGTCCTTCGGCTGCGCTCGCCGCCCCCGAAGAACGCGTCGAACCCGCCCATGTTGCCGAAGTCGCGCATGAAGATGCCGAGCGCCTCGGCCAGGTCGGGATGGAACCCGCCGAATCCGCCCCCGCCACGCGGCCCCGCCGCGCCGAACCGATCGTACTGGGCGCGTTTCTGCGGGTCGCGCAGCACCTCGTAGGCCTCGGTCACTTCCTTGAACCGCTCTTCGGCGCGCTTGGCCCCGCTGTTCCGGTCGGGGTGGTACTCCATGGCGAGCTTGCGGTAGGCGCGCTTGACGTCCGCCTCGGAGGCGTCGCGGGAGATTCCGAGGACTTCGTAGTAGTCCCGGGCCATGTCAGCTGGCGAGATCCTCGACCATGCGGCTGGTGTGGTCCACAAGGGCCAGCACCTTCTCGTACGGCATGCGGGTGGGTCCCATCACGCCGATCACGCCCGCGAGCGAGCCGAAGCGATAGCTCGCGGTGACGATCGTCAACGCGGTGAGCCGCGGGTCGGCGTTCTCGCTCCCGATGGTGACCGTGACGCCGGGCTCGCTCCGCTGCCGCAGGGCGTCCCGCAGCAGGTCGCGCCGCTCGGTGAGCTCGAGCAGCGTCCGCATCTGGGTATTCGAGTGGAACTCGGGCTGCTCGGCGAGGAGCTGGGCGCTGCCGAGCACGAGGCTCTGGGCCGCCGCCGGCAGGTCGAACAGCGCATCGGCCTCTTCGATGAAGATGTTGAGCAGCTCCGACTCGTGCGTCCCGCCCGCGCTGTCCCGCAGCCGGTCGCGCAGGGTGGCGCGGATCTCGCGCAGCGTGAGCCCGGCGAGCCGCTCGTTGAGCACCAGCGTCACGCCGGCGACCGCTTCCGCCGGAAGGTACGTCGCCACCTGCACGAACAGCGTCCGCGCCAGCCCGCCGCGCATGACCAGGACGAGGAGCAGGCGCTCCGCCGAGATCTGCGTGAGGTCGAGCCGCTCCAGCACCGCCGCGTCGAACGACGGCGCGACCGCGACACCCAGCTCGTGGGTCAGCACCCCCAGCACCTGCGCCGCCTTGACGAGGATCCCCTCGATCACGCCGGAATCGCGGCCCAGCTCGAGGCGCAGCCGGTCCTGGTCGGCGGGCGACACCTCGGACCGCCAGATCAGCCCGTCCACGTAGGCACGGTAGGCCAGGTCCGTGGGAATGCGCCCCGCCGACGTGTGCGGATGGAACAGGTAGCCGCGGTCCTCGAGATCGCTCATCGTGTTGCGGATCGTGGCCGCCGAGACACCCAGCCGGAAGCGCTTGGCAATGGTGCGCGACCCTGCCGGCTCGGCGGTTTCGATGTAGGTCCGGACGACAGCCGACAGGACCTCGCGCTCGCGATCAGAGAGTTGGTCCGACATAGCCCAAGTGTTGTAGTTGCACAAAATTAGCCACCTTCGGCCGAAGTGGTCAAGGCGGTCACCAGGGAGTCGAGCACGAGCCAGCCCGCGGGGGTGCATCGCAGGGCGCCGTCCCGCGCTGTCAGCCACCCCTGGCTGATGGCTGCAACGACCCGGTCCTGGACGAGGGATCGGCCCTCCCGGGGCGGCAGGCCACCGTCGGTCCGGAGCGCGAGGTAGACGCGCTCCAGGCGCATCGCCGCCGGCGAGAGATCCTCCACGCCGCCGACGGGATCCTCGTCGCGGAGCACCGCCCGCTCGTACGCCACCCAGTCGCGGAGATTCCAGCGGCGGCGCCGGCCGTCGAACGCGTGCGCCGACGGCCCGAGACCGGCATAGGCCGCTCCGCTCCAGTAGGCGGCGTTGTGCCGCGCGCGCGCGCTGCCACCCGCGGCGTCCACCCGCGCGTAATTCGAGATCTCGTAGTGCGCGAACCCCGCGGCGACGAGCGTCTCGTGCGCCAGCAGGAACTCGGCCGCGTAGCGCGCTTCCGAGGCCGGCCGGGTCGCGCCCCGCGCGGCCCAGCGCGCGTAGGGCGTGCGCGGCTCCAGCGTGAGGCCGTAGACCGACAGGTGATCGGGGGCCAGCGCGAGCGCGGCCGCCAGATCGCGCGCGACAGCGTGATCCAGGCCGGCCGGCAGGCCGAAGATGAGATCGAGCGAGAGCGAGGTGACGCCCGCGTCGCGCAGCGCCGGCACCGCGCGGAGCACCGCCGCCCGATCGTGGGTCCGGTGCATCCAGCGCAGCACGTCATCCGCGAACGACTGCACCCCCAAGGACACGCGATTGACGCCGGACGCCACCCACGCGCGCGCGGCAGCGGGGGTCACGTCGTCCGGGTTGGCTTCGAGCGTGACCTCCGCACCGGCCACCCGCGGGAACGCGTCGAGCAGCCTGGCAAGCGCGTCCGCGGCGAGCCGCGACGGGGTCCCGCCCCCGAGGTACACGGTCTCGCACGGCGCATCGCGCCAGCCCTCGGCCGCGCGGCGGTGCGCGTGCTCCCGGAGGACCGCGTCGACGAACCGCTCGCTCGGCACCGCACGGCGCACGGCGATGGCGAAGTCGCAGTAGCTGCAGCGCCGCGCGCAGAACGGGACGTGGATGTAGAGGTGGCGCATCATGATGATCAATGTTCAATGCTCAATGCTCAATGATCAATGCGCAATGACGAATGCTCACTCACCAAGTACTTGAACATTCAGCATTGAACATTGAGCATTGAACATTCAGCTGTGTCTGCCGAACACCTGCCCCGGCTCCCGGCGCACCAGGCCCCGGATCTCGAGCGACGTCAGCGTGGCGAGCACCACGGCGGGGTCGGCGTCGAGCGCCTCCGCGACCCGGTCCACGTGCAGCTCCTCGGTGTCGAGGGCGGCAAGGACGCGGCGCTCGTCGTCGGTGAGGTCGTTGGGGAGTCGCGCGCCGGGCGCGTTCTCGAGCGCGATGCCGTACTCCTCGAGCACGTCGCGCAGGCCGAGCGCGGGCTTGGCCCCGTGCTGAATCAGGCGGTTGCAGCCGAGCGACACGGGACTCGTGATCGGGCCGGGTACGGCGAGCACCTCCCTGCCCTGGGACAACGCGGCGTCCACCGTCACGAGGGCGCCGGATTTCTCGCGCGCCTCGATCACGAGGACGGCGTGGGCGAGGCCGCTCACCAGGCGGTTGCGGCGCGGGAAGCTCCCCACGCGCGGCCGCTCGCCGGGCGGGAACTCGGTGAGCAGCGCGCCGTGCTCGCCCACCCGGTCGTACAGCGCGCGGTTCGCCGCGGGATAGATGACGCCCAGTCCGTTCCCCAGCACACCGACCGTGCCGCCGCCGGCGTCGAGCGCCGCCGCGTGGGCGAGCGCGTCGATCCCGCGCGCCATGCCGCTCACGACGACGAGCCCCGCGCGCGCGCAGCCCACCGCGAAATGACGGCACACCTCGCCCCCGTAGCGCGTGTGCGCGCGGCTCCCCACGATGGCGACGGCGGGGCGCGCGAACAGCTCGGCGTCGCCGGCCACGAACAGCAGCGTGGGGGGATCGGGGATCTCGCGCAGGGCCGCGGGGAACGCCGCATCGGACGGGGTGAGGACGCGGCCCCCCAGCTCGGTCGCCCGGCGCACCAGCCGCGCGGCCGCGGCGAGCGACGCGTGCCGCAGCGCGGTGGCGGCGGCGCAGCTGATGCCCGGCACGGCCTCGAGATCCGCCTGGGAGGCGCGCAGCACGTCCACCGGGTACGCGAACCGCGCGAGGAGACTGTCGAGCCGGGCCCGGCCGATTCCCGGCGTGAGGGCGAGCGCGACGTAGGCCAGATCGGCCGACGTCACGGTGCGAAGTCGTCGTCCGCCGTGGGCTGAGATTCCGTGGCGATGGCCGTGGCGACGAGCCGCCAGAGCTGCTCGCGCAGCGTGTCGAGCCCGCGGTGCGCGACCGCCGAGACGGCGATCACCGCTTGCGCCTCGGGCGCCTCCAGCGCGGGCAGGGCGCCGTCGGGCGGCAGCAGGTCGAGCTTGGTGAACACGACGACGTGCGGCTTCCGCGCGAGCAGCGGGCTGTAGGCGGTCGCCTCGCGGCGCAGCAGGTCGTAGGTGGCGGCAGCGTCGGGCCCGTCGAGCGGGATCAGGTGCGCGAGCACGCGGGTCCGCTCGACGTGGCGCAGGAACCGGTCGCCGAGCCCCTTGCCCTGGTGCGCGCCCTCGATGATGCCGGGAATGTCCGCCAGGACGAACGAGCGCCCCTCGCCCACCCCCACCACGCCGAGCTGCGGCCTGAGCGTGGTGAACGGGTAGTCGGCGATCTTCGGCCGGGCGGACGACAGGGCCGCGAGCAGCGTGCTCTTGCCGGCGTTGGGCTCGCCGAGCAGGCCCACGTCGGCGATCAGCTTGAGAATCAGCCGAATGCGCCGGTCCTCGCCCTCTTCCCCGGGCTCCCACTCACGCGGCGCCTGATGGGTGGGGGTCGCGAACCGCGCGTTGCCGCGCCCGCCGCGGCCGCCGCGCGCCACGCGCAGCGTCTCGTCCGGCTCCACCAGCTCGCCCAAAACCTCTCCCGTGTCGGCGTCCTGGATCACCGTGCCGGGCGGGACGGGAAGGTACACGTCGTCCGACGACCTGCCCGTCTTGTTGGAGCCCTTCCCGTGCTGAGCGCGCTCCGCCTTCCAGTGATTGCGGTACTGGTAGTCGAGCAGCGTGGACATCTGGGCGTTCACGCGGACATAGATGCTGCCGCCGTGCCCGCCGTCGCCGCCGTCCGGCCCGCCCTTGGGCACGAACGTCTCGCGGCGGAACGACATGCAGCCCGACCCGCCGGTGCCGGCGGTGACCTGGATCGTGGCCTCGTCGAGAAACGTCATCGGGACCTCGCGACGGCCGGACAGCACGGCGGCCAGGTGATGCTCCGCCTCGGCGACGAGGCGCGGCAGGCAGGCGCGGGGGACCGAACGCATGCCCCACGGTGGCGGCCCCCGCCCGTGCGCGACACATCAATCGGGCGCGGCACCGCTCATTCGAACGAGATCGCGCCGGCCGCGTCCAGCGCGCCCACGATCTCGTTCCGCGTGTTGTAGACCGGAAACCGGGCAAAGCGATCGAGCGACGGATGGGGCTCGAACCCCAGCTGCCGCAGCACGGCGACCAGCGCCGCCATGTTGGCGCGCGCGTCACCATCCTCGACCTTGATGGCAAGCCCGAGGCCGCGGCGCGGCAGCGCCGCCCCGTAGACCCCGTCCGCGCCCACCTTGGCGACGACGTCCCCGGGATAGGCGCGCATCACCGTGGTGCAGAGCCGATAGCGGCCGGCGACGAGATCGGGGTGGGCGAGCATCGCGCCCCGGAGCCGGGTCGCCGGCTCGTCGTCCGCGACCCCGAAGCGGGCGAACGCACCGGCCATGGCGTCGAGCGGCACCTGGAACGTCACGACGCCGCAGCCGTCCACCGCTTCCGCGATCGCGTCAGCCGGCATTCGGGTCCAGCGCGCCACTTCCGCCCGGCAGCGCTGCTGCACCGGGTGGTCCGGGCGATGGTAGCCCGCCACCGGCCAGCCGTGTGCCCGGGCGAGAGCCAGCATGCCCGCGTGCTTGCCCGAGCAGTTGCTGGCGAGGCGTCCGGGCGGCTCGAGATCGTCGGGCGGGCGCTCGTCGGGGAGCAGCACGCCCAGCTCCAGCGCCAGCGCGCGGTGCGGGCCGCACGCCAGGTCGGCCTCGGTGCAGTCGAGCCGCTGCAGCAGGCCGCGCGCGATCGCGACCTGGCGCCGCTCGGAGTTGTGCGACGCGCACGCCAGCGCCAGCTCCTCGGGCGACATGGCGAAGCGGTCCGCCGCCCCGTCGGCGACGATCGGCATGGCCTGAAACGGCTTGGCCGCCGAGCGCATGAACACCGGGAAGCGCGGATCGCCGTTGGTCGCGACCCGACGACCGGCGGGATCCACGACGGCGAGCGAGACCCGGTGGACCGACTCGACGGTGCTGCCGCGGCGGGCTTCGATGGTGAGTGACGACACGGGGGAATAATCAATGTTCAATGCTCAATGTTCAATGCCCAATGTTCAATCCTCAATGGTCAATGTCCAACTACTTGGATATTGAGCATTGGTTATTGAACATTGGACATTCGCTGTAGATTGTGCCCATGCGTGCGTTGGTCGCTCTCGCCCTCGTCCTGGCCCCGGTGGGGGCGGCAGGCCAGCAGCTCCCGCCGCACGCCAATCTCCCGCTCGATCACTGGACGATGCCCTACCTCGAGCACCTCGTGGCGCGCCGGGTCGTCGCCGACCCGACGCCGCTGGTGCGCCCGTGGACGGTGGGCGCGATCGGCCGGGCGGTGGCGGCCGCCGACACGACCCGCCTCTCCGTGGCGGACCGCGCCACGCTTGCGATGCTGCGGCGGGCCCTCGTCCCCGAGGCCGCCGACCTCACGCTCACGGCAGGGGCCGACGCGGGCGCGCGCGCGGCGACGCACGCGCGGCGCACCGCGTTCGATCTCCGGCCCGCCGGGCCGGGCGACGTCGTCCCGGTGGGGGGCTTCACGCTCGGGCTCCAGTTCGGGCCCGCGCTCGTGCTGATGCACCCCGTGTGGCTCGGCAACCTGTACGACGACCCCGACGTCGGCGCCACGAAGCAGCCGATGCGAGGCCGCTTCGCCGAGGCGTACGTGGCGTATCGCTCGCGCCTGTTCGACCTGGACTTCGGCAACGTGTCGCGCAACTGGGGCCCGCCGATGTTCCCCGGCCTGCTGTTCTCCACCTGGACGCCGTCGATCGACCATCTGTACCTGCGGTTCGGGCCGCCCGCCATTTCGCTCGTGCTGGTCGTGGCGCAGCTCGATCGCATGGCCAACACGAACGGCGACCTGAGCAACCGGTACTTCTACGCCGGCCGCCTGCAGGTCCGGCCGGCCCGCTGGATCGATCTCGCCGCGTGGCAGGGCACGATCGCGAGCGGCCCGAACCGCTCGGTCGACCTGTGGTTCCTCAATCCGTTCAAGACCACGTTCCAGTCGCGCGACGAGCACCAGCAGGCGGCGAACGTGTGGCTCGGCGGGGATGGCGAGCTGCGGCTGGGCCGGTTCACGCTCGACGGCAGCCTCACGATCGACGACATCCAGCTGTTCAAGTCGGGCGGAGCGGGCGACCAGGAGCCGCCGTCGTACGCGGGCTCGGCGACGGTGACGACGCACGCCGGGCCGGTCGGGTTACGACTGGGGTACACCCGCGTGAGCAACCTGATGTACCGCACCGGCGACCCGTCGGAATCACCGATCACCGGCGTGAACCTCGGGCGCAGTCGCTTCGGCACGGGGCTGGCGCGCAACTTCAGCGACTACGAGCAGGCGACGTTTTTGGCGACGTTCGTGCCGCTGCCGGGCGTGCTGCTGCAGCCCGAGCTCACGTGGCTGCGTCAGGGCGAAGGCGATTTTCGCCTGCCGTTCCCCACGAGCGCCGAATACGCCACGACGCCCACGATCTTCGCCGGCATCGTCGAGCGCACGTGGCGCACGGCGCTCCGCGCCTCGGTGCACCTGCCGTTCGATCTCACCGTCGAGGGGGACGCCGGCGCCCACTTCCTGGCGAACGCGCAGCACGTACAGGGCGCCAAGCAGACCGACTTCGTCGGCAGCCTGGTGGTGCGGTTCGGCGTCAGCCGGCTTTGGGGACTGCACTGAGACACCGCAGAGATCGCAGAGCACGCAGAGGAGTGACGGGTGGGGACGGTACGGTCAGGTCCTCTCTGCGGTCTCTGCGCTCTCTGCGGTGCAAAACGGATCAGCCGTTCCATCCCTCCCGCTCGCGCAGCGCGGTGATGTGCGCGATGTGGTGGCGGCCGTGCCAGGCGTACAGCGCCACCAGGTAGTCCACGTTCATCGCGCCGCTCTCCGGGTGATGCAGCGGCCGGGCGAACGCCGCCGCGTCGAGCGAGCGGAGCAGCACCACCCAGCGCGCGTGCAGGTGCTCCAGCAATCCAAGCGACAGCTCGATTGGCGCCGTCCGCGCGTCCGCCAGCTCGGCCCAGCGCTTCTCCTCGTACGGCCTGATGGTGGGCATCTCCTCGGTGAGCGCGAGCTTGATGCGGGTGTATGCGTTCACGTGGCTGTCCGGCACGTGGTGCACGACCTGCCGCACGGTCCACCCGCCCGGCCGGTAGGGGGTGTCGAGCTGGCCGTCGGAGAGCCCGCGCACGGCCGCCCGCAGCCCCGCGGGCGCCGCGGCGATCTCGCCGATCCAGCGCTCGCGCAGCGCCGCGTCGGCGATCGTGGGAGGGGCAAAGCGGCCGATCGGGTATCGCAGGTCGGTCATACGGGCCTCGCGGCGTAGCGCCGCAGGTTACCGCGCGCCCGGTACGTGGCCGGTCCGATCTCGAACCCGGCGGCGCGGACGGTGGCTTCGGTGTCGCGATTGGGGTGGCAGCCGCCCGCGCACCAGGTCCAGAGCGGCTGCACGGTATCCTGCCACCGCCCGCCAAGCCGCGAGAGGGATCGCACGTGCTCCAGCATCCGCAACGTCCCCGCCGGCGCCAGGACGCGGCGTACCTCGCGCAGCCCGAGCGCCGGATCGCCGACGCCGCAGAACACCAGTCCGCTCACGACCGTGTCGAACACGCCGTCCCGAAACGGCAGTGCCTCGGCCCGGCCAACCACCAGCGGCACGCCTGGGGCGCGGCGTCGCCCGCGGCGCAGCAGCGCGCGGTCGGGATCGAGCGCCACCGGGCGCGCCCCGTCACGATACAGCGGCAGGTTGCGTCCGGTCCCGGCGCCGATGTCGAGGGTGCGGCCACGCGCGCCGTCCACCAGCCAGACGCGCCACGCGAACAGCCCCGCACGCTCGACGATCGCCATGAACGAGTCGTACAGCCACGGGATGTGCTCGACGCCCCGCACTCAGCCGCCCAGCGCTTTGGGGTCGAGGTGCAGCCTCCGGAGCACGGCAGCGAAGCGCGGGTCCGCGCGCAGCGGATCGAACATCCGTGCGGCGAGCGTCTCCGAGCTGAAGGCGGGGTCGCGGTGCTCCGCCCCGCGCGCGAGCCAGACGAGCGCGCTGTCGAGGCCGCCAAGGCCGAGGTAGATGCGCGCGATGGCGAGCGCGGCGCGATCCGCGTCGCTGCGCGCCGCGAGCCGGTCGAGCAGGGCGCGCGCCCGCTCCCGCTGTCCGCTCACCGCATCGGCATAGCCCAGCAGGCCCGCCACGACCGGCATGTCGGGCTGGATCCGGTTGGCGGTCTCGAGCTCGTCCACGCCTTCGGCCACGCGGCCCGCGGCCACGTACACCTCGCCGAGGAGGAAATGGGCCACCGTGAGGGCGGGATCGAGGCTCACCGCGCGGCGTCCCTCCGTGATGGCCCGCGCGTAGTCCCCCACCGTCCCCAGCGTGGACGCGTAGGATGCGCCGATCACCGGGGACAGCGGGTCGAGCCGCCGCGCGTCGCCGAGCTCGCGCACGCCCTCGCCCACGCGGCCCACGATGGTGAGCAGCTCGCCGTACCACTGGTGCGCGGTGGGGTAGTCCGGGTCGAGCGCGATGGCGCGGCGAAAATCGCGCTCCGCGTCCTGCCAGCGCCACACGCTCATCAGCAGGTTGGCGCGCGAGGCGTAGGCGGGTCCCAGGCTCGAGTCGATCGCGATGGCGCGGTCCACGGCGCGCAGCCCCAGGGGCACCACCGAATCAGCCGGCGTCGTGCCGTAGAGCGGCAGCAGGCCGTAGGCGTCCGCCAGGCCCGCGTACGCGGCGGCGTAGGCCGGGTCGCGCTCGATCGCCGCGGTGAAGAAGGCAATCGCCTGGCGCAGCGACGCCTCGCCCCGTCGCGCCAGCGCGTAGCGACCGCGCATGTACAAATCGAGCGCGTCCACGTCCTGCGTGCGCTGTCCGGGCGACGCCGGCGCCGCCGCGGCGCCGCCGAACTGCTCGCGCAGCGCCCCGACGATCGCCGTCGTCAGGCTGTCCTGCACCGCGAACACGTCGCGCAGCCGGGCCGGGTACACGCCGGACCACAGGGTGAGCCCGCTCCTGGTGCTCACGAGCCGCGCGTCGAGCCGGATGCTGTCGCCCGCGCGCCGGATGGTGCCCTCGAGCAGGGTCGCGACGTCGAGCGTGCGGCCGATCTCCTGGGGCGTGACGTCCTTCCCGCGGAACGCGTTGGCGGCGGTGCGCGAGGCGACCCGGAGGTCCGGCACCTGGTCGATCGCGCTGGTGAGCTCGTCGGTCATGCCGGCGGCGAAGTAGGCGTCGGCGGTATCCTGACTCACGTTGACCAGCGGCAGCACGACGATCGACCGGCTGTGGGCCGCCGCGCGGCGCGCGTTCCAGCGGAACGCCCCGACGGCACCGCCCACCAGAACGAGCGCCACGACGATGGCCGCGGCAACGCCCACCCCGCGCCGCCGCCGGCGGCGGGACCGGAGCATGGCGGTCGTCTCGCCCGACCACAGGGTGGGGTCTTCGAGGCGCGTGAGCACGTCCGCGGCCGATTGCGGGCGCTGCGCGGGATCTTTCGCCAGGCAATCGGTGATCAGACGCGCGAGCGGCGCGGGGATGTCCGGCCGCGCGAGTGGCGGCGGCGTCTCGGTGATCTGGGCCGCGATCAGGGCGCCCGGGGGCCGGTCGCGGAACGGCGCGTGCCCCTCGAGCATCTCGTAGGCGGTGATCCCCAGCGCGTAGATGTCGGCCCGGGGATCGACCTCCGCCTCGCCGGCGGCCTGCTCGGGCGCCATGTACGCGGGGGTACCGAGCGCCATGCCGCCCTGGGTCAGCGCGGCCGAGCTGGTGCCAGGGCCCGCGGCCTGGGCGGCACCGAGCGCCTTGGCCACGCCGAAATCGGTGAGCGTGGCGGCGCCACCAGGGGAGAGCAGGATGTTGTCGGGCTTGAGATCGCGGTGCACGATGCCGCGCTCGTGCGCGTACGCCAGCGCGCGCGCGACGTCCTCGCAGATCGCCACGGTCTCCCGGATCGCGAGGGGCCCGCGTTCCAGGCGCTGGCGCAGCGACTCCCCTTCCACGAACGGCATGATGAAGAACGGCCGGCCGGCGGCGTCGCCCGCGCTCAGGACCGGAATGATGTGGGGATGCTGCAGGCCGGCGGAAACGAGGATCTCCTGGCCGAACCGCTCCAGGGCCACGCCGCCCGACAGGTGCTCGGGCAGGACCTTGATCACCACCTTGCGGCTCAACCGCCGATCGGTGGCCAGGAAGACGGTGGACATGCCGCCGCCGCCCATCTCCCGCTCGATGCCGTAGCCGTCTCCCAGGGCCTGCTCGAGCTGCTGGCGCAGATCCACCCTAGCGCACTCCCCCGTCTCCTTGTGTTTCCCGTCTGTAAGACACTTGTCGCACAAGAAGTTTCCGTGGAGGAGCCCCAAAGAAGCAACCCCGCCCCGGGAGGTCCTCCGGGGCGGGGCTGTTCAATGGGCGGTACTGGATTCGAACCAGTGACCTCCGGTATGTGAGACCGGCGCTCTAACCAGCTGAGCTAACCACCCGGGGCTCGGTCACCAACGGAGCGGAATATCACGTCTGCGGGGGCTTTCCTCAACCCCAATGGGACCACGAGAATGGCGGTGCGCACGAGACGGTTCGCTGTCAGCCGGGATTATATCCCGACGTCACCAGCGAGCCGACGGTAGCATGCCAGGGCTCCACCGCCTCCTCACGCGGGACGACGAGCCGCTTCTGTCGGACAGGGGCGAATCCGGCGCCCTCGAAAACCAGAGCCCACTGCGCGGCGCTGAGCAGCGCCATGCGAAGCCCGACGTACTGCGGCCAGCCGTGGCTCTCCGGGTTCTCCGCGTAGAAGTCCACCGCGGAGACGAAGAGGGCCCCCGGCTTCAGCAACCGCCGGATCTCCGCCAGCCCGGCAGGGATGTCGGGCAGATAGTACAAGGCCTCCATCGAGAAGATCACGTCGAAGCTCCCATACGGGAGGTGGTGGCTGGGGAACACCGCTTCGTGGAACTCAACGCCGGCGTAACCGCGCGAGAGCTCCCGTGCCCGCGCCACCATCTCAGGCGCGGCATCAAGCCCGACCGCGCGACCGCGAGGCAGCCGGGCAGCCGCCCACCGCACGGTGTACCCGTTGCCGCACCCGATGTCGAGGTACCACCCGTCGGGTGGCAGCTGAATGCCGTCCAGGATGCGGCGCACAACCGGCCCGTGGGCCCGTTCCATTCCGGCGGCGCGGCCGTCCAGTGCCCAGGTGCTGAACACCTCGGGCTTGGTCGCCGCGAACGCGCGCGGTTGGCGCCTGATGAGCCGCATCAGCCGACGCCACAGCGCCCGTGCTAGGCGGGCCGGAGCCGTCAGGAGGGCGTTGGTCATGATCATCGTCATCGTTGAAACATCGCGCGGCCGAGCTCCAGGGCTCGGCCCCTCGCCACCCACGTGAGCTGGGCAATGCAGTGGGCCCTGAAGGATTTGAACCTTCGACCGACGGATTATGAGTCCGCTGCTCTAACCACCTGAGCTAAGGGCCCGGCACGCTTGAGGAATCATATCGCGCCACCCGCACCGCACAAACCCCCTGCGGGCCGATCCGGTTGGCGCACCACGCCAGTTGAGGATCGCGCGGCCAGGTGCTTGCGGGCGTCCGGGAGGAACCACATCTTCGATCCGTAGTCCACCTCGCGACGGTGGTTGCTCCCCCCGCCGGCTGGGCAGCGCCCGACGACGACGCGAGTCTCCACCGCTCCGTTACCGCGGCTCGGTATCGAGCCGCACCACTGGGTCGAACGCCAAAGCGCGAAGCGGCCCACGCTCGCGCGGCGGCGGGAAGGAGGAGCCGTGCGCCCCCTCAGAAACCACCTTGTTGCGTTGATCTTTCTGGTTGCTCCCTTGGGGTGCGCTAAGATCCCCAAACCGCCGCCTGGGGCGCCCGGCCAACTCGAGTCCGAGAAACTCGCGATTGCCGACACGCTACCGCTGGCGTGGGGGAAGCTGGTCTCAGTGACTCCCGGTACCGTGGTTGATCGCCTCTGGTTCGAGAACGATGCGGGAGAAATCAGGATCGTGACCTACAATCACGATCAACGACGCTTTTGGTCAATGGCACCCGTGATTCGCAGAAAGTGAGGGGCGAACCGATGAACCAGCTCAGCAGCCTGGGAAGTCGCGCACTGTTCGGCCTGGCGTTCGTGCTTGCTGGCCTCGCCGTCTGGCAGAAACTCGCGACCCTCTTTGGACTCACCCTCACCTTCCTGGGTGGCGTCGTTCCGTCGCGCTTGCTCGAGTGGGCCGCTGTCGTGCTGTTGTTCGTTATCGCGCTACAGCTGCGAGAAATCAAACACTCTGGAGGCAAGACGGGAGGCTGAACGGCGCCGAGGCCCGTGGGGCGCGGAACCGTTGGACCAGCGGGCTCCGCGCTCCTCAGACCTGCCGACCCAAGACCGCACCAGGCGGAACGTCCCGGCAACCAGGGGCGATGGCCGTCGTCCTGATCGCCAGCTCCTGGAAGGAAGCACGACGCAGGCGGGACAAGCGGGGATCGCGATCCGACTCTGCGGGGTAGCGGCTACCCTACCCCGCCAGCTCCTCGTACAACGCCAGGTGCGCGTGGATCATCCGCTCCAGCGTGAACCGCTCGAGCACCCGCTGGCGGCCGCACGCGCCCAGCTTGGCGCGCAGCGCGGCGTCCTCGGTCAGCCGCCGCATCGCCTTGCGCAGCTCGGTGGCGTCGCCCACCGGCACCTCGAGCCCCGTGACGTTCGCCACGTTCACCTCGTGCACGCCGGTGGGGAGCGCCGTGCTGATCGCGGGCCGCTCGCTCGCCATCGCCTCGAGCAGCGTGACGCCGAACATCTCCTGTGACGTGACCGACGGCAGCACGAAGTACGCGGCCGCCCGGTAATAGATCGGGAGGTCGTCGTCCGACACCTCGCCGGCCAGGATGATCTGGCTCTTGAGGCCCAGCCGCTCGATCCGCTGCTCCAGCTCCGGCCGCACCGGGCCCCCGCCCACGATCACGACGTGGAGGTCGGTGCCCTTGACGGCGTCGAGCAGCACATGCAGGCCCTTGTAGCCCAGCAGCCGGCCGACGAACAGGCCGACGGGCGTCTGCCCGTCGCCGGGGAAGCAGGCGGGCCGCGCCACGTCGGGCTTGGGGGAGAAGCGCTGCACGTCCACCCCGAACGGGATCACCCGGATCTTGCCCTCGAACCCGTGCAGCTCCCTGGAGATCGCGATGTGCGCCCCGGTCGCCGCGACGATCGCCGACGCCCGCTTGAGCACGGCGCGGAGCAGCGGCAGGTACAGGGCTTTGGCGGCCACCTGGCGCCGGATGTCGCTGTGATGCGTCACGACGAGCGGCTTGCGCGGCCCCGCGAGATAGGCCACGTCCGCCAGCGGGTGCGGGTGATGCAGGTGCACGACGTCGGCGGGGCCGCGGGCGGCCGCGAGATAGCCGCGGGCGAGCGGCTGCGACCACACGATCCGCGTCGTCGGCAGCCGCACCACCACGACGCCGCCGTGCGGCGGCTCGGTGAAGCGCCGCCCCGGCCCCGGGCGCCGGGCCCAGCCCGACCCGGTGGCGGCGATGACGCGGACGTCGTGGCCCGCCCGCACCGCGCCTTCGGCGAGCTGCGCCACGACCTGCTCGAGACCGCCGGGATCGGGCGGATAAAACCTGCTGAGATGGAGAATGCGCACGCCCGCACCGCCCTTTCGACGTTGGACAACGCGTGAGGCTGGCGTCGAGCACCGGCACGCGAGGCACGGCACAAAGGAGCCGCGGCCCGCGCACGGCACAAAGACAGGGGCCGGGACGCGGGTTGTCAACCGGGGGGTGGTGTACCGGCGGGAACGGGGAAACGGGAAACGGGAAACGGGAAGCGTGAGGGGGACCGCCCCCCCCTCATGGATTGCGGGACGCCGTCCCGAGTGCGACGTTGAGCCCCGTCCTGACACGCCCGGCGGCCCTGGGCCGGGCCCACACCATGACTCTTGCGCCGTCGCACGTTTCCTTCCCAGACCAGACCGCCTGCTTAACCGGCCGCGCCAGCCCACCGCGCGCGCCGGGGAGCGTCGCGTGACCCGCGTCCTGCTCATTCCCGATCTCCAGGGCGAGCGGTGGCTCTCGATGGACCGCTACGCCACGCGGCTCGCCGCCCACCTGCCCCACGCGGCGCCCGACCTGACGTTCGCGCTGGCGAGCCCGGTGAGCCATCTCACGTTCGACGAGCGGCCGCTGCCGCTCCGGCCGTACGGCGACCGCGAGGGCACCGAGCCGTCGCTCGCGGTCGAGTGGTCGCGTTACGTGCAGCGCTACCTGCGCTACCCGGCGCAGGTGCGGCTCCAGCCGGCCGACGTGTTCCACGTGCTCGATCACACCTACGCGCACCTGGTTCGGGTGGCCGGGGGAACCCCGACCGTCGTAACGGTACACGACCTGCTCCCGGTGCTCACGGTGAAGCGTCGCGCCCGGCGACTGCGGGAGCGCGCGCGCAACGTGCTGCTGCGCCACGCGCTCGGCGGGCTCAGGCGGGCCCGCGCCTGGATCGTGGGCACGGAGTGGCTGCGCGGAGAGCTGGCCGCCTGGCTCGGCCGGGAGGCCGGGATCCACGTGGTGCCGTACGGCGTGGACGACGCGTTCTTCGACCCCCCGCCCAAGGACGAGGCGCGCGCGGCGGTCCGCGAGGGGCTCGGCATTCCCACCGACGCCTTCGTGGTGCTCCACGTGGGCAGCGTGGTGGAGCGGAAGAACATCCCGGCCGTGATCGCCGCGGTGCATGGGCTCCGGCAACGCGGCGTTCCCGCCTGGCTGCTGCAGGTGGGCGGGCCGTTCACCGAGCAGCAGATCGCGGCGCTCGCCGACCGCGGCATCCGGGACGCGGTGGTCCAGGTGCCCGAGGCGCCGGAGCGCCAGCTGCGCGCGGCGTACCACGCGGCGGACGTGCTGCTGTTCCCGTCGCACTACGAGGGCTTCGGCCTGCCGTTGCTCGAAGCGATGGCATCGGGGCTCCCGGTGGTCACGTCGGGCGCCGGGGCGCTGGCCGAGGTCGCGGGCGACGGCGCGATCGTGGTGCCGAGCCGCGACCCCGAGCGCTACGTGGACGCCGTGATCGCGCTGGCGGAAGACGCGCAACAGGCCGACGATCTCCGGGCCCGCGGCCGCAGGCGGGCGAGCGGGTTCCGCTGGACCGAGACGGCGCGCCGCACCGCGGAGGTGTATCGGTTGCTGATCAGTGAAAAGTGAGAAGTGAAAAGTGAAAAGGGGTGTCGCGGGAAACGGGAACCGGGAAACGAAGGCGAGTGACCTGGTGACACACGGCCATAGCGACGCCGCCCTGCGCGTCACCGCGCTCGCCGTCTCCGCCCAGCTCGGCGGGACGGAGCGCGTGCTGCTCGATTTCGCGGCGCGCGCCTTCGAGTTCGACATCCTGCTGCGCGTGATCGCGCCGCGGCACGGGCCGCTGATCCGCATCCTCGGCGAGTTGGGCATCCCGGCGGAGGTCGTGCCGGGCCCGGCGACGATGGTGCACGAGTCGCGCGGCGGGCGCCGGCTCGCGGTGGCGTCGCTCGCGCTCCCGGGTCTCCGGGCCTGGAGCCGGCGGATCCAGCGCCACCCGGTGGTGCGCGACGCCGACGTCGTCTACTCGGTCGCCTTCACGGCCCACCTCGCCACCCTCGGCGGGGCCGGGCCCGTCGTCTGGCACCTGCACGAGTTCCCCCCACCGCTCACCGCGCCGCTGTGGCACGCCCTGGCGCGACGGCCGGCGGCGCTGATCGCCAACTCCCACGCCGTCGCGCGGGCCTGGGGCCGGCACGCGCCCGCGGGACGGATCACCACCGTGCCGAACGGCGTGGACCTCGACCGGTTCCAGCCGCGCGCGCGTACGGGCTGGATTCACCAGCGGCTGGGCATCCCGCGTGACGCGCGGCTGATCGGCATGCCGGCGGTGCTGGCGCCCTGGAAAGGCCAGCTTGCGGTCTTGGACGCGTTCGCCGCGATCGCGGACCAGTTCCCGGCGGTCCACCTCGTCTTCCTGGGGGGCGTGGTGTACGACACGGCCGCCGAGCGGGCGTTCGAGCACGACCTGCTGCGGGCGATCACCGCGCGGCGCTCGGGCGGCCCGGCGCACATCCATCGGCTGCCGTTCCAGCCCAAGGTGGAGCTGGTCTATCCCGAGCTGGACGCCGTGGTGCACTACTCCACGCGGCCCGAGCCGTTCGGCCGCGTCGTGCTGGAAGGCATGGCCTGCGAGATCCCCGTGCTGGCGGCGGCCGAGGGCGGCCCATGCGAGATCCTGACGGAGGGTGGCTGGCTGGTCGAGCCGCGCAACCCGCGAGCCCTGGCCGGTGCCCTCGCGGCCACGCTCAGGCTCGCGCCCGAGGCGCTCAAAGAGGTCGGTCAGCGCGGCCGGCGCCGGGCGGAGGACTGCTACTCGGCGCGGCGGTTCGCGCGGGAGGTGGGGGCAGTGCTGTGGGGGGTGAAGCGAGTGAAACGTGAAAAGTGAAGAGTGAACAGAGGCGCGTTGCTCTTTTCACTTTTCACTCTTTCACCTCGCACCGCCACACCCCGCTCTCCGCCGCGTAGCCCTCGCGCGGCAGAATCTGCTCGGCCGCGAGCACGATCCCCCAGAAGCCGGCCACCAGGGCCAGCACGTGCGCCGCGGGACTGCGCAGCCGCCAGGCGGCCATCGCCGCCCAGCCGGCGGTGAGCAGCACGACGAACACGGCGCCGAGGTAGCTGTAGAGCGGCCACCCGCAGTCGGCCCGGTACGGCCACTGGGTGAGCGCGGCACCGAGTCCCGCGGCACCGACGGCGCGCGCCCACACGCCGGCGCGCTCGAGCGGCGTCGGCCCCGGGCGGCGGGGGGGCGGAACGGCCGGCCGGGGCCCTGAGGAGGTCCCCGGGGGACGGGCAGGCGGCTCGTCGGGATCACCCCGAAGGGTCGGATCGGCCCCCGGCAGCTTCCTCAGCAGCCGTTCGACCTCACGGGCCATCGAATCGCGCTTGTCAGGGGGCTTGGGCACGGAGGGACCATACAAGGGGGGAGGATCGGGCGTCCACCACATAGATCACAGCCCCACAACCGCTTTCCCTGGGGCCATCCCCCCCCCGGGCGTCACCAGGCCGCTCACCGCGTTCTTTCGATGACGACGATCCCCCGGTCACTCCGCACGTTCCCGCATGTGCCGACTCTTGCCAACTCGGCCGAGGAGCACCCATCGTATGGCCATGCCCGATACCGCACGGCGCTACACCGTCGAGGAGGTGCTCGCGTTCCCCAGCGATGGGAACCGCTACGAGCTGGTGGATGGGGAGCTGCTGGTGACGCCGGCGCCCCGGAGCCGGCATCAGCTCATCGTGGGCGAGCTGTACGGCCGCTTGTATCAGTATCTGGAGCCGCGCCGTCGTGAGGCGCGGGTTGTGCTGTCTCCGGCCGACATCCGGTGGCCGGGCGAGGTGCTGGTCCAGCCCGACGTGTTCGTGGTACCGGCGGCGGAGCTCACCGCGCAGGACTGGTCGAGTGTCCGCACGCTGCTGCTGGCGGTGGAGGTCGTTTCACCCAGCTCGTCACGCCATGACCGGGTCACGAAGCGGCAGGTGTACCAGCGGCAGCGGGTCGCCACCTACTGGGTGGTGGACCCCGACGCCCGGGTGGTGGAGGTCTGGCACCCGGACGACCAGCGCCCGGAGATCGTCACCGGCGTGCTCACGTGGCGACTGCCGGGAGCGGCTGAAGAGCTCAGGATCGAGCTCGAAGCGGTGTTCGCGGGGGTGTGATCAGGAGTGAAAAGTGAGAAGTGAAAAGTGAAAAGGGAGAACCGGGCTGGCGTTGACGCAGGCCGCGCAGCACGGGGTGCGAATCAGAAGCAGTCTGTCTTTTCACTTTTCACTTATCACTTTTCACTCTTTTTCACTTTTCACTGATGCCTCCTGAAGCGCCGCCACCAGCTCCCCCACCTCCCCCTTCACCGCACTGACACATGCCGCCGGCGCGAACGTCTCGCGCACCCGCTGGCGGAAGCCGTCGGGATCGCTCAAGCGGTCCATCTTGTTGAACACGTGGACCACGCGCGCGCCATTCAGATCGAGGTCGGCGAGCACCGTGTCCACCACGGCGACCTGCTCCTCCCACTGCGGGTGCGACGCATCGACCACGTGGAGCAGGAGGTCGGCCTCAGCCACTTCCTCGAGCGTGGCCCGGAAGCTCGCCACCAGGTGGTGCGGCAGCTTGCGGATGAAGCCCACCGTATCGACCAGCCGGATCCGCTGCCCGTTCTCGAACCGCGTCTCGCGGGTGAGCGTGTCGAGCGTGGCGAACAGCCGGTCCTCGACGAACGTCTCGGCCCCGGTCAGCGCGCGGAGCAGGCTCGACTTCCCGGCGTTGGTGTAGCCCACCAGCGCCGCGGTCGGCACGGCGCGGCGCGCCCTGCCCTGCCGCAGCAGCGTGCGGTGGCGCTCCCAGTCGGCCAGCTTCTCCTTCAGGCGGCTGATCTTCTGCCGGATCATCCGGCGGTCGGTCTCGATCTGCGTCTCGCCCGGTCCCCGGAGCCCGATGCCGCCGCGGATGCGGGACAGGTGGACCCACATGCGGGCGAGGCGCGGCAGCAGGTACTCGAGCTGCGCCAGCTCCACCTGCATCCGGGCCTCGTTGCTCCGGGCCCGCGTGGCGAAGATGTCGAGGATCAGCTCGGCCCGGTCCATCACGCGGAGGTCCAAGGCCTTCTCCAGGTTCTTCCCCTGGACGGGCGCCAGCTCCTCGTCGAACAGCAGCAGCGTGGCGCCGGCCGCTTCGGCGGCGAGGCGCACCTCCTCGACTTTCCCCTTGCCGAGGTAGAGCGCGGGTGTCGGCTTCTGGATGCGCTGCGTCATGCGGCCCACGACGGTGGCGCCGGCGGTATCGGCGAGCCGCGCAAGCTCGTCGAGATGATCCTCGCTGTGGGTGGCATCGCGGGTGCCGCGGCGCGGCGCGCCCACCAGAAAGGCGCGCTCGATGGGATCGCGGATTTCGTGCAGTTTGGTGGGGATGTGCGCGGTCCTCGCTTTCTCGGTCAGCGGATGGCGGCTAGGCGGTTGCCCGAGCCTTGGATATTGAGAATTGGACATTGATCATTGGTCATTGAATTGATCATTGGTCATTGATCAGACCAGCAGCGCCCGCATGGGGTGGAGGGTGCGGCGGAAGGGATCGAACACCAGGCCCAGGATCTCCAACGTGACGACGCCCAGGAGCGCCTCGGCGTCGCCGGGCTCGCCCAGGACGACGGGCGTGTGGCACTCCCCCTCAGCAAGCGAGAGGTGGCATTCGGACACCGTCCGGCGGATGGTGGTGCCGTCCGCCAGCGCGAATCCCATGTCACGCTTGGCGGTGAGACCGATCGCGGTCCACACGGCGTGCGGGAGGAGCGAGTAGACCGCTCCGCTGTCGATCAGAAAGCGGACCTCCGCGGTGATGCCGGTGGGACCACGGACGGTCCCTTGGATGTAGCTCAAGCCCATGCTCCCGAAGCTGAATGCTCTCGGCCAGCCTGCGTCACCGTAAGATCGCGGGGGCGGGCGGAATCACGCCAGGTGCCTGAGAGATGGTGCGTGGTTCCAGCGGCCCTCGGCTATCGGCTGTCGGCTATCGGTTATCGGCCCCACTGATGGATGACGTGCCGCGTGGTTTTGCCTACCTCCCCGGCCGAGCGTACCTTACTGTGTGTGCCATCTTGACCATGGTGGCGCCCCATGCCGGTCGCGAAGCTGTCACGCGAGTTCTACCAGAAGTTCGGGGACAAGATCACCAACGAGCTGGTGGGCTGCTTGAATTCCATCGAGACGAGCTACCGAGCGGAGCTCCGCGACCTGTTCGAGGCGCAGTTCGGGCGCTTCGAGGAGAAGCTCGCGCACCATGTGGCCGAGACCGAGGCCCGCTTTGGGCGGTTCGAGGAGAAGCTCGCGCACCACATCGCCGAAACCAGGGCGCTGATCGCGCACCACATCGCCGAAACCAAGGCGCTGCTCGAGCATGGCCTGGCCGAAAACCGGGCGCTGCTCGAGCACGGCCTGGCCGAAAACCGGGCGCTGCTCGAGCACGGCCTGGCCGACGACCGGGTGCTGCTCGAGCACGGCCTGGCCGAAAACCGGGCGCTGCTCGAGTACGGCTTGGCCGAAACCCGGGGCGAGCTGAGGACGGAGTTCCGCACGGACATGGCGCAGCTCCGGGTGGAAATCCACGCGGTCAAGGCGGAGCTGCTCAAGTGGAACTTCGTGTTCTGGGTTCCGGTGGCGCTGGCGCTGATCGGGCTGTACGTGAAGACGTGATGCACCAGTAGCCGATGGCCGATGGCGGATCGTCGTCAGCTGCGATGTTGATCGGGTAGCCGCCAGTAGGAAGCCGCTCAAGCGGCCACTCGGCACCATCTGTCGCACGAAGGCGACCCCGCTCGCGTTCTTGCCAACTCGGCCGAGGAGTGCCCATCGTATGGCCATGCCCGATACTGCTCGCCGCTACACCGTCGAGGAAGTGCTGGCGTTCCCGAGCGACGGGAACCGGTACGAGCTGGTGGACGGGGAGCTGCTAGTGACGCCGGCCCCCGCCGGCACCAGCTCGTAGGCGGATCTGCATCTGCGACGGTACTGCCGGCAATCCGGTCTGGAGCCGTTCTCCCCCGCGGACATCCGGTGGCCGGGCGAGGTGCTGGTGCAGCCGGACGTGTTCGTCGTGCCGGCCGAGGAGCTCGCGGCCGCAGGACTGGTCTGGCGTTCGGACGCTGGCCCTCGCGGTCGAGGTGGTGTCTCCCAGCTCGTCGCGCTACGACCGGGTCACCAAGCGGCGGGTCTATCAGCGGCACGGCGTGGCGACTTACTGGGTGGTGGATCCCGACGCCCGCCTGGTGGAGGTCTGGCACCCGGAGGATGACCGCCCCGAGATCGTGACGGACGTGCTGCGCTGGCGCATTCGCCCCGACGCACCGGAGCTCGAGATCACGCTGGAGGACGTGTTTCGCGACGTGTGAGCGGTGAGCCAATAGCCGATAGCCGATAGCGGATGGCCGATTGCCCCGTGGTGGTTCTCGCCACCAGCGGGTGACCGCGGCGCGCCCGGCCCTATCGGCTTTCAGCCATCGGCTATCGGCCATGCCCTAACCCATTGACCGAATGCCAGTTACGCGTGTCGCAGGTTCCAGCGCTCAAGGCCCCCCATTCGCCTCCTCTCGAACATCCGCTTGGCAACGCGGCGTTCGTTAGCTAGGAACATCCTGAGACTTGGCGGGGAACAGTCAGCAGGGCTCGTCTGCCGGCGCCTCACAAACCCGACAAGTCTTGTTGTTGTGCTCTGACGGCAGCTGTCCCATACTGGCGCGTCTACGACCTGCCGGTGGCCCTCCCAGGCCCGCCGCTCGACCGACGCCGCAGCATGACGCCCGCCCCGTGGCGTGACCTTGGGCCTTCGACGAGATCGCATCCTCCGGACCGAGGTTCCCTCATGCGCAGCGGTCTCTCCCTCGGAGCAGCCACGCTATCGGTGTGTGCCCTCGCGGGCTGCTGGGACGGTGACGCACTCACCGAGCCCCTCGCTTCCCCGGCCGTACAGGCAGTCCATTGCAGGGCCGACGTCACCGTCGGAACGCTCACATGCGGATCGCCAACCGTCGACGCGGCGTCCGGGCCGCAGCTCGCGATTACGCTCGGCGGCCAGGACCTGTACGTGCGCCTCGCCTCCAGCAACGTGAGCTACGACGGCTCGGATGTGTTTCAGGCGGATGTCACCATCCGGAGCCTGATCGCTCAACCGCTGGGCACACTGGACGGGACCACGCTCACCGGGATCAAGGTGTTCTTCCACTCGGGACCCGTGGTGACGAGCGGCGATGGCTCGGTGACGGTGGCAAACGCCGATGGCACCGGGACGTTCACGGGCGTGAACCAGCCCTACTTCGAGTACAACACGATCCTCGAGCGAGGCGAGACCTCGGCGTCGAAGACGTGGCAATGGAGCGTGCCGCCGACGGTCGCGACGTTCGAGTTCTCCGTGTTGGTGAACGCGGACATCCCCCACGAGCAGGGTGTGCTCCAGTGGTCGAAAGTGCTCGGGAGTCGTCTGTGGGACGTGTGGGGCAGCTCACCGACGGATGTCTTCGCCGTGAGTGGTGATGGCGGGATTCTCCACTACGACGGTTCGGGCTGGGTCAGGCAGGCCGGCGGAAACCCGGAGCCGCTCTATGGTGTCTGGGGCAGCTCCTCGACGGACATCTTTGCCGTGGGGTCTTTCGGTACGATTCTGCGCTACAACGGCGACGACGTGGAGCACGCAGGCGAGCGGGACGACTTCACACCTCTGGGGCGTATGGGGCAGCTCCTCCACGGACGTCTTTGCGGTGGGCGCCGGCGGCAGGATCGTGCACAACGATGGCTCGGGGTGGACCACGCAGGCCAGCGGGACAGGGTCGTCGCTGCAGGCCGTCTGGGGCAGCTCATCGACGGACGTGTTCGCGGTCGGTACGTCGTATGGCGACGATGCCTATGTGCTGCACTATAACGGATCGAGTTGGACTGCGCTGCTTTGGGGAACGGACCCGGCGGCCACGAGCCTCTACGGGGTCTGGGGCACCTCCTCGACTGACGTCTTCGCCGTCGGCTCCGCGGTGGGCTACGACGGCCTGATCTTGCACTACGACGGCTCGGGCTGGACCGCACAGGTCCTCGGGATCGGGGCGCCCACGTTCTACGCCGTCTGGGGCACCTCCTCGACCGACGTCTTCGCGCTGGGGGCCAGTGGCAGGATCTTCCACTACGACGGCACGGGCTGGAGCGAGCAGACCACCCCGACGATCTCAACGCTCTATGGTGCGTGGGGCAGCTCCTCGACGGACGTCTTTGCCGTCGGGCACCTCGGTACTACCCTGCACTACAACGGCAGCGACGTGGAGCGCCCAGACCGGCGCGATCGCTCCATCTCTCAACAGCGTGTGGGGCAGCTCCTCCACGGACGTCTTTGCCGTAGGGTCTAGCGGCACGATCATGCACTACAACGGCACGAGGTGGAGCGGCCCGACCATCGAGACCGGTTCAGCTCTCAACGGCGTGTGGGGCAGCTCCTCCACGGACGTCTTTGCCGTGGGGGCGGGTGGCACGATCCTGCACTACAACGGCACGACGTGGGGCACGCAGTCAAGCGGCACGACTTCAAATCTCTACGGTGTGTGGGGCAGCTCCGCCGCGGATGTCTTCGCGGTGGGTGCCGACGCCACGATCCTGCACTACGACGGCATGAGCTGGAGCACGCAGACAAACGGGACCGGGAGCCATCTTCGGTGTCTGGGGCAGCTCCCCGACGAACGTCTTCGCGGTAGGAGTCGCGGGCTGGATCCTGCACTACGACGGCGCGAGCTGGCATGAGGACCGAGCCAGCACGCCGGGCAGCGCCGACCACATGGCCGTGTGGGGCAGCTCCGCCACGGACGTCTTTGTCGCGGGGTTGGGCGGTGGGTTCAGGCATTACGACGGGTCGAACTGGACCGCGATGACCAACGGCACCGCCATCGACTACATGTACGCGGTGTGGGGCACCTCGTCGGCGGACGTGTATGCGGTGGGCTGTACGTACACCTCCGTTGGAAATCTGTACGAGGCCACGGTCATTCACTACAACGGCACGAGCTGGACCGAGCAACTGCGGCGGTCCACGGGGATGGACGGGACTTCCAGTTGCGACCTCCATGGAGTCTGGGGCAGCTCACCCACCCGTGTCTTTGCGGTTGGGGGCTACGGGACGGTGTTCCACGGAACGCGGTGAGGAGGGCGATCGAGACACGCTGCCGGCGCTCGGGTGGGACTCGTCAGAGTGAGGGGGACATGCCTGTTGGGCACGTGCAACAGCAGCCTGGATCCAAGGTTCCCGCGTGGAGGTTGCGCGCCGGGCCGTCAGGGTGAAGTATTGCGAATCCGACTCCGCTAGCGATCGAGTGCCCAGCCGTTGGAGGCGACGATGCAGCCTGTTGTCCGGCACCTCACGTGGACGCTCGTAGTGTGCGCCGTGCCGCTCCTCGCCAACGGTTGTTCCGACCTGCCGGTCGACACGTCCGCGCCAGCCGTGACCCCGGCGGGGCCAAGCGCGTGGCGGAACTTCGCGGTCGCGGTCACCTGTACGGCGAGCGTCGCGCAGGGCAGCCTCACCTGCAGGCAGCCCCGTCCAACCACGGGCCCCTTCGGACCCAACTTTCTGATCGTGGGTGGGCAGAATCAGTTCGTGCAGCTCGCATCCAGCGGTGTGAGCTACGACGGCAGCGACATCTTTCAGGCCAACGTGACCGTGAAGGTCCTGTTCGGGCAGCCCATGGGCACCACTGACAGCACGACACCCACGGGCGTGCGCGTGTTCTTCCACAGCGGCCCCACCACGACGAGCGGCGACGGGTCCGTCACCGTAGCCAATGCGGACGGCACCGATACGTTCACCGGCACCAACCAGCCCTATCACCTCTACAACCAGATCCTGTTCACCAACACGACCTCCGCACCCAAGACCTGGCGGTGGCACGTCCCGAACACGGTCAACACGTTCGACTTCGAGGTCTACGTCGAGGGCGACGTGCCGTACCCCAACGGGTGGGTGAACGTGGCCCCGAATCCAACAGCGGTGGCACCGGGGGGGCAGGCTTCGCTCGGCGCGACCGTCCTCGATGTCGTCACGCGAACACTCGGGGGCTCGGTCACGTGGTCCAGCGGGGACGACGCGATCGCGACGGTGAGCGGTACCGGACTCGTGCTGGGGGTCGCGCCGGGCGTGGTGGACATCACCGCCTCGAACGGCGGGCCGCAGGCGGATGGGTATTCGCGAGTCACCGTGATCGGCAGTGGGTTCAACATCGCACTGCGCCTCCAGCCGGGCGCTTCCACTCCGCCGCAGTACGTGTTGGACGCGTTCGAGATCGCCGCGGCCCGTTGGGAGACGCTGATCACGGGGGACCTGTCGAACGTGCTCATACAGAACCAGGCCGTCAGCTGCGCGCCGGCCTTGAACGAGGTCATTGACGACCTGCTGATCTTCATGGACATCGTGCCGATCGACGGTGCCGGCGGGATCCTGGGGCAGGCCGGCCCCTGCTACTACCGCTCGACGGGTCACCTCCCGATCACCGGCATGATGCAGTTCGACGTCGACGACCTGGCCGCTCTCCACACATCCGGCCAGCTTGAGCAGGTGATCCTCCACGAGATGGGACACGTCCTCGGCATCGGATCGTACTGGAACGCCCTCGGCCTGCTGAACCCGAGCAATTGCAGCGCCGCGTCACCGGATCCGTACTTCAGCGGCGCGTCCGCCGTGGCCGCCTTCGATGCGGCCGGTGGGACCACCTACGTGGGCAACAAGGTGCCGGTCGAGAACACTGGCGGAGCGGGCACCGTGTGCTCGCACTGGCGCGAGAGCGTGCTGGACAACGAGCTGATGACGGGATGGCTCAATGCGGGCACCAATCTGCTCAGCGCGATCACCGTGGAGTCGCTGGCCGACATGGGGTACACGGTGAACGCGGCCGGTGCCGATGCGTACACCCTCCCATCGGCGCCGCTGCCGGCCATACGCGCCGGGGCGATCTTCCTCAACAACGACATCCTCGTCGGCCCCGCCTACATGGTGGACGAGCAGGGCCGCGTGACGGTGATCCAGCGGCCGTGGCTGGAACAGTGAGCGGCCAAACGCGGAGTGACCGATCCGACAACCAGCGCGCGCTGCGCAGGAGTCATGCGATGAACACGACTAACCAGCAGTCTCCCACACCGGACGCCCCGCGCCGGCCGTGGACCCCCCCGACGGTGGAGGATCTGCCGAAGCTGACCGACCTCACGCTGCTCACGGGCAGACCCGATCGGCGGCGGCGGCGGCACCGGGGGCGGAGGCTCGTCGGTCTTCTAGCCCGTGCCGATGCTCGTAGGCTTTGCCGTCACGGAGCACTGCAACCTGCGGTGCCCCCACTGCATCCGCGACGACGTGACCACCGTACGCTCGCTCGAGCCCGAGCTGATCGCCGCGGTGCTGGATCAGGCAGCGGCCCTGTTCGGGCCGGTCACGGCGAGCTTCACGGGAGGCGAGCCGCTGCTGCACGCCGAGTTCGGCCGCATCGTGGCGGACTGCGCCGCGCGTGACGTGCCGTACCGCTTCGTCACCAACGCCTGGCACTTGAAGCGGGCCGTCCCGCTGCTGCGCCGTCATCGCCCGCAATCCGTGCGGCTGAGCCTCTCCGGGGCGAGCGAAGCCACCCATGACGCCGAGCGCGGCCAGGGGAGCTTCCGCCGGGTCCTGCTCGGCGCGGCGCTGCTCACGAACGAGCGGATTCCCGCCTACCTGTCGATCGTGATCGACCGCCGCAACCGCCACGAGCTCCGGACCGCCGCGGACCTCGCCGAGCAGCTGGGGTGCCTCGGCATCGGGTTCATCCTGCCGCAGCCCACACCCGGCAGCGCCGCGCGGGACAGCGATCTCCCACCCGAGGATTGGCTGCCGACGGTGCGCGCGGTCCAAGCGCTCGCGGCTGAACCGGGACGACGCTCGGCGGTGACTCTGGACTACGGCCACCCGTTCGAGGGCGCGGAAGCACCGTGCGAGACCTTCTCGCGGGCAGCGGATCTACGTCGACACCAAGGGCCGGCTCTGCACCTGCTGCCAGCTCTCCGGGTTCGGCTTCAACGAGACTGAGGTCGTCGCGGATCTGCACGACGTCTCGCTGGCCGAGGCGTACGAGCGATACGTCCAGCGGGTCGAAGCGCTGCGCCGGGCCCAGCGGCCTGGGATCGGGAGTCCGCACATCACCGATCCGTTCCCCTGCCTCCGCTGCTGCGTTGCGAGCGGGAAGCTCGAGTGGCTCTCCCGGCACCCGGGGTCGCACTGGCACCGCGCCGCGCATCGGACGATCACGTCGGCGGCGTGATCCGTCAGGTCCACCGGCATGTCGTCCCCATCCACCGTCTTCATTCGCGCGCTGCGATGGACCACGGCCGCTCTCCGTCACCGGCGCCTGGTCGGCGCCTCCGCCTTGCTGTGCGCGGTCCTGGCGACGGTCGCCACGCTCGTCTACGGTCCCGAGTACACGGCTGAGTCGTCCTACATTCCCCACATTTCGCCCTACATGTCGGGGTCCGCTCCGATCCAGTTCACCGCGCTGCTGGGTGGGGCCGGTGTTCGCATACCCTATTCCGAAGCCAGCGAACAGCCCATGTTCTATGAGGAGCTCGTGACGTCGCGCACGATCCTCACCGAGGTCGCGCGGTTCACCTATCGGTTCCCCCGCCGCCAGGACGGTACGGACAGCCTCGAAGGCAATCTCCTCGCGCTGTGGGGTACGGACGGTGACTCCGAGGAGGAGCGCCTGGCTGCCGCGCTCGATCGTCTCGAACGCATGGTGTCGGCGGACATGGACCTGAGAACCGGCATCGTCACCGTGAAGACGCGGGCCCGCTGGCCGGATCTCGCCGAGCAGATGAACCGCCGCATCCTGCAGGCGATCCAGGAGTTCATCTTCCTCAAGCGGAGCGAGCGGTACGAGGCGATGCACGCGTTTGCCGAAGGGCGGACCCAGGTGGCTGCGCGGGAGCTGTCGAGCGCGGAAGGCGCGCTGCTCGACTTCAACGTGCGCAACCGCCGGTTCGACAACTCACCCCAGCTCGAGCTGGAAGAACGGCGCCTCCGGGACGAGATGGAGCGGCAGTTGGAGTTCCACACTTCGCTGCTCCTGGCGGCGGAGGAGACGAGCGTCGAGCGGCTGCGGGATACGCCGTTCATCACCGTGATCGACTCGCCGGAGGGTGGCGCCCACCGCACGGGCCTTCGACTGCCGCTTGCGATCCCGGTGGGGCTGCTCTTCGGCGGGCTCCTGGGGATCGCGGCCGCCGTGGTCGTGGACGCGACCACCGTGGGTCGCCACTGGTCGCCACCGATCCCCGAGATCACCAGTCATGAGCCGACGCATATGGGCCATCGGTCTCGGCCAGCCTGGGGCGCGAGCCCGGAGAGTGCTCGTGGGGCCATGCTCACCGCGACCGCGGGGAGCGTGCTCGTCGCGTGCGGTGACACCACCGCCCCTGACGCGCTCGCCATCGAGATCGCCGGCCGCCTGGAGCGCAGCTGCCGTGGTGAGCCTGAGCGCGAGCTTCGAGGGGACACTCCTGGCCGATTCCGCGGTCACCTGGACCGCCGAGCCGGCCGGTGCCGTGATATTCCTCGGAGGAGGCAGCGCCACACTCGCCCAGGCGGGGCAAGTGACCTTCACCGCGCACGCGGCGGTCGGAACCGGCGCGCGCACCATAACGGTGGCGACGCCTCCGACCATCGTGTTCGACCTGCTGCGCGACGGCAACCGCGACATCTATCGGGCGGCGCTCGACGGCGGGGACCTGGCGCGCCTCACGACCGATCCCGGTGACGACGGCGATCCGACGGCGGTGGGCGATCGCGTCGTCTTCGTCAGCTATCGGGATGGGAACGGCGAGCTGTATGCGACATCGCTGAGCGGAGGGGCGCCCACGAGGCTCACGTTCACCGACGTGGCCGAAGCGGGACCGGCATTGTCTCGGGACGGCGCGTGGCTCGCCTACACCAGGAGCGATGGGGGAGTACCCAAGCTGTGGGTGTCACTGTCCAACGGCGGTGCCGCGGCCCGGGTCACCGGGAGCTTCGGGTTCCCGGGCTCGATCGAGGCCAGCCCGTCCTGGGCTCCGAGCCGGGGATCGTCTGGCCTTCGTGTCCACGTCCGAGGGAACGGCGGACCTGTTCACCTATACGGTATCCACTGGAGCGTTCGCCCCGCTCGTGCCGGACTCGGCGTCGCGCGCGGAGGTCGAGCCCGCGTGGAGTCCCGATGGCGCGTGGGTCGCGTTTGCGACCGACCGCCCGGGCGATACCGAGATCTACCTGCTCGAGGTCGCGACGGGCGAGCTGCGTCGCCTGACCAATCGTCCCGATAGCGACGGACAGCCGACCTGGGTGCCGGACGGGCGGCTGGTGTACGTCGCCTGGACCGGGGGCGCTCCCGGCCTCCGCTGGCTCGATCCGCAGGTACCGAGCGAGATTCACGACATCGACGTCGGGCCGGGCGAGCCACGCCACCCGGCCGGCGTTCTCCCGCTACCGGCGGCCCAATGAGCGACGGCGCACCCGCTCCGCGATACGCGGTCTCGAAGGACGTGCTGACGGCCCATCTCGAGGGTGAAGCCGTGTTGCTGCACCTCGAGACCAAGCAGTACTACCGCCTCAACGAAACCGCGGCGGCCATCTGGCGGGGCCTGGAAGGCGGCCTGGATCCGGCCGACATCGTTGGGGGCCTCGTCAAGGACTTCGAGATCGACGCCGCGACCGCTGAAGCCGAGGTCGAGCGGGTGCTCGGCGATCTGCGCGAACGGGGTCTCCTCGCATCGTGACGAGCCGTTTGCTCGAGATGGCGATCGGGACCGGCGCCGCGCTCCGCAGTCCCCTGTGGATCACGGGCTCGCGCCTGCAACGGCTGCTGCAGGACACCCCCGGCGTCTCGCGGGGCTCCCGTCATCCCGAGACGGCGACGCGAGCTTCCCTGCTCGCCCTGAGGGCGCTCGCGCGCCTTCCCCTGCTCCCGTGGCGGAATACGTGCCTCTACCGCAGCGTCGCCGAGTGTCTCGTGCTGCGGAGCTGCGGGATCGGCTGCCGGCTGCAACTCGGCGTGTCGCACGACGCCGCGTCGGGTGACGGGATCGTGGCCCACGCGTGGGTGGAGCGCAGTGACCGAGAGCAGGCCGATCACCCTCACGTCCTGCTGCGCCCTGGTTCGTGAGCATTCGTGGAGACGACGGGCAGATCGCGCACGCGTTGCTGGCAGATCAATCGCTCGTGCTGCGGTCGGACCCCCGCTGCTGGCCCCTCGTCCAGTCCGTGGGTGCCGCTGAGCTGCGATCCGGCAGAAGGGACGCAGCACCTCGCGCCGTCGTGGCGGTCGAGCCCCTGCAGTCCCCAGCACCGCCATCCCGAGAGGCTGGGCGACCCACCCTCACGGTTGGGCCCGTCGGTGCTTGGCTCGAACCCGGTGCGGCCAGCGCGGCGTTGCAGGGGGTTACCGGCAGCTGGGGCCGGCTCGACCTCACCACGCTGCACGCCACGCTGCGGGCGGACCTCGCTGCGGGCGAGGCAGCCGGTGCCGACCTCTACGCCATGCTCACCATCGCGTCGGCGCTGCTGCTCGGCCGAATGAGACGGCCGTTGATCCATGCCGGAGCGGTCGTGGCACCCGACGGGAGGGGCTGGCTCGTCGTGGGCGATGCGCGGTCGGGCAAGTCCACGACGTGCGTGAGCCTCGCGAGCGCCGGCTGGGGACTGCTGTCGGACGACCAGGTGGTGCTCACGCCGAACGGGCCCACGCTCGAAGTCGAGGGCTGGCTGCGACCCGTGCATCTCGACGAGGGTTGGCGTGACGGGATGCCGCGGGGCCGCCGCCGGACGGTGCATCCCTCCGAGCTGGCCGCCGGTGCGCCGTGCCGCGTCGTGCCGCTGGCCGGCACCGTGCACACGTCGGTCGATGCCAGACCAACCGACGCACGTCTCCAAGATGGCAGCGGGCGATGCGTTCACGGGGCTGGTCCGCCAGTCCCCGTGGCTGCTGGCCGACCGCGTGGTGGCACCGTCATTGGCCGACATCTTGTCGGCCGTCGCCCGGCTGCCGCGGTTCTCCCTGCGATTGGGACTGGACACGTTCGGCAGGCCGGACCGGCTGCGAGCGCTGCTTACGCCGGCGCTGTTTTAGGCCGCGCCTTCGTCGCACGGGCCGCGGCATGAGGTCGCCAGCAAGGCGAGCGGCGCAGCCAGGACCGTGGCGAACACTACTCGCATCACCCGGCTCGTGACCCGCACGCCCCGGCCGAGTCGCGGCGCCCGCCGCTCGATCCACGCGATGGAACGGGACGACGACGGACCTGTGGTCACCATCCGCACCCTGCCCCACTCTCTGCGCATGTCGGCCCGGCCGGCGATGAGCGCAACCGCCCACTTGCCGACATCGGCGCGGATCACTTCGGGCAGGGGCAGCCACCTGCCGCGCCAGCTGACGTAGTACGCAACGGCGGCCTGATACACAAATCGGTCCTCGAACGATGCGGTGCCCGCGAACCCTCGGGCCATGGACAGCATGTCCTGGAGCGTGTGCGCGTACGGATGAGTCTCGAGTGCCGCCGTGACATCTGCTCAGCTCGTCGTCGCTGCACCGCGTCAGCGCCTGGCTGAGGAGTAGCAAGTCCCGGATCGCTCCCCGCCGGTACGGGTGCAGCACGCCGACGTGTACGAGGAGGTGCCAGAGATGGTCCCGCGGAGCGAGACCGCGGAGATGCTTGGTCCCGGCCAGCGGGGTCACCCGGCTCCAGACCGACTCGGCCCACTCGCAGCCCACCATGTCGATGCTGGCGTGGACTTCGACCTTGAGCCCTCCATCGGCGATTCTCCCCTCGAGGTGCGAGGGGCTGCTGGCCCCGGCAGCGCGGTAGCCGGCCGAGTCGAGCGCCGCGGCAAGTGCCCGGGCGTCCTGCGGCGTCGCCAAGACGTCGAGATCGGTCAAGTCCGCGGCGTCTCGGTCGGTGAGCGCCGCAACACCACCCTTGAGCACCACGATGTTCCACCCGTGCTCCTCCCCCAGCCGATCGATCAAGAAGAGCTGCGCCCGAGCACTGAGCACCCGCTGCAGCTCGGCCCGAGCGGCGTCGTCGAGCTCATGCTTCGGTTCCCGCTCGAGCAGTGCGTACTGACTGCCCGCAACGAGGCGGGCCTTGAGCGGCAACGCACATCGCTCGGCCCGGAGGAAGAAGTGCCAGGAGGCGGGCGAGCACGCAGGTGGCGCACCGGGGCCGAGCGCCAGCGTCCGGAGCGCCCAGGCCCGCAGCTCAAGGACTTCACTGATCTTCATTCCGTCACCATGTGGCATAGTATCGAAGTCCCACGGCGCGTCGGGCAAGGGCTCC
>CAVYSW010000011.1:0-143122 GCA_963771275.1 uncultured Gemmatimonadales bacterium
ACGAGCCCGCGGTCGGGGAGGGCATAGCGGGATGCATTGTCCTCCATGAACAGCGCACCCTCCGAGAAGCCCAGGTACAGCGAGTCGTAGTCGATCCCCGTCCCCCACACGTCCTGCGAGCGGTTGACGATGGTCACCTGCACAAAGTACGCGTCGTTCACCCGCGGATCGGCGAAATTGAACGCATCGAAGTGCAGCAGCAGCCCCAGCGGATACCCCTGATGGACCGGCTGGCCCACCCCGCCCGGCACCACGGCCCCATAGTTCAGGAGCACGTCGGCGCTGTAGTCGCTGGTCTCGCCGTACGTCTGGTGATGCGTCCCGAGAAACGGGAGATCGAGCCGCTGATCCTCCTCCGGCACCCGCCAGTAGTCCCACCGGAACGCATCGCCGCGCGAATCGAACAGACGCTTCCAGCCCGCCTGATCGATCGGATGCGCACCGCGCCAGCCGTCGCTGCCCCATGTTTCCGGACAATCCGACGTCGGCAGGAGCTGGAGGCCAGCGGGGTAGAAGCCGTTGGGTCGACCCGTGTGGTCGCGGCAGGAGCCATCGCTGGTGCTGGTCACGCCGGAGAACATCCGTCCGAGCGTCCCGTCCGCCGGCCCGAACCGCCGGGGCCGGCCCAACACCACCGCGTTGTAGCCGCCAGTCCAGCCCCCGCCCGTGGCGTTGGCGATCGACGGGGCGGCCTGGAGGATCTTGGCGTACTCGTGAGGTGGTGCCGCCACGGCCCACTCCACCTCGAAGAACGGCGCATACCAAAGGCCCCGGGCGGGCACGTAGACGGTATTGCCTTGGCAATTCCGCAGCACCGTGGTGCAGTCGCCGTAGTTGGTGATGGCCGTGCCGTAGTGCCCCGTCGCCCGCATGCCGGAGAACGCCGCGTCGCTCCCGGCGAACAGATTGAAGCCCCGCCGCACCGTGCGCGTGTCGAAGTCCGGCCCGGCCCCGCCGGCGTCGATGATCGTCACCTCGGGCATCACCCGGTCGCGGCGGGGCTGCTGGGCCGTGAGCCCCAGCGGCAGCAGCATGGCGACGACGCCGAGCCCCGTGACGCTCAGCACGCACCTCCAGCTCATCACACGCATGCGGACCTCCTTACCTGGCGGAGCGCGTAGTTCCGGCTCTCCGTCCCGGACTAACCGGACCCCTCTCGCAGCACGCGAAAACGCGGCGGGTATCCCAGTGCGGACGCGAAAGACCGGCGGGTGGAACGGGAGCGCGAGGTGGCCGGCGGGCGCGACGAGACGAGTGCCCACGGCGACGGCGGCCAGGGAAGGTGCGGGAACGACGCGTCAGCCCGGGCACGCTCTCGAGCGTCGAGGGTCAACTGCCTGATTTGTCGTTCTCCGGTACCGCGCGATGCAGGCGGACAGTCAGAATCCAATGGCCGAGCGCTCCTGAGAGTCACCCCATCATTCGGGTCTGCGCAGCCATGTGTCAAGGGGCTTCAGGGAAACCCCTACCCCGCCTGTCGCCTATGACGCCGGGCGAAGAGCCGGGCACCGGGGCTGTCAGGATGGTGTCACCGGCGCGATGCCCATCTCGTCGAGGAAGCGATTCCCGCCGGCATGCTTCCCGCCCCGGGTTTCGGCGCGGGTCAGCACCAGGCGGTCCCGCGTGCGGGTCATGCCGACGTAGAGCAGCCGGCGCGCCTCGTCGATCTCGTCCGTGCGGCCATCGACCGTCTGGTAGTAGCCCGGCAACTGATAGTCCTCGACCCCAACGATGTAGACGCGCGAGAACTCGAGGCCCTTCGTCGAATGGAGGGTGAGCAGGTTCACGCGATGGCGATCGACCTCCACGCCTTCCGACGTGGACAGGGCCACGCGCTCGAGAAAGCGATCCACGCTCGCGTCGAGCGTGGGAGCGCCGCAGGCCTCGACCAGCCGCCGCAGGCGCGCGTATGCCTCGGGGTAGCGCTCCTCCGCGGACCGCTCGGTGCGGAGCCGCTCGTACAGCCGCCGGCCACCAAGCAGCTCGATCACCTGGTCGAGCGACGGGAGGGCGGCGTCGCCCAGCCGGTTTCGCTCGCTCTCGTAGAACGGGAGGCACTCGCTGTAGCGGCCCAGGGCGTAGACCTGCGAGATCTTGCGGAACAAAGCGGCTTCGGCGTGCGATGGCTCGCGGGCCAAGGCCAGCCCCAGGCCGACGTAGTCCAGCAGATTCACCAGCGCCGCTTTCCGGGCGTGCACCACTTGTTGCCGGCCGAGCTCCGCGAACACGGCCGCGAGGGTCTCCGCGTCATCGAGCGCGTGATGCGCCCGGCCGCCCGGGACGCCGAACCGGTGGGCGAGATCCTGCAGCCGGGCGCCGGTCTTGAACAGCGCGCGGGCCAGCACCAGGGAATCGAACCACACGAGCCCGTCGGTCCCGCCAAGCGGCTCGGCCATGCGGCGCAGCACCGGCACGTCGAATGCGAAGCCATTGTGCGCGACCAGCAGGTCGTCGCCCACGAACGCGCGGAACGCCGGCCACACCTCCTCGAACCGCGGTGCCTGGGTGAGGTCGTCCGCGGCATAGCCGTGCACCGCCTGCGCCAGCTGGGAGATCGCGACACGCGGGCGCACGAGCCGGTGAAACCGCTCGACGACGGCCCCTGCCCGGACCCGCGCGGCGCCGATCTCCACGATCTCGCACGCGTTGACGTCCGTGTCGGTGGTCTCGAGGTCGAACGCGACGAAGTCGGTGACTTCGGGTGTCATCCGCCGGCTGTGCACCAGCTGGAGCGCCTTGAAGAGCCGAAGGGGATCCACGCTCACCACCACGTCGCCCGCCCGCCGATCGGCGTCGGCACCGTACCCCGCGATCGTCACTCCACCTCCGAGCAGCATGCCGCGCAACGCGATCCGCTCGGAGCCCGGCACGTCCACCACCACCCGGCCGCGGCCGTGCAGCACCCGCTCGAGCCGGCCCGCGAGGGCCGCGGCTTCGGCGTCGTCGGAGGGGTCGCTGATCTCGTCGTGGTGCTCTTCCAGCACGTTGGTGTAGGGACCCACCCGCTGCGCCAGCAAGTCGTCCAACAGCCCAGCCAGGGAGTCGCGCAGGCGATATGTCGCCGCGAGGTTCTCGACGTGATAGATGAACCGCCACGCCCGCTTCACGTCGGGCGCGCTCGACGGCCGGCCGCGCGCGAATGCGCGCGCGGCCTCGAGGAACCCGACCTCGCCGTTCCGCGTGTCGCGCCGGATCTGCTCGAGGAGCGGCGCCGGGAGCACGGCCTGGGCGAACGCTTCCAGCAGCAACGGATCGCCCGGGTGGCGCATCAGGCGCAGCGCCGTGACCACGAAGCCCACCACCTCGTCGTCCGCCAGCGCGCGCCCGCGGGCCAACCGGCACGGCAGGTCCGCCCGCAGCAAGGCGCCCTCGAGCCCCGCCCCCACGTCGTGCCGGCGGTACAGCACCGCATAGTCGCCCCAGTCGAGCCCGTTCCGCTCCCGATCCGCGCGCAGGTCGTCGATCAGCCAGGCCGCCTCGGCCACCTCGTCCGGAAACGCGAGCGCCGCGACGTCGTACGCCGACGTGCGCTCGGCCTCGAGCCGCTTGTCGAACAGGCCCTGCTCCACCTGAATCAGCCGCCGCGCGCACGCGAAGATCTGCCGCGCGCAGCGGCGGTTCCGATCGAGCACGATCGGTTGGGTGACGCCGAAGTCGTCGGCGAACCGCTTGAGGACGCGGGGATCGGCGCCGCGCCACGAGAAGATCGACTGCTCATCGTCCCCCACGGCGAACAGGCTGCGGTGCGGCGCCAGGGTCACGAGCAGCCGGTACTGCGCCGGGTCGAGGTCCTGGAACTCGTCGACCAGCACGTGATCCCACCGGCCCGCGACGTCGGCTGCGGCCGCGGGGAACGTCTCGAACAACCGCACGGTCTCGAGGATGAGATCGTCGAAGTCCAGCATCTGGGCCTTGCGGAGCCGGGCGGCGTAGCCGAGCAATAGCTGCTCGTCACCTGGCGTGAGTGCGTAGCCCTGGAGCCGGCGGCGCGAGAACAGCGTCAGCAGCTGGCCGATCCGCCTGGTCCGGGCGCCGAGGCGCCGGAGCACCAGCTGCTGGTAGGTTTCGTCGGCAATGCCGAACCCGCGGGGCAGCCCGATCGCCTCGCCGTGGGCGCGCAACACCTCGGCGCACAGCGCGTGCAGCGTGCCGCGCGTGACGCGCTCGGCCGCGGGCCCGAGCGTGACGGCCAGGCGGGCCGCGACTTCCTCGGCCGCCTTGTTGGTGAATGTGACGGCGCAGATCCGGTCGGCCGGCACCCCGTGGCGCTCCACCAGATGCCGCACCCGCTCGATCAGGCAGAAGGTCTTGCCGGCGCCGGGCCCCGCAACCACCAGCACGGGACCAATCGGTGCTTCGATCGCCGCGCGCTGCGCAGCGGTGGGGACGAGGGTCACTCAGCGAGCGGTTTCATGTCTGAAAACGGGAACGGAACCACCGCGGAGATCGCCGAGAACGCAGAGATGGACGTGAGTCGGACTGCCATGACGGACTCTGTGCACTCTGCGCCCTCTGCGGTGCGCATATGGCGCGCCGGTCATCGTGCTTGACACACCAGACTCAGTGTGGGCTCGGAGGCGGGGGCGGCTGGCGCCCGCCGTACTTCGCCAGGAGCAGGTCCAGCGAGCGGCGCGTGGCTTCGAGCTCCGCGCGGAACGCGCTGTCCCGCGCCAGCCGCGCAGCCCCGCCTTCGCCCGCGTCGAGGCGCCGCTGCATGCGATCGAGCGCATTGCGCGCAGTCCCCACCGCCTCCGCCAGGTCCCCGGCACTCGCTTCGGCCCGCTGGAGCCCTCCGCCGGTCTGCGCGGCCGCAAGCTCGGCGGCCACCGAATCGAGCCGCGCGAACACCGTACGACTCGCGCGCAGCGCGTCCTCCGTCGCGGCGGCCAGCGAATCGCCACGCACCCGCCCCAGCACCGTCAACGCGCGCGCCGTCGCTGCCTGGGCGGTTGCCAGGTCATGGCGCAGGTCGGCGCGCCTGAAGGCCGCGCCCCCGGCGGCCAAGTCCCGCCACGCCTCGCCCGCCGCGGTCAGACGCTCCTGCAGCCCGTCGGGCACGGATCCGACGAGCACCTCCCCGGCCGGCAGGAGCTCGGGGGAGACCCCCGGCGAGTAATTCACCGCCCGGTCGCCGACGAGGCTGAGCGAGATGATCTGCACGCGGGCATCGCGGCGCGGGCGCAGCGCGCGATCGAGGCGCAGCCGCACCAGCACTGCTCCCGAGGGCTCGAGAGTCACGCCGCGGACGTGACCGACCCGCACGCCCGACATCTCGATCAGGTCGCCGGTGCTCAGACCCGCGACATTCGCGAACCGCGCGACCACCTCGACGTTCCCCCCACCACCCAACCGCCAACCGGACACGAGCAGCGCGGCGGCGACCAGCAGGGCGATCACCGCCATCGTGATGAGCCCGACCTGCGCCTCGTAGCGGTGCGACAAGTCCAGTTGGGCGATCGCGTGGAAGCTGTCGGAGACGCGTCGGGGAACGCTGCGACGGGGGGGCATGCGAGAATAATAGGGTCAGGAGGTTCCGGCGGGAAACGGGCCCCCTCACCCCTGCCCCTCTCCCCCTCTGCCCCTCTGGCCCTCACCGCATAGCTTTCCCCCATCTTCAGCCCCCGCACCCATGCTTCACGTCACTGATCGGAATGGCGTCACCATCCTCCGTCTCGAGCACGGCAAGGCCCACGCGCTCGACCTCGAGCTCGCGCGTGCGGTCACCGAACGACTCGGGGAGCTGGAGCGCGACCCTGCATTGCGCGCGCTCGTCCTTACCGGCACGGGGAGCATCTTCTCCGCCGGGGTGGATCTGTATCGTCTGCTCGATGGGGGGCCGAGCTACGTGCGGGAGTTCGTGCCGGCGCTGGCAGGCACCTTCCTGCATCTGTTCGCGTTTTCCCGGCCCGTCATCGCCGCGATCAACGGGCACGCGATCGCCGGCGGGTGCGTGCTCGCGGCAGCATGCGACTTTCGACTGATGGCCCGGGGCAACGCCCGGATCGGCGTGCCGGAGCTGCGCGTGGGCGTGCCGTTCCCGCTCGTCGGGGTCGAGATCCTGCGGTTCGCGACGTCGACCGCCCACCTCCAGGAGCTGCTGTATCAGGGGAAGACCTATCGGGTGGACGAGGCGACTGCGCGGGGCCTGGTGGACGAGGTCGTGGCCCCGGAACGGTTGATCGAGCGGGCGTGCGAGGTGGCGGAGCTCTTTGCGGCCGAGCCCGCGGCGCGGTTCCGCATCACCAAGCGCCAGCTCCGGGCACCGGCGCTCGAGTCGATCCGGCGCCACACGCACGAAACGGACGCCGATGTCGCGGCCGAATGGGAGCGACCGGCGTCCCTGGCCGCGATCCGCGCCTACGTCGATGGCCTGCGGCAGCAGCGGGGCTGAGGCCCCTGTCGCTCCGATGCAACGCCTGCCTCAGGCACACCCACCACGTCTTCCGATCACCGGCCGGCCCTGCGACCCCGAGGCGGTGGCCCGTCCACGGCACGCCGGTTGCTCATGAAGACCCCCGGTGCACTCGGCCGACACCAGAGAGGCGGCCCGGTGCACGTGAGGACCGGCACCACGAAGCCGGCTCTTCGCCCTCACCCTCGGGGCGCGCATGACACCGGGCGACATAGTCCCGCTGGCGATGCGCGCCCCAGGGTGCGGCGCAACGTCCGCGGCGGGGCCACCCCGATCGCCCCAGCCCTTCCGGCATGTGCCTGACTCCGGAATACGCCCGCTACTTCCGCGCGCTCGCCCGGAACAACCGCCGCGTGTGGTATCACGCGCACAAGGCGGAGTACGACGAGCACGTGCGGCGCCCGTTCGAAGAGCTCGTGGAGGAGATGATCCACCGGATCGGCGCCGTGGAGCCGGCGGTCCGCGGGATCAGCGCCCGCGAGGCCATGTTCCGACTGGCGCGTGACATCCGGTTCACGAAAGACAAGACACCCTACAAGCTGTTTTCCGCCGCCGCGATCGCACCGGGTGGGCGACGGCAGTCCCGCGCGCCCGGTTTCTACTTCGAGATCGGGGCCGATCGCATCGGCATCGCCGGCGGGATCTACCAGCCGGACACCGAGACCCTGCTACGGGTCCGTCGCGCCATCGCGGCGCACGGGGACGAGTTGGAGCGGCTGCTCGCCGCGCGAGCGTTCCGGCGCGTGTACGGCGCGCTGCAGGGCGAGCGGAACCTCCGGCTCCCGCCGGAGTTTGCGCCGGCCGCGGCGCGGCACCCGCTGGTGGCCCACCGCCAGTTCTACTACTGGGTCGAGTACAGGAGGAAGACCCGGGAGGGGACCGCGGACTTCCTGATGCGGCACTACCAGGCGGGCCGGCGGGTGTCGGCGTGGCTGGCAGGGGCTGTCGCCGGCTGACCGCGCGCGCGGTGAGAGAGCCCCCAGACAAGCGAGGCGGTGGATCGCTCCCCCGCCTCGCACCACCCCACCGATCACTAGAACCGGCGCATTCGGCCGCGCATGCCCATGCCGGCCTGGCCCCCTCCCATCATCGGGCGGCGTCCGGCATTCCGCATGCCCCACCGATGGGCATCGGCCCATCCCTCTACACGCCCGCGCTGCTCAGGCGTGAGCAACGCCTTCGCCTTCGCGATGTCCGTGATGGCCTGCAGCTCGACGGCCTGCGCCGCCTGCATCCCGGTGCGCGCTTCACCCTGCAGCGCGGCCACGTCGATCTTCTCGGCCGTCCACAGGGCGCGCATCTTCTCGCGGTGGGCGGTCCGCTCGGTCTGCGCCTTGTCGCGCGCCTGCTGCATTTCGGTGGCGAGGGCTTCGAGCTGCTTCGCCTGCTCATCGGTGAGCGCCAGTCGCTCACGGCGGTTGAGCAGGGCCCGCGGGGCGAACGCACCCACGCCGAACTCCATGCCGCGGAAGGCCTGCGGGCCCCGCGGTCCCGGCTGCTGCTGCATCTGCATGGGTGCATTGCGTCGCGCGGTCATCGGCGGCCCCTGCGGGGGCCCCTGCGCCACCAGGGTGGCGGGGACGACAACGAGCGCGGCGAGTGTAAGGGCATGCAGAGGTCGCATGAGTACCTCCTTGATGGCGAAATCCTGCGGTGTACCTGTCACCTTGAGGTACGCATGAGCGGGGCGAACGTTAAGGCGGTCAGGGCGTCTCGGTGACCTTGCGGTAGATCCGCGGTTGCCACACGGGGCGGATCAGCCCCTTGTGCTCGACGGTGACCTCGAGGCGGAGGAAGACGCGGCTGTCCGCCAGGTGGTAGCGCTCGGTGAGCCTGCCCCCGCCTTTCGGCTCGTACTCCGCGACCAGGACGCCGTCCCGCCAGCGGGCCCGCGTCTTCAGCGTATCGGCCCCGTTCACCATGGGGCGCCACCGGCCGTCGAGGTGCAGCGTGTAGGAAAACCCGTCTTCGTTCGTCACGACGATCGCCGTGTCGCTCTGGGCGAGCGTGAACGAGGGAACGGGCTGCGCCATCCCGAGCAGCCGACCAATCTGGAGCCGCTCCTCGGGGCTCGGCCCGAACCGGCGCGGCGGGGCGCCGCCGGGGCGTGCCGCGCCGCCCTCACCCACCGCCCCCCCCAAGGTCCCCCCACCCTCGGGCGGGCGCGACCGGGTCGAGTCAGCGCGCGCCGAATCGAGCCGCGCGGCCGCGGTATCCGCCAGCTGGGGCGGCAGACTCTCCGCCCGCATGACCCAACGCCCACTGAGGTTCGGAGAACGTTGCGCGTAGGCGGGGACCGCCGCTGCTGCCACGAGCATCGCCGTCAGAAGCGCCCGCATCATCGGTTCCTTTCCCGTCTGTGCCTCAATGTAGTGCCCCACCACGGTCATTGTTCCCCGCGGACCCCTTCCGTCTGTCGCGGGTACGTGGCATCTTAGCCGTTCGCGGTGCCGAGAGGTCGCATGTCACAGAAGGTCGTCGCACATTTCATCGACCACACGGTCGTCAAGGGCACCAGCCTCGACGTCGATCCGAATCGTCCACGCTGCCACGTGCTGACGACGGAGCGCGGCGCCGTCGAGGTGGAGCTCAAGGACCTCAAGGCGCTGTACTTCGTCCGCGACCTGACCGGCAAGCCGCAGTACGACGAGACGCACCGGCCCAAGACCGGCGACGACCGGCTGCGTGGCAGCCGCCAGGTGGAGCTGGTATTCCAGGACGGCGAGAAGCTCGGCGGCCTGATGAACCGTTACCCGCCCAACCGCCCGTTCTTCTTCGTGCTCCCGATGGACCCGGCGAGCAACAACATCCGGATCCTGGTGAACCGGGACGCGCTCGCCGTGATCAAGCCGGTGGACGACAAGGCGGACGCGATCGATTCCGTGCCCCGCGTCGGCCTATCCCCCGTCCCTCCGCGACCCAAGCGGACGAGCTGGGTGTTCGACGGCAAGGACATCAAGGACGTCGAAATCGACTGACCGATCGGCCAGCCGCTAGCGCCACGCCTCGGTGGCGCTGCCCGCTGCGTCCACCCAGACCGGCAGCCAGATCAGCGACACCCGCCGCACCGCCGTGTCCGCCTTGCGCGGCCGGATCGGGAGCCGACATCGGGCCTGCTCCGGACGGAGTCCACCGTAAGGGTGCTGCTCGCCGGCTCATTCCCGACTGCAAGCGTCGTGCTTTCGTGATCCAGCGCGGCACCGCATTATGGGGACAGTTCATCCCGGGAAGGGGGGCGGGCGGCAACCGAAGAGAGGGGAACACGGACATCACGGGAGCGCCAAGTGAGGAGGAATCCATGAAGCAATTGGGAATCGCAGCGGTCCCCGTTCTGCTGGCACTGGGCGTCGCGTCATGCAGCGACTCCTTGTCACCAGAGAGTCTGGCAGGCACGTACGACGTCACGGCGATGGACCTCGTCAACCCGGCCAACCCCAGCCAGACGGTGGACCTGCTGGATCCAGGGGTCTCCTACACAATCGTCATCGCGGCGAACGGCAGCTTCACGAGCTTCACGGACGGCAATCTTGAAGGCACCGGGACCCTCACGATTGACGGCGACACCTTCACCCTCACATCGGTCAACGACACCACGACCGGCACCATCACCCAGAACGGCGACACGATCACCCTCTACCAGGAAGGGCTCACCAACTGGGACTGGGATGACAACGTCCAGACCCCGGCAACGACCAGCGATGCTCGCATCGTGATGGTCAGGCGGCCCTGAGCGCCAGCGGCGAGCATGATGCACGAAGCGGCGGGGCGCACCAGCGCCCCGCCGCTTTGCACAACCCCGCCGTCCTGGACTACTTCTTCATCCCGAGCGACGACATCGTCTCGCCGGCCTTGGTCTGGAGTCCGCTCGCCATGTTGACGGCTTCAGCCACCTTGCCGCCCTTGTAGGCCTCCATCGCCTGCGTCCAGCTCGTCGTCAGTTCTGCCACGGAGGTCTTGGCCGCATCCACCTTGGCCTTGTCCATGCCCGCCGGCAGCCGGCGCATCTTGGACAGCTCGTCCACCTTGGCCTGGATCGCCTGCACCATGCCCGGGAGGCTGCCCTCCATCGTCTGCCAGGACGCCGCCAGCTGTTGCTTGGCGGTCTCGACGGCGGCGGGAAGCTCCGCCACCTTCGTGCTGACTTCGGCGGCCTTGGTGCTGGCGTCGGCGTACTGCTTCGCCTCGACGTCGGTCCGCGCGGCCGCGAGCTCATCGCTCAGCATCTTGTACTGATCAGGGACGTACGCCTGCGCATCCGCGCTCACGGCCTGCAGCGCCGAGTCGGCGGCGGCGATCGCCTTGTCGGCGTTGCCTTGCGGCGACGCGCACGCCGCAGCGGCAGCGATCACGAGCAGCGCGCCCGCGATTCGCTTCATCGTGGAAACCATGCTTCCTCCAGTTGGGACAGCGTCGGGAGATGACCTATAGGCAGACGGCCCCGCTCCCCCGGGGCCGACATGTTCAGCTCGGTTGGTGCGAAATCCTAGCGGGTGGACCGGAAAGCGGAAGGGGGGGGCCTGCGGGGTGGTCGTCGCGCAGCGTGAATGGGGAACGGTACATTCGGCATTGATGCGGCGCGGTCTGCCATGCGCCGCGCGCGCGCGGCTACCGCACGGCCTGGAGCACCTGCTCCAGCGTGGGGTCCCCCTGCTCCGCCAATTCGTACCGGACGCGCAAAGCCGGCTTGTTCATCTCGATCAGGCGTCGCAGATCGATCGGCGTCCCCACGAGCACGAGATCCGCCGGGGTCCGGTTGATCGTCTCCGCCAGCTCCCGGACCTGCTCGTGCCCGTAACCCATGGCGGGGAGCACGGCGCCGGTGTTCGGGTATTTGCGGAACGTTTCGGCGATGCTGCCCACCGCATACGGCCGGGGGTCCACGATCTGCCCGGCCCCGTATTGCTTGGCGGCCACCCATCCGGCGCCGAAGCTCATGCCCCCGTGGGTGAGCGTCGGACCGTCCTCCACCACGAGCACCCGCTTGCCACGGATCGCCTCGGCTCCTTCGACCGAGATCGGGCTCGCGGCGCGGATCAGCCGCGCCCGGGGGTTCAGGGTCGCCACAATCTCCACCGTCCGGCGCACGTCGTCGGGCGTCGCCGTGTCGACCTTGTTCACCACGATCACATCCGCCATCCGGACGTTGGTCTCGCCGGGATGAAACTGCGCCGAGTGCGTCGCGCGATGCGGGTCCACCACCACGATGTGGAGATTGGGGGTGTAGAACGGCAGGTCGTTGTTGCCGCCGTCCCAGATGATCACGTCGGCCTCGCGCTCGGCCTGCGCGAGAATCCGACCGTAGTCGACCCCCGCGTAGAGGATGCGGCCGGCCGCGATGTGTGGCTCGTATTCCTCCCGTTCCTCGATCGTGACATCGTGCCGTGCGAGGTCGTCGTAGGTCGCGAAGCGCTGCACCGCCTGCTCGGCCAGATCGCCGTACGGCATCGGATGCCGGATCACGACGACGCGTTTCCCCCAGCCTGTGAGGATCGCGGCCGCCCGCCGGCTGGTCTGGCTCTTCCCGGCCCCGGTGCGTGCCGCGCAGATCGCGACCACCGGCACCTGGGCCCGGAGCATGGTGTGGCGTGGGCCGAGCAGCAGGTAGTCGGCACCCGCCGCGAGCGCCCGCGACGCCAGGTGCATGACGTATTCGTGCGAGACGTCGCTGTAGCTGAACACGACCACGTCCGCGGCGAGATCGTGAATTGCCCGCTCGAAATCGCTTTCGGGAAGCACCGGAATGCCGTTCGGGTAGCGCGGCCCGGCCAGCTCGGGTGGGTAGCGGCGGCCCGCGATGTTCGGAATCTGCGTCGCGGTGAAGGCGACTACCTCATAGTCGGCGTTCTGGCGGAAGTAGGTGTTGAAGTTATGAAAGTCACGGCCTGCGGCGCCCAAAATGATCGCCCGCTGCGGCATAGAACCCCCTAAGTGGTTACAGGATAAGTAACTACCTCGGGATGAATCGGCCTTGAAGGGGGCGTGAAGAGGGAGAGGGGGTGAGGGGCAGAGATGGGACGCTACTCTGCCCCTCCGTTCACTGCCCCCTGGGGAGGGGGCGGGGGGCGAGGGGCTAGGTGGTGGGGCTCAGCACCACTTCACCTTGGCCTGATACGTCACCTTGGTCTCGCCGCGCGCCGGGATGGCGACCTGGAACTTGAACGTGCGGGCGTCCACGCGCTCCCACCTGTGGCTCGATGCCAGGATCGTCCAGTCGCCGCCGATCGGCTCCATGACGTCGATCTCGACCGCCTCGTCCTTGTGATTGCGCAGGTCGATCTCCCAGCTGCTGGTCGACTCGCAGCGCCCCGAGACATGCCATTCCATCTGCCGCCGGTCGGCCACGACATCGAACGCCTCGCCCATCTTGATCCGGAGCAGCTCGTCGCGCGGCGTGTGGTCGATCTGATCCTCGCCGATGAACTGCTGGGCACCCGACCTGTCGGCCTTGTAGACCCGGACGATCCCCTTGGGCAGCGGCATGCCCAGCCGGTTCGCCTCGCTGTTCCGGAACTCGAGGAACACGCTCACCTTCTGGTTGGACATCACCTCGCCCGTCTGCGACCGGTAGTAGTACGGCTGACCCGGCAGCACGAGACGCTTGACGAGCCCGACGCCCGACGCTTCGAGCAGGGTCACCTGCTTCTGCTCGTTGTTGAGGATGTCCGTGGGCCGGGTGAGCGTGTAGAGGTGGTACTCGAACAGTCCCTCTTCGGTCATCGGCCGCGCCTCTTCCACCGCCATCGCTCGCATCGCGCCCACCTGGTCCTTCATCATCTGGTCGCGCACGCGCTGGACATCGCCGGCTACGAGCTTGAGCTGCGCGTTCTTGAACGACCCGCCGCTCTGATTGTCGAGCGTGACCCACCCCGTGAGATCCCCCTGGGTGTCGGCATCGTTTACCACCATGACGTAATCGGCCCGCCAGTTCATCCCGCCGGTGAGGTAGGAGACCTCGAGCTGGCGCCGGCCGCCGTCACCGTCGAGCAGCCACTCCAGGGTGGGCTCGGCGATCAGGTTCTCGGGGATCTCCGGGAACGCCATCCGACCCGGGAACCCGTAGGTGATCTCGTTCCCGATCTTGAGGATCGGGCTCTGGTTGACCGAGAGCACTTCGGCGTCGAACGGCTCGTCGCGACCCGTCACGCTGTTCCAGCGATAGACCTTGATCTTCCGGCCGACGTACTTCTTGAGCAGCTGCTCGGGGCTCAGCAGGTCGTAGCGGTAGTTCTGCTCGAGCACGGCGAAGCGGCCGGTCCCGAGGGCATGGACGCTTACGGTGTAGGGCTCGATCTGGCTCGCCACGTCGCGGAACTCGAGCGGCGTCCGCCCCCGGGCCAGGTCGACCGCGCGGACCTCCCGCACGAGCCCGAAATTCTGGTTGTAGACCGTGATCGTCACGGCTTGGCGCTGGTCCGCGGTCGTCCGACCGGGGGTCTGGGCGACGGCGGACGCCGCCGCGGCCAGGCAGAGCGGGATGAGAAGCGCGAGTCGCCGCATAGCTCTCTCCGTATGAGGTTCCATCCAGCAAGGACGAGCCAACCAGCCCCGGTTGCACAAGCTCAGGGTCCGCGGCGCGGGTTGCCTCCGGCCCCCTCGGCACGCAGCTCGAGCAGCATCACGGTCGCGCTCTGGGGGCACAGCTGCGTGAACTCGACCGACTGGCTCACGGCCTCGGGCACATCCGCCCGCTGGACGGGCACGAAGCCGAACCGCGGGAAGAACCCGCCCGCCGTTTCCGTGAGCAGGTAGACGCGGCGGACGTGGCGCCGGCGGGCCAGCTCCAAGGCCCCGACCGTGAGCGCCGTGCCCACCCCCGACCCCTTCGACGACGGTTCGACCGCCACCGAGCGAAGCAGCGCGTCGTCCCCGTAGAGCTCGAGCGCCGCGCACCCGATGATCCGTTCCCGCTCCCGCGCCACCAGCGCGCTCCCGAGATGGGGCGAGAGACCCTGGACCGGGAGCTTGCTCCGGGCGAGCAGGTTCGCGATGCTTGGCCAGTCCACCTCGGCGGCCGCCGTGATCTCGTATGCTTCCATGCCGGGTCCCTCCCCTGAACCCGCTGCGATGATGCCATGTTCGGTGAAACTGCACAAGTGAACCCTGCCGCTCGCTGGCTCGCCCTGCTCCACGAGATCGCCGAGCAGGCCGACGCGATCGCGCTCCACCACTTTCGGGCGCGGAGTCTCCGGGTGGACCTGAAGGCCGACACCAGTCCGGTGACGGAGGCCGATCGCGCCATCGAGGCGGCGGCCCGGGCCGCCGTCCGCTTGCGCCATCCCGAGCTCGGCGTGCTGGGGGAGGAGACTGGCGAGACGGCAGGCAACGCCGACGCGCGCCTGATCATCGACCCGATCGACGGCACGCGCAATTTCGTGCGCGGCATCCCCGTGTTCGCGACGCTGCTGGCTGTGGAGGAGGCCGGCACCGTGGTGGCCGGCGTGGTCTCGGCGCCCGCGCTGGGCAGGCGTTGGCACGCAGCACACGGCGTCGGGGCGTTCTGCGGCGACCGGCGGCTCGCGGTCTCCCCGATCGCGCAGCTGGAGCGCGCGCAGCTGTTTCACGGATCGGTGGGCGGCATCGGCGAAGACAACCCACTTCCCACGCTCCTCACGCTGGCGCGGCGCGTGGAGCGGACCCGCGGGTTCGGCGACTTCTACCAGCACGTGCTGGTGGCGGAAGGCGCGGGCGAGATTGCCGTGGACCCGGTCGTGCAGCCGTGGGACATCGCCCCGCTCATGGTGCTGGTGGAGGAAGCGGGCGGCCGATGCACGTCGCTGGCAGGCGAGCGCACGATCTACGGAGGCAGCCTGGTGACGACGAACGGGACGCTGCACGAGGCGGCGTTGAAGGAACTGAACGTGTAGCGCGTAGCGTGCTGCGCACGCCGTGCAGCGTATAGCGTGCAGCGTGCAGCGCCCTGCCGTACTGCCCCCGCCGCACGCTACACGCTACACGTTCATCGTATCCCCGTATCCACCACCAGATCCACCGTGACTGTGTCCCCTGCCATGATGGTGAACGGCGTGACCGCGACGTTTCCCGCCTGGATCCCGTCGGGCGTCACGAACGCGTAGTGGCCCGGCGCCAGGTCGATCGCGTAGGACCCTTGGGCGTTCGTGGTGTCCTGAGCGACGATTCGCCGAAGCCCCGCGTCGTAGACCCGGACCGCGTATCCCGGATACAGGCCATCGCACGGCGGCACCTGGCCCGGCGGCAGGCACGGCACACCGATGAACCCGACGGTGCCGGCCACGACACCCAGGTTGCCCGGCTCGTCGGTGGAGGCGCACGCGGCGCCGAGCAGCAGCAGAGCGACCACGAAACCTGCGCGAGTCATGGGGGTGCCTCCTTCAAGGAACGTATACCCGGCGCCCCACGCCAAGGTCACACGCCACACGCTACACGCCACACGCTGCCGGCCCCGCTTGACGCATCACCCCCCGCGGCTCAGCATTGTCCTGTTCCCACCTCATGAGGCTCCGGATGCCGACGTACACGTTCACGCTCAACGGCAAGCCAACCACCGTGGACGTCCCGGAGGGCATGCCCCTGCTCTGGGTTCTCCGCGACGTGGTCGGGCTCACGGGCACGAAGTACGGCTGCGGGATCGGCGAGTGCGGCTCCTGCATGGTGCATCTCGACGGCGCCGCGGCGTTCTCGTGCGCGCTCCCAATGGCGAGTGTCGCGGGGCGGCGGGTGACCACGATCGAGGGCCTGGCGGAAGGCGCGACGCTTCATCCGATCCAGCAGGCGTGGCTCGCGGTGGATGCACCGCAATGCGGGTACTGTCAGTCCGGCCAGATCATGGCGGCGGCCGCGCTGCTGGCAACGAACCGGCGCCCGACCGATGCGGAGATCGACGCCGCGATGTCGGGCAACCTCTGCCGCTGCGGTACCTACAACCGGATCCGGGCGGCGATCTACCACGCGATCGGGGAGGGACGGCCATGACGACCGTACGCGCGCTCGATCGCCGTGAGTTCCTGGAGCTGACCGGCGCGATCGGGGCGGGGTTGCTGCTGGCGTGCCGCGTAGGCCGGAACGAGGCGCCGCGCACCGCCGGGGAGCTGAACGCCTGGATCCACATCGGGACGGACGGCGCGGTCACGCTGTACATCTCCGAGTCGGAGATGGGCCAGGGCGTGCTGACCTCGCTGTCCCAGATTCTGGCGGACGAGCTCGAGGCCGACTGGAGCACCGTGCGGGCCGTGCAGGCGCCTGCCAACCGGGCAAAGTACGGGGATCAGGGGACGGGTGGCAGCACCAGCGTGCGGCTCGACTACGACACGCTGCGCAAGGCGGGCGCAGGGGCGCGCCAGCTGCTCGTGGCCGCCGCCGCAGCCGCATGGGGAGTGGCGGCGCGGGAGTGCCGGGCCGAGCAGGGCACGGTGGTGCACGAGGCATCGGGGAAACACGCGGGCTACGGTGAGCTGGCCGAGCGAGCGAGCACCCTGCCGGTTCCGAAGGACCCCCCATTGAAGGACCCGAAGGACTTCCGCTACATCGGGAAGTCGATGAAGCGGCTGGACAGCCTGGAGAAGGTGACGGGGCGCGCCGTGTTCGGGATCGACGTGAAGGTGCCGGACATGCTCGTCGCGGTGGTCGCCCACCCACCGGTGGTGGGCGGCGCGCTCCGCCGGTTCGACGCGACCCGGACAAGGCAGGTTCCGGGGGTGCGTGACGTCGTCGAGATCCCAACCGGCGTCGCCGTGATCGCCGACCACTTCTGGGCGGCTCGTGCGGGGCGCACGGCACTCGACGCCGCATGGGACGACAAGGGCTGGGGCGCGCTCTCCAGCGAGACGATCGCCGCGACGCTGCGCGAGATCTGCCCCAGAGGCGTGACGGCGCGGCAGGAGGGCGATCCGGCGGCCGCGCTCGCCCGCGCGGCCCGGCGGGTCGACGCGGTGTACGAAGCGCCGTACCTGGCGCACGCGACGATGGAGCCCATGACGTGCACCGCGCATGTGCGCCCGGACGGATGTGACGTGTGGGTCGGTACGCAGGCACCGACTGGCTGCCAGGACGCGGCGGCGCGGATCACGGGCTTGAGGCCTGAGCAGGTACAGGTTCACACGGTGTACCTGGGCGGCGGGTTCGGCCGTCGCTCGCAGACCGACTTCGTGGAGGAGGCGGTTCACATCGCGCAGGCGGTGGGGAAGCCGGTGAAGCTGATCTGGACGCGTGAGGACGATATGCGGGCCGGCCGATATCGGCCGATCGCCTACAACGAGCTCAGCGCCGGCCTCGATGGCGAGGGCTGGCCGGTCGCCTGGGTGCACCGCATCGCGAGCGCCTCGATCCCGGCGCAGCCGGGACCATCAGGCAACGGGGTCGACGAGGCCGCCACCATGGGCGCGGCGGACCTGCCGTATCAGGTGCGCGCGCTTCACGTCACCTATGCCAGGCCCGATCTCCCGATCACCACGTGGTGGTGGCGGTCGGTGGGCAGCTCACAGAATGCCTACGTGACCGAGTGCTTCCTCGACGAGCTGGCGCACACGACCGGCAAGGACCCGCTCGAGTACCGGCGCCGCCTGCTGGCCGGCCACCCGCGCCATCTGCGGGTGCTGGAGACGGCGGCGGAGCAGGCCGGCTGGGGGAAGCCGGTCGCGCCGGGTCGGGCGCTGGGGATCGCCGTGCACGAGTGCTTCGGGTCGTTCGTGGCGCAGGTGGCGGAAGTCTCGCTGCGCGAGGACCGCACGGTGCGCGTGCACCGGGTGGTCTGCGCGGTGGATTGCGGCCACGTGATCAACCCCGACACGATCGAAGCGCAGATGGAGAGCGGCATCATGTTCGGGCTCTCGGCCGCCCTGTACGGCGAGATCACGCTTGCGCATGGGCAGGTCGAGCAGTCCAACTACCACAACTACCCGGTCGTGCGCATGCGGGACGCGCCGGCGATCGAGGTCCACATCGTGACGAGCGGCGACGCGCTGGGGGGGATCGGCGAAGTCGGCCTCCCGGCCGCCGCGCCCGCGGTGTGCAACGCGATTCTGGCGCTCACCGGGACGCCGGTGCGGAAGCTGCCGATCGGGAAAGCCGTGTAGCGGGCAGCGTGTAGCGTGCAGCGTACAGCGTGCAGCGCGACGACCCCCGCTGCACGCTGCACGCTGTACGTCATGTTACCAACCCCAACTCGGCCGGCCCACGAGGTCGAAGTCCGCGACGACGCCCGCGTGATCGGACGCCCAGACCCCGTAGCGCTGGAGCTCGCGCGCGGTCCCGCCCACCACCCAGGCCCGCACGCGATCACGCCCGAAGTGGCGGCGCGGATCCGGGAAGTTGCGCAGCAGCATCAAGTCGATGCGCTGAATCAGGAACCCGTCGGGCGTCGTGTTGCTGAGATCACCGGCGTTGCAGCAGGTGAACCCGTCACCCCGCCCGCCGGGGTGTTGCAGCCAGAGGTCGGCGTAGCCCGAGCTCAGCATGAGATCGTACGTCTCGAGCCCACCGTCGTCCGGGCGCCCCGGCCCGCTGTTGAAGTCGCCGACGATGATCAACGGCTTCAGCTCGTTCTGGAACACCTGCACCAACTCCTGGGCCTGCGCCAGCTTCGTGGCGTCATTGTCCGACTCCAGATGCGTGCTCACGAAGCGATACGTGGTGCCCTTGACCTTCACGTCCACCGCCGCCCAACCCCGCCGGATCTGCTGCAGCGCATTGATCTCCAGCACGGTCGCGTAGTTGCCGACGTCCGCGTTGCGGAACTGGATGCCCTGGCGCACGAGCACCACGTCGTAATCCACCAGTCGGATGTCGGAGAACAGCGGGAAGCCCTGCGGCGCGAGTCCGTCAAACCGCGGCATCTCGAGATCCGAGTCCTTCACGATCGATGCGACGCGGTAGTGCAGCCCGCGATGCCGCAGATCGGCCAGGAGGGTCGGCAGGAAGTCGAGCTCCACCGTCGTGGCGTTGGGGATCGGGAGGCCCACTTGCGCGACCTGGCCGGTTTCGAAGTCGAACGCCAGGATGTCGCTCGGCGTCTGGGAGTAGAGCTGCGCGACCTCCTGCAGGCCGATCACGTCAGGCCGCACGCGGGCGATCTCGGCCGCCAGGGCGCGCGCCCGGGCCGGGAAATTCGTGCTCATCAGAATGCCCCAGGCCTGGGCCACGGCAACGGGCACCTGGTCGGCGGGCGCCGCGATGATGTCCTCGACCGGCGCGCCAAAGTACATGTTCTGGGTCATGATCGTGAGATCGCCCGCGCCCCCGAACATGTGGAGGTCGGGATCCACGCCATCCACCGCCTCGTTCTGCGGCGCGACCAGGCGATCGCTGCCGCAGCCAAGGATCAGGACGGCCGCGAACATCGCAAGGAGTCTTCGCATAGGCACACTCCGGGTGGGGTCAGGAGGAGGGAGGCCGCCTTCCATTAGGAAGCTCGGGCCCGCCCCCGTCAAGAGTGGCGCGAACGAGACGGTGTGGGGCGAAGGCTACATCGGTCGGGTCGCCAGCTCGCGCACGACCTCCGCCAACCCGACAACCACCCTCGCCATTCGCTCGTAATCGAGCTTGTCGGGCGTGTCGTGGGCGGTGTGATACGCCCGGTACCGGAACGGCGCCGTGTCGGTCACCATCACCGCCCGGTAGCCCTCCCGCCAGAATGCCCAGTGATCCGACCAGAAGACGCCAGGAATGTACGCCGGCAGGGCCGCCCCCTCGCTGGGGAACGGGGTCGTGCGGCGGAATGCCGCCACGCAGCGCTGCACGAGGGCATGCGAGCGGAGGTTCCCCACGAACGCGATGAAGTTCCCGACGGTGGGATAGGCCAGCGCGAAGGGCCCCGGATAGTGCTGGCTGCGCGGCCGGTCGCTGTAGCAGCCGATCGTCTCGAGCGACAGCATTGCCACGACGCGCTCGCCGGCCGCCCGGCACGCGCGCGCACACACCCGGCTTCCCATCGAGCGCGTCATGAAGAACGGGGACTCTTCGTTGGCGAACGCCACGAACCGGACGGTGCGCGCGAGGCGGGCGTCACGCAACAGGCGGGCGAGCTCCAGCATGGCGGCGACCCCCGAGGCGTTGTCGTTGGCGCCGGGCGACCCGCGCACCGTGTCGTAGTGCGCACCGACCAGGACGACCTCGTCGGCGCGATCGCCACGGCGCTCGGTGAACACGTTGGCGACGGCCTCACCGCGGGCCATGAAGTCTTGGCGCCCGACCTCGTAGCCTGCTGCAGCCAACTGGTGCTCGACGTGGTCAGCCGCCTGCCCAAGCGCCTCGGGCCGCCAGACGTGACGCTCGCCGATCGTGGCACCCAGCAGCGCGACGTGGTGGCGCAGCCCATCGCGCAGCGCCGCGGCCTCCGCCGTGAGCGGCGGGAGAGGCCCGCGGTGCGAGCGGCCCGGCATGTGGGTCATGAATCGCAGCCCCGCGATCGCCCCCGCCAGCAGGGCGATCCCGAGCGCCACGATCCACGGCGTGGTCACCGCCGGGTCCGCTCGGCCTCGGCCACGAGCGCGATGCCGCCGCGCACTCTCTGGTGCACGCGCACACGCACCCAGGTGGGCGCGATCGCGTAGTCGACGTCGTCGGCAATCCGCGCCGCGAGCGTCTCGCAGAACGCACCCTGGTCGCGGAACGACCACAGGTAGTACTTGAGGGCCTTCGACTCGAGGCAGCGCTCGGCCGGCTCGTACTCGATCTCGACCGAGCCGAAATCGGGCTGCCCGGTGCGCGGGCAGAGCGCCGTGAACTCGGTGGCCTCGAGCGTGATGCGCTGGACGTCGGGCGCGGGGAACGACTCGTCCCGGAGGACGTCCCGGGCTTCGTCGGGATTCGTGGGGCGCGGCAGCGGCCCGGTCGCGGGGAGCTTGGGCATGGGGATAATCTACCCGCGCCGGGGAGCGGGGTGAGACGCACCTCGAGCGCCTCTCTCCGGTGGGGCCAGGAACGGCGTTGCCGCGGCCCGGGCGTTCCGCTCTGCCGGGAGCGGACTAGGTTTGGGGCATGCCGGCGAAGCCTGCGGTCATCCTCCTGAGTGGCGGTCTCGACTCCACCACCACCCTGGCCATCGCCATGGCCAAGGGGTTCGTGTGCCACGCGCTCACGGTCCGCTACGGCCAGCGCCATGCCGTGGAGCTCGCGGCCGCGGGCCGCGTGGCGCGCGCGATGGGCGTCGCCGAGCACAAGATCGTGGACCTCGACCTGCGGACGTTCGGCGGCTCGGCGCTCACGGCCGACATCCCCGTTCCCAAGGACCGGAGCGACGCCGAGATCGGGCGGGGGATCCCCGTGACGTACGTGCCGGCACGCAACACGATCTTTCTCTCGCTCGCGCTCGCCTGGGCCGAGGTGCTCGGGGCGTACGATGTCTTTCTCGGCATCAACGCACTGGACTACAGCGGCTATCCCGATTGCCGGCCCGAGTTCATCGAGGCGTTCGAGCGGCTCGCGAATCTCGCGACCAGGGCCGGGGTCGAGGGCCGGCGCCCGCTGACGGTGCATACCCCGCTGATCCGGATGACGAAGAAGGAGATCCTCCGCACGGGCCTCGACCTGGGTGTGGATTACGGGCTGACCACGTCGTGCTACGATCCGGACGACGACGGCGCCGCATGCGCGCGCTGCGACGCCTGTCGCCTGCGGCTCAAGGGCTTCGCGGAGCTGGGCGTGCCGGACCCGGCGCGGTACCGCGCGTCCGCTCGTCCCGTGGCCTAGCTTCCCGCATGTCTCGCGCGCGTCGTCGCAGCTGTCAATTGACCCTGAGGAGCCCGGCATGACCATCGCTCATCGCGTGATCCCAATGATTCTTGGCGCCCTGCTGGCGGGCTCGTTCGGCGCGGCACGGGCCCAGTCTTCCCCCGGGGCCCCGAGCGACACGGCTCTGGTCGCGCGGGCGCGGGCGATCCACGAGCGGGTGATCGCGCTGGACACGCACAACGACATCAACCCCGCCAACTTCACGCGCGAGCGGAACTACGGCCAGCGGCTCGACACCCAGGTGAACCTGCCCAAGATGGAGGAGGGCGGGCTGGACGCGTCGTTCCTGGTCGTCTACGTGGGACAGCGCGACGACTTCACACCGGAGGGGTATCAGCGGGCATACGAGTCGGCGCTGGAGAAGTTCCAGGCGATCCACCGGCTGACGGATACGATCGCGCCGGACCGGGTCGGGCTCGCCTACAGCGCGGCCGACGTGCGGCGCATCGTCGCCTCCGGCCGGAAGGTGGCGCTGATCGCGGTGGAGAACGCCTATCCGCTCGGCACCGACCTCGGGCGCATCCGCCAGTTCTACGATCTCGGCGCCCGGATGCTGTCGCTGTCGCACAATGGGCACAACCAGTTCACCGACTCCAACACGGGCGAGCGCGACGGCGTGTGGCGCTGGCACGGGCTCTCGCCGCTCGGGCGGGCGGCGATCGCGGAGCTGAACCGCGTGGGGCTCGTGATCGACGTGTCGCACCCCTCGCGCGAGTCGATGATGCGGACGGTTGCCCTATCCCAGGCTCCGATCATCGCCTCCCACTCGGCGGTACGGGCGCTGTGCGACGACAGCCGGAACCTCGACGACGAGCAGCTCCGCGCGCTCGGGAAGAACGGCGGGGTGGCGCAGATCGTGGCGCTCAGCTCCTACATCAAGACTCCCGCCCCGCCTTCGGCGGAGCGGACCCAGGCGATCGCGGCGCTGCGTGAGGAGTTCGGCCTGCCGGCGCAGGGGCGGGGCCGGGGCGGTCTTGCCGCGCTCACGCCCGAGCGGCAAGCCGAGTACCGGGAGCGCTTGGCGGCGCTGGACGAGCAGTTCCCGCCCCCACCGCGCGCCACTGTCGCGGACTTCGTGGATCACATCGATTACGCCGTGAAGCTCATCGGGATCGACCACGTGGGCATCAGCTCCGACTTCGATGGCGGCGGCGGGGTCGAGGGATGGAGCGACGCAAGCGAGACGTTCAACGTCACGCTCGAGCTGGTACGGCGCGGCTACACCGAGGGGCAGATCGCCAAGCTGTGGAGCGGCAACGTGCTCCGGGTGATGGACGAGGCGCAGGCCGTGGCGCGGCGGCTCCAGGCCGCCACCCCGTAGCGCCGCGGCCCGGCGGGTAGAGACAACGTGCGCTACGCGGTCAAGGAGCTCTACTCCACGCTGCAGGGCGAAGGCTACCACACGGGCCGGCCGGCGGTCCTGCTCAGGTTCGCCGGCTGCAACCTGTGGAGCGGGCTCGAGGCAGACCGCGCCCGCGCCATCTGCCGGTTCTGCGACACGGAATTCGTCGGGACCGACGGCCCGGGTGGCGGCACCTTCGCCACGGCCAGCGATCTCGCACGGGCCGTGGCGGCCGCGTGGCCGGCGGATCAGCCCGCCGTGCCGTTCGTGGTGTGCACCGGCGGTGAGCCGCTGCTGCAGCTCGACGCGTCACTCATCGCGGCGCTGCACGCGTTGGGCTTCGAGGTCGCGGTCGAGACCAACGGGACGCGGCCAGCGCCCGACGGGCTCGACTGGATCTGCGTGAGTCCCAAGGCGGGGGCGCCACTCGTGCTCAGCCACGGCGACGAGCTCAAGCTGGTGTACCCGCAGGTCGGGGCCGAGCCGGAGCGGTTCGTGGATCTCGCCGTTCCGCCGGTTCTACGTCCAGCCGATGGACGGGCCGGACCGGGAGCGGAACACGGAGCTGGTGTTCCGCTACGTGGCCGAGCATCCGCCGTGGCGAGTGAGTCTGCAGACGCACAAACTGATGGGGATTCGCTAAGGGACCCGGCTGCATGACCGTCTACCTCGCCCTGCTCCGCGCCATCAACCTGCCCGGCCACAACCAGGTCGCCATGGCCGACCTGCGCGCGTTCCTCTCAGGACCTGGGCTTCGACGACCCTCGGTCCTTGCTCCAGAGCGGCAATCTCGTCTTCCGGGGTACGCCGCCGGACACCGGCGCGGCATCGAAGCGCCTGCTCGAGACGGAGAGCGGCGGCGCGGCTCAGGCTCCAGACGGACTTCTTCGTTCGCACCGCGGAGGACTGGAATGACGTCGTCGCCGGCAATCCGTTCCGCGAGGCGGCGGAGCACGATCCCGGTCATCTGATCGTCATGTTTCTCAAGCAGGCGCCGGCCGCCGGCTCCGTGCAGGCGCTTCAGGCCGCGATCACGGGTCCGGAAGTCGTTCGCGCACGCGGGAGGCAGGCGTACATCACGTATCCCGCCGGGATCGGCCGATCGCGTGTGACGAATGCGCTGATCGAGTCGAAGCTGGCCACCCGCGGCACGGGGCGGAACTGGAACACCGTCCTCAAGCTCCTGGCGCTCGCCACCGAGCTTGCGGGCCCGAAGGGCGCTACGTGACGCAGTACCTGCTGCTCGGCGGCGGGTTCGCGTTCGCGGCGACAATCCAGCCCGGGCCGCTGCAGGCGTTTCTCCTTGCTCGCGTGGCGACCATCGGATGGAAGCGCACGCTCCCGGCGTGCTTCTCGCCCCTGTTGAGCGATGGGCCGATCGCGCTGGTCGTGCTGCTCCTCGTGGGACGGCTGTCCGCGACGACGCAGCAGCTGCTCAGGGCGGCGGGAGGTGTGCTCCTGCTCTACCTCGCGTGGCGCGCGTTCCGGCAGTGGCGCAACCCCTCCGACTCCGGCCCCGACAAGCCAGCGCCGCGCACGCTGTTCCAGGCCGCGCTGGTCAATGTCCTCAATCCCAACCCGTACCTCGGCTGGGCCCTGGTGCTCGGCCCATCCGTCGTCGCGGCCTGGCATCAACACCCCGCCAACGCCGTGGCGCTCGTCGCGGCGTTCTACGGCACCATGGTGGCGATGCTGGCGCTGTTCATCGCGCTCGCCGGCACCACCACCGGCCGCCTGAGCCCGCCGGGTCTCCGCGCGCTGGTGGCGGCATCGGTCCTCATCCTGGCGGCCCTCGGAGCCTATCTGCTGATCTCGGGCGCGCTGTTCCTCACACTGCCGTCCGCGCCGTCACCTCACCCGTCCGCTTGAGTTCCCGTACAGATCGAGACATCATCAAGGCCATGCGCTCCCTCTCCCTCGCTGGCGCCGTGCTCGCCGCGGCCGCCAGCCACGCTGTCGCCCAGGCCGATCGCCCGTTCACCCGCGCTGACACGCTGCGCGGCTCGCTCACCGCGCCCGAGCGGACCTGGTGGGACGTGACGTTCTACGACCTGCACGTGGCGATCACACCGGCCGACTCAGCATCCGGGGCTACAACGGGATCACCTACCGCGTGGTCGCGCCCGCCCGCGAGATGCAGATCGACCTGATGGTGCCGCTCGTGGTGGACAGCATGGTGCAGGACGGCCAGGCAGTGTCCTTCCGGCGCGATGGCAACGCGTTCTTCGCCCGCCCCACCGCCCCACAGGCGGTCGGTGCCCGCAAGACGATCACGGTCTACTATCACGGCAAGCCCCAACCCGCACGCCGCCCGCCGTGGGACGGCGGATTCACCTGGACGAGCGACAGCCTCGGCCGCCCGTGGGTGGTGACCACCGACCAGGGCCTGGGCGCCAGCGTCTGGTGGCCCAACAAGGACATCGGGGCCGACGAGCCCGACAGCCAGCGCATCGCGCTCACCGTGCCCGATCCGATGATCGACGTGTCCAACGGCCGGCTGCGCAGCGTGACGCCCGAACGGCGACGGCACGACCACCTGGGAGTGGTTCGTCGCAGAGCCCGATCAACAACTACGCGATCGCCGTCGGCGCCGGGCAGCTACGCCCACTACACCGACTTCTTCGAGGGCGAGCGGGGCATGCTGACGCTCGACTTCTGGCCGCTCTCCTATCACGTCGAGGCGGCGCAGCGGCAGTTCCCGCAGGCCAAGACCATGCTCGCGTGCTTCGAGCACTGGTTCGGGCCGTACCCGTGGTACGAGGACGGCTACAAGCTGGTCGAGACGCCGCACCCCGGCATGGAGCACCAGAGCGCCGTGGCCTACGGCAACTGGTACCAGAACGGCTACCGCGCTGCGCGACGTCTCCGGCACCGGCATCGGCACGAAGTGGGACTTCATCATCGTGCACGAGAGCGCGCACGAGTGGTTCGCCAACAACATCACGGCGAAGGACAACGCCGACATGTGGGTGCACGAGAGCTTCGCCAACTACGCGGAGAACCTCTACACCGAGTGCCAGTTCGGGAAGGAGGCGGGCGCGCGAGTACGTCATCGGCTCGCGGCGGAACATCCGGAACGACCGGCCGATCGTCGGCACCTACGGCGTGAACGCCCAGGGCTCGGGCGACATGTACTACAAGGGCGGCAACATGCTGCACACGATCCGCCAGATCGTGGACGACGACGAGAAGTGGCGCGGCATCCTGCGCGGCCTGAACCAGCACGTTCTGGCACCAGACCGTGACGGGCAAGCAGGTCGAGGACTACATCAGCCGCGAGGCGGGAATCGACCTGAGCAAGGTGTTCGACCAGTACCTCCGCACCACGCAGGTCCCCACGCTGGAGTATCGGATCGCCGGGAAGACGCTCTCCTACCGCTGGACCGACGTGGTGCCGGGCTTCGCCATGCCCGTGGCGGTGACGCTCGGCGACAGCGGGTTCACCGTGATCCGCCCGACCGAGACATGGCAGACCGCGACCCTCACGCTCGCGGACCCGGCCGCTTCCAGGTGGATCCCAACTACTACGTCATGGCGCGGGAGGCATCGGCACAGGGTCGGGAGTAATCAGCAGGGTGCTGGATTGGGAGCGTTGTCTGGTGGCCGAGTGGAGCAGGCGTCGGACGCGTGGGCCGCAGGGGCACTCGGTCCGCCGAGCTGGCCGGCCCATCTGAAGGCAGTCACGGGCGCGGCCGTGTGCCCCGCGGCCAGCGTCCTGAGCCCGCTCCACTCGGGCACGTGCGGAGTCCCGCTTCACCGTCCTGCGGCCTCCGGGTCTCTAAGGGTCCGCGGTCACCGCCCCCCGCCCAGCGTCTCGCGCAGGAACCGCGTGAGCCGCTGCCAGGCGTCCGTGGCCGGCGCCTCGCGCGCCACCCGATCCCGATCCACCCATAGCCAGAATCCGTGCACCATCGGGTCGTACACGTGGATGTCGTTCTTGACGCCGAGGGAGTCGAGCACCGCCGCGAACCGCGCGACCTGCGCCGCCGGAATCCCGGTGTCCTGGCCGGCGAAGGTGCCGTAGATCGGATGATGGATCCGCCGCAGCTCGGCCGGGTCGGTCACCAGGGACCCGTAGAAGATGGCGGTCGCTTCGTGCTGGGCGCCGCCCAGGGCATAGCTCAGCGCGATGCCGCCGCCAAAGCACCATCCCATTACACCCACTTTGCCGCTCACGTCCGGCCGCGCCCTTAAGAATCGCTGCGCCGCGTCCAGGTTCGCGATGACCTGTTCGGGGTGCGCTCGGGTCTCGTTCACCAGCGCCATGTTTTCTTGCGGGTTGTTGCCCGTGCGGCTGTGGTACAGGTCCGCCGCGAGCGCGACATATCCGTGCGCGGCGAACGCGTCGGCCACTTGGCGGACACGGTCCACCAGGCCGTTCCACTCGTGCACCAGGATCAACGCGGGGAACGGCCCAGGGCCGTCCGGCACCGCGAGGTAGCCACGCGTCAGCGGAGTCGCCGGCGACGTACGGGACTGTGCGGCCCTGGGGCGGTGGCGCTGTGCCCAGGATCGCGTCGGGAATGGAGGATTCCTGCGCCTGGGCGCGAGCGGCGGCGGATCGTCCACGCTAGAACGGCGACGCACGACAGGGCGAGTCGCGTCACGGGAACACCTCGAAGTCACGGGGAACAGCGCTGGGTCGAGCATGGAGGCTGGCGTCGAGCCGACGCCTGTCAAGCCGGACGGCCCAGCCGCGAGGGCCGGCCGCCATCCTGGACTGGCGCGGAGGGCCGCTGCGTCCGAGCTTCCAAGACCCGTCCCGACCCCGGAGTCTCTCGATGCCATCCAGCCGCCGCCCGCTCGTCCTGCTCGCACTTCTCCTGATACCACGCGGGGTAGCAGCCCAGGACCGCGGGTACACGGCGCTCCGGTGGTGGCACCCGGTGGTCGCGTCAGCCGGGCTCGCCCTCACGTTCCTGATCGATCAGCCGGTCCACGACTACATGCAGGAGCACCAGGACTCGACGCTCACCGACATCGCCGATGTCGCCAAGCGGTTCCACGAGCCGGAGGTGACGATCGTGGCCGGGACCGGCGCGATGGGGTTGGGTCTGCTGTTTCGCCAGTGGACCGTGGCCCAGACCGGGCTCCAGATTCTGGCGTCGTACGGGCTGGCGTCGGGCATGATGATCGCGACCAAGTGGGCCTTCGGGCGGTCGCGGCCCAACGCCACGCCCGACGACAACACGACGTTCGACTGGTTCGACGGGGGCGAGAACAGCTCGTTCCCCTCCGGAGCGGCCGTGGTGACGTTCAGCCTCGCCACCACCATCGCGGACGCGGTGGATCATCCCGGCCGCCACGGTGGTGCTGTACGCGGGCGCGACGCTCAACTCGTGGGCGCGGGTCTACGCCGATCGGCACTGGTTCAGCGACGTCGCCTTCGGGGCGCTGTACGGTATCACGGCGGCGAAGCTGGTGGACGGCCACTGGCGGATCTTCGGGTTCCGGCCGCCGACGGTGGGGATTGACGCCCGGGGGAGGACGACGCTGCGATACGAGATTCCGTGGTAGAACGGAGCGCACCCTCGTCGCCGATACCCGACTGTCAACGTCGTGATGTTGCGGTCCGGCGACACCTGCTAGTGGTAGCGATTGTGCGCCCCAGAGCCGGACCCCATCTTGGGGACCGGCACCGCGGCGGAACTCTCCCTCCCGACCATTCCGTGCCTCTGGCATCGGCGAACGTCGGGCGTCCCTCTCCCGACGGCCCCGCCGACATTCGTTGCATGGGGGTCGCAATGATCTCTCGGCACCACACGGCGTGCATCCCACCCGCCGTTCTTCTCGCGTTGATCGCCTGTGGGGGAACGACTCCGCCGCAGCCTACCGTGACCCACGTAGCTGGGTCTCCCATCAGCACGACACTGGCCACGCTGGGAGCGACCGTGCAGCTCGCAGCGGTTGCGCACGACGCGGATGGAGCCGTCAGGAGGTGCGCCCCATTTCTTGGACAGCGTTGACCGCCAGTTCTTGTGGTCATCCCTGGGGGTGAAGACCGCTCAGATAGCCGAGCGGGGCTTGGTTGCCGAGCGATGAGTGCCGTCGCCGACCAGTGTCATACGTGATCCGCTGGGCCACGAGTCGCCGCAGGTCGGTGAGCGTCGGCGCGTCGAGGAACAGCGACCGGTTCTCGGACTTGAACCGGCCGTGAAAGGATTCCATCTCGGGGTTGTCCCGGCAGCCGTGGAGGGCGTAGGAGAGCCGCACGTGATCTCGCACCAGCAGTTGCCCCGTCCAGCCGTAGCCCATACACACGGGATCCCGATCGTGATCATCACCAACTCATCGCCCGTGCGCAGCGAACGTCGGGGTGGGTCTGCCAGCCTTACGTAGTGAAAGCCGCTCACCACACCTTTGGGAGCCGCTCCCGCAGCTATCGATCCCACGAAGACAGCCACAGAAACCACCACGAGGCTCCTGTGCCAGACTCTCATGAGGATCGCGTCCGCCATTCGTAGATCTCGATGCGTGGGAAAGGATCCTCCCGCAGAGACACAAAGAAGCCATCGCCGAACGCCACTATCCGTGGGAACCCCCGGCCAAGTGCGACTATCCGTCCGTCCTGTGCGCCGATCGCGAATGTGCGCAACTCTGTCAGCTCATTCCGAGCATCCGCGTCTTCGCGACTGACGTAGGCAATCTGCGCAAGAAAGAACGGCCTCGTCACGCCAGGTGGCCAAGGTCTGACAGGCACGAGAGAGTATGTATGGTCGTATCCGTCCTCCGGAATCCGTGTACGTGTACCTCGAGCGGTCCTCGCGAAGTAAATCGGGCGGAAGCCATCAACAACCGTAATCCACTCAGGGGTTCCGTCTGTTCCATAGGCGTGGAACTCTCCCAACAAGGCCATTGGCGCCAACACCAGTCGATCCGGGTCCCGGTCACACGCGAGCAGACTACGGTTCACGTGGACCGCCACCATCGCGTCAGGGGCGTTGTATACCTGTCCGAATGATGCTTCCACGCGCTCACCGGAGACTCGGTGAATTAGCGGAGGCGCTTTGAAGGCAGTTCCTCCGGGCTCGAATGTCGTTCCGTGAATGAAGAGCCCGGACGGCAGAACACACACGTCGATGGGCTCAAAATCGTATGAGAAACTCCGCTCGAATCTGAAGCCCGCTCCATCATGGATGAACTTGTGAACGTGGTAGACATCCAGCACATACAAGGCGCCGTCTTGTCCCATCGTCAGCCGGCGAGGTTCGACGAACTCGCCGGGGCCCCTTCCGGCCGCACCCACACTCGCTATGTACTGACCATCCCGTCCGAAGACTCGAACCGCATGGCTGTAGGAGTCCAGCACGTAGATGCTGTTAGATGAGTCGACAACAACGTCCGACACCTTGCCAAACATCTGCTCACGGGGTCCCTCCAGTACGCCCACGACCGCTGACCGACGTGCTGCCGACAGCACCCGGAATAGAGGGTGGTCCTCAGCGGCAGCAGCTCCCAGATCAACGCGCGAATGGACCGGAATTGGACGGTGGAAGAATTCCTTCCGGGGATGCACAACATCTCCGCCCGCGGCTCCTGCCGCAGCGGTCCCTCCAGTCCCCCTGCATGAGGACAAGGCAACGGCGATTGCAGTCAGCACCTGAAGTTCCTTGAGCATCTTTCACACTCTTCGGCGAGGACAGTTGCAGGACGGACCTGTCATCTTCCACGGGCGCATCGTCGCCCAAGGACCGATGCGCATCCTTCGGCTTGGGATCTCCACGGACCGCGCTCATTCCCCTGGAGCACAGTACACCCACTATCGTCGCACGGGTCGCCAGAGCAGTTGATCTCCCATCTCACCGCCTCGCACTTGTGACTATCCAGATTGCACGCTTGATGATTGCAGCCGCTATCTGCGCTACTGGCAGCAGGAGTCAGCAGGAAGCCTACGAAGAGGCCGCCCACGATCATGCCTCCTCGGACCAGGTTCGCAATCGCGTTGCGCATGGCTCAACCCACTCCTGGCAAGAGTGAAGTGCCCTTGGCTACGGTAACCTGTGAAACCTGGCCGCTCGCGAAAGCCTGAAATTCTTTCGAGTGGGCGCGGCGGGCAGCAAACGGTGTGCCGGGCACCTCAGCACATGAGGACATCCACGCACTCGATTCCCGACCGGCACACTCCGCTTTGGGGGCCTGGTGTAACTTCGCGCCGGTTGGGTGCATCTTCAGTACGTGGGGCAGGAATCAGTGGTCGAGCGGCCCGACCGGCGCCACGAGCAGACGGGAGGTGATGGCGGTGAAGGAAGGTGATCCCAGCCACACCGAGGAGCTGCGACACCCGGACGACGCGCGGCCGGCACGCATCGCGATCTGCGACGATCACCAGTTGGTCGGCGAAGGACTGGCGAAGCTCGTCCAGCCACCCCACGTCGTGACCGCCGTCACCGGGTCCGGCACCGAGCTGCTGGATGTCCTCCGGACCACAGCGCCGGACTGCCTCCTGCTGGACCTCCAGATGCCCGGCCGCAATGGCCTCGACTTGCTTCCCGGACCTCCGGCGGCTCCGGCCGGACCTGAGGATTATCATCGTCACGATGCACGCTGACCGGCGTCTCGCCAACGCTTGCTTCGCCGCCGGCGCGCACGGATTCCTGCCGAAGGACGCCGGCCGTGCGGAACTCCTCACGGCCATCTCGGACGTGTTGGCGGGCCGGCGGTACCTCTCGCCCCGCATCCCGAAGACGAGCCATCGGGTCGGCCTCGCCGCTCAGCATCTTGGGTTCGAACGGCTGACGCCTCGCGAAGAGGAGGTCGTGCTCCTGCTGGGTGCCGGACGCAAGCCCATCGAGATCGCTCATACCCTCGGCGTCAGTCCCAGCACGGTGACGTTCCACCTGCAGCATGCCGTGCGGGTGCTGGGTGTCACGACCGAAGGCAACCTGGTCCGCCTGGCCGTGCTGCTCGCCGCCGACAATGATCCACCCGTGGAAGCGGCCTCCGACCCTACCCACGCCTTGCCAACGTCGCCGCTCCCTGCGTAGCATTGCTCGTGTAGTCCGACCGAAACTGCACGAACTGCACGCCGGCGGGTCGGGCCGTGACCCGCGCCCGGCGCCACCAAGTCTCCCGGGACGGTTGCCCTGCCCGTCCCGGTTCTGCGTGGCACCATCGAGCGCGAGCTGACGACCCTCTCGCTGCGCCAGGCGGCCCGGGAGATCGGCGTGAGCCCCAACGCGCTGCGCAACTTCGTGCGCGGCGCCCAGCCCCGTGCCACGACGCGCGCCCGACTCGAACGCTGGCTCGCGGGACGTGCAGGCGCCCCCTCCCCGGCGAGCGTGTCCACCATCGTGCGGCTCTTGGGCGAGGTGTCGCCCGACCTCTCCCCGCGCGAGACGGCAGTCATCGGTCGCGATCTCACCGAATCCATCCTCGCCGCCTACCACCGGCGCCGGCTTCCGCCACCCCGCTGGGTCCGCGAGCTGGCCCGCCACTACCGCACCGACGACCCCTCCCCGTCCTCTTGACTCGGCGCCCGCGCCGAGCGTATGCTCGGCGGGATCGTGCAGTTTGTGCAGTTCAGTCGGGTCGGCGGGAGGGGACCGAGCTCATGAGCGATGGGCGCCAGCTTCACATCCTCCTCGCCGAGGATGATCGCGGGGTCCGTCAGGTCCTCGAGCGGTTCCTCCGGCTCAAGGACTGCCACGTGGTCGCCGTGCCCGACGGGGTCGCGGCGCTCGCGGCCCTGGACGGCGACCGACTTCGACGTCGTGATCAGCGACGTCGCCATGCCGATCGTGAACGGGATCCAGCTGTGGCGCGAGGCCTGCAAGCGCGCGCCCGCATCTCCGAGCGCGGTGGATCTTCTTGAGCGCCTGGCACGAGTCCGAAGTGCCGGAGGGCGCCCAGGCCCGGTTCCTCCAGAAGCCGGTGGAGCTCGGCGCCGTGTGGTCGGTGGTGAGCGAGATCGCCGGCGACCGCGGCGCGCCGTAGGAGAACTCCGCACAAGTCTCGCGGGGGGGGGCCCTCCGCCCGCTGAAGTTCGCAAGTGGGGCAGGCTGGTTGCCCGGGCACCGCTCACTTGCGCGTTCTCTGGGACCCCCGCTGGCGACTGGCGCAGAGCATCGTCAAGTCGGCGAAGCGCCACGACGCCTCAAGGTCCATCGGCCATCGGCCGTCGGCTGTCGGCTAGCTCCGACAGGCCACTCCACCGAACACCGCGGCCATCGGGTTCGCCGCTTGCGCCGCCGCGGCCGTGGTGTCCCTCGGCCACACGTTGTCGGTCACATCCCGATCGGGAAACCGGCAGCCGGGATCGAGCGTGATCTTCTCGATCTTCCGCGCCCCGAAGTCGAGCACCGCCTGGAACGTGCGCCTCCCGCCGAACCACACGTCCACCGGGTAGGTCACGATCGCCGAAAGGCTGTCCACCATCGACGCTGTTCGGCATCGGCCGGATGGCCGGGCCCTGCGCCGCGAACCGCACCTTGAGCACCACCGGTGAGGGCATCTGGCCGTCCTGCCGGACGGTGACCGTCGTACGGTTCCCCGCGGTCGCCACCTGCTGGATCGAGCCGTCCACCGACTCCGTGGTGAACAGCCAGTAGTACCAGAACCAGCCGAGGTCGCGCTGCAGCGCGTTGCTCATGAAGAACGCGTAGTCCCACGGCGACGGGTGCTTGAACCGCCACGCCTTGGCGTACTCGCTCATCGCGCGCCACACCGCCGTGTCGCCCACGATCGCCGCCCGAGCATCGAGAGCATCATCGGCGCCTTGCCGTACGCCTGGAACGAGTACATCGGCCCGCCGTAGTTGGCGTCCCACATCAGCGGCGCCTCGCGCTCGTCGCCGCTGATCCGGCCGTACGCCTGGCCCGGCCCGTCGAGGTTGGCCGGCTGGCCCCGCCGGTCCTGGCCCGACAGGATGTTCATGTACTGGTTGAAGCCCTCATCCATGAAGCCGTACCAGGTCTCGTTCGTGCCCGACCATCATCGGCCACCACTCGTGGCCGGTCTCGTGGTCCGCCGCGCCGACCCCCGACATGATGAACATCGGGTATTCCATGCCGCCGTCCGGACCGTCCACGATGGTGAGCTGCGGGAAGGCGTACGGCATCCAGAGGCGCGAGTAGAACTCGAGCGCGTGGCGCACGATCGGCCCCGCCTGGGCGTACGCCTGGGCGTGACCCGGGAGGTACAGGACGTTGACCGGGACCAGCCCGCCACCGGGGATGGTGGCACGGGTGGCGTCCCACACGTACTGGTTGGACGTCGCCCACGCGAAGTCGCCCGCCGTGTCGGCGACGAAGTGCCACTGCAGTCGGTCGCCCGGCGGCCGTGGACCGTCCGGGCCCGCGCTCGCCGGCGCTGACGATCGAACGGACCGAGTCCGACTCGAGCACGTGGGACAGGCGCTCACGCGTCGTCGGGGTGAGGACGTCCTCGGGGTTCTGCAGCACGCCGGTGGCGCCCACGATCCAGCCGGCCGGCACGTCGAGCGTGACGTCGAACCGGCCGAAGTTGTTGTAGAACTCCGACGCCCCCAGATACGGATCGGTGTCCCACCCGCCGTCCCGCAGGTCGTCGAACACCGCGACCCGCGGGTACCACTGGGCCACCTGGTAGAGGCTGTCCGCCCAGCGGCCCATGCGCATGCCGCGCTCACCCTCGGCGGCGGGCACCCGGAAGCTCCAGTCGACCTCGAGTCTGGCGCTGTCGTGCGCCGCAACCGGCGTCGGCAGCGTGATGCGGGCCGCGGTCTGCGTGATGCCATACGCGGCGAGCCGGACCTGCGGCGCAGGGCCTCCACGAAAGCCCCGCACGCGGGGCGGGTTCAGGTCCACGGAATCGCCGTTGACGGTGAGGCGGCTCACCAGCATCCCGTCGGTGATCTCGGGAACCATCTCCGCGCGCGGCTCGTTGGCCGCGAAGATGTTCTGGTCGAGCCGGAGCTGGATGCTCGTCATCGCCGAGTCGCTGGTGTTGTGCACCATGGCGGTCTCGTGGCCCGTGAGCATACCCGTGGCCGGATCGAGCCGGGCCCGGATCGTGTAGTCCATCCAGAGCTGCCAGTAATTCCGACCGGGGCGGCCCGTCGAGTCGCGCGTGCCCGCCGCGAAGGCGCGGCGGATCATGTTGGTGAGCGGGATGTCGCGGCGGATCGCTCGCGGAGGGGCTCCGGGTCTCGTGGCCGTCTGCGCCACGCCGCGCGCGGCAGGGGCCACTGCGCCGCAGACGGCGGCGAGCACAACGAACAGGCGAGCGTGCATCGGGACTCCGAGGAGATGAATGGGTGAGGCGCGCGCCGGCGTCGCCTCGATCGACGGATACCCCGTTCGCCACCCGGCGATCCAGCGGGACCGAATCGTGCATGGGGGCCGTGAGACCGTCAACCGTTCAGGCGCTGGACCGGATGACGCCCGCTTGCGCTACCGGCGAGCCGCTCTCACCTTCTCCGGTTCACGACCCCGGTGGTCCCAGCCCCGAGGGAGGCGCTCGATGTTCATCGGTCATACCGCCGTGGCGCTCGCCGCCAAGGCAACGGCGCGCGACCGATCGCTCGGCCTGCTCCTGGCCGCGGCGTTCGGCCTGGATCTGCTGTGGCCCCTGCTGCTGCTCGCGGGCGTCGAGCGGGTGAGGATCGCGCCCGGCGACACCGCGTTCAACCCGCTCGCGTTCGAATCCTACCCGTGGTCTCACAGCCTGCTCATGGTGCTGGTGTGGGGTGCGCTGGCCGCGGCGCTGGTCGCGCGGACCCGGGCGGGCTGGGGCTTCGCGCTGCTGATCGGCGCGCTGGTGGTGAGCCACTGGGTGCTCGATTTCATCTCCCATCGCCCTGATCTGCCGCTGTGGCCCGGTGGCCCGGTCCGTGTCGGGCTCGGCCTGTGGAACTCCATTCCGGCAACGTACGTCGTGGAGGGCGGCCTGTTCCTCGCCGGCCTGGCGGTGTATCTCCGGACCTGCCGGCCGCGTGACTGGGTGGGCCGGCTGGCGTTCGGAGGCCTCCTGGGGCTCTCGGTGCTGATGTGGGCGGGCATCCCGTGGTCGCCACCACCACCGGGCGTGCGAGCGCTCGCGTGGTTCGGGATGGCGAGCTGGCTCCTGATTGCGTGGGGCTGGTGGGCGGATCGGCACTGGGAGCCGCGCACCGCGGCCTGAGCGTGACCGCCCTGCGGGAGCGCCTGGCCGCGGTCCTCGGGGACCGCTACCGCATCGAGTCCGAGCTCGGGCGCGGCGGGATGGCGTTCGTGTTTCGCGCGCACGACATGAAGCACGATCGCCCGGTCGCGGTCAAGGTGCTCCGCCCCGATCTCGCCTCGGCCGAGACCGGCGCCGAGCGCTTCCTGCAGGAGATTCGGATGGTGGCGCGCCTCACGCATCCGCACATCCTGCCGCTGCACGACTCCGGTCACCGCGATGGCCTGCTGTACTACGTCATGCCGCTCGTGGGCGAGTCGCTGCGCGACCGGCTGAAGCGCGAGGGCCGACTCCCGGCGGAGGCGGCCGTGCGCATCGCCTGCGCCGTGGCCGAGGCGCTCGGCCACGCGCACGCGCAAGGCGTGCTCCACCGGGACGTCAACGCCGCCCTAAGCGCCCGCGGCCCGGTTGCCGCCGGCGAGCGTGTTGTACAGCCAGCCGAGTACCAGCCCGGCGATCGCGCCGTCCAGCACGGCGTACAGGGTCACCACAAGCACCGACCCGAAGCCGGCGGGGCCGTGGTACCCGGGGTAGATCGATGCGCCGAGCTGGAGCCATGCATCCCCGTAGGGCGGGAATACCAGATTGGCCAGTCCGACCAGCAGGAAGCAGCCACCCCAGAGGATGGCCGCCGTCAGCGTGAGAGCTTTGGTGTTCAGGGCCATGGGACACGCTCCGGATTGGGACTGGCGGAGAATGTACCGCCGGCGCCAATTGGCCGCGAACAGCTGGCGTCGCTCCTCAGCGGCCCGGCGCCCCCGTGCGTATGCAGTCGAAGGCGCCACAGACCCTTCCTGACTTCGAGGCACGCATGACCCGATCCCGCTTCTTCGGCAGACCAGCAATCGGTCTCCTCGTGCTGGTGCTCCTCTCGGTGGGCCGCCCGCTCGGGGCGCAGCAACCCGACTCCACCCGGCTCGTCGCCGACCGCGAGGTGCTGGCTGCCGAGCGGTACGTGCAGCCGCCGGCGGAGATCGTCAATCTGGTGACCGCCCCGCGCTACAAGAACGTCGCGCTCACACAGCCGAGTCCCGACCGGCGGCATTTCCTCACGGAGGAGAGCGAGGGCCTGCCGAGCCTCGCCCGGTTCGGCAAGCCGCACTACTACTTCGGCGGCCTGCAGGTGGACTTCCGGGCCAATCGGGCGCGTGCGCTCACGACGCGAGGGGCGGCGGGTTTGCAGTTGATCGACGCCGCGACGGGGCGGTCCACGGCGATCGAGACCCCGGCCGGCGCCAGCGTGACCGCCCCGACGTGGTCCCCCGACGGGCAGCTCGCCTACATCGCGAACTTCGACGCCGCCTCGCACGTCTATGTCGCCGATATCGCGACGGGCAAGTCGCGGCAGGTGACGCGGACACCGCTCCTGGCCACGCTCGTGACGTCGATTGACTGGACGGCTGACGGACGAAGCCTCGTCGCGGTGCTGCTGCCCGACCCGCGCGGACCGCCCCCCGCGCGCCCCGCGGTCGCCGATGGCCCGCTCGTGCGGACTTGGATGGACAGCCTCAAGTCGCCGCAGCGGAACTATGCGAGTCTGCTCGACGATCCGTTCGATCAGGCGCTGATGACGTACTACGTCACGGGCCAGCTCGCCCTGATCGACGTCCGCACGCGTGCCGTGCGCAAGATCGGCGCGCCCGCCATGATCACCAGCGTCGACGCCTCACCCGACGGGCAGTACCTCCGCGTCACCACGATGCAGCAGCCGTTCTCGTACGTCGTGCAGTACAACAGCTTCGGCACGACTGAAGAGCTGTGGGACGCGAGCGGGAAGGTGCTGGCCGAGATCACCAAGCGGCCGCTGCGCCTGGCGCGCGATACCAGCGACACGCCGGGGCCGGGCGGCGCCGGCCCGAGCGAGGGCGCCAAGCGTGGGCTCGCCTGGATGCCCCAGGGTCCCGGACTCTACTATCTCGAGGCGGTACCCTCCGCGCGACGCGGTGGAGATTCCGCGGGCGCCGGGGCGGGAGGAGCGGCGGGGGCGGCAGGGGCGGCAGGAGGCCGGCGTGGAACCGGGGGACCGGGCGGCGCCGCGCGTCCCGACCGCATCATGCAGTGGCTGCCCCCGTTCGGCCCGGGCGACACGACGGTGCTCTACAAGAGCGACGGCCCGATCAGCCAGGTCGCCTTCACGGACGACGGCAAGACCGTGTTCGTCGCCACCAGCGCCAGCGGCACGGGCGAGATCTTCGGCGTGAGCCTCGCCGAGCCGGGCACCAAGCACGTGGTCGTGCGGCAGCGCGGCTACACGCCCTCGTTCACCGGCGACGGCGGGCGCGGCTTCGGCGGGGGATTCGGACGCCGAGGCGGCGCGGACGACTCGCTGTCGTTCTACGACAACCCGGGGGCGATGCTGACGCGTCGCGGGAGCCTGGGTGGTAGGGTCGCGATAGTTTCGTCGGACGGCGCGGTCTATCTCCAGGGCATCCAGTACTTCAGGGACTGGGAGCAGCACGCGCCGCGGCCGTTCGTGGACAAGGTCGAGCTCGCGACCGGCACCAAGACGCGCCTGCTGGATGGTGCGGAGGACGTGTCGGAGACGATCGGCACGGTGCTCGACGACGACTTCACGCAGGTGATCGTGACGCGCGAGTCACCGACCCAGGTGCCCGACGCGTATCTCAAGGACGTGAAGAGCGGATCGCTCACCAAGCTCACCAGCAACACCGACTACACGCCGAACTTCACGCGCGCCATCCGCAGGCGGATCACGGTGACGCGGGCCGACGGCACTCACTTCCTCGTGAACCTCACGCTGCCGCCGGACTATCAGGCCGGCACGCGGCTCCCGGCGATGTTCTGGTTCTACCCGTACGAGTACACCGACCAGGGCGGCTACGACCGCACGCTGCGCACCGAGAACATCAACCGGTTCCCCACAGCGGGCGCGCGCACGATCGAGTACCTCGTCACGCAGGGCTACGCGGTGGCCAATTTCAATCCGCCGATCGTGGGTGAGACCGGCCGGATGAACGACAACTACGTGTCCGACCTGCAGATGAACCTGATCGCCGTGATCGACGAGCTTGACCGCCAGGGCTACATCGACCGCACGCGGCTGGGGATCGGCGGGCACAGCTACGGAGCGTTCAGCACCGCCAACGCGATGGTCCACACGCCGTACTTCAAGGCGGGCATCGCGGGCGACGGCATGTACAATCGGACGCTCACCCCCACGGGCTTCCAGAACGAGCGCCGCGACCTGTGGAGCGGCCAGAAGACCTACTTCGATATGTCGCCGTTCCTCTCGGCCGACAAGCTGCAGGGCGCGCTGCTGATGTACCACTCGCTCGAGGACCAGAATGTCGGCACCGACCCGATCAGCTCGATCCGGATGATGCAGGCGCTCCGGGCCTACGGGAAGACGGCGGCGCTGTTCATGTACCCGTATGAAGACCATGGGCCGGCGGCACGGGAGACGATCCTCGATCAGTGGGCCCGCTGGGTGGCCTGGCTCGACATCTACGTCAAGCACGCGGGCGAGGGGATCCCAAAACCCGCAGAGGGCGTGGCCGATGTGCCCTCGGGGTCGACGCGGCGGTAGCGGGGAGAGTGGGGGAGGAGACGCAGACTGAAGCGCCTCCTCCCCCGCGTCCTTACTTCACCTCCACGTCCACCGAGTCCACGCCAAAGTGCAGGAAGCCGTCCGTGTCCACCTCGGCGAACCGAATCCGAACGGTCTGCCCGGCGAACGCCGAGAGATCCGCCGTGAGGTGGATGTAGCTCGTCACGACCGGGTCGGCGGGCTGCGACCGGTAGACGTTCAGCAGCACACCGGCCCCCACATCGGTCACCGACGCCGCGGGGTTCATCACGTCGACCCGAACCTGCTGGTTGCTCTCGCCCCCGTCGTGCGCCAGCCCGGCCGTCGCCGCGTTCACGAAGGTCACGTCACTCTGGATGTAGATGATGGCCGTGAGCGTGACCGTCTTGTTGGGCGGCAGGATCACGTCCTGATAGAGCACGTGCGTGCCTGGGCCTCCCTGGTCAGTGATCGCGGCGTAGGAGCCCTCGGGCGGCGCCAGCACGGTGTCCGTGCTCACGGGCATCACGGTGTCGGCCGTGACGAGGAACCCCAAGGTGTCGCCGGCGTCAACCACGGTCCAGCTGATGAGGGTGCCCGACTCGAAACCCGCGTTCTGGATGAGGTGTAGCGGGGCGTCCGACCCGCATGCCGCGGCGACCAGCGCGGCGAGCGGCAGGACCGACAATTTACGGAGCATTGATTCCTCGGATGATCGGGATGGCATCAAACATGTGCTCCAGTACCCGGCGGCGCCAGAAAGCGACTCTGTCGGTTATCGCCCCTTGGACGTGACTCAAACGCCTCGTGCCGGGATGAGCCCGCACGAGGCGTCGCGGTTCGAGGAATCGGGCCGCTATCGGCCGCTGTTGGCGTTCGCCACCGGTTGCGTCCGGTTGACGTAGCTCGCGATCGCGGCAATCTCCCCGGCGCCGAGCTTGAGATCCGGCATGCCCCACGCGTCGGGCTTGGCACGGTAGCGTGCCGGATCAGCCAGCTTGCCGGCGAGCCATTCAGCCGGGAACTGGCGCCCCGTGAGCGGCGGCCCAATGTCCAGGTCATGACGCGCGAGCATCTCGCGATCATCGCCCTTGGCGTGACAGGTGACGCACCCCTTCGACACGAAGAGCTGGCGTCCCCGGTCCTGCTCGGCTAACGGCGCGGGTGCGCGGCCCGCCGCAACGACGGGAATCGGCAGCAAGACAGACTCCGCCGCATGCCAGTTCGCATCGATCGTGAGGCGCGCCGCGCCCGTGTCCGGCGCGGTGACGGTCGCCTGGTACCGCCCCGGCGCGCCGGCCGCGATGGCTTTCACGCTGCTCCGCCCGAAGGCGAAGTGGGCGCCCCGCGGCTGGAGCGACACCGTAGGCGACAGGTCCGCCATCGGCGTCTGGCCGTGTTGGCGGACCATGAAGGTCAGGGTGGTCGGCTTGCCGGCCTCGAGGTACTCCGGCAGGCTCTCGATGGTGATGACGGCCCAGCCGCCGAACGCGGCCGGTGTGGCGGCGACCAGCAGGACGCCGATCGCCAGGATACCGATGATGCGTCGCATGGACCCCTCCCGTGGTCAGCGGATCACGAACTCCCAGAGCCGCCGGCCGAGACGGGTCCACCACCCCTGGGCCTCCTCGGACCACATCGGGTTCAAGTCCCGCCGCCAGCGCTCGAGCATGGGACGGTCGAGCGCGAGGATTCCTTCCCTGGTCACGCCGTCGGGCGGCGGCGACAGCTGCGCGAGCCGGCTGTACACCCGTGCGCGCGGTGCCGGACCGACCCGCTGCAGCAAATGCCACAACGTTATGCCGCTCGTCTTGCGCAGCGTGACAGCGCCGAGTGGCACGGTCAGCGCGTCGAACACGACCTGGAGATCAGCCTGGGTGGCCGTTCCGTCGTCGAGCCGATGCAGCGCGTCGCGCGCGGCGGGCGGGAAACCCTGGGAATAGGGGGTGCCGGGCCGGCCGCCGACCTCGACCTCGGCCACGAGTCCCGCGGGCACCAGGGACACGACTCCCCCCCCTTCAACTCCACCCAGCCGGCCGTGACGCTCAGCCGGCTCGATCCCGTGGTGTCGACGTCGAGGACGTAGGCGCAGCCGAGGTCGGTGGCGCGCGCCGACGGCGTCTCGACGACGAACAGCCGGGGTGGCGCCGCGACCACCGCGTGGAGCGAGCCCTGCTGAACGGTGAGCCGGTGTTCCGTGAAGCCGCGATCGAGCCGCACGCGGCTGTTGGGGCCCACTTCCACCGTGCCGATCCGGCCTACCGTGAGCCGGGCGCGCGAGGTCGAGTCGGTGACGAGCCACTCGCCGGCGGCGAGGTCCCCCGTCCGGGCCAGGGCCGTTCCGTTTACCGCGGGGCTGCCCGCCAGCGCCTGCACCACCCAGCGGGACGGTGCCCGGAAGGAACGCAGCGTGCCCACCAGGGAGCCGCCCACGACGGCGAGCAGCAGGACGGCCGCCGCGAGCCAGGAGGGCACCGTGCGTCGGATCAACGGGACCGCGGCCGGCGCTCGCGGCGCGTCCAACTCAGCCCGGATCGCGGTCCACATCGCCTCCGGCGCGGGCGCGTGCCACAGTGGGAGATGGCGGAGCATCCGCTCCGCCTCCCATCGGTCAGGCGTCGGTGACATCGGTGGACTCCGCGGGCGGGCGGCCCGGCGCCAGGTAGGCCAGCGTCCGCGCGAGGACCGCGTGGGCGCGATTGAGCCGCGAGGCGACGGTTCCCGCCGAGCAGCCCAGCGCGCGCGCGATCTCGTCGTACGACAGATCGTCGAAGTACCGCAGCAGCACCACCATGCGCAGCTTGGGCGACAGCCGTTCGACCGCCGTCGACACGTCGCTCCCGAGATCTGACGGGCCGGCGGGATCGAGGTGCCCAGCGCGCCAGGAGCGACGGCGACATATCGCCGAACAGCACGACCCGGCGCCGCCGTCGGAGCTCGTCGATGCACGCGTTGGCCGACGATGCGGTAGAGCCAGGTGGACAGCCGCGCGTCGGCGCGAAACGACGGGGCGGCCCGGAAGACCTTCACGAAGACCTCCTGGGTCACGTCCTTGGCCGCGGCGTCATCGCCCTGCAGGTAAGTGCCAGGCGATGGAAAAGACGCGGTCCCGATACCGCTCGAAGACGTGACGCTGTGCGACGGGGTCGCCCCGGCGGCAGCCATCGAGGATATCGGGGCCGAGCTCCGGCTCCGCCACTAGGCGCGTCCCCATGCTTGCCTTGTTGGACGGCCCGGCGCGCCGGATTCTTCCGTCCCGATCAGATCGCCAACCTCACCCCCACGCCGAGGCGCCCGTCGGGGCCAGCAGGCGACCCCGGGCCGATGCCGTCGAGCGGCACGGTCTGCCAGCGCTCGGTCCTCACCAAGAGACCGACGACCGGGCCGGTGCCCGCGCCGATCGGGGCGAGCAGGACCGCACCCAGGAACGCGCTGGCACCGGAACCGATCAGCCAGTCGGTGTCGTTGTGTCCCGCCACACCGACAATCACGCCGGTCACGGCGCCGACCGCGAACCCAATCGCCGCTCCGGTCATCCAGTGCGAGTGCCGACCGCGGCTCACCTGCAGGCGGTCGACCGTCGCGAGCGGGACCGCCGTTGCCACGCTGCGGTCATCGTCGCGTACCATCAGCGTGTCCGCTCGGACGCCCTCGAACACACCGACCAACTCCGCCGTGTGCGCGACGGTAGACCGCACGCGCATGCGCTGACCAGGCTGGAGGGGCCCTCCCGCCTGCGCGACCGCGGCGGACCGGGCAGCACCCGCGAGCAACAGAATGAGTAGCACAGCACACCGCATGGGGACCTCCGGTGCTCGGGAATAGGATCCTCGGCCCAGCGGGATACCGCCGGCCCACCCAACAGCCCTACTGCACCCGCACCAGCCGGAACCCGTCGTCCCGGTAGATCCCGGACGGGTCCTGCGCGAATCGCTGCGCGACCCGGCATTGGCCCGCGGAGTCCTCCCAGGACCCGCTGCGCAGTACCCGGCCCGAGCCGATGGCCGGCCCCGTGGGGTCCGTCCCCGGGCTGGTGGAGTAGTAAGACGGGTCATACCAGTCCTGCACCCACTCCCGCACGTTGCCGCTCATGTCGTACAGCCCGAGTCCGTTGGGCGCCTTCTGCCCCACCGGGTGCGTGGCGGTGTTGCTGTTATCCAAGAACCACGCCACGTCCCCCACGGTGTTGGAGCCCGCCCACTCCGTGCCGTCGCCCGGCGCCGGTCCACCCTTGGCCGCATACTCCCACTCGGCCTCGGTCGGCAATCGGTAGCACCCCGACTCCGTGGTGCAGCCCGCGTGGCCGTTCGCCGTGTTGAGCGCGGCGATGAACTGCTGCGCCATCTCCCAGGAGACCTGCTCCACCGGGCAGTTGTCGCAGCCCGCGTGGTTTGCCGGGCTGGTCCCCATGACCGCCCGCCACTCGGCCTGGGTCACTTCGTACTTGCCGAGGTAGAACGCCTGGGTGAGCGCGACGGTGTGCACGGGGAGCTCCTCGGGCATCCCGTCGCCGACCTGGTCCCCCATCTCGAACGTTCCCGCGGGCACGAGCACGAACTCCATGTCGAACGCGGCCGCGGTGAACGACCAGGTGACGTCGGCACCCACGGGATTCCCCGCGAGGTCGGTGATCGTCCCCGCGATCTTGGCCGTGTACTGCGCGCCGAACCCGAGCGGTTCGGCGGGCACGAACGTCCATGTCGCCCAGGTCTCTCCAATGCCCACGTCGCCAGCCACGGGACCGCCGGGCCCGGTGAGCGAGAAGCTGGAAGCGGTGATGTTCCGCCCGTCGATCAGTTCGCTGAAGGTGACCACGACCGCGGCCAGCTTCGTTGGCACGGCCGTTGCCCCGGGCGCGGGGCTGCGGCTCACCACCGTGGGCGGCGTGTTGTCGGTCGCGGTCTTCTGGAACACCATTTCCAATTGCGCGCCGTACCAGCTGAGCGTGAGCCGCGTGCCGCTAAGCTCGGCCGTTTCGGTGCGGACGCCATGCTCCTCGGTGAACGTCAGGACGGTGCCACTGCGCGCCCACGTCCCCGATTCCGACTCCATGTCGGTCTCGCCGTCGATCGTCTGGCCGATGGTGACGAGGGAGAGATACGAGTCGTCCCCGTTGAGTCGGAGGACCCCGGCGGTGAGCAGGGTCGTGTCGAGACCGGACACATCGAGGATGTAGGGGAGCGGCTGTCCCTCAACGGTCGTGAGGGCATACGTGCCAACCACGTCCTCCGGGCTCGTCGATTCGCCGCAGGCGAACAGGACGAGCACGGTCGCAAGCACCGCTCCGATACGCATAAGGGCCCCCGCCGCATTGGGATCGAGGCCCCGTCCACCTGCGCCGGCCGCCGTAGGCGACGACCGCGATCGTAAGCGACCGTTAACATGCGCCCCGCACCCTGGTCGCGCTACAAAGTGGATTTGTCGGAATTCGTGGTGCCGCTGCCACACGAACGCCCCGTGCGGGGATACCCTGCACGAGGCGTCGTGGCCTACTCGGCTACTCGCTTTGCGTCAGCCGCGACGCTTCCCCCAGATCGGCGGCGGCGGTTCCGTCGTCGCCCGGTCCACCGGGTGCTCGTTCAGTATCCGGAGCGCCTCTTGTACCGCGCGCTCGAGCTGTGGGTCGTGGCCCGCGATCACGTCCTTGGGCCAGTTCTCGACGTCGATGTCCGGGCCCACTCCCTCGTTTTCGACCGCCCACTTGCCGTCGCGCGAGAAGAACCCGCCGCGCGGCGCGATCATCGAGCCGCCGTCGATGAACGGCGGCGTGTCGGCCGTATGCACCAGCCCGCCCCAGGTGCGCTTCCCCACCAGCAGGCCGATCTTGCGGTAGTGGAACATGTACGGCATCAGGTCGCCGCCCGAGCCGGCCATTTCGTTGATGATCATGACCTTCGGGCCCCAGATGCCGGCGGCGGGGCTGGTGAACGGGTAGCGCTCGTCCGCCACATTGTTGAAGTAGCCGTCGAAGTGCCGTCTCCAGCACGTCGATGATGTAGTCGGCCGCCGAGCCGCCGCCGTTGAACCGCTCGTCGATGATCGCGCCCTGCTTGTCCTGCTGCGCGAAATAGTAGCGGTTGAAGCTGGTGTAGCCCGGCTGCCCCGTGTTGGGGAGATGGACGTAGGCGAGCTTCCCGCCCGAGAGCGAGTCCACCAGCCGACGATTGGACTCCACCCACGCGCGCGTGCGCAGGCCCTGCTCGTTCGCGACCGGCACGACCGTCACCGTCCGCGCTCCCTCGGCAACCGGGCGCGCGTTCACCATGAGCACGGTCTGCTTGTCGGCCGTGCCGTCCAGCAGGCGATGAATGTTGTCGGGCGCCCTGAGATCGACGCCGTTGATGGCGAGCACGTAGTCACCCACCCGCACGTCCACGCCCGGGGCCGCGAGCGGCGCCCGCAACTCGGGGTTCCAGCTCTCCGCATCGTAGATCCGCGCGATCTTGTAGCGACCGCCGTCGATCGTGAAGTCGGCACCGAGCACCCCCCCGGTCGTCTGCGGCACCTCCGGCATGTCGCCGCCGCGCACGTACGAGTGCCCGATCGCGATCTCGGCGCCCATGTTGTCGAGCAGGTAGTTGAGATCGGCGCGGTGCATCGCATAGGGCAGGAACTGGCCGTACATCTCCTTGTCTTTCACCCAGTCGGTGCCGTGCAGGTTCGGCACGTAGAGATAGTCGCGCTGGTTACGCCATCCCTCGTGGAAGATCTGCCTGAACTCGGCCACCGGATCGAGGTACATCGTGAGCGTGACGGGGAGCCGTCCCTGCCCCGCCTGCGGCGGGGTGCGGTCGGCGTCCACCAGGAACAGACTCGGTCCACTGCTGCCCCTGCCGCCCCGGCCACCAACCACCACCACCGCCGCCGGCCGTGCGATAGAGCAGCTTGCGGCCGTCGGCGCTCACCGCGAAGTCGGCGACGCCGGCCGCGAACTGCTGGGCCCGACGGTCGCTCAGCCGGTACCGCTGCAACGTGGAGCCGCCACCGCCGAAGCCCCCGCCCCCGCCCCCGCCCCCGCCGGCCGCCAGCTCGCGATAGAACACCGTCCCCGCCGCACCCGCCGCGAGCTGCGCGTACTGGCGCACCGGCACGCCCGGCACCGAGAGGATCCGCTGCGACAGGCCGGCGAAATCGATCTGCACCGTGACCGGCCCGGATGCGCCGCGACCCGCCGACGGCGGGCCGGCGGCGCTGTCACCCACAGCCCCCGGACCCCGACCGCGGCCGCCCGCCCCGCGCGGCAGCGCCACCACGCCGCTGTCCTCGTCACTCTCGGGCAGCAGTGGCGAGGCCTCGCCCGTCTTCAGCACGGCGAAGTACAGCCCGAAGGTCTCCTCGTGATCGTAGGACGTCATGTCGAGCCACTGTGACCGCAGACCGAAGTCGGTGGACGCGAGGAACCAGAGGTACTTCCCGCTGGCGTCCCACGCCGGCCACACCGCGTCGGCGAGCCCGTCGGTGACCTGGTGCGTCTCGCCCGTCTCCGCGTCGCTTACGAAGATCGCGTGGTACAGCGACCGCAGCCGGCTGGAGTAGGCGACCCACTTCGAGTCCGGGCTCCACACCGGGTTCAAGGTCCGCTGCGGCACCATCCACGGATCGTGGCCCACGATCTTCGCCTTGCCCGTCGCCACGTCCAGCACCCACACGTTGAGCTTGGTGTCGGTGAACAGGAGCTTCTTCGAGTCGGGAGACCAGGATGGTGTGTAGTAGTGCGTGGGGTTCTGCAGCGGGATCACCCGGGGCGGCGTGATCCCATCCTGGCCCTCGATCACGAGCTGATACTCGCCCGACTTGTCGCTGAAGTACGACACCCACTTCCCGTCGGGCGACCAGGCCGGGTCGCGCTCGGCGGATCCGGCCGCATTGCTGAGGTTTCGCACGTCGCCCTTCTCGGCCGGGATCGTGAAGATCTCGCCGCGCGCCTCCACCACGGCGCGCTTCCCGGTGGGGGAGAGCGCCATGCTCGTCATCCGGGTGGTGGCGTCCTCCCAGCGCGGCATCATCCAGGGGAAGTCTCCGGCGGCCGTGATCGGCACCACGCGCTCGCGGCCCGTCTGCGGATCCAGCTCGTGGACCTGGAACGCCTGCTCGAACACCACCGCGCCGGCGCCCGCGTCCAGCGCCTTGACGTCGAAGTCCCGGAAGTGCGTCACCTCGGTGAGCCGCTTGGTCTTCGTGTCGTACGACCAGATGTTCGCGACGCCGTCGCGGTCCGAGATGAAGTACACGACGTCGCCGACCCACACCGGGTCGACGTCCTTGGAGTCAATCCACGGCGGCGACTCGAGATCGTAGCTCGCGAGATTCACGATCCAGACGGGCCGATTCTGGCCGCCGCGATAATTGCGACGCTCCTCGTCCCACGAGGTGTTCATGCGGTACGCGATGCGCGTGCCGTCGGGCGAGAGCTTGCCCTGATAGGCGCGCGGGATCGGCAGCGCGTCGGGCACCCCGCCCTCCGCCGGGATGGTCCAGAAGCGCGGCGCGCCGGACGGCGCCCACGTCGCCCGCGTCGAGCTGAACAGCACGGCCTTGCCGTCCGGCGTCCAGCCCTGCACCAAGTCGGGCGACGGGTGCCACGTCAGGCGCCTGGGCTCGCCTCCCTGGGCGGGCACCACGTACACGTCCAGATTGCCGCCGTACTCGGCGCTGAACGCGATCGCCTTGCCGTCGGGCGAGAAGCGCGGGTTCGACGTCTGACCCTGGAAGCTCGTGATCCGCCGGGCGGCGCCACCGGCACGGTCCACCACCCAGATGTTGCTGGCATACGCGAACGCGATCTGCGTGGCGCTCACCGTGGGCTGCCGCAGCAGCCTGGTCTGCGCGGAGAGCGGCAGGCCGGCACCAAGGGCGACGACCAGGAATACCAGAGCACGTGAGCAGCGGGGGACGGGCATCTCTGCCTCCGAGTGACTGCAACCGGGACGAAGCGGGGGGACAGCGCGGGAAACATGGCCGAGGGGCTGTTCCGCGGGAAGGGCCGCGTGGCGCCCGTTGCGGACTGCCGCCTGACTTGGCGGGCGTCCCGGCCCTAGCTTACTCCTTGACCCCTCTTCCGGACCGCGCTCCATGCTCTCCCCGCGACTCCTCGCGCTGTCCCTCGCCGCCGCCGCATTCCAGGGCAACGGCTCCGACGACCTGCAGGTGCTGCGGCACCTGCCGCAAGACGACGCGGCACCAACCGCCGTCATCCTGATCACGTTCGATCGGCCGGTGGCGGAGGATCTCGATCGCAGCGTGCCGGCCGCGAGCGTCCTGTCGATCGAGCCGGCGGTCTCCGGCAAGGCGGACTGGCGGGATCCCGTGACCCTGCGGTTCACGCCGAGCGAGCTGCTCCCGATCGGGACGCGGTACACGGTGTCCGTCTCGAACGCGTTCACCGCATCCGACGGCAGTCGCCTCGCGGAGCCGTACCGCTTTGTGTTCCGCGTGCGCGGGCCGAGCGTCCTGGCCAACTCGATCGCGACGCTGGGCGACGCGGCGCAATACGTCGACACCCGCCCGCGCATCGCCCTGGTCATGTCCGGGCCGGGTGACTTCCAGCTGCTGACGCGCACCGCCTGGATCGAGCTCGCGCCGCAGTGCGGGGGGGAGCGCGTGGTGCGCCTGACGCTGGTCGGCGACCGCGCGATCGACGACCGCGACCCCTGGCAGTATCGCCGCTGGACCCGCGACGACGACACCGGCGATCGCGGAGACCGGGTGCGCCTGGTCGAGCTCGCGCCGGTGCGGGCGCTGCCGCGCGACTGCGCCGCCGTACTCAACCTCCCGCAACGCGCCGACACGGAGCTGCCCGGCGAGCCGCGGCGCTGGGCGTTCCATACGTACGGCCCCTTGCGGCTGCTCGAGGCCCGCTGCGGCACCGAGCGCTGGTGCGCCACTGGGCCGCTCCGCCTGCGCTTCTCGACACCGGTCAGGGGTGCGGCGCTGGCGGCCGCCCTCCGGCTCACGCCACCCGCCGCCATTCTCTGGAACGACACGGCCGCCGAGCGGTCGGAATGGTGGCTCAGCGGCGAGCTCAAGCCGCGGACGACGTACATCGTGGTGCTCGACAGCGCCCTCCGCGACGTGTTCGGCCAGCGGCTGGGGCCGGTGGAGGGGCAGGTCGCCCGCACGACGGGGTACACCCCCTACGTGCAGTACCCCTTGGGCCGGCTGCTCGTCGAGCGCGCCGCGTCGCGCACCCTCGCGCTCACCTACATGAACGTGGGCACGGTCGTGGCGGCGACCACGCCGATCCCCGACTCGCTGTTGCCGGAGCTGCTCGGCCGTCCGTGGGGACATGCCGAGCTGCTGGCCCAGCTCGGGGGCTCCCGCATCGACACCCTCGCCGTGCAGCACCAGAATGACCGGGCCGGCATCGCCGTGCTCCAGCTTCCCGCGTGGAACGCGCAGCGCCCCGCGAGCCCCGGCCTCGTGGCCGTCCAGGCGGACACGTCGCTCAAGGACCTGCGGCGCGCGCCGGTGGCGCTCGTGCAGGTCACCGATCTCGCCGTGCACGCGCGGCTCGGGCTCGCGGATGGGGCGGTCTGGGTCGTCGGCGCCGGCGACGGCAGGCCGCGGCAGGGGGCGGACGTGACCCTGTACGACGGCCACGGCCGCGTCCGACTGCGCGGCACGACCGACGCCCAGGGCCTGGTGCGGTTCCCCGCCCTGCCCCCCCAGCCTCCCGATACGGCCGACGCCGAAGCGGATTGGTACCGCCGCAGCTTCGACGGCTACGTGACGGCGGTGCTGGGCAACGACCGGGCGATCGCGACGCTCTCCCAGAGCGACTGGGAGCTCAATCCGTGGCGGTTCAACGTGCGCGGCGCGTGGGGCGGCGAGCGCGCACCGGTCGCCGCCGCCGTGTTCACCGAGCGCGGTATCTACCGCCCCGGCGAGATCGTCCACGCCAAGCTGATCGTGCGGCGCGGGCTGCTCGGCACACTGGCCCCGCCGGCTGCCGGCGACTCGGCGCGCGTCAAGTTCACTGACCGCGAAGGCGAGACCGTGCGTGACACCGTGGTGCGGCTCTCCGAGTTCGGCACCGCCGACGAGGCACTCACCGTGCCGGACGGCGCCGCGCTCGGGAGCTACCAGGTGGAGGTGGCGGCGGTCGCCGACGGCCAATGGAGCTGGATCGGCAACGCCGGGTACCGCGTGGCCGAATACCGCCCGCCCGAGTTCCTCGCCGACGCGCGCGCCGCCGACACGGTGCGCCTGGCGGGCGACTCGCTCACCGTGACGATCGATGGGCGCTATCTGTTCGGCGCGCCGATGGCCGGGGCGGCGCTTCAGTGGGCCCTTACGCGGACGAGCGTCACCCCCTGGGAGCTGCGCATTCCCGGGACCGAGCGGTTCTCGCTCACCGAGGCCCGCTGGTGGTGGGAGGAGACCTCGTCGTTCCCGGCGGTGGTCGCCCAGGGCGCCGACTCGCTCGACGCGGACGGCGCGCTCAGCCTCACGCAGGCGCTGCCGCCGGCGGAAGCCGGGCAGCCGTACCGCGCGACCGTGACCGCCACGATCATGGACGTGAACCGCCAGACCGCGTCGGCGTCGGCCGGCGCGCTGGTGCATCCCGCCGCGTTCTACCTCGGCGCGCGCGCCGCGGGTGACGAGTACTTCTGGCGGGCGGGCCGGCCGCACGAGGCCGAGGTGATCGCGGTGCGCCCGAACGGCGCGCGCGTGCCCGGGGTCGCCGTCACCGGTGTGCTCGTGCGGCGCGAGTGGCACCGCGTCCGCCGCGAGCGGGGCGGCTACAGCGAGATCGTGGGCGAGTGGGTGGCGGACACGGTCGGCACGTGCGCCGTCACCACGACCGCGGACGGGCCGGCTCGCTGCCGCGTGAGCCCCACGGCCGCCGGCCAGTACACGCTCCGCTTCACTGCGGTCGACCCGGCCGGCCACGCGGTCGCCGCCGGCCTGTACCGCTGGGTGACCGGCGCGGACTGGGTGCCCTGGTTCGACGAGACGCAGCTCAAGATGGACGTCGTGCCCGATCGCGAGCGCTACGCCGTGGGCGACACCGCCACCGTGCTGCTCGCCTCCCCCTTTACCGACGTCGAGGCCTGGGTCACGGTGGAGCGCGAGGGCATCATCGAGCAGCGCCGGCTCCGCATCACCGCCGGCACCACCACGCTCACGTTCCCGATCACCGAGGCCTACGCGCCCAACGTCTTCGTGTCGGTGCTCGTCTCCAAGGGACGCACGGCGGCGCCTGCTGGCCTCGACGATCCGGGCCGGCCGGCGATCCGCGTGGGGTACGCCGAGCTGCGGGTGACGCCGGAGGTAAAGCGGCTCGCCGTAGCCGTGACGCCGCTCGCCGCGGAGTACCGTCCGGGCGACACCGCGCGGGTCCGCCTGGCCGTGACCGACGCGGCGGGCCGGGGGCACCGCAGCGAGGTGACGCTCTGGGCGGTGGACGAGGGCGTCTTGGCCCTCACCGGCTATGAGACGCCGGATCCGATCGATCTGTTGTACCGCCCGCGCGGTGTCGGCCTGCGACTCGGCAGCAACCTCGTGGCCGTGGCGCCGCAGCTCGCACTGCAGCCGGGAACCGTCATGCTCGAGAAGGGTGCCGCACCGGGCGGCGGCGGCGGGCTGGACGTCGCCGGCATTCTCCGCTCGCGCTTCGCGTCCACCGCGTTCTTCCTCGGCTCGGTCGTCACGAACGACCGGGGCGAGGCGGTCGCCGCGGCGAAGCTCCCCGACAACCTCACGACGTTCCGCGTGATGGCGGTGGCGCTCACGACGCGTGACCGCTATGGGCATGGGAAATCACCGCTCCTGGTGACGCGCCCACTGCTCGCGCGGCCCGCCCTGCCGCGGTTCGTGCGGGAGGGTGACCGGTTCGAGGCAGGCGCCGTGATCAACCACCGGCTGGGCCGCTCGGCGGACGTTACCGTCGAGGCGGAAGCGCGCGGCATCGCGCTCGACGGGAGCAGGCGCACGCGGGTGCAGCTCGCAGGCGGCCGCGCGCAGGAGGTCCGCTTCCCGTTCACCGGGCAGGACGGCGACACGGCCGTGTTCCGGTTCAAGGTGTCGAGCGGCGCCGAGGCTGACGCCGTCGAGGCGCGCGTCCCGATCCGGCCGGCGTTCCATGTCCGGAGTCATACGATCGCCGGCGTGCTGCACGACCGGGATTCGGTGACGTTCGCGCTCCCATCCGACATCGATCCCGCCCGCTCCCGGCTCGCCGTCCGGCTTGGCGTATCGCCGCTGTCCGTGATCCGGGCGATGTACGCGCGCATGCGGGTCTACCCGTACTACTGCAGCGAGCAGATCACCAGCGTCGCCCTGCCGCTGATCGCGCTGCTCGACGCCGCCCGCACGCTGGGCGACAGCACCGTGGCGCCGCGCACCGCCCGGGCGGACCTCGAGCAGGCGGTCCGTGTTCTCACGCGCCGGCAGCGCGCCGACGGCGGCATCGGCTACTGGGGCGCCGACGAGTGGACCAGCCCGTGGCTCACCGCGTACGCGGGGATCGCCTTGCTCGGCGCGCGCGACCTCGGTGTCGCCGTGTCCGACTCGGTGCTCCCCGCCATCGCCGCCTACCTCACGCGCGCGCTGCGCCGCCCGGAGGTGCAGTTCGCCTGGCTCGGCCCGTCCTTCCGACGCGAGCCGATCGCGCTCGGCGAGCAGCTGGCCGCGCTCGACTTCCTGGCCCGCTACGGCGCGTTCGACGCCGCGGCCGCCAACCGCCTGCGCGAGATCGCCCCCCGGCTGAGCCTGGCCGACCGCGCTCGGCTCGCCGACGTGCTCACCCGCGCCGGCCGCGTCGCCGACGCGCGGCAGATTCTCGAGCGCATCTGGAGCGCCACCACGGTGGAAGGACGCCGCGCCGTGCTCCCGCGTGACACCGCGTGGACGTTCTACTTCTGGTCACGCACGCGCGCGCCGGCCGCCGTGCTCGCCGCCACCGCCCGGCTGCAGCCGGACCACCCGTTGGTGGGTCCGCTGGTGGAAACGCTGCTCGGCGCCGTACGGGCGCAGCCGTGGTGGAGCACCCAGGACGTCGGCGCGGCCGTGCCCGCGCTCGCGCAGCTGGAGCGGGCCTGGCGCGCCGCGGGCGACCGCGGGCTCCGCGTCCGCGTCGGCGGCCGCATGCTGGCGCTCCCGGGTGATTCCGCCATCGCGCTCGGCGGCCTGCTCAGCGGTCGGGGTGACGAGCCCCGCGGACTCACCGTGCGGCTCGAAGCGCAACGCGAAGGGCCGGCCGTGTTCTACGACGTCACGGTCGAGGAAGTCCCGTCACGGCAGCCCGTGCGGCCCGACGACGCCGGGATTCGCGTCGAGCGGTGGTACGAGTCGCTCCGGGGCGGCGACCCCGTGACGAGCGTCGCGGCGGGGGAGATCGTGCGGGTGAAGCTCCGCGTCACGGTCCCGACCGAGCGGCAGTTCGTCGTGCTCGACGATCCGCTGCCCGGCGGGCTCGAGGCGGTGGACGTGAGTCTCAGGACACAGGGCGAGCTGCCCGGCGTCGAGGCCGACCGCGCGGGACGCGAGCGGACCGAGCCCCGGAGCCACGACTTCGGCATGTGGTGGGGCGAGTGGTGGTCGCCGTTCGATCACCGCGAGATCCGAGACGACCGCGTCGTGTTCGCCGCGACCCGGCTCCCGCCCGGCACGTACTACGCGACCTACGTCGCGCGCGCGACGACGCCGGGTACGTTCGTTCGACCGCCGGCGTTTGCCGAAGAGATGTACAACCCGGCGGTGCAAGGCCGCACCGACGGCGGGACGTTCACGGTGGCGGCCCCGGCGCGATGACGGCGATCCGGCGGGTGCTGCTCGGCGCCGCCGCCGCCGCGGCGGTGGGCGGAGCCGCGGTCATCGCATGGGTCGCGTGGCCACTCCCCGCGGGCCCGCTCGCCCCGCCGGCGACGACCAGCCTCACCGTGCTCGACCGGTTCGGGCAGCCGCTCCGCATCGGTCGCGCCGGCGACGAGGCCGACCGGCGCTGGATCCCGCTCGACGAGGTGGACCCCGACCTGCTCCGCGCATTCATCGCGCTCGAGGACCACCGCTTCACCGCGCATTCCGGGGTCGATCCCCGGGCCGTCCTGCGTGCCGCGCGCGCGAACTGGCGCGCCGGCCGCGTGGTCTCCGGCGCGTCGACCATCACCATGCAGCTCGCACGGCTGGTCCGGCCCCTTCCCAGGAACTGGGCGGGCAAGGCGCGTCAGGCGCTCTGGGCCCTGCGGCTCGACGCGCACCTCACGAAGCAGCAGATCCTCGAGCAGTACCTCAATCGCGTACCGCTGGGACAGGGCACGATCGGGATCGCGGCGGCGGCGGACCTCTACTTCGACGCGAGCGCGCGCCAGCTGAGCCTGGGCCAGGCGGTGCTGCTCGCGGGCCTCGCCACCGCCCCCTCGCGCGACAACCCGATGGTGGATCGCGCCCGCGCCACCCGACTCCGCGCCGCGGCGCTCGGACGGATGCGGGCCAGGAGCATGGTAACCGAGGCGGACAGCGCGCGTGCCGCCGCCGAGCCGGTCGTCACCGCGCGGCCGCCGACGTTCGACGCGCCGCACTTCACGACGCGGGTGCTGGGCGAAGCGGCGGGAACGGCAGGAGCGGCCGAGATACGGACCACGCTGGATCGCGCGCTGCAGACCGAGATCGAGTCGGAAGTCCGGCACACTGTGGCGACGCTGGCGGAGCGCGGCGGGCATGACGCCGCGGCCGTCGTGCTCGACAACCGGTCGGGCGAGGTGCTCGCCTGGGTGGGCTCACCCGACTTCTGGAGCGACGCGGCCGGTCAGGTGGACATGGTGACGTCCCCCCGGCAGCCGGGCTCGGCGCTGAAGCCATTCCTCTACGGGCTGGCCTTCGACCACGGCGAGACACCCGCCTCCGTGCTGCCGGACGTGGCTCGCAGCTACGTCACCCCGGCCGGCGTGTACGCCCCCCGCAACTACGATCGCCGGTTTCACGGACCGGTGCGCGCGCGCGAAGCGTTGGCAAGCTCGCACAATGTGCCGGCGGTGGAGCTGACGCATCGGCTGGGCATCGGGGCCCTGCTCGAGACACTCCACCGCGCGGGCTTCGCGTCGCTCGCCGGCTCGGCCGATCACTACGGGCTGGGGCTCGCGCTGGGGAATGGCGACGTCACGCTCATCGAGCTGGCCAACGGCTACCGCACATTGGCGAACGGCGGCGTGTGGTCACCGTGGACGTGGCACCCCGCGGGCTCCGCGCCGCCCGGTCCCGAGTCGCGCGTCATGTCGCCCGTGGCCGCCGCCCTGGTGCTCGACATCCTCGCCGATCCGGTGGCGCGGATGCCGGGGTTCGGGCCGGAGACGCCGTTCGCCTTCCCGTTCTCGGCCGCGGTGAAGACCGGCACGAGCCGGAACTTCACCGACAACTGGGCGGTCGCGGTCACCGGTCGCTTCACCGTGGCCGTCTGGGTGGGCGACGCTGCCGGCCGCCCGATGGAGCGGGTGAGCGGCGTGAGCGGCGCCGGCCCGCTGCTGCAGCGCGCGGTGCTGCGCACGGCGCAGCGTTACGCACCCGGCGTGCTCCCCACCCCGGCGGAGTCGGGCGCGCGGCGGGTCCGGATCTGCGCGCTGTCCGGCGGCCTGGCCACCGATCGCTGCCCGGGCATCCCCGAGTGGGTTCCAGCGGCCGCCCAGCTTACGCCGTGCACGTGGCACCGGCCGGAGGGGACCGTGCTGCCAGAGGCCTACGCCGAGTGGGCGGCGGGGCTGGATCGGGGGCGTTCAGGCGACGCGGGGGCCGCGCTGGCGGGTGGACACCCCACTCCGCCGCCCACTGCGGTCGACGCTGCGCGCGCCATCCGCATTCTCTCGCCGCTCGACGGCGACCGCTACAGCGTCCCCGCCGGCACCGATCCGCAGTACGCCACGGTGGCGCTCCGCGCCGTGACGCGTGAGCCGGCGGGGCCCGTCCGCTGGTTCGTGGACGGACGGCTGATTCGGACGGAACGCTGGCGTCTCGTCGTGGGGGAGCACACCGTGCGCGCGGTCGCGGCGGACGGGGCCAGCGACCAGGTGCGGATTGTGGTCGAGTGACTGCAGATTGCAGACTGTAAAACACAATCTGCAATCTTCAATCTGCCATCAGAACCGTATCTCCACTCCCAGCCGCATGTGCCGCGGCGCACCCAGGAAGGCCCACGGGCCGTAGAACAGGTCGTACAGCGCGCCGAATGCCGCCCGCCACTCGGCTTCGTCATACAGCCCGTCGCCGTCGCCCCAGCGCGCTTCCGCTTTGCGCAGCAGCACGCAGTTCACGGGGCCGCCGGGCCACGTATCGCAACCGCTGCGCAGATCCGCCGCCATCAGCGTCTCGCCGTTCTTCGTGACCGTAGTCAGGTAGCCACCCGCCTCCTGTTGGAGCCGCGCGATCTCACCTGCCTCGAATCGCTCCCGATGCAGATCGTTCGTCGTGGTGCCGGTCTCCGCGAAGACTCGCAGCGTGTTGGTGAAGCCGAACAGGTTCCGGAAATCGCCGAATACGCTCCAGCTGAGCCCGCTGATGCGCATCCGCTTGCTCACACGGAGGTCCAGCTCCTTGATCGCAGGCGTCCGGGAGGATCCGACCGGCTCGGCCTGCGTGCCCGATACATAGGGGCTGATCGTGCCGAGGCCCTCGTTGTGGAGACGGGTGTACGAGGTTCCCGACGCGATGCGGAACTGCGCTGACAGTTCCCCACCACTCGCCAGACTCGCCAGCCAGCCGCCGCCGGCCCCGGGGGCCCGCAACCAGACGCGCCCCGCCACGCTGTGCTCGCGATCCGGGTTCGCATCGAACGTTCGGTTGGCGTCCTGGAGACTGTACCCGATGCGGGCGTCGAGCCACTCGCCCGCCCGACCAATGATCCCAACGTCGAGACCCTTGATGGTCGCGGCAGTCACGTTCGCGGCGACGAGGACGTTCATGGTCTTGTCGGTTGCCGGATCGTAGTACTCGCGGATCCGGTACTCGACCTCATCGTCTCTCGTCTTGAGATAGCCCGCCACGTCGAGCAGCAGGTAGCGCCCCACCGCGCCGCGAGCCCCCACCTCCATCACCCACGACCGCGGGCTCGCCAGGTCCCTGCTGAACCCGTCCAGCGTCGACGAGAAGGCGAGATCCTGGTTCTTCGCCCCGTACAGGACGCTCGTCCCGGGAGGCTGCACCTGGCGCGCGATCGCGAGCCGCAGCCCCACCCCAGGGATGCCCGCGTACGCGAGCCGCAGGCGCGGCGAGACCACGCTGCGCGCCGCGGCGGGCGCAAAGACCGAGTCCGCCGGGTCTGTTGGATCGCTGGGGTCGAAGCGCGGGTGCGTGAAGATCCGACCCGGCACCACTGGATAGCTGGTGTTGGGATCGAACCGATCCCACCGGAGTCCGGCCTCCAGCACGACCGCTCCAGGGGTGAACCGATAGTCCGCGAACAGACCCGCCTGGCGCGGCGCCTCCGCATAGAGGCTCATGTCGATCTGACTGACGAGGCGCCCGTTGAAGAAGCTCACCCGCGAGGTCTCGAGCTCGGCGCCGCCGCGCACGCGATGCCGCGCCGACGGCTGCCAATCGGCGTACCCGCGCGCGATCCAGTGCCGGAAGTCGGCCAAAGTCGTCAGCGGGTACCCCGTCTCCAGCCCGCTCGTGGGGAGACCGGTGGCGACCGCCCACGGGTTCATCCGGTAGGCCTGCCCGGCGGTCAGGTCGGTGCGATTCCAATACGGCACCCGTGTCCCGGCATTGGTCCAGGTGTTGGCCACGAGCCGGTCCCAATCGGCGTCGCTCGTGAGCCGGGCGACCGCCCCGGCTCCCGTGTCGGCCGAGAAGTGATCGAAGTCGACCAGGAACTGTATCGGGTCCAGCACGATCCCGCTCGACGGCCTCTCGTGCGCCGCCGACCACCCGACATCCAGCACGCCGCTCACCAGCCGGTCCACCTGGCGGGAGAGCGCGACGTGCACCGTCACCGCGCTCGGCAGCCGCTGCTCCCAGTTCAGCACGAAAGCGGTGCCCGTCCGCCGGGTCCCGGTGTACGCCTCCCGGTCGAACGCGAGCGAGCCCCGGGCCACGTCTGTCCCTGCGAGAGGTCGTGGAACACGGTGAGCCCGACGCGCGAGCCGGCACCGTAGCGCCAGTCGGCCCGTCCGCTCAGGGTGAGCGCCGTGCTCCAGTCGTCCGGGAACCGCCGTCCGTGGCAGGCGGTGTCGAAGTTGTCGGTGGACGCGCAATCTCCGCTGTACTGGATGAACTTGGGGATCGTGACTTGCTGTGTCCCGTCGGGCGTCACCTCCGTGACGGTGGTGTCGACGCCGCCCGGAACATAGGCCCGCACGTCCGCCGTGCCGGCCCCTTGGGGCACGGCGCTCTCGCCCTGGAGCGTCGCCGAGGCGAACACGCGCAGCCGGCCGAACGGTGAGCCCCCGCCGAACGCCTCAAATCGGTTGAACCCGATGCTGGTGCCGCTCCCGAACATCGCGTCGGTCGCGCCCGTGAAGCCGGCGTGCCACCGTGAGCCTCCCGAGCGCGACACCAAATTGATGACGCCCGACTGCGCGTTCCCGAACGGGGCCGACAGCGGCCCGTTGAACAGGATGACTTCCTCGAGGGCGTTGGTGCCCGGCCCGAAGCCGAACGCGCGGCCCGGCGCGATCCTGAAGGGGACGCCGTCGAGGTAGACCGGCGCCTCGCCGCTTCTCCCGGCCCGCACGATGGGGCCGTCGCCGTCGTCGGTCTCGACCACGCCGACCGCGGTACGCAACGCGCCGCGAATGTCGTCCACCGGAAGGGCGCGCAGCGCCTCACCGGTCAGCGTCACGCGTGAGGTCGGGTCGAGCAGCTCGCTCCGCCCGGGAACGGCGACGATGCGCGACCCGCCAGCCTCGATCCGGAAGTCGAGTCGAGTCGCCAGATCCGCGTGGACCCGCACCTCGGCAACGTCGAGGGCGAGACCGCCGGGAGCCTCGACCCGCACGTCGTGCGTCCCCACTGGGAGATCCGGCAGAACGTAGGAGCCCCGCGCGTCGGACCGGACCGAGAAGCCCAAGGCCGGCACCGCGATCGCGACACCGGCCACCGGGCGCCCGCCTTCGTCCGTGACGCGGCCCGCCAGCGCGCCGACGATGCCCTGGCCCTCGAGCGTGATCGGGAACATCAGGAACGCCGCAACCACCGCACCCCGCATCACCACGAACCGCGCACGCGCTGGACGCATGAGGGACTCCTCCGTGCGGCAAAGGAACGGCCGTCAGGAACGCCCTTGCTATATGCGCGGCGGTCCGGCCCGCCACAAGACTATCTTCCACCCCCATGACAACCGGCCGGGTCTCGACCTACCTGTTCGACCTCGACGGGACCCTGATCGACTCGATCGATCTCATCCTCGCCTCGTACCGCCACACGATGGTGGCCCACGGGCAGGACCCGCGCGACGACCGCTTCTGGCTCACGGGTCTCGGTACCCCGTTGTCGGCCCAGTTCCGCCGCGTGAGCGACGATGCCGACGGGGTCGAGGCGATGGTCGAGACGTATCGGGAGTACAACCTCGCCAACCACGACCGTCTGGTGCGGCCGTACGACGGCATCGCGGCGGCGGTGGCCACGCTCGCGCGGCGCGGCACGCTCGGCCTCGTCACGAGCAAGGCCCACACCGGCGCGGAGCGCGGCCTTCGGCTGGTCGGGCTGGATCGCTTCTTCCCGGTGATCGTCGGCGTCGAAGACGTCGCCCGCCACAAGCCCGACCCCGAGCCGGTCCGCCGGGCGATCGAGCTGCTCGCCGCCAATCCGGCAACCACCGTGTTCGTCGGCGATTCCCCGCACGACATGGCGGCGGGCCGGGCCGCGGGCGTCCGCACCGCGGCAGCGCTGTGGGGTCCGTTCAGCCGGGCCGAGCTCGAGCCCCACGCGCCGGATTCCTGGCTGGCGAGTCCGGCGGATCTCCTGGCGCTGTGACGACCGCGCTCCTGTCCGGACCCGCCTGACGTTCAAACCCCGCGGACGCTCTGCGTGTCAAACCCGGAGCCGCAGGAAGCGTCAGGGGTAGAGGGGAAGTGGGGCAAGTGCGAGGAAAACAGGTACCGGGAGGACGGACCATGTGGTTCTCAACGAGACAACTCCGGGCATTGCTGCTGCCGGCTGCAACCGGCCTGGCCGTCGCCGCGATCGCGGCCGCGCCGGCCTCGGCGCAGGGCGTCGAGCGGTTTCAGGTGGCCGGTGACAGGGTCGCGATCTATAACCTGGCCGGCATCGCCACGCTCGAGCCGGGCACGGGTTCCGCGGTGGTGGTCGAGGTCAGGCGTGGCGGCAAGGATGGCGCCCGCCTCACGATCGAGCAGGGGCCGATCGAGGGCGTCGCCACGCTGCGGGTCGTGTACCCGGACGATCAGATCGTCTACGCTCCGGCGAGCGGGACCTGGCACGGCTCGTCGAACACCAGCGTCCAGGACGACGGGACGTTCGGCGATGGCGGCCGCAGGGGCCGCGAGGTCCGGATCCGTTCCTCGGGGAGCGGCATGGAGGCGTGGGGCGATCTCCACGTCGCCGTGCCGCGGGGGCAGCGGCTCGATCTCCATCTCGTCGTAGGTGAGATGAAGGTGACCAACGTCAACGGCACGCTGTTCCTCGATGGCGGTGCCACGAACGCAACGACCACCGGTACGACGGGCAGTCTCTCCGTCGACGTCGGCTCCGGCAACGTGCGCGTGACCGGCGCCACGGGCGACCTCAAGGTGGACACCGGATCGGGCGACGTCTGGATCGACGGAGCCGGGGGCGGCGACGTCTGGGTGGACACGGGCTCCGGCAACATCTCGCTTGGCCAGGTGGAGGCGGGGACCGTTCGCCTCGATACGGGCTCGGGAACCGTGGACGGCGTCCAGGTCAGCGCGGACAATCTGACCGTCGATACCGGGAGCGGTGACGTGACCCTCTCGTTCGACGGCACGCCGAAAGACGTCGCGGTCGATGCCGGATCCGCCACGGTGGCGCTGACGTTCCCCTCCAACTACGCCGCCGCGGTGGACCTCGAGACGAGCTCGGGCAATCTGACGGTGGACTTCCCGCTCCGGGTCAATCTGCGCGAGCGGGGCCGCGTGACCGGCGCGATCGGCAGCGGCGTCGCCCGCCTCCATGTCGACACCGGCTCCGGGGACATCCAGATCAAGCAGCGCTGAGGATGGCCGATCGCCGATAGGCCGATAGCCGATCGCAGCGGTTCGCAGTCGCGGATCGCGTACTTCCGTCGGCCATCGGCTATCGGCCATCGGCTATCTTTCCCCCCATGGCGTTCGTCCCCTTCGCCCTTGAGCGGTGGCAGAGCACCTGGGAACACCAGGTGCGCATCAACCTGTCGGAGAGCGGCGTGCACGCGCTCTCGGTGGGTGAGCTCCTGGCGCTGGCCGGTGAGACGCCCGCCGTGCTGGCGGACAAGCGGCTGGTCTACAGCCAGTCGGACGGCAGCCCCGAGCTGCGCCGCGCCGTCGCCGACCTGTACCCCGGCGCCGCTCCCGAGGACGTCACCATCACCACCGGCAGCGCCGAGGCCAACTTCATCGCCTGCTGGGCGCTGCTCGAGCCCGGCGATCGCGTGGCGATCCAGGCACCGACCTACATGCAGATCTGGGGACTCGGCCAGAACGCCGGCGTGCGCGTGACGCCGTTCTGGCTCAAGCCCGATCGCGGCTGGGAACCCGACCCCGACGAGGTCACGCGCGCGATCGCGCCGGGCACGAAGCTCGTGGTCGTCACCGACCCCAACAACCCCACCGGACACGTGCTGTCCCGCGCGGCCCGCGAGTTGATCGTCGCCCGGACCCGCGCAGTCGGGGCCTGGCTGCTGGTGGACGAGGTGTATCGGGGCGCCGAGCTGGATGGCGCGACGACCCCGAGCTGGTGGGGCGGCTATGAGCGGCTGATCATCGTGAACGGCCTGTCAAAGGCCTTCGGCCTGCCGGGGCTCCGCATCGGCTGGATCCTCGGTCCCCCCCAGCTGAAGCGCCCGCTGTTCGAGCGCCACGACTACACCGTGATTGGGCCAAGCCCCGTCTCCGACTACCTCGCCAGCCGCGCGCTCGCGGTGCGCGAGCGCATCTTCGAGCGGACGCGCGGGATTCTCCACACCAACTACCCCGTGCTGGCCGACTGGCTGGCGAGCTTCGACGGGCTGTTCGACTGGCGGCAGCCGGACTGCGGCGCGATCTGCTTCGTGCGGTATCGCAGTCCCCTCTCCGCGCTGGCGCTGGTGGAGCGGGTCCGCGCCGAGCTCGGCATCCTGCTCGTCCCGGGCGACCACTTTGCGATGCCGGGGCACCTCCGGTTGGGCTACGGCAACCCCACGGGCGAGCTCCGCACCGCGCTCAACGACCTCCGCCCCTGGTTCGCGACGCTGCAGCGATAGCCGATAGCCGATGGCCGTTAGCCGACTGAGTCACGCTGCACGCTGCACGCTATACGCTGCGCGTGCAGTCCTAGGCCGGCTGCCCGCAGTACGTCGCGAACGCTGCCACCAGGTCTCCGGCGATCGCCGGGGCGTCGCGACCCTCGATGTCCTTGCGCTCGAGCATGTGGAGCAGCCGCCCGTTCTTGAGCAGGGCAATCTGCGGCGAGGAGGGTGGGTACCCCTCGAAGTACTCGCGCGCCCGGGCGGTCGCGTCGAGGTCCATCCCGGCGAACACCGTCGTGAGATGGTCCGGCTTGATCGCGCCACGCAGCGCGAGCGTCACACCCGGCCGGGCCTTGCCGGCGGCGCAGCCGCACACGGAGTTCACGACCAGCAGCACCGTCGCGTTCTTCACCGCCAGGGCCCGATCCACGTCCTCGGGCGTGCGCAACTCGTTGAAGCCGATCCGGGTGAGATCGTCCCGCATCGGCTGGACTACGGTGGGATCGTATCGCACAGCGTGCACCTCCCGCGCAGCGCTAATCCGAGTGAAGTACTCCTCTTTCCAAAGCTAACCGGTCCGGCCTGGTGCCGGCAGCCACGGCTCCGCTCGGGCTGTGAGGTCGGTGCCCGGAAACCGCGTCGGGTGCAGCAGCCGGCCGAGGATCTCGACGCCGTCCACGACCCGGGGGCCCGACCGGTTGAAGTAGGCCGAGGCGTCCGCGATCCAGGCGCGGCCGCGCGCGATGGCGCGCGCCGCAACCACACCCAGTTCGGCGGCGTGGGCATCCGCTTCGGCGCGGGACCGGTCGAGCCCGTACCCGCAGGGAATGACGAGCAGCACGTCCGGGTCCAGCGCCGCGAGGCGGCGCCACTCGACCACGCACGAGGGGCCGCCTGCCGTTCCCACCAGGCACTCCCCACCGGCCGTCTCAATCATCTCGGGTACCCAATGGCCGGGGGCAAACACCGGATCGAGCCATTCGAGGGCGAGCACACGCACGCGGGGTCGACCGGCGACCGCACGGCGGACCGCCTCGAGCCGTTCCTGCAGGGATCCCACCACCTGCTCCGCGCGGGCCTGCACTCCGGCCGCCGCTCCGATGCGCACCAGCGACGTGAGAATGTCCGCGATCGTGTGCGCATCGAGCGAGAGAATCGTGGGGCGGTGCTCCAGCGCGCTCGCGGCCTGCCGCGCCAGGGACGTGGGGACCGCGCACACTTCGCACAGATCCTGCGCCAGAATCAGGTCGGGCGCCGCAGTCCTCAACGCCACCTCGTCCAGCTGGTACATGCCGCCGAACCGCTCCATCGCGTCGCGCACGGCGGCGTCGATGGCGCCGCTGCTCAACCCCGCCGGATCGATGCGGGCCCGGCTCACGCGCGGGCGGTCGAGCACCCGCGCGGGGTAGTCGCACTCGTGGGATATGGCCACGAGGTCCGGCTCGAGCCCGAGGGCGCAGACCATTTCCGTGGCGCTCGCGAGCAGGGACGCAATGCGCATGATCGGGAATGATCGCCACCCCCGAAATGGGCGGCAACCGCTCACTTGACAGTCGTGCAGTCCCCCGGCGACATTCGACGAACCTCACCCGACGACCCACGGCGGAAGCACGAATATGCCATACATCATCTGCGAGCCCTGCGTCGGCACGATGGACCGCGGCTGTGTCGACGTGTGCCCCGTAGACTGCATCTACGAAGGCGAAGATCAGCTGTACATCCATCCCGACGAATGCATCGATTGCGGGGCCTGCGAGCCGGAGTGCCCCGTTTCGGCGATCTTCCCGGAGGAAGACGTCCCGCCGGAGTGGAAGAGCTACGTCGAGAAGAACAAGGCGTATTTCGACGGCGGGGTGGAGCGCAAGGTCGCCCACGGGCGCGTCGCCAGCTGACCCTCTCGGTTCGGCAGATTGCGGGTGCGGCGGGCTCCTGAAGATGCCCGCCGCTTTGCTTGCGGGCCGTCGCCGCCCCCCGCGTGCGACGCCCGAACACGACAGGCCCGGCTAGATTCCGTCCCACATGTCCCGCCCCATCGTGATCGGCGTGGCCGGCGGATCCGCGTCGGGCAAGACGACCGTGGTGACCGAGATCGTTGGCGCCCTCGGCACCGATCGGGTCACGGTGATCGAGCACGACGCGTACTACCGCGACCGGAGTGCCGTCCCGGCAGACCGGCGGGGCGACATCAACTACGACCATCCCGACGCGCTCGAAACGGACCTCCTGATCCGGCATCTGCACGAGCTGCGGGCGGGACGGCCGGCCGCGGTGCCGGTGTACGACTTCGCAACCCACACCCGCTCCCCCCGTTCGGTGACGGCCCTGCCCCGCGGGGTGATCATCCTCGAGGGGATCCTCATCCTCGCCGAGGCGGCCCTCCGCGAGCTGATGGACATCCGGGTGTACGTGGACGCCGACGCCGATATCCGCCTGATCCGCCGGCTCGAGCGCGACCTGCACCAGCGGGGGCGCTCCCTCGAGTCGGTGGTGCACCAGTACCTCGCAACAGTGCGGCCGATGCATCTGGAGTTCGTCGAGCCGAGCAGGCGCCACGCCCATGTCATCATTCCGGAGGGGGGACGCAACCGGGTGGCGGTGGACCTGCTGCTCGCCAAAGTCCGGTCCATTCTTCGGGAGGGGTGATCCCGCCCGCCGGCACCGGGGGGGGGCGGAATGAACAAACGGGAGGTGTCGCGCGTACTAGGATCAACCTCAGCACCCCACCAACCCCAACGAGGTCGACACACCCATGCGCACCACGTTTCTCGCAGTCCTGCTGTCAGCGGCGGTGAGTACGTCCGTATACGCCCAAGGCCCGGCACAGGGCCGACGGGCTCCCGCCGACCACTGGATGACGATCGACTCCCTCGTGGCGGCCGTCGGGGTCACCGACGCCCAGAAGGCCGACGTCACGAAGCACTACGACGAGCTCAATGCGGTCATGAAGAAGGCCGCGGCCGAGCGGCAGAAGGTGATGGGCGGGATGGGCGCCGGGGAGCGCCCGTCGCAGGAGCAGATGCAGGCGTTCCGGACCACGCTCGAATCGCTGCAAACCGAGCTCGACGGCCACTACAAGGCCATTCGCGGGCTGCTCAACGCGGATCAGCAGGCCAAGTTCGACGCCCTGCCGGCCCCACGCGTCGCGATGCGGCGCCCGCCGGGCGGCGGTAACTAGGACCTTGCCCAGATTGTCGCGCGGGGGTGACGCCGGATTGCGGCGCCACCCCCGTTTCTCACGCCTCGCATCGATCGGCGGCCCGGCGGTCCGACTCGGTCTGGCCACCATGCTGCTGGGGTTCGGGACACCGGTCTTCGCGCAGGCGCCGGCAACGGATATCTATCTCGCTCCGCTCTCGACGGTGGCGGGGAAGCCCGTTCTCGGCATCCCCGTCAACGTCACGCACCGCCCAGGGTATGACAACCAGCCGGCGTTTCTGCCCGACGGTTCGGGAATGCTGTACACCTCCGTGCGGGAGGACGGGCAGGCGGACATCTGGCGCTACGATCCCGCCACGGGAACCAGCAGCCGCGTCACGACGACTCCCGAGAGTGAGTACTCGCCGACGCCGCTGCCGTCCAGCCCCGGCTTCTCGGTCGTCCGGGTCGAGGCCGACTCCACGCAGCGGCTCTGGGCGTTCGCGCCGGACGGCTCAACCCCGCGCCTGCTGCTCCCCGGCGTGAAGCCGGTCGGCTACCACGCCTGGAGCGACCGCGGCGACGTCGCGCTGTTCGTGCTCGGCTCGCCCCCCACCCTGCAGCTTGTGCCCGCCGGCGACACCGCTCCGATCGAGGTGGCGCGCGACATTGGGCGCGGGCTCCAGCGCGTCCCGGGCGAGCGGCGCATCCTGTTCGCGCAGCGCGACTCGGCGGGTTTCGTCATCACCAGCCTCAATCTCGATGACCGCGCCGTGACGGCGGTGGTGCGCGCACCGCTCAACGACTTCTTCGCGTACACGGGCGGCGCCCTGGTCGCCGCCGACAGTACCCGTCTCCTGAGGTTTCGCCCGGGCGTCGATTCTGCGTGGATCCCGGGTGACGATCTCGCCGCGCTGGGCATCCGGCGCGTGACGCGGATCGCCGTGAGCCCGCGGGGAGACTACGTGGCGTTTGTAGCGGACGACAGCCGGTAGCACAGTCTCGAGTAGGTTGTTAAGGCGCGTGGGGTTTGTTAAGCTTTCCGGCGCCCTGGCCCTCATTGTGAGCAATGACCCCTTCGAGCCGTCCCGCCTGAATGCAGCTTACCGTCCGTCAAGCTGCGGCGTATCTCCAAGTCGACGAGTCGACCGTCCGCAGCTGGATCAGGAAGCGCGGGCTTCCCGCGCATAGCGCGAACGAACGGCTGTACCTCAACGCGGTCGAGCTGTGGCAATGGGCGACCGAAAACGGGATCACCGTCTCCAGGGGTCTGCTGGACGACGCGCGCCGCGTGCCCGAGGAGGTGCCGCCGCTTTCGACCCTGCTGCGCGCCGGGGGAGTTCACGCCGCCGTGGGTGGCGAGGACAAGGCCGGTGCGTTGCGCGAGGTCGTGATGCGATTGCCCCTGCCGCCGGACTTGGACCGGGATTTTCTCATCGGGGTATTGGAAGCCCGCGAAGCGATGGGGTCGACGGGAGTCGGTGACGGCATCGCCATCCCGCACGCCCGGAACCCGATCGTGCTCCACGTCGCCGAGCCACTCGTGGCACTCTGCCTGTTGCGCCACCCGGTGGACTTCGACGCCGTGGACGGCGTACCGGTGCACGCGCTCTTCGTCGTCATCAGCCCAAGCGTCCCCGCCCACCTCAAGATCCTCAGCCGCCTCGGCCTGGTCCTGCGCGACGCGACGCTCCGGCAGTTGCTGCGTGAGCGTGCCGACGCCCAAGCCGTGATCGGACGAGTCCAGGAGATGGAGGTGCGTTCCACGGAGTTCTTCCGGGCGCAGCGATGATCGCCGTCCTCGCCGGTCTCGCTCTGGTGCTGCTGGGCGGCGTCGCGGCCGTCGTGCTGCGGAGCCGGCCCCGCGCCGCTGCGGGGACCTACCGCGCCCTGGTCGTCGGCGGCTCCGCGGTGGCGCTCCTGCCGGCGCTGGCGGTCCTCCGAGGCACCGCCGTCCCATCGATCAACCTGCCGGCGCAGCTGCCCGGCGGGAGCTGGGTGATGGGGCTCGATGCCCTGTCCGCCTGGTTCCTGGTGTGCATCCTCGGAGTGGGCGCCGTTGCCGCCGCGTTCGGGACGTGGTATCTGGCCGGCGAGCGCGACCACGGCGGCGTGCCCCAGGCGCAGGTCGGGTTCGCCGTGCTGCTCGTGGCGCTGTCCCTCGTCGTCACCGCCCGGGCCGCCCTGTTCTTCCTCGCCGCGTGGGAGCTGATGGCGCTGGCGGGCTACTTCCTCGTGGTGTTCGACGATCGGCGCGCGGAGGTGCGTCGCGCAGGGCTCGTCTATCTAGTCGCCACGCACACGGGCACCCTGCTGCTGTTCGTGGTATTCGGCCTCTGGAGCCTGCACGCCCCCGACTTCACCTTCGCGTCCCTGGCCGCGACCGCACGGCCACTCGGCTCCATGCGCCCGCTGCTGCTGGGCATTGGGCTGGTCGCGTTCGGCTTGAAGGCCGGGTTCGTCCCGCTGCATTTCTGGCTGCCGGAAGCCCACGCGGGGGCCCCGTCGCACGTGTCGGCGATCATGTCCGGCGTGGTCATCAAGATGGGCATCTACGGCGTGCTGCGCATGGTGACCATGCTGGGTACGCCGCCGGCGTGGTGGGGCTGGTCGGTGTTGGCGCTCGGTACCGTGTCCGGGATATTGGGCGTGCTCTGGGCCCTGGCGCAGCACGACCTGAAGCGCCTGCTCGCGTATCACAGCGTCGAGAACATCGGGATCATCCTGATGGGGATCGGGGCGGGGGCCCTCGGCCTGGCATATCGCGTCCCGCTGCTTGCGGCCCTCGGGTTCCTCGGCGCGATGCTGCACACGCTCAACCACGCGCTGTTCAAGAGCCTGTTGTTCCTCGGGGCCGGATCCATTCTCCGGGCAACGGGCACCCGCGACCTCGAGCGGCTCGGCGGCCTCGCGCGGCGCATGCCATTCACCTGGATCGCGTTTCTCGTGGGCGCCGTCGCGATCGTCGGTCTGCCGCCACTCAATGGCTTCGTGAGTGAATGGGTCGTCTTCCAGGCGCTGTTCGGCGCCGGCCACAGCGGCACCCCGGCGGCGCTGGCCGCATTCGGCTCCGCCGCACTCGGTCTGATTGGTGGCCTCGCGCTGGCGTGCTTCGCGAAAGTGTGCGGCACCGTCTTCCTCGGGCAGCCACGCTCGGCGGCCGCGGCCGGCGCGGCGGAGTGTTCGTCGGGATCCTGGGTGCCCATGCTGGCTTTGGCGCTGGCCTGCGTCGTGATCGGTGTGCTCCCGTGGATGGTGCTGCCACCCGCCGTGCGCGTCGCGGGCCTGGTCGCCGGGATGCCGCCCGGCGACGCCGCCACGCTGACGGCGGGGACGCTGGACGGCGCGCGCCGCATCACCACCATCGCAGCGGTGCTGGCGGGCCTCGTCGGCGCCGCGGCTCTGGTGCGGGCGGTCGCCCTGCGACGGACGGGGACGGCGGTGAGCGAGACCTGGGCCTGCGGCTACGCGGCGCCCACCGCCCGCATGCAGTACTCCGCTTCCTCCTTCGCGGCGCCGCTGGTGGGCCTGTTCGGGTCGCTCGGTGGCGTCGCAGTCCACCACACGGCAAGCCACTTCTCCACCCACCCGGCCAACGTCATGCTCGACCGCGTGCTGGCCCCGGTGTGGCGCGGCCTGCGCCAAGCGGGCGGACGGCTGCGGCCGATACAGCAGGGCCGCCTGCAGCTCTACCTGCTGTACATCGTCGCCACCGTCAGTGCGCTGCTGGTCTACCTGGTCGCCTCCGGAGGTGGCCCGTGACCGCCAGCGCCTGGCTGACGCTCGGCTGCGCGCTCGTCCTGGCGCCGGCGCTCCCGGGCGTCGCCACTCGGACCAGGAACCTGCTCACGGCGCGCCGGGGGGCCCCCGTGCTGCAGCTCTACCGCGACCTGGTGAAGCTCTGGCGCAAGGGCGCGGTGTACAGCCCCATCACGACGTGGGCCTTCCGCGCCGGCCCCATGATCCTGTTCGCCACGACCGTGCTGGCGGTCGGCCTGCTGCCGCTCGACGGGCGCTCGGCCCCGCTCACGTTCGCCGGCGATTTCGTCGCGCTCGCCGCCCTTCTGGCGCTCGGCCGGTTTGCCCTCGTGCTCGCCGCCCTCGACACGGGGTCGAGCTTCGAGGGAATGGGAGCGAGCCGCGAGGGGACATTCGGCAGTCTCACCGAGCCCGCGCTCTTCCTGTGCTTCGCCGCGCTGGCGATCGGCACCCGCCAGGACTCGCTGGCCGGAATGCTCGGTGCCGCGCTTGGGCCCGTCTGGAGCATCGCGGGACCGGGACTCGCGATGGTCGCCGGCAGTCTGTTCCTGCTCACGCTCGCCGAGGCCGGTCGCGTACCGCTGGACGATCCGGCCACCCATCTCGAGCTCACCATGATCCACGAGGTCATGGTGCTCGATCACAGCGGGCCCGACCTTGCCCTCGTGCAGTATGCGGGGGCACTCAAGCTGACGCTGTTCGGCAGCATGCTCACGGCGGTGCTGATCCCCAGGGCGACGCTTCCCCCCGCGCTGGCCATCGCGGCGTGGGTCGCGGGGCTCCTCGTCGTCGCCGCCGCCGTGGGCGTGGTCGAGGCCACGATGGCGCGCCTGCGGCTCACGCGCGTGCCCCAGCTGTTGGTGGCCGCCGCGGTCCTGCCCGCGCTCGCCATGCTCCTGCTCTTCGGCACCGCGCGATGACCGCGCTCGCCTCGCTGCTGCTGATCACCGTGGTGCTCACGGATTTCGCCATCCTGGCGACCAGCCGGCTCAGCACCTGCATCCGGGCCATCGGCGTCCAGGGACTGCTCCTGGCCGCGCTGCCGCTCGCGCTGCACTCGGCGTGGTCCGTCCACGTGGCCGCCCTGGCACTCGGCACCGCCGTCGTGAAAGCGGTGGTGCTGCCCTGGTTCCTCACCTGGGCGATTCGCGAAGCCAACGTCCGGCGGGAGGTCGAACCGCTCATCGGCTTCGCCACCTCGGTGCTGCTGGGCACCGTGACCGTGGCGGCCGCGTTCCTGGTCGCCCCCAGGCTCCCGCTCCCGGATCGCGACGGCACCCTCCTGGTCGCCGTCGCCCTGTCGAACGTGCTGACCGGGCTCATCGTGCTCACCTCGCGCCTCAAGGCCATCACCCAGGTCGTGGGCTATCTCATGCTCGAGAACGGCATCTTCGTGTTCGGCCTCACGCAGACCGAGCGCGTGCCGTTCCTGCTGGAGCTGGGCGTGCTGCTGGACGTCTTCGTGGGCGTCTTCATCATGGGCATCGTCGTGTTTCACATCAATCGCGAGTTCGACTCGCTCAGCTCCACCGAGCTCGAGGAGCTGAAGGACGCATGATACTCCCCGCCCTCGTCGTCGTGCCCGCCTTGGGAGCCGTGGGTGCCTACGTCCATCGGGCGACGGTGTTTCGCACGGGGTGGCTCGTGGGGACCGCCGTCGTGCACGCGGGGCTCGTGGCCGCCGCGTGGGCCACGCGCCCCGGCCCGGTCCTGGCTGGCTGGTTCGCGCTCGATGACCTGGGCCTCCTGGTCCTGACGGTCGTCAGCGCGCTGTTCCTCGCGACGGCCCTGTACGCGGTGGGATACCTCCGCCACGAGAACGTCCGGGGTGGCCCGGCGTTCGTCAGTTGCCTCCTCGCCTTCCTCGCTGCGGCCTCCCTGGTGACCATCAGCCACCATCTGGGCATTCTGTGGGTCGGGATGGAGGCCACCACGCTGGCCGTGGCCCCGCTGATCTACCATCGCCACGACCGCCGCTCGCTCGAAGCCGTCTGGAAGTACCTCGTGCTGTCGTCGGTCGGCATCGCGCTGGCCCTGCTCGGGACGTTCTTCCTGGCGACGGCTCAGGTCGCCACCGCCACGTCGGGTCGACCGCTGCTGGTGGCAGACCTCGTGCGCGGTGCCCGGCAGCTGCATCCCGCGTGGCTCAAGGCGGCCTTCGTCTTCCTGCTCGCGGGCTACGGCACCAAGATGGGCCTGGCGCCGTTGCACACCTGGAAGCCCGACACGTACGGCGAAGCCCCCAGTCTGGTCGGCGCGCTCATGGCCGGTGGCCTCACCAGTCTCGCCTTCCTGGGCATTGCCCGCGTCATGCAAGTGGTGGCGGCGGCCGGACTGACGTCGTTCGCGCAACCCGTGCTCATCGCGTTCGGCCTGTTGTCGCTGGTGGTCGCCGCCGCGTTCGTCCTCAGCCAAACCGACCTCAAGCGTCTGCTGGCCTACTCCAGCGTCGAGCACATGGGGTTGCTCGTGCTGGGCCTGGGGATCGGGGGCGCCGGCGTCTACGGCAGTGCGCTGCACCTGATGAACAACGCTTTGGCCAAGGGGCTGCTCTTCCTCGCCGTCGGCAACGTGGTGCTCGTCACGGGCACGTCGTCGGGCGGCGCGATCCGGGGGCTGGGCCGTACGCTGCCGATCTCGGCGTCCCTGCTGCTCGTCGGGCTGTTCGCCGCCACCGGCTCGCCACCGTTCGGGCCGTTTCTCAGCGAGTTCATCATCCTGCGGGCGGCGATGGCGGGCGGGCACCCGATCCTGGCGCTCGTCGTGGTGGCCCTGCTGGTGGTGATCTTCGCCGGCATGGCCCTGAGCACGCTGCGGGTCGTGCACGGAGAGCCGGCGCCGGCAACGCGCCGCGGGCCCGAGAGCGCCTGGCTGGTGACCGGACCGGTCGCCCTCGCGGTGGGCCTGCTGCTCCTGGGGTTCTATCTCCCCACGCCATTGGGCCGCGTGCTGCAGCACGCCGCGGCGGCGCTGGGTGGCGGGGCGCCGTGACGGATCTCTACGGGGCCGGTCTGCGCAACCGCCGCGCGATCCCGTTCGGCGCCGTGCCGATCGAGCCAGCCGAGCGCTTTCAGGTCACCGTCGGCGAGGCGCAGGCCGAAGGCGGACGCCTCGTGTCGCTGTTTGGCCTTCCGCACGACGCCGACCAGGTCCGGCTGGTGGCCATCGTGGCCGACGACGCCGCCGGCCGGTTGGGCGTCACGTCGGCGATCGTGGGTCGGGCCTACCCCGCCCTGACCCCGCTCTGCCCGCAGGCCGAGCGGTTCGAGCGGGAGATCTGGGAACAATGCGGGGTGGTGCCGGAACGGCATCCCGCTCTCAAGCCGGTTCGGCGCCACCCGCCGGATCATGCCCCGGCAGCCTGGGCCCTGAGCCCACCCGACCGGGAGGCCTATCCGTTCGACCGCCTCGACGGCGAGGAGGTGCACGAGGTCGCCGTCGGCCCGGTACACGCCGGGATTATCGAGCCGGGACATTTCCGGTTCCAGGCACACGGCGAGCGGGTCCTCCAGCTGGAGATCGTGCTGGGTTACCAGCACCGGGGCGTGGAGCGCCTGCTCGAGACGGCGGAGCGGGCGCGGGCCGTCCTCGTGGCGGAGTCCGTCGCCGGCGACACGGTGGTGGGACACGCGGATGCCCACTGCGGGGCGTTGGAAGCGTTGGCCCGGTGTCGCAAGACCCCGCGCGCCCAGACCATCCGGGGGATCGCGCTGGAGCTCGAGCGCCTCGCAAACCATCTCGGGGACCTCGGCGCACTGGCCGGCGACATCGCCTATCAGCCGGGCGCCGCCTATTTCGGCCGGCTGCGCGGCGAATGCCTCAACCTCTTGATGGCGCTGTCGGGGAATCGCTACGGCCGCGGCCTGCTCCGCCCGGGCGGCGTGACGTTCGACCTCACACCGGGCCTGGTGGACGAGCTGCGCGACCGGCTGATCCAGCTATCGGAGCGGGCGCGACCGGTCGCGCGGATGATGCTCTCCGACGCCTCCGTGCAGGCGCGGCTCGAGGGCGTGGGGGTGGTGGACCGATTGCTGGCGGAGCGGCAGGGCCTCGTGGGACCGGTCGCGCGCGCGTGCGAGGTCCCGCGCGACGTACGACACGACCACCCATGGGGCGTGTTTCGCTTCGCGCACATCCCCGTGTCCACCTCCTGGGCCGGCGACGTGTTCGCGCGGGCCTACGTCCGATGGCTCGAAGTCCAACGCTCACTGGAGTTCCTCGGGGACCAGCTCGGCAGCATTCCCAAGAGCGCCCCGCGCGTCCCGGTGGCCGGCCTGCGGCCGGACGAGATCGCGGTCGCGTTGGTGGAGGGCTGGCGGGGGGAGATCGCGCACGTGGTCATCACGGATGACCGGGGCGGCATTCGCCGCTACAAGGTGACGGATCCGTCGTTCCGCAATTGGCCCGCGCTCGCCGCCGCCATGGCGGGCAACGAGATGTCCGACTTTCCGCTGTGCAACAAGAGCTTCAATCTGTCCTACGCGGGGCACGACCTGTGAGGCCGACGGATGCTTGAGCTGCTGCGAACCCGCCTGGCCCAGGGCACCGCCACCTCGCCGTTCCCGAACGGCCCGACGGTATTCCCGGAGCGATTTCGGGGACGGCCGACGCTCGATGTCGCCCGCTGCCCAAGCGGCTGCCGCGACTGTGCGGCGCGCGCCCCCTCGGGCCTGATCACCGTTGGCCCCGACGGCGCCGCACGACTCGATGTCGGCGCCTGCCTGTTCGCTCCGGAAGAGGCCGAGGCGTGTCCGCATGGCGCCATACGGTTCACCGGGGACTTCGCCATGGGAGCGCGCTCGCGGGACGATCTGGTCACGGAGACCGGCGCGCTTCGTCTGGCGCGGCAGCTCGACGGGGCGGCGCGCCGGCTGTTCGGCCGCTCGCTGCGGCTGCGCTCGGTGGCGGCCGGCAGCTGCAACGGCTGCGAGGCGGAGCTCGTGGCCCTCGGGAACGTGGTGTTCGACATGGCCCGGTTCGGCGTCCAGTTCGTGGCCTCACCGCGGCACGCCGACGGCATCGTGCTGACCGGCGCGGTGAGCCGCAACATGCATGAGGCGCTGCGCAAGACGTACGAGGCGACGCCCGCGCCCAAGCTGGTGATCGCCGTCGGCGCGTGCGCCATCAACGGCGGCCCGTTCCGGGGAAGCGCGGAAGTGCTGAATGGGGCCCCCCCCGAGCTCCCGGTGGATCTCTGGATTCCGGGCTGCCCGCCCCATCCGCTCACTACGCTGGATGCGCTGCTGCGACTGCTCGGCCGCCTGGACGGCGGCCAACGCTAGGGGCTGCTACACGCCGGCCAGCCGCGCCAGCTCCTCCTGCAGCGCCTCCAGAACCGTGTCCTTCTCCCGCAGGGCTTTCCGCTGCTCGGCCAGGCTGTGCTCCGCGGCCGCAACGGCCCGACGCAGGACGTGCACCGCATCCACCTCATGCGCCACCTGGCGACGCAGGCGTCGCGCACGATCCTCGGTACTTTGAAGCCAGCGCCGCGCGGCTGCGACGCGAAGGGCAGCCTCATCAGCTGCGCGTTGCGCCCCGTGCTTCCGCTCCGTCCACGCCGCCCGCTCGTCACGTAGCCGATCGAGCGTCCGCTGGAGGGCCGACGATGGAGCGCGGCCCTGGGACTCCTCCCATGCGCGTCGCAGTTCGGCTTCCACGTTCCGAGCGGCACGCGCGGCCGTGGCCGCTTGGTCGAATGCCGTTCGCAGCACGGCTTCGGCTGCGTCGAGTTCCGCGTGATACTGCCCGAGCAACGACGTCGCATGCCCAGGCATGGAGACCGGGATTGCCGGCGCGTCGCCCTCGCACCGACTCCTCGCGATGCCGCTTGACACAGTCGTACCGCAGTCCTGGGGAGTCTAGGCGCTGGCAGCCGGCCGCGCTTCGCTGAGTCTGCGCTCGGCCGCCACCAGGACGTCGTACATCGCCTCCGGGCTGGGTGCCGTGAGTAGATCCGCCGCGGCTTCGGGGCTTGCGAGCATGCGCGCGAGCTTGGTCAGCCAGGGGAGGTGTAGCTCCTGATAGCGCAGGCCGAGCACGAAGAACAGGTGGGTAGGCATCCCATCCAGCGCGTGAAAGTCCACCCCAGCGCGCGATCGACCGAGCACCATGAACGGGCGCAGCACCTGATCGGGGTGCCGATACAGAGTGTGCAGGAAGGCAATCCCGTTGCCGATCGCCGTCGGCATGATGTTCTCACGCTCTACGAGCGCCCCGACGAACCAACGTTTGTCCCGAATCAGCCCGAGCTTGGCGGCATGGTCCGCCAGTTCTTCGATGACCGCCGTCTTCGTCGTGCCCGCGAGCTCCGGCGCGACGTGCTTCGGCTCGAAGCAGCTTTCCAACCCGAGGAGCATCGGGACCGCATCAGGCGCGCGAGGCACCTCCACGTAGCGTCGGCTGATCCCGAGCATCTGGTCGTCCAGCCACGCATCAATCATGGCCTTCCGGAACCGCCATTGGTTACCCACCCGCACGGCTGGCAGCGGCCCCTGCGCGGCGAGCTTCAGCACGGTTCGCTCGTTCAGCTTGAGGTACGCCGCGAGTTCTCGGACCGTCATCAGGCGATCATCCATTGTCCTCCCCGAGACCTCCCGCTGGTGGCGCCGAGCCCGGCGAATGACCGACCGGGGCTGATTCTTGACACGCAGACACACCAATATATACTTCAAAATATCCAAAAGTACATAGTAATACTGTAATTGACTGTGATATTCTGTAGTAGTACTAGGCACTTCCATATATTACGCCACTGGAGGTAACATGTCATCCCAGAACCAGCAACCGCTCCTCGAAGACCCCACAGCCGCCCCCAAAGCCGGGGCAGCCCCCCAAGCCAGGTCAGCCTCCGAAGCCGAGTCAGCCTCCGAAGCCGGGAGCTCCGGGTACCGGTCCGACTGGACCCAAGCCGGGGCCGGCCCAGTCCCCCGCCAAGCCGTAGGAGTCGTTGACTTTGGTCCCTCACGGACGCCTCCAGCCACCACACGTCGCGTCGATCGCGCGAGATCTCGGCCCAGGGGGCGCGTGTGAGTAGGCCACAGGCAGCGCGTTGCGACGAACCGCGCAGAACCGCGGCTGGCGCTCCAGGCCATGCGACCCTCAGCCAGGCCGATCTCTGGGACCGGCTGGGGGCCGCATACGTCGAGCTCTGGCGGCAGCGTGAGACGACCGCAGCTGACCCCATGGCGATGGCCGTGGCTGGGCATGTTCGCCTCGCGATGACGCAAGGCGAACCGACTCCTGGCGGCCCTGGGGACGAAATCGACGACTCCCGGCCGGTGGACCCGAGGGTTCAGGAGTGGGCCGTTCGGGCAGGCTGCCTGCTCGCGAGCGACGGGGCGCCGGCGAAGCCCGTGCGGTTTGACCGGCTTCGCGCCCGGCTCGTGGCGCACGGGTTCAATCGGGCGGAGGCCTGGGATCTGTGTGTCGCCCTTCGTCGGGCCGGCGTGATCCACAGCGAGCCCGACCGCCCCTATCTCAATGGCCCGGGCCAGCGTCTTGCGGACCGGCTACTGTCCACCACCGGGCTGCGAGCGCGATCGGCCGAGGATCTCGAGGCTGGGCTGATGATCGCCGGCGAGACGCGTCTCGCCTCCATTGCGCCCGGCCGGCGCCTCGATGCCGAGGTGCTCACAGAGGCGTGCCGGCAGCTGGGAAGAGCCATCGCACTCGGTCACCGGGCATCAGCGCGGCCGGGGGACTGATCTCCCCGTTTCTCCCTGTCCGTCCCCGGCCCCAACACCTCCCCCAGCGCCTCCAGCAGCCTATCGACCACCAGCGGCGTCGCGTTGGTGCCCATCAGCCCAACGCGCCAGACCTTACCCTTGAGCGCGCCGAAGCCCCCGCCGATCTCGATGCCGCGCTCGAGCAGCGCTTTGCGCACGGCGAGGTCGTCCACCCCGTTGGGGACGCGGACCACGTTGAGCATCGGCAGCCGGTGAGCGGCGGGGGTGAACAGCGAGATGCCGAGCCGCTCGAGACCGCGCACCAGTCGCTCGTGCGCCGCCCGGTGGCGGGCGAAGCGCGCCGCGAGCCCCTCCGCCAAGATCAGCCGCAGCGCCTCGTGGAAGCCGTAGATGTTGGCGACCGGCGCCGTGTGATGGAACGCCCGCGCGCGCGGCCCCCCCTGGTCACCCCAGTACTGGAACAGCAGCTGGAGATCGAAGTACCACGTCGCGGCCGGCGTCTTGCGCCGCGCGATCGCGGCCATGGCGCGCGGCCCAAGTGTCACGGGGCCCAGTCCCGGCGGCGCGCCGAGGCATTTCTGGGAGCAGGAGCCGGCGGCATCGATCAGCCAGGCATCGGTCTCGACCGGCATGCCCCCCAGCGAGGTGACGCAGTCCACCATGAAGAGCGCGTCGTGCGCCCGCACCATCCGGCCGATGGCCTCGAGTGGCTGCGCGGCACCGGTGGAGGTTTCCGCATGCACCAGCGCCACCAGCTTCGGGCGCCCGCGCGTGAGCTCGTCCGCGATCCGCTCGGGCGCGATCACCTCGCCGTACGGCGCGTCGATCCGGCGCACCCGGGCGCCCGCGCGTTCGGCCAGCTCCACCAGGCGCTGGCCGAAATAGCCGATCACGCCGACGATCACCTCGTCTCCCGGCTCGACGAGGTTGAACATGATCGCTTCGAGCCCGGCGGTGCCGGTGCCGGACATCGGGATGGTGTGATGATTGGTCGTCCCGAACACGGTCCGGAGATCGGCCATGGTTTCGTCCATGACCGTGAGGAAGTACGGATCGAGGTGGCCGACCAGCGGTGCCGCCATCGCGGCGCTCACCACGGGATCGGGGTTCGACGGTCCGGGACCGAGCAGGAGGCGGTCCGGGGGACTGAGTACATTACGGGACATGGCGCGGTTCCCTGTTTTCGGTACGCGAGTACCAAAGGTACCGGGTTACCGCGCCGCTGAGCGACCCCAGCTATCGCAACCGGAGCGAGCCATGCCGATGGTCTCCCTCACGGCGCTGCCCGACACGGCGCGCCTGTGGATCTTCGCCGCCGAGCGTGCGCTGTCGCTGGCCGAGCGGCAAGCCCTGCTCGCCGACGTCGACGGCTTCCTCATGGCGTGGACGGCGCACGGCGTGCCGCTCACCTGCGGTCGCGACTGGCGGCACGAGCGGTTCCTCCTCGTCGCCGTCGACGAGGCCGCGGCCGGGGTCTCCGGCTGCTCGATCGACGCGCTCACGCGGAAGCTCCGCGAGCACGAGAAGACCCTCGGGCTCGCGCTGCTCGACAACGGGCCGGTGCTCTACCGCGAGGGGAACGGGATCGCCCGCGTGCCACGCGGCCGGTTCCGCGCGCTGGCTGAAGTGGGCGCGGTCTCACCCGACACCGTGGTGTTCGACAACACGGTGCAGTCGCTCGGCGCCCTGCGTGCCGGCCGGTGGGAGACCGTCGCCCGCGGCAGCTGGCACGGCCGGGCCTTCTTCGGCGAGGCGAGCGGGCGCTAGCCCCCGGGGATGCTGGCGCCGGGCATTTCCGGTGGCTAGTTTGGCGTTCGGTTCCCTCCTGGACTTGAGCCATGCGTCGCCTCGCCCTCGTCGCCCTGGCCGCCTCGCTTTTCCCCTCCGCGCTGGCCGCGCAAGCCACACCGCGTCGCCCCAAGCTCCCGGCCGATGCGGACACCAACGACGCCCGTGCGTATTACGACTGGTCGCGCGGCACGGTCACGGACTGGAAGAAGGTGCACGACGCCATCTGGTGGGCGCGGCGGCTCGACCCGGGCGACACGCGCTATCTGCTCGCCATGCAGGAGGCCCTGCTGGGCCGCCAGGGATACGAGTGGCAGATGGAGCGCCTTCAAGGCGCGACCTATGTGCTCAAGTCGCCGGAATCGCGCGCCATCGATTCGGTGGCGGCGGAGGTCGTGATCCACGACCCGTTCATTCGCTACGACGCGCCCTGCATGCTCGGGGAGGGCCTCGACCGGCTGCGCGACCGCCTGGAAGCGGGCATGACCCACTACAGCAACCTGTGTTGGCGTCAGGCCAACCAGGCGTTCGCCGAGGCCCTGGCGAAGAAACCCGGCCTGCTCGACGTGCATGTCTCGCGCGCGCGCGCGTTCTTTTTCCAGCAGCTGTACGACAGCACCATCGCCGAGCTCAACGTGGTCCTCGACTCGCTCCGCCAGCGGGACATCACGTACCTCAACTTCTGGTACTACTCGAAGGCCGCGCTCGAGTACATGATCGGCATGACCGAGGAGCACCGGCAGCGTTGGGAGGCGGCCCGCGAGGCGTACGGACGGGCGCTGACGGAGGATCTCTCCTTCTACATGGCGCACGCGCACCTCGGCTGGGTGGCGCTCGAGCAGCACGACGTCAAGACCGCGCTGGCGGAGCTCGACCTGGCGGCCGGCCTCAAACCGGACGACGGGCTGCTCAGCCACGAGTATGGATACGCCCTGCTCGAGAACGACCGGGACGCGGATGCCGAGACGCAGCTCCGCGAGGCCATCCGCCTGGAGCCCTATTGGGCGCTCCCCCACTTCAACCTCGCGGTCGCGCTGGCCAAGCAGGGGAAGCGTGAGTTGGCGGTGGCCGAGTATGAGGCGTTCATCGCCCGCTGTCCCAAACGCATGGAATCTCAGGTCGCGGAGGCCCGCAGCCGGATTGCGACGCTCCGCGCCGGGCCCCCGCACTGATGGGCGCTCGCTGGCGCCAGCCGGGACCGATCTGTAGGTTCGCCTCGCGTTCCTTCCGGGAGCCTGCCATGCGCCGCCTCGCCCTCGTCGCTCTGGCCACCTCGCTTGCCGCCCCTGCCCTGTGGGCGCAATCAACGCCCCCCCGTCCGAAGCTCGCCGCCGACGCCGACACCAACGACGCCCGCGCGTACTATCGATGGGGCAACCAGCCCGACGTCGACTGGAAAAACACATACAACGCCTATTACTGGGCCCAGCGGCTTGCGCCCGGTGACATCACGTACCTTCGTGCGTTGTATGTCGCCTTCCTGAACCGTCACTCCTACTCGTGGCGGCGAGACTACGACAGGGGAGTCGCCAAAGTCGCCAAGTCGGACGATGCCCGCCTGCTCGACTCCCTGATCCTCGAGGTCGTCATGCGCGATCCGTACGGCGACCGGCGATCCACCTGCCTCTTTCTTGAGGAAGGCGAGCAACAGCGGGACCAGTACATGGTCGGCTACGTCCACTACTCGAACGGCTGTTACCCCCAGGCCAATGCCGCCTTCGCGGAAGCCCTGCGCAAGGACGGCAGTCTCCTGCTGGCCCACCGCTATCGCGCGCGGAGCTTCTACTATCAGCAACAATACGACAGCACGGTCGCCGAGCTCAACGTCCTCATCGACTCGCTGCGCGCGCGCGATGAGAAGTACCTGATGCAGGTGTACAACTCGAAGGCCATGTTCGAGTACATGATCGGGTTCGCGGAGGCGCACCGCCATCACTGGGCCCCAGCGCGCCAGGCGTACGAGCGGGCCCTTACGGAAGACCTCTCGTTCTACATCGCGCACCAGCGGATGGCCGAGGCCGCGCTCGAGCAGACCGACGTCAAGACCGCCCTTTTGGAGTACGATCTCGCCGTCGGGCTCAAGCCGGACAACGGCGTGCTGCGGAACGACTACGGTCGTGCCCTGTACCTGGCCGGGCACGACGCGGAGGCCGAGGTCCAGCTCCGGGAAGCCATACGGCTCGAGCCGCATTGGGCGCTGCCCTACTACAACCTCGCGGCGGCGCTCGCGTCGCTCAAGCAAGACCGACGAGGCGATCGCCCAGTACGAAGCGTTCATCGCCCGCTGCCCCAAACGTCTCGAGTCCGAAGCCGCGGAGGCCCGCGGCCGGATCGCGAAACTGCGGGGACCCTGACCTCGCCGTGACGGCCGGAGACGCAACGGGCCCGCGGCGCGCCGCGGGCCCCGTTGCCACCGCGGTGCGGTGAATCAGCGCACGGTGATCTGCCGCAGCATCCCGTGCATCAGGTGCGGAGCACCGTCCTTGGCGTCCGCGACGAAGCAGGCCAGGGCGTACTCGCCCGGTGGAAGGTCCAGCGGCACCAGGTTCTCCTCCCCCGTGCTCAGCGCCACGGTTCCGCCCATCGGTCGTGCCGGCGGGGGGCCCTGCATGCTCGCCACGAACCACGCCTTCAGGTCGTCGGCGGTCTTGCCGGGCGCCAGCTGCCAGATGACGACCTCATGGGGCTGCTGCGCGCGATCGGTGACCCGCAGCGTATGGCGACCGGCCGTGAGCGGCTGCGACAGCTGGAACCCGTAGTCCACCAGGTCCAGCGAGACGTCCGCCTTGACCTCGGACTCCAGGCTCGCTGCCCGCGCAACCGCCGGTCCCGTCACGCGGAGGGCCGCGACCATGCCCTTCGCCATGTGCGGCACCATGTCGGACCCGGGGATCACGCAGAGCAGCGCGTAGTTCCCGGGCTTGAGGTCCACGATGGCCTCCGAGCTGTCGCCTGGGATCACGGCATTGGGTCCCCCGAGCAGCACGACTCCCGCCGGCGGCGGGCCTTCCGCTTGCAGGGCTCCCATCATGTCCTGGAGGGTCTTCCCCGCGGGCAGCTGGACGATCTGGATGTGATGGATGCTCGGCCCGTGGTTCACCAGGCGGATCATCGTGAGCCCTCCCGGAGTCTCCGCCGGCGCCTCGAACGCAAAGTCCTTGGTCACGATCCGCACGACGCGAGGCTTCGCAGGCTCGCTGCGGGTGGGGCCACCCGCGTGGCCGGATGGCGGCAGGGCGCCAGTAAGCGCCAGTGCCGCCGTGAGCAGCATCGTCGAACTCATGGATCCTCCTCCCTGAGGATGGTGACTGGCCTAGGACGGCTGGAGGCCGGGGTGGCCCGTCCGAAAGCCGACAAAGCTTATCTGGGTTCCACGGTACCCGCAACGGCGCGGGCTCCTGGGTGGGATCGGGGACCGGCGGAGCGGGTCCCGCGCCATGCCAATATGCGGACCGTGCGGTATGTTCAACCTCGGCCGGCTTTGCTCCGCCGCCGCCTACTTCAGCCTTTCTCGGAGTGTCCTGTGAAACCGAAGGGTCCGATTCCGACTGGCGCGCAGCTTCTCCATCAACCCGCCCTGAACAAGGGCACGGCCTTCACCGAGGCCGAGCGCGATACGTTGAAGCTGCGGGGCCTGCTGCCCCCGCGGGTGTTTACGATGCACGACCAAGAAGCCCGCATCCTCGAGAATTTTCACCTGAAGACCACCCCCCTGGAGAAGTTCGTCTTCATGACTTCCCTCCAGGACCGCAACGAGACGCTGTTCTATCGCACCATCCTCGACAACACGGCCGAGATGATGCCTATCATCTACACGCCCACGGTGGGTGAGGCGTGCCAGCAGTGGGGCCACATCTTCCGCCGGGCCCGCGGGCTCTACATCTCCCGCTACGACAAGGGCCGCGTGCGCGACATCCTCCGCAACTGGCCTCAGCCCGAAGTGGACGTGATCGTCGTGACCGACGGCGAGCGCATCCTGGGGTTGGGCGACCAGGGCGCCCAGGGCATGGGGATCCCGATCGGCAAGCTGGCGTTGTACACCGCCCTCGCCGGAATCCACCCGCAGCGCTGCCTGCCCGTCACGCTGGACGTCGGCACCAACAACGCGCAGTTGCTGAGCGACCCGTTCTACCCGGGTATTCTGGAGAGGCGCGTCCGCGGTGCTGAGTACGAGGCGCTCGTCGATGAGTTCGTGACCGCCGCACGGGAGACGTTCCCCGGCCTGCTCATCCAGTTCGAGGACTTCGCCACGGAGAATGCGATCCACCTGCTCGCGAAGTACCGCAACACGATCTGCATGTTCAACGACGACATTCAGGGCACGGCCGGCGTCATGCTTGCGGGCCTGATCGCCGCCAACCGGCTCACCAGGCGGCCGCTCAAGGACGAGCGCATCCTGTTCTACGGCGCGGGGGAGGCGGCGAGCGGAATCGGCAACCTGATCGTGTCGGCGCTGGTCAAGCAGGGCGTCACGCTCGACGAGGCCCGGCGCCATATCTGGTTCGTGGACTCGAAGGGACTGGTCGTGAAGTCGCGGACGGATCTCGCCCCGCACAAGCAACCCTACGCGCACGAGTACGAGTCCATCAAGCACCTGGAGGCCATTGTCGATTCGCTGAAACCCACGTGCCTCGTTGGCGTTTCCGGGCAGCCGCAGACGTTCACCGAGCACATCCTGAAGCGGATGGGCGAGTTCAACGAGCGGCCGATGATCTTCAGCCTCTCCAACCCGACGGCCAAGTCCGAGTGCACGGCGGAGCAGGCGTACCGCCATACCGATGGCCGCGCGATCTTCGCGAGCGGCAGCCCGTTCCCGCCGGTCCAGTACCAGGGCCGCACGATCCTCCCCGGACAGGGCAACAACGCCTACGTGTTCCCCGGGCTCGGGCTCGGCGTCATTGCCTCGCGCGCCAAGCACGTGACCGACGAGATGTTCTACGTCGCGGCGGACACGCTGGCCCATCTGGTGACTCAGGAGTATCTGGACCAGGGCACGATCTTCCCACCCCTCAACCGGATCCGCGAGGTGTCGGGCGCGATCGCGACCGCGGTGGCCAAGGAGGCGTACGACAGCGGGCTGGCGACCGCTCCGAAGCCGAAGGACCTCGGCACGTACGTCCGGTCGCTGATGTACCAGCCCGACTACCACTCCTACGTGTAGCGCTCATCGCGTGGCTGAAACGCAAGCGCCCAGGGCCGTCTGCCCTGGGCGCTGTGCATGGCGGGATGGCGGGGCGCCGCGCCGCTAGCGGGCGCCTGTCGCGCCTCCGAGGGCCGCGGCCGCCCCATCGAGCTCTCCGGCGACCGCCTCGAGCGCGCGCGCCACGATCCCGATCCGCGCCTCCACCTCCGGCCAGCTGCGCTGCTCGATCGCCTCGCGCACGCCCGGCAGCGTCTTCACCCCGTAGCCCGTGTAGAAGCCGGGCGCGTAGATCTCGTGCCGGAACCACGGACGTCGCGGCAAGCCCTGGTCGGTGATCATCGCGCGCTCCGCCCCCACCAGCGCCGCGTTCACCCGGGCCGCCACGGCGGGATCGGCGGGCGCACCGGAATGCGCGAGGCTCGAATCGTAGCGCGCGGCGCTCCGCTGGAGCGCGGCGAGGGCGTTCTTCAGCGGCGCGAAATTGAGAAACGGCACGGCCGCCTGCGAGTCGGGTGGGACGTAGCGCTCCTTGGGGTCGGCGGCGAGCTGATAGGCCCGGACGGCGAGCAGTGCATCGCGCCGCGCGGTGGTCGCGCGCAGGTCATCGGTGAGCGTGCCCAGCTCCTCCACGTACCGCCCGACGTCGGTGGCGAGATTGCCGAATCGGAGCGGCAGCACGTCGGCGTCGGCCAGCCGCAGCGTGAGCCGGCCCGCCGTCTGGGCGAGGGCCACGCCGTAGGCGAACCCGGGATCACCGAACCGCACGTAGTGATCGTATGAGTCGTAGATCGAGTGGTAGTCGCCGCCGTCGCTCTCGCCGCCGAACCCGAGGTTGAGCGCGGCGATGCCGAGGTGCTGCAGGAACGGCGTGTAGTCCGACCCCGACCCCAGCGGCGCAATCGGCAGGTCGCCCGGCGCGTCCGCCGCTGCGCCGCCCGAGACGCGCCGCCGCGCCCGTGCCCGCTCGCCGACCGAGACCCCGGTCTGCGGATCGCGCACGTCCGCCGCGACCTCGTTGACCAGGCGCTCGAGCTCGCCCGAGCCCCCGACGCCGAGGAACCCCCGGCCGCTGCCGTCGGTGTTGATGTACGCCACCGCCTTGCGGGACAGCTCGTCCGCATGCGCCTCGACCCACTCGGTGGAGCCGAGCAGGCCCGGCTCCTCGCCGTCCCAGGCAGCGTAGATGATCGTACGCTGCGGGCGCCACCCGGTCTTGGCGAGCTGCGCCACCGCGCGCGCCTCCTCGAGCAGGGCCACCTGCCCGCTCAACGGGTCGGCCGCGCCGAACACCCAGCCGTCGTGGTGGTTGCCGCGGATCACCCACTCGTCGGGGAACCGGCTCCCCGGCAGCCGCGCGATCACGTCGTAGGCGGGGACCAGCTGCCAGGTGAACGCGACCGCGAGCCGGACTCTGGCCGGGCCGGCGCCCAGGTGATAGGTGATCGGGAGGGCGCCGCGCCACACTTCCGGCGCCACCGGCCCCGCGAGCGCCTTGAGCAGCGGCAGCGCGTCGCCCCACGCGATCGGCAGCACGGGGATCTTGGTGAGCGTCTGCGCGTCTTCCCGTCGCAGCCGCTTGGCCTCCGGTGTGGCGCCGACCCCCGGCGTCAACGGGTCGCCCGGGTAGAGGGGCATGTCGGCCACCGAGCCCCGCTGCGCGCCGAACTCGGGCCGGAACGGCCCCTGCGGGTAGACGTCCCCCTGGGCGTAGCCATCGTCCCCGGGGTCCGAGTAGATAATGCAGCCGATCGCGCCGTGCTCGCCGGCCACCTTGGGCTTGATCCCGCGCCACGAGCCGCCGTACCGGGCGATCACGATCTTCCCCGTCACGTCGATGCCGTGCCGGGCCAGCTCGTCGTAGTCCGCCGGAACCCCGTAGTTCACGTACACCAGCTCGCCGGTGACGTCGCCGTCCACCGAGTAGGCATTGTACGGGGGGAGCCGGTCCTGCATCACCCCGGACGTCGCGTCCTCCTTGAGCGCCGGCTCGGCGAGCCTCGCCTGATAGCGCGTCGGGGCAACCAGCTCCACGACCCGGAGCGTCGGCGTCGGGAACAGCACGTCAAACCGCTCGATCGCCGTCTCATAGCCCCATGACCGGAACAGCGACGCGATGAACTCGGCGTTTTCCTTGCCGTACGGCGATCCCACGTGGTGCGGCTTCGCACTCATCCGTTTCATCCAGATCGGCAGGCTGTCGGGCGAGACCAGGCTGTCGAGCCGGGCTTCGAGCTCCCGTTGGCGCGCGGCGTGCTCGGCGGTGAACCCGAGCAGCGGGGCGTTCGTGGGTGACGGGGATGCCGCAAGAAGCAGAATGGGAAGGACGGCGCGAGGCAGCGCGCGGGCGAGCGGTTTCATGGACGGCGTGACCTCCGACGGCTGCCGGGTAGACAACGTGCAACGTGCAGCGTATAGCGTGTAGTGTTGGCCGACAGCCGATGGCCGGCTCCCTTCCTCACTATTCACCTTCCACGTTTCACTTCCTTCGACATTCTACATTGGACATTGGGCATTGGGCATTCCCTACCACGCGATCCCGTAGTCCTCGCCGTAGTTGCTCGAGCCACCCCAGAACGAGCCGTGCGCCCAGTCGAAGAAGATCGCGTTGATCGGGCCGGACGTCAGCCGCTGCACGTTCAGGCGGTACCCCATGCGCGTCAGCTGCTGCCGGACACTGTCCGGCACGCTCGCGTTCACCGTGAGCCGGCCCGGCACCGACGTGTGCTCAAAGGAGTCCCACATCTGGTAGCTCGTGATGTTCGGCGCCTCGACCGCCTGCTGCACATTCATGCCCCACTCGACGACGTCGAGGAAGAACTGCAGCAGATTCTGGTCCTGGGTATCGCCGCCTTGCACCGCGAACGACAGGTACGGCTTCCCGTCCTTGAGCGCGAGACCCGGGGTGAGGGTCGCCCGCGGGCGCTTCCCCGGCTCGATCACGTTGAACGGGTCCTCTGCGGGATCCAGAATGAAGCTCTGGGCGCGCTGGCTCATCCCGACCCCGGTCCGCCCCGCGATCACGGCCGGAATCCAGCCGCCGCTCGGCGTGACCGACACCACCCAGCCTTGCTCGTCGGTCGCCTCGATCGAGGTGGTCCCGAGGTAGAACGTCTCCCCGGCGTCCCGGGCGCCGGTCCGCGCGCGCTGCGGCGGCCAGCGATCGAGGTACTGCTTGAACGGATTGGTCTTCCCCATGAACGGGTACGGGTCGCCCGGCTTGACGTCGGGGTCGTTCCGCTCCCAGTCGATCTGCTGCGCCCGCTGCTTCGCGTACTCCTTGGACAGCAGGCCCTGCAGCGGCTCCTCGGGCGGGAAGGTGGGGTCACCGTAGTAGAAATCCCGATCGGCGAACGCGAGGTTCATCGTCTGGTACAGCGCGTGGATGTAGCGCGCGCTGTTGAAGCCCATGCCCTTCAGGTCCAAGTTCTCGAGGATGTTGAGCGCCTGAAGCATCACCGGGCCCTGGACCCAGGTGTTCAGCTTGTAGACCTCGATCCCCTTGTAGGTGGTCATCACCGGCTGCTCGATGTGCACCTGCCAGCGGTCGAGATCCTGCAGCGTGATGAGGCCGCCCTCCTCCTGGGCGCCACGCACGAACTCCTGGGCGATGTCGCCGCGATAGAACCGGTCGTAAGCGGCGTAGATCGCCTCCTTGCGCGACTTGCCCGCCTTGAGGGCCTGCTGCTCGGCCTCCACCAGCTTGCGCAGCGTCGCCGCGAGATCCGCCTGCCGGAAGATCTCCCCCGCGTGCGGGGCCTCGCGCGCCTCACCCGGGTGCGTCAGATACACGGCCCGCGAGTACCTCCACTGCCTGATCCACGCCGTGTCCCGCTGAATCGCGTCGGCGGTCTGCGCCTCGATCGGGTAGCCGTCGGCCATCTCGATGGCAGGCGCGAGCACCTCGGCGAGGCTCATGGTGCCCCATTCCGCGAGCATCGTCATCAGACCGCCCGGCGTCCCCGGGGTCACCGCCGCCAGCGCACCGTAGCGCGGGGGATACTGCATCCCCTTGTTCTTGAAGAACTCGGGCGTGGCGCCCGTCGGAGCGACACCGAGGGCGTTGAGCGCCACAACCTTCTTCTCGTTGGGATTGTAGATCAGCGCCTGGGTCTCGCCACCCCAACTCAGCACGTCCCACATCGTGGTGACGGCGCCCAGCATGGCGCATGCCGCGTCCACCGCGTTGCCGCCCTTGCTGAAGATCATGGCGCCCGCCGCGGCGCCGAGCGGCTTGCCGGTGATGGCGACCCAGTGGCGGCCGTGCAGCACCGGCTTCGCCGTCCGCTGGGCGTCCAGCTGTTCGGGCATGAGGGATCCGAGCATGACCAGACCGAGCAGTACGTGAGAGAATCGTCCAGACATCGTTCGCGCTCCGCGATTGCCGCACCAAGGTACACCGTCGCCAAGGGTCCTCAAAGCGTGCTGCGCGGCTCGGGGGCGGGCCCCAGCCGCGCAGCACGTCTCACCCTATCCCTGACTACTGCCGCGACTCATCCTCCTCAAACGGGAACCCGCTCTCCCCACCACCCCGGACGCGCTCGACGCGCAGCGTCTGCCGCATCGTCTCGCCACCGATCGTGAGCGTCACGAGGTAGTCACCAGTTTCGACGAGCGATCCCCCACCCCGGCGGCCCGGATTGTACAGCCCGAACGACAGGCCCCCGAAACCGCCCCCGCCACCGCGCGCGCCCGGCGGCCGCAGCGCCCGCAAGATGTCCTGCATCTGAGCTTGGCCAGGCAGGGCCTCGGCCCCTTGCTCGCCGCCGGCCTGCGCGCCTTCACCTTGGGCCGCCGCGCGGCCAGCCGCGCCCGCCGAGCTCTCCCCGGGCCGCTCGACGAAGCCCTGCGCCGCCCCGAACCTTCCGGCACCGCCCCCACCGCCCCCACCACCTCCGCCACCGAATCGGGCGGCCAGGGCCTGCATGTTGCCTGACTTGATGGACTCCCGCAGGCGATCGAGCATCGCCTGGTTCATCCCCGCCTTGACCAGCGAGTCGAACACCTGATCCACGCGGGCGATGAACTTGAGGCTGTCGCGCCGCTCAGCCGGGGACAGCGGCTTGGACGGCGCCGGCGCGCCGCGGAAGTCCCAGACCACCTGGTGGAGCCCGGTGCTGCCCGGCCCGTCGATCGTCCGCACCGTGTCACCCCGCGCGCCGGTCACCACGAGCTGCACGCGCGCGCGCGCCTCTCCCTTGGCCACGCGGTAGGCGATCTCCGCGCCGTACTGCGGGCTCGGCTCCGAGAACCACTTGTGGCCGTTCGACCCACCGCCCACCGGCACGTCCCCGTACTGGTAGGCCGTCCTGGGGGCGAACAGATACGCGGACTTGGCGAGCACCGCGTCCGTGAGCTGCTCCAGCGGCGCGATCCCGACGATCCAGATCGACCGGCCGTGCGTCGCCGCGATCAGCTCGTGGTCACGCGGGTGGATCTCGAGGTCGTGGACCGGAACCGTCGGCAGTCCCTCCATGAACCGCTGCCACGAGGCCCCGCGGTCGGTGGAGACGTAGGCCGCGACGTCGGTGCCGAGGAACAGCAGATCCCGGTTGTACGGATCCTCGCGGATCACGTGCACGAAATCCACGCCGTCACTCGGCAGGTTGTTGGCGATCGAGCGGAACGTCTTGCCGAAGTCGTTGGTCACGTAGGCGTACGGCCGGAAGTCGTTCTCCCGGTGATTGTCGAACGTCACGTAGAAGGTCGCCGAGTCGAAGTGTGACGGCTCGACCCGGGTGACCCACGTCTTCGCGGGCACGCCGGGGAACCGTCCCGTGAGGCTCTCCCAGCTGCCGCCGTCGTCGCGCGTGAGCCACACGTTGCCGTCGTCGGTCCCCGCGAACAGCAGCCCGAACCGCAAGGGCGATTCCGCCAACGCCGTGATCGTGCTGTGCGTCTCCGCCCCGGTGGCATCGGGGGTAATGCCCCCCGTCGTCCTGGTGCTCACCCGGATGCGCATGGTGTCGCGCGTGGTCAGATCCGGCGAGATCGGCAGCAGGTTGTCGCCCCGCTTGGTGGACTTGAGCACGCGGTTGGCGCCGGCATAGAACACGTTGGGATCGTGCTGCGAGATGAGGAACGGCGTGTTCCAGTTCCAGCGCATGTCCAGCGTCGCCGAGTCGGCCCGCTGGCGTCGGCGCAGGTCGTCGAGCCGCCGCTGCAGCTCGCGCGACGGCCTCACCGCCGTGTCCGGCCAGTCGACCACGACCGAGTCCTCGTACTCGGTGTAGCGCGGCCGCCAGTCGGGCTTCTGCAGGCTGGTCCGCGCGCCGGTCGTGAGATCGACCCGCGCCATGCTGCCGCCCTGCGACTCGGCGTAGACGATGTTCGGATCGTTCGGGTCTTGCGCCGTGTAGAAGCCGTCTCCGCCATTCACGAAGAACCACATCAAGTTGTCGATCCCACCCCGTGCCCGGCGGCTTGGCCCGCACCACGAGCCGTTGTCCTGCAGGCCGCCGCACACCCGGTACGGGACGTCCATGTTGTAGCTCACGTGGTAGAACTGCCCGATCGCGATCGCGTTGAGGAAGTCGTAGTTCCCGCCGCGGTCCCACGTCTGCGCCACGCCGCCGTCGTTGCCGACGATGAAGTGCTGCGGATCGTTCGGGTCGATCCACATGGCGTGATGGTCCACGTGAATCCCGACCGTGGCATTGCGCGCCGTCTTGCCGCCGTCGTCGGAGAAGTTCACCGGGGTGGACGACCAGTACACCCGGTTCGCGTCCCTCGGGTCCACCCGCACCTGCGAGTAGTAGAACGGCCGGACGTCGTTGCTGTTCATCTTGGTCCAGGTCGCCCCGCCGTCGGCGGACCGGTACAACCCCGAGAGCCGCTCCTTGCTGCCCTTGCCGCTGTCCGCCTCGGTCAGTGCATACACGACCTTGGGGTCACTCGGCGCGATCGCGATGCCGATCCGCCCCTTCATGGTCTCGGGGAACCCGCCGCCCTTCACCTCGGACCACGTCGTCCCGCCGTCGGTGGTCTTCCACAGGCCACTGCCTGGACCGCCGCTGTTGAGGAAGTACGGGCCGCGCACGCGCTCCCAGCTCGAGGCGAACAGCACGTTCGGGTTCGTGGGGTCCATCGCCAGGTCCACGAAGCCGGCCTTGTTGCTGATGAACTTGTTCAGCTGCCAGGTCTTGCCGCCGTCGGTCGTCTTGTAGAGCCCGCGCTCCGGATTCGGTCCCCACGCGTGCCCCAGCGCCGCCACGTAGACGATGTCGGGGTTCGTCGGATGGACGATGATCCGCCCGATCTGCTGGGTCTCCCGCAGCCCCATGAACGTCCAGGTGAGGCCGCCATCGGTGGACTTGTAGATCCCGCCGCCCGGCGAAATCGAGTTCCGCGAATCCTCTTCGCCGGTCCCGGCCCACACGATCATCGTGTCGCTCGGCGCGATCGCGATATCACCCATTGAGACGACGCGCTCGCGGTCGAACACGGGACGGAACGTCGTGCCCGCGTTGGTGGTCTTCCAGATCCCGCCGGCCACGGTCGCGACGAAGAACGTCTTGGACGGGCTGGGAATACCCTCGATATCCGTGATCCGGCCGCCCATGTTCGCCGGGCCGACCGAGCGCCAGCGCAACGCGGACAAGGTGGCGGAATCGAGCGGAGTGGAGACTTGGGCCTGAAGCGACGAGACGCCAGCGACCAGAACGAGCGCTGGCACGAGCCATGGGGCGCGATGACGCATCACGACCTCGCGTGAGTGTGGAGTGTGGACCGCGAACGGCAGACCTGCACGAGCCGTTTACGCACGCGCGCGCAGCGGCGTTGAGCCGCGGCGACCCAATCTGCCCTGCCGGGCACCCGGTCGCCACCCGGGATCGCGGGCCCCAGCCGCCCGCCCCCCTCACGATGACGCCGGATCCCACGACTTTCTGGTCGCCAACCTACCTGAGTCATCCCGTCGCAGCTGCCACGTTTCGCTCCAGGTGGCTCGAATCAGGCCACTTGCCGTGCTGACCAGTGCATCGCTAATGCGAACTACCACAAGCACTTACGACATCACCCCAAGGGGAATGGATCGTGCGGAGTTCGGTGCGGCGCCCGCTGGGAACGAGACGAAGCCGACTCGGCGCGCCGGCGGATTGGGCTCCGGCTCACAGAACGGATCCGTGAATTCCGTACCTTGGCGTCCCCTATGCAACTGCCTCATGCCGCCACCGCGAGCGCGCTGCCGCGGCCGCCACGGCCCGCGCTTCGCGCCGTGAGCACGTCGGGCCGCGCAGCGTCGGTCCCGGCCACCACCGCCTCGGCGACCCCTTCGCAGATCGCCCGTCGCGCGGTCACCGTCGGCGCGGTGCTGGTCTGGCTGGCCGTGGCCGGCACGCTGCTCGTCTGGGGCTTCCCGTACTACATCACGCCGCTCCAGGCCCGCGCCTACTCGACCTACCACGAGCTGCTCAAGCCCTCCGGCCTGGTGGGCCAGGGGTACGGCGTGATCGGCACGCTGATGATGGTGGTCGGCGTGACCGGCTACTCGTTGCGCCGGCGCGTCCGGTGGCTCAACCGGGCCGGCAAGCTGAAGACCTGGCTCAGCGTGCACATCTTCCTCTGCACCCTCGGCCCGTTCCTCATCGTGCTCCATACGACGCTCAAGTTCGGCGGCATCGTGTCGATCGCGTTCTGGAGCATGATCGCCGTCGTGACGAGCGGCGTGTTCGGCCGGTACGTGTACGTCCGGATCCCCAAGACGCTGAACGGCCAGTTTCTCTCGCTCCAGAGCATCGAGGAGCAGCGCGGCACCATGCTCCGCACCATCCAGGAGCGGTCCGGGCTTTCCACGGCGGAGATCGACGGGATCCTCAGGGTCGCCAAGCGGCCTGCGCCCCGCGGCTTCGCCGGCGCGCTGTTCCAGTCCCTCTGGTACGACCTGACGGCGGGCGCGCACGGCCGGAAGATCCACCGGGCACTCGCGGCCAAGGGCGTCCCACCCAAGGCGCGGGCCGTGGCGGCGACGCTGTTCCTCGACGAGGCCAACCTCGAGCATCAGGTCGCGCTGCTGACGCCGTTCCAGCGCCTGTTCAAGTACTGGCACCTGTTCCACATGCCACTCGCCCTCGTGATGCTCGTGATCGTGCTGATCCACGTGTCCGTCGCCGTCCTGCTCGGCTACACGTGGCTGTTCTGACCGGCTCGGTGCATCGCCCTCCGGCGACCCGACTCGCCCTCCTCATGCTGCTCGCCTTCGCGCCCACGGCACGCGCCCAGCTGCTCTCCCCCGGGAAGCTCATCGCCTCGCACGGCGACCTCGACGGCGTGCGCCACTGCACGAAGTGCCACCAGCTGGGGGAGCGCGGCGTCGCCGACGCGAAGTGCCTCGACTGCCATAAGCCGATCGCGCAGCGCATCGCCCAGAAGCAGGGCTTTCACGCCACGATCGGCAGCCGCACCTGCGGCGAGTGCCACAAGGACCACTTCGGCACCGACTTCGACGCGGTCCATTTCGACACGGCGGGCTTCGACCACCGCGCCAAGACCGGGTTCGACCTGGCTGGGGGGCACGCGAGCACCGCCTGCCGGGACTGCCACCGGCCGGAGTACGTGGTGGAGACCGCGGTGCGGCAGGAGGCCGGCGAGCATGGTCGCCTGGCAACGACATATCTCGGACTCGCCACGACGTGCGTCGGCTGTCACCGGAACGACGATCCCCACGCCGGCCAGTTCCCCAATCAGGGCTGCGAGGACTGCCATGCCGAGGTGGACTGGAAGAAGCCGGACCGGTTCGACCATGCCAAGACGCGCTACCCGCTGCACGGCAAGCACGTGGACGTGGCCTGCCGCGACTGCCACACCCCGATCCCAGGCCAGAAAGGGGCGCTCAAGCTCACGGGCCTCGCGTTCGGCACCTGTGCGGCCTGTCACCAGAAGGACGATCCGCACGCAGGCCAGTTCGCCGCACGGCGGTGCGACGAGTGCCACGCCGAGACGGGCTGGAAGAGCCTCGGTCGCTTCGACCACTCGGCCACCAAGTACCCGCTCACGGGGCGTCACCTGGATGTCGAGTGCCAGAAGTGCCACACCCCACTGCCGGGACGCAGAGGAGCCATGCGGCTCACCGGCCTCGAGTTCGCGACCTGCCTGGCCTGCCACAAGAACGACGACCCGCACGGGGGGCGTCTCGGCACCGGGTGCAACGACTGCCACACGACCGCCGGCTGGCGCGCCACGGGCGGGGCCAGCTTCGAGCGCAAGTTCGATCACGCCCGCACGCGGTTCGCGCTGCACGGCAAGCACGCCACGGTCGAGTGCGCCGCGTGCCACGATCCGGCACGGCCGCGCGCCAACGACATTGCGCTGGCGTTCGTTGCGGCGACCCGCACACGCGCCTACCCGGTACCGGTGGCGGACCAGTGCACCTCGTGCCACACGGACTACCACGCCGGCGCGTTCGCCAAGAGCCCCGGCGGCCTCGCATGCACGAACTGCCACGGCGAGGACGCCTGGCTCCCCACGGACTACGACATCGCGCGCCACAACCGCGACGCCCGTTACGAGCTGACGGGCGCGCACCGCGCCGCGCCCTGCGTCGCCTGCCACAAGAGCGCGGCCCTCGGGCAGCAGGCGCTCGTGTTCCGCATCGCCCAGCAGGACTGCCTCGCGTGCCACCGGTCCAACGACCCCCACGGCGACCAGTTCACGGGCCGGACGTGCGACTCGTGCCACGACACCCGCGCGTTCCGCATCGCCGCGTTCGACCACGCCAAGACGCGGTACCCGCTGGACGGGGCGCACCGCAACGTCGCGTGCGCCTCGTGCCACCCGTCGGTTCCGGGGCCGGATGGCAAACCCATGCGACGCTATCGGCCCCTCGGCATGACCTGCCGGGACTGCCACGAGGGAGATCGCTCATGATCCGCCTCCGCAGCGCTTTCCTGCTGGCCCTCGCGGCCGGCCTCGCGCATCCCGCGGCGGCGCAGCAGAACCCGCACGGCACGCTCCCCGCCGGGCTGGACTGCAGCGACTGCCACACGTCGAAGAGCTGGAAGCCCGACCCCGCGACCGTGAAGTTCGACCACAACCGGCAGACCGGCTTCAAGCTGGTCGGCCGGCACCGCGACGCGGCGTGCCGCTCGTGCCATCTGTCGGTGAAGTTCGACGAGGCGACGCTCAAGGGCGCGGATTGCGCCACGTGCCACGCCGACGTGCACCGCGGGGCGTACACCGAGCGGTGCGAGAGCTGCCACACGACCGTGAGCTTCGCGGACGTGCCCGGGCTGCAGGTCCACGCGCGGACCACGTTCCCGCTGACCGGGGCACACGCGCAGATCGCCTGCCGCGCCTGTCACGTGGACGACCGGGACGGCGCGTTCACGCCGCTCGATCCCCAGTGCATCTCGTGCCACCGCGCGGACTACGAGCGCGCCAGCCCGGTGAACCACGTGGCGGCGAACTACCCGACCGACTGCACGCGCTGCCACGTCACGGTCGCCTGGCCGGCGCACGTGAACTTCGATCACGTCTCCCTGTCGAACGGGTTCCGGCTGATCGGCGCGCACGCGCGCATCCGCTGCACCAGCTGCCACGCCACGGCGGACATGACCCCGCTGTTCCCGGGAGCCAAGGACCAGGACTGCATGACCTGTCACCAGCCGGACTACAGCCGGGCACATCCGGGGAACAGCTTCCCGCAGACCTGCCTCAGCTGCCATACGATGGAAACGTGGGCCGGTGCGACCTTCGACCACCCCCTCGTGGCGAACGGGTTCCGGCTGCAGGGAGCACATGCGTCGCTGGCCTGTCAGGCCTGCCACGCGGCGGACATGACGCCGCTGTTCCACCCGTCGAACGACCAGGATTGCATCACCTGCCACCAGGCGAACTACCAGGCGGCCCCGAACCACGTGACGGGGAACTACCCGCAGGCCTGTCTGCAATGCCACACCCAGATCACCTGGCAAGGGGCGACGTTCGCCCACACGCCGTCCATGACCGACTGCGTTTCGTGCCATCACGCCGATTTCGTCGCGGCGACCTCCCCGGTGAACCACACGACGCAGGGCATCATCGAGGCCGCCTGCAGCCAGTGCCACGACAACAACGCCGGCACCTGGGCGCAAACCTCATATGTCCATGGCGACTGCTACAGCAGCACGACCAACCGGGCGCATCAGAACGCGCGTTGCTCGCAGTGTCACACCAGCGGGTATCCCGCGGCCACATGCACGGCCTGCCACCAGAACAGGTCTTCATGCCGAGACTCATGAAGTGGTTCACTCGGGCGTGCCGTACGGCGCATACGTCGGCAATCGCCGTCAGCAGGGTCACCGCCTGGGAAGGGCGGACGGAGCGATGACGGCCCGAATCTCCGGGGTGGTCGGCGCCACCCTGCTCGCGCTGGCGACGGTGGCCTCCCCGCGCGCCGCCGCGCAGCAGGGCCGCGTCGCCGTGGTGGTGGACTACATCGCCGGTGCCGACATCTACCTCGCGGCGGGGAGCGAGCAGGGTCTCGCCTCCAATGACACGCTCCTCGTCTACGAGGCCCCGGAGGGCGACCAGGTGGGGCGGTTTTTCGTGGTGAGCGCCACGGCGACCCGGGCCGTCGTCGAGTTCATCGGCACCGCATTCCCGGTCACGCGCGGCAAGACGCTCTACGTCCAGCGCACGTCGGCGCACGCGGCCGAGCCGGCCCCGCTCGTCACCGAAGGGCCGGCGCCCGCCCGGCGGCCGGACGGGCGGTCCGCCTCGCTGCACGGGCGGCTCGCGCTCGAGGCCGACGGCTTCCAGAGCACGACGCTGTGGCAAAGCAACCAGCTCGAGTCGGAGACGCGCCAGTTCGCCACCCCGTCGCTCGGCCTCCGGGCGGTGGCGACGGACCTCCCAGGCGGGTTCAGCCTGAACACCAACCTCCGAGCCCAGTATCGCTACAGCAATCCGGCCGTGATCAACCCGGCGTGGGCCGTTCAGGTGTATCAAGCAAGCCTGGCCAAGTCGTTCACCGGCTTCCCGCTGTACGTCGAGCTCGGCCGGTTCAGCAATCAGTACACCAACTTCAGCGGCCAATGGGACGGCCTGATGATGCGGCTCGGCGGCCGGCGGGGGTTGGGTGGCGGCTTCGCCGCCGGGTTCGAGCCCGCGAGCGGCGACCAGGGGCTCTCCACCACGCTGCCCAAGTACTCGGGGTTCCTCACGGTCGACGCCGGCGGCGGGCCGCTGCGCTACTCCACTTACCTCTCGGCAACCCAGGTGCGCCCGCGGAACGGCCTCCTGGTGCACAGCTACCTCGGGTGGTCGCAGTACCTGCGCGCGCGGCGGTTCCGGCTGAGCAGTGACGCGCAGGTCGACCGCGACCCCGAGACCAGCAAGTGGGTGGTGACGCGGTTCAACGCCACCGCGTCCATCCCGCTGGCGCGCGGCCTGGAGATCCACAGCCGCCTGTCCCGGTTCCAGCCCTACGCGTTCTGGCAGACGACGAACCTGATTTCCTACCGGCGCGACCAGGGCAACGTGGGGCTGTTCTACTTCGGCTCCGGGGGGAGCATCGGCCTCGATGTCACCGCGAACCGGTTCGCCGCGAGCGACACGACCGCGCGCGAGACGAGTTACACGTACTCAGCGTCATTCAGTCTGCTGCGGACGCCCATCCTCGGACTCGACTGGAGCGCCTCGGGGAGCTACTGGACCCAGAGCGGGAGCAAGTCGCTCTACGCCACCGCGGGGCTCGCCCGGAGCTTCGGGCGGGTGCATTCGCGCGCGTCCTACCAGCTCTACCGCTCCCAGAGCGCCACGCTGACGTCGGTGAGCCACAGTGTGGACGCCGGCCTGTCGTTCCCGCTGGCGCGAAGCCTCTACGCGACGTTCCAGGGACGGATGCAGCGCGGCGGGGACCTCCATACCAGCGGACTGTATTTCGGTCTGTGGACGAGCTTCTGACATGTCGGACACGCTGCTGATCGGGGCGGTCGGCGCCGTACTCGTGCTCCTCGTCATGGTGCCGTTCTACCGCCGGCAGCGGAACCTCGAGCGCACGACCGCCGAGGCGGAGCAGCTCGCCAAGCGCTACGGGCTGAACGAGCCCCTCTCGCTCCACCCGGTGGTGGACGTCGGCGGGTGCATCGGGACGGGCAACTGCGTATCGGTCTGCCCCGAGGGCGACGTCTTGGGGTTCCGCCACGGCCAGGCCTTCGTCGTGAGCCCCGCCCGCTGCATCGGGCACGGCCTGTGCGAGCGGGCCTGCCCCACCGAGGCGATCCAGCTGGTGTTCGGATCCGCCAAGCGGGGCGTGGAGATTCCGCGGGTCAAGCAGAACTTCGAGAGCAACGTCCCCGGCCTCTACATCATCGGGGAGCTCGGCGGCATGGGGCTGATCCGCAACGCGTTCGAGCAGGGTCGTCAGTGCATCGAGGGCATCGCGCGCGAGGCCAAGGGGTCGGGCGACGCGCTCGACGTCCTGATCGTGGGCTGCGGGCCGGCAGGCCTGTCCGCGTCGTTGCACTGCCTGCACCACAGCCTCCGCTTCGCGACGCTCGAAAAGGAGGACATCGGCGGGACGGTGCGCTACTACCCGCGGAAGAAGATCGTGATGACCAGCACCGTGAAGGTGCCGGGCTACGGGAAGCTCGACTTCCGCGAGATCAGCAAGGAGGAGCTGATCGACATCTGGGAGGACATCGTCGAGCGCACCCAGCTCAAGGTGAACATCGGGGAGACGGTCACCGGCGTGGCGCGGGGATCGGACGGGTGCTTCACGGTCACCAGCGGCACCAGGACCTACAAGACGCGGCGGGTGGTGCTGGCGATCGGGCGGCGGGGCGTGCCCCGCAAGCTCGGAGTCCCGGGGGAGGAGCTTCCCAAGGTGATCTACTCGCTGCACGAGCCCGAGGCGTATCAGAAGGACCGCATCCTGGTGGTCGGCGGCGGCGACTCGGCCGTGGAGGCCGCGCTCGCGCTGTCCGACCAGCCGGGCAACGAGGTGAAGATGTCCTACCGCGGCGAGCAGTTCAGCCGCATCAAGCCGGGCAACCTCCAGCGGGTGGAAGAGGCCATCGCGCGGCGCCGCGTCGAGGTGTTGTGGCAGACGAACGTGGTCGAGATCACGCCCAAGACGGTGGTCTGCAAGAACGGCGGCGAGCCGCTGGCGCTCCCCAACGACGTCGTCGCGGTGTTCGCCGGCGGCGAGCTGCCGCTCAAGTTCCTCGAGAGCTGCGGCGTCCAGGTGGACCGGAAGTTCGGCGAGCCCTGACCACGCGCTACCGGCGCGCCACCAGCAGGATCCCCTCGTAGCTCGAGATCGTCAGGCTGTCGGCCCCGCCCTGCCCGGCGATCATGCGCAGGTAGAACGCCGCCCGGCCGGCCGGCGTCTCCCGCTCGAGATGGAGCAGATCCGCAGGCAGCCCGTCGGGACCGGACCCGCCGTGCCCCGTCGCCCGCAGCGTCTGGATCAAGCTGTCGAGCGGCAGGGCCACCAGCGGTCTCGCGTCGTCGTAGACCACGAGCGCCAGCCCGCCGCGCGCCGGGGCTACCCGGAAGCCGGCGCCCGGGGTGAGCGAGTCGAAGCGCCCGCGCGTGACGGAGAACACCGCGTCGTAGCCGGCGACCGGGATCGCGACGTTCTTGAGGTCCGACCCATAGCGGAACTCCATGTTGGGCCCCGGCATCGCCCAGCGGCTCACGTAGCCCACGTTGAGCGCCCGGGCGATGAGCTCCGCCCGCGCCTCGACGTCTCCCGATGCGGCCGTCCCGTGCGCGACGGTGTCGATCCGCCCGAGCGAGTCGCCAAACCACGGCGCGATCGCCCCGGTGCCATGGGTTTCCACGAGGTACCGCAGGACGGCAGAGATCTCGCGCCGGTCGGCTTCGGACGGCTGGGCCTCCGCCCGGTGAGCCGTTCCCGCCACCATCACGCCGTTCCGCTCGAGCAGGGCCGCCAGCCGCCCCACCTGGCTCGACTCGGACACCCGGTAGGCACTCCACGGGCCGAACAGCGTGAGCACGGCGACGGCACAGAGCGACGCGGGTATCACCTTGATGTTCCGGGACCGCGTGAGCAGCGCGTGCACCGCGATGCCGGCGAGCCAGAGCGACAGCACGCTGAGGAAGTAGCGTGGCTCCGTGATGCCGTACTGCTGGACGCGCTGCCAGATGGCAACCCACAGCATCGCGATCGCCGGCAGCAGGGCCAGGTAGAATCCGCGCGCGTAAACCGCCACCCAGCGATTCGCGGCCTCGCCCGCCACGGGATGGACCAGCAGCAGCGAGAAGATCCCCACCGCCGCGACGCTCGAGACCAGCCACCCGATCCAGCCGCTCGGCCAGTTCCAGGTCACCACGACCTTGACCAGGTAGACGGTGAGAATCACGAGGTAGACGGCGACGATCGGGAGCAGGGCGTACTGCGTGAACGCCTTGATGCCGGCGGGGTAGCCGTGCGACGCGTCGAGCGCCCCAAAGTCGCGCGGCACGCCACCCAGGAAGAACCACGTGTTGAACACGAAGCCGAGCACGAACCACAGGCGCAGGTAGCCGGTCCCCGGCACGCCCACGCCGAACAGCTTGTCGATCGCCGCGAGCGCGATCGCCGCACCGGCGTACAGCACGACCGTGTACAGCGCGCTCACGATCGCGCGCTCCAGTAGCGTGCGGTTGTATTGCCAGAATCCGTTGCGCTCGGCCCGGCCCACGTACGGCAGGAACGCGACCAGCAGGTGGCAGGCCGCGCTCGCCTGCACGTAGCGCCCGAACCGGACGGGCTCCGACCAGTGACCCCAGGCCACCGCGAACCACGCCAGCAGCCCGATCGCCGCCAGGCTCACGACCCCGTTCGGCACGCGCCCCCACGCGCGGCGCTCGCCGGCGAGCGCCAGGGCCACGAACAGCGGGATGCCGAGCGTCGCCACGGCCAGCAGCCGGACGTTCTGCTCGGGGTCGCCGAGCTCGTCGGGGATCCGGATCGCGAAGACCGCCGACACGGTCGCGGCCAGCAGCACGAGCGGAAAGCGCAGCAGCGCCTCGCGCGCCCCCCGCACGATCGGCTCCAGCGTCGGCAGCACACCACGCAGTGTCATCGTTCCCCTCCGCTCCTCCCGCGTCGCGCCGTCATCACGTCCCGCCGAGCACCTTCCCACCGAGCGTCACCGGCTGCCGGCGCGTACCCCAGGCCCCGGGGGGCCCGTCGAACACGCCGGCGCATTCCGCTCGGCAGGCCACGCACCGCCCGTCGGCCGTGAGCGCCCATGCGTCGATCGTGTACCCGTCCCGCACGATCAACGGCGCGCCGCAGCCGTGGCAGTACGTCGTGCCGCCCTCCAGGTCCCGCACATTCCCCGTGTAGACGTAGCGCGCGCCGTTCGCGCGGGCGATCTGCCGCGCCCGGCGTAGCGTCGCGGGCGGCGTGGGCGGCGCGTCGAACATCTTCCAGTCGGGATGGAACGCGGTGAAGTGGAGCGGCACGTCCGGGCCCAGCTCCTCGACCACCCAGCGGCTCAGCCCCTCCAGCTCCTCGTCCGTGTCGTTCTCACCGGGGATCACCAGGTTCGTGATCTCGAGCCAGACGTCGGTCTCGTGCCGGATGTAGCGCAGCGTCTCCAGCACCGGCTCGAGCCGCGCCGCGCACAGCTCGTGGTAGAACCGGTCGGTGAACGCCTTGAGATCGACGTTCGCCGCATCCATGTGACGGTAGAACTCGACCCGCGGCTCCGCGCACATGTAGCCCGCCGTCACCGCCACGGCACGGATCCCCCGCTCGTGGCAGGCCTGGGCCACGTCGATCGCGTACTCGTGGAAGATCACCGGATCGTTGTACGTGAACGCGACGCTGCGGCAGCCGAGCCGCTCGGCGGCCGCCGCGATCCCCTCGGGCGAGGCACTGTCGGCCAGGGTGTCGATCTCGCGCGACTTGCTGATGTCCCAGTTCTGGCAGAAGCGGCAGGCGAGGTTGCAGCCCGCCGTGCCGAACGACAGGATCGGCGTCCCGGGCAGGAAGTGGTTGAGCGGTTTCTTCTCGACGGGATCCACACAGAACCCGCTCGAGCGCCCGTAGGTGGTGAGCACCACCTCGCCGCCCTCGCAGGCCCGTACGAAGCACATGCCCCGCTGCCCGTCGTGCAGCTTGCAGAACCGGGGGCAGAGATCGCACTGGACCCGGCCGCCCTCCAGCCGATGCCAGTACTTCGTCGGGACTACGGTGCCGGAGATGGTCATGCGCGTCCCCCGGACGGTGCGGCTCCTCTTCAAGGTTACGCCATGTGGGGGTGCAGGGATAGAGGGGATAGTACGGAGAGAAGGAGCAGAGGGGGAGAGGCCCGGTGGAGGTGCCAGGAGGCCGCTCAGAGCGGCCACTCGGCCCGTTCTGCCCGATGAAACGGGCAGCGCGCCCCGTCGCCCTCGCGCGACAGACCGCGCCGAGTCGCGGCTTGAGCCGCATCCCAATGCCTCTCTGCCCCTCTGCCCCTCTCCTCTGCCGCTTCTACCGCTCCTGCCGCTCCTGCCGCTACTGCCGCTACTGCCCGAAGACAATCCCCTGCGCCAGCGGCAGGTCCGTGCTCCAGTTGACCGTGTTGGTTTGGCGGCGCATGTAGACCTTCCATGCATCCGAGCCGGACTCGCGCCCGCCACCCGTCTCCTTCTCGCCGCCGAATGCGCCGCCGATCTCGGCGCCACTGGTCCCGATGTTGACGTTGGCGATGCCGCAGTCCGAGCCCCGCGCCGCCAGGAACGCCTCGGCCTCACGCACGTGCTCGGTGAAGATCGCCGAGGAGAGCCCCTGCGGCACCCCGTTGTGCAGCGCGATCGCCTGCCCGATCTCGGCCACCGCCTGCTGCGGCGTCGCGGCTTGCCTGCCGTAGGTGATGATGTAGAGGATCGGCGCGAACGTCTCCTCCTGGACGATCCCGTACTCGTTCTTCGCCGCCGCGATGCACGGCCGCACGTAGTGCCCGCCGGGATACTGCGGCCCGCTCAGCGTCTCGCCGCCGTAGAGCACCTCCCCACCCTCCTCCTTGAGCCGCTTCAGGGCGTGCTGCATGTCCCGCACGGCGTCCGGGGTCACCAGCGGGCCCATCAGCGTGCCCGTCTTCCGCGGATCGCCGATCGGAACCCCCTCGTACGCCTTCACCAGCCGGCGCACCAGCTCGTCCCTCACCGAGGCGTGCACGATGATGCGGCGCGTCGTGGTGCAGCGCTGGCCCGCCGTGCCCACCGCCCCGAACAGGATCGCCCGGAGCGCCAGGTCCAGATTGGCGCTTGGGCTGACGATGATGGCGTTGTTGCCGCCCAGCTCGAGAATCGTCCGGCCGAGTCGCTTGCCCACCACCTCGCCCACCCGGTACCCCATCTGCGAGCTGCCGGTGAACGAGATCAACGGGATGCGGCGGTCGTGCAGGATCTTCTCCCCCACCGTCGAGCCCTTGCCGATCACCAGGGAGAAGATGGCCGGGTCCACACCGTTCTCGACGCACACCTGCTGCGCGATCTTCGTGGTGGCGATCGCGGTGAGCGGCGTCTTGCTCGAGGGCTTCCACAGCACGGCGTCGCCGCACGCGCACGCGAGCGCCGTGTTCCAGCTCCACACGGCCGTGGGGAAGTTGAACGACGTGATCACGCCGACCACGCCGAGCGGGTGCCACTGCTCGAACATGCGGTGGTCCGGCCGCTCGGACTGGATCGTGAGGCCGTAGAGCTGCCGCGAGAGCCCCACCGCGAAGTCGCAGATGTCGATCATCTCCTGCACCTCGCCCTCACCCTCGGGCAGGATCTTCCCCATCTCGAGCGTCACGAGCGCACCCAGCTCGTGCTTCATCTCGCGCAGCCGGTTCCCCAGCTGGCGGATCAGGTCGCCGCGCCTGGGCGCCGGCACGTTGCGCCAGGTGAGAAACGCCTGGTGCGCCCGCTGGAGGATCTCCTCGTACTCGGCCTCGGTCACCTGCCTGACCGCCGCGATGCGCGAGCCATCGATCGGCGTGATGACGTCGAGCACCGGGCCCGAGCCGATCCAGTCGCCGCAGAATCCGCCGAGGTTCTGGTCCTCGATGCCGAGGGCCGCGAGCGCGTCGGGCCGTGCTGCCGTGGTCGTCATAGGCCTGCGTCCATCTCAAGGTGGTGTAGGCCGGGGCGCCGCGCGTTTCGTGGTGGCGCCTCTGTCCGGGAAAGTTAGCCAGCCGCCGCGCCGCCGCACACGGCGGCCGCAGGTCGGTCGATCTGGCCAAGGTGGGTACACCGAGCCCAGAATTGAGGTACGCCGAGTTTCTCCCGTGCCCATTGGAGGACCCATGCTCTCCCGCCCGGTGCTCTCTGCCTTCGCGCTCCTCTGCGGCATCGCGTTGCGGCCCGATTCCCTCGCGCCGCAGGCCAAGCCCCTCGACGGGCTCGCCGGGACCCCGCCGATGGGCTGGAACAGCTGGAACAGGTTCGCCTGCGACGTGAGCGAACAGCTGATCCGCGAGACGGCCGACGCGATGGTGGCAAGCGGCATGCAAGACGCGGGGTATCACTATGTCGTGATCGACGACTGCTGGCAGCTGAGCCGCGACAGCCTCGGCAACGTCGTGGCCGATCCCCAGCGGTTTCCCTCCGGCATCAAGGCGCTCGCCGACTACGTGCACGGCAAGGGCCTCAAGTTCGGGCTCTACTCGGACGCCGGGATGAAGACCTGTCAGGGACGGCCCGGCGGGCGGGGCTACGAGTTCCAGGATGCCCGGACCTACGCGGCGTGGGGCGTGGACTACCTCAAGTACGACTGGTGCCACCACGGGACCCAGAACGCCGAGGCGTCGTACCGCCTGATGCGGACGGCGCTGGACCAGGCCGGTCGCCCGATCACATTCAGCCTCTGCGAGTGGGGCAGCAACAAGCCGTGGCTCTGGGCCCGCGGCATCGGGCACCTGTGGCGCACCACGGGCGACATCACCGACTGCTTCGACTGCGACAAGAACGGCTACGGCTGGGCAAGGATCCTCGATCTGCAGGTGGGGCTCGAGGCGTTCGCGGGCCCGGGCGGCTGGAACGACCCCGACATGCTCGAGGTGGGAAACGGCGGCATGACCGCCACCGAGTACCGCGGCCACTTCAGCTTCTGGGCGCTGCTCGCGGCGCCGCTCATGGCGGGGAACGACCTGCGAACGATGTCGGCCGAGACGCGGGACATCCTCACCAACCGCGAGGTGGTCGCCATCGATCAGGACCCGCTCGGCCGCCAGGGCCGCAAGGTGCGGGACGACGGCGACCAGGAGGTGTGGGCGCGCGAGCTGGCCGACGGGAGCCGCGCCGTGATTCTGTTCAACCGCGGCGCCCAGGAGACGCGGATCGCCGCCAAGTGGCCGGAGATCGGCTACCCGGCGAAGGTGCCGGCCCTTGTGCGCGACCTGTGGGCACACCGCGACGTGGGGAGGCTCACGGGCAGCTACGAGGCTCTCGTACCGGCCCACGGCGTGGTGATGGTGCGCGTCACGCCATGACGGGCACGTCCCTCACCCCGCCTCTCCCTCTGTGCGCGAGGTCACCGCAGACTATTGCGCTCAGAACCGGGCGACATACTGTAGGACACGGTCCCGGCGAGACGGCCGGGCACGCGGGGATCACCGCGGGCGCCACCACTACGCGGGAGGTAGCGATGCATCGGAAGGCCCTGGGGATCGTCCTGGCGGCGCTGCTCGTGAGCGCCGGTCCGGTTTCGGCACAGGGAATCAAGTTCATGCTCGGCGGGGGCCTCACGGTCCCGGTCAGCGACTACAAGAACGTGGATGGCGCCCAGAATGGCTGGATGGGGATGCTTGGCGCCGCGGTGTCCTTCCCCGTGCTGCCGATCGGCGTGCGGCTCGAGGGCCTCTACGGTCAGAACCCGCACACGGGCACCGCGACCGACAAGACCCTCCTGTACGGCGGTGCGGCCAGTGTCGTGCTCAAGTTCGGCATCCCGGGTCCGCTGAGTCCCTACATCATCGGCAGTGCCGGGTACCTGGATCACCACTACTCGCCGGGCGATACCGGCAACCCCTCCACCGACGAATGGAAGGCGCTGTACGGTGGCGGCGTCGGGTTGAGCCTCAGCTTCGTCGTGATCGGCGCGTTCATCGAGGGACGGTATCTGGCGCGCAGCAGCACGCGCTTCATCACGGCGATGGGCGGCCTGCAGATCGGCATCTAAACGGCAGCCGCCGAACGCCAACGAGCCCCACCCGCACCGGATGGGGCTCGCGTCGCTTCAGCACCAGTGGTGCTTGCGTCGGGCGCTCAGGACCCCGGTCGCGCGCGGACCAGCCGCCCCAAGAGCCGGGAGAGCGTGTCTTCGGGCACGCTGCCGCGCACGTTGACCTGGTAGCTCCAGTACCGCCGCGCCCCGACCACGTCGCCGAACATGCTCATGACCTGGGGCGTGCCGAGCCCGATCGAATCCGAGCCCGGCGGGACCGGCACGGCCGTGAGCACGAGCGCCTCACCGCTGGACAGTCGCTGCACCACCCGGTGGCCGGCGCGCCCGTCCATGACGATCTCACTCACGCTGTCGATCGGCAGTCCGTCGATCGCGACGAACACACCGGTCACGCTGGCACCCTCCGGCAGCTGCACCGTGACGGGTGCCGGCGGGGCGGGAACCCGACGGGGCGCCGGGGTGGGGGTGGCCGCCGGGGCCGGCGGCCCCGGCGCGGGTCGGGAGACCGGCGGGGGCGCCGCCCGCGCCGTGTCCGGGCCGGGAGGCGCCGCGGCGCGTCCCGTGTCGGTCGGGAGCCGCCTGCGCGACCGGCGCCGGGGCAGCTACCGACTCGGCCGGAGCCGCAGTGGGCCGGGGGGGAACCGTGGTCGTCGCCTGCTGCCCAGGCTCGCGTCCGCCGGTCCTGGACCGCTTGCCCAGGGTGAGTACGAGTCCAACTGTCACGAGCACGACGGCAGCCACTCCCCCGCCGATCCACAGCAGGCGCCCCTTGTGCGCCTGCCGCTCCGCCACGACCACCCTGCCACCGGTGGGGCCGGTCTTGGTCACGACCTTCGCGACGGGCCGTCGCTCCGGCGCCGGCGGACTCGATTCCCGCGCGGTCGGTGGGCGCTCAGGCTCGGCAGCACGGTGCGGCCCACTGGCGCGGGCTCGGCGCTCCGACGGCGGCGCGAACGGCCCCGGCTCCAGCTGAATCGGCGGCGACTCGCGCGGCGGAGGGGGCGCGGGCGGCGGAGGGGGCGCGAACCGGGGCTGCGCAGGGACCTTCGCCACCGGGACATCCGCCCGAGCAACCGGCGGTTGTTCAGCCCGCCGCTTCCCGCCTTGCGCACCAGCGTCAAACTGGGGCTCCGTGATCAGGCCGATTCCGGCCGGCTGGATCGGCGGCTTCCCGGGTGGCGTTCCCACCAGCGGGGGCGGCGCTTCCGCCCGCACCGGGGCCGCGGGTGCGACCGGTTTGCCATCCAGCTCGGCCAGGGCGTCCTGAATGCCGCGGCGAGCTTCGTCATCCGGCCGGTCGACCACCCCTTGGAGCCGTACGAAGGCTTCCGGCTGCTTCACGCGCTTGGCGTACTCCTGCAGCACCGCCACCGCCGCCTGGAGCTGGCCGCCGGCGACGAGCCGGTCGGCGTACTCGCGGAACAGGCCGACGCGGCTCTCATCCACCCGCACGATCTTGTGGCACAGCGAGATGATGGTCTTGGCGGATCCCGTCTGCACGTAGTGGCCCGCCGCCCGCTCGTACATCGAGATGGCCCACGTAGGGTTGCCAAGCTTGAGCGAGAGATCTCCTACCTTGACGTAGAGCGGGAGCTCGTGCTTGATGGCCGGGGTCCGCTCGAGGTGGTTGAGGATGTGGCGGTAGATCGCCAGCGCCTCGCTCACCTTGCCTTGCTGTTCGAGCGCGCGAGCGCGCTCCTTGAGCTCAGAGACTTTCGCCACGGTCCGCTTCCGTCGAAGGCGACGCGTTGGGGGCAGCGTGTCGTATCCAAAACTATGCCTTCGCCGGTGGCCCGCAACCGGAAACCGGTGGGCGGGCGGCGCCTGGAGGACCGGGAAGGCCCCCGGGGCGCCGGTCCCGCGCCGCCGGACGGTGCTACTTCTCGATGCCGAGCAGCTCGACCTCGAACACGAGGGTAGCGGCGGGCGGGATGTCCGGAGGCGACCCGGCGTCGCCGTACGCCAGCGACGCGGGCAGCACCACGCGGTACTTGCTGCCCACCGGCATCAGCTGGATCGCCTCACTCCACCCCGGGACGACTTCGTTCACCGCGAAGATCGCCGGCTCGCCGCGCGTGTAGGAGTTGTCGAACTCCTTGCCGTCGATCAGCGTCCCACGATAGTGGACCCGGACCCGGTCGGTGGTCTTGGGGCGTGGGCCGGTCCCGGCCGTCAGGACCTCGTACTGCAGGCCGCTCGCGGTCGTCTGCACACCGGCACGCTTGGCGTTCTCCGCCAGGTAGGCCTCCCCCGCCGCGCGGTTCGAGTCCCCCTGGACCTTGCGCTGGTTCATCACGTGTTCCTGGAGCTGACTCATGAAACTCTGGAGAATCCGGCCGGCGTCCGCCTGGGACAGCCGGGCGGTGCGCCCCTCGGCCGCGTCTTCGAGACCTGCCTTGAGGGCGGCGAGCTCGACCCGGCTACGGACCTCGCGCAGCGAGCCTCCCATGTTCATCCCGATCGCGTAGCTGGCGCTGTCCGCGAAAGTGGCCAGAGTCGCCTGACGCTGACCCGCACATGCGGCAGACACCAGCATGAGGGCCATGGCTCCGACCCGGTCCTGAAGGCGCATTGTCACTCCATTGATTGACGGAAGAGCGCCGCTCCCCAGGGCCCCTGCGGTCCCGGCGGGCGGCGCGGGTTGGCTGCTGCGGAACATATCCCCGCGACCGGATGGTGTCTACGCGGTGCGTCACGCTTCGTCCGCCAGCAGCGCCTGGAAGCGGGGGTCCTCGCGCAGCCCGTCGAGATCGGGGTCGTTGCGGGCCCAGTTCCGATGCCAGAACCCGCCGCGCACGGCGTCGCGCAGGCACGCCATCGCGCGGTCCGCCTGTCCTTCGAGCGCGTAGAGGCAGGCGGCATTGTACGACACCCCGGCGTCCTCGGGGTCGATCGTCAGGGCCCGCTCGATCCACTCGAGGCCCTTGGCCGGCTCCCCGAGGCGGCACAGGGCCACGGCGCCCATCGTGACGGCCCGCGCGTCGCCCGGGTTCAGCTCCAGGTGCCGCTCCGTCACGGCGAGCGACGTCCGGTACGCGGCGAGCGCCTCGGCGTCGCGGTGCAGCGCCGCGTAGGACTGCGCCGCGAAGAACCACGCCTGGTAGTCCTCCCGCACCTGCGCCGCGCGCGCGAACAGCTCAGCCGCACGCTCGAGGCGCCCGCTCTGGAAGCAGGCCCGGGCGTAGAAGTAATGCGCCTCGAACGAGCCGGGATTCAACGCGATCGCCCGAAGGAACTCCCGCTCGGCGTCATCGAACCGGCCGCGGAGTGCCACGGCGAGGCCGCGGGCCGCGTGCGCTTCGGACGATCCGGGGTCGAGCTCGAGCGCGCGCTGGCTGGCGGCGTCGGCCTGCTCGAGGTCCACGGCGGCGCCGCCCCAGTACATGTGGAGGAACGAGCTGCAATCGGCGGCGCCGGCGTGTGCCGGCGCGTAGGCCTCGTCGACCGCGATGGCGCGCAGGAACATCTCGCGGGCGAACTCGATGCTCTTGCGCCGGAACTGGTGGAAGCACTGCCGCCCCCGGAGGTAGTACTCGTAGGCCCGCACGTCGGGCGTGCGCACCCGATGGAGCCTGCCGGTCGCCCGCGCGTCGAACACGACCTGGAGCGCCTGCGCGATGCTCTGGGCGATCTGCTCCTGAATCAGAAAAACGTCCTGCATTTCCTTGTCGAACCGCTCGGCCCATAGCTGATAGCCGTCCTCCACGCTCACGAGCTCCGCCGTGACCCGGATCCGGTCGCCCGACCGGCGCACACTGCCCTCGAGCACCGCCCCCACACCCAGGCGCCGGCCGATCGAGCGCACGTCGTCATGGCTGCCCTTGAACGCGAAGCTCGAGGTACGCGACGCGACCCGCACGCCCGTCAGCCGACTCAGCGCGTTCGTGATCTCCTCGCTGATGCCGTCGCTCAGGTATTCGGCGTCGGGGCTCCCGCTCATGTTCGTGAAGGCGAGCACCGCGAGCGCCGTGGCCGGCGGGCCGGCGGGCTCTGTTTCCGTGGCTGTGAGGGCGCTCACGAAGTCGCCCGCGCTGGCGTAGCGGTCCGGCGCGGCCTTGGCCAGCGCCCGGGCCACGGCGCGCACCACCCCCGGCGCGAGGTCCGGTCGCACCGTGGCGAGCGGTGGGACGGGATCGGTGACGTGCCGCGCCATGACGGCTCGGGCGCTCGAGCCGTGGAACGGCGGCTCGCCCGCGAGCATCTCGTAGACCACGCACGCCAGGCTGTACACGTCGCTCCGGGGGTCGAGCTGTCGCTCGCCCGCCGCCTGCTCCGGGCTCATGTACTCCGGGGTGCCCGCCACGAAGCCCGCGGCGGTCAGCCGTCCGGGCTCGGCGGCGGACAGCGCCGTGGCGAGTCCGAAGTCCGTCACGACGGCGTGGCCCTCCTCGATCAGGATGTTCTCCGGCTTGATGTCGCGATGCACGACCCCTTGGCGGTGCGCATGGTCGAGCGCCTCCGCGACGCCCTGGGCGACCTTGACGGTCTGCTCCAGCCCGAGCGGGCGCTCGCGCTCGAGCCACCTGCGGAGCGACTCGCCCGCGACATACGGCATCACGTAGTACAGCAGATCGCCGGCGGTTCCCGAATCATGCAGCGGCAGGATGTGAGGGTGCGCGAGGCGGGCCGAGATGGCGATTTCCTGCAGGAACCGGTCGACGCCCACCGACGCCGCCAGCTCCGGGCGCAGCACCTTGATGGCGACCGGGCGGTGGTGCTTCAGATCGTGGGCGAGGTAGACCGTCGCCATGCCGCCGCGGCCGAGCTCCCGCTCGATCCGGTAGCGGCCCGCGAGGCTCCTTTCGAGCTGCGCGAACAGATCGCGTGCCGTCGGGCCGGTCATTGGGGGAAACATGGTCCCGCGGGCACGGTCCCGCAAAGGCACCGGGGCGGCGACTTGACAGAATCAGACCCATTGTTCAAAGTTTTAACCTGTATTCAAATTGTCGAGGCGGGGCATGCCCATCCAGCGTACGTCGGCCACGTCCTCTCCCCACGTCCGGGAGAAGCGTCGCCGCCGCCGGGCCGAGATCCTGCACGCCGCCCTGCGCGCCTTCCGCGCCAAAGGCTACCACGCCACGACCCTGGACGACATCGCGGACCAGCTCGGCGTCCGCAAGACCGCGCTGTACCACTACTTCCCCGACAAGGAAGCGATTCTCTACGCCTGCCACCGTGAATCGCTGGCCGAGCTGAGCCGCATCCTCAAGGGGGCGCGGGCGCTCGACTCGGCCGGTGAGCAGCTCGCCTACGTCATTCGCGAGCACGTCCGCGTCATGACCGACACGCTGGAGGGCTCGCCGCTCGCGTTCGAAGTGACGGCGCTTTCGCCAGAGCGGCAGCGCGGCGTCATCGCCGCCCGCGACCGGTACGAGCGCGCGCTGCGCCGGATGATCGAGAGCGCGATGGCTGCCGGCGAGTTCCGGCCGGTCGATCCGAAGATCGCCGCGTTCGCCATCCTCGGCGCGATCAACTGGATCGCCCGGTGGTACAGCCCCGAGGGCTCGCTCCGCGCTCCGGAGCTCGGCGGGCAATTCGCCGAGCATCTCCTGGGCGGACTGACCTGCGGGTGACGGCCCACTCGCGGCACCACAGGAGGACGTGATGAAAGCGATCCAGCTCACCGCCGTCGGCGCGCCGCTCGAGATCCGCGACGTGCCGGATCCTCACCCGGCGGAGACCGACGTCCTGGTGCGGGTCGCCGGTTGCGGGGTCTGCCACACGGACATCGGCTTCTGGCAGGACGGCGTGCCCACCAAGCAGCCGCTGCCCCTCACGCTCGGGCACGAGGTCGCCGGCACGGTAGTCGAGGCCGGGGCCGCCGCCCGCCAGCTGGTCGGGCGCGACGTGATCGTGCCGGCTGTGATCCCGTGCGGCGCATGCGACTTGTGCGCCGCGGGGCGCGGCAACATCTGCCGGCGCCAGCTCATGCCGGGCAACGACATGGACGGCGGGTTCGCCGAGTACCTCGTGGTGCCGGCCCGCGGGCTGTGCCTCGTCGGGGACCGCGGGCCGTACCGCCTGGCCGACCTGTCGGTCGTGGCCGATGCCGTCACCACGCCCTACCAGGCGATCGTGCGGAGCGGCCTGCGCGCCGGCGACCTCGCGATCGTGGTGGGCCTGGGCGGCGTCGGCACCTACTGCGCGCAGATCGCCGCCGCCACGGGCGCCCATGTCGTGGCGATCGACGTGGACGACGCCAGGCTCGCCGCGATCGCCCCGCACGGCCCGGGGCTCACGCTCAACTCCGCCGCGCTCGACTTCAAGGACGTGCGGCAACACATCCGCCAGCAGGCGAAGGCCTGGGCCTGCCCCGAGCACAGCTGGAAGATCTTCGAGTGCTCGGGGCATCCCGGTGGCCAGGAGACGGCGTTCGGGCTCCTGACCTACGCGTCCACCCTGATGGTCATCGGCTTCACGCTCGGCAAGGTCGCGTTGCGCCTCAGCAACGCGATGGCGTTCGACGCCACGATCCAGGGGACGTGGGGCTGCAAGCCGGAGCTCTATCCGCCGGCGCTCGCGTTGGTCACGAGCGGGAAAGTCACGCTGGCCCCGTTCATCGAACCGTTCCCCATGAGCACCGGGCCGGATGTCGTCCGCCGCGTCGCCGAGCACGCCATCACGCGCCGGGCGATCCTGGTGCCCGACTGGCATTGAGAGGGACACCCCGATGCTGAAGAGCCACACGCTGGTACCCGACGTCGCGTTTCGGGATATCCAATACGCGCTGCGCCCGGTGCGGGACCCGCAGGGGAAGCCCGTCTCCGGCCTGCACAATGCCTGGATCATCCTGAACAACCCCCAGCAGCTCAACAGCTACACCACCGACACCGTGAAGGAAGTGATTCTCGCGTTCCGGCAGGCCAGCATGGACCGGAGCGTCGTGTGCTGCGTGTTCACGGCGGTCGGGGATCAGGCGTTCTGCACCGGTGGCAACACCAAGGAGTACGCCGAGTACTACGCGGGGAATCCGCAGGAGTACAAGCAGTACATGCGGCTCTTCAACGACATGATCGACGCGATCATGCGGTGCGACAAGCCGGTGCTGAACCGGGTGAACGGGATGCGCGTCGCGGGCGGCCAGGAAATCGGCATGGCCTGCGACTTCACCATCGCGGCCGACACCGCGCGGTTCGGTCAGGCCGGTCCCAAGCACGGCTCGGCCCCCGACGGCGGCTCGACCGATTTCCTGCCGCTCTACGTCGGCTTCGCCGCCGCGATGGAGAGCGGCGTGCTGTGCGACATGTGGAGCGCCCACAAGGCGCTGTACCTCGGGCTGATCAACCAGGTCGTGCCGGTGCTCAAGGTGGACGGTCAGTGGATCCCGAATCCGATGGTGGTGATCGACCGCTTCGCGGACCCATTCGGCCACATCGTGTTCGGCGACTTCAAGACCGGCCCCGAGCGCGACGCCGCGAAGGCAGTGCTCGCGCGGGCGGAGACGGACCTGAGCCGGCTGGACGAGGCGGTCGAGGCGCTCTGCACCGAGCTGCTCATGCTCATGCCCGACTGCGTCTCGAAGACGGTGAACAGCCTGCGGAAGCACAAGCAGCGGCACTGGGACGACACGAACGTGACCAACCGGGAGTGGCTCGGCCTGAACATGATGACGGAAGGGAAGGCGGGATTCCGCGCGTTCAACGAGGGTCCCAAGGGGAAGCGCGAGGTGGATTTCATCAAGCTGCGGCAGCTCCTGGCCGCGGGCCACCCGTGGGATGACGAGCTGATCCGGGCGATCTCGCCGCAGTATCAGGAGGACTGAGCTCCCATGGACCTGGGCCTCAAGGAGAAGCGCGCCATCGTGACCGGCGGCAGCGTCGGGATCGGGGCGGCGATCGCGCTGACCCTGGCGCGCGAAGGCTGCGACGTGGCGATCACCTACCGGCGCCACGACACCGAAGCGAACGCCGTCGTTGCCAAGATCGGGGCCCTCGGCCGCCGGGGGCTCGCCGTGAAGGCCGACGTCGCGAGCTACGCCGACGCGCAGCGCATGGTCGAGACCGTGGTGGCGGCGTTCGGGCGTCTGGACATCATGGTGTGCAACGCGGGCGTCAATTGGGACGGCGTGATCTGGAAGATGACCGAGGAGCAGTGGGACACGGTCATCAACGTGAACCTCAAGGGCTACTTCAACTACAACAAGGCCGCCGCGCTGGTGTTCAAGGACCAGAAGAGCGGCAAGATCGTCAACATCTCCTCGATCAACGGCCTGCGGGGGAAGTTCGCCCAGACCAACTACGCGGCCTCCAAGGGCGGCGAGATCGCCCTGAGCAAGTCGCTCGCCCGGGAGCTGGGGAAGTTCAACGTGAACGTCAACGTCGTCGCTCCCGGCATGGTCATGACCGAGATGGCGGAGCACATCCCGCCCGAGTTCCTGACCAAGGCGATGGACGAGACCGCCCTGGGGCGGTTCGCCACCGCCGAGGAGTGCGCGGATCTGGTCGCGTTTCTCTGCTCGGACCGCGCGCGCCACATCACGGGAGAAGTGGTCAAGATCGACGGCGGCCAGTACATGTAGACGGGATGCGAAACCGCGATGACTAGAGTGGGGATCATCGGCCTCGGACACGGGGTGTTCGGCCGGCGCAGCGATGCGACGGTCCAGGAGCTGGCCTGCGAGGCGTTCCGCGAAGCGCTGGAGGACGCCGGGATCGATCGAAGCGCGATCGACGCGTCCGTGATCGGCGCCGTCCCCGAGTACCACAAGCAGCGCTCCCTGGCCGGCGTGGTGCAGGAGTACCTCGGGCTCGTGCCGAAGCCGACCTGGCTCACCGAGGTGGCGTGCGCCTCGGGCAGCGCCGCCATCCGGACGGCGTGGATGGCGATCCGGTCCGGCCTGCACGACGTGGTCGCGGTGATCGGCTGCCAGAAGATGACCGAGCTGTCCACCCCGGAGATCCTCGCCCTGATGGGACGCGTGGGCGAGGTGCAGTGGGAGTCGGGCTTCGGCACGACGTTCCCCGGCTACTACGCCATGTTCGCCAAGCGGCACATGCACGAGTTCGGCACCACGCGCGAGCAGCTGCTCGAGGTCGCCGTGAAGAACCACTACTACGGCGCGAAGAACCCCCGGGCCCTGTTTCGCAAGGAGGTCACCCGGGAGAAGGCCGCGGCGTCCGAGGACGTGGCCACGCCGCTCCAGGTGTATGACTGCTGCGCCAACGCGGACGGGGCCGCCTGCGTGATCCTGGCGAGCGAGCCGCGCGCCAGGGCGCTCTCCACGCACCCGGTATGGCTGTCCGGGATGGGGTGTGCCACCGCCAGCATGTCGGTGCTGCGGCGGCCAAGTCTCGTGGGGCTCCCCAGCGCCGAGCTGGCCGCGGCGCAGGCGTACGCGATGGCGGGGATCGGCCCGCGCGACGTCAAAGTGGCGGACGTACACGACTGCTTCACGGTCGCCGAGATCATGGCCTACGAAGACCTGGGGTTCTGCAAGAAGGGCGAGGGCGGCCCGTTCGTGGCTGCGCGGCAGAGCTACATCGGCGGGACCGTGGCGGTGAACGTGGACGGCGGGCTCAAGGCCAAGGGCCACCCGATCGGCGCCACGGGCGTGTCGATGACGTACGAGATCGCCAAGCAGCTACGCGGCGAGGCGGGAGAGCGCCAGGTGCCCGACGCCGACATCGGCCTCACGCACAACGTCGGGGGGATCGGTCAGTACTGCTTCGTCCAGGTCCTCACGAGGGATTGAGCCATGTTCAAGTGGTTCGGCAAGGTCAACTTCACGCCGTACACGAAGGTCGGGGACTTCGCCCGTCACCTGCGGGACGGCCGGCTCATGGGCTCGCGGTGCACGCGGTGCGGGGCGACCGCGTTCCCCCCGCGGGCCGACTGCGACGCCTGCCTGAGCGGCGCCTTCGAGTTCGTCGAAGTGAGCGGCCGGGCGACCCTCACCACCTATACCAAGATCGTGGCGGCCCCGACCGGCTTCGAGGATCTTGCCCCGTACATCATCGGGGTCGTCGATCTCGCGGAGGGCGGGCGGGCGCTCGCGTGGTTCGGCGAGACCATCCCCGAGGAGGACATCGCGATCGGGATGGCGCTGCAGCTGGTTCCGCGGATGTTCGAGGAGCTGGAGGAGATCAAGGTTTACTACAGTCTGGAGCGGCCCGGCACCACATGGTCGAAAGCGGCGCAGCCGGCGTGAGCCGGCCTGGACCGCGCATCCCACCGTCCACGCCGACGTGATCCCAGGGGAAGGCCAGGGGCGAATTGACGAGGGTACGCGAATGAGCCTAAAGGTGACAAGCGAAGACGGGATTGGCACGCTCACGTTGAGCCATCCGCCGCTCAACATCCTGACGCGGGAGCTGCTGCGGGAGCTGCGCGAGGCGCTCGAGCGGCTGGCCGCGGAGCAGGGGCTCCGGGTCGTGCTGCTCCGGGCCGAGGGAAAGCACTTCTCGGCGGGCGCGGACGTGGGCGAGCACCTGCCTCCGGCGTTCGAGCAGCTCATCCCCGAGTTCATGCGGACGATCGCCGCGCTGCGCGACTTCCCGCTGCCGGTGGTGGCGGCGGTGCGCGGCCGCTGCCTGGGCGGCGGGTTCGAGCTGGTACAGGGGGCGGACATCCTCGTGGCCGGCGACGGCGCGAGCTTCGGCCAGCCCGAGATCATGCTTGGCGTGATTCCGCCGGCGGCCTGCCCGCTGCTCCCCATGCTGTGCGCGCCGGGCCGCGCGGCGGAGATCGTGCTCACCGGCGATCCGCTCACGGCGGCCGACGCCGAGCGGGCGGGCCTGGTCGCCAAGCGGGTACCGGACGACCGGGTCGAGGACGAGGCGCTTGCGCTGTGCCGTCGGATCAGCCGGCACAGCGCGGCGGCCCTGCGCGTCGCCAAGCGGGCGCTCCGCAGCGGCGAAGCCGCCACGCGCCCCGCCGCGTTCGCGGCGGCCGAGCGGCTCTACCTCCACGACCTGATGGGGACGGCGGACGCGCGCGAGGGGCTCACGGCCTTCCTCGAGAAGCGCCAGCCGTCGTGGACCCACCGATGAGCGCCATCGTCACGTTTCCCGCCTGGCGCGATCAGCCGCTCGACCAGGTGCTGTACGCCTGCCGCGAGCTGCTGGAGGATCCAGGCTATCCCACGGTGCGGCGGTGGCGGGAGGCCGGCGGCAAGGTCGTGGGCCATTTCCAGGTCTACTTCCCCGAGGAGATCGTCCACGCCGCCGGGGCGCTGCCGTTCAAGGTGCGCGGGGGACAGGTGGAGGCCACGCAAGCCGATTCGCACTTCGGGTCGTATCTCTGCTCGATCGTGAAGACCTCGCTCGAGCTCGTGCTGAGCCGTCGCATCGAGCTGGAGATGTTCGTCACCCACCCCATCTGCGACGCCGCGCGCAATCTCGCGGCGGTATGGGGGCGGAATTTCACCTATCCGTGCCAGATCCTCTACCTCCCGCAGAACGCCAACTCAGCGCACGCAGCCGAGTATCTGCGGGGCGAGTACGACCGGCTGCGGCGCGCGGTCGAGGCGGTCACCGGCCGCCGGGTGACGGACGACGGTCTGCGGGCGTCGCTGGCGGTGTTCAACGAGAACCGGGCGCTGCTGCGCGAGCTCTATGCCCTGAAGCGCGCCACCCCGTGGCTCGTCGCGGCCGAGGACGCTTACGCGCTGACGGCGGTCGGCGGCATGCTCCCGCGGGAGGAGCACAACGCACTGCTCCGGGCGGTGCTGCCGCAGCTGCGCGCGCGTCCCGCCAAGCGGCAGGACCGGATTCGCGTGGCCTTCGAGGGCGGCTTCTGCGAGCAGCCGCCGCTCGACCTGATCCGGATGATCGGCCAGTCCTGCTACGTGGTGGACGACGACCTGATGATCGGCCTGCGCTGGATCCTCGACGACGTGGCCGTCGACGGCGACCCGCTGCGCAACCTCGCCGAGGCGTACCTCGAGCGCTCGTCGTACAGCCCGGTGCAGCACGATCTCCGGAAGCCGAAGGAGCGGATGCTGCTCGAGCGGCTGAGGGGGGCCGACGCCCAGGCCGCGATCGTCACGGCGGCGAAGATGTGCGAGCCCGGCCTCGAGGAGCAGGTGGCGTACACGCGGGCGCTCGACAGGGAGGGCGTGCCCTACTTCGTGAGCGAGTTCGAGGAGAACATGACCAGCTTCGAGCATCTCGAAGTGCAGCTCGAGACGTTCGTGGAGAACATCCTGTTCGAGTGAGGCGGAGTCCCCCATGACGGACGTGAGCGACGCGACGATCGTCGGACGCGGCAACAAGGACGGGGCGCGGCTGTTCCGCGAGTGGTTCGAGGGACTCGGGGCGGCGGCGGCCGAGGGCCGAGGGGCGGCCTACGTCTTCGTGATGGGCAGCCTCGCCGAGCTGCTGCGCGTGTTCGACCTGCCGATCGTGTTCCCGGAGATCAACTCGCTGCAGACGGCGGTCCGCCGCGTGGCGTACGACTACCTGAACGAGGCCGAGGACTACGGCTACTCACCGGACGTGTGCGGCTACGTGAAGGCCGACGTGGCCACGCAGCTGCGCGGCGGTGTGCTGCCGATGGGGCGGATCCCCAAGCCGGGGATCGCGGTGCACACCAACGCCTGCAACACCTACATCAAGTGGGCGGAGATCTGGGAGCGGATGTACCACGTCCCGACCTTCACACTCGACATCCCGGGGACGCGCGCGGCCGGCACGCAGACGTGGCAGGGCGATCCGGATTTCGAGAACGACCGGCGCTACGTGGAGGCGCAGCTCCGCGAGCTGATCCCGCTGCTCGAGCAGGTCTCCGGCGTCCGGTTCGACGTGGACCGGCTCAGGGAGAGCATGGAGCAGGCCAACCTGATGAGCCGGCACTGGAAGCGGGTGCTCGAGCTGAATCAGACCCGGCCCTCGGTATTCAACGCGCTCACCGACGGCACGATCTATCTCGGCGTGGCCAACGGGTTCCGGGGCCTGCCCGCGGGCGCGGCCTATTTCGCGGATCTCGTGGAGGAGATGGAGCACAAGAGCGCGCACGGCATCGGCACGATCACGGACGAGCGCTACCGGCTGATCTTCGTGGGGGTGCCCTGCTATCCCATCTTCCGCCGGTTTTCCGAGATGTTCACGGAGCTGGGCGGCACGTTCGTGAGCTCGACCTACCTGCGCTTCGCGTCGGGCGGCACCAGCCGCGGCTTCGAGTACGACACGCGACGTCCGGTCGAGAGCCTGGCCGAGGGCGTGCTGATCAGCGTGCGGGACGCGATGGACAACATGTTCTACCAGACCGGCATTCTGCTCGAGATGGTCGACCAGTTCCACGCCGACGGGATCGTCTACCATCCGATCAAGAGCTGCCGCACCGTTTCGACCGGCCTCGCCGACAGCCGGCGCGCCCTGATGCACCAGCGTGACGTGCCGAGCCTCTACATCGAGTCCGACATGATGGACCGCCGCGTGGTTTCGGAGGCCCAGCTCAAGAACCGCATCGACGCGTTCTTCGAGGGTCTGGCCTCGCGCGAGCGCCAGGCCGCGGGCCGGCACGCGTAGACGACCGCTCACAGGGGAGCCCCATGGCGTATGCAGCCGGCGTGGACGTCGGGTCCACGCAAACCAAGGCCGTGATCATCGACGAGGCGCAGCGCATCGTGGCGCGGTCGCTGACGATGACCGGTGCCAACGTGGTCCGCGCCGCGGAACAGTCCTACCAGGAGGCGCTGGCCGCGGGCGACCTGCGCGAAGAAGAGGTCGAGTACGTCGTCGGCACGGGCTACGGCCGGTACAAGGTCACGTTCGGCAACACGCAGGTGACCGAGATCAGCTGTCACGGGCGTGGGGCCGTCCACATGTTCCCCGCCACGCGCACCGTGGTGGACATGGGGGGCCAGGACACCAAGGCCATCCGGGTCGCCGCCACCGGTGAAATCGTCGATTTCTGCATGAACGACAAGTGCGCGGCCGGCACGGGGCGCTTCCTCGGCGCGGCCGCGAGTGCGCTGGACATCCCGCTGGCGGAGCTTGGCGCGACGGCGCGGCGCGGCGAGCGGGCGGTGAAGATCAGCACCACGTGCACCGTGTTCGCCGAGTCGGAAGTGCTCTCGTGGCTCGGCCGGGGCAAGAAGATCGAGGACATCCTGCTCGGCGTGCACCAGTCGATCGCGGGTCGGTCGGCGGGGCTGCTGCGTCGCGTCGGCATCGAGGACGAGGTCACGTTCACCGGGGGCGTGGCGCGCAACGTGGCCATGATCGACGCGTTGCAGGCGAGCCTGGGCCACCCGGTCAACGTCAGCGAGGAATCGCATTACATGGGCGCGCTGGGCGCCGCGCTCTTCGCCCTCGATCACATCCTCGCGGCGCGCGCCCCCGTGAGGTCGGACGCATGACGCGCTACACCGCCGGCATCGACGTCGGCTCGACCTACACCAAGGCCGTGCTGCTGGCCGGCGAGCGCGACATCGCCGGGCGGGCCATGCTCCCCACCGGGTTCAAGCTGGCGCACGTGGCCGAGCAGGCCCTGGCCGCCGCCGCCGCGGACGCCGGGATCGCCGCGAGCGAGGTGGCGTACGTGGTCGCCACCGGGTTCGGCCGTCACCAGGTGGGCATCGCCGACCTCAAGGTCACCGACCTCACCGCGGCCGCGCGCGGCACCACCCTGCTGTTCCCCGGCACGCGCACCATCCTCGACGTCGGCGGCCAGACGATGAAGGCGAGCCGCCTGGGCGACGGCGCCAAGGTCAAGTCGTTCCGGCTCAACGACAAGTGCGCCGCGGGCACGGGGGCGTTCCTCGAGAAGACCGCGCGCTACATGGGGTACGACACGCGCGAGATCGGCGCGCTGGTGGACACGTCGAAGGAGGCGATCACGATCTCGGGCGTATGCGCGGTGTTCGCCGAGTCGGAGGTGATCAACCACCTGTCGCAGGGCGTCGCGCCGGCGGACATCATGCACGGCGCCATCGTCTCCCTGGTCGGACGCTCGGTGCAGCTGATGAAGCGGGTCCGCATGGAGCCCGAATTCACGCTGATCGGCGGGATCCTGCGGTTCCGGCGGATGGTGGACGTGGTGCGCACGGAGCTGGGCATGGAGGTGAACGTGCCGGACGGCGACCTCGTGCAGTTCACATCAGCCCTCGGGGCCGCGCTGCTCGGCCAGCGGCAACTGGAACGGGCCACCGAGCAGGCCGCACCGGCCGACAACTAGGACCCCTCCGAGCGGGGTCGCGTCACGGATGCCCCGCGGCGAGCGCTGAGACCGCGGAGCAGGAGATCACGCCCTTGCCAGACCCCCATTCCTCCGGGCAGCCGGCCGACCTGGCCCGGTCGCTCGGCGCGATCGTGGAGCAGGAGGCCAGACGGATGCTGTCGGCCGCCGCGCTCCAGGGCGACCCGCGGCTGCTCGCGGAGGGCTGGGAGCGGCGCTTCATGACTGACGGGGCGCGCGCCCAGGAAGCGGTGGAGCTGTACGCCGCGCTGGGCTACGAGGTGCGCGCCGAGCCGGTCCACCGCGACGACGTGGCGGAGGACTGCGAGGAGTGCCAGCTCCTGATGCTGCTCAAGTTCGCGACGATCTACACCCGCAAGCGGGGCGCCGCGTAGGCCACGGCGCTAAGCGCGCGCCAGCTGCCGCACGACCATGTCGCCCATGGCGGAGGTCGCGATCCCGCTCCGCGCGTCGGCCGAGGGCACGGCGCCGCTTGCCAGCAGATCCGCCACCGCTCGCTCGACCCGCGCGGCGGCCCGCGCCTCCCCGACGAAGTCGAGCATCATGCCTACCGCGCCGATCGCGCCGAGCGGGCACGCCACGTTCTTCCCCGCGTGCTTCGGCGCCGAGCCGTGGATCGGCTCGAACATCGAGGTCTTGCCGGGGTGGATGTTGCCGGACGCCGCGACCCCCATCCCGCCCTGCAACATCGCGCCGAGGTCGGTGATGATGTCCCCGAACAGGTTGGCGGTGACCAGCACGTCGAACCACTCCGGGTTCTTGATCATCCACATGCAGCAGGCGTCGACGTACGCGTGATCCGTCCCGATCTCGGGGAAGTCCCGCGCCACGGCGGCGAACGCGCGGGTCCAGATGTCCTGCGGCCGGACGGCATTGGCCTTGTCCACGAGCGTCACCTGGGCCTTGTGTCCCGGGCCGCGCTCCGCGGCGCGCTTGCGGGCCACCTCGAAGGCGTAGCGCGACGCCCGCTCGCAGCCCTTCCACGTGTACACGCCGTTGACGAGCGCCACCTCGTCCGGGGTGCCCTTCTTGAAGTGGCCGCCGATCTGGGAATACATGCCCTCGGTGTTCTCGCGCACGACCACGAAGTCGATGTCGGCGGGCTGCTTCCCCTTGAGCGGGCAGAGGTGCTCGGCGTACAGCTTGATCGGGCGGAGGTTGATGTAGAGATCGAGCCCGAAGCGCAGGCCCAGGATGACCGAGCGTTCCACCAGGCCGGGCTCGACGTCCGGGTGCCCGATGGCGCCGAGCAGCACCGCGTCCAACGTGCGCCACTCGTCGATCACCGAGTCCGGCACGAGCTCCTTGGTCCTGAGGTAGTACTCGCCGCTGTAGGGGTACTCGACGAGCTTGTACTGAAAGCCCTCCGTGGCCGCCACCGCGTCGAGCACCTTGAGCCCCTCGGCCAGGACCTCCGGGCCGATGCCGTCCCCGGGAATCACCCCGATATCGTACGAAGCCATGCGTTCTCCCTCGCCGTCGCGAGGCCGAAAGTTGTAGGGAAGAGCGCTCCGCCGCGAGGGCCGGCCCGGGGCCCCGGCCGGCCGCGTTGTGGGCCGCCAGCCCGGAGCGCATCTTTGTGCGGGGACAGCGGGGTGTGCCCGCCCATGAGGAAGGAGACGTCACCCATGCGATGCAAACGCTGCGGCCACGAGACGGCCGACACTGACAAGTTCTGCGCCGAGTGCGGACTGTTCCTGCGAGACGCGTTCGTCGACCACCGTCTGCTGCACGCGCTGGTCACCGAAATCGGAGGGAAGCACCGCGAGGCGCGACGAGAGCTCGAGCGCCTCGTCGAGGCCGAGCCCGACCACGTGCTGGCGAACCACCTGCTGGGCCGGATGTACTTCCACCAGGGAACGCTCGACCTGGCGATCGAGCGGTACCAGAAGGCCCTGGAGCTCGCCCCCCACTTCGTGGTCTGCTCGTACGACCTGGGCGTGGCGTACTACCATCGCGGCAACATGCCCGAAGCCGTCCGCGCCTATCGTCGCTGTCTCGAGATCGACCCCAACTACAACGCCGCCCACTACCGCCTCGCGATCGCCCTGTTCCACACCGGCGAGCTGGATCAGGCGTTGGAGAGCTTCGAGAAGTGCACCGCCCTCACGCCGGAGTACCTGATGGCGCGCTACCACATCGGCGTGATCTACGAGCGCATGGAGCAATGGGACGCGGCCGCCCGGGAGTTCCAGCGCAGCATGGACGAAGTGGTCGAGGACGTGAGCAGCCTGTACCACCTGGCGGAGTGCTACAAGCGCAAGGGCGATCCGCAGAAGGCGGCGAAGCTGCTCGAACGGGCGCGCCAGTTCCGCCGCGCCGCCGTGCCCTGAGGACGCCATGACCAGCGCCCTCCCCGAGGACCGGCTGATCTACGACTGGGCGTCCGCCGACGAGTCGCGGCCGCGCCTGGCGATGCTGGACGACGAGACGCTGCGCGACGGCCTGCAAAGCCCCTCGGTCACGGACCCGCCCACCGAGGTGAAGATCCGGATCCTCCACCTGATGGACAGCCTCGGCATCGAGACCGCCGACATCGGGTTGCCGGGGGCGGGGCCGCGCCAGCGCGACGCCGTCGAGCGGCTGTGCCGCGAGATCGCCGACAGCCGTCTCCGCATCAAGGCGAATTGCGCGGCCCGCACCATGATCGTCGACATCCAGCCGATCGCCGACGTGGTGCAGAAGACCGGCGTTCCGATCGAAGCCTGCGTGTTCATCGGGAGCAGCCCCATCCGGCAGTACGCGGAGGAGTGGGACCTGCAGCACATCCTGCGCCACACGCGGGAGGCGGTGGGGTTTGCGGTGCGGGAAGGTCTCGACGTGATGTACGTGACGGAGGACACGATCCGGGCCAGGCCGGAGGATCTGCGGCTGCTGCTCACCACCGGGATCGAAGCGGGCGCCAAGCGGCTCTGCCTGTGCGACACGGTGGGCGCCGCGGTGCCCTGGGGCGTGCGGCACCTCGTGTCCTGGGTCGGGAAGCTGCTCGACGAGCTCGGCCTGGCCGATCGCATCGGCATCGACTGGCACGGCCATCGCGACCGGGGGCTCGACGTCGCCAACACGCTGGCGGCGCTCGCGGCCGGCGCCACCCGCGTGCACGGCACCGCCCTCGGAGTCGGCGAGCGGGTGGGCAACACGCCGATGGAGCAGCTGCTGGTGAACCTCAAGCTGCTCGGCTGGCGGAACGACGACCTGTCGGGGCTGCCCGACTACACGGAGACCGTCTCGCAGGCCGTGGGCGTGCCGATCCCGGTGAACACGCCGATCGTGGGCCGGGATGCGTTCCGCACCGCCACGGGCGTCCATGCGGCCGCCGTGATCAAGGCCCAGCGCAAGGGTCAGTCCTGGCTCGCGGACCGCGTGTACTCGGGCGTGCCGGCAAGCTGGGTGGGGCGGCAGCAGGAGATCGAGATCGGGCACATGTCCGGCAACTCGAACGTGCTGTTCTTCCTGCGCGCCCGCGGACTGCCCGACGCGCCGGAGGTCGTGGAAGCGGTGCTCGCCAAGGCGAAGGAGTCCGAGCGGCTCCTCACCGAAGAGGAGATCCGCGACGTGGTCCAGCGGGTCGCGAACCGGTAGCGGGCACCTGTGCCCGACCGCCGTGACGAGCTGCCGGGTCAGCAGCAGGAGGAATGCACGTCATGCAGCTGATGTCCGGCAACGACGCCGTCGCCCGCGGAGCGTGGGAGGCCGGCGTGGCCTTCGCGGCCGGCTATCCCGGGACGCCGAGCACCGAGGTGCTGGAGCGCCTGGCGACGTACGACGAGGTCGACGCCCACTGGTCCACCAACGAGAAGGTGGCCTTCGAAGAGGCGATGGGCGCGGCGCTCGGTGGCGTCCGCAGCATGGTCACCATGAAGCACGTAGGCCTGAACGTGGCGGCCGACCCGTTCATGGTGTTCCCCTACGCGGGCACCAACGCCGGGTTCGTGGTCCTCGTGGCCGACGACCCCGGCATGTACTCCTCGCAGAACGAGCAGGACAGCCGCTACTTCGCCAAGGTGGCCAAGGTGCCGCTGCTGGAGCCCGCGGACGCCGCCGAGGCCAGGAGCCTCACCGCGGCGGCGTTCGAGCTGAGCGAGCGCTTCCGGACACCGGTGATGCTCCGCACGACCACCCGCCTGGCGCACACCCGCAGTCCGGTCGAGCCGGGCGGGCGCGCCGAGGCGGCGCGCCAGCCGTTCTCCCGCCAGGTGAGCCAGTACGCCATCCCGGTGTACGCGCGGTTCCGCCGAGTCGAGCTGGAGGAGAAGCTCGGCCGGCTGCGGCAGTTCGCCGAGGAATTCCCCGGTAACGTGATCGAAGACGGCGGCACGACCGTCGGGGTCGTGACCCACGGCATCCCCTACCAATACGTGAAGGAGGTGTGCCCCGACGCGAGCGTGTTCAAGCTGGGCATGCTCTACCCGCTCCCCGCGCGGCGGCTCAAGGAGTTCTGCGCCCGGTTCAAGACCGTGTTCGTGGTCGAGGAGAGCGAGGGGTTCATCGAGCAGGAGCTGGCGAGCTTCGGGATCACCAACGTGATCGGGAAGGCGCGATTCACCAACGTCGGCGAGCTGAGCACCGACCTGGTGGCCCAGGGGCTCAACGGCACGCCGGTCACGCCCGATTTCGCCAAGGAGATCGCCGTGCTGCCGCGGCCACCCGTGCTGTGCGCCGGCTGTCCCCATCGTGGCGTGTTCACTACGCTGAGGAAGCTCGGCGTCCTGGTCACCGGTGACATCGGCTGTTACACGCTGGGCTGTCTGCCGCCGTACGAAGCGATCCACACGACGTTTTGCATGGGGGCGAGCATCGGCAACGCCACCGGGTTCAACCGGGCGGGTGAGGATCGCGTGGTGGCGGTGATCGGGGACTCGACGTTCCTGCACAGCGGGCTCGCCGGCCTGGTGAGCGCCGTCTACAACCAGGTGCCGACGACCGTGGTGCTGGTGGACAACGGCACGACGGGCATGACCGGCCACCAGGAACATCCCGGCACCGGGCACACCCTCAAGGGGAGCCCCGCCCCCGCGGTGAACTACGAGGCGCTGATCCGGGCGATCGGCGTGGAACACATCGAAGTGGTAGACCCGTGGGATCTCGCAGCCACCGAGCGCGCCATCCGGGCGGGGCTCGACCACGCCGGTCCGGCCGTGGTCATCGCGCGGCGGCATTGCCGGCTGCTGCCGGTCGAGAAGACCGAGGCGCGCGTGCCGTACCGCGTGGCGCTCGAGGATTGTGTGCTGTGTGAGGAATGCATGGCATCGGGCTGTCCCGCGCTGGTGTGGGCGGACGACGGGCCGCACATTCACGCGTGGGAGTGCGCAGGCTGCGCCTTGTGCGCGCAGCTGTGCCCGACCGAGGCGATCGTGGCCACGGAGGTGGCGTGACATGCCCGTGACCAACGTGGTGATCGCCGGGGTGGGCGGCCAGGGTGCCGTCCTGGCGAGCGAGCTGCTCGCGCTGGCAGCCATGGCGGCCGGCCAGGACGTGAAGCAAGGGGAGTTCCACGGGGTGGCGCAGCGGGGGGGCGCGGTATTCAGCCACGTGCGCTTCGGGGAGCGGGTGCATTCCCCGATGGCGCCACGCGGGCAGGTCGATTACCTCGTCGCGCTGGAGCTGCTCGAGGCGCTGCGCTACGCCCATTTCGTGCGACCGGGCGGTACGGTCATCGTGAACGACCACCGCGTGGAGCCGATCCGCGTCGGGGACCGGCGCCCCTATCCCGACGACGCGCCCGGGTTCCTGCGGAGCAAGGGCTTCAACGTGGTCGTGCTCGACGCCACGCAGCGGGCGCTCGCGCTGGGGGACCACCGCGCGGCCAACGTGGTCCTGCTCGGCGCGCTCTCGGCGTCGCTCGACATTCCCGCTGCCGCCTGGGAGCAGACGCTCCGCGCGCGCATTCCCGAGCGGCATCTGGCGCTGAACCAGCGGGCGTTCGCCGCCGGGCGGGACGCCGCGCGCGCGGCCTACACCAGCACCGTCTTGCTGTAGTCCGCCCCCACGACGCCCGACCGGCACGCCGCCGACACCATGAAGTCCGCCGAGAGCCCGGCCTGCACGGCCAGCGCTTCGGCGAGCGGGACGGCGCACGCGCGCTGGATGCACTCCATGATGGCAGCCCGGCCGGCCGCAGCTTCCGGCGCGCTCACCGGCGGGAGCCCGCTCACCTCGGCGGGGATCTCCAGCTTTCCCGCGTCCAGCGCGCGGCGCGCGAGGCGGTGGTTCCCGTCGCTCGCGATCTGCCACGCCGTCGCGAGCGCGTCGTTGAGCGGCCCGGCGTAGTCGATCAGCCAGCCGACGGCGCCGGGGGCGCGCACCGGCTGTCCGCTCAGCAGGAGGTGCATCAGCTTCGGTCGGTCGCCCACCGGCGCCTTGCGGAGCGGCCAGTGGCAGCCTTCCATCCCCGGCACGACCGGCAGCGTCACCTCGGGCATGCCGAGCGACGCCCCGTCCACGGCGACCACGTAGTGGCAGTGCGTGAGCAGCTCGAGCATGCCGCCCAGGGCGCGCTTGCCGGCGACGAACCCGACCGACGTGGCGAACTCCTCGTGCAGCCGGCGGGCGGTGCGCGACCACGTGCGCGCGATGCGCTCGCCCTCCTCCTTCCGCTCCAGCGCCGGGTAGAACTCCGCAGTATCCGCGCCGACCATCTGCGTGGACAGGTGGAAGTCGCCCGTCAGGATGACCCGCGCGATCTTCGCCGCCTTGAGCCAGTCGAGCGCGCGGTTCAGCTCGGCGTCAATGTCCCGGTTGTACGACTCCCGGCTGATCGTGACCACGCCCACCGTGCCATCGTGCTCGGCGTTGACATAGAGCTGCCGCCACTCGGGCACGTCCATGCCGGCCAGCGCGTCGGGGTGCCACGCCGACTTGGCCGCCGCGGGATGCAGCCGGTGATAGCGCTGCACGGTCCGGGTCACGCCATCGGGGCCTTCCTCGCGCATCAGCGCCAGCACGCCGCGCCGGAACTGCGCGCACAACTCGCCGATCGCGTTCAAGTGCGCGAGATGGGCGCGCCGCTCGTGCAGCATCAGGCTGGTCATCTGGAACACCGGTCCCAGGATCCAGGTGCGGAACTCGTCCGCGCCATCCGCGTCGAGCGGCCAGTTGACCAGCGGGCGGAAATGGCCCGGCGGGTACCAGTCCTGCCCACTGTCCTTGTGCGCCACCAGCTCCGCGGTCGGCCGGAACAGCTCGCCGTAGCGCTCCGTCAGGTGATGCAGGCACGACCACGTGAGGAAGTTGGCGCCCTTGGCGCCGATCGCGTCGTGCGCGCGGAACGGGTTGGGCCCCACCAGCTTGCGGGCGAACTTGTCGATCTTCCAGTACGGCATGTTGCGCGCGTGGTGATAGCGCAGCGCCGCGAGCGTGACGCCGCAGAACAGCACGTCGAGCACGAACGACCAGTGATCGCTCACCGGCACGGGCAGGAGCCCGAGCGCCCAGTACAGCTGGGTGACGGCCGATGGCCTCGGCTCGACCACTTCCCAGACCTTGTTGATCTGGTGCGGGAACGCCGGGTGGGCGATGCCGACCCCCAGCTCCGCGCTGGGGAACCCCGACGTGACGGAGCGAATCTCGAGATCGGGGAACGCCTGGCGGAACACCGCGTAGTGCGCCCGCTTGATGGCGAGAACCTCGGGGATCGCCTCGAGCAGGAAGCGCGGCTTGAGGTTCGCCAGCTCCGCCGGGAGGTGCGTGCCGTCGTACGTGAGCCGCACGACGTTGCCCATGATGCGGGCCGCGGCTTGCGGCCCGAACGCCTGCACCAGGCCCGGATACTGGGCGCCGATCCCGTCCGGCGCGTTGGGGAAGTCGAGCGCGACGATCCGTACGTCGAACGGCTCCAGCCGTGCGCCGAGCTGCATGGTCTTGCCCGCCCCGACGATCCCGTTCGCGCCCGTGATCACCATGGCTCCGCGCGCGTCCGGCGGGCCGAACACGCGATCGACCAGCTCACCCGGTTCGGCCGGCAGCCGGCCGTTCCGGAAGATGTCGAGCACGCCGCCGAGCCCGAGGGTCTGGAGCGTCGGCTGTCGCATCACCGTCGTGGTCATCGTGCTCACGCTCCTTCCGCGACGCTCAGGAGAGCCGCGATGCCCACGTCGCCGGCGGCGCATCCGAACACCAGCACGTATCCGCCGCCCAGGTCGACCGCCTCTTCGAGCGCCTCGATCGTGATGCGCGTGAGCGTCGGTCCCTGTGGATGACCCCATACGAGCGAGCTGCCGGTGCGGTTCATGGCCTTCCAGTCGTAGCCCACCACCCGCGCGAACACCGCGTCGTTCACGGCGAACGGGTTGTGATTCTTCACCACCGCCATGTCCGCCATCGTGAGGCCGGTGTCGGCCAGGAGCTTCTGCACGGCGAGCGCCGGCGCCTCCGGCATCAGGCTCGGCTGCGCGCGGACGACCGCCTGGCCCACGAACGCGATGGCAACTTCGGGACGGGGGCTCAGCGCCCTGGCCCGCTCGGCGCTCGTGACGAGCAGCGAGGCCATGCCGTCCGCGGCGTGGGTCTGCGTGCCACCCGTCACGCAGGTATCGAGCTCGCGCATCGCACGCAGCCCGTCGAGGGTGAGCTGCCGGACGCCGACGTCGTCGTCGATCATGCCCAGCGGCCGGCCCTGGAGATTCAGCACCTCGAGCGGCACCAGCACGCGGTCGAGGAAGCCCGAACGCCGGGCCGCGAAGTACTGCTCATGGCGCAGCAGCGCGATCTCATCGACCTCGCGGCGGTCGATCTTGTACTTCCGCGCCGCGATGCCGGCCGTGGTGATCATCGCGTTCCCCGTCGCCGGATCGAACCCGAAGTTGTCCCACACGTCGCTGATCGGCACGGTCCGCTGGTGCGCGCGGCGTTCGGGAAACACGCCGACGGGGGAGTCGCTGGTCCGATCGAACGTGAGGACCCCGACCGTGTCGTGGGCCTTCGTGTCGACCTGCGCGGCGGCGAGGAGGATCGCCTGGAGCCCCGTGGCGCAGGCCTGCTCGACGTGGAAGCCCGGCACCCGGTTGCCCAGGCAGCTCGCCACCAGCGGGGCGTTCCAGAACTTCCAGTGCCAGGGAATCGTGGAGCCGATCACGAGGTAGTCGAGCTCGCTCGCCGGCACGCGCCGCAGGCCGAGGATGCGGTTCATCGCCTCGCCGGCGAACTGGCCGATGTTCACTTCCGCCAGGGGCGACGTCTGCCAGGCCGGGAAATAGCTGCTGCCCCACGTGCCGTACGGAATGCGCGCGCGGGGGAAGATCGAGGGGGGAATGCCCACGGTACGTGCTCGCGATGAGGGTGAACGGTGACCGGGGAGCGCGCCCTCAGGGCCGCGCATCACGACCCCGAAGCCTGCAAGGCGGCCGGCGGCGCTGCGCGCGGACGCCCTCGCTCCGGAGCCAGAGCCCGGGCCTAAACGTAATCGTCCGTCCCGGGTCCGGCGCGACCGGCGCGGCGCGGTCCAGTGCGGCCCCGCAAGTCCAGCCCCCGTTTGTCGTTCCACCACCCACACGGCTCCCGCGCCCGGTACAATCGCCGGGGTCTCGACCACCCCTCTCCCCACCCGGGACGTTCAGATGTATTTTCCTGGGACATCGGGGTTCCCAGCAGCACGAGACCCCGGCTTCGGCCCACACGACGCTCCCTGCGGCACGACGGCGGTGTTCCGCCACCCGGGCATGCGCGTTGGCTCATAGCCAGAGAGTCCTCATGGTCCACGCCCGCGTGGCCGGTCCCCGGCTGCGAGACATCGACTGGCCGATCCTCGGCTTCATCACGTCGTATCACGTCCTGCTGGCGGCCACGCTGCCGCTCTACCTGGCGTGGCGCACCCCCGGCTGGCCGCTCATTGGGGCCACGCTCGGGCTGCTGGCCTGCTCGCTGACCAGCATCACGGCGGGGTACCACCGGCTCTACGCCCATCGGACGTACCGGACGCGGCGGCCGGTGGAGCTGGTGCTGCTGTTCTTCGGCACGCTCGCCGCCGAGTCGAGCGTGCTCAACTGGGCGCACGACCACCGGCTGCACCACAATCGCGTGGACACGGACGGCGATCCGTACGGCACCCAGAAGGGATTCTGGCACTCGCACATCCTGTGGCTGTTCACGCAGCGGCCCCCGATCGAGGAACGCTACGTGCGGGACCTGTTGCAGAACGAGCTGGTCGCATTCCAGCATCGCTACTACGGCTGGCTGATGGCGGCCACGACCATCGCGACGTTCCTCGCGGTCGCCGCGATCACGGGCGACCCGGCCGGCGCGTTCGTGATCGGGCTCCTGCTCCGGATCTTCCTCACCCACCACTCGACCTGGTGCATCAACTCGGCGGCGCACAAGTGGGGCACGAAGCCCTACTCGCTCGAGCATTCCGCCGTGAACAACTTCCTCATCGCGCTGATCACCTACGGGGAAGGCTACCACAACTACCACCACACGTTCGCGCGCGACTACCGGAACGGCGTCCGGTGGTATCAGTTCGACCCGCCCAAGTACCTCATCTGGCTGCTGAGCAAGGTCGGCCTCGCCTCGGACCTCAAGCGCACCGATCCGCTGCTGATCCGGCGGCGCCTCGTGCTGGCCGATCGGCAGCTGCTGATCGAGCACCTGGCGCAGTTCCGTGATGCGCGCGCGAAGGCGTTCGCCGAGGCGGTCGAGCGGACCGCGCAGAAGCTCTCATCCACGATGGCGGCGGCCAAGGCCGTGATGGATCGCTACCGCGCGCTCGACGCACGGCGCGAGCGCGCGCAGGCCGGCGAGCTCCGGCACACGGTGCGGGCGCTGAAGCGGGAGTTCACCCGCGAGTTCCGCACCTGGCGGCGCCTCTGTCGGCAGATCCTCTCGATGGAGCCGGCGCGAGGCGGCGCGAGCTGACGGGCTGAGCCGCCCGTCGCCGGGCTCGGGGTCGGGACGGGCGGTCAGCGCCGCGCCCTGTCCGCCTCCCGCTCCGTCTGATACAGCCGCCCGGTGGTCAGCTCCTGCACGACGCGGTCGCCATCGTACACGTGATCCATGGCGCCGAGAATCGCCCGCACGTCCACCATGATGTTGCGGCCCCGCGCCGGCAGGTAGATGAAGTCGCGCGACAGGCCCTCGATGTTCCGGTCGAAGTTGAGCCCGACGATGCTCAGGTCGGGACGCACGGCCGGCGACCCGGAGTTGCCGCCGTACGTGTCGGCCGTCGCCGCGAAGTTGAGGGACGTCGCGAGATCAAGCCCCGCAGGCGGCGTGCGCCAGCGGGCCGGCAGGTTCCACTCGCTGTCCGGTCCGTGGCTGAAGAACCGGTCGTAGACCCCGTAGAACGTCGTGTGCCACGGCGCCAGCGTGCCGTTGTACTCGTAGCCCTGCACCACCCCGTCGGTGATCCGCGGCGAGGACGTCGCGTCGGGCGGGACATCGCGCCCGTAGACGGCAAAGCGCGCGCGTCCCAGCTGCGAAGCGAGCTCGTCCTCCTCCCCCCCGGTGCGCTCGTACGCCGCGGAGAAGGCCGCGACGCGCGGCGCCAGGGCGCCCGCCAGGCGCAGCGCCGGATCGCTCGGACCCAGAGTGCCGGCGGCCACCGCCTGCGCGGTCCGCGCCGAGTCGGCGAGCACCGAGCCCGCGAGCAGCGCCGCCGCCGCGTCGGCCGCCGATCGCCCGCCCAGCGCGGCCTGCGTGATGTCATCCCCGTTACCGAGATAGCGCGCGAAATCGGCGAGGGTCGCGGTGAGCAGCCGCCGCTCGAGGTCCGCCGGCACGTCACCGATCCGGAGCAGCCGGCTCCGCAGCGCCGCAGCCTGATCCGCCGGGGCCACAAGGTAGGCGGCCGCGGCGAGCGCGCGCCGGATCAGCGCCGCCGACGTGCTGGCGTTCCCCAGCGTGGCGAAGGCGCCGTACCCCGGGCCGAGCGCCCGCTTGCGCTGCTGGACGCTCGCGATGCGCTCGAGCACGTCCCCAAACCGAGGGCGCAGGTCCTCGCGCCCCTGGACGGCCGCGCGCAGCTGCCGCTCGGCGTCGAGCTTGCGGGCCATGATCCCCGGGTCGTTGAGCGCGCTCAATCTGCCAGTGGACGCCTTGAGCGAATTGGACAGGCCGAACATCCGGTTCCGGATGTCGTACGCCTCCGCCGCGCGGGGCTCAGCCCTCTGGAAATCCCCCATCGCCGCCAGCCGGCTGGACAGCAGCGCCACGACCGTCGGGACCTGAACGTCGCGCTGGTATTCGAGCTGGGCCACCGTCATCAGCCGGTTGGTCGGCCCCGGGTTGCCGATCACGAACACGACGTCCCCGTCCTGGACGCCTTCCTGGCTCCAGCGGAACCAGTGATCGGTCTCGAACGGCTTGCCGTCCGTACCATAGACCCGCAGGAACGCGAAGTCGAGGTCGTAGCGCGGGTACGTGAAATTGTCCGCGTCCCCGCCGAAGAACCCCATCTGCAGCTCGGCCGCCGCCACGAGACGGATGTCGGTGAAGCGGCGGAAGACGTAGGCCGAGTACCGCCCGCCGTGATACAGGCCGACGACCTGCACCACGATCGAGTCGCCCTGCGCGCCGTACTGCGCCCGGAGCCGGTCCTGCACGCCCGCGATGGCCTGCCGGCGCGCGCCCTCCCGGTCCGCCTCCGCCACACGGTCCGTCGCCGCAAAGATCGCGTCCGACACATCCTGGATGGCGATCAGCTGATCGGCGTAGTAATCGTCGATCTTGCGCTCCTCGCCGACGGACGGCGCCACGAACCCGCTGTCGAGCAGCGACTCGCCCGGTCGGGTGACCCGGCTCACCGAGCCGCGGGCGCAGTGGTGATTGGTCACGATCAGCCCGTGCGGTGAGACGAACGACGCCGAGCAGCCGGGGATCCGCAGCGCCGCCAGGCGCGCCCGCTCGAACCACTGCGCATTCGCGTCGAACTTGTAGGTCTGCGTGAAGTAGTCCGTCGGCGCGTACTCGAACGTCCACATCTTCCCATAATCGAACCGGCCGGCCTTCACCGTGTCCGTATCCAGCCCGCCCTGCGCCGATGCCCGGGTGGAGAGACCCGTCAGCAGGGTGGAGGCGAGCAAGACGATTGCGGCGCGTTTCATGCCTGACCTCGTCAAGGGGGATTGACGGAAGATGGCGTGCGGTCCCGGCCGATGGGAGGGCGCGCCCGCGCGGCCGACCGGACCGGTTTCCCGCACCGGGGCGGATGGCGTACCTTCCGGAGGCCGCACCGGGATCGACCATGCACCGTACCGCAGTCGTCGTCGCGATTCTCGCCCTTGCGGGCTGCACCGCTCCGCGGGCTGGAGGGGGCGAGCGGGCGGCGACCGCCGAGCTCCAGTCCCTGATCGACAGCGTGCTCACGGCGCACGGCGGCGTGGCAGGGCTGCGCCGGATGACGACCTATGCCATGCAGGGCCGGATCGAGGCGGCGGACCGGCCGGGCAGCGCCACCACGTTCCGCACATTCCAGCGCCCCGACCGGCTGCGCATCGTCATTCACTATCCCCGGGTCGTCGAAGTGCGGATTCTCGACGGACAGCGCGGCTGGCGGCGCGAGGCCTCCGGCACGTACACCGACGCGACCGGCCCGGCCCTCGCCGCGATGCGCCTGCAGGCGGCGCGCGCCGACGCGCTCTGGATCCTCGCCGAGCACCGTGGGGACGCCCGGGCGATCGCTCCGCTCGATCAGAAGGGACACCGCTACCCCGGCGTCGCGCTCGCGCTGGGAGACGGGCTCGAGCTGCGCCTCTACGTGGACCCCGACACTCACCTGGTGACGGTCACCGAGTCGTCCATGCGCGTCGACGACGTCGACACCGCGTTCCGGACGATCTACGCCGACTACCGGCCGGTGGACGGCGTGCTGTTTGCGTTCCGCGAAGAGAACTTCACCGCCGGCCAGCACACGGGGTCGACCTTCCTCGACGAAGTGCGGGTCAACCCCGAGCTCGGACCGACCACGTTCGCCCCCGGGCAGTAGTCGCCCGGCGACGCCGCCCCGCGTCTTTCCCCGGAGCCCGCCGTGTCCACTGACACGCTCTTCACGATCTGCACGGCCGTCGTTCTCCCGCAATGGCTGCTCATGGTGGTCGCCCCGCGCTGGAAGGGCACGAGGCGGCTGATCGCGTGGAACGCGATGCCGCTGCTGCTCGCCGGCGTCTATCTGTACCTCGTCGTGACGACCTTCGGGCGGGCGGAGGGCGGCTTCGGGTCGCTCGACGCGGTGGAGCGGCTGTTCGCCAACCGCGAGGCGCTCCTCGCCGGGTGGATCCACTACCTGGTGCTCGATCTCTTCGTGGGCGGATGGATGACGCGCGACGCCATGCGGCTCGGGGTGTCCGCCGTCGCCACGGCGCCGTGTCTGGTGCTGACGTGCCTGCTCGGGCCGGCGGGCCTGCTGCTGTACTGGGCGGTCCGCAGCCCGCACGCGCGGCGGCGGCCGCCGTTCGCCGTGCTGGCCGGCGGCTGGCCCCCCGCCTAGACCTCGGTGAGACGGCGACGGGCGCCCCTACCTGCGCTTTCCACGGCGGGCTATGCTTGATGGCATGCTGACCCCCAGCCGACTCTCTCGGGCCCTGCGGTGGGAAGTGCTGGTCGGCGACCGGCTACGCCGCGTCGGGCTCGAGAGCCTGCGGCGGAAGATCCTGGTCTTTGCGCTCCTCGCGGTCCTGATCCCGTCTCTCAGCACGGCCTGGATGTCCTATGTCCAGAACCGCCGTTCACTCTCTGCGAAGGTGGCGGAGGGCCTGGACCGCAGCAGTGCGCAGGCGGAACGGGCGCTGGACCTGTGGATCAAGGAGCGGCTGTACGACGCGCGGGTCTACACCGGCTCCTACGAGGTCACCGAGAACCTCGGCCTCTCGGCCCGCGCAGGGCAGACGCTCAGCCGGCTGAACGACTATCTCCGCTCGGTGCGGACCCGGTCGCTGGGGTTCGTCGAGCTGCAGGTGACGACGCCCCAAGGCCGGGTCGTCGCCTCCAGCGCGCCCGAGGCCGCCACGTTTCATCTACCAGACTCCTGGCTCGGCGATGTGCAGCAGGACAAGCCCGTGATCGGCACGCCGTTCTGGGACGCGGACGCCCGCGGGCCGGTCGTTCCGATCGCGGTGCCCGTGAAGAGCAACGACGGTCGGGTGCTGGGCGCGCTCACCGCCAAGCTCGCGTTCAGCCCGGACTCCATCTTCCGGGGCGCCGTGCCGGAGCCGTCCGGGGCGCTGTACGTCGTGAACGCGGCGTACGGCGTGATCATCGGCTCAGACAGCACGTCCGCCGCGCTGATGGACAGCCGGTTCGATTCGACCATCGTGCGGGAGATGCTCGCGCGCAACCCCGCGCCCGCCAGCTTCCACAGCCCGCAGCAGGGAATCCAGGTCGTGGGGACGGCGCAGGCGGTGCGTTTCGGGTGGTACGTGGTGGCGCAGCTCCCGGAACGGGAGGCGTTCGCGCAGGTGCGGCACCTGCGCAACGTCACCGTGCTCACCGTGCTCGGGCTGCTCATCGTAGTGGGGCTGATGGGGTACGTGCTGGCGCAGCTGATCATCCGGCCGCTCAACCGCCTGACGCAGGGCGCGACTGAGGTCGCGGCGGGCAACCTGGACGTCGATCTCAAGGCGGTCGGCGGCGGCGAGCTGGGCTCTCTGGTGGACGTCTTCAACGGGATGGTCGAGCAGCTGCGCCGGAACCGGGCCGAGCTGGACGCGAATAACGAGCTGCTCCGCACGAAGAACGAGGAGCTCGAGCATCTCGCGATCACCGACGCGCTCACCGGCCTGTCCAACCGCCGGCACCTGATTGCCGTGCTGACGCGGGAGACGCTCCGCGCCCGGCGGCACGAATCGCACTTCGCCGTTCTCATGCTGGACGTGGATCAGTTCAAGCGGTACAACGACACGTTCGGGCATCAGGCCGGTGACGACGTCCTGGTACGGGTCGCCGTCGTGTTAGGGCAGACCGTGCGGGAGGGCGTGGACGTCGCGGCACGGTACGGGGGGGAGGAGTTCCTGGTGTTGCTGCCGGAGACGCGGATCGACGAGGCCGAGCGCGCGGCCGAACGGATTCGCAGCTTTATCGAAAACGAGTTCTGGGGCCCGGACGAGCCGCGCCAGGTGACGATCTCGATCGGCGTCGCCGCCTACCCGGCCGACGGCGAGACTCCGGAGACCCTGATCGCGAGCGCGGACGCCGCGATGTACCGTGCCAAGCAACGCGGGCGGAACCGCGTCGAGCGGGCCGCCCGGGAGAAACCGCAAGCCAAGACCGGAGCCTGAGCTCCGGTCCCCCCATCCGCTACTTCCCCTCGGTCGACCGCCGGCTCGTGAGATCGCGGAAGATCCACCCGGGCCGGCCCTCGGCGTCGGTGATCCTCAGCCAGTCCGCCACGTAGGAGAACGCCGTGATCAGGGCTCCCTTCTCCAGCATGTACTGCACCGGGAAGCCGGTGCCGGGGCCACCGCGCACGTTGGCACGCGATGACACCTGCAGGGGCAGGGAAAGCGCGAACGGCGTCTCATCCGGCCGCAACGTCCCGCGCGCGTCGGGTGGGCCGCCGCCGACGACGCGCGCGACGGCCTTGACCTGCGTCGCGAGGTACAGCGCCCCGCCGTAGTTCTGCCGGTTGAACTCGGCGGTGCTCATGTCCAGCAGCTGCTTCGCCCTGGTGTAGTCATGGGTTGGGGCGGCACCGGAGCGGGCTCGGACCGCCTCCAGGGCGAGCTCCGCCTCGGCCATGCCCGACGCCGCCTCCGCCCGCGTGGCGATGGTCTGCAGCTTCGCCATCGACCGCACGACTTCGCGCGTCGCCTCATCCAGTCGCTGCTGTAGCTCCTCGAGCTGCGCGTCCCGCTCGAGCACCTGCAATTCGAGCGCCGAGACGCGGCGCTGCAGATCCGGATCCGGCGTCGTCACCCGCACCGTGTCCACGACGCGCACGGTGTCGTGCACCGCCGGCTCGGGTGCCGGGGCCGCGGGCGGCGTCTTGGGCCCACAGGCGCCCACCAGCGGAGCCACGAGGAGCAGAACGGGATGGACCGGTCGCACGGCGGAAAGATAGGCCTTCCCACCCGCCCCCGGGAGAGCGCGGCGGCGCGCCGCAGTTGACACCCCCCTACCGGGGCGCCAGAATAGGCCGTCTGCGGCCGGCACTCCTCTCGGCCCGGTCGTGATCACGCAACCCCGGAGAATCCATGGCTGACATCCAGTCCAGCACGGGTGGCGGACCCCGCTACAGACCCTACGTGCCGGCCGACAAGAGCATGCCGGAGTTCACGCTCAGGGCCCTGATCATCGGCCTGGTGATGTGCGTCGTGCTCGGCGCCGCGAACGCCTACCTCGGGCTCAAGGCGGGCATGACGATCGCCGCCACCTACCCCGCGGCGGTGATCGGCATGGCGCTGCTCAGGCTGATGCGCGGCAGCATCCTCGAGGAGAACTTCGCCCGGACGGTGGGCTCGATCGGCGAGTCGGTCGCGGCCGGGGCGATCTTCACCCTCCCGGCCTTCTTCATCGCCGGCATCTGGACCGACTTCTACACCACCGGGCACTACATCCAGTCGTCCCTGATCATGCTGGCGGGCGGCGTGCTCGGCATCATGTTCGTGGCGCTGCTCAGGCGCGTGATGGTCGAGGACGCCGAGCTGCCGTTCCCCGAGTCCGTGGCCGCCTCCGAGATCCACAAGGCGGGACAGCGGGGCGGCACCGGCGCCCGGTTCCTGTTCGGCGCCATGGGGCTGGGCGCGGTGATCCAGGCACTGGCCCAGTTCCGGGTGTTCAAGACCAGCTGGGAGCACTTCGTCGCCTTCGCCAAGGCCACGATCGACCTCAAGGGCAGCGGGAACGCCACCGGAGAGAGTGGCCTCCTGCTCAGCTCCCCCGGGGTGAGCCCCGCCTACGTCGGCGTGGGCTACATCATCGGCCCCAAACTGGCGTCGCTCAACTTCTCGGGCGGCCTGCTCGCGTGGGGCCTGTTCGTGCCGATCATCGCCTACTTCCTCGGCCCGAGCTTGATGCCGGCCGACGCGCTGCCCGGGTCGGAGACCTGGGTCGATATGTCGAAGAACGTGTGGCGCTACATCGTCCGGCCGATGGCCATCGGCGGCATGCTCATGGCCGCCGCGTTCACGCTGTTCCGGATGCGCAAGAGCCTGGCGGCGGGCATCGGCCGCTCGATCGGCGACGTCAAGAAGGCCGCCGCAGGTCACGCGGCCGAAGTCCGCACCGAGCAGGACATCAAGTTCACGCAGGTCGTGCTCGGCATCCTGGCGGTCGGCGTGCTGACGTTCTTCATCTACAACTTCTTCGCGCAGAACGTCGGCGCGGCGCTGGTCGCGACCGTCGTGATGATCGTCGCCGGGTTCTTCTTCGCGGCCGTCTCCGGCTACCTCGTCGGGATCATCGGCTCGTCGAACAACCCGATCTCGGGCCTCACGCTGTCCACGCTGCTCGTGGCGGCGCTGCTGATGGTCGCCCTCGGCCAGCGGGGCCAGGCCGGCGTGGCGGCGGTGCTCGGCGTCGCGGGCGTCGTGTGCGTCTCGGCGGCCGTCGCGGGCGAGATGCTGCAGGACCTCAAGGTCGGCCACATCCTCGGCGGCACGCCGTGGAAGATGCAGCTGGGTGACCTGATCGGCGTCGCGGCCGCGGCCGCGGTGATGTTCTTCCCGCTGGTGATCCTGCACCAGGGCGACATCAACCTGGGCGGCACGGGCCTCGGCGGCGAGAAGTACCCCGCCCCGCAGGCGAGCCTCATGGCGCTGCTGTCGCAGGGCATCGTGGGCGGGCAGATGGCCTGGCCGCTGATCGTCGTCGGGATGCTGATGGCGCTCGGCATGATCCTGATGCAGGTGCGGAGCCCGATGCTCGTCTGCGTCGGCATGTACCTGCCGCTCGAGACCACGTTCGCGATCTTCATCGGCGGCGTGATCAAGGGCATCGTGGAGCGGTTCAACGTGAGGCGCAGCCACAACGACGCGCAGAAGGCACGGGTCGAGAATACGGGCGTGCTGCTCGCCGCCGGGCTGATCGCCGGCGAGGCGCTGATCGGGCTGCTGTTCGCGGGTCTCGCGGTGGCGAATCTGTCATTCCCGGACTGGCTGCCGAGCATCTTCCGGTTCATGCCGCTCCCGTTCGGGGTGAGCCTGCTCGTGTTCCTCCTGATCGGCTGGATCCTGGTGAAGATCCCGCTCGACAACGCGGGCCGCCCGGACGAGCCAGCCCCGCCAAGCGCCGTGATGTGACGGCTCAGGGATGCGACTGCGGCCTCCTCTCCGGGAGGCCGCAATCACATCGGGACCACGATGCCTGACGTGCCGTTCGACGCGCTCGTGCCCGTCCCCCAACACCGCTCGGAGGACGAGCCCGACGGGCGGGTAACCGTGATGGTGCCGCGGTTCACCGGACGGTGGACGCGCCGGTGGGTGCTTCCGCTGTTCGCCCGGCGCGAGATGCGGCTGCACCTCGACGAGCTCGGGAGCTTCGTGTGGCGCCAGTGCGACGGGCGGACCACGGTGGGCGAGATCGCCGCGCGGCTGCAGGCCAGCTCCGGCGAGCAGCGCGCCGAGGCCGGGACTCGGGTGATGACCTTCCTCCGCCGGCTCGCCCGCTACGATTCCGTTACGTTTCTCGCACCGGAGCATCCGGTGCGTGAGGCGTCTTCCTGAAGGAGAACAAGCGATGTCCAACGCCATTGAAGGGCTCAAGCCCCCGCTCGTCTGGAAGTACTTCGCGGAGATCGTCAAGATCCCGCGCTGCTCGAAGCACGAAGAGAAGATGACCAGGTACGTGCTGGAAACGGCGAAGCGCCTGGGCCTGGCGGCCAAGGCCGACCGCCTGGGCAACGTCGTGGCGCGCAAGCCCGCCTCGCCGGGCAAGGAGCGCGTGCCGATGGTGTGCCTGCAGGGCCACCTCGACATGGTCTGCGAGAAGAACAAGGACGTGGTGCACGACTTCGCCAAGGACCCGATCGAGCTGGTGCGCAAGGGCGACGTGATGATGGCCGACGGGACCACACTCGGCGCCGACAACGGGGTCGCCGTGGCGACGAACCTCGCCATCATGGAGGACAAGACGCTGGTGCACGGCCCGCTCGAGTTCCTGTTCACCATTGACGAAGAGACCGGCCTCACGGGCGCGGCGGGGCTCGAGGCCGGCTTCCTCGAGAGCCGCATCCTGCTCAACCTCGACTCCGAGGAAGAGGGCGAGCTGTACGTCGGCTGCTCCGGCGGGCGTGACACCACGGGCACGTGGACGGTCGCGTTCGACCCGGCTCCCGCCCAGGCCGTGGCGGGGCTCCTGGCGGTGACCGGCCTCAAGGGCGGGCACTCGGGCATGGAGATTCACCAGGGCCGCGGCAACGCCATCAAGACGCTGAACCGCGCGCTGCGTCTGCTCGGCGGCCTGGGGGCCCGGCTGTCGTCGATCCAGGGCGGCAGCAAGCGGAACGCGATCCCGCGCGAGGCCGAAGCAACGGTGTGGGTGCCGGCGAAGCGCTGGGACGAGGCCGTGCAGGCGGTGCACGCGTTCAACAAGACCGCGCGGGCCGAGGTCGGCACGGTGGATCCCGACCTCACGGTGTCGCTCACGGCGATCAAGGGGGCGAAGCGCGGCAAGGTGATCAAGCAGGCGCAGCAGAAGAAGCTGCTGCAGACGATCGCCGCGTTGCCCCACGGCGTGATGAAGATGAGCGCGGACATTCCCGGACTGGTCGAGACCTCGACCAACGTGGCGGTGATCGAGACCGGCAAGAAGGGGATCAGCCTCGCCACCAGCCAGCGGAGCTCCGTGGCGTCGGAGATCGACGAGATGTGCGACACGGTGCGCACGGTCTTCGAGCTGGGCGGGGCCGCGGTGGCGCAGGGGGACGGCTATCCGGGCTGGAAGCCCAACCTCGCCTCGCCGATCCTCAAGCTCGCCAAGCGCACGTACAAGGAGCTGTACGGCAAGGAGCCGGCGGTGAAGGCGATCCATGCCGGCCTCGAGTGCGGCATCATCGGCGAGCGGGTGCC